>NZ_JACIDI010000011.1:18090-96292 GCF_014196225.1 Bacteroides pyogenes | reverse complement strand
GGGCTTTGAAAAAAAGGCGGCGGGCTTTGAAAAAAAGGCGGCGGGCTTTGAAAAAAAGGCGGCGGGCTTTGAAAAAAAGGCGGCGGGCTTTGAAACCAAACATCATGATGTTTGGTTTCAAAGCCCTGTTTGCATGGCGTCTCTTTTAAGCCCTCCCTTTTACTTTACAATGAGTTCGTCGGCATTCATTCTCGTCATATATTGCTGGATGATTGCTTTCAACTCCTCCTCCATCGGCTGTTGCGCCGCGACTTTACCCAGTAAATTGTCTTTCAGCAGCTTGTCGGTTTTAAAAGCATACAAGGCCACCGGCTTCTGCCCGTCGAACTGCAACAGATAATCACCCTTGAAAAACTGGTAGATTCCGTTAATGTAATTTACCGCATACGTCTCTTCCGGCGGAGTGCGCAGCAAATCGCACCCGAAAGATACATAAGGTCTGTCGTATCCCAAGTATCCCAATACCGTAGGCATGATATCTATCTGCTGGGCAATCACATCTTCTCTGAATCCTTTCAGGTTGCTTCCCGGATGATAGAAGACCACCGGAACGGAAAAAAGCCCGCATTCCGTTTCATATTCCGGACGTTCCGGAGAGTTGGTGTGATCGGCGGTAAACACAAACAGCGTATTTTTGTACCACGCCTCTTTGGATGCTTTTTCAAAAAACAGCTTTAGAGAGTGATCGGTGTATGCGATACATTGGCGAATGGGCTTGTTTCCCTTCGGGAATGCCCCTTCATACTCTGCCGGGACGGCAAACGGATGATGTGAGGATAAGCTGAATAATGCAGTGGCGAACGGCTGCCGGAAAGTCGACAAAGTGTTGGCATAGAACTGAAAGAACTTTTCGTCCCAAATCCCCCAATGACCGTCGAAATCGTCGTTTCCCGGATTGGCTTTGTTGTATTCCGTGCGACCGTAGTAGTGCGGGAAACCGGCAGTACGCGCGTAAGCTTCGAACCCCATCGAACCGTTATCGGCTCCATGGAAGAAAGCGGTATAATATCCCTTCTTACTGAGTTCTCCGCCGATGCTGGACACGGTGTTCAGCGAAGCCGGAGTCAGGAAGAAAGGTTCTACAAACATGGGGATTCCCGACAGAACGGAAGGCATTCCATCGATGCTTTTCATTCCGTTGGAGAAAGAATACTTAAAGGTAAGCCCCTCTGCCATCAAAGAATCGAGGAAAGGAGTAAACCCCTGATAGGTTCCGTTATCCGCTTCGCGGTTCAGGAAACCGCTATTCTCTTTACTGAAACTTTCGAGGATGAAGACAACCACATTCAGCGGACGGAATTCCGCAGAATCGGAAGGCAGGTGCACCGGAGTGTACAGCGCTTCCATTTTTTCTTTGTCGAAGTAAGCAGGAACTTTAAACGGCTTCTTGCCGAAAGTACGGTAAATAGAGAAAGGAGTGTTCAGCACGATGCCGGTTTCTATGGGCCGGTCTACATATTTATTGGCGTTGCTGATGGTAATGGGGCGCACCATGCCCGTAAAACCGCCGCGCATACCCCCGACACACAGATAGATACTTGCCGCGAATGTGAACAAATGCACGGCATAATACAGCGGAAAAGACTTTATGCGCACTTCTTCCGGCTTACGATACAGCTTGAACAACGCGTAACCGAAGGCAATGGCCAGCAACGTCAGATACCAATGGTTCAACAGTTCCGTACCAATGATTCCTCCGAGATTGCCTTCATGCTTAAATTCGCTGAAAACGGAAGCCGTTGTCCTACGGTGGGTATATTGAAAGTAGACGGTATCCATCAGATTCATGACAATGGCTATCAGGTTGGTAATGACAAAAATTCCTTTTGTCACTTTCTGATAGACAGCATGCTCCTTGAAATGCAAAGGAATCAGCATCAGGAAGATATAAAGCAGATTGGTATAGATGATGGCGGAGGTGTCGAACAGCAGCCCTCCTCCGAACATGCTCCGAAGGCGTGCCATGCTCAAGTCGGAGAATGCGCCGTAATTCTCCGCGATAAATACGATCCGGCAGAGAATAAAGCACCCCATCACCAACAGCAGGTTGCTTATAAGTGACAGGGTAGTGTTATAAAGAAAACGATTCTTTCTCATCGTTTACTTCTCTTCTTTAAGATCGACAACCAGATTCAGCTCTTCAAGTTGGGAAGGATCGATTTCGGACGGAGCGTCCAACATCACATCCCGTCCGGAGTTGTTCTTCGGGAACGCGATACAGTCGCGGATGGAATCCAAACCGGCAAATAAAGAAACCCAACGGTCGAGTCCATACGCCAAACCGCCATGAGGAGGCGCTCCATACTTAAACGCGTTCATCAGGAATCCGAATTGTGCCTGTGCTTTTTCGGGGGTAAAACCTAATATCTCGAACATTTTTGCCTGCAAATTGGCGTCGTGGATACGAATGGATCCCCCTCCTACTTCCACGCCATTGATTACCATGTCGTAAGCGTCGGCGCGCACTGCCGCCGGATTGGTGTCGAGCAACGGGATATCTTCTTCTTTCGGATGCGTGAACGGGTGGTGCATTGCCATCAGGCGTCCTTCCTCTTCACTCCATTCGAACATGGGGAAGTCGACCACCCACAGGCAGGCAAACTTGTTTTTATCGCGCAATCCCAGCTGATTGCCGACTTCCAGACGGAGTTCGTTCAACTGTTTCCGCGTTTTCATCACGTCGTCTCCCGAAAGAATGAGGATCAGGTCGCCGGGCTTGGCTCCGAATGCTTCTTTCATTTGCTGCAAAACCTCCTGAGTATAGAATTTATCGACACTCGATTTCACGGTTCCGTCGGATTCCACACGAGCATAAACCATTCCCTTGGCGCCAATCTGAGGCCTTTTCACAAAGTCTGTCAAAGCATCCAGTTGCTTACGGGTATAAGTCGCGGCTCCTTCGGCGCAGATACCGCCGATATACGCGGCATTATCGAAAACGGAGAACCCATGACCTTTCATAATATCCATCAATTCCACGAATCTCATGCCGAAACGCAGGTCGGGTTTATCGCTTCCGTAATACTTCATCGCGTCCGCCCATGAGATACGTTGGAACGGTTCAGCCAATTCAATGCCCCGGAGAGTCTTGAATAAGTGTTTCGCCATTCCCTCGAAAGTGGTGATAATATCCTCTTGTTCCACGAAACTCATTTCACAGTCTATCTGCGTGAACTCAGGTTGTCGGTCGGCACGCAAATCTTCGTCGCGAAAACATTTGGCTATCTGGAAATAACGGTCGAAGCCGGAAACCATCAGCAACTGCTTCAGCGTTTGCGGCGATTGCGGAAGTGCGTAGAATTGCCCCGGATTCATGCGCGAAGGTACGACGAAGTCGCGCGCACCTTCGGGTGTAGAGCCGATCAATACCGGAGTTTCCACCTCGATGAAGCCCATGCTGTCGAGATACTTGCGGACCTCGATCGTCATCTTATGGCGCAATTCCAGATTAGAGCGTACGGTGCTCCGGCGAAGGTCCAGATAACGGTATTTCATACGGATATCATCGCCGCCGTCTGTATTATCTTCAATGGTAAACGGAGGCGTTAACGCCGTATTCAGCACATTCAACTCGGAAACGATTATTTCAATATCTCCGGTAGGTATATTCGAATTTTTGCTGAAACGCTCGTTCACGATTCCGGTAACCTGAATGACAAACTCACGCCCCAGCTTGTTGGCGCGTTCGCAAAGCTCAGCATTTACTTCTTCATTAAAAACCAATTGAGTGATACCATAACGATCGCGAAGATCGACAAAGGTCATTCCTCCCATTTTACGGCTGCGCTGTATCCAACCCGAGAGTGTAACCTGCTTGTTTACATCGGAGATTCTCAGTTCCCCACATGTGTGCGTTCTGAACATATTTCTTATTTTTATGATATTTTATAGCGGTGCGCAAAAGTACACAATAAATCAGAATCCGGTATTTATTTTCAATCTTTCTTTGTGAACTTTTTCAAGATTTTCTTATTTTTATCTGTAATGTTATCTACAATAGCCTCGTTAAGAAGCTTGAGCTCATCCACATACTCCTGTGCTTTCTGAAGAACATTCGTACCATTCTTCTTTACTTTTTTCTCTTCAGGCACGACCACATGCAGCCCTTTTGGGATCACTTCTATATTTATATCGGCCTCAGTCTGCATCGGGTCACCGTCGAAATGCGCCACGCCCGGAGCAGTTCTACGGATACATAATTTCCGGCAACGGAAAGTTTTAATGCGGCTGTTCTGGTCGATAGTTTTGTTGAATAGCTGGAAGGCCAGAGCAGGAACGTCTAAAACGGTGAACGGCTCCAATATCGTCACATCGAGCAATCCGTCGGTCAAAGTTGCCTGAGGGGCAATATACGCATTATTGCCATACTGCGACGCGTTTCCGCAGGCAATGAGAAAAGCTTTGTACTTGGAAACTCCGTCTTCTGTTTCCAATTCATACGTTTCGGGCTGATAGGTCAGGCTCTCCAGCAGCGTTTTTTCGAGATAAGTCAGCACCCCCCGTTTTCCGGCATGAGCGAACTTTAAACTCACAAAAGCGTCGAATCCCACTCCGCAGGTACAGAAGAAAGGGGTCCCGTTGATCTTTCCATAGTCAATCGTATTCAAAAGACCTCCGTTCAATACATCCAATGCTTTTTTCGCGTCCATCGGGATATGTAAATGTCGCGCAAGCCCGTTTCCCGAACCGCACGGAATAATTCCCAAAGCAGTATCGGTATGGACTAGAGAACGGGATATCTCATTGATGGTTCCGTCTCCCCCTACGGCTACCACAATATCTGTTTTCTCTTCCGCAGCCTTGGCGGCGATTTCTGTAGCATGACCGGCTCTTTCCGTATACACCACTTTCCAACAGAATTTCGTCTTATCCATTTTTACATCCAGCAAATTAAGCATTGCCTCTTTATTTTGAGTGCCGGAAATAGGATTGACGATAAATATTATTTTCTTCATGCTTTTACTCATGATGATTCATTTCTCTACAATATAAACAACAAAGGTAATACAAATATATGAAAAATTATTCCATCAAAAGGGGCGAATCATAATGGAAACAACTTTTTTCTCTTAAAAAGAACAGGCAAAAGCAAAATTTGTTATCTTTGCCCCCTGTTTTAAATGCCTGTTAAGAAAAAGGATATAGGGACTTCAGAGAAAAAACTGATAATGAGTATAATAATATATAATTCATGGGATTATTACAAGAGAAGTTAGCTAAGTACAACCTGCCACAACAGTTTATGGCAAAGGGCGTTTACCCATATTTCCGGGAAATAGAAGGAAAACAAGGGACAGAAGTTGAAATGGGCGGACACGAAGTACTAATGTTCGGCTCAAATGCATATACCGGTCTTACCGGAGACGAGAGGGTCATCGAAGCGGGGATTCAGGCTATGCGTAAGTATGGTTCCGGTTGTGCCGGCTCACGTTTCCTGAACGGTACGCTCGATCTTCATGTTCAGTTGGAAAAAGAGTTGGCAGCATTTGTAGGAAAGGATGAAGCGCTTTGTTTTTCAACAGGCTTTACCGTAAATTCCGGAGTCATTCCTTGCCTGACCGATCGCAATGATTATATCATTTGTGACGATCGGGACCATGCTTCCATTGTAGACGGCCGGCGTCTTTCCTTTTCCCAGCAGTTGAAGTACAAACACAACGACATGGCGGATCTGGAAAAACAGCTCCAAAGATGTAATCCCGACTCTGTAAAACTGATTATTGTAGACGGTGTTTTCTCGATGGAAGGAGATTTGGCCAATTTGCCGGAAATAGTACGCCTGAAGCACAAATACAACGCAACAATCATGGTGGACGAAGCTCACGGTTTGGGAGTTTTCGGAAAACAGGGACGCGGAGTCTGTGATCATTTCGGTCTGACGGATGAAGTAGACTTAATCATGGGTACATTCAGCAAATCGTTGGCTTCTATCGGGGGATTCATTGCCGCCGATTCATCCATCATCAATTGGCTGCGCCACAATGCCCGTACGTACATATTCAGTGCTTCCAATACTCCGGCGGCCACAGCTGCTGCTTTAGAGGCCCTCCACATCATACAGAACGAACCGGAAAGGTTGCAGGCTCTGTGGGATGCCACCAACTATGCTTTGAAGCGGTTCCGCGAGGCGGGTTTCGAGATTGGTGCTACAGAGTCTCCGATCATCCCGCTTTACGTGCGCGATACAGAGAAAACATTCATTGTCACGAAACTTGCCTTTGATGAAGGAGTATTTATAAACCCTGTTATTCCGCCGGCATGCGCGCCCCAAGATACTTTGGTTCGCGTAGCTCTGATGGCCACTCATACCAAAGAACAAATAGACCGTGCCGTAGAGAAATTAACCAAATGTTTTAAAGCATTGGACTTGCTGTAAACAAAGCAGAAAACATATAATAGACCTACTCTCCTATCACATTTTCAGAAGAGTAGGTCTATTTATTTCCATACTTCTACTTTGCATTGTATATAAATCAATCACCATTTGAGAGTCTTATTCAGGCATTGAAGCCAACTCTTTTGTATATCCCCAAAGATGGTTTGAAAAAGAAACCCGGAAAAGAATCCCGCATAAACACTTTAAATAAACACCTATCCGATCGTTCTTTTCCGGATTTTGTGAATAAATCGGCAAAAAACATCTATTTGTGTATTGCTAATTAAAAAAGACTCCTTATCTTTGCACCGCCTTTGAAAATATGAGCTTTTAAAGTAGCGGGGTGTAGCGCAGTCCGGTTAGCGCACCTACTTTGGGAGCAGGGGGTCGTGGGTTCGAATCCCGCTACCCCGACTACAAAAGAAAGAAACATAAAAAATACAGACTCGGGGTGTAGCGCAGTCCGGTTAGCGCACCTGCTTTGGGAGCAGGGGGTCGTGGGTTCGAATCCCGCTACCCCGACAGAAGAGAATGCTGATAATTAAGTTGAAATGACTTAGCTATCAGCATTTTTATATAACGCGCAGATCATACAGGCATTCCTGTTAAGTAAAGGCCGAAATATGGATTCAATCCGAAAAGTCAGTGGCCAATGCTTTTCATGCCCAAAGTTCTGATAACTAAAGCTCACAGGCCGACTATCCGGAGGAAACCGAAATGTACAAGTAGAAACCGAAATATTTCAAGCCTTTGGCTTCATTGCAGAATCAATAACAAATAGCCTTGGGAAGGCTTTGTAAAACCCTTAATGCTATTATGAATAAAACAATTTTACTAACGGGTATTTTAGCGGTATTGATTATCATTGGCGCATTTATTGCCGTTCCGTATTATAATGTTTGGCAACAAGAAATGTCGGGGAGAGCAGAGTTTGCTAAAGCTGAGCAAAACCGTAAAATCAAGATTGAAGAGGCCAAAGCGAACCTGGAAGCCGAAAAACTGAATGCTCAGGCAGAAATAGAACGTGCGAAAGGTGCGGCGGAAGCTATAAAAATCGAGAACGGAAGCATAACTGCCGCATACATCCAATATCTATGGGTACGACAACAGAATAACCTCAATAACAAGACTGTGATATACATCCCTACTGAAGCAAACCTTCCTGTTTTGGAAGCCGTGAGAGACAAACAATAATAACAGTCACAGAATACACAGCTTTCTCCGGACAGGTCCATATTAAGATAGCGGAATAACAACGTGTGTATAATAACAATGACCCGACGGAAGCCGGGTCATTGTTATTATATATTCATTCTTTATTTATGCGGGTACTTCAAAGGAGTGAGCTTAATTTCCAGTTTTTCTTTTTTCCCCGGATCGATAGTTCCACCTTTAGACCAGATTTGATAGTTATCACCATAACCATGTTGCACAACAAACATCAGTGTTCTCTGCTTTTTAGTGCCGAACCAAAAACTGTAGTCCAGGTCAAAAGTAGCTATTCCCGCATCATTTGTCCTCAGTCTTAAAGTAGGCTCGGTTCTATTATTCTTTTGAAACTTTGCATATGTCTGCTCATCATACATTTTTACATCTTCACCGGCTGCTATTCTACCATCATCATTCAATACTTTTACCAGAACCTGCGCATTCCCATGTATATCATCATCTTTTTGACAGCTTGCAAAAGTTACAGACAACATAATCATTAACACTGATAAAATAGAGCAATAAGATAATTTTTTCTTCATAATCATTTCTTTTTTCTTGTTAGTGGCTGCAAATATAATGCATTTTTATTCCATCATCCAAGAAAACAATCTTTATGTTAACACTTTTAAAACAAATATCACAAAAGAATTCATTTCACCGGATTATAATAACCAAATGATACACAAATGCAAGAAAAAACATCTTAAAGACAAAAACCCATACACACATCAATCCATATTTAAATAATACATGCGAGTTAAATCGACATATTCTTTGCTATATTGATGGCGCGAGACTTCCGTAAGCAATTCTTCGACAATACACTCTTGCCGGTGATAAGAAAAAGAAATTAGCGTTCGCTTTGGACTTCCCCCCGGTCTGGTAATCACAAATAGTTGCCGAACCGGATACAAACCCTCTTTGTCGGCAATTTCTTTTACTCTTTTCGCCACATCAGCAGGAATCACTACGGTAAACACTCCCTCTTCGGACAATAAACCGGAAACACCTTTCAATAAATCTTCATAAGTCAACGCCTGATTGTGCCGGGCAATGCTCCGTGAAGAATCGGGGCAATGCAAGGATTCTACAAAATAAGGCGGATTGCATGCTATAACATCAAACTTTTCGTCAGTGCGGTATTCCTTAAAATCTTTCGCGATTACCTCTATCCTACTCTTCCAAGGAGATCGGCTTACATTTTCTTTCGCTTGTTCTGCCGCACGCTCATCAATCTCTAAGGCAACGATACCGGTGTCAGGCAAAGCTCGTTGAGTCAGCATCAGGGCAACCAACCCTGTTCCTGTGCCGATATCGAGTATCCGACGGGCGTTTTCAACAGGCGTCCACGCGCCCAACAACACGCCGTCCGTACCAACTTTCATGGCACATTTATCGTGCCATACCGTAAATTGTTTAAATTTAAAAAAAGGATTTGACATATCTACTCTCTTATAAATACCGAAGGCTTTTCAATAATGAACGCCTTTGCCAACAAGGCTCTTTCGACTTAATTCGGGCAAAATTAAATAATAATTATGAAAAGCATTTGCTGTCTATTCATATTTTGGCATTGTTTTTGTCTTTTTATTCCGCACGCATTTTAATTATTAAACAGAATAAACTAACTTTGCAGCCGATTTATGCGTATTTATAGCATAAACTTTAATTAAAACGAACAAATGAAAGAAAAATACTTATTGGAAGACAGCGGCGATAATGCATTTTCGCTCATTGCGGACTTCGAAGGAAATGAGGAGCATGCGTTTGATGTGAATATAAATTCCGGCGAAATTCTTCCGGTTCTTCCTCTTCGCAACATGGTTTTGTTTCCGGGAGTTTTCTTACCCATATCCGTAGGACGGAAATCTTCTTTGAAACTGGTACATGATGCCGAAAAAGGACAAAAAGACATTGCAGTGGTATGTCAACGGGCCGTACAAATAGAAGATCCTAAAATGGAAGACCTGCATCATATAGGTACAGTAGGACGCATTGTGCGTGTATTGGAAATGCCCGATCAAACGACAACAGTCATTCTCCAAGGGAGAAAGCGCTTGCATTTGAAAAGCATCACCGAGAATTCCCCTTACCTGAAAGGCGAAATCGAACTCTTGGAAGAAGAAGCTCCCGACAAGGATGACAAAGAGTTTCAGGCACTGGTAGAAGCATGCAAGGATTTGACGATACGTTTCATCAAGTCGTCTGACACATTGCACCAAGACTCGGCTTTTGCCATAAAGAACATTACAAACTCAATGTTCCTCATCAACTTCATCTGCTCCAATATGCCGTTCAAGAAAGACGAAAAAATGGAGTTGCTGAGCATTAACTCTTTAAGAGAGCGTACTTACCATTTACTGGAAATTTTGAATCGTGAAGTACAGTTGGCGGAGATTAAAGCATCAATCCAGATGAGAGCGCGTGAAGATATCGACCAACAGCAACGGGAATACTTCTTGCAGCAACAGATAAAGACCATTCAGGATGAATTAGGAGGAAGCGGACAGGAGCAGGAAATTGAGGAGATGCGCGCAAAAGCGGAAAAAATGAAATGGAATGCCGAAGTAAAAGCAACTTTCCTTAAAGAGCTTGCCAAGCTTGAGCGCACACATCCGCAATCGCCTGACTACAGCGTGCAACTGAACTATCTGCAAACAATGCTGAATTTGCCATGGGGAGTTTACACTACGGACAATCTGAATCTGAAAAACGCTGAAAAAACATTGAACAAAGACCATTATGGACTGGAAAATGTAAAAGAACGTATCCTGGAACATCTGGCTGTGCTTAAACTGAAAGGTGATATGAAATCGCCGATTATTTGCTTGTACGGCCCCCCGGGTGTAGGTAAAACCTCACTTGGCAAGTCTATTGCGGCAGCACTGAAGCGGAAATACGTACGCATGTCTTTGGGAGGCGTGCACGATGAAGCCGAAATCCGAGGGCATCGCAAAACATATATAGGCGCCATGCCAGGACGGATTATCAAAAGCCTCATAAAGGCAGGCTCGTCCAATCCCGTGTTTATTCTGGATGAAATAGATAAAGTGACCTCAGACCGACAAGGCGATCCGTCATCGGCATTATTGGAGGTACTCGACCCTGAACAGAATACGGCTTTCCATGACAATTTCCTGGATGTGGATTACGATCTTTCCAAGGTACTGTTTATTGCTACAGCCAATAACCTGAATACGATTCCCGCCCCTCTGCTCGACCGTATGGAGTTGATTGAAGTAAGCGGCTATATCACTGAAGAGAAAATTGAGATCGCCCGCAGGCATTTGGTTCCGAAAGAATTGGAAGCTAACGGACTAAAGAAAACGGATATCAAAATCCCGAAAAACACGCTCGAAGTTATCATCGAATCATACACACGTGAAAGCGGTGTACGCGGATTGGAAAAGAAAATAGGAAAAATCCTGCGTAAGGCGGCACGCCAATATGCGACTGATAATTATTTCGCCAAATCGGAAATAAAGCCTTCCGACTTATATGGCATTTTAGGCGCGCCGGAATATACGAGAGACAAGTATCAAGGAAACAAGTATGCCGGCGTGGTGACCGGATTGGCTTGGACAGCCGTAGGTGGCGAAATTCTATTTGTAGAAACCAGCTTAAGCCGTGGAAAAGGCGAACGCCTTACACTAACCGGAAATCTGGGAGACGTGATGAAGGAATCGGCGATGCTGGCGCTTGAATACATTAAGGCGCACGCTTCCATTTTAGGATTGGATGAAGCAATCTTTGAAAATTGGAATGTTCACATTCATGTACCCGAAGGCGCTATTCCTAAAGACGGCCCGTCGGCGGGAATCACAATGGCGACTTCGCTGGCTTCTGCCCTTACGCAGCGAAAAGTGAAGGCGAATCTTGCCATGACCGGTGAAATCACCTTAAGAGGCAAGGTTCTTCCGGTGGGCGGTATCAAAGAAAAGATTCTGGCAGCCAAACGGGCGGGCATTAAGGAAATCATTATGAGCGCAGAGAATAAAAAGAATATAGATGAGATTGAGGAAATTTACCTGAAAGGGCTGACTTTCCATTACGTAAACGATATAAAAGAAGTTTTTGCCATTGCGCTAACCAAAGAGAAAGTAGTGGACGCGATCGATTTATCCATAAAGAAAGCCGCAAAAGAATGACCTTCGAACTACAATATACAGATGCAAAAAGCAATGCTCGCGCAGGTCTTATAACAACCGACCACGGAGAGATACAAACCCCTATTTTTATGCCGGTGGGAACATTGGGGAGTGTAAAGGGAGTACACTTAACCGAGCTGAAAGAAGACATCAAAGCTCAGATTATTTTAGGAAATACTTACCATTTATATCTTCGTCCGGGGGTAGATGTGATTGAAAAAGCAGGCGGTTTGCACCGTTTCAATGGCTTCGACCGCCCTATGCTGACGGATAGCGGAGGGTTTCAGGTGTTTTCATTGGCAGGCATCCGCAAACTGCGTGAAGAAGGTGCCGAGTTCCGTTCGCACATCGATGGTAGCAAACACGTCTTTACACCCGAAAAGGTAATGGACATAGAACGCACCATCGGAGCGGACATTATGATGGCTTTCGACGAATGCCCTCCCGGAGACTCTGATTACGAATATGCCAAGAAGTCATTGGGACTGACACACCGGTGGCTTGACCGTTGTATCCAACGATTTAATGAAACGGAACCGAAGTATGGCTATCACCAATCGTTGTTCCCTATCGTTCAGGGATGCGTATACCCCGATTTGCGCAAGCAGTCGGCAGAATTCATTGCGTCAAAAGAGGCCGACGGGAACGCCATTGGCGGGTTGGCAGTAGGCGAACCGGTAGATAAAATGTACGAAATGATTGAACTTGTCAACGGCATTCTGCCTAAAGATAAGCCCCGCTATTTGATGGGCGTAGGCACACCGGTCAATATTCTCGAAGGCATTGAACGCGGAGTAGACATGTTCGACTGCGTAATGCCTACACGCAACGGACGAAACGGCATGCTGTTTACCAAAGACGGGATCATCAACATGAGAAATAAAAAATGGGAAACAGACTTCTCTCCTATCGAGGCAGACGGTGCATCCGTGGTAGACACCCTATACAGCAAAGCCTATCTTCGCCACCTCTTCCATGCACAGGAACTGTTGGCGATGCAGATCGCTTCCATACATAATCTCGCATTTTATTTATGGCTGGCGGGTGAGGCCCGCAAGCATATCATTGCCGGTGATTTTTCTACATGGAAACCGATGATGGTAAACAAAGTGTCAACAAGACTGTAAATAATGAAAAGCAATCGATTCATAAAGCGGCTGGATTGGTATATCATCAAGAAATTCTTGGGGACATACGTTTTTGCTATCGCGCTGATTATATCCATTGCCGTAGTGTTCGACTTTAACGAGAAAATGGATAAGTTGATGGAGCATGAAGCCCCTTGGGGGAAAATCATCTTTGAATATTACATGAACTTTATCCCTTACTTCTCCAATCTTTTCAGCCCGCTGTTTGTATTTATTGCAGTAATTTTCTTCACCTCTAAATTGGCGGAAAATTCCGAGATCATCGCCATGTTCTCTACGGGTATGAGTTTCAAGCGGATGATGCGTCCTTATATGATTTCGGCAAGCGTCATCGCCCTGAGCACATTTCTGCTAAGTGCATACATCATTCCGCGAGGGAGCGTCACAAGGCTGAACTTCGAAGACAAATATATAAAGCCGAAGAAGAAAAACATGGCGCATAATGTGCAACTGGAAGTAGACAATGGTGTCATAGCGTATATCGACAGTTACAATGACGCCATGAAAACAGGCAACCGATTCTCACTCGATAAATTTGTCGACAAGAAACTTGTGTCTCATTTGACGGCACGTCGCATCACATACGATACTACCGCCGTAAATAAATGGACGATTCATGATTACATGATCCGTGAGCTCGACGGGCTGAAAGAAAAAATTTCTAAAGGTGACCGTATAGACTCTCTGATCAATATGGATCCTTCGGATTTCTTGATTATGAAGAATCAACAAGAGATGATGACCAGTCCGCAATTGAGTGAATACATAGACAAACAGAAGAAAAGAGGGTTTGCCAATATCAAAGAGTTTGAAATAGAATATCACAAGCGGATAGCGATGTCGTTTGCATCGTTCATTCTGACCATAATCGGAGTCTCTCTCTCTTCACGAAAGATGAAAGGCGGAATGGGGCTCCATCTGGGTATTGGTCTTGGCCTGAGCTTTTCTTATATTCTGTTTCAAACCATTTCTTCCACATTTGCCGTGAATGGAAATGTTCCCCCTGTTATTGCTGTTTGGATTCCCAATCTCCTGTATGCAGGTATTGCATTCTTTCTATACAAGCATGCTCCCAAATAGCAACACACGGCATTCGTCCGTTTTTCATCTCAGGTTATCAAATCTGCAAACAATTATGCAATAACAGATTTTCCTTTTCAGGAAAGCACCCCATATCCAGGTCTTACACCGAAAAATCTTTTTCTCTAAAAAAGGTCTCACGTTTGCCTAAGAAAGTCCGCTTAGGAAAAGACTATTTCGTTCCGTAAATCTCCGGCTATTTGAAATAGTTTCCTCAGATACTTTACTTCACCGGAACGGCAATAAAGTTGCATAAAAATTACAAATATCCGATTTTTTGTATGCCCAATAAATAGAAATTCCGCTTGTTCCTGCCGACGGCAAGCACAAGCGGAACTTTTTGTTGTATCCATTTCCTCTTTTGTCTGTTCTCCATATCAGCCGAAAACGGCAGATTTTGAGAATTCCCTCTCTCCTTAAGCTTTCTTAGACCGTCAACCGATCTCTTTTACGTAAGCAGAAAGGTCTGCAGCAGAGATGTTTTTGGCAATAATCACACCATTTCCATCCAATAAATAGTTAGTGAACCCTCTTTTCAAACTATAATTTCTAAATAGCTTCGAGTTCTCGCCCTGAGTTTCCACGAAACAAGTCGGCGTAACTATTTGGTCCTTACGAACTGTTTCCTTAAAAATCGAACGAAACTCATCGAACGAAATAGAAACCAGTTTCACATTGCGGGAAGAACGAAGCACATTGCTCAAACTTACGTTTTGCATCCGGGAATGCGCGTCGTAACTCGCCCAAAAACTAAGCAATACGTATCGGCCTTTCAATTCGCCTAACTGAAATGCAGGCTGCGTATCCAACGTAGATTCGATTCTAAAATCAGGGGCTACATCACCCTCATTCAAACCTCCGGCGGGTTTGTCTTTCTCAACGAAAGCGGTCAAGGAACAAATTAGTAATACAACAAAAATCCATTTTACATGTCTCATGTAATTCGGTTTTGGTTAATACTATCCGGGACTGTCCTCAAACAGTGGTTTCTTCCCGAAACATTTCTTTTCAGGCACTGGCGGATAGAAATCCGCTGACTATCAGTGCCTTTATTTTTTGAAACCAGATGCAAAGGTAAACAATAATCAAACAAACTTCCAAAAATACAAGTAAAATTCTTATTTTCTGACCTGTTTTTTTCATGTTATTTAGCATAAAACCAAAGTTTTTTCCCTACTTTTGCAAGATAAAAGCCTATTTTTATGCAGTCGTCAAATACCGAACTGATTTTGATCAGAGTTACCGGCGAAGATCGTCCGGGACTTACCGCCTCCGTGACCGAGATTCTGGCCAAATACGATGCCACGATTCTTGATATCGGTCAGGCCGACATACACAATACTTTGTCGTTGGGTATCCTTTGCAGAAGCGAAGAAAAAGATTCCGGATTCATCATGAAAGAATTATTATTCAAAGCTTCATCTCTGGGAGTTTCCATACGGTTTGAACCGATTACAACCGAGCAATACGAGAACTGGGTGGGAATGCAAGGAAAGAATCGATACATCCTGACGATACTCGGACGCAAGCTTACGGCCCGCCAGATATCGGCAGCCACACGCATCCTGTCCGAACAAGGCTTGAATATCGATGCTATCAAGCGTTTAACGGGACGAATCCCTTTGGATGAAAGTCAGACGGATACACAAACGCGTGCCTGCATCGAGCTTTCTGTACGAGGCACCCCCAAAGACCGAATTGCCATGCAGGAACAGTTAATGGAACTTTCCAGTGATCTGGCTATGGATTTCTCATTTCAGCAAGACAATATGTATCGTCGTATGCGTCGTCTCATCTGCTTTGATATGGACTCCACACTGATAGAGACCGAAGTAATTGATGAGTTGGCTATGCGCGCAGGTGTGGGTGACGAAGTAAAGGCAATTACAGAAAGTGCCATGCGCGGAGAAATTGATTTTACAGAGAGTTTTACACGTCGTGTGGCCTTATTGAAAGGACTGGACGAATCGGTAATGCAGGATATTGCCGAAAAGCTCCCCATCACCGAAGGAGTAGACCGACTGATGGATGTTCTGAAAAAATACGGTTACAAGATTGCGATTCTTTCGGGAGGTTTCACATATTTCGGGCAGTATCTGCAAAAAAAATACGGTATTGATTATGTATACGCCAACGAGCTGGAAATAATAGACGGAAGACTTACCGGCAAGCATCTGGGAGATATAGTAGACGGTAAACGCAAAGCCGAACTTCTCCGGCTGATAGCACAAGTGGAGAAAGTGGATATTGCCCAGACAATTGCCGTAGGCGATGGCGCCAACGACTTGCCGATGCTGGGAATAGCCGGACTGGGCATTGCCTTTCATGCCAAACCGAAAGTTGTTGCCAATGCCAAGCAATCCATCAACACCATCGGCATTGACGGAGTGCTTTATTTTTTAGGATTTAAAGACTCTTATCTGAACATGTAATATTAAACACTGTCAAAGCATATTTCACGTTTGCTTAAAATAAATAAAAACTAAAGTAATGAAGTTTTCCGAACTACAGCTGAATGATAACGTTCTCGAAGCACTCGATGCGATGAGGTTTGACCAATGTACTCCCATTCAAGAACAAGCTATTCCATTAATCCTTCAAGGGAAAGATCTGATAGCAGTAGCCCAAACCGGCACCGGTAAAACAGCCGCATTTCTACTGCCCATACTAAATAAATTATCTGAAGGAAAGCATCCGGAAGATGCGATAAACTGCATAGTCATGTCGCCGACACGGGAACTCGCGCAACAAATCGACCAGCAGATGGAAGGCTTTTCGTACTTCATGCCGATATCGAGCGTTGCGGTATACGGTGGAAATGACGGAATACTTTTCGAACAGCAAAAGAAAGGATTAACATTAGGAGCAGATGTAGTTATCGCCACTCCCGGACGACTGATTGCCCATTTAAACTTAGGTTATGTCGATCTGTCAAAAGTCTCATATTTCATATTGGATGAAGCAGACCGGATGCTCGACATGGGATTTTATGAAGACATTATGCAAATCGTGAAGTTCCTCCCGAAAGAGCGGCAAACCATTATGTTTTCAGCAACGATGCCCGCAAAGATTCAGCAATTGGCCAAAACCATTTTACGTGATCCCGCTGAAATAAAACTGGCGGTTTCGAAACCGGCGGACAAAATCATCCAAGCGGCTTATGTATGTTACGAGAATCAAAAGTTAGGAATCATACGTACACTCTTCACCGACGAGGTTCCGGAACGTGTCATTATCTTCGCTTCTTCGAAGATAAAAGTGAAAGAAGTAACAAAGGCACTGAAGATGATAAAACTGAATGTAGGGGAAATGCATTCAGACTTGGAGCAGGCTCAGCGGGAAGCCGTAATGCGGGATTTTAAAGCAGGAAGAGTCAATATTTTAATAGCAACGGATATCGTGGCACGAGGTATCGATATAGATGACATTCGTCTGGTTATCAACTTCGACGTTCCTCATGACAGCGAGGATTATGTGCATCGGATCGGACGTACGGCACGTGCCAACAACGATGGAGTTGCCATCACATTTATCAGCGAAAAAGAGCAGTCGAATTTTAAATATATCGAAAACTTCCTCGGCAGGGACATTTATAAAATACCTCTTCCCGAAGAATTAGGTGAAGCTCCCGAATATAAGCCGCGGTCAAGACGAAACAACCATGCTTCGAAAAAGAGAGCCAAAGGGAAAAGGCCGAACGGAAAAAGGAACAATCAGGTCTCTTCCGATAAAAAGTAATAAAAAACAGAGAAATTATTTAGCCGGAACAATATCGAATGTTCCGTCAAAAGTAACGATTAAATGGGCCAGAGAATAAATAGAACTTTCGGGAATAGACAATATCGCTTGATAATGAAAACCGTTCCGGTTTACTTTGATAAATTTGATATCAGATAAAATACTCTGACTCAAGAAATCCGCCGGCACAACTTTTTCAAACATTTGTTTCGTAATATCACTGGCAAACAAACTTTTCTTGCCTTCGTATACACAAATGTGCATTATGTTGTCGTAATATATATTCTCCATACTGATACCTTCTTCCGAATAGGTGGTTTTGATAACTTTATGCGTAGAAGGATTGATATAAACATACGCCCGGTAACGCACCCCATCGTAAGTCACCACGCTATCTCTCTTTGTAACTTCGGTATAAGTAGGTATCACTACTTTTTTATGGACAAATGACAACGAGTCGTTTACATCGTCCGATTTGTGTAGCTTTACCACATTGTCAGCTATCGAATGGAACCAAAATATGTGTTCCGCTTGCCTGTCGATTTTATAATAAGTCGTATCGCTACCATAAGTATAAAGAGTATCGCGTATGATTTTAAAAGCAATCGGAGCGCTTTGAGAGTCTGCGTAATAAATCGTATCTCCTTTAATATACATCAACGGAGTATCTGTTTCATCATCCAACCAGATTCCCTGCAGAAGCTCTTTGGCCCTCATATCTTCCGGATGTTCGACAGGTTGAACGCGTTTACCTCTTTTGCAAGATGTAATTGAGAGTAATAATAAAAATATTGTGAGATATTTAGTCATTCGTCTAATTTTTCTATAAAGATACACTATTTATCTTATTTTCCAATACAGGAATAAGTAAATCCAAGTTCCTCCATCTCTTTTTTATCATAAATATTACGCCCATCCAACACCAGCAGACGAGACATCGTTTTTTTGATAACCGCCCATGACGGCAGACGAAATTCTTTCCACTCGGTAATCAGCAATAAAGCATCCGCATCCAACACAGCATCATACATATCATTGGCATAATAGACGACATCTCCTATCCGTCGTTTGCATTCTTCCATTGCAGCAGGGTCGTACACCCTAATGCAGCATCCCTCTTCTAAAAGCCTGTCAATTAAAACAAGTGCCGGAGCCTCGCGCATATCGTCTGTCTCCGGTTTAAACGAAAGCCCCCAAAGAGCAATTGTTTTACCTTTCAAGTCGCCATTGAACTGCCGTAAAAGTTTATCAAACAATATACTTTTTTGTCGGTTGTTCACTTCCTCTACAGCATGAAGCACACGCATAGTGTATCCATTCTGCTCTGCTGTTTTGATCAATGCTTTCACATCTTTTGGAAAACACGATCCGCCATATCCGACACCCGGATACAAAAACTTACGGCCGATGCGCGTATCCGAGCCTATTCCGCTACGTACCATATTGACATCTGCTCCCACCAATTCGCACAAATTGGCAATATCGTTCATAAAACTGATACGAGTTGCCAACATGGAGTTCGCAGCATACTTAGTCATTTCCGCAGATGGAATATCCATAAAAATCACCCGGAAGTTATTCAGCAGGAATGGCTTATAGAGTTTAGACATAACTTTTTTGGCACGCTCTGATTCGACACCGACGACTACACGATCCGGACTCATAAAATCATTAATGGCATTTCCTTCTTTCAAAAATTCCGGATTGGAAGCAACATCAAATTCAATATCAACACCTCTTTTATCTAATTCTGCTTGAATTGCTTCACGAACTTTACGAGCTGTCCCTACCGGAACAGTACTTTTGGTGACAATCAATTTGTAAGACTTCATATAGCATCCGATGGTTCGCGCCACTTCCAATACATAACTCAGATCTGCACTTCCGTCTTCATCAGGTGGTGTACCCACAGCACTAAAGACCACCTCAACATCATCCAGGCAATTGGACAAAGAAGTGGTAAAGCTCAATCTTCCCGCTTTCACATTACGAAGCACCAACTCTTCGAGTCCGTTCTCATAAATAGGAATCATCCCCTTTTTCAGCATTTCTATCTTTTTCTTATCAGTGTCCACGCAAACAACGTTTACACCGATTTCTGCAAAACATGTGCCAGTTACCAATCCTACATATCCTGTACCTACGATTGCAATTTTCATATTATCTGTGTCTTGATGGAATATTCAAAAAAAGCAGCTTCCTTAAAAGCTATACCTTGCTTATCTTTTGACGACAAAATTATTTGTGATTCCGAAAGTGGCCAGTCGATCTTCAGAGTTTGATCGTTATACATAATGGTCGTTTCAGAATGAGGAGCGTATTTATTATCTACTTTGTATATAAGAATTGCATCTTCACTTAACACTGCAAAACCGTGTGCAAAGCCACGCGGAATGAAAAACTGTCTTTTGTTTTTCTCACTAAGCAGCATACTGACATATTTCCCAAAGGTGGGAGACGAACGTCGCAGATCAACAGCCACATCCCATACTTCCCCTTTAATGACACGCACTAATTTGGCTTGACTAAACTCTCCCTTTTGATAATGTAAACCACGTATTACTCCAAAAGATGATTGCGACTCATTCTCTTGTATAAAGTCTACTAAACCTATATTAGACTCAAATTCTTCCTTCTTAAAAGATTCCATAAAATACCCCCGTTCATCGGAAAGTATCATAGGCTCTATAAGCCACAAACCGTTTATCTCTGTCTGTATATATTTCATTGTCAGTGGTAGTAATTAAAAACAGTACAAAAGTAGTGATAATTTTCATAGTTTTTTGGGATATATTGAATTAATCTTTTAATTTTGCACTCATGATAAAGTTGGCACAACATATAGAAGCGTTATTACTGGAAAATGATTGCGTTATTGTTCCCGGTTTTGGTGGGTTCGTGACACACTATGATTCGGCCAAATATATCAAGAAAGAGAACCTTTTCTTACCTCCTGTTCGCAGTATTGGGTTTAATCCTCAACTGAGACTGAACGATGGAGTTCTGATACAATCATATATGGCTGCCCGTGATACAAGCTTTGCCGATGCTGCACGAATGGTAGATAAGGAAGTAAACCAACTTATTCACACATTGCATGATGAAGGAAAGATATATTTAGACAATATCGGTGAAATCTTTTATAATCTTCGTGGCGATTATGAGTTCAAACCTTATATTTTTAAAGTAGCAACTCCTTCTTTATATGGACTTGATACTTTCGAGATTCTGCAACTTGCAGCTTTAAAAGCGAAAGAGAGTGCGCAGCTTCCAGCCGACACAACAGAGAAAGGAAAAACATATGAGATTAGAATCAATCGTGCGTTTTTGCGTAATGCTATCGCAATGATTGCTACCATCGCCATGTTTTTTGCTTTTTCAACCCCTGTAGAGAACACACGAATCAGGCAAACAAATTACGCGCAGTTATTGTCCGGAGAACTCTTTCAGCAAATAGAAAAACAGTCTGTGGCAGTAACTCCTGTTCATGTGAATTCTGTAATGGCTCATCTTGCCAATGCAACTTCAGCTTCTCAGAAGAAAGCTCATATTACGGATGAATCGGTAACAACGAAAGACATAAAGAAAAACAAACCGGAAACAAACTCTACAGTTGAAGTACAACCTATATTAAATGCCCCGTTTCATCTCATTGTCATAGGAGGAATCAGTTTAAAAGATGCCGAAGCTGTAGCCGACAACTTAAGGATAAAAGGTTTCACGCAAGCAAGAGTGTTGAATGAAGACGGAAAAGTGCGTGTAAGCATCCACTCTTTCAATAATCGTGAAGAAGCAACTGAGCAATTATTGGAATTGAGAAAAAATGAAGCTTATCACAACGCGTGGTTATTAGTAAAATAAAAACTCTATTTTAAAAATGAAACGAGTTCTGTGTCCTAAGTGCGAAAATTATCTCTATTTCGATGAAACAAAATATAGCGAAGGCCAATCGCTCGTATTTCTATGCGAGCACTGCGGCAAACAGTTCAGTATCCGGATTGGAAAAAGCAAAGTAAAAGCTCTGCGTAAAGAGGAAAACTTGAAAAAAGAAGCTGAAGCACAAAAAGAGGAGTTCGGATATATTACAGTAATTGAAAACGTTTTCGGATTTAAACAAATACTTCCTTTACAGGAAGGGGACAATGTAATCGGCCGTCGTTGCATAGGAACCGTAATCAACACTCCTATTGAAAGCGGAGATATGAGTATGGATAGACGGCACTGCATCATTAATGTGAAACGCAATAAGCAAGACAAGCTTATTTATACGTTAAGAGATGCTCCCAGCTTGACAGGTACTTTTTTAACGAATGAACTTTTAAAAGATAAAGATCGTATTCGAATCAACGATGGAGCCATTGTTACCATAGGAGCAACTACATTCATTCTTCATACTGCGAAATAGGGATCAGGTAGGACATTACTGAGACAACCTTCCATTTTTATATCTACCTTTCCGGATTACTTTCCCGTCCTTATCCGTTTCCACGAAAGGGCCGTCCTTTTTTCCTTGTTTAAAGAAACCCTCATACCGATTACCATCTTTATCTATTTGTACACCTTGTCCATCTTCCAAGCCGTCTAAAAAACCTCCCTTATAACTCATACCTACTACAGTTTTTAAAGCTCCTTGACCGTTTGGACGATTGTTCTTCCAATCCCCTTCGTATATATCTCCGTTGCTCCATGTATAAGTTCCTTTACCTTCGCGCTTATTACTCTTCCAGTCACCCTCATAGACAGCACCATTTGTCCATAAAAACTTTCCTTTACCATCCTGCATGCCATCTTTAAACTCGCCAATATATTTGTCACCATTCATATGGTAATAAGTCCCCTGACCAGTACGCTTTCCTAAAAGGTATGAGCCTTCGTAGCGATCACCACTGTGGAAATAATATAATCCTTTTCCATGTTGAATATCTTCTGCCCAATCTCCTTCATATTTGTCACCGTTAACATATTCAAACACTCCTTTTCCGTGACGCACATCGTCTTTCCATTCACCGGTATATTTACATCCATCATCCCATTCCATCGTTCCTTCGCCGTTCTTCTTATCATTCTTCCAACGGCCTGAATAATTCGCACCACTTACCCATGTGTAAGTTCCTTCACCTTCACGCTTGTCTTTTATCCAATTTCCTACATATTTATCCCCATTATGATAATACATCGTTCCTGCTCCCTGCTGAAAGTCCTGATACCACATACCTTCATAACGATTATTATTCATAAAATAATAAATGCCTTTTCCATGCTGTTGGTCCTCATACCATTGTCCTTCATATTTCTCTCCATCGGAAAAGGTATAAACACCATACCCTTCTCTTTTTCCCTTTATATATTCCCCCTCGTACATGTCTCCGTTTTTAAAAACCGTCTTGCCCTTGCCATTCGGTTTACGTCCTTTTATTTCACCAGTATAGATACTGCCATCTTTGAAAGTATAGTTTCCTATTTTTAATTCTGTGGAGAATATATTTCTTAATTTCTCAAAAACTCCGCCATGACTTTTATTTTGAGCCACGACTCCTGTTTGAGCAAAAAGAATCAAAAAAAGCGTAGTATATAGTTTTTTTCTCATAAAAATTACCCATTAATCATTAAATACAATCTTGACAAAGATACAATTCTCCATAAAAAAGCCCCAACTGCAGCCACTTTTATGACAACTTTTTACCAGCAGCGACCTCTTTTAATGTCTCTTTGCATATTATTTTACCAATTATTCGATTTCCCGGAGATTTTATTCAGCGTACCTATCGTATGATTACACACCATGTTATCCGCTTCTTTTGAAAGAAATACCAGATGCAGTTTTCTATTTCATTATATTTATGGAGCGATTTGTGGTTTTATTACATATTCACAATTCTATGAATTGCTTATTGCCAATTCTTCAAAAAAGACTCCGCATATTCTAAATCTTGCGGTGTATCGATACCAATCGTTTCTACCTCGCTGATTCCAACTTTAATGCGATATCCGTTTTCCAGCCATCGAAGCTGCTCCAATAATTCTGCCATTTCCAATGCCGATTGTGGTATGCTTACCAGCTCTTTGAGTATATCTTTATGAAAAGCATATAATCCGATATGCTTATAATAAACATGTTTTTCCAACCATTCTTCATGACAGGTATTTCGCTGATAAGGAATGATAGACCGGCTAAAATAAAGAGCCTCTCTATTTTTATTGATTACCACTTTGGGAGAATTTACATTTTCTAATGCCGCATATGAATCGTTTGCGGTGAATGGTTTCACCAATGTGGCTATCTGAGTGGTAAGATCCTCCATAAAACAATTTTTCAGAGTATTTATTTGTGACGGCTGAATGAAAGGTTCATCTCCCTGTATATTGAAAATAATATCAAAATCACCTTCTATCTTAGTGGCAGCTTCATAACAGCGATCCGTTCCACTTTTATGATGGATGGAGGTCATTATAACTTTCCCCCCGAAAGATTTCACGGCAGTCTCAATGCGCTCATCGTCCGTTGCTACATAAACGTCATCCAATATATCTTTTACTTGCTCATACACCCGTTGGATAACCATTTTCCCGCCCAACATCGCCAATGGCTTGGCGGGAAAACGCGTAGATGCATAGCGTGCAGGTATAATTCCTAAAAAAGTCATAACATCCGGTAAGTTTCTGAATTCATAATTTCCTCTATTCCTTTCAGAATATATTCTCTTTTCATATCTTCCGGTTTCAAAATCCGATGATGAAATAAGAGTAGATCTATATCTAAAACGATAATCCCTTTTTTATTATTTTCAAAACTACGACCAGCAGCTTCCTCTATTTTTCTCAGTTCTACTTTTACCTCTTCCTCTTTCAACTCCGAAAAAAAAACAGCAACTTGATTCGAAAACAATGATCGGTTCTTGATGTTGACAGGAAGTGTCTCTTGTTCGACAGAAAAACACACAGGAGAGAACAACTCCATCAACTTGCGTCTTGCAAATGCTAAACTCTCCTTTCGGTTATAATTACTTCCTATACAAACTACACATTTTTTCATGTCTAATTAAATAAATCATCCAATCCGACATCCTCGATGATATCATCCATTGAGGTTTCCGATCCGGCACACGGATCAAAACCTTCGGGAAGCTTAAAACGCTCTTGCTGACTGTAGCCTAAAGAAGGGTCATCGAATACTTTCTTCATATATTTAGACCAAACAGGCAATGCCAACGAAGCCCCTTGACCATAAGTCATCGTGTCGAAATGAATGTCCCGTTCTTCACCTCCTACCCAACAGCCGGATACCAGATTCGGAGTAAATCCCATAAACCATCCGTCTGCGTTGCGATTGGTTGTTCCGGTTTTACCTCCCATATCGGCAGTTATTCCATAGCGACGTACCCTTCCACCCGTACCTTCATTGATAACAGCCCGAAGCATCACCAACATTTTATACACGCTCGTAGCGCTAACCACTTCTTCCATTTGTGGATTGAAAGTAGAAAGCAAGTTTCCATCACTATCTTCAATTCTCGTGACAAACAAAGGTTCTACACGAATTCCTTTATTCGCAAAAGCTGTATATGCACTTACCATTTCTCCCACGGATATCTCACACGGTCCCAGACAAAGGGAAACTGTTGGCTGGATGTCTTTATTGCGCACCCCGAAAGCATGAAGCAGGCGAACTAAAGCATATGGATTCAGCTTACTCATCAGGTAAGCAGATATCCAGTTGTCAGAATTCGCTAATCCCCATTTCAATGAAACCATTTCTCCGTAACGCTTATGATTGGTATTTCGCGGTGACCATGGTCTTCCATTTTCATCAATTAATGTTTGCTCTACATGACGTGCTTGGTCACATGGTGAAAACCCATTCTCCATCGCTAAGGTATACAAATAGGGCTTGACGGTAGACCCTACTTGCCTACGTCCCACCATAGCCATATCATATTGGAAATAAGTATAATTAGGACCACCTACATACGCTTTCACATGTCCATTGACAGGATCCATAGACATAAAACCGGTTCGCAGGAAATGCTTGTAATAGCGAATCGAATCCATTGGAGTCATGACAGTATCTTTTATACCTGTCCACGAAAACACAGACATCTCCTCCGGAGTATCAAAGGCTTTCCGGATCTCCGCTTCCGAGGCCCCTGCAGCTTTCATAGCCCTATAGCGGTCTGTTTGTTTCATAGAGCGTGTCAATATTTTATTAACTTCCTCTTGAGTCAGCATATTCGTATATGGCGCCTGCTTGCGCCCTTTTTTCGATTTGAAAAATTCCGGTTGCAAATAATCGCCCAGATGTTCTTTTACCGCTTCTTCAGCATATTGTTGCATACGTGAATTGATTGTTGTGTAAATCTTCAATCCGTCGGTATAAATATTATATGTAGAACCGTCTTTCTTATGGTTTTTCTCACACCAACCATACAATGGATTTGTTTCCCATGAAAGCGAATCTTCATAATATTTCTGCATTTGCCAACTACGATAATCGCTCTTCACAGGTTTTTTAGCGGCAATTACGCCACGAAGATATTCGCGAAAGTAAGTCGCTAACCCTTCTTTATGATCTACCCGATTATAAGTTAATTTCAATGGAAGAGCTTTTAAAGAATCACATTCCGCAGCAGTAATATATCCGGCTTTACGCATTTGTTCTATCACCACGTTACGGCGTCCTTTCGCCCTTTCATTAAAACGAATCGGGTTATAAAGCGACGGATTTTTACACATACCAACCAACATAGCCGCTTCTTCTATCTTTAACTCTTTCGGCTCAGAACCGAAATAGGTATGCGCTGCAGTTTTTATTCCAACAGCATTGTTCAAGAAGTCGAACTTATTTAAATACATGCTTAGAATTTCTTCTTTCGTATAATATCGCTCCAGTTTCACTGCAATAACCCATTCTATCGGCTTTTGAAAAAGTCTTTGAAGAGTATTCTTGGCAACCTTTTCAGTAAACAGCTGTTTAGCGAGCTGTTGTGACAAAGTACTGCCCCCTCCCGCATTCTTTTGAAAAAGCAAACCACGTTTCAGAAAAGCACGGAATAAGGCCTTTGCATCGATGCCCGAATGTTCGGCGAAACGAATATCTTCCGTCGCAATAAGAGCATTGATGATATGAGGAGACAAAGCCTCATAAGCAATATATACTCGGTTTTCCTTACTGTACGACCACGTACCCAGCACCTTGCCGTCTTCAGAGAATATTTCTGTGGCAAATTTATAATTGGGGTTTTCCAATTCTTCAACCGGAGGCATATACCCTATCCACCCTTTAGAGATAGAAACAAAAACGATCACACTAGCTACTAAAGCAACTGCCAATGATATCCATAATATTTTTATAATTTTTCGAATCATCTTTTTCAAAAGCTTTATTTAAAATAAAACGTTCTCATTTTAAAAAGGCAAAGGTAGATAAATTCCATTATACTGCCAGCAAGAATTATCAATTATTTGCTCTTCTTCATAGCAATCACGTACTTCAAGCAGGCTTATCCGGCAAATACACATTTGTGCCAAACATATAAAAATATTGCGGGTTAGGTATCTCTTTTTCCATATTTTCTCTTTACCTTTACACACTGGTAAAACAAATTCTATTTATGTATAAAGAAGATGACAAAATGGAAAACAGAAGCTTAGTGACCATTGCCGAACATTCAAAAGAAAAAATCCTCTACATGCTCGAAATGGCGAAACAATTCGAAAAGAAACCGAATCGCCAATTATTGCATGACAAAGTAGTAGCTACATTATTTTTCGAGCCTTCTACCCGCACCCGCCTCAGTTTCGAAACGGCAGCGAACCGACTGGGCGCTCGTGTCATCGGGTTTACAGATCCAAAAGTAACCAGCTCTTCGAAAGGAGAAACACTTAAAGATACAATTTTAATGGTCAGCAGCTACGCAGATATTATTGTCATGCGACACTATCTTGAAGGAGCAGCACGATATGCCAGTGAAGTGGCCCCTGTTCCCATAGTCAACGCAGGTGATGGAGCCAATCAACATCCTTCGCAGACGATGCTCGACTTGTACTCAATATACAAAACCCAGGGCACGCTCGAAAACCTCAACATTTATTTGGTAGGCGACCTGAAATACGGGCGCACGGTACACTCCCTGCTTATGGCCATGCGCCATTTCAACCCGACTTTCCACTTTGTCGCCCCGGATGAGCTGAAAATGCCGGAAGAATATAAGATATACTGCCGAGAGCACCAAATCAGATATACGGAACATACGGATTTTACCGAAGAGATTATCGCCGATGCGGATATTTTGTATATGACCCGTGTCCAACGAGAGAGATTTACAGATTTAATGGAATACGAACGAGTGAAAAACGTATATATACTTCGCAACAAGATGCTGGGAAACACTCGCCCGAACCTTCGTATCCTCCACCCTCTGCCCCGTGTGAACGAGATAGCTTATGACGTGGACGATAACCCCAAAGCATATTATTTCCAACAAGCACAAAACGGATTATATGCCCGTGAAGCTATTCTGTGCGATGTTTTGGGTATTACATTGGAAGACATTAAAAAAGACATGCCGTTATGAACAAAAAGAAACAAGAACTACAGGTTGCCGCTTTAGAGAACGGAACCGTAATCGACCATATTCCTTCAGAGAAATTGTTTACCGTCGTACAACTGCTGGGTGTAGAACAGATGACAAGTAACATCACTATCGGGTTTAATCTTGACAGCAAGAAGCTCGGCAAGAAAGGCATTATAAAGATTGCCGACAAGTTTTTTTGCGACGATGAAATCAACCGCATCGCAGTAGTGGCTCCACGTGTTCAACTGAACATTATCCGCGACTACGAAGTGGTAGAAAAAAAGGAAGTGCAGCTACCCGACGAATTGCGCAGTATCGTAAGATGTGCCAATCCGAAATGTATTACGAACAATGAACCGATGGCAACGCGGTTTCATGTGATAGACAAAGAAAGCTGCATTGTGAAATGTCACTATTGCGAGAAAGAGCAAAAACGAGAAGAGTTGGTTATCATCTAAATTCTTACATGTTTTTCTTCATGGAAAGCAGATGTTCCATGTTTGAAAACGGCAAACAGAACCGAACCCATAAATATAAGGATAAAGCCATAAAACAAATTAATGCAATGAAACAAGATTGGAAACCGGGTACGATGATTTATCCATTGCCTGCCGTGTTGGTCAGTTGTGGAAAAGAAGAAAGCGAATACAATATTATCACTGTAGCATGGACAGGCACTATTTGTTCGAACCCGCCCATGTGCTACATATCCGTACGTCCCGAACGGCACTCCTACGAAATTATAAAAAGAAACATGGAGTTCGTTATCAACCTTACCACTAAAGATATGGTATACGCTACCGATTGGTGCGGAGTGCGCTCGGGAAAGGATTACCGTAAATTCGAAGAAATGAGACTTACTCCGGGACGGTGTTCGGTAGTAAGCGCGCCGCTGATCGAAGAATCCCCTCTTAGCATCGAATGCCGTGTGAAGGAAATCATATCGCTCGGATCACACGATATGTTTATTGCCGATGTGGTAAACGTGCGGGCCGACGACCGGAACCTGAATGCGGAAACAGGCAAGCTGGAATTGGCCGAAACCAACCCGTTGGTCTATGTACACGGAGGTTATTACGAATTAGGAAAGAAAATAGGAAAATTCGGCTGGAGTGTAGAAAAAAAGAAATAAAACGAGGTTATGGGCAGGATACATCTAATTTTACTTTATTCTTTATTCACTATCCCGTATGTAGCTTATGGACAAAGCAACGGCATCGACAGAGTGAGCGCTCCGAATACACAAAAACTAAATTTAGGTATTAAAGCCGGTTTCAACTCAACCATGTTTATTGTTTCTAAACTGAAAATCAACGATGTAACTATCGACGAAGTGCAGAACAACTATAAAATCGGTCATTTCCTTTCTCTTTTCACACGCGTCAATATAAAGAACAGTTTTATCCAGCCGGAGGTTTCTTACAATGTGAGCAAGGGCGAAATCGCTTTCGACAAGCTTGGAGTGCAGCATCCCGATATCGAACCGGATATTGCGGCGGTTCAATCCACTCTACATAGCATCGATTTTCCCATTCTATACGGATATAATGTGGTTAAAAGCGGCCCTTACGAAATGTCTGTTTTTGCAGGTCCCAAGTTCCGTTATCTATGGAGGAAAAAGAGTGAGATACAATTTAAAAACTTCGACCAAAAAGAAGTGGAGGAAGTGCTTCATCCGCTCAACGCCGGCATCGTTGTAGGCATCGGCGTCAACATCTCCCGTATTTTCTTCGATTTCCGTTACGAACAAGGAGTGGTGAACATGTCGAAATCGATCACCTACAGTCACGAAAAAGCAAATAAATCCGCTAACGTCAGCCCTATCGTATTTAATCGGCGCGACAGTGCGTTGAGCTTTTCGCTCGGTTTACTCCTCTAACAAAAAATCACTCGCATTTTTCGTAAGTATATTCAATTTAAATACTCTTTTATAGTTTATTTATCTATTTATTTTCATTAACTTTGTACACATTCAAACTAAGGGTATCTCGAATTAAAACTTTAATCTTATCTACAAAAGAATGAAAAGGGACGACTTAATTTTCGACATCATCGAAAAAGAACACCAACGTCAGCTTAAAGGTATAGAGCTGATCGCATCCGAGAATTTTGTAAGTGACCAAGTGATGGAGGCAATGGGTTCTTGCCTGACAAACAAGTATGCGGAAGGTTATCCGGGCAAACGCTATTACGGAGGCTGTGAAGTAGTCGATCAAAGCGAACAAATCGCTATCGACCGATTGAAAGAAATCTTCGGAGCCGAATGGGCGAACGTACAGCCCCATTCCGGAGCACAGGCCAATGAAGCCGTTTTTCTGGCTGTATTGAAGCCGGGCGACAAATTCATGGGACTGAATCTGGCACACGGAGGTCATTTATCTCACGGATCGCCAGTCAACACATCGGGCATTATCTATACGCCGTGCGAATATAACCTGAACAAAGAGACCGGGCGAGTAGATTACGATCAGATGGAAGAAATCGCTCTACGTGAAAAACCGAAATTAATCATAGGCGGAGGCTCTGCATATTCCCGAGAATGGGATTACAAGCGTATGCGCGAAATTGCAGACAAGGTAGGCGCTATTCTGATGATCGACATGGCGCATCCTGCCGGTTTGATAGCTGCCGGATTGCTCGACAATCCCGTAAAATATGCCCACATTGTCACTTCCACTACTCACAAGACACTTCGCGGACCTCGCGGAGGAGTCATTATGATGGGCGAGGATTTCCCCAACCCATGGGGCAAGAAAACTCCGAAAGGTGAAATAAAAATGATGTCTCAGCTATTGGATTCTGCCGTATTCCCGGGTATTCAGGGAGGTCCTTTGGAACATGTCATTGCAGCCAAAGCAGTAGCATTCGGAGAAATTCTCTGCCCCGAATATAAAGAATACGCCAAACAAGTGCAAAAGAATGCGTCGGTGCTCGCAAAAGCTTTGATCGACCGGGGATTCACCATCGTTTCGGGAGGTACGGACAATCACTCGATGCTGGTGGATTTGCGTAGCAAATATCCGGAGCTGACAGGTAAAATTGCAGAGAAAGCGTTGGTAGCCGCCGACATTACCGTCAACAAAAATATGGTTCCGTTCGACAGCCGTTCGGCTTTCCAGACGTCAGGCATTCGCCTGGGTACTCCGGCAATCACTACGCGTGGTGCAAAAGAAGACTTGATGCTGGAAATTGCGGAAATGATCGAAACCGTCTTGTCGAATGTGGACAACGAGGAAGTTATCGGCAAGGTACGCGCCCGTGTCAACGAAACGATGAAGAAATATCCTATCTTCGCGTACTAAGCCTGACGATCGAACGGGCAAACGGCTTGGCAAAACGAACGGAAAGCCTGATCGAACGGCAAACACGGTGCGACAGGTGGCAAGCCGGAGAAAGAAAAGTCTATAAGTCCTACTGCCCGATCGGCCGGCAAGAAAATAAAGAATGCGGATTAATCTAAAGGAGCTGTCCACTCCGATTGATAAATCCGCATTTTTTTCATTCTAAGGAAGAATACATTTCTTCGGGAAAAAAACAGGCCTTTTAAAATGCTTTCTCGACTTTCCTTTCCCAGAACGTTTATTCGAAACAGGGACGCACCGCGCGAGATTGCCGTTCATTTCGTGCAAGAACCCTTTCCAAATGGTTCATTCGGAACAAGGATACACCCGGAATGTACATTTCGTACAGGTTGATACCCCTCTCCGAAGCCTTTATTCGAAATAGGGATGCACCGCAAGATTGCCGTTCATCTTCTGCCGAACCCTTTCCAGATGGTTCATTCGGAACAAGGATACACCCGGAATGTACAGTTCGTACAGGTTGATGCCCCTCTCCGAAACCTTTATTCGAAACGGGGATATACCCATTTATCCTTGTAGGAAGTAAAAGTCAAACCGGGTATCGAATTCCGGGAACGGGAACGGACAAAAGATTTAATCAATGTATAATCATTCGCATCGACCGCATAATAACGATCCTCACGAGGAGTCGATATCCGGATGGTCCAATCGAACATATTCCCCAATAGGGTCAGCTCATCCGATTCGGGATCGAAAGAAGAGACGCCCACCTTGACGACTTCATACGTGCGGTTGTTAAGCACATAGAGGCTGTGATCCGCCCCGCTGAGCAGCCCCAACACTTTTTTGTTCCTGAATTCCGTTACATAAAGATGCTTCAGCTCCACTCCTTCCGGGAGATTCACCGCACGAACAAAAGGACGTCCCTTCACTTGTTTCAGATGGAACAGGCGCGAATCGGCGTCGAGTACCAGATAGCCCTCGTCGTATTCTTTTTTTACGGTAGGGTTTCCGGCAATTGCCCGGGCGGGGAAATGAAATCCTTTTTTCTTCATCGCCTCCGTAAACCGAAGACTCTTTGAAACATTCACGCTATTGGAAGCCATATCTATGAATTCGATGCCTTTGCCCGTAATCCGGAATACATCGTCCGGCATTTTCAGGTCTACCCTGCCCGAAAGCGATTCGAGCAACGGGTAAAGTCCGATGACGGGAGCATTGACTTCCGACGGAACGCTGCGGAAGGTTATATTTTCCATCTGTACTTCTTTCGGCGTTACGGCGACTCCGTGTATAGAATCGGGGAAACGGTCGTCGGCCACCAGCTGGCGGAGGTAAAACATCGGCAGAATGCTGTCGAATTGCGCCTGCGTGTAAACACGTCCGGCGAGGTCGCGCCTGATCATTCCCTTTTCCTCTTCATGCCCGATCATGGCAAAATCGCCGATCACCGTACTATATAACGTAAAAGGCGTCTTGCCGGGTTTAGCCGCAAAGAAGTTGTAGCACCAAGGCAATTGCCATAGCAGCAGAAAACAAACAGTCAGAAAAAGCAGTAGGGTACTAAAATGTTTCATTCTTCGTTTTTTCATAATGATTAATCAAAACACCCGGAATCAGTCTTGCTTTCCGGCTTTGAACCGGAGGACGGAGATCCATGAAAAAGAAGCCGTAAGCAGGGTATATACTGTCAGCGCGGGAATAAACGGAGTATATGCTTCGGGAGTGGTAGACAAGAAGAAAACGCGCAGCAACAGTACGGTTACAACCAAATTGGCGACACGCCGTTTCCAAGCCGGCTCCAAGCATATCCACGAAACCAGCAGGTAGGCGGAAATGCCTGCGAGAAACCAGGGGAAAGCAGTGAGTAAAATATGATTTCTCAGCTCCGGCGCCATCACTCCGCTCAGGTAGATGTACATCAGCAAAAAGCCCGAACCCAAGCAAAGCAGCAGGAGAATGAGCCCCGAAAGCAGCATGGATCCGATCATTTTCAATTCCGGACACGGGAGATGCAGCGTCAACTTCAGGCATTTGCGCTGCATTTCGGGCACAAACTGCGCGATTGCCATCAAAATTCCCACCAACAGCGGAATGTATTGAAGCAAATCCACGAAAACAACATCGCGTTGCAGCATCACTTCCCAGACGTGGGCAATCCCTTTCATCCCCGCTACTCGGTGGATGCGAAGCATGGAATAGCCCGAAAATCCGAGCATAACGACAACGGAAAACAGGAAAAACCACCGTGTCTTGATCCATTCTTTATAAAATATAGCGTTCACTTGTTTCTATTTTCTATGTTTAAACTGAAATAATCAATATTTTCCGGTCAGTCCGATAAAGGCGTCTTCCAGATTCACCGTTTCGTGCTGTAACCCGGAGTACGGGACCGATAGATCATGCAGCCTCCTTTCCGCCTCGTGCGGAGGGAGGAAAGAGAAAAACTCCAGCGTGTTTCTAAGAACGGAAGGATGGTAGAAACCCTCCGTCGGGACCGGTTCGTATCTTTCCGCAACGTGGCAAGTATATCTCCGCAACTCTTTCAGCAAAGCGTCCACAGGCTTTTGAATCAGTATTTTCCCGTAATCCATCATGATGCAGTCGTCTATCAGCCGTTCCATATCTTGAATGATGTGCGAGGTGAGAAACACCGTTTTGCCTTCAGACCGCGCATAATCGCGAAGATAGTCGACAAACAGACGGCGATAGCCGGGATCGAGTCCGAGCGAAAAATCATCGAGCACAAGCAATTCGGGGTTTTGCGCCAGAATCAGTCCGAGCGCAACCTGAGAACGTTGTCCGCAAGACATACGCGAGATTCTTTGTCGCGGGGCAACCTTCAGTTTGTTCATCAGTTCGTAGTAAGCCTCTTTTTTCCATTGCCCGGGATAAAAAGAAGCGTAAAACTTTTCGATTTGCGAAATGCTCATGAACTGATACTGCACGTGTCCTTCTATAAGAAGCCCGATGTTGCGGCGCAAAGCGGGATCCATCGTTTGTATATTCTGCCCGAAAATGAGGCACTCTCCGGAGCGGGGTTTCAGATAACCGCTCAAGATGTTGATAGTAGTCGTCTTGCCCGTCCCGTTCTTCCCAAGCAGCCCCAGGATGCGTCCTTTCGGTACATGAAAACTCAGATTCTCGTAAATCAACCGTTTCCCGTAATAATGGGTCAGGTTTTTGCATTCTATAATAGGTTCCATCATTCAAAATGAATAAAAACAGGGTTAGTTCGCGACAGCCGCCATATCGGCAACTTCCGTCGCCGCACCCGGTTACGGACACGCATGCGCGCTTCGCAAAGGGGGCAAATATCCCGAACGGCGGAAAGATCGAGACAGAAGCCGGAAAAGATAAAGAGTTCGTCGAGTTTCCCACCGGGGAAACAAAAGTTTCCCCGGTGGGACAATAAAGTTTCCCCACGGGGAAACTATTGTTTCCCGCAAGGGAAACTTTTGAAACTCCGAATGCTTCTTTCTTTCATCCCGTATAACCCGGATAAATCAGCGTAAAAGACCGCACACGCTGCCATTATTTCAAAAAACAACAGCAGCGCACGGAATCTTCGTACACTCGTTTCTCAAAAAAAGAAAAGGAATATCAGCGGAATCAGAATGCCGGCAAGCAGCTCGATGCCTCCTCTGCCTATCAGACCTTTGCCGCCTTTGATCATCAGCATACCGGAAAAGGTAATGACGATCAGTCCTATGGCAAAAAGATCGGCAAAATATGTCCACCATTTTCCCGGATTATAATGCAAGCGAGCCATCGCTCCGATAATCGGACGTCGGGAAACCGATTCGTATACCGCTTCGCCCGTCCGCACGTTGACCACCAAGTTGGAACCGCCTTTGAGAAACACCTTCATCACATCCCGATCCGGGAAATAATGTTTCGTATAGTTGCCTTCCTCCTTGAGCGGGACCAGCAGCTCCAACACCTTTTCTTTGGTCATTTCCTGCTCGCCGGGAAGAGGTTTGTTTACCTTATACTCCTTGCGGCTGACAGAAAAATGGGGATTGATCGTGTCCCGGTGGTTCATTACGATGCCCGACACGGCATAAATCAGCAGCATGCCGGAGAAGAAGAACGACAGGTCACGATGGATTATCCGGCTCCACTTGCGTAAATCGCTACTCTTGAATGTCATACGAAGTAGCCTCTATGTAGTAGAACGACAGATAATCCTTTCCGCTCTTCTCTTTGTTGGCGGCTATCTTTGCGCGGAAATCTGCGATACGGTCCGCCGATGTAGCGGCGGTTTCGCCACGGGCTTTCTTTTCTGTGGAGCACCCCTCTTCGCCTTCCCCGTGTTTTTTTTCAGACTGTGCGTTTATCTGGGCTTCCCACTCCTGAAGATAGGCTTCATCTATCCGCTGCTCCTTCAAATATCCTTTCACGCGTACAATGGAATTTACGCACTTCGCATCGAAAGCTCCCAGAGCTCCGGCTTCCACACGAATGGTTTGCGTGTCGTCGCTTCCCATCAGGAAGATTTTTTTCGCGCCATGCTTGCAAGTATGCGTGCACACGCCTTCCACCGTTACCTCTTGTCCCGCAAGATTCCCGGCATTTGCCAGCAAAGAGTCTACGTCTAAAGCTGCGTTTCCGGTTTGTTCCGTCAAAACCGATTCAGCCGCACCGCTTTTTTGTTTGTTCCCGCAGGAAATTCCGACAAGGGTCAGAACCGTAAAGGCTGTCAAAAGTGAAAATTTCTTAATATTCTTCATATTCTTTCGTTTTTATTTCCGACTGCAAAATTACAATATATATATGATACTTCCATACCTAACTCTTGTTATTTTATCTTCCATTATACCAATAAGTTGCCATTGCGTATGCAAACAGGAAAGCGTATCTTTGAACCGCGAAACAGAATGCCCGAAAATGAACAGAATACTGCTGATTATCATATATATATGCTTTTTGAATTCGGCGTTTGGACAAAAGATCGATAATACCTATACCTTATTTGTAACCGTGACCGATGAAACCGGTGGCGAGTCTCTTCCTTCAGCATTGGTGGAGTTGACGGACAAAGAAGGGAAGAAATATGCCGGCATCACAGACCTGAACGGAAAGGTCCGGTTCCGTCTGCCGTCTTCCGTGCTTCGAATGAAAGTGTCCTACGTGGGGTATCGGGCTTTTCTGCAAACGTTTGAGTTGAAGCAAACGCTTACTCTCCATATCAGAATGCTTCCCGCCGAAAACCTGCTCGACGAAGTGGTTGTCACCGCTTCCGAATCGAAAGGGCTGTCCACTTCTTCGCATATCGACAGAACCGCCATGGAACATTTACAGCCCACCAGTTTCTCCGATTTACTGGAGTTGCTTCCGGGAGGGATAGCCAAAGATCCTTCGATGGGGACGGCCAACCTGATCAGGATACGCGAAGCGGGCGCTCCTTCTTCTCATTACGATATATCTTCGTTGGGAACTTCGTTTGTCGTAGACGGCATCCCGCTTTCCGGCGATGCCAACTTGCAGGCTACTCCGGGCGCTTCGAGTGTTTCACCCAAGCAACAGGGTTTTGTATCGAAAGGCATCGATATGCGAAGCATCCCTACCGACAATATCGAATCGGTAGAGGTGATACGCGGAATCCCTTCGGCGGAATACGGCGACCTGACCGGCGGAGTGGTGAAGATTCACCGCAAAAGCAAAACGTCTCCTTTCGAAGCCCGCTTCAAAAGCGACCAGTTCAGCAAACTGTTCTATGCGGGGAAAGGGTTCCCGATACGCAATCACCGGAATATCCTGAACGTCTCGCTGGACTATCTCGACTCCAAGACCGATCCGAGGGACAATATGGAAAACTACAAACGCCTCACAGCTTCTCTCCGCTTCTCGTCTCAAAAACACGTTCGCCGCTCGCTATTGGAGTGGAACAGCCATTTGGATTACAGCGGCTCGTTCGATAATGAGAAGAAAGACATAGACACCGACGAGAAGCAGGATAAGTTCCGCTCTTCGTACAACCGGATAGCATGGGGCAATACGTTTCGGTGGAAACCCCTGCAACCGGGCTTTGTACAGTCGATAGAAATAAGCAATTCACTCTGTTTGCAATTGGATAAACTGAAGCAAACCAAAAACGTCTACCTGAATATGCCTTCTTCCGTTCCCAACAGTATGACAGAAGGCGAGCACGACGGCCTGTTTCTTCCTTTCAATTATCTGGCTCACCTGACGGTGGACGGAAAACCCTTCAATGCTTTCCTGAAGCTGAAAGCAAGTTTCAGTTTTCAGACATTCAGAATGAAACATTCACTGCTTGCGGGAGCCGAATACTCCGCCGACAAGAACTACGGCAAAGGCGAGTTGTACGATTCCGCACGCCCTGTCAACCCGTCGATGCGCGGACGTCCCCGCCCCTACAAAGACATTCCCGCCCTGCAGAAGCTTTCGATCTATGCGGAAGACAAGATAGCCATTCCGGCAGGGAAGCATCTTTTCAGTTTGCTGGCAGGCATACGTTTCAATACCATGCTCGGTTTGAACGAGGGATACAGCTTGCAAAACAAAATATATCCCGATCCGCGCGTCAACGCCAAATGGAAGTTTCCTGAGATAATGGTTGTGGGCAAAGAAATGACCTTCTCGGTGGGAGGAGGATACGGCATACAGACCAAAACGCCTACTATGGCACAACTGTATCCGGGCTTGATATATTACGACATCGAAGAGATGAACTACTACCACAACAACCCCGACTACAGAAGACTGTATCTGATGACTTATATATGGAGTCCTGCAAACCAGGGGCTGAGGGCGGCGCGAAACAGGAAATGGGAATTGAGCGCCGACGTCGTATGGGCGGGCAACAGGCTGTCGGTAACTTATTTCAGAGAATCTTGCCGCACAGGGTTCAGAACCCACACTGCTTTAAAATCGCTCTCATACAAAAGATACGACACAAGCGGAATTGACCCCGACAAGTTGACTGCCCCACCCGATCCTTCCGTACTCCCATACAAAGAGATACGAATGCTTATCGGCTACGGGCAAACGAAAAACGGAAGCAGGATAGACAAAGAAGGGATTGAATTTCAGTTCCAGTCTAAACGAATCCCGAAAATAAACACGAGAATCACCCTGAACGGAGCATGGTTCAACACTCTCTATAACATCGATGCGCCGGTTGTGGAGCATCCCTCCATCGTGCTGAACGGCGAACGCTATCCATACTACGGGATATACGAATCCAACGACGGAAACCGGCAAGAGAGATTCAACACGAATCTGATCATCGACTCTTATCTGCCCCGGTTGGGACTTACTTTTTCCACATCGGCGCAGTGCATGTGGTTTACGAAAATGAAAACGTTGCCCAAAAGCCGCGTGCCTTATGCGTATGTAGACGAATACGGCGAAAAGCATCCGTACACTCATGCCGACGAAACCGATCCCGTCCGCCAATGGTTGGTCCGCAAGGAATATTCTGTCACCGAACAGGATGTGCCGTTTGCCATGATCATCAACCTGAAAGCGACCAAGCAACTCGGCAAACACATCAACCTGGCTTTGTTTGTCAACAAGATATTGGATTATACACCCGACTACCAAAGAAACGGACTGACGATTCACCGCTCCGTTTCACCTTATTTCGGCATGGAAGCCAACCTGAAATTTTAAACAACCGATTTTAAAAACCCGATAAAAAAAAGAAAACATGAGAAAAATTATCTATTTATTAGCAGTAATCACCCTTGCCTTCTGCATGGGTGCCTGTAGCGACGACAACGGCAAAAACGGCATTCCTGTCTCAACCGTTACTTTTACGTTGAATGAAATCGACAATCTGAAAGAAGTCAGCTACACGGAAGCAAGTGTTGCCTACAAAAACCTGACGACCGCCATCGAAAAAAGCGAGAAAGTCGCTATCCGTGACAACCGCTTTACACTGACCATGCCTCAAGGCCTTTACTCCATCTCGTTCGAAGCGAAAGGAACATATCGACTCGACGGAAAAACTCATAACACAACTTTTAAAGCTCAAATAAATCCTGCCACAGTAAAAGGAGAAACTTGCGCACTTAGCTTCAATCCATTCGTGTACAGCGAAAACGCGGGTTTTGTGATTGAAGAGATTTTTTATGCGGGAAGCGCATATCCGAATACTCAAAAGCCATATCTGGGCGACCAGTATTTTAAAATAACCAATAACTCCGACAAAGCATTGGATGCAGGCGGACTGACACTGGTAGAAACCGGATTCAATTCCTCAACGAAATTCGATTATACTCCCAATATAATGGGCGAGGCCATTACCGCCGACGCTATTTACTCCATCCCCTCCAAAGGTGAGAAAAAACACATGGTACAGCCGGGTGCATCTATCATTATATGCGATAAAGCCATCAATCACAAAGAAGCAAATACGAACTCATTCGATTTGAGTAAGGCGAATTTCGAATGGTATGATGAATCGACTAAGCCCACAACTACGGATACGGATAACCCGAGTGTTCCTAATCTGAATAAAATATATTGCTATACGGCAACAGTTTGGGTAGTTAACAGACAGGGAAACAAAGCCTATGCTTTGGTAGATATGAAAGAAACTGATGATTTCCTTGCAAAATATAAATACGACTACTCATGGACAATGGTAAATCCTGTAACAGGAAAGGAAAAAACGATGAACAGTTCTACCTATAAGATTCCTAATTCGTGGGTAATCGACGCAGTGCAACTCGGCACTCCCGACAAACATAAATGGAACGTGGTAGATGCTTCGCTCGATGCCGGATATACTTATTGCGGAAAAGACTCCAACGATAAAACCAAGTATGGCAAGTGTGTGCGCAGAAAGGTTCTTTCTACCACAGCCGACGGACGTAAGATTTTGCAGGACACGAATGACTCTACACGCGATTTCGAGCGAGACATGATTCCGTCATTGGCCAATTAACCTTTCATTCAACTGTTTATATGTCAAAACTTCGCCTTCTTCTTGTTGCAATCTTTATGGGGATATTGCCGGTTACGACAAGCTACGCTTCAGACACTCTTCGTATCGACCGCAGAGTGTGGCAGAACATTCGTTCCGACCGCTGTTTTGCCGGAGAGGTTTGGGAGAACCCCGCTTTAAAGTTCTTTATGAATCAGGCCCCGCTATCTCAATTGCAAATGGAAGGGTTTGCGCATAAGGAAACGGAAAGCGTATCCTTGCAACAGGGAGACGGCGAACATGGATTTGCCATCAAAGCAAATTCTGTGTTAAGGTTCACTCCGGAAAGTGAAATCAGAGGCACGGCAGAATATGTCAATAAAAAGCGTAAATCGGTTCTGTGGAACGAATCGAGCGATTACGAAACAATTTACCCTTATGTATCCGCCGACGAACAGGGAGGCGACCTGAACAGCGAAACCTATCGTTTCAGCGGCGAATACGTACATTCGGCAGGAGCATATACATGGGCCGCGCGGTTGGCCTATCAGGCTGTCATGGAATTCAGGAATGCAGACCCGCGTCCCAAAAACACCGTATCCGATTTGTTGTTTATCATCGCCGGAAGCCGGAAGATTGCCGGCGATTATCGCGGAGCATTGTCTTTCCATGCAGGAAAATACAAACAAGACAACACTTTGAAGTTCTTCAGCGCTTTGGGAGGCACTACGATTTATCACCTCACCGGCTTGGGCATGCATTACGTGCGTTTTGCAGGGGCAAACACCAACGTTCTTTATGACGGAGCTTCATTCGGAGGAAGCATCGACTTGCTGCCGGAACACAAACAAGGCGTTTTTGCATCCGCAGGATATCATCGTTTCGGGTACGACAAGCAGATGAAAGATCTGGGTGACATCACTCTCTGCACATTGAAAGCGGATAAGTTTTCCGGAGAGGTGTCATACATGGACGGCCAGAAAGGTATAAAAGCGAGCATCATCCATAAAAAACGTTCCGGAACGGAGCATGTTTTCGGCTCTCCCAACGGAGGTATTTATCCTGTCATCAATAGCGTAAAGAGTTTTTCTGATGTCCGGAATGAATTCAAGCTGGAGGGAATCTACGGTCAAAGCTCTCCCACTCTTTCATGGAACCTGATTTCAGAAGTTTCTCTTCTTTCTATGGATATAAATTACCCTGAACCGGAAAGAAAGATTTGCGGCAAACAGGCGAACCTCCGCGTCAGTTGGGAAAACAACAAAGTTTTTCAGCATTCATCGCTAACCACCATCTTCTCCTTAGGCTATCGGCGTAGCCTTTCGGCTACCCGGCGAATGGAGGGACAGAAAGAAACGGATATTCTGAAGCCACTGACGGATAATACCTTCCAATTGCTTTCTTCCCATCTTTCAATGTTGTCGGGCACAGCACGTTGGGATATTCCCGTCTCTTTTGTCAAAGGAGGCATTTTTCTACAGGCCGATGTCGAATATTCCCGTTACCACAATTTTACAACAGCATGGAGTGCCGTTTTATCATTGGGACTCACTTTCTGACCATGCAATCATAGAGCGGAAAAACAATGAGGCGTTTTTTCAAAGTCATACCCTTTCGTGTGATATAGAAGTCACACAGACAGCTGCCTTTGTAACCGAAAAACACTGCTTTTCGAACAATATTAGAAGCAATATGAACAATATTGAACACCATCGGTGTTTACTTATCGTAATTTTGCGATACTACTTTAATTAGTAAATTCTCGGTAACCTTATTATTCATTAAAATCTAATAGTATGAGAAAGAAGTCATTATTCTTCGTTCTGCCAAGGAAATTATTATGGGTTCTCTTTGTTTTCCTTGCATTCTCCGGAAAGGCAAACGCAATGCCTTACTCTCCACTCCCATCGGTCGAAAATGTTCAGCAACAGGAAAAAGTTACTGTAACGGGAGTTGTAGAAGATAAATCGGGACCGATTATCGATATGGCACACAAAAGAAAGTAAATCTGACGGGGTCTGTATCTTCTATTAATGTAGGCGAACTGGCCGAAAGACGCCCCATCACGAATATTTCGCAGGCGCTGGCGGGTATGGCGGCCGGCGTGCAGGTTTCTTCTGCCAACAACCAGCCGGGTAATGATAACGCCACCATTAAAGTGCGCGGACAAGGTACACTAAACAGTTCGGCGCCATTGATTATTATAGATGGTGTAGAAGCTGGGATCAACACAGTAAACCCACAAGATATAGAGTCTATGTCTGTTTTGAAAGACGCGGCCTCTGCTGCCATTTACGGGTCGCGTGCAGCTAATGGAGTAATTCTTATTACTACCAAACAAGGAAAAGCGGGAGACTTCAAAATAGAGTACAACGGTTATGTATCTTTTGAATCTATTCGCAATACACTGACTCCCGTATCCGACTATGCCGAATACATGGAATTAGTCAACGAAGGGTATGGAAACTCCAAGCTGAAAAAGCCATTCTCTGAAGCGACTATCAAACTATGGAGAGAAGATGCCGGAAAAAATCCGCTGCTTTATCCGAATACGGACTGGATAAAAGAGACTTTTCGCTCGTCGACAGCTACAAATCATGTGATCTCCATGAGCGGAGGCAGCGAGAAATTACGTTTTTATTCTTCATACGGCTATAATAATGATCCGGGTGTGATGGAAAACTCCGGATTTAAAAAGCACAATGCCCGCCTGAGTATAGATGCCAATGTGAAGCCTTGGTTGAAGTTGGGTGTACAAGTAAGCGGATATGTCTCGGATATGGAGCCGGCAGCCAAATATAAAGATTCGGGAACGGTAGTAGACGACATATTCACTTATGCGGCTGCCACTACTCCCGGAATGGTATTTCGCGCTCCCGACGGCAGATATGGCGGAATGAACTCGTCGGAAGATGCGGCACAGTCCGCCAACAATAATCCGCTGGCGCGTCTGAACAGCATTGCCGGCAATATCCGGAAAAATAATTTCCGCTCTCATTTTACAGGAGTGCTTACTCCGTTTACAGGATTCTCTATCACAGGAACTTATTCGTATGAGTTTGTGGACGAACAGGTAGAGACCAAACCTGTTTTTATTGATAAGTGGAATTTTCAAACGGAAACGATTACTTCCTCCAACCGCGGGAAAACCAGCATCTATAACTCCAACGGAAAAGTGGAGCGGTATTTCAATGATCTTGTGATGCGTTATGAAACCAGACTGCTCGAGAAAAAGTTGGGATTAAACTTGATGTTGGGTGGAAGTCAGGAACTTTTCAGATCGAAAGGCTTCAATGCCCGCAAGTTCGACATGATCGATACCGGTCTTGACGTAATCGATGCGGCGGCCGGCGAGGCCACCGCTGGCGGATCTAAGACAGAATGGGCTATGCGCTCTTACTTCGGGCGCATTAATATGGATTGGGATAATAAATATCTGCTTGAGGTTAATTTGCGCGCCGACGGGTCTTCACGCTTCCTTTCGAACAAACGGTGGGGATATTTTCCTTCTTTCTCGGCTGCATGGCGCATCGATCAGGAACAATTCATGGAAAATCTGGTCAACAAAGGATTAAGCAACTTGAAGCTGCGCGTTTCTTACGGATCGTTAGGAAACAACTCGGTTGGCAACTACGATGCGCTTTCTCTTTTCTCCAATAAAGACAAAAATGGTAGATTGGTCAGCTATGTTTTGAACAACAGCTTGGCCATGGGACTTGTGCAAGCTGCTATCGCCAATTCGCGGCTGACTTGGGAAACAACTAAAGTGGCTGACTTCGGATTGGACTTCGGATTGGCAAATCATCGCCTGACAGGAACAATCGACTACTTCCACAAACGAACCACGGGCATCCTTATAAATTTGCCTGCACCCGACGTACACGGGATTGCCTCTATTCCGAAAGAGAATAGCGCCACTGTGACAAACCAGGGAGTCGAACTCACACTCGGATGGCAAGATAAGATAAAAGATTTCTCTTATGCTGTCAACGCAAACCTCACTTATGTAAAGAATAAGGTAAACAAATTTAAGGGAAAGGATGTAGGCGGACAAGCCATCAGCGGAGCGAATCTGATTTGGGAAGGACATTCCATCAACTCGCAATACTTGCTGATAGTAGATCGTTTGTTGCAGACGGATGAAGATATGCAACTTGTGCAAACCATGATAGACAATGCTCCGCTGGACGAGAATGGCAACAAGAAAAATCCGTTTGCCGCATTCGGTACCCCGCAAAAAGGAGACTTGTTGTACAAGGATATCAATCATGACGGCATTATTGATAATAATGACAAGAAGATCGTCAGTGACGGCCCCAACCCAAAATATTTGTTTGGTGTCAACCTTTCGGCAGCATGGAAAGGAATTGATTTCTCTTTGCTGCTGCAAGGTTCGGCAGGCATCAAAGAATTTTGGATGTATACTCCCTACAACACTCCAAGTGTCCGCATTGGTTATCAACTTAATAAAAAGGTTACTGACGGACGCTGGTATGAAGGTCGCACAAATGCAACCTATCCTCGCCTGCTTGAGTACAACAATCGGGTCAACATGCAGACAAGCAATTTTTATCTGGAGAACAAAGCTTTCGTAAAAATACGTAATATTCAGTTAGGATATACTCTTCCGAAAACATGGACACAGCAAGTACATATAAACCGTGTCCGCCTGTACGGAAGCTTGGAGAATTTCTTTACGTTCACCAAATACAACGGTTTCGATCCGGAAGTCAGCAGTATGAATTATCCGACCATGAAACAAGCGGTGATCGGCCTTAATGTAACCTTTTAACCCAGTATATCATGAATAAAATATATAGAATTTCCATAATGATGGTCGCGCTTCTGCTGATGAGCAGCTGCTATGACCTGGACAGATATCCTTTCGATCGTCCAAACGCAAATAACTTCTTTCAAACAAAAGAACATGCCGATCAGGCCATGATGGGTGTTTACAGTACGATGCAATACGAAGCCGTATTCGGCATGCATTTCGGCATAGACTGCCTGGGAGGAATAGCAATGGGATACGACAATGCGTCTTATCAATCTATACAGCGCGGCACGTACGATGTGAGGAACTCATACGGAGCCAATAAATTCAAATACCTGTACGAAGGAATTGCTCGGGCCAATATTGTTCTCCAGAACTTGCATCGTTGTCAGATGGACGAGAAACTCATCGAACGCTATAAAGGAGAGGCTAAATTTTTACGCGCTTTGTATTATTTCTCTTTACTCGACTTTTTCGGTGCTGTGCCTGTTTATGATGAAAGTGTGATTGTTGAGAAAAATTATAGCAATATGCTTGAGCCCAGAACTCCTGCTGACAAAGTCCGTACTTTCATCCTGAAAGATTTGGATGACGCAATTGAAGCCTTGTCGGGAGAAGAGTGGCCTGATTCGCAGAAAGGACGGGCAACGGCCGAAGCAGCCATGGCGCTGAAAGGCAAAGTTCTGCTGTTCAATAAACAATACAAAGAGGCTGCTGTGTGTTTTGAGAATGTTGTCAAAAGTGGGAGACATGCCTTGTATCCCGATTATGCCGACTTATTTAAACCCGGAGGCGATGAAAGTTCGGAAATGGTTTTTGCCATTCAGAATATGGGAGGAGTAGGAAAAGATATAGGAATGCCCTTGACTTTTTACATGGGCAGCCGCGCCGCTTTCGGAAGCGATTGGAATAATGTGATGGCAGCCACCAGTTTTGTCGACTCGTACGAATGGAAAGACGGCCGCCCGTTCGATTGGGAAGAAGTAATTCCAGGATTTACCACCAGCGATGAGATAAAGAACAAAACTTTCCGTGCAACATTGAGTCAAGACAAGACGAAAGTAAAAACATATCCCGAAGCCAAGGAGAAACTGCTGAAAATGTATGAAGAACGCGACCCGCGCATGGCAGTATCCGTCATATTGCCTTATTCTTCTTTCAAAGGATGGTATGCCAACGCTCCCATGGATTGTGAATACGTTGTGGCATCAGGTGTTAACGAAAAGTATGGAATGATACGCGTAAACCAGAATTTCGAAACTTACCTGTGGAGAAAATTCGTAGCGGAATATAACATGGGCGGAGCAATCAATAATCGCTCGCATACGCCTATCAATTTCCCCTTGATTCGTTATGCCGATGTGCTGTTGATGCTGGCAGAATGTTACAACGAAGAAGGAAAACAGGATGATGCTGTCAGATTGATCAATGAAGTTCGCGCACGTGTGAATATGCCCGGCATCAACAGTGGCCCTGCATGGCTGGAAGCCCGGACAAAGGAGCAAGTATTTGCACGTATCCGTCATGAACGCGCCGTAGAACTTGCTGCCGAAGGGTTAAGTTTCAGTGATATGCGCCGTTGGGGATTGCTGGAGACACTGAATGAGAAAAAAGAGAAAGATTTCACCGGTAAGGTTCGTTACACGCGTAAAGTTAGCAGCCGGGACTATTTATGGCCTATTCCGGCAGAAGAAATCGAGAAGAACAACTCTTTGAGGCCTAATAATCCGGGATGGTAAGCCACATATATCACAGATAAATATTCGTTGATGGAAAAAAGAATAAAATATAACATTTTCCTTTTATTGATACTCTTTTTTGTTATGCCTGCACAGGCACAACAAAAAAGAAAGGAAAAAGGAGGGAGAGAGCTTTCCGATGGAACGACCGACCGGAAAATATGGGTAGACGCTTTATGCAAAATAGCTTTTCCTGTCATTCATAATCTTGCCGAAGGAACGTTAAGCAAAAATATGCCGGTAGAAACTTCTCCCGATTATGGACTGGATGCAAAAAAAGTGACCTATCTGGAAGCTGTGGGCAGGACTCTTGCAGGCATAGCTCCTTGGTTGGAATTGCCCGATGACGATACGGAGGAAGGAGTATTGAGGAAAAAAATCAGAGAAAAGGCGGTGAAAGGATTGGTCAACGCCGTCGATCCCCTCAATCCCGATTATCTGAATTTCAGAATCCATCAACAACCCATTGTAGATGCAGCTTATGTGGTTCATGCCTTTTTGCGTGCTCCAAAAGCATTGTGGGAACCGTTGGACGAAACGACCAAGCAACGTTTTGTAGAAGAATTCAAATCGCTTCGTAACCGTACGGGAGCTTATAACAATTGGTTGCTGTTTGCCGGAATCACCGAGGCATTTTTAATGAAAATCGGCGAAGAATACGATCCCGCAAGAATCAATATGGCCGTTTATAAGCTTCGCGAATGGTATGTGGGCGATGGATGGTATAGTGACGGTGGAAAGTTCAGTATGGACTACTACAATGATTACGTAATGCACCCCATGTTGGTAGATATGCTCAAGGTGCTGGTCGATGTCGGTAAGATGAATGTCAATGAATATGACAAAGCATTGAAGAGAATGATTCGACATGCAGAATTTTCAGAACGCCTGATCGCTCCGGATGGAAGCTATCCTCCGTTCGGACGTTCCATAACTTACCGTACGGCTGCTTTCCAATCACTATGTCAGGTAGCTTTAATGGACAAGCTGCCCGCACATATACTGCCGGCTCAGGTACGTTGCGGTCTCACACGCGTCATTCATAATATGTATGACGGGAATCAGAATTTCGATGCCGACGGATGGCTGGTATTAGGTTTTAATGGTCATCAACCGGAAATAGCGGATGTGTATACTTCTACCGGAAGTCTTTACATGGCAACATTGGGCTTCCTTCCATTGGGACTGCCCGCGAATCATCCTTTCTGGACAGATGCTCCTGCCGAATGGAGCGCTTTGAAAGCTTGGAAAGGGAAAAAATTAAAAAGAGACTATAAAGTAGAGTATTGAATCCGAATCCGTGACTCTATTTTCTACAGTTCCTTTTGCAACAGATGGGAATAAGCGAATACTGCTTGTAAGTGAATGGAAAGGCAATGCCCCGATTCTTTTTCACCGCAAAAAGCTTTGACGCATCATCTAAATGCTTTTGTACATAATTGTGGCTCGTGAATTATTCCTTTATAACTTAGTTCGATAAGGGAAAAATTCACGAGCCACAATGTTTGAATAGTATGACCCTCTCGTAAAACCTTTGCTAATTCCGGATAGGGATAGCACCATATTGTCTGCAGTATATATTATCCACCGCGTTGGATATATTCTCACCATACCGGATATATATCTATCGAAATAAATAACCGGCTATATTAACAACAAGATAACGGATAAATAATAATTCGCCGGTCTCATTTTTCCCAATGTGTCCGATACACTATGCCAGCTTCCCTTGCTCTAATGAAAATCTCAGGAACATTGAAAGTTCTATCTTAACGAAAAAGCAACCTCTCCTTATTGAGTGAAGAGGTTGCTTTTTCGTTTTGAGAATGAAGACTTCAAATCCTTACGTCATATGCGCTTGCTCCATCGTTCGGCATCCGGAGATTTTGCTGGAAGTTAACAGCTTGAGAACAAGCCGGACTGCAATTAACTTGTTTTTTCTTCGTTATTGCAACTTTCTGCGGGGCGGATATACGCCGCTGCTGCCGCATCCATAAACAAAGCCATGTGATTCTTCGCATGATGAGCTATATAAGCTGCTGGCCCTGCATCAGCAGATTTACACATGTCTTTCACGACCTCGGCCTTTTCTTCCCCATTAATAAGAAAAATAACGTGACGTGCATTCATTATCGGATATCCGGTCAATGCAATACGTTGCCGGGCGGTAGAAGGATGCGTGCTGACCGCATACACAGCATCGGAAGACAATAAACTTTCTTGTCCCGGAAAAATGGAAGAAGTGTGCCCGTCATCGCCCGCTCCCAAAAGCACCACATCAAATTCCGGCCAGCCATTTCGGGAAGGAACCTGTCCGCTCACCAGTTCTGAATAGCGTTCGGCTTCTTCTTTCGGATTCTTTTCTCCACGAATACGAAAAACATGATCGGATGAAACCGGAACAACGTCTAATAAGAGCTTTCGTGTCATTCCGTAATTGCTGTCCACACTTTCGGGAGGAACACAACGTTCGTCCACCCAATAAATTCTTATGCGCTCCCATGAAGTAACATCCGCATATTCATTGGCCCATAATTCGAACATCAGCGCAGGAGTGCTTCCGCCGCTTACTGCGATATTGAATGTTTTGTCAGGCTGTTCATCCATCAATACGAGCAAATGTTTTAGTAATGCACGAGCCGTTTCTAACGGCGAAGAGTAAACAAATAGTTTCATAGTTCGCAATATTGATCGGTATTAGTGAGATTCTTACACGGATTAGTCCATTCTGCGCCATGTTCGTGCATCATGGCTTCACTCTCGAGAGGTCCCCATGTTCCTGCAGGATATCCATAAAGCGGAGCATCGTGGTTTTGATTCCAATACTTAAGTATCGGGTCGAAGAATTTCCATGAAGCCTCTACTGCATCGCTGCGTGTAAACAAAGTCGGATCGCCTTGTATACAATCGTCAATTAAACGAGCATAAGCATCGCCGCTCGGCACTCCTCCCAATTGGTCGTAGCTGAAATCCATCGTTACCTGACGAACTTCAAACCCTGCGCCGGGAACTTTCATCCCAATTTTCAGCACAATCCCTTCATTGGGCTGAAGGCGTAGAATAAGCTTGTTGGCACGAGGGCAATTGCCGTCTGCGCAACGAAACATTTGGTGAGGAGTTTCACGGAAGTGAACCACAATCTCCGTAACCTTTGTCGGCATTTGCTTTCCTGTCCGGATATAAAAAGGCACACCGCTCCAGCGCCAATTACTGATACCCAGCTTCATTGCGATATAAGTTTCTGTACGGGATTCCGGGTCGACTCCCTTCTCTTCCCGATATCCTTTCTTATTTCCTGAAGTCGTGTACTGTCCGCGAACAATATGTTCGTTTAAATCGACATCATCAAGCGGCATCAACGAGTCATATACCTTCACAACCTCATTACGGAAATTATCGGCATTAAAGATTGCCGGCGGTTCCATCGCCGTAAGAGCCACAAGCTGAATGAGATGATTTTGAACCATGTCACGCAAAGCACCTGTTGTCTCATAAAAACCTCCCCTGTCTTCAATTCCCAGATTCTCTACGGCAGTCACTTCCACGTAGTCAATGTAGTTCCGGTTCCATAACGGTTCGAATACTCCATTGGCAAAACGGAAAGCAAGCAAATTCTGCGCAGTCTCTTTGCCCAGAAAATGATCGATACGATAAATTTGACGTTCTTCGAAAACAGAGGTGTAAATACGATTCAGTTCACGCGCCGATTCCAGATCATAACCGAATGGTTTCTCTACAATAATGCGCGCTCCTGAAGTATTCAGTCCGGCTTCTTTCAAATGCAGAGGCACTAATCCATAAAGCGAAGGGGGTGTGGCCAGATAATATAAAAGATTGTCAGGATGTTCGTCATGAGTCAGTTCCGCCAATCTCTTGCGAAGCGTAGCATAGCCGTCGGCCTTTGCGGGGTCCATCGGGAGATAATAGAGATGAGACACAAAGGAATTCATAATCTCCTCGTCCTGATCTTCAGCTTTGACGAAATGTTGTAATTCCTCCAATATATAAGAGCGGAATTCTCCATCGGAGTATGCTGTACGGGCAATGCCCAATATAGAGAAAGCTCCGGTGAGCCGATTATCCCGATAAAGAGAATAAAGAGCCGGCATCAGTTTACGCTTTGTCAGGTCTCCGGAAGCACCGAAAATAATCATTGCAAATTTATCCATAGTTTCTATTTTTTTCAATGTTTTCTTTCAACTCATCTTTTTTCCTTTCTACGCGACAATCATTCTCTCTGATATCGATAAAAGATGAATACTCAAGATTATAAAGACGAATCGCTCCATACGCCACACTCCGGATATATGAAGCGTACCGGGTTGAAACGGTTTCTTTTTTTATTATACGTTATACGTTCCCGACTTTGTGTCGCCTCCATGACCGGTCCAATTCTCATGAAAGAAATCTCCTCGGGGAGTATCTTTACGTTCAAAGGTATGAGCGCCGAAATAATCGCGCTGGGCCTGCACCATATTGGCAGGAAGATCGGCAGAGGTCAGTGAATAGAAGTAATTCAAAGCCGAAGAGAATGCAGGAACGGGCAACTCCTCAGTCATTGCTTCTGTGACAAGTGCTTTCCATTCGGGAAGCAAACTTTTTATTTCTTGTGAGAAGTAAGGCGCCAACAACAGATGTGCAGGTTTGTCGGTAGCTTCGAAAGCAGAGGCTATATCATTCAGAAAAACGCTGCGGATGATACATCCGCCACGCCACATACGGGCAATCGACGCCAAGTCAAGATTCCATCCGAAAGTATCGGAAGCTTGCTGTAGAACAGCAAATCCCTGCGCATAGGAAACCAGTTTGGAAGCATAAAGTGCAGAAAAAATCTTCTTTACCAAGTCCGATTCCGCGTATTTCTCTTTTTGATTCGTTTTTTCAAAATGACGGGCTGCCCGGTTACGCAATTCCTTTTGCGCCGAGAGGCTGCGTTCAAACACAGCCGTGGCAATTAAGCCTAATGGCATACCCAGCTCCATGGCATTGATGACCGACCATTTGCCGGTTCCTTTTTGTCCTGCGGCATCCAGAATCTTATCGATCAGATAATCTCCGTTCACATCTTTATGTCGCAGGATGTTTCCTGTAATCTCAATCAGATAGCTTCGGAGCTTTCCTTCATTCCAACGAGTGAACACATCCGCCATTTCATCGTTGCTCATATCCGCCAGGTTTTTCATCACCCAATATGCCTCGGCTATAAGCTGCATGTCGCCATATTCAATACCATTATGAATCATTTTCACGAAATGTCCTGCTCCTTCAGGGCCTACCCATTGACAACAAGGAGAACCATCGTCCGCTTTCGCCGCAATACTTTGCAATACAGACTTAACCTCCGGCCAGGCTTTCGCCGATCCTCCCGGCATAATAGAAGCACCGTTCAATGCTCCTTCTTCGCCACCGGATACACCACTGCCGACAAACAGAAAACCTTTCGACTCGGCCAGCGCAACACGTCGGTTCGTATCTTCATAATTAGAATTCCCCCCATCAATCAATATATCTCCGGGAGAAAGCAGCGGGAAAAGCTGCTCCATCAGTTCGTCGACAGGTTTCCCTGCACGAACCATCATCATAATTTTACGCGGAGTGGCGATGGATTCAACAAAAGCTTTCATTTCAGTGAATCCTTTAAAATTTTTATCCTTACCGCGCCCGTTGACAAAACGTTCAACCACGCCCTCCTCCACTCCGGGTAACGTACGATTGTATACCGATACTTGCCATCCCTTGCTCTCCATATTCAAAGCTAAGTTCTCGCCCATCACAGCCAAGCCAATCAATCCGATATCCGATTTATAACGATTTTCCATATTTCTTTTGAGTTACGATATTTTATTGAATTATTATGTGGATAACAGATGAAAATGAACAAATGTTCGTAGATTTTACAGATTAAAATATTATTTTTGCGTTTTATCAAACCTTAAATAAAACAAAAGCAACTCAATGAGAAAACTCAAAATAGGTTTATTGCCACGTATCATCATTGCAATTATACTGGGCATTGCCGCAGGTGCGATTTTACCCGTTTCGTTAGTACGACTTTTCGTTACATTCAACGGCATCTTCAGTGAATATCTGAACTTCTCCATCCCTCTTATTATTCTCGGACTGGTTACCGTCGCAATAGCCGACATCGGAAAAGGAGCAGGGAAAATGTTGCTTTTTACTGCTTTGATCGCTTATGGAGCAACCTTGTTCTCAGGTTTCTTGTCGTATTTTACAGGTGCCGCTATATTTCCTTCTCTCATTCAGACTGATGTTTCTCTGGAAGATGTGAGTGAAGCGCAAGGAATACTGCCATATTTCTCTGTCTCGATTCCTCCATTGATGAATGTGATGACAGCACTTATTTTCGCTTTCACATTAGGTTTGGGACTCGCTTCATTAAATACAGAAGCATTGAAAAATGTAGCGCGTGATTTCCAGGAAATAATTATTCGTATGATAAGCGCAGTCATTCTTCCGTTGCTTCCGCTTTACATATTCGGCATCTTCCTGAATATGACACATTCCGGACAGGTGTTTTCCATTTTGATGGTTTTCATCAAAATCATAGGTATCATTTTTATTCTACATATTTTTTTGCTGATTCTGCAATATTTCATTGCATCTCTTTTTGTACATAAGAATCCGCTCCGGTTGTTATGCCGAATGATGCCCGCTTATTTCACAGCGTTGGGAACTCAATCTTCGGCCGCTACTATCCCTGTCACACTGGAGCAGACGAAAAAGAATGGAGTATCTGCCGATATCGCAGGTTTCGTAATACCACTTTGTGCCACAATACATCTTTCGGGGAGCACCCTTAAAATTGTTGCCTGCGCACTTGCGCTGATGATGATGCAAGGAATGACGTTCGACTTTCCCATGTTTGCGGGTTTCATATTTATGTTGGGCATAACAATGGTAGCCGCACCGGGTGTTCCGGGAGGAGCCATCATGGCAGCGTTGGGAATCCTGCAATCGATGCTGGGGTTCGATGAGTCGGCACAAGCGTTAATGATTGCGCTTTATATTGCCATGGATAGTTTCGGAACAGCTTGCAATGTAACAGGCGACGGAGCCATCGCCCTGATTGTTGATAAAGTGATGGGTAAAGGAGGTCGTTTGCCATGACAAAAGATCTCTCATCACAAGTGTTGTAAGGGCACTCCGGAGGAAGCTTTCTTAAGAAATAGGTATAAAGAATCTTGCATATCTAATAGCAATTAGCGACATTTGCAGCAAATACCCAAACAAAATAATTAGCATATGAAAAAAGCTCTTATTTCAGGCATTACAGGGCAAGACGGTTCTTTTCTTGCTGAATTCCTTTTGCAAAAAGGCTATGAAGTTCACGGGATTCTCCGCCGTTCTTCCTCTTTCAATACAGGCCGGATTGAGCACTTATATTTTGACGAATGGGTGCGTGATATGAAACAAAAACGTACCATTAATCTTCATTATGGAGACATGACAGATTCCAGTTCGCTGATACGTATTATCCAACAAATTCAACCGGACGAGATATACAATTTAGCAGCACAAAGTCATGTGAAAGTGTCTTTTGATGTTCCTGAATATACTGCCGAAACCGACGCAATCGGCACACTGCGTATGCTTGAAGCCGTACGAATCTTGGGACTGGAAAAGAAAACCCGTATTTATCAAGCTTCCACTTCCGAATTATTCGGCAAGGTGCAGGAAGTTCCCCAAAAAGAAACGACTCCTTTCTACCCACGCAGCCCATACGGCGTAGCCAAACAATATGGTTTCTGGATTACTAAAAATTACAGAGAAAGTTACGGCATGTTCGCGGTAAACGGTATTTTATTCAATCACGAAAGCGAACGCCGCGGAGAGACTTTCGTAACCCGAAAAATAACATTGGCGGCAGCCCGAATAGCCCAAGGCGAACAGGATAAATTATATTTGGGAAATCTGGATGCCCTTCGCGACTGGGGATATGCAAAAGATTACATCGAATGTATGTGGCTGATGCTGCAACATCATACTCCCGAAGATTTTGTAATTGCCACCGGAGAAATGCATACAGTACGCGAGTTTGCCACCCTGGCCTTCAAAGAGGCCGGAATCGAAATCCGTTGGGAAGGTGAAGGTGTGGATGAAAAAGGAATTGATGCAGCTACGGGAAAAACATTGGTCGAGGTAGACCCGAAATACTTCCGTCCGGCAGAAGTGGAACAATTGCTGGGAGATCCTACAAAGGCAAAAACAGTATTGGGTTGGAACCCTCGAAAAACCTCATTCGAAGAATTGGTGAAACTGATGGTCAGACACGATATGGAAAAGGTGAAACGCATGATTGCCGGCAAACATTAACCAACCATGGAAAAATACGCAAAGATATATGTAGCGGGACATCTCGGACTTGTAGGGTCCGCTATTTGGAAAAACCTTCAGGAAAAAGGGTATACCAATTTGATAGGACGTAGCCATAAAGAATTGGATTTGTTGGATGCAGTAGCTGTACGTCGTTTTTTCGATAAAGAACGTCCGGAATACGTTTTCCTTGCGGCAGCTTTTGTGGGAGGAATCATGGCAAACAATGTTTACCGGGCCGATTTTATCTTCAAAAATCTGCAAATTCAGCAAAACGTCATAGGCGAAAGTTTCCGACATCATGTGAAAAAATTACTCTTCTTGGGAAGTACCTGTATTTATCCGCGCGATGCCGAGCAACCCATGAAAGAAGATGCGCTTCTCACCTCTTCACTGGAATATACAAACGAGCCATACGCAATTGCTAAAATAGCAGGACTTAAAATGTGCGAGAGCTTTAACCTGCAATATGGCACAAACTACATCGCTGTAATGCCGACCAATCTATATGGTCCCAATGATAACTTCGATCTTGAGCGCAGCCATGTGCTTCCCGCCATGATTCGAAAAATACATTTGGCGCACTGCCTGAAAGAAGGAAAATGGGAAGCTATACGCAAAGATTTAAGCAAACGGCCGATAGAAGGTATCGATGGAGAAAGCTCTCAGGAGAAGATATGTGCTGTTTTAAGCAAATACGGCATTCATCAGGCGGAAGTAACTTTGTGGGGTACGGGTACTCCCCTTCGGGAGTTTCTATGGAGTGAAGAAATGGCCGACGCCAGCGTATTTGTGATGGAGCATGTCGATTTTAAAGACACGTACAATGAAAAGGAAAAGGAGATCCGAAACTGTCATATCAACATCGGAACCGGAAAAGAAATCAGTATACGGGAATTGGCAGAACAAATTGTTACGACTGTAGGCTATCGGGGCTTAATAACGTTCGATAGCAGCAAGCCCGACGGCACGATGCGCAAACTTACCGATCCTTCCAAGCTTCACGCATTAGGTTGGCACCATCAAATCGAAATAGAAGAAGGTGTCCGAAAAATGTACGAATGGTACTTGCAATAGCCGCTTATGAAAGAATATTCGGAATCAAATTCATTTTAATTCCATATTCTTTCATTATTAATTTAATAATACTATCTTTGCACAGTTTAAAACAGAATGTGCAAAACAATGGAACAAAGTTTTATAGCTTATATAGAAAGCAGTATAAAGAACCATTGGGATTTAGACGCCTTGACAGACTACAAAGGCGCCACCCTACAGTATAAAGATGTAGCCCGCAAAATTGAAAAACTCCACATTATATTTGAAGAAAGCGGTATCCGCAAGGGAGATAAAATAGCCGTTTGCGGACGAAACAGTTCCCACTGGGGAGTAACTTTCCTGGCAACACTGACATACGGTGCGGTTATTGTTCCCATCCTCCACGAATTCAAGGCCGACAATGTACATAATATTGTCAATCATTCCGAAGCCAAGTTGCTGTTTGTGGGAGACATGATCTGGGAAAACCTTAACGAGTCGGCCATGCCCCTACTCGAAGGAATTCTCCTGATGACAGATTTCAGCATATTGGTTTCGCGTACCGAGCGTCTCACTCATGCACGGGAACATCTGAATGAGATGTTCGGAAAAAAATATCCGAAGAATTTCCGCAAAGAGCACATCGAATACCATAAAGATCAGCCTGAAGAACTGGCGGTTATCAATTACACTTCCGGAACCACCAGCTACTCTAAAGGGGTTATGCTACCTTATCGAAGCTTGTGGTCGAATACTAAATTTGCATTCGAAGTCCTTTCTCTGGAAGCCGGAGATAAAATTGTGTCCATGCTGCCAATGGCTCATATGTACGGTTTAGCTTTTGAGTTCTTATATGAGTTTTCCGCCGGATGCCAGATTTTCTTCCTGACACGTATGCCCAGCCCGAAAATTATTTTCCAGGCTTTTGCGGAAATCAAGCCGAGACTCATTGTTGCCGTACCATTGATTATCGAAAAAATCATAAAGAAAAACGTATTACCCAAATTGGAAACGCCTACAATGAAGTTACTTTTGAAAGTACCCTTCATTAACGATAAGATAAAAGCAACCGTACGAGAAGAAATGATCAAAGCTTTCGGAGGAAACTTTGTACAAGTAATCGTAGGCGGCGCCGCTTTCAATCAAGAAGTGGAACAATTGCTGAAAATGATCGACTTTCCTTATACCGTAGGATACGGAATGACAGAGTGCGGCCCGATTATTTCCTACGAAGACTGGACAAGATTCAAGCGAGGTTCTTGCGGTAAAGCCGCGCCTCGAATGGAAGTCAAGATACTTTCGCCCGATCCTGAAAACATTGTCGGAGAAATCGTTTGCAAGGGTCCGAACATGATGGTAGGATATTACAAAAACGAAGAGGCCACCCAACAAGTAATTGACAAAGACGGTTGGCTTCATACCGGTGATTTGGGATTGATTGATGCTGAAGGAAATGTCACGATCAAGGGTCGGAGTAAAAACATGCTGCTCAGTGCGAGCGGACAAAATATTTATCCGGAAGAGATCGAAGATAAGTTGAACAACCTGCCTTACGTGGCTGAAAGTATAATCGTACAGCAAAACGAGAAACTGGTAGGACTTGTTTATCCCGACTTTGACGAAGCCTTTACCCACGGCCTGCGAAACAGCGACATCGAGCGAGTGATGGAAGAAAACCGCATAGCGCTCAACGAGATGTTGCCGGCATACAGTCAGATATCCAAGATGAAGATATATCCCGAAGAGTTTGAAAAAACTCCGAAAAAGAGTATCAAGCGGTATTTATATCAGGAGGCAAAAGGATAGCAACTTCATGTTTGGGGCAATACCGTATACGTATAATTAAGCATAAATAAGATGAGAGTAAAGAAAACAATATGTACGGCAGCTATTTTAATGGCTGCCGCTTGTTTATCGGCTCAGAATAAAAGCGCCGGAATCAACCTTTCTCTGTGGAAAGACATCAGTACTCAGCCGGTGGACAGCACGCAAACCAGTTATCTGAACCTCGGTGTTCTTACAAATATGACCCGACTCAACGGGATCGGAATGAATATTCTCGGAAGTGTAGTCCGGACCGATGTCAAAGGAATACAAGTTTCGGGCATAGCAAATATAGTATCCGACAATGTGGAAGGCTTTCAATTTTCCGGAATCACCAATATCAATGGAAATAAGATGACCGGAGTTTCCGCAAGCGGTCTGGTAAATATTACCGGCCAGGACGTTGTAGGAGTTGTTTTATCAGGGCTTATCAATATCGGAGGAGATCGTGTTTCAGGATTGGCAGTCAGTGGAGGAATAAATATAAGCGGAGAAAGAGCGTACGGGATTCAACTTTCCGGATTGGCCAATATTACAGGAGGAAATATGAAGGGGTTAATGGCATCCGGCTTTCTAAATGTAAACGGCGAAAGCGTCAACGGGGTGCAAATAGCCGGTATAGGAAATATAGCAGGCAACGCAATGAACGGAGTACAAATCGGATTATGCAATTATGCTACTAAAGCACATGGTCTGCAAATCGGTATTTTAAATTATTACAAAGAAGAAATGAAAGGTTTTCAAATAGGCTTGGTGAATGCGAATCCCGATACAAAAATCCAGATGATGCTTTATGGAGGAAACACTGCCATTGCCAATATAGGTGTCCGTTTCAAAAACCGATTATTCTATACCATTATCGGATTGGGAGCGCAGCGCAGACATTTGAACGATAAGTTTTCGGCTACAGCCTCTTATCGGGCGGGATTGTCTCTTCCACTCTATAAGAAACTTTCCGTCAGCAGTGACTTAGGTTATGAGCATATCGAAGCTTTCAAAAACAAAGATGAACTGATACCCCGCCGGCTCTATGCTTTGCAGGCACGCGTCAGTCTGGAATATCAGCTCACGAAAAGAATCGGAATATTCGGCACCGGTGGTTATGGCTTCACACGTTACTATAACCGGTCCGGCAATTACGACAAAAGAGCCATTACAGAAGGAGGAATCATATTTTCTCTTTAATCAATCCTGTACGGTAGGCAACGAGCAGTTTCTTCAAATCCTGAATTTGCATTATCAGCTCTTTCCCTTTATCTGTATCTTTTACCATCATGCGCTGAGAGTTCAATTCAAGAACGAAACTGATAGATTTTATATCCAGCCCTTCTTCAATGGCTTTTTGCCGTGACTGGAAGGGTTCGTGCTGCACGAGTTGCAAACCGTGGGAGTGATATACAAGCGTATAACCGGCGATTCCTGTTTCCGGCTGATAGGCTTTCGAGAACCCTCCATCGATTACAAAAAGCTTACCATTGGCTTTTATCGGTTGTTCACCTTTGATAGTTTTTACAGGCACATGTCCATTGATAATATGAGAATGAGGCCCCGAAGCGCCGAACTCATCTAATATTTTATTGCAAATATCTTCCTGATTGCGTAATGTGTAGTAATGACCTTTCTTTTCTTTATGCAATTCTTTGTCGGCAATAAAATAACGTTCAAAAGTAGCCATTTTATTTTTATCGAACAACGGGGCGTCAGGACCACACCACATGTACCATATAAAGTCCATGGCATAGGCTTTATCTTCTCCTCTTTCTTCATCAAAATAAGCCGTACGAATCAACTGGTCCGATTTTTCCAGCAGATTACGTCCCCAATATTCTTTATCACGTATTTTTACATGTCTGAAACTTCCGTCTTCGTTCATGGGGACAGAAGCATGATAAAGCAAATTCGAATTACATAACAGATACATTCCCCCGTAAGTAAACAAACAGCGCATATGCTTTTTCAGCTTTTCACTATTCATAAACGAAGAATGGATTTTGTCCATTAATTCTTGTTCTTCTTCAGTCAGCCGATAAGGGTCGGCAGGATTTATTGTCGGAAAATTCGTGTCACGCAACAGATACTCCTTTCCTTCGTACACGAGAACCCCTTTTTCAAAATCTATTTTGTGCAGCAATTTTCTGTTTTCCATGCCGAACTCAGGACGACGATCGATAATAGCAGCCTCCAGCTTAAACTGGATAATGGCGATAGCTTTATGCATCTGAGTAATCAGGCGTACTGTCTTTTCATTGTAAGATGCATCGGCAAAACTCATTTTAGGAGTAAATACCGTACATGGATCATCCGCATAAGTATCCATGGCGAATGTTGCCAACGGAAGCAAGTTAATGCCATATCCGTCTTCAAGCGTAGACAAGTTGCCGTAACGCATGGAAAGACGAATTACATTCGCAATACAACTATCGTTCCCCGATGCGGCGCCCATCCAAAGAATATCATGGTTTCCCCATTGGATATCGAAATTATGGTAGTTGCACAAAGTATCCATAATAATATGTGCTCCCGGGCCACGGTCGTAAATGTCTCCCACAATATGCAACGAATCGATCGTCAGCCGCTGAATCAGGTTGCACATCGCGATGATAAAATTATCCGCCCTCTTGGTTGAAATTATCGTCCTTATTATCACATCAATATACGCGTGCTTGTTCGGCTCGACCGAAGATTCGTGCAGCAACTCCTGAATAATATAAGAAAATTCGGGGGGTAAAGACTTACGAACTTTCGAGCGGGTATATTTGGAAGATACGTTCTGACAAACTTTTACCAATTGGTTCAACGTGATCAGATACCAGTCGTCCAAATCCTTTTCTCCGGCTTTCACTAATTGAATCTTCTCTTCCGGATAATAAATCAACGTGCAAAGTTCTTTTTTCTCGGCCTCTCTCAATGTGTTGCCGAAAATTTCGTTAACCTTCCTCTTCACTGATCCCGAAGCGTTCTTCAATACATGCTGAAAAGCCTCATATTCACCATGTATATCTGTCAGGAAGTGTTCAGTGCCTTTTGGAAGGTTCAAAATCGCTTCCAAATTAATAATTTCCGTACTTGCATCGGCTATCGTAGGAAAACTTCGGGACAATAGCTGCAAATAGCGAAGATCGCTTTCGATACTCTCAGGCGTTATGTTACTTTGAACAGTCATAAGTTTTCAGAGTTTTATAATACATTGATTTTGTTATAAGAATAGGCAAGAAAGGATGTTCAATCTTCAGTGAATTATTACACATTATTAACAGTCAAGGGATTATCCCAACAGAAACATCAGTAAAACCTGTGCTATAATTACCCGCAGAAACATACATAACGGATAAACAGTAGCATAAGCTACAGAAGGATTGTCACCGGAGATTGTATCGTTAGCATAATTCAAAGCCATCGGGTTGGCCATACTTCCACACAACATCCCGGATACGCTGCCGAAATCGATTTTCATAAATTTGAAAGCAATAAAACCTACCAGTAAAACCGGAATAATAGTCAACCCTGCGCCTAATCCAATCCACAATAGACCTTCAGGACGGATTACCGTTTCAAAAAAATGGGAGCCGGATTCCAAACCGAGGCAAGCCAAATACATCGAAAGTCCCAATGCGCGAAGCATTAAGTTGGCGCTACGGGTAGTATAGGTAATCATGTGCAGCCGAGGGCCGAAAGTTCCCAGCAGAATGCCTACAATGATCGGGCCGCCAGCCAAACCCAATTTTACAGGTGTGCCGACACCCGGGATGGAAAACGGAACAGCTCCCAAAGCCAACCCCAAGACAATGCCGATAAAAACCACAACAAGATTGGGTTCCTTTAAACTTTTGACGGCATTGCCCAACACCTTTTCCACATTCCGTATAGCCGGCGCCTCTCCTACTACCGTCAGTCGATCGCCAAGCTGGAGCCGCAATTCCGGTGTAGCCAGCAATTGTACGCCCGAACGATACACCCGGCTGATATTAATGCCGTAATGGTTTCTCAGGCGAAGCGAACCCAGTTTTTTTCCGTTAAGCTCGGTACGAGTCACCAAAATGCGTTCGGAAATCAATTCGCTGTCAATGGCATTCCAGTCAATATCTTCTTTATTCCAATCGGTGCTTTCCTGCTCACCGAAAAGCACTGTCAACGCCATCACGTCTTTCTCTGATGTAATGACAAGCAAGCGATCTCCTTCTTTCAATATTTTTTCCGATGTAGGAATGCTCACATGTCCGTCTCTCCACAAACGGGAAATCACAAACTTAGGATGGCTCATGCTTGCAATATTTTTAATACTTTTATTAAAAACGGCAGGGTTATGAATCTGGAAAGCGGCGACATATACTTTATTCGTATCATCTTTTTCTTTTGTTTCCAGATCTTCGGGACGAGTGAGCAATTTGCGCAGAAAAAGAACGGCTAAAATCACGCCTACCACACCCATCGGATATGCCACCGCACATCCTAAAGCGGGCGAGTTGCTCGGCATTCCCATTTGTACCAATGTTTGTTGCGCAGCTCCCAATGCAGGCGTGTTGGTTGTCGCTCCGCAGAGTATTCCCACCATGTCGGGTAATGAAACCCCCGTGGTATAACTCGCTATAACCGTCATTAAAGTACCCAAAAGAACAACTCCCAGAGCAAGCATATTCAATGTCATTCCTCCTTTTCGGAAAGAACCGAAAAAGCCCGGACCGACTTGCAAGCCAAGGGAATAAACAAAAATGACCAGTCCGAAGCTTTCCGCATAATTCAACATCTGCGGATCGACGGAAAGCCCGAAATGACCTGCCAGAATTCCTGCAAAAAAAACAAAAGTGACTCCCAGCGAAATCCCCCAGAAGTGCACTTTTCCCAATCCCAACCCAATGGCTGATATTAATGAGATAACTACAACAGCTTGCAAAGCAGAGTGCTCGACAAATAAGCTATATAACCATTCCATGCACAAGTTTGTAATAAATGTAGGGTGCAAAGATAGAAACTATTTAGCCGCGTTCAAAGCTTTTCGTTTCCATTTTGCACCCTCCGCCCAAGGTCTCAGGTTATCTTCCTGAAATTAAGGAATATTCTTATTTTCCTCTATACTCCACATAATTGTCCCGCCCGTCCAGATAACCTGTCAGCCTGTTTCCACCGATGTAAATGCCATCGAGGAAAGAAACATCTTTCGGGCCGTAAACCATTCGGAGTGAGGTCTGCCCATAGTTGTCCCAGTTCCAACGGAAATGATTCTCCAATTCTTTCACATATCCATCGGGATATTCCACACGAATAAAATCGACTCCTGTACGGTTCATATAAAAGTCCAACTCTTGCCGGCAACGATTTCCTTCGGCATCGATATAAAAACTCACCCACGTTCGGCTGCATAATTCGGAAGAACGATTGTAATAACCTCCACCTATATTATCGTCATCGTAAAAGGTACCGACTTCAACATCACAAGATGTCAGCCCTATCGCCAACATAGCTATCAAGGCTATTCCCCAGTATTTAACATTTTTCGCTCTCATATTCCTTTATTTTTATGGTTGATATCATTATGCTTTTTTGATATGACAAAGGTAAAAGATGAATTTTCCCCTTGAAACTGAAAATCCCTACCGAACGGGAGGAATTTGCCTAAATCATAAATGTCTGTTTTTAATATTTGAGGATTAGCCTTTTATCTCGTTTCCGGAAGAAATAGATAAAAAATCATACTAAAAGATTTGCGTAGTCCAAAAGATACTTCTATATTTGCACCGCATTTGAGAGAAAATGCGAATTCAAAGGAAGTTTGGGTGAGTGGCTGAAACCACCAGTTTGCTAAACTGACGTACGGGCAACCGTACCGGGGGTTCGAATCCCCCAGCTTCCGCAACGCATAAAGAAAACAAAGCAAAGAAAATCCCGCCGGTATAATTACTTGGCGGTTTTTTTATTTATGAACCGAACAAGCTGTACGAGGATTTAAAAAAAACACGGCGGGCTTTAAAAAAAAGGCGGCGGGCTTTGAAATCAAACACGGCGGGCTTTTTTTCAAACACGGCGGGCTTTTTTTCGAAGACAGCGGGGGTTGAAAAATCAGCCATCGCGTTCGGTTTTCTTTTAATCACATACCCTGCTTTTCATAGCCTCCCGGTACATAAGAGAAATGACAATCCGCCTTGGCGAAATATAATAAAAACAATATTTCTACGGTAAAAAAACAAGTCTGAAGACTTGCATATATCAAAAGTATAGTCTACATTTGCATTCGTTATCGAAAAAGCGATTGTCGTGTTTCTTGAAAGGCAGCAAAGCTTACAGAAATCATACAATACGACTTTATCCGGTGGGTTCGTCTAACGGTTAGGACACATGCCTCTCACGCATGCAATACGGGTTCGATTCCCGTACTCACTACAATCATTTAAATAGCTATTTACCGTTTTCGTAAATAGCTTTTTTTATTCCATAATATCATAAAACCCATGTTACAAAAACTTTTTAAGCTAAAAGAACACAAAACAAACGTACGCACAGAGATTGTCGCAGGTATTATTACTTTTCTGACAATGTCGTACATTCTGGTAGTAAACCCAAACATCTTGAGTCAGTCAGGCATGGACCGCGCAGCACTGTTTACCGCAACAGCTATCGCCAGCGTGGCAGGAACTTTATTCATGGCGCTGATTCCCAACCTTCCCATTGCGCAGGCCCCGGGAATGGGATTGAACAGTTTTTTCGCTTTTTCCGTTGTCCTCGGGCTGGGATACTCCTGGCAGATGGCCTTGACGGCGGTGTTCATCGAAGGTATTATTTTCCTTATCCTTACCGCCTGCAACATCCGGGAAATGATTGTCAACACCATTCCCAAGTCGATAAAGGATGCCATTCCGGTTGGAATCGGACTTTTTATCGCGCTGATCGGTATGCAAAACGCCGGGTTGATTGTGAAAGACCCCAACACGATGGTTTCTATGGGCAGCATGTCCGATCCGCACATTTGGGTGGCTTTGTTGGGGCTGGTGGTTACCGCCGTGCTTTTCATTAAGAATATTCACGGTTCTTTCCTTATCGGCATCATCGCATCGACCATATTCGCCGTATTCCTCGGCCTTGTGAAGTTGCCCGAAGAGGGGATTTTTTCGTTGCCCCCCGACATATCTCCGGTGTTCATGAGTTTTGAATGGAAACACCTTTTCTCACTCGACATGCTGATTGTGGTGTTCACATTCCTCTTTGTGAATCTGTTCGACACCATCGGAACCTTGCTGGGAGTTGCGTCGAAAGCCAACTTATTGGATGAAGAAGGCAATTTCCCTCAGATTAAAAAAGCCTTGTTTGCCGATGCTTTGGGAACTACCGTAGGCGCCATTCTCGGTACAAGTACGGTTACTTCGTTTGTGGAAAGCACTTCGGGAGTCGCTTCGGGCGGACGTACCGGACTCACTTCGCTGTCTACTGCCATGATGTTCGCCTTGTCGCTACTGTTTGCCCCGCTGTTTCTGATGGTTCCGGCAGCAGCCACCGCTCCGGCGCTGATTATTGTCGGACTGTTCATGATAAGCTCTGTTTTGAAAATTAACTTCAACGATTTGTCGGAATCATTCCCCGCTTTCCTCACCATCGTCATGATGCCTTTCTCGTTCAGCATCGCCAACGGAATCGTTTTCGGAATGCTGTCATTCGTCATCCTCAAAGCTTTGAGCAGCAGAGTGAGACAAATATCACTCACGATGTGGGTTATTTTCACCCTCTTTATAGTCAAACTTACTTTAGAAGGAATGAACATCCTCTAAGGCAACCGCCGAATATAACGGAATAAAAAAAGTCCGACAAAACAATCGGACGCTCACATTATTAAACGCGCATTCATCCAGAAACATGTAACGGAGCTTTATTCTTTACGTGAATCCGAATGGATACGCGTTTTAAAAATATCATTATTTACACCCGAAGCTTTCCTTTTCTCTCTTCTTTTCAAAACCGGCTTGATTTATGTCAATCGTTTTAGTAATTTTGCGCACAATATGACTAAATAATCAAATGGATACATTATTAAGAGATACGGTAAACGCCGTTGTAAACTCCCGGTTTCCGGAGATGAGCGCGGAAGGGCGGCGGTTGATAGAAAGCATTTTGGTACGCAAAGACCTCCCCAAAGGCATAATCGCCCTCAACGAAGGGGAAATAGCCCGTGAAATTATCTTCGTGGGCAAAGGCATGCTCCGGCAATATTATTATAAAAACGGGAAAGACGTCACCGAACATTTCTCGTACGAAGGGTGCATATTGATGTGTATCGAAAGTTTCTTGAAACAAGAACCCACCCGCCTTATGGTAGAGACTTTGGAACCGGCCGTAATTTATCAGTTCCCTTATACATCTCTTCAGAAACTGACAAAAGAGAATCCGGAAGTAGACATGTTCTACCGCAAAATACTGGAGCACTCGTTAATCACCTCGCAAATCAAAGCCGATTCATGGCGATTCGAATCCGCGCGCGAGCGATACCATCTTTTATTCGAAAGACATCCGGAGATTATCAAACGCGCGCCGTTGGCAAACATCGCTTCGTACTTATTGATGACACCCGAAACACTGAGCCGGGTACGTTCGGGTGTTTTATAAACACATCGCAGCATGAGCGGAATTCATTTCCGCTATCTGCTTTTACGGTATTGTTTCGGAGACATGCCGGTGTAATGCTTAAAATATTTTCCAAAGAAAGATTGATTGGCAAAATTAAGCCGGTCGGCAATCTCCTGAATGTTCAGATTAGAAGAGTTCAGAAGCGCTTTCGCTTCAAGGATGACAAATTCATCGATCCACTCTCCCACCGTTTTCCCGCTCACACTCTTTACTACGCCCGACAAATGTTTTGGTGTCAGGCACAGCCGGTCGGCATAAAACTTCACACTGCGTTCCGATTGATAAGAACGGAGCAGTGCTTCATAAAACCGCCCGAATATATATTCTTGACGGCTTTTGCTTTTAACCGGACAAGAAATTGCCGGAGTATGATTATGAAAAAGACTGTATAACTCAAAGAAAAAACTTTGCATCAATCCGAATGCCAAATCTCTACGATAAGGATTCTCTCCGTCTTTCAAACGCCTTCTGATAAATGCGTGATATTCTTGCACAAGATCCTGCTCGTCTGAAGTCAAATCCAAGCACGGATAATCTTTCAGATACAGAAAAAGCGACAGCATGTTTCTGATTTGAGGCAACAGCTCCAGCATATCCATCGACATTGCAAAGAAAATTCCCCGAAACTCTTCATTCTCTTTCCGGTATTCCATTATTTGGTTAGGCAATATCACCACCATGCGTCCCGGAACCAATTCATACTCACGAAGATTAAGGTTAAGCGTGATACGTCCTTCCAGGCAAAGTGCGATGCTAAGAACCTCCAACTTACTCGGTCCGTCGAATAAAGAAAGTATACTCTTCGCATTAAAAAGGGCCATGTCATTGTCCACAAAATCAATATCCGCAGGGTCTACGCGTTTGGAATGAAAGACCGAAGAGATTCCAACCTTCGGAACATATTGAACACTCATAAACTTTTGGTTTTTAGGCCAAAGATACCAATAATAAAATTAGGGACCTACCCATACAGGAGATTACCGGTCGAAAAGAACAATTATGCCTGCTTATCGACCATCATCGAACAAGTATTTGCAATCGCGCTTAGCGGCAGAAATCGTCCAGTCCTTAGGAATAAACCTCCAATGATTTAAGGGTTTGGGGGAGACAACTTCTGCTTTCTCGATGTATTTCATCAGGTAAAACCTCAAGTCCTTGTCGGTAGAAAAGAGCCTGCGTTCGTCAAGTTCTTCCTTCGGTATGCCCGCTCCTTTGGTCAATAATTCGCCTCCGCCGTTTCCCCGATACGAGTTTAATGCCACTTTATAATGTTTGGCCAAAGAAAACGGGGTTCCGTCCGCCATACCGACAATATGTATTTTCTTTCCTTTAGGCTGTCTGACATCGACCGTATAAATGATACCCGCCGCCGAATCGAAGTTATAACTGTAGTTCTGCAATGCCGACCTCTTTGCAGAGTCGTTGCCACGCGGCTCTTTAAACCACAACAGATGGTCGTCGGGCGAGTTCATCCGGTTGGTCCACAAGTAGTACGACTCCTCCAGATAATCCTTGATTTCCTGCCCCGACAGTCGCATCACGTAAAGCAGATTCTCGTACTTATACAAGTTGAACATGTCGCTGACGTATAAATCTCCCTTTTTTATTTCGGCGTTCGGCGAGAGCGGAGCCGCGAACGAAATATCCGCTCCGCTGATGGCAAGCTGCAAGGAATGGATAAAGTCTACAAAGCTCGAAGGACCGAAAAAGGCAGAACGCGCGGATATCGTTCTCTCGGCTTTTCCTATTTTCTTCGAAACGAACTTGCCGACGGCTTGGTATTGCCCGTCGAAATACCGCATAAAATCCTCGTCCGCCTCGTAATTCCTCATATCCGCAAGGCTTCCCTCTATTTTCTTGGTCTTCACTTTGCCGTTTTCCAACGTCAAAGCGATGCTTACGGCAGACACAACCAGAGCATTGTTGGCAGGATTCATCACCAACACCGAATCGCCGTCCACATTTACAACCTTTCTGCACTCCCGCATGTGGTCGTGTCCCATCAGCACAACGTCGAATCCGGGCACGTTCCTCGCCACTTGCAACGAGGCGTTCTCATTGCATTCTCCCGGCATCGGAGGCTCTTCCCGCTGTCCCGCATGAAACAGGCCGATCACCACATCCGGTTTTTCCTTCTCCCGGATTACGTTCATCCAGCGGCGCGCGGTTTCTTCCATATCGTCAAAGCGCAGTCCTTTCCATAAGTTTTCGGGGAGCCACACCGGCACGGCGGGAGTAATCATGCCCAGAAGAGCGACTTTCACTCCTTCGCGTTCGAAAACTTTATACGGAGGAAGATACGGTTCATCGGTAGACAAATCGACTATGTTGGCTCCCAATATGGGGAACCGACAGCTCCCCACCCAACGGTCGAACACGGCATGTCCGGTTTCCACATCATGGTTTCCCATATTGCCGGCGTCATACCCCATATAGTTCATTATTTCGGCACAGAGATGCGGCGAAACCGTATCGATGAAATTATAGTAGTATGCCGTAGGCTGCCCCTGCAGAATATCTCCGTTGTCGAACAGCAACAAATTGTCTTTATAGCACTCCCGCTCCTGCTTCACGAAAGAATGCACGCGGGCAAGGCTGCCCTCCCACCCCGTGCGGGTGATAAAATCATAAGGATAATAATTGCCGTGGACATCACTCGTCTGCACTATTTTCAGATTCACGGTCCTTTCTTGCGCCGCCGCCGTAAACACAAGAGAAAGCAGCCAGAGATAAACAAACGCTATTCGATTCATCGTATCATCAATTTCAATTCAGAGATTCATCAATATTAAAAACCTAACGCAAATATAACCAAACTTACCGTTCGTAAAAGATTTATGCGTACTTTTGTGATTCATTTACACAGAAAAAGCGTTATGGAATTATTTCATCAAAAGATATCCGAGACATTGAACATAGCGGAGAAGCAGGTCGGAAACACCCTTCGCCTGCTGGAAGAAGGCGCTACCGTTCCTTTCATCAGCCGTTACCGGAAAGAAGCGACGGGCGGTCTGGACGAAGTGCAGATAGAGCACATCAAAGAACAATACGATAAGCTATGCGAAATAGCCAAACGTAAAGAAACCGTGTTGAGCACCATCGACCAACAAGGCAAACTGACTGCGGAACTCGAGAAACGAATCCGCGACACATGGAGCCCGACGGAGTTGGAAGACATTTATCTGCCTTTCAAGCCGAAGCGGAAAACCCGTGCGGAGATTGCCCGGCAGAAGGGTTTGGAACCGCTTGCTACCCTATTGATGCTGCAAAGAGAGGGCAATCTCTCGGCAAAAATATCGGCTTTCGTGAAAGGAGAGGTGAAAGATGCCGAAGACGCGTTGAAAGGCGCGCGCGATATCATCGCCGAACGGGTGAACGAAGACGAACGGGCGCGCAACGCCGTACGTCATCAATTCGGCAGGCAAGCCGCGATTACCGCCAAGGTGGTGAAGGGAAAAGAGGAAGAAGCAGTCAAATACCGGGATTACTTCGACTTCTCCGAACCCTTGAAACGTTGTTCTTCGCACCGCTTGCTGGCCGTTCGCCGGGCGGAATCGGAAGGCCTGCTCAGAGTCTCCATAAATCCTGATGACGATGCCTGCACCGAGCGTCTGGAGCGGCAGTTCGTTCGTGGCGACAACGAATGCAGCCGCCAGGTGAGCGAGGCGGTTGCCGATGCTTACAAACGATTGCTCAAGCCTTCCATCGAAACGGAATTTGCCGGACAGTCGAAAGAGAAAGCCGACGATGAAGCCATCCGCGTATTCGCGGAGAACTTGCGGCAGCTTCTTCTGGCGTCTCCGTTGGGCCAGAAGCGCGTGTTAGCCATCGACCCCGGTTTCCGCACCGGCTGCAAGGCGGTTTGTCTGGATGAACAAGGCAATCTTCTGCATAACGAAAACATCTACCCCCACCCTCCCGTAGGCAAAACAGGGGAAGCGGCGTCGAGGCTCCGCAAAATGGTGGAGGCCTACCGCATAGAGGCTATAGCCATAGGCAACGGAACAGCCGGACGCGAAACCGAAGACTTTATACGCCGGCAGACATTCGACCGCCAGATTCCGGTATTCGCAGTGAGCGAACAGGGAGCCTCAGTTTATTCGGCATCGAAAACGGCGCGCGACGAATTTCCCGACTACGACGTCACGGTGCGCGGCGCGGTTTCTATCGGACGCCGCCTGATGGATCCGCTTGCGGAACTGGTGAAGATCGATCCGAAGTCTATCGGTGTGGGACAATACCAGCACGACGTAGACCAAAATAAATTGAAAAAGGCGCTCGACCAAACGGTAGAAAGCTGTGTGAACTTGGTAGGAGTAAACCTGAATACGGCAAGCAGCCATTTGCTGACGTACATTTCGGGATTAGGGCCGCAACTGGCGCAGAACATTGTCGACTACCGCACCGAAAACGGAGCGTTCGATTCGCGCAAGGCATTAATGAAAGTGCCGCGTATGGGAGCCAAGTCTTTCGAACAATGCGCGGGCTTCCTCCGCATTCCGGGGGCGAAGAATCCGCTGGACAACACCGCCGTGCATCCCGAGAGCTATTGCATCGTGGAGCAGATGGCGGCCGACCTGAAATGTACGGTCGCCGAGTTGATCGCAGATAAAGAGCTTCGCCGGAAGATAAACATATCCGATTACATCACTCCTGCGGTGGGGCTGCCTACCTTACAAGACATTATGCAGGAGCTCGACAAGCCGGGACGCGACCCGCGCAAGGCTATCAAAGTGTTCGAATTCGATAAGAATGTCCGCACGTTGAACGACCTTCGCGAAGGAATGATTCTTCCGGGCATCGTAGGCAACATTACGAACTTCGGCGCTTTCGTGGATATAGGAATCAAAGAAAACGGGCTGGTACACTTGTCTGAAATGGCGGAGCGTTTCGTTTCCGACCCCACTGAAGTGGTATCCATCCATCAGCACGTGATGGTGAAAGTGATAGGCATCGATGCCGAACGTAAGCGTATCCGGCTAAGCATGGCGGGTGTGCCGCAGGAGTAGCCGCTTTTCTCCCCAAAGAACGATGACGGCCGTGCCCAGAATCATCAGCACGGTGCAAATAAGCGATCCTTCGAAACCGAAGGATCCGCCGTTCCACACCGTTTCTTGAGGCAGATGCAGGTCAAGTATACCCTCCCTCTCATTGCCGCTCACCTGATAACCGAGCACGGGACCTTGCAGCCAATTCCAGAAAAGATGCAGAGAAATGGGAAACCAGAGGTTGCGGGTGTAAAGAAAAGAAGCTCCGAGCAGGGAACCCGCAAGCACGAGGTTGATCATCGGCAGCAGGCCAAAGTTAGGATTGAACATATGCAACAGGCTGAATAGCAGCGAGGAGATAAAGAGGGCAAGAAACCTGTTTACGTTGTGCCTCAGCATCATCCCCAGCAGATAGCCGCGCGCCATGATCTCCTCCGCCAGCGCCACCAACAGATAGAAACCCCACGAAGCGATCAGGGACAAGAGGGAGAAATGCACCCCTGCCACTTCGACTTCACCGGTAACGAGGCAGAGACCGAAGCCTATGGCGTATATCGACAAAGCCATCAGCATGCCGTATCCGATGTCGGCGGCGCGTCCTTTGACCGAAAGTCCGAGTTCGGAAAATCCCCGTTGCTCCATCCTAAGCAATACGGCAACCGAAGTAAGCACCGCCAGCAGCAGGGCTATTTCCATTACGAACAATACCCAAAGGCTGTCGCTATTCTCCGGGTTTTCCTTCAGCAGAAGCAGGATTCCGCCGGCTATACCGCCGTAAAACAAAGAGCAGACGAATAGCAACACCATAAAAGCCGCTAAATAAATACATACGGCAAACTTTCCGGATACGAGTTTCTTTCTTTCGGTCTCTTCCATGTCAGAGTTAAGTTTATTAAATCGCAAAAATAGATATAAAACGCAAAAAACCGCTACTTCTTCCCTATTTTTCTTATATTTGCGTGTAAAAGAATCTTATTATCATGACTATTAAGCAATTATTGACGAGCCTGCTACTGGCAACCGGTGCGATAGGCATCTCCGCTCAAACGAGCAAGACCTTTTATGTGAGCAAACCCGGAACTTTGATTTCGATGATGACGGAGGCGGAAGCCAACAGCATCACGCATCTGACGCTCACCGGCAAACTGAATGCCGAAGACTTCAGGCATCTGCGCGATGAGTTCGCGCAACTGAAAGTTCTCGACATTTCCAATGCCGAAATCAAAATGTACGCCGGCAAATCGGGTACTTACCCCGACGGCAAGTTCTACATCTACATGCCCAACTTCATACCCGCCTACGCTTTCTCGGACGTGAAAGACGGGGCAACCAAAGGAAAGGAGACGCTGGAAAAGGTGATACTGTCGGAGAAAATCCGGAACATCGAAGACGCCGCTTTCAAAGGATGCACCCGCCTGAAGATCTGCCAGATACGTAAAAAGACACCTCCCAACCTGCTTCCTGAGGCATTGGCAGACAGTGTGACGGCCATCTTCGTACCGCTCGGCAGTAGCGACGCGTATCGCAACAAGAACCGGTGGGAATCTTTCGCCTTCATCGAAGGAGAACCTGTAGAGGCAACATTGCGGGTGGGAATGATGGGAACGCTGGAAGAATCGATCTTAAAAGCAGGGTTGCAGCCGAAAGCTATTAATTTCCTGACGGTGGAAGGCAAGCTCGACAATGCCGACTTCAAACTGATTCGCGACTATATGCCCAATCTGGTTGCCATCGACATGGAACGTACAAATGCGACGGTCATCCCCGACTTCACGTTCGCGCAGAAAAAGTATCTGCTGAGGGTAAAACTTCCGAAACACCTCAAATCCATCGGCCAGCGCGTATTCAGCAATTGCGGGCGGCTTTGCGGAACATTGACGCTCCCGCCCGAAGTGACGGCCATCGAATACGGCGCTTTTATCGGATGCGACAACCTGCGCCATGTATTGGTGACGGGAAAGCAGATTACCACGCTGGGCGACAACTTGTTCGGAAGCGAAACGGGCAGTAAGTTGATTTACAAGAAATAGCATCCGCACGCGTCTGATGCAGCAGACCAATAAAAAGGGTTCCTTTGTTCCGGCTGAACAAAGGAACCCTTTTCGGTTAAACGGAATTCCCGGTTTTTTTTCAGCAAGATTACCGCAAAGCCCCGTATAATCTGCTTTCAGTTCAGTGAAAATTTTCAGAATATTTCGGCAAACGATCAGCTTCACCTAATATAGAAACACTGCTTCTTCAAACAAAGAGTCTCTTTTCTGCTAAACGGAATTTCCGGTTGTTTTCATCAGCATTACCGTAAAGCCCCGTATAATCTGCTTTCAGTTCGGTGAAAATTTTCAGATTATTTCGGCAAACGCTTAACTTCAATCAAACAGAGCTTCTGTTTATTCCAAACAAAAGCTCCTTTTCAGTGAAACAGAGCCTCCGTCCGCTCCGAACAAAGGCTCCGTTCCGCCGGCATCGTTATTCGCCGTACATACGCGCCCTCAACTCCTTGATGTGATCGGAGGCGATGTACTCGTCATATTCCATCATCTTGTCGATGATTCCGTTGGGCGTCAGCTCGATGATACGGTTTGCCACGGTCTGGATAAACTCATGGTCGTGAGACGAGAAAAGGATGTTTCCCTTATAAGTCTTCAGGTTATTGTTGAACGCCTGAATCGATTCCAAGTCCAGATGGTTGGTCGGAGTATCCAGAATCAGACAGTTGGCATTCCGCAATTGCATCCGGGCTATCATGCAGCGCATCTTTTCTCCTCCCGAAAGCACACTTACTTTCTTCAGCACTTCCTCTCCCGAAAACAACATACGCCCCAAGAATCCTTTCATATATACCTCGTTGCCCTCGCCGTACTGGCTCAGCCAGTCGACCAGATTCAAATCGGTATTGAAGAAATCCGTATTGTCGAGCGGCAGGTAAGCCGTGGTGATAGTCACCCCCCAATTGAAATGCCCCGCATCAGGCTTCAAATTGCCGTTGATGATTTCAAAAAATGCCGTCATGGCACGAGGATTGCGCGAAAGGAAAACAATCTTGTCTCCCTTTTCCACATTGAAATTGACATCGTTGAAAAGAACAACCCCCTCTTCCGTCGTTTTGCTTAGTCCCGACACCTCCAGTATCTGGTTTCCCGGTTCGCGTTCGGGGGTGAAAATAATCCCCGGATACTTTCTCGAAGAAGGCTTGATTTCTTCCACATTCAGCTTCTCGAGCATCTTCTTGCGGCTTGTAGTCTGTTTGCTCTTCGAAACATTGGCGCTGAAACGGCGGATAAACTCCTCCAACTCCTTCCTCTTTTCCTCAGCTTTCGCCTTCTGGTTCTGCTGCTGGCGGAGGGCCAACTGGCTCGATTCGTACCAGAAACTATAGTTGCCGGCAAACATATTAATCTTTCCGTAGTCGATATCCACGGTATGCGTACACACGGAATCGAGGAAGTGGCGGTCGTGACTCACCACCAATACGGTGTGTTCGAAATTCGAAAGATACTCTTCGAGCCAAGCCACCGTCTCCATATCCAGGTCGTTCGTCGGCTCGTCGAGCAACAGATTGTCCGGATTGCCGTACAAAGCCTGCGCCAGCATCACACGCACCTTCTCTTTTCCGCTAAGCTCGCCCATCAGCGTATAGTGCTTGTCTTCCTTCACTCCCAGCCCGCTCAGCAGCATTGCCGCGTCGCTCTCGGCATTCCATCCGTCCAACTCGGCGAATTTCTCTTCCAATTCGGAAACTTTCAGGCCGTCTTCGTCCGTAAAATCCTCCTTGGCATACAAAACTTCGCGCTGCTTCATGATGTCCCACAACACGGTATGGCCCATCATTACAGTGTCCATCACCGTATAAGCATCCCACTTGAAGTGGTCCTGACTTAGTACAGACAGGCGTTCGCCCGGTCCTTGCACAATTGTTCCGGTGGTGGGATCCAAGTCACCGCATATGGTACGGAGGAAGGTTGATTTCCCTGCTCCGTTGGCACCGATGATGCCATAACAATTACCGGCGGTAAACTTCAGGTTTACATCATTGAACAATACTCTTTTACCAAACTGCACCGAAACGTTTGAAACTGTAATCATCTTATCTATTTGCTATTTTACTATTGACTGTTTTCTGTTTGAGCCGGCAAAGGTAGTCATTTAAAATGAATAATGAACCATAAGGTATGTGCCAATCTGACATAAAAATATTACCTTTGCGGCGTTTTTCGAGCAGGGAAGCCAAAATGGCAAAGTTTTTGCTGAAGAGCAATAGCATGAATAAAAGAAAATCAAGATATGGATCCAAAAGAAAAAAAAGTGAGAGAAGAAGAGCTGAACGTTGAGGAAACCCGCGATGCAGCCGCAGAAGAGACGCAAGACCAACAAACGGAAGAACAAATCCCGTTGACCCGCGAAGAAGAGTTGGAAAAAGAATTGGAAGAGGCTCAGGCCATCATTGAAGAGCAAAAAGATAAGTTCTTGCGCTTGTCCGCCGAATTCGACAATTACCGCAAACGCACCCTCAAAGAAAAGGCCGAACTGATACTGAACGGCAGCGAAAAGAGTATCGGCAGTATTCTTCCGGTGATCGACGACTTTGAACGCGCCATCAAAACAATGGAAACCGCTACGGACGTAGCTGCCGTGAAAGAAGGAGTCGGGCTGATCTACAACAAACTCATGGCTACCCTCGGGCAGAACGGAGTAAAGGTGATAGATACGAAAGAGCAGCCGCTGGACACCGATTACCATGAGGCAATCGCCGTAATCCCCGCGCCTTCGGAAGAGTTGAAAGGGAAAATTCTGGATTGTGTACAAACCGGTTACACGTTGAATGACAAGGTTATCCGTCATTCGAAAGTAGTAGTCGGAGAGTAAATAAGCTGATTGGTATCGAACGATACGTTGAATTTTCCCATAACTGAATAAAAAATGGCAAAAAGAGATTATTATGAAGTGCTGGAGGTCTCTAAGACCGCCACAGTAGAAGAAATTAAAAAAGCTTATCGTAAAAAAGCGATTCAATACCACCCCGATAAGAATCCGGGCGACAAAGCGGCGGAAGAGAAGTTCAAAGAGGCGGCAGAAGCCTATGATGCCTTGAGCAACCCGGACAAACGGGCGCGCTATGACCAGTTCGGACACGCCGGAATGAGCGGAGCTGCGGGTAATGGCGGTCCGTTCGGAGGATTCGGAGGCGAAGGAATGTCTATGGACGACATCTTCTCCATGTTCGGCGACATCTTCGGAGGGCGTGGCGGATTCGGCGGGGGCTTCAGCGGATTCGGAGGATTCGGAGGCGGAAGCGCTCAACAACGCCGGCATCGCGGAAGCGATCTTCGCGTGAAGGTGAAGCTGACACTGAAGGAGATTTCCACAGGAGTAGAGAAGAAATTCAAACTGAAAAAATATGTGTCCTGCAATCACTGTCACGGAAGCGGAGCGGAAGGCGACGGCGGTTCCGAAACGTGCCCGACTTGTAAAGGCAGCGGAACAGTGATCCGCAATCAGCAAACCATTCTGGGAACCATGCAAACCCGATCCACCTGCCCCACTTGTAACGGTGGAGGAAAAGTCATCAAGAACAAATGCAAAGAGTGTGGAGGCGAAGGTATCGTTTATGGCGAAGAAGTGGTAACGGTAAAAATACCCGCCGGAGTGGCGGAAGGCATGCAGCTTTCTATGGGAGGCAAAGGAAATGCCGGCAAGCAAAACGGTATTCCGGGCGATTTGTTGATATTGGTGGAAGAAGAAACACATCCGGAATTGATCCGCGATGAAAACGACCTGATATACAATCTTCTGCTCAGTTTCCCGACGGCAGCGTTGGGCGGCGCGGTAGAAATTCCCACCATCGACGGCAAGGTTAAAGTAAAAATCGACTCCGGTACGCAACCGGGCAAAGTGCTTCGCCTTCGCGGCAAAGGACTCCCCAGCGTAAACGGCTACGGAACGGGCGATTTGTTGGTAAACATCAGTATCTATGTGCCGGAAACCTTGAGTAAGGAAGAAAAGAGCACACTTGAGAAGTGGGACGATTCCGACAGCTTCAAACCAAGCGGATCGGTAAAGGAAAAGATTTTCAAGAAATTCAAAAGCTTCTTCGATTAAACAATAACCTCCGCAAAAGTGACGGGCAATCGGGCTTTTGAGAACAGATGAAACCGGTTAAGTTGGTCCGGTGGTTGTGCTCCGTCTGCTTTGCAGTCGATCTTTTGAGAAGTGATGAAGTTCGTTAATTAAGTAGTAAGTTCCCCCAAAGAGACTGGCGACTGCGCTTCCAAGAAACAATAGGGCTTCTTCTGTCAAGTCACTGTTTCCGTAAAATTGATAGACAGTCGAGCTTTTGAGAAGTGATGAAGTTCGTTAATTAAGTAGTAAGTTCCCCCAAAGAGACTGGCGACTGCGCTTCCAAGAAACAATAGGGCTTCTTCTGTCAAGT
>NZ_JACIDI010000011.1:0-17995 GCF_014196225.1 Bacteroides pyogenes | reverse complement strand
CAAGTCACTGTTTCCGTAAAATTGATAGACAGTCGAGCTTTTGAGAAGTGATGAAGTTCGTTGATTAAGTAGTAAGTTCCCCAAAAGAGATTGGCGGCTGTGCTTCCAAGAAACAATAGGGCTTCTTCTGTCAAGTCACTGTTTCCGTAAAATAAGATAGCGTCCGGAGTGTCGAATACTTTTCAAACTGTTTATTCGACACTCCGGACGCTATCTTACTAAAGAAAGAAGCTATCTTTCTAAAAAAGCATTGAAAAGATTCCCGCTTTGCGAAAGCCTTTGTGATTTTGCTTGTAGATTATAAGCAGAGGGCGCTTCTCTACGCTTTTATGCCCTGTATAATATGAATTTTAAAATTCCCACCCTCTATATAGCCCAAGATTTAGACTGAAACTTTCGGTCAATAAATATGAAATACTTTTTCAGTTTCCATTATTAATATCCCGGATTCTGTTTCCACCCCGTATTCATTACTCGTATTTTCTCGGGAATAGGAAATACGGTAGTGTATCCGTTTTCCTCATCCGGCAATTGCGGACGACTGCTGTAAGCTCTGGTAAACATTCCGAAACGAATGAGATCTTGACGCCGCCAACCCTCCCAAGCCAGTTCCAGCTGTCTTTCGATAAGCAGATTTTCCAATGTGGCTGTTCGCCGAGGAGCGTTTACCCGTTGCCGTACTTCGTTCAACTCGGCATCGCCATTCCCGCCGTTACGCACTTTCGCTTCGCTCTTCATCAACAGAACGTCGGCATAACGGAATAAAACAATATCGTTTTCTATCAACTTGCCATCCTTCGTTCCCGTTTCATCCACTTCATATTTCTTCATTCGCGCGCCCGCCGTTTGCATATACGGAGTATTCGACACATCCAAAGCCACTTTCCAAGGCAGGTATTTCAACACCGTCTTGCCATCATCGAGCAGTACCGGCTTGCCTTTCAGATCGTACACGATGTCGGCAAAATAACAGTAGTCGAAGCGCGGGTCTTGGTTCTTCGTCCCATAACCGAATGCCTCCAATGCTTCGATTGTGGCGCTCGGCCCATTCTCTCCTCCCAATCCATAAGCCTTGGCATGATTGTAATGGCGCGACCGGAACATATATTGCATCTGATTGGTATACATCGTCTTGTTCATCGGAATAGTGAAAATGTTTTCTACAGACGATTCGTTGAACACGGCAAAATTAGCCTTATAATCCGGCTCCAACCGATAACCCGCTTCTTTCAGGCGGTCGCAATACGCTATCACCGTCTGCCAGGCATTGAGCCGGTTGCCACCCACCTCAAAAAAGATATTTTTACCATCGGGACGATTGCCGTCCGTCCAGTCGTTATCGGTATAAATTTCGGCGTTTAAAGCGAGTTTGGCGAGCAGGAACATCGCCACCGGACGAGTAACGCGACCGTAATAAGGGCCCGACAAATTGCTATGGGCATCGCTCAATAAAGGAAGAGCTTGCTGCAACTGCTTCACAACAAAATCGAAAACTACCCTGCGTTCGCTCTGTGAGACCTCTGTTATCGACGGAGATGAAGAAAGTACTAACGGCACAGAGCCGAACAAATCCATAAGATAATAATAATACATTGCCCTGATTGCCCGAACCTCCGCTCTAAAAACAGACAAATCGGCATCGGGATGCAAGTCGCCGAACCGGTCGATCTTCTCCAGCGATTTGTTGCAAAGCATCACCACCTTATATAAATACTCCCATGTTGCCTGAACAGCATCATTATCGATTCCCCATTTATGCAAGAATAATCCTTGCCAAAATCCGCCGTCATACCAGTCTCCGCCGCGTGTGGGCACAATGGCCTCATCGGTTGTAAATGTATTCAGGTCATACACTCCTCTGCCCGTCCCTTGCAAGCCCTGGCTATCCTCGAATCCTCCTATATAAGTATATAATGAAGCCACAGCATTGAGATACAAATTCGAAAGCGTATTATAGGCTTCTTCTTCCGGAAGCTTGTCTCTCGGCTCTTCCCTCAGAAAATGGTCGCACGATCCTAAAACGATTCCTATTGCCAGAAGCCAGACAATCTTTTTATAAAACTGTTTCATTCTTTCTTCCTCCATTAAAAGTTAACACTCACTCCCAACGTATAAGTCCGTGCTATCGGATATCCCCGTTTGTCGTCCACTCCCAGCGTTTCATTCACCGTAGAGCTGTTGATCATAGGCGAAAGTCCGGAGTAACCGGTAATAGTCGCCAGATTATTGACAGTAAATGCCAATCGCAGCGAACGAATGTATTTCTTTACTCCTGAGAGTCGTTCCAACGGAACATTCCACCCGAGCGTCAGATAATCGAAATTCACGTAATCCCCTCTCTCCAGCCAATAATCGGTCGCAGTCTGATCCTTGATATTTTGCGCGGGCGCTTTCTTCATTACATTGTAATCGGGGAAAATATTCATGTTCATATAAGTCAGCGACGTACCGTTGTAAATTTTGTGCCCGAACGCTCCGTTGATTTGCACCGACAAATCAAACCGTTTATATCGGAAGCTGATATTCGATCCCAATATAGCTTTGGGTACAGCCTGCCCTGCCACATACCGGTCTTCACCGTCTTCCAGGCTGACTCCCCCACCGTTCAAGTCGGAAACTTCATACAAATAACCTCCGGCCCCATCATCAACCAACCCTTTGCTATGGGGCAAATAGAACACTCCCAAAGGTTGCCCCACCATTTGATAAACAATGTGGTTGTATCCTCCGTGGAATCCCGCCCCATTAAGGCTTGCCAAACTTTTATACGGAGGCCCGTAAAGCATCTCACCATTATAGATGCCGCTCAAAGAAAGCAGTTTGTTCTGCTGAAAAGAAAGATTGGCATTTATATTCAGCTCCATATCTTTCGTCTTTAGAGGAGTCACTCCCACCGCAATCTCCGTACCAGTGTTTCGCATGGATCCGATATTCGCCAACAGAGTATTATAAATAAAAGGCGGAACAGACACATTATAAAGATAAAGCATGTCTTTTGTTTTGGAGTGATAATAATTGACCGAAAACAACAGACGGTTGCCGAACAACGCCGCATCCACGCCGGCATTGAACGTATGCTTTACTTCCCATTTCAAGTCGGGGTTCGTATTCCGCAAATCTCCCAACGATACCACCGGCGAGTTCCCTATCGGAGCCACCCCGTTCGGTTTAACCAGATGTAAAGTCGTATACGAATCTATTCCGCCCTGATTTCCCGCCAAACCATATCCCAACCGAATCTTCAGATTATCGATTACCGGGAATCGTTCCATAAATTTCTCCTCACTTATTACCCAAGCTGCGGAAACAGAAGGAAAAAATCCCCACTTATGGTTATCCCCGAATTTAGAGGAAGCGTCGGTACGCGCATTTACAGTCAGCACATACCGGTCGGCAAACGTATAATTGAAACGTCCCATAAATGAAACCGATCGCGGTTCTTCATAGTATGAATTTGTTCCTTCCCACAGCCTGATCGCTCCCGCTTGCAGGTTGTCGTACCCGAACAAATCGGTACTGAAATTAGTCACGGTAGTATAAAATCCCGTATGCGTTTCTTTCTGAAGTTCCGCCAACGCCAACACATCAAGAAGATGTTTTTTCCAATTCTTCTTATATGTCAGCATCATATCCCCGAGCCACGATTCCATCTTTTTCACTCCTTTGTATGCTTGGCCGTGAGCCCAGACCGAAGTAGGCAAATATTGAGAATTCTCCACCATATTATATGTATAGGCTCCGAAACAAGTCAATTTCCACTCGTCCGACAAGTTAAACCTCAGCCGGGCATGTGTACTAATGTGCGAAGTTGCGTCCCGGTCCTTCACTTCCATCCAAGCCAACGGATTCGTAATCTGACTTGCCGTAGTAATCTGATCCCATGAATGAGTGACAGGATCTTTATGATCCGGAAAAGTTGGATTAAACGTGGCAGCCGAATAGAAAGTCTTTTGTATATCTACCAGATTACGGTTTTTCTGAATCGAGCCGAACATTCCCAGCTCACAAATTAAAAAACCGTCGAACACCTGCTGAGACATATTCATGTTCGATGTAAAATTTTTCATTTTCTCATTCAATATGACTCCCTGCCTATCCATGAAACCAAGAGACACCCGGCAATGAGATGAAGCCGATCCTCCGTTAAAAGCCACATGATGATTCTGTTGCAAACCTACTTGCTCTATTTCTTTCTGAAAGTCGGTATCATTCCCCTTATCGAGTATCGAAATATCCCGCTCTGAAGCTACCCGCCGAAACTCTTCCGCCGAAAGCATCTTCAGATTTTTATAAACGGCGGATATTCCGAATGTACTGTTATAACTTACCTGAGTCTTCCCGGCGTCCCCTTTCTTGGTCGTAATCTCGATAACCCCCGACGCTCCTCTCGAACCGTATTGCGCAGTCTCCGAAGCGTCTTTCAAGATTGTAATACTTTCGATATCGGTAGGATAAATAGACGCAAGCATATTTAAATCCCCAAACACTCCATCCACAATAATTAACGGATCATTCCCGCTGGTCAACGAAGTCGTACCTCGCAAACGCACCGCATCCAAAGCGGCCGGCCCATTATTTCCCCGCTGGATGGTCAATCCCGGAACACGTCCTCGAATTGCTTCCAACGGATTCGTGATTTGATCTTTGTGCATCTGCCTTTCTGTAATCTTCTCTACAGAACCTGAAATGGTCTTCAAGCTTCCGGTAGCATATCCCACCGTAACCAATGAATCTATGCGTGGAAGTTCTTTCTTCTGCGCATGGAGAGAACAAAGAGAAAGCATCCACAGAAAAAGCACAGAAAATACAAGTTTTTTTTGTTTTCTCATAAAGTGATTATTTAAGGTATTATATGTAAATACAACAATAAAACACCTGTTTCGGTTTCTCAGACGGCAAAAACTTCTCATATTCATTGAGCGAAGAAACTATACAAAAAATCTCTTAACCTTTTTTAAGTCTAAAACTTGCATATTTTAATCATATATTGTTTATATTTGCCAAACACCCCTATCATTATTTATCATAAACAAGGTCTTAAAATATTGGATAACAGAATAAATGAATAATCATTTATCCATTTAAAGGATGGTAAAGTCTAATTCGTTTGAAAAAATCAAGAAAAAACGATACGAAAACCTAGAAAACAATAAGAATTTAACGAGTTAGCAAAAGGATAATAATTTAACCTATTGAATCAGAAAGTTGATTATTCTGCTCATTGATTCAAAAAACAAACAAATCACATGGTGCAACAATTTCGACGAATGGGGGTGTTACTAGTATTGGCACTGATAGGAATAGCCAAAGGATCCTCTCAACAAATCGCTATCAAAAACAATTTATTCTACGATGGAGTTTTCTTGACTCCCAACGCTTCAGTAGAAATTTCTACCGGAAAGAAACACACTCTCGAAATCATGGGAGCTGTAAATCCTTTCACTTATAGTAATAATAAAAAGTTTAAGCATTGGTTGCTTCAACCCGAGTACCGTTACTGGTTTTGCTCCCGTTTCAACGGTTGGTTTGTAGGAGTGCACGCTCATGGCGGACAGTTCAATGCAGGCAACTATAAACTTCCTTTCGGAATATTGCATACCGTAAAAGATTATCGTTACGAAGGCTGGTTTGTCGGCGGCGGCGCATCCATTGGCTATCAATGGGTTCTTTCCAAACATTGGGGCCTCGAAGCAGAAGTAGGCGCCGGATATGCATATCTCGACTATCGCAAATATCCTTGCACCACTTGCGGAAAGAAACTGAAAGATTCTTCTAAAGGCTATTTTGGTCCTACCCGGGCTGCTATCTCTTTAGTATATGTCATTAAATAAGTGCAAAGCGATGAACAAATATTTTTCCACGATAATTTTATCAGCCCTGCTTGCCGGCGCAAGCTCCGTATATGCTCAAAAAACGGCTTACACAGGAGGAATCGGTTTCGATACTCCTCAAATCGAACGCAAAGACAATCAGATCCATGCTACGTTCAACATCATTCTCGACAGCCTGCGTCTGAAAAGACAAAGCATGCTGACACTTACTCCCATGCTGGTCTCGGCAGACGGCTATCAAGTTCACCGTTTTACACCGGTCATGGTAGGAAGCCGCGTACCCATGATTCTTTATAAAAGAGGAGAACTCTCCCCCATGCCCGCCGAGCCCCAACCCGAACAAATGATCCGTCGCAGCAACTCAACGTCGCAGCACATTCCCATAGAGTTTTCAATACCCTTCGAAGAATGGATGCGCAGCGCCAGCATACAAGTCGACGAATACGCCGGCGGCTGTGCCATGTGCGAGCAAGGTTATATGCGCTATAAATTAACCGATCGTTTATTGTCCGAACGTTATGTGCCCCAATATACGGTAGCTTACGTTACGCCTGAGCCGGAACCTGTAAAAGTTCGTTCCGACCGTTTTGTAGCCCGCTTCAATTTTGTGGTAGGCCGCTACGAACTGCTTCGCGACTTCCAAGGAAATGCCCGCGAATTCGCCCGTGTAGACAGCGTGACACGTAACATCATGAGCAATAAAGACCTGACGGTAACCAATGTAGCCATCGACGGATACGCCTCTCCCGAAGGAAGCCATACGTCCAACCTCACCCTTTCACGCAATCGTGCACAAGCATTTGTGGAATACTTGGCAAAAGCCTACGGTTTGCAATCGAACCTGTTTAAAGTCACCGGACACGGTGAAGATTGGGACGGCTTGGTAAAAGCTGTAGAAGCCTCGGGAATGGAAAAGAAAGAAGAAGTGCTCGATATCATCGACCGATACAGCATCGAAGGCGGACGCGAAGCCAAGCTCATGGCTCTTTCGGCAGGCAATCCTTACCGCTACATGCTGACCAACTTCTACCCTCCGCTGCGTCGTACCGAATATGCCTTTACATACAATGTGCGTCCGTTCAGTGTGGAAGAAGCGCGCGAAGTTATCAAAACCAAACCCGCACTGCTGAGTTTAAACGAAATGTATTTGGTAGCCAACAGCTATCCCGAAGGCAGCCGCGATCGTGAAGAAGTGCTTGAGACAGCCGCCAATGTCTATCCCGACAATCCTGTCAGCCGTTTGAATCTCATGGCAAGCCGTTTAAACGCCAATCGGACGAATGCCGTAGAAGAAGCCTTGATAGCATTGGGCAATATGCCGGAAGCACAAAACAATTTAGGCATTCTCTATGCCCGCCGAGGTGAAAATGAGAAAGCCAAAGCATGTTTCCGTAAAGCAGGCGACTTGCAAGCGGCCCGGCACAATCTTCAGGAACTCGAAAAGGCGGAAAAAGACCAATAACCAATCGAAACATAAACTAGAGAACTATAAAATATTAAACAGAAATCTTATTTATTAAAAGTTTTATTTATGAAAACAAACAAGTTTTTAGTAATGGCAGCGATGGCTCTGGGATTAGGAGTGTTTGCTGCATGTAGTAATGATGACGACTTAGGAGGTAAACCTTCATCAAACGAAGGAACAACCTATATGTCGATAACATTGTCTATGCCACAATCTACTGGCACTCGAGCAGACGGGCAAAACCAAGCTAATCCCGAATATAATTATTTGGGACAATGGGCAGGATTGGATGAAATTAAAGAAATTGAAATTTATGTATTTAACTCAGATGGAGATCTTGAGCCTAAAGAAGGAGAAAGAATACATAAATTTAAAACTGGGGAATTCCAAATGGTAGCTCCTAACACGGACAATACAGTATCGATCAAACCTTTAAAAGGTATCAAAGTTCTCCCGGGAGAGAAAACTGTCTACGTTGTTGTTAACCCTACCACAGAGTCTACAGCACTACTTAATGGAAAAACCAAGTTAACAGAATTTAAAGTAGCGTATGAAGGTGCGTTAAAAACATTAACTGCAGAAGGTAATGCCTCTACAACTGCCAATACTGTAGCTGACAAAATAGCAAAAATAGATTCGGATTCTAAGAAAGACGTTATTTTAATGACAGTGACCAAAGCAGGTACCGTTAAGGTTGAAGAAGGCATAAGCGAAGCTACTACACTGAATGATCCGACTAAAAACCGTGCAAAAGTCGAAGTAAAACGTGCAGTTGCCCGTGTTATGATAACGACTAAAAAAGAGACTTATGAAGTAAAGGGAGATGATGCATTAACCCCTAGCATTATTGAGCCAGATGCTCTTTTAGGAACTATTTCAGATATTAAATATGTAGTTGCACAAGGAGAGAAAGCTTTATACTTTCAACAAAAAGTAAACGAAGGCAATGAAAACTTGTCTATCGAAACTGTATCTTCTTCTTTTGTACCAAGTGGTAAAGAATTTTACACAGCCAGAGATCATTATGATTATACAGGGCTTTGGAGAGGGTATTCAACTTCCGGCATCTCAGGCATTACAGTTCCGACAAAAATTCTATATGATGAAAACAAAGATACTGCTTTAGGCAATATATCTGACGACCTGAAGAAATCTTTGTGGGGAGAATTCATTTTGCCTAATACCCATACTTGGGGGGCAACACAAGATGCCACAGGTTATCGCAAAGGTAATACCGCCTACGTCCTAGTACGCGCTAAATTCAAACCAGCAAAAGTTGTTATGGCAGATGGAGAAGTTAATACAAGTTATCCCGAAAATCAAGATTTCTATTTAGGCAGAAACGGCGTCTTTTATGAGAATAATGAGGTAGCACATGATGTCAACAAAAAAGGAGTTAAAGATCAAAGGACAACTCGTTACGTAAAAGGCAAAGTTCTCTATTATGCATGGGTAAACCCTGATAAGAATACCATAGGATGGTTGAACTCACCGGTAGTTCGTAACAATATCTACCATATTGAAATCACAGGTTTCAAACGAATTGGAGGAAACTGGAATCCATTGGTTCCCCCAACAGATCCGAATAATCCAGAAGATCCGAATGATCCGAATAATCCGGACCCGAAACCTGAGAATCCGTATGAGCCCCAAAATCCTCCTGTAGATCCGAACGATCCTTTGACTCCGAAAGAAACATGGATGTCTGTTGAAACAGTTGTTTTACCATGGCAAGTACACTCCTACTCCGTTGAATTGGGTGACTAATAGAATTTAAATTAATAAAATAAAAACAGCTGGGAGGGCGATGCCCTTTCGCCCTCCCTTTTTCTTAAACCTTTAAGCAAAAGTAAAGATGAATTTACGTAACAAGATATTATTGGCAATATTCGCATTGGGAACAATTGTAGGATGTGATTCCCTTATCTATGACGATTTAAAAGATTGTCCCCAAGGTGTATATGTGAGCTTTTACTCCAAGACTCCTTGTGCGGAAGATTCAACTTTTATCGGAGATGTGTCTGACCTCTATTTATTTGCTTTCGATGAGAATAATATATTGGCAGGCAGCACATTTTTAAAAAACGCGTCGCTTACTCGCGACTACCATATTTTGATGCCCCTGAAACAAGGTTACTATACTTTTGTTGCATGGACAGGGATAAACGACCTATTCGATATACCTTCTTTCAAAACAGGCGCAACTAAAAAAACAGACCTTATGCTTACTCTTCGTGCGCAAAACAATCAAGTCAAAGCTCTTGGATCACACAAAGTTTGGCAAGGCGCAAGTCCCTCTGTAATGTTGCCCAGCACAGAAAAAGAAGGTTCAATATATAAATATACAGCGGTGAATCTACAAGAAGTAACAAACCGCATCAATGTGGAGATAGCAATCCATGAATCCATCCGCGAAAAAGTGAATCCTCAAGACTTCGCAGTCGAAATAACCTCGGCTAATGGTAAAATGAACATTGACAGAAGAATTGTCGGAGGAAGCGATGTACTCAACTATCCTGCTTCAATCGACTACACAAGTAGCAGCCTGAAAGCAAGTTTCACGCTGATGGATTTAAAAATGGGATATAACAGTATGATTACATTACGTAACACTAAAACCAATGAAATCATTTGGCAAAGTGATCTTATCGGAAGTATTTTATTGAAATTGCCTAATGTAAACTTAGATTGTAGAAACGATTTTAATGTAAAATTCGAAATTAAAGACAAATGTCTCGATTGCTATACTTTTATCTGCTGGGCAATTTATGTAAACAATTGGCAAATACACAGTTACGAGACTGAATTAGGTGACGGCTATTAACTATGAAAATGAGAATTAAAAATATTATAAAAGATGCAGCGTTCCTTCTTCTTTTCGCTTCGTGCGATTCGAGCAATTCGAACATGGGAGTTATAGAAGAAAGACCGAATGAAGGACCTATCGTATACCTTGCTGTCACCCGGGCACAACAAGAAGGCGTAGATTCGTTCAACGCAGATGCCACAGATTTTGAGGATCGCGTGCATGACTTGGCAATGCTTGTATTCGATTCTTCTACCGGAGAAAAAGTGTGCGAGTATTATGATGAAAATATACCTTTCGACCACAAAGAAAAAACCTTCACTGTGAAAATGATGCCGGGACAACGGGACTTCTATTTTGTAGCCAATATGCCGATGGCGCCTCTAAAGGCAATTACAAACAGAAGCGCCATGCAAACATATATGCAACAAATGAATGTTTTGGATGAGGCATTATATAGCAAAGCTGCTACCGATAAAGGGTTTCCCATGTCACGGGTATATAAAAATCAGACCGTAGACAGAGGAGGAACTATAACAAATCCACGTCCATTCTTACCGGATGGCACTGACAGAAAGGTAAAGTTGATCCGAGTGGTAGCTAAAATAGAAATTAATTTGTCAGGAGTCACCGACAATCTCAAATCTATCAGTTATTGCCATGCGCGCACTCGGTTTCTTTTAGCAAGCACAACAAAGACACCGGAAAGCGCACATAAGCCCCAAACATTGCTTACGGAAATTTCTTCAAGAAAATACATATATTATATACCCGAAGTAATTATTTCAGACCCTACATTAGTTTGGAATCAGGAAACGCCAAATACTCCTGTAAACTACTTCATCGTAGAAACCAAAAGCGGAAAAAAATTCAATGTACCGATCTTGTCCAACGGCGATGAAGCACAAACAAGCTATCTGAAGTTTGCACGTGGAGAAGAAGAAACGACAAACCCTAAAAAACCTGAATATAGCGTTGTTCGAAACCAACACTATAAAATGGCAGTAACAATGCCAAAAGAAGATTTCATTGCCGTAAAAGCGGAAGTTCTTCCTTGGATTATACGTGAGCAAGGTGTTGATTTATAAAAAGAAAAATGAAAAGAAAAGTTATATATCATATCGCATGTTTGTTTGGTTTGCTGACTATCTTATCATGTACCGACGATGCTTTTGAGAAAAACAAAGTAGATATTGTTACCGGACAAAAAGCATGGACAGCCGTACGTGTAGCAATTCCTACCATGATTGGAACTCAGACGAGAGCTTTATCGGACGAAGACCAGCATGGACAAGCGTTCGAAGGAGATGAACGCGACAACGCAATCAAATCCGTTAGAATTGTTTTTTACAACCAAGCCGGAACGGTAGCCCTTGCAAAAGACTATGGTTCGTTCACGGGGCCTTCTTTTACCACAGAAGCAATCGAACTGGAAAAAGGAGAATATGATGTTCTGGCATTGATAAATCCGATTGAAGCCGTGAAGCAGGCAACTCAAACAGGAAAAAGCAAAGCCGATTTCGAGGTGGCAGGAGATTATTCATACGATTCTTTGTATAAATTAAATGCTCCCAACCCCAATGCACCGGAACAAGATAAAGGTGTGTTTATGAGCAATGCCAAAGGATATGTAAAAACCAACAGCGCACATTGGAAAACAACCCAAGCCGATGCGGTGGCAAATCCCGTTCCTGTTGTTGTAGAGCGTGCTTTTGCCAAACTTTATGTGAGAAAAGAAATTCAAGAGATAAAAGGTGCGACACAAGCATACGTCGATCGCTTCGGCGCTAATGTGATCAACCAAAAAATGTATTGGATGCGTAAACCTGCTCAAGCTATTCAAACAAACGGAACAGCGACTACCGAAGCTGTTCTCGAACAGGAAAACATGTCCGACTATTCATTGACATATCGTTACAAGAGCTATGCGACCGATCCGAATATGGAGTTGGACTCTCACGATATTCATATACTGAAAAATACATTCTTCTACAAAAAACAGAATCCGACAACTCCTTTTTATATGGCAGGAGCCGGATGGAATGACGAAGGCATGTATGTCACGGAGAATACAATGAACGCGGAAGCCCAAAACAGACTGGTTACCACAGAAGCGATTTTAGAGATATTCTATCAACCGGAAGAGCTAACCTTTATCGGTGTCGATATTTACTCATGGCTCGAATATAAAGAGAAACGCTGGACATTGAAAGAGTTTATTGATGTAGCCAAGCAATCACAGAGCGGAACAAGCGATGCCGATTTAGGAGTACCCGCAGGTTTCGGCGCTTCGGTCAAAGATTTCGATCTTTCCTCCGAAGAAAGTATTGTAAAGGTGTTTTCTGCATATACTGGTGCACAAGAACAAGAATACGAAAACAACGGGAAGCCCTGCAATACGAAAAGTTGGTGGGGAGGGACCGATAATCTTTTAAAATTCTACTACAACGCGCTCGGCTATTTCATGGTTCCCCTCCGTCATTTCGATGATACGCAGCAACCTAAGAAGCATGCGTACGGACGTTATGGAGTAGTACGCAACAATGTATATAAACTTAGAGTAAATTCAATCAAAGGTCCCGGATTGCCGGAGATTCCCGATCCGATCGATGTACCTGATGACAACAGTGAACATCAGATTTCCGTCAGTATGGAAGTAGTGCCTTGGACATTGGTTGAATCGGAAATCAACTTCTCCGAGCCGAAAGTCTCCATAATCGGTATCAGCTATGAGGACGGACAAGGAGAAGTAAGCAGCGATAAAAAGATAGTTACCCTTCACGGACAAGCCAAAGCGGTGATAAAGTTTAAAGTGACCGAACCCATCGGCGGAACATGGAGCGTATCAATCACCAACGGACTCGATTTCGAATTGAAAGCTCAACCCGAAGATAAACTGCAAAACGGAGAAATGGGAGCGACAATCGGAATTGCATCTGCCTCTACTACCTATGTGGCATATATTCGTCCGCTAAAGCCGTTCAATGGAACTCCGCGTTTTACACAGGTTTATCTGACTCTCAACGGAAAAGAAGTTCAGGTTTCACCTGCTTATTTAGGACAAGAACCCGGACCTACACGGCGAACTGTATTCAAGCAAGTAGAATAGTTTTAAAAAAAGAAGAGTTACACAACAATGAAAAATAATCTGAATCATACACGTTTTTTTATATTCGCTCTATTGCTGGGCCTACTTGTTTCTTGCATGCACGAAAATGAAATACTTCAGCAAAAACCGCTCCCCGAAGGAGCCAAAGCCATTGTGCTCGCTTTAGCAATAGAAGAAAACAACATAGCAAAATCTTCCGGTTCACGTGCCGGAAAAACTGAAGAAGGAGATAAATTCAACGCGCTTAATGAAAACAAACTGGAAACGTTGGATGTGTTTTTCTTCAATGCCGACGGAACTCTTCATTCTGTACCTCAAAACATACGGAGAGACGACTTGAAACTAACAGTTATCATTCCCTATGCCGAAGTGAGTAACTACGAAAACAAGAGTTTCGACATCGTTGTAATAGCGAACCGCAACAGATCCATTCCATTAGAAGAAGTTAATTCGTTAAGTGATTTGAAAACCAGAATAGAAAAGACTCCGGGACTTATTAATCCCGATTCGGAAAAACCTCAAGATAAATTCCTGATGGATGGAATGGTATCTTCTCAAACCGTAAAATGGCTAAACGACGAGGTGATGTACAATGTGCCTCAAACATTGAAGCTACATCGTGCCGCAGCTAAAATACGGTTACGGATACGGGAGGTGAAAGTAACAAGTACGGAGAACGGACAAACCGTAAACTATGAAATGGTAGGCAAACCGGAAATAAAAATGGTAAACTACACTCCCATTACCTCTTTGATAAAAGGTATGGCATATGCTATACAGCCCAATGATTGGGAAATAACAGAGTACCGTACGATGGACTGGAAGCGTTATCCCGGATACGTTAATCCGACAAAACCCGGAAGTGATAAAGATATGTTCCTGTCATCTTCCTATCCATTCTACGCATACGAAAACGACTGGAGCGGAGAAGACAAAGGAGATAATGAGACTTACCTGACCCTGATGATAAAATTTAAAGTAGGAAGCGGACAGCCTAAACCGTATTATTACCGCATTCCTGTCAATTACCGCTTCCCTACCGGCGAAATGACCAATGAACAAAAAAACGGATTACGGAAAATAGAGCGCAATCATTTATACGATATCGTTTCATCTATCAACACGCTGGGTAGCGAAGACGAAGGAGACCCCATCCATTTGGAGGCATATATCAGTATTGAACCGTGGAATACCTCAAACTCCGTGGACGGAGATATAAAAAATGCGCACTTTCTCGTAGTAAAGGAGCACCATCCGCTAATGCCGAATATAGCGGAAAGAAGCGTAGCCTATTACTCCGACCTGCCCATTACCATTAAAATAAACAAAACGGAATATGAATATTACGACCAGTATGCGCGACTGATAAAATATGTAGACGATGGTCAATATATAACAGCATACATCGATGGTGAGCCATCAGCATATTATCATACAGCTTTTGATGAAATCCAAATAACAAACGACGAAACCAATCCGTTGAACAAACTGTTGCAGATAAATCACAGAGTGCCTGTTAATTTTGTTCCGTTCGAAATTTACTTTACTGTAACCCATGTAATGCCTGACGGAGAAACAGCCGTTCCTCTTTCGCAAGAAGTACATGTGACGCAATACCCGCCTAAATATGTAACGGGGACAAAATCTCCCGGATACAAGCCCAACACGGGAGATACAGGTCCGTATGCGGACTTTCGTTTCCATGATATATTGGGAGCTATAGCAAACGACCCTACAACTGGACAGTCGGGAGCCCAAAGGAATGATGTATTTTATAAAATAACGACCGTAGTGAACCAAGGGAATGAAGTAATTGGCGACCCTACAGATAGCAATGGACGGACCAAAAGGGATGCCATATCCAATAATATTGTTTCTCCCGAATTTATTATTGCGACACAGCATGGCATGTCCCGCTCCATTCCTCAATATTCGGGTGGAAATAAAAAAGACGAAACAACAAAATTTGGCAGAGGGTATGGACCGTATTCAAGCCGCTTCGATGATCATTCTCCTTATTACGACAAAGATGAATACGATTATGATAACGATGATAAATGGCAAGATTCTTATAGAGCTTATACCCATGCCGCCAACAGATGTGAAAATTATTTTGAAGGAGAATACGGAATGGACGGGACGTATGAAGAACGCTATAAAAATGAAAGAGGAAGATGGAGTTCTCGCAATATTGATAAAACATTCAAATACAAAGGGCGTTGGCGCATACCTACAAAGGCAGAACTTAAATATATTGAAGGTATTCAGGCAAATGAGCATAGTGCGGTCAAAAGCTTATTGTGGGGATCTTACTATTGGACTGCCCAAACAGGAGTAACTTACAAATTCTCGAATGCATATCACGGCACACCGGCAGAAGAAGCTCACAATCAATCAAGGGCTTATATCCGTTGCGTGTTCGATACCTACAAAGTTTCTGAATAAATAAGAAAGGAAAGAAAAGATGAGACATCACTATACAATATTCTGTTTATTGTTCGCTTTGCTTGCGACAGGAGCATGTTCCGACGATTCTTTTTACAGGAATAACGAGGAATTGTTGTCCGAAGGGAAATCTTTTGAAGTATCGTTCGACAGCTATGCCGACGGGATGAGTACGATTCTCACCCGAGCCGATGAAGACGAAATCAACTCCATCGACAACCTCCGGCTATTGGTATTCGACGAACACAGGCGATTCTTATATAGCCGTAAAGCCATATTGGAAAAAGTGTACAACGATGACAAGCCTGCATCGGACCACTTACCCGGCAATTCGAAAGACGGGATAACCCGAATGTATCGGTTTACAGTGCAGCTTGTTTCGAGCACCAAGCCGCGTTACATTCATTTTATAGCCAAACACGACTGGACGGGATTCCAACAAGACTATTTTTTGGAAGGCAAAGATGCCGGGCAGATTATTCCCGATTTAACCACGCAAAAGAATGAACTTTGGCGGGAGATAAAATTCAACCGATTGCAAAAAACCGACTTTAACAGCAAAGTATTCAAGCTGCTGCGTAATAACGCCCGCATATCGCTTACAATAAAAAACGGCATTCCTGACTTTACGTACGAAGGATTTAAAGTGTACAATGCTTATAATAAAGCCACCGTAGCTCCATACATTTTCAAGGAAGAAGGATACACTTATGTTTTCCCTGAGACACCCGACCAACCTACCGTGCCTCCGGGAGCAGGAATTATCGATGTTGCGCATGGGCCGTTCGGAACCGATCCGATAGATGTTTTCGAACGTTTCGACAGGGAGAACGATGAACAGCCGCTTTTTCTTATTCTTAAAGGAAAGTATAAAGGAAAGGATGCCTTTTATAAAATCGAAATGAAGAAGTTTAATGAGACTACCGGGGTATCGTCTCGTTATAATATTGTACGCAACTATCATTACCACGTGAAAGTGAATGCCGTAAACAATAAAGGTTATGCTACGGAAGAGGAAGCCGTGACAAAGCCTGCGGGAAACAATATTTTCGCTTCTACCGAACTGGAAGACTATCCTTCCGTATCGGACGGAACGCATACCTTGACGGTAAACCCATTGGGACAGATCTTTGTGAAGAACGGTGAGTTTAAATCCGATATTCTTTTTACGGGAGGGATTAATCAAGTAAAGATATATCCTGATTGGGACGGAGACAACAATGAATATCTTGGAAAGCCGGTTATTACCAACACGGGAACTAACACAGGAGTATTAAAAATTCCGGTTAAAAAAACACCGACCGACCGTGAATTAAAATTTAAAGTAAACGTAATAGCCCGGTCTACGGCAGGAAGCAATGCCGGAATCATTACCCGCGAGATCACTTTGATATTGCGATACCCGTACGACTTCTTTGCAAAATTGGAAAGCGACGGTTCTTATAGCGAGAATAAAGTACGAATTTCGTTCAAAGTTCCTCCGACAATAGCAAAAACTGCTTTCCCGTTCAACGTGTATGTGAAAACAAAGCAGCTCACTCCCGATTTGACTCAAAATGACGGAATGATTCTTGAGATTAGAGGCGGAGAATATTATTACAAGTACACGGTAAAGAGCGACGCTGAAATAGGCAAGACGATCGTTCTGCACTTCAAACGGAACGAAAACGGCAAAACGGAAACAATAGAGCTGACGTCTCCTTACTATAAAGATGAAACTGTTATTCTCACTTCTGAAAGAGTGCAAGAAGAACAAAAAATAACAGGAATAAGAGCTTATTATCATGGCGGATACTATGACGACAGACAACAATGGAAATGGGGAGATCGTTATATACCGACTGATGCCCAAATATCAGTAAAGGGAACTACAGATAGTAGATATGATAACCTTTTATACATCCAAATGACTTCCAACGGAGAATGTATGTTAGTCTACCCGCCGAATATGCCGGACAATACATCATTAAAATTCACATCCTCGATTCTGGGATATACATATACCCAAACCCAGAGTTTAAAAGATTTGAAATCACGTAAAGACATAAAATTGCAATTGCAGCAATAATTATATTGCTGCAATTGCCGGAACCGATACAATCCTTCCCCCCGCCACAACCATTAATGGCGGGGGTGAAGCATATATATGCAGACTGTCAGTTTCCCACTGGGGAAACTTTTGTTTCCCGCTATTGAAACTTTTGTTTCCCCAGTGGGAAACTTTTGTTTCATCGAAGGGAAACTTTTGTAAGCCTCCGGTAAACCACGTATTTTCTGCAATCTCTTCGACCAGTATCTTTGTGCCCAAAAATAAAACTTATGATGACACGAGAAGAAGT
>NZ_JACIDI010000010.1 GCF_014196225.1 Bacteroides pyogenes | reverse complement strand
GGTACTGCGTCACAGTGGGAGAGTAGGTCGCCGCCTTTTTTTGCTTGTATTCCCCTCTTTTCCCTTCAAAAGGAAGAGAGGGGAATCTTGTTTTTTTGGGGGGTGCCTTTTCTTTTAGGACACTACCATTTTTAAGGACAGGATGTATTGCTACCTTGTTTTTCGCAGGGCTGATAACTTCGATCAGCGTGAGGAGTCTGTGGTCCGCACTTTCTTTTTCATGCGTAAAGTTTTGATGAACTTAACAGGAATTCTGGTGATCCAGAAACATCGCGATACTGGCCTCTGAAAGCTTTCCTCGAAGCAATGATTGATGTCATATGCCTGATTTGTCCCAGAAAGTTGTTTTATATTTTTCCTTGTTGCATTTACCTCATTGACCACTTGGGGCAGCATCTGGTATCCTGATTCTTTCTTGTTCTTTAGGGAGCAGGCAATCATGTACGATATCGATGATTATGTCGGTTGCTTTGTAATTCTTTCAAGTCATTGAGGTTTTTGCAATAAAAAGTATTTACCTTGTCAATGCACCATAAATTGGATTTTTAATTTTCATTGCTCAATATTGATAATTTCTTCTCTGTTTCTTTGTTTTTTTCGAAATGATTAGTATTTTTGTAGTGTATTAGTTTATTAATACACATAAATGCTAAATATATAATTCGAAGAACCTATGATTTCAGTTGAGAATTTATCATTTGCCTATCGGAAGTCGAAGCAGGAAGTGCTATGCGACTTCTCTCTTTTCTTGGAGAAAGGCCGGGTGTACGGATTGTTAGGAAAGAATGGAGCAGGAAAATCCACCCTTCTTCATCTGATAGCCGGACTTCTGACTCCTAAAAACGGAAGAGTACTTTATCGTAACGTCAATGTGCGTAGACGATTGCCCATGACATTGCAGGACATGTTTCTGGTGCCCGAAGAATTTGAACTTCCTCCGGTGTCGCTGTTCAGCTATGTAGAGCTGAACAGCCCGTTCTATCCCCGATTCAGTAAGGAAGATATGCTGAAATATCTGCATTTTTTCGAGATGGATATCGATGTCGACCTCGGGGCTCTTTCGATGGGACAGAAAAAGAAAGTCTTTATGAGCTTTGCTTTGGCAGCAAACACCTCTCTGATGCTGATGGACGAACCTACCAATGGGTTGGATATTCCCGGCAAAAGCCAGTTTCGCAAGTTTATAGCTGCCGGGATGTCGGAAGATAAGACAATTGTGATCTCTACTCATCAAGTGCGCGATATAGATAAGATATTGGATCATGTATTGATAATGGACAACAGCAAGGTGTTGTTGGATGAATCGACTGTGAGTATCACCGACAGGCTGCGGTTTGTCGAGAGTGATGACCGGACACTTTTAAAAGAGGCTATTTACGCCGTTCCCTCTTTGCAGGGAAATTTGCTGATGCTGCCCAACGAAAACGCAGAATCTTCGGAACTGAATCTCGAATTACTTTTTAATGCTACGCTGGCTAAGCCGGATCAAATAAACCGATTGTTTCACCCTCAAACGAATGAAAGATAATGAAGAATACTTTTTTCAACTTGTCGCGGTTTACGAATCTTTGCCGTAAAAATATGGTGGAAGATTGGAGAGCGAACCTTTTGCGTTTGCTTGTTCTTTATGGAGTGATGACTGTCATTCTGGTTTGGTACGGATATATCGTTTATCACAACTATAAATCCTATTCCATCCAATACACCAAAACAGATCCGGTTTGGGAATTTGTAGCATTGGCGTTTTTATGGTTCTTGTTCGGATTCGGCGCATTGAGCGCATCCTTTACTATGGAAAACATGAAAAGCAAGGCGAGCCGTTTGTCTTCATTGATGATTCCTGCCACTTCTTTCGAAAAATATTTCTCCCGTTGGCTGGTATCGACCGTCGTATTTCTTTTTCTATTTCTCATAGCTTTTAAACTCGCAGATTACACCCGGGTGATCATTTACAGGTTTTCCTATCCGAAGATAGAAACAATAGAGGCCTTCCCGCTGACGGGATGGGTGGACAGGACAAGCGTGCATTACGTTTTTGTCTTTCGGAAAATGCATATGTTGATATTTATATTTGCGCTCTACCTATACGTGCAGTCTCTGTTTGTACTGGGCAGCGTGATATGGCCCAAAAACTCGTTTCTGAAAACTTTTGCGAGTGGCTCCATCATTGCTTTTCTTTATTTCGGAACCATTATTCTCTTAATCGATATGTTCTCCGACCCGACGTTGCATTATGATACACCCTTGTCCCTGTGGACGGATGCCGAGAGGTCTGCATTGTTTTCTGTATTGGCTGTATTGGGAGCGCTTTTCAATTGGGTGCTCGGTTATTTCCGATTCAAAGAGTCGGAGATCATTCAGCGAATGTAGAAAAAACGAGCGATCTGCCACACAATTGTATATACTCTTTTGTGTCGGAGATAGCGAATGTAGAAAAAACGAGCGATCTGCCACACAATTGTATATATACTCTTTTGTGTCGGAGATAGCAAATGTAGAAGAAACGAGCGATCTGCCACACAATTGTATATACTCTTTTGTGTCGGAGATAGCAGATGTAAAAGAAACGAGCGGCTCCTCCCGAATGCCTTTCCATGTATGTGTGCCATTTGCGTGGGCCGTCAAAAAGAAGAATTATGAATTTCAAAGAAAGTAAAGCAATTTATTTGCAGATAGCCGATAGGATCTGCGACGAGATCCTTTTGGAGCAATATATGCCCGAAGAACGCATTCCTTCTGTCAGAGAGTATGCTGCGATGGTGGAAGTAAACGCTAATACGGTGATGCGTTCATACGACTATCTTCAGAGCCGGAATATTGTTTATAACAAACGGGGGATCGGTTTTTTCGTGGCGGCAGATGCCAGAAGCCTGATTCTGTCGTTACGGAAAAAAGTATTTCTGGAAGAAGAGCTTACCCATTTTTTCCGGCAGATAAAGGTGTTGGGTATTTCGATCGAAGAGATTGTCGACATGTATCAGGAATTTAGTAAGAAACCATTGTAAAAAGGATAAAAATGAAACGTACAACTTATATATTGATTGGTGCTTTGATTATCGGATTCCTTGTTTTGACAGGCGGAATGCTGGCTGTTTTTTCTACGGGGACTTCGACATCTTCGAATGTGCTTTTAAGTGGAGGGGAGAAGATGAAAGAACTTCCTTCTTTCAGGCACATAGTTATTTCCCGGCCTGTTATGGAATCGGACAGGTATGCCGTTTATATTGAAAACTTGCCGTTGGCGGTTACCTCCGCTACAGACGGGCGTAACACATTTTCGGCTCCTTCGGACGCGTTTGAGCATCTGGATGTGAAGGTAGAGAACGATACACTGAAAATTTATTTCGACTACACTTTGGATAAGCTGCCTGCCGGAATGGCGCAGAGACGCTATGCAAAGATCGATCCGGGTGTCTGGACGCTGAAGGCGGCATCGAAGATAGAAACCGTGACTTGCGGCATCGAAGGAACCAATTTAGGCTTGAAACATCTGGCGCAAGACTCACTTGCCGTTTTTGCCAACTGTGAAGTTGCGGTAGATTCGTGCCGTATCGCTTCGCTGAACGTGTTGAAGGCTTACAAGGCCGATTTCCGAAGCGGAGATATACAATGTTTATACCTCGATCTGGATAAAGTGGGTAATTGGTCTGTCGATACAGCTCATTGCCGCATTGAAGAAGAGCATCTCACCGGAACCGGGAATAGCGTGTATTTGCAAAAAGGGGAGTGTCGGCGGTTATTCTGGATTCCGAAGAATGCCGATTCGGAATTGTCTGTGAAACTGTGCGAACCCTCTGTCGTCGAGATAATGCCATAAACTGAAAAACAGAATATATAAAATAAAGGATAGGCCTTGCAGGGGTGAGAGTTAATTGCTTACTTTGCAGAGTTTTTGTTTGGCGGAAAAAACTTTGTTCGTTTTATCTGCAGCGACAAGAAGCATTTGGTATTAGTAATTAAACATGTATTGTTATGAGAAAAAATCTATTTTGTTTATTGGCATTGATTTGCTCAATGAGTCTTTTCACTGCTTGTGGCAGCGATGATAATGAAATAAAGTATCCGGTGGAAAAAGAGATTGCCGGTGCGTATAAGGGAAAGATGGATGTGTATATTGTGGGTGTGCCCGAGCCTGTGGCTGATGATTTGGTGCAGAAAGTCTATATCACGAAAGCTTCAGACAGTGCAATAAAGCTGGAGCTGAAAAACTTCTCTATCCGTGTGGGCGGAGCGGATATGCTTATTGGAGATATTTCGGTGGATAAATGCGAGTTGCGCCAGAAAGGCGATATCTATTCGTTCACAGGAAGCCAGAGCCTGAACCTCGTGGTAGGAAAATGCAACGCCTCCGTGTCGGGCACTGTTGGCAAAGGCAGTGTCGATATGGTTATCGACGTGGATGTTGTCGGCGGACAACCGCTGAAAGTGAAAGTGGACTATGAAGGTGAACGGCTGATCGGAAACGAGAGCTCCGAAGCGAAGATTTTATCGTTTACCTTCGATAAGAAATACGATTTTATCACTCAGCAGCCTATTATTGATGAGGTATCCGGCACGATTTTCTTCCGTGTTCAGGATGGAACGAAGCAGAATAAACTGGAAAAAATGACTCCGACGATCACTTTCTCTGACAGGACGGAGATCGTTCCGAATCCTTCCGAAGAACAAGATTTCTCAAATGGTAAGATTGTGACCTATACGCTGACGGCAGAAGATGGTACTGTAAAGAAGTATAACGTTTCTACTCCTTTGTTTCAGTTGAAAAACGATTTTGAAACTTGGATGAAAGCCGGCGGCGAAGGTGATAAAACATATTATGCACCGGCAGGATGGAGTTCCAGCAATGCAGGAGTCTCTTTAATTTTCGATAAGGCGAAGAAGTATGTGGTTACTCAAACAGATGATGCGCATTCCGGTAAATCGGCAGCAAAAATGGAGACAGTGGATACAAAAGGTGCAGCAGGATTCTTGGGATTCCCTGCAACTCCTAAAGTAACAACCGGATCTTTGTTCTTGGGCGAATTTCGTTTAGATATTTTTAATCCTTTGAAAAGCACGAAATTCGGTATTCCTTTCGATAAAAAGCCTAAGTCTCTGAAGGGTTGGTACAAGTATACAGCGGGCGAAGAGTATTATTCTGCAGAAGGAACTGTGCCCAATAAACCCGTCAAAAAGCCGGGGGTTACAGATGAATTTGCTATTAAGGCAGTGTTGTATGTGACGGACGAATATCAGGCAGACCTGAGCGACTGCCTCACAGGCGCTTCCGGAGAGGATAATATATACACCTCCGATAGAGTTGTCGCCATCGCTTCTTTGGAAGGAGGCAATCAAGCGGATTGGAAGTCTTTTGATTTGAAGTTTGATTATAAAAAGCAATATGACTCCACAGCCAAGTATCGTTTTGCGATTATTTGTTCTTCAAGTAAGAACGGAGATAAATATAGCGGAGCTCCGGGAAGTACTTTGATGGTAGACGATTTTGAATTGATTGTAGAATGACGCATATAGAAGGGGGTGTCAAAACAAAATGACTACTCCTAAAAGTTACAAATTGCAACTATAATACCTGAAAGGGTCGTATCAAGCTCAGTTTTGAGTAATAATGATACGACCCTTTCTTTAGTCTCTTAGGATGCTCAAACTTCAAATTAAAAGTTCATCTTTTCAAAAATTGAGTTTTGACGTACCTTCTTTTTTATTGATAAAGTATTAAAACGCATACCCGAACCCTACATTCAGATAGATGGGATACATGGCAAATGTAATGGTGTCGAATTCTTTCTTGAAGATGTCATTCAATCCCCACGTGAGGTCTGCGTAAACATTCAGGTGCCTGAAAGCTTTCCATTCGCCTCCCAACTGCATTCCCCATTGGAATTTGCGAAGATCTTCGGAGAAGTTGTAGGTTGCGATGCTTTCGCCACTGAAGTCTACCCGCGAACCGGTCTGGTCGGGAGTGCGAAGATGTCCCTCATATACATGTCCGGAGAAGTTCCTTTCGATGAGGTAAGAGATGTAGGGACCTGCCGAAACCTTCCAACGTTTGCTTATTTTGTAGTTGGCAACAACCGGAAAGCTAAGGTATGAGTTCTTCACCTGTGTTTTCACACCGCCTGTCCAAAGCCCTTCCAGCTCTCCGCCACTCGTATTGATCACTTTCATTCCGTAGTTTTTTACGGTGGCTTCGGTAGTCATGGTTTTGTTTTCCAGTCGTGCTCCTACCGTCAATCCCCATTCGTTGTTAAACCATTTGGTAGCGTTCCCCTCGATGGAAATTGACATTCCCGGCGCATAGCTGTCTATTTTGCGTATTTCTTCGGGCAGAGGAAGAGGAGAGGTTCCTCCGATGCTGAATCCCGCTTTCATCTCATATTCCCATCCGTGGAGCGATGCCCATATGATTCCTCTGGTTCTGTCTTCTTGGGCTTTTGCGGTAAAGGCAATCATCAGCAGCAATGCCGTGATGATGCCGGTGGAGGTATGTTTTTTCATTTCTTTTGTCTTTTTATTTGTCACAGATAAGTTCCATTTCGTCTACGTAAAGCGTGCTCCCCACAGCTCCTTTGAAGTAAGCTCCGTCTGCGCTCGAAGAGAGCACGATGCTGATTTTGTATTTTCCTTCCTTTAATTTCTTCATATCAAGGTCTCTCCCTTTGACAGGTTTGAAAGGTAAGTTGAATGCCGTCCACTCTTCCGATTCAATAATGTCTTTGGGGTCGATTTGCGCTTTCATCACCAGCTTGTCGGATGTAAAGACATTGTCGCCGTCGAGCGTAAATGAATTATTTCCGGCTTCGTACATGACGGCATACATATCGCATTTGTCTTTGATGCCGCTTTTAGGCTTCCCGTTTTCGGTGTATACTTCGCCGGCTTTATATTTGTAATATCCGCGTAACTCCAGCGGGCGTTTGTAGAATTGGTAGCCGAACTTTGTCGCTTTGCGGGGAGCTCTCAATGCGCTGCCCGGTTCGAAGGCTCCGATGAACAGACTGCCTGCGGCAATGTGCATGCCTACTGTTGCGCCGAGGCTGCCCGTATCGCAAGTGATTAATTTAACAGCTTTTCCTTTGTATCCGTGAGCCGTTTGTTGTGTCGGGTAATCTGTGTTCGTACTCGGCATTCCCGTGAGTTTATATCCCGGATTCCCGCTCGACCATTGCAATACTTTGGAGATTTCCTGTGAGGTTCCCCGATCGAACTCATAAAAGATGTCGTATGGCGTGTCGGCAGAGACGATTAATTTTTCAAAATGATAGGAGGTCGGCAATTCCGCAGGAATCACATTGACTTTGTAGGTCGGTTGCCACTTCCCGTCCTCCGAGGTGACCGTAAAGTTTCGTGAATGGGGAGGGGTGCTGAAATCGTACGTTTTTTCCGTATCGCCCCGTTCCCTCTTATCTACTTTCAGAGTGGCGCCCTGCGGATAGACAAACTTCAAGTTTTGTTTCGACAGGTCGGCTGCCTTGTGTACGTATATATTGATTACTTTTGAGTCGGCATTGATGTCAACCAATTGTACATCGTTGCCAATGCAGGCGTCGATAGCCGCTTCCGAGTTCAATGCCTCATCCTGTATGCACGATGCCGCGATTAATGGAATCAAGGCATACATAGCCAACTGTTTTGCTTTCATACTCTTTTCTTTAAATTATATTTTTACTTCTCTATTTCGTTAGGAATGAGGCTGCAAAGTTACGCTTATTTTTGAGAAGATATGCCAAAATAGCTGCTTATTCGAGAAAAACAACCATGCTGTATCGGTTTCGGCACATTGTAAGCCGGTATGGCAAGCATGGCGAAAGAGAAAAGTTTCCCACTGGGGAAACAAAAGTTTCCATACGGGGAAAATAAAGTTTCCCCAGTGGGAAACTTTTGTTTCAACGGTGGGAAACTAACGAAACTATTCATTGTTTGAAAACGAAGAAAGTATGTCGGGCGAGGTGAGGCGGGAGCAAGGGAGTTAGCGAAACAATTGCTCCCATTTTTCGCAAAGGGCTTCCATCGAAGGAAACAGCAAGTCGGCTCCCGCATCGAGCAATATCCGGTCGTCCAGCGGGCCCGTATTTACGGCGATTGTGAAGATTCCCGCCCGATGTCCGGCTTCTACTCCCAGAGGCGCGTTTTCTATTACGACGGCTTCGCCGGCTTCTATTCCGCCTTTCTTCAAAGCCATCAGATAGGGCTCGGGGTCGGGTTTCCCGTACTTGACATCGAATGCCGTTACCATCAATTCTTTGCGAAACATGCCGGGGAAATTCTGCTCCAGACGTTGCAACAACGAGAGTTGCCCGGAGCCGGTGACTACCATCGGCGTAAGTTCTTCTTTTTTTATCTTCTGAAGAAGTTCCCAAGCGCCGGGCATCCGTTCGGCCTCCGCGTATGAGTTGAACCGGAAGCTTTTTTCTTTGTAGATACTCTCTATTTCTTCGGGTGTGGCCTCTCTGCCCAATTCGCGTTGGAATACGATGTTGATGGTTGCCGCTCCGGTTCTTCCTTCGTGCATGTACGCTTCTTCGCGGCTGAGGTCGAGCCCGCGCGCCTTCATTGTTTTGTGCCATGCCTCGGCATGATAAGGCATGGAGTTGAAAAGTACGCCGTCCATGTCGAACAGGACGGCTTTCAGTTTTTCCTTCATTTGCAGAAGTAAATGTGTGTATTGTCTTATTGTTCCTTCGTTAGTGCTGTAAAAATTCTTTCAGTTCGGAAACAGAGAACACTACGTCGCATTGTTTGTCGGATTGGTCGCCGACATATTTGTAAACGATGTTTTTGTTACAATTCAGGCAATACTTAATGAATAGCTCCATCGCTGTGTCCGACTTGTCGGACAAAACTTCGGCTATTTCCTTTTTCACAGTCTCCTTTCTGTCGGCAAGTGCCGCAATGTCACACAACTTTTCATTGACGCGACAAGTGTACACAACCGATTCATCGCTGAGCGACACTTCCTCGATCGTCACTTCCTCGCTGGCTTGCAACGGAAACTGCATGTTCGCCATTTTTATTTGTGCCTCAAGTTTTTCCAGATCGCTTTTCGCCGTATCGACCTTCTTGTTCATTATATCCTTCAATTCATCTGAAGTAATTCCGAATCTCACTTCTTTTCCGGAACTCTTTCCTGTATATATAAATTGAATACCCGATTTGCATTTGATTACAAGATCAAGCATTTCTCTCACGCTTGGTGAAGGGTCTTGTAACAGGGTTGCGATGGACGATTTTATACTTTCAGGGTTTTCTTTCAGTACATCGATGTTTGTTATCTCTTCGTTCATCGAGAAAGTGTAGACAAGGTTGTCGCCATCATAAGTGACCCTTGTAACTTCTCCTACTCCTCCCAGACTCATCGGACATTGCTTGTTCGTGATTTCAACCAATGTCTTGAGTTTGGCTTTTTGGCAACTGCTCATTATTCCCATTGTCGATAACAAGGCGCATAGTATCATAACCTTGTTTAACTTTTTTGAAAGATTTTGCATAACTCGGTGTGTTTTTAATTTTTATAATGTTGTTGTTTGGAAATGATGAACAAAAGTAGTAATAAAAAATGAGGAAAAAAGTAACAAATACAGATAATTGTATCATGAGTGCCAACTAACAGATAAGTTTCCTATTGTTTGCAGGTTTGCATATAATATGTATTTTTGCGACATTATAAACTTGGCACTCTTATGAAGAAACTATTATTATTCCTGCTCCTGTTGCTTCAGGTAGCTTGCTCTCAGAATGACAAAAGCCCTATTATTAAGGTGGAAAAGGTACGTGTAGACAGAGGAAAAGGTGTTGAAGAGAGGAACTATTCCGGCTGTATGGATGAACTGCCGGCATTGAAAGCGGGCGATAAAATCGATGCTCTTCTTTTGCTCGACGGGAATGGGGCCGAGCTCAAGACTTTTATGTTGCAGAGCGACGATGAAGTGAATACCGTATTGCATTATAAGGAAAGGGAGGTCTCTGTCACAGGCGAACTGACCGATGAGGAAAAAGGACAATTGCGTTTTATAGACGGAGTGACGCATACCACCGTTTCGGTTCAGGCTACCATCAAGAAAGTGGATGAGGAAGGCGATGTGAAATTATTTTTCTATCTTTCTTCGAAAGCCGACTGCGAAGGGACGAAGGAAGTGCTCGGCTTGAAAACAAAAGCGGAAGAATAAGGGTGTTTTCTTTCCGTAAGACTTCACAAAAGATTGGGGAACGTCTGCCGGACGCTCTGCCGGAATGCTGTAAAGGATTTGGCAACAGTTTGGCTCGCATGGAACTGTCGGGGCATATGCTCTGCTTTAATGCAGCCAAGTATTTGGCAACAGTCCGGTTCGCATGGAATTGTCGTGGCATATGCTCTGCTTTAATGCAGCAAAGCATTTGGTAACAGTCCGGCTCGCATGAGACTGTCGGGGCATACGTTCTGCCGGAATGCTGCAAAACGGCCGCAGTGTCGGCGTACCGCACCGGTGCGAAGCTCTTTGAAAGTGTACGGGATAGGGTAATGATAAAAGGACGTACCGTTTCCACTTCTGTTTCTACAGATGGAAACGGTACGTCCTTTTGAGTTGAGTTACTGTCGGTGTTTCTGCTCATTGAGAAGGTCGGTGGGAATGGTATTTGCTTTCAGATTGGAACCAACCTCCGCTTTCTGAACCGGAAACGTGATTCCCGGAGAAACACCTGCTAATCACCTTCGAATATTCCGCTGTAATTCGGGAAGCAAGGACAAACCTTATGCTACATAAGCCGCCTGATAGTCAGCCTGCCGAACGGTTTCGGCGCATACTCGGCAAGTCTGCCGTACAGCGATGAACGGCTTTGCGTTTGCTGCGGCAGTCTTCTTGCAGAAGAGCGTCCGGGAGCTGATTACAGTCGCGCCTGAATCGCCTTCGATTCCTCTTCGTATCCCGGCTTGTTCAGCAAGGCGAACATATTCTTCTTGTACGCCTCCACACCCGGCTGGTTGAACGGGTTCACACCCAGCAGGTAACCGCTGATGCCGCATGCTTTTTCGAAGAAATAAAGCAGCCCGCCGATGTTATATTCGCTCAGTTCGGGAAGAACGATGCGCATATTGGGTACACCGCCGTCTACATGAGCCAACTGAGTGCCCAGCTCCGCCATCTTGTTCACTTCGTCCACCCGTTTTCCGGCAAGGAAGTTCAGTCCGTCGAGATTGGCTTCGTCCGAAGGCACTGCCAGTTTATGGTTTACTTTATCTACCGAAATCACAGTTTCGAAGATCGAACGTTCGCCTTCCTGAATCCATTGTCCCATAGAGTGCAGGTCGGTGGAGAAGTCAACCGATGCGGGGAAAATTCCTTTGTTCTCTTTCCCTTCCGATTCTCCGTAAAGCTGTTTCCACCATTCGCTCACGTAATGCAGTTTGGGGCAGAAGTTCACGAGAATCTCGATTTTCTTTCCGTTTTTATACAGCTCGTTGCGTGTGGCGGCATAAACCGCTGCGGGGTTTTCTGCGAACGGAACATCCGCTCCGCATGCTTTCTCCATATTGGCAGCGCCGGCAACCAGTTGCTCGATGTCGAATCCGGCTACCGCGATGGGCAGCAAACCTACCGGAGTAAGCACAGAGAAACGTCCGCCAACATTGTCGGGGATAACGAACGTCTTGTATCCTTCTTTATCTGCCGTGACGCGTGCCGCGCCTTTCTTGGCATCCGTAACGGCAACGATGACCTTCTTCGCCGTTTCTTTGCCCCGCTGGTCTTCGCATTGCTTTTTCAGCAGGCGGAAAGCAAGGGCGGTTTCGGTAGTTGTTCCCGATTTGGAGATATTGATTACACCGAACTTCTTGTCTTTCAGATATTCGGTAAGTTCGTACAGATAGTCTTCGCTGATGTTATGTCCGGCGTAGATGATGACCGGATTTTCTTTCTTTTCCTGCAACCAGACGAAGCTGTTCGACAGCGCTTCGATTACGGCGCGAGCGCCCAGATAGCTTCCGCCGATACCCGCTACTACAACTACTTCGCAATTTTCTCTCAGCACTTTCGCTGTAGCTTTCAAGTCGGCCAAATGTGCTTTGCCGATAGAAGAAGGCAGATGCAGCCATCCCAAGAAGTCGTTTCCTTTTCCGGTTCCGTCTTCTAACATTCTTTGTGCAGCTTTTACCTCGCTCTCGTAGGCAGAAACTTTCTCTTTGGAGATAAATCCAAAAGTCTTTTCAATGTTCAAGCTAATCATATCTATATAATGTTTAAGTTGACAAATGTATAAGTTTTATCTGAACGAGTCGGTCAGCAATTTGATCTCGATCATGGGTGAGATGCGTTCGTATAAGATGTTGTATACCGCATCGAGTATCGGCATGTTCACATGATAATGTTTGTTGATCTCTTTGATACATTTTGTTCCGTAATATCCTTCGGCTATCATCTCCATCTCGATTTGGGCGCTTTTCACCGAATACCCCTTTCCGATCATCGTTCCGAACGTGCGGTTGCGGCTGAAGTTGGAATACCCCGTCACCAGCAGGTCTCCTAAGTAAACGGACTCATTCACGTTTCTGTTCAGCGGATGTACCGTATTGAGGAACCGGTTCATCTCTTGTATGGCGTTCGAGATAAGCACTGCCTGAAAGTTGTCGCCGTACTTCAGCCCGCTGCAAATGCCCGCCGCGATGGCATATACGTTTTTCAGCACCGAACTGTATTCGATGCCGCATACGTCGTCGCTTACAGACGTTTTGATGAAGCTGCTTCCCAGTCGCTGGGCAAAAACGCGCGCTTTGTTCTTATCCGGACAGGCGACGGTGAGGTACGACAAGCGTTCCAACGCTACTTCTTCGGCATGGCAAGGGCCTGCCAGTACGGCGATGTTTTCCGGCGGCACGCCATACTCTTTCGTGAAGTATTCCGATACGATGATATTGTCGTCGGGTACGATTCCTTTGATAGCGGTGATGATAAACTTGTCCCTGATCTTTGTTCTCAGTTTCTTCAAGTGAGCTTTCAGATAAGGAGAGGGGGTAACGAAAATCAACGTATCCGATTCTTTCACAATCTCGTTGATGTTGGAGCTGAACGCGATGCGCTTCGTGTCGAATTTCACGCCTGTCAGGTAGGCAGGGTTGTGTCCCAGCCGCTTGAACTCGGCGATGCGGTCGTCACGCCTCATGTACCAGCTTATCGAATCGGATTGTGCCAGACACATCTTCGCGATGGCCGTAGCCCAACTTCCGCCGCCCATTATCGCTATCTTACCGGGTAATTTCATAAACTAACTAAATAAGTAAAGAGTTATCTTCTAACTCTCTTATGATATTAATTGATTTTTCCTACCCATTCGGTCACGTCGTTCACGCTTGGGGCAGCTAATTCCAATTTGTACTTTTTATTGATTCCGCAAATATCCTGATGCAATTTCTGCGGGTTCACATCTTTCATGTCTTCCACGAGGTTGTATCCTGCTTTCTGAATCACAGGAACCCACGCTTCCGGAATGCCCAGTTCCATATACTTGGCGGCTGCATCTTTTTTCACCACCCTCTCCGGACGCATCTGCGGGAAGAACAATACTTCCTGAATGGCTGTTTGTCCCGTCATCAGCATCACCAGACGGTCCATGCCGATGCCCATGCCCGAAGTGGGCGGCATTCCGTATTCCAGCGCACGTACAAAGTCCATATCGATGAACATGGCTTCGTCGTCTCCCTTTTCGCTCAGGCGAAGCTGGTCTTGGAAACGTTCCAACTGGTCGATCGGGTCGTTCAGTTCCGAGTATGCGTTTGCCAATTCCTTGCCGTTTACCATCAGTTCGAAACGTTCAGTCAGTTCGGGATTGCTGCGGTGGCGCTTGGTCAGCGGCGACATCTCTACCGGATAGTCGGTGATGAATGTCGGCTGTATGTAGTTGCCTTCACAAAACTCGCCGAATATCTCGTCGATCAGTTTGCCTTTACCCATTGTTTCGTCTGTTTCGAGGTTCAGCTTCTTGCAGATCTCGCGAATCTCTTCTTCGCTTTTCCCTGCCAGGTCGTAGCCGGTAAACTCCTTGATGGAGTCGAGCATCGTTACACGCTTGTAAGGAGCTTTGAAGTTGATGATGTTGTCGCCCACCTTTACTTCGTGCGTTCCGTTTACGTCCATGCAAATCTTATCCACCATGTTTTCGGTAAATTCCATCATCCAGTTGTAGTCTTTGTAGGCCACATACACCTCCATCGCCGTAAACTCAGGGTTGTGCGTACGGTCCATTCCTTCGTTGCGGAAGTTCTTGGAGAATTCGTATACACCTTCGAATCCGCCTACGATGAGACGCTTGAGGTACAACTCGTTGGCGATACGCAGATAGAGCGGAATATCCAATGCATTGTGGTGCGTAGTGAACGGGCGTGCCGCCGCTCCGCCGGGAATCGGTTGCAAAACCGGTGTTTCCACTTCGAGATAACCTTTCGAGTTGAAATACTCGCGCATGGAGTTGTACACTTTGGTACGTTTGACAAATATATCTTTGATGCCTTCGTTCACGGCCAGGTCGACATAACGCTGGCGGTAACGGAGTTCAGGATCTTCGAAAGAGTCGTATGCCACACCGTCTTTGTATTTTACGCTCGGCAGCGGTTTGATCGATTTGGCCAATACGGTAAGTTTTTGTGCATGAACACTGATTTCGCCCATCTGCGTGCGGAATACGAAACCTTCGATACCGATGAAATCGCCCAAGTCGAGCAGGCGTTTGAACACGGTATTGTACAGCTCTTTGTTTTCTTCCGGACAAATGTCGTCGCGGGTGATATACACCTGAATGCGGCCTTTGGAATCTTGAAGCTCGATGAACGAGGCCTTTCCCATGATGCGGCGGCTCATGATACGTCCGGCTATGGATACCTGGCGGGGTTCGTCGTCGTCTTTAAATTCGGCTTTTATATCTGTGGAGAAAGCGTTGGTTACATACTCTGCGGCGGGATAGGGGTCGATGCCCATGGAGCGGAGTTCATTCAGGCTGTTACGCCGGATGATTTCCTGTTCACTTAGTTCTAATATATTCATCTTGTTATGTATTAACTCTATTATCCGGCAAAAATACGAAACTTTTCTTATATATATTGTATTGCCCTTTCATTTTTGTGCGGCGGATGTCGTTTGCTTTACTCTTCAGGCAATCTTGTTTTACGATTTTATTCGATAAGCGGAACAGATTGATGAAAAAACACGAAAAAAATGTATCTTTGTCCGCATCGTCTACCGGATGATGTCGGACTCCGGCAATCCGTAACTTTTTTGGGTATAGAGCTATGAATGTATATCATCTTATTCGTACGGGAAACAAAGCTTGGTTACTGCTGGTTTGCCTGTCATTACTTCTTTTTTCATGTGTCTCGAAAGGGAAAAGACAGGCGGTTGCCAACGGTGGAACGTCTGTTGCGTTCGATTCGACTGCAATGATCGTTCCCCAATATGCCGAAGGCTTTAGTGTAGAGTATGTAGAGGGAGGATGTCTGGTCACGATTCAGGATCCGCAGAAAGAAAAAGGAAAGGGCGAGGTTTACAGGTATGCCTTTGTCAGAGACAGAGAGGCTTTTAAAAAAAATGCCGATTTGCCTGCCGATTATGTCATGCAACCCACGCCTGTCGGGAATGTAATCTGCATGACTTCCCTCCAGCTTTCCAATTTCATCAAACTCGATGCGCTGGAGCATGTGGTGGGGATTACAAGCACCCGCCATTTATTTAACAACGAAGTCAGAGCCCGGCTGAAAGAAAAGAAAATCCGACAGATAGGGATCGAGGGGAATTTTGACAGCGAGGTCATTATGGAAGTGAATCCGGACCTGATTCTGATTTCTCCTTTCAAGCGAGGAGGATACGATGCGTTGAAAGAGGTAGGCATTCCGCTCATTCCCCATCTCGGATATAAGGAAAATTCTCCTTTGGGGCAGGCGGAGTGGATTAAATTCATAGGACTGCTCATCGGCGAAGAGCAAAAGGCTAATCTTCTTTTCGACTCTATCCAGGCGGAATACAATCGCCTGAAATCGCTTGCCGAAAGGGTAGAGCGGAAACCGGTCGTCTTTAGCGGCGAACTGCGTGGAGGCAACTGGTATGCCGTAGGCGGACGGAATTTTCTGGCTCAGCTTTTCCGTGATGCGGGAGCCGATTATTTCCTGAAAGACGACCCGAATACAGGAGGGGTGACATTCGATTTCGAAACCGTATACAGCAGTGCGGCAAATGCCGACTACTGGCGTATTCTGAACAGCTATAACGGAACATTTACGTACGATGCCCTGAAGGGAGAAGACGCTCGCTATGCCGACTTCCAAGCTTTTAAGAAAAAGGGGGTAATCTATTGCAACCTGAAAGAAAGACCTTATTACGAAGAAGCTCCCACACATCCCGAAGTGCTGCTGAAGGATTTTATCAAAGTGTTTCATCCGGAGCTTTTGCCGGACTATTCTCCTGTGTATTACGAATTGCTAAAATAATAAAGAAAGCATGAGAAAGACTCCCGTATGGCTGTTGATGCTGTTGTTGGCGGCGGTGATTTTGTTCCTCTTCTTCTTGAATCTGGTATTAGGCTCGGTCTCTATTCCGTTCCGCTCGGTATGGGATATTTGCTTGTTGGGAGACGAATCGAATCTGATCTGGTCGAATATTATCCGGAAGTCGAGGATGCCGCAGGCCATTACGGCATTGGTGGCGGGAGCCGGGCTTTCCGTGAGCGGATTGCAGATGCAAACGGTTTTTAAGAATCCGTTGGCAGGTCCTTCCGTTCTGGGCATCAGCTCCGGCGCCAGCATGGGTGTGGCGTTTGTGGTGCTGCTTTCCGGCAGCTTGGGAGGGGTTGCTTTGAGCCGGCTGGGACTGATAGGCGAATTGGCGCTGACCATTGCCGCCATCGCCGGAGCATTGGCTATCATGGCGCTTATCGCTTTTGCTTCGCAGAAGGTGAAAGGAAATGTCACGCTGCTTATCATCGGAGTGATGATAGGCTATGTGGCGAATGCGGTGATCGGGGTACTGAAGTATTTCAGTGTCGAGGAGGATATACGGGCTTATGTGATCTGGGGGCTGGGGAGTTTTGCCCGTATTTCCGGAGGACAGCTTTTCCCGTTCGTAATCACGATGGCGGTGTTGCTGCCGCTCTCTTTTCTTTTGATAAAGACACTGAACTTATTGCTGTTGGGCGACAGCTATGCCCGAAGCCTCGGACTGAACATCAAGCGTGCCCGTCTGTTGGTTATCTCATGTTCGGGAGCGTTGGTGGCTATCGTTACCGCTTATTGCGGCCCGATTATCTTTCTCGGTCTGGCTGTTCCTCACCTTTGCCGCACGTTGTTCCGCACTTCCGACCACCGTATCCTGATGCCCGCTTCGTTGCTGGTAGGTGCGGCAATGGCGCTTTTGTGCAACCTGATTGCGCGTATGCCGGGCTTCGAGGGGGCGTTGCCCGTAAACTCCGTGACGGCTCTTGTCGGCGCGCCGGTGGTGGTGTCGGTACTATTCCGCCGTCATAAGGGAGAAATCAATGAATAAAGAGTGTTTAAATAGACGAATCAAGATATGCAGGGAAATGAAACAATTGTCATCAGGAAGTTGAGCACCGGCTATGTGGGAAAACACCGGACTCACGTGGTTGCCCGAAACATCGACGCCGTTATCGAGCGTGGAGAACTGACTTGCCTGTTGGGGGCCAACGGGGCGGGAAAGTCTACGCTGCTGCATACGTTATCGGGTTTTCTCCCTAAACTGTCGGGAGACATTGAGATTATGGGAAAGAAAATCGGGGAGTATTCGGACGAAGAGATGGCAAAAGTGATCAGTGTGGTGCTTACCGAAAAGTGCGATTTGCGCAATATGACGGTTGAAGAGATGGTGGCTTTGGGACGGAGTCCGTACACTGGCTTTTGGGGAACGCTGAAAAAAGGCGATAAGGAGATTGTGGCCGCTGCCATTGCCGGTGTGGGAATCGAGGCTTTGACCTATCGGATGATGCATACGCTGAGCGACGGTGAGAAACAGAAGGTGATGATTGCCAAAGCGCTGGCTCAGGAAACTCCGGTCATCTTTCTCGATGAGCCGACGGCTTTTCTCGATTTTCCAAGCAAGGTGGAGATGATGCAGTTGCTTCATCGGCTGTCGCGCGAAACGGGCAAGACGATTTTTATGAGCACACACGATCTGGAACTTGCTTTGCAGATAGCGGATAAAGTTTGGATGATGGACAAAGAGAGCGGTGTAAAGGTGGGAACTCCCGAAGACCTTTCGCTGAACGGGACATTGAGTAATTTCTTTTCCCGCAAAGGTATTTTGTTCGACCGGAATACAGGCCTTTTCCGTATCGATAACGAATATTCCGGGAAAATGCATCTTGTGGGATACGGACAAAAATATGCGATGGTGCGGAAAGCCTTGCAGCGCAACGGAATTCTTGCCGGACGTGAAGTGGAATCTTCCGCTTACATCGAAACGGGAAACCTTCAGACCGACGGATATGTGTTGCATTATCCCCGTGGAGAAGCGCGCAGGGCTTCCGATATTGAAGGGCTGCTGTCGTTGGTTACGGCATATTTCGACTTAGAGGAAAATAGTGATTCTTTTTCCCGGAAAGAATCGTATGAGGCTTTGTAGTCAAGGGTTTGCAGCTTATTTGTTATACAGATTTTAGATAATTTGACGTTTTTATCAACAAGGGTTGCCTATTATTTGTTATCTTTGCCACATTACGTTTTTAAAAGAAAGATTATTATGAAAGCAATGAAATTAATTTTGGCAGGAGCCGTTGTGTTCGCAATGGCAAGTTGTACCGGTTCACAAAAGAAAACCGACGCTTCACAGCAAGACAGTGTTGTTGTAGTTACCGATGCGCAAACCGTAGTGAAAGTAGCTGATATCGCAGGTACGTATGAAGGAACATTACCTTGTGCGGATTGTCCGGGAATCAAGACTACGCTGAAGATCAATGACGATACTACTTATGATTTGCGTAGCGAGTATCTGGAAAAGAAAGACGGCGTGTTTGAAGAAAGCGGAACTTTCAATCTGCTTGAAGGAAATGTGATTGAATTGGTTACTCCTTCTTCAGGCGATAAAACTTATTACAAAGTGCTTGAAAATGCGGTTGCCTTGTCTGATAAAGAAGGTACGCTTAACGACGGTGAATTGGCCGAGCACTATATCCTGAAGAAACAATAACTGAAAGATTGACGAGGTGATTCGTTTTGCTGTATTGCCTTATCAAACATAAATTGGGGAGTTTTCGCTAATGTGAAAAGCGAAAACTCCCCAATTATTATGGATACCGTTCTCTTGTAGTATATAGCCTTATCCGATATGCTCCGGGAATGGATTTGAGATTACGGCTGATGGCGTTTACGTAATTTGAGTGACACTATGAATTAATACTGATGCTGAGGATCTACTTGTGTTTAATGAAGCTGTTGTTTTTTAGTTCCTGAAAAGCGTCAAGCACTTCTTCTTTCGTATTCATCACAATAGGTCCTCCCCAGCTGACAGTTTCGCGCAGAGGTTTGGCTGCCAATAATACAAAACGTGCTCCTTCATCTCCGGCTTTGACCTGTATCGGTTCGTTTTCGCTCTCTTCTGATTCTGAAGCTCTGAACAGTACGGCGCAACCTTTCTTTTCGAAATCTTTCAACTTCTCGTCGGCGGCAAGTGTTCCATCCAATAAATATATAAACAGTGTATGATCGTTCGGAATTTCCCCATACGTCCATACGCTTCCGGCCGAAAGCTCTACATCCAGATAAGTTACTTTGATGTATTCTCCTTCAAACGAACTGTGATTCCCTCGATAGCTTCCCGAAACTATTCTGACGGTCGCGTTTTCTTCCTTTACTACGTTGATATCTTCTTTTTTGATTTCCCTGTATGCAGGGGGAGCCATTTTATCTTTAGCCGGCAAATTTATCCAAAGTTGACATCCAAGCATTCTTGGAGATGAAAAAGGCATCTCTTGGTGAATGATTCCCGAACCGGCCGTCATCCACTGACATCCCATATCGTGGATGATTCCCTTATTCCCTAAACTGTCGCTATGCTCCATCGAGCCGTTGATGAGGTAGGTTACGGTTTCCATTCCTCTGTGAGGATGCCACGGGAAACCTTTTATATAATCTTCCGGATTTGTAGAGTCGAAGCCGTCAAGCATTAGAAACGGGTCGAATGCCTGTATGGTCTGTTGGCCCAAAACTCGGCGCAAGCGTACGCCTGCGCCATCAATGGATTGTTGTCCTCTTACTATTTGGTTTACTTTTCTTTTCTTCATTGTATACTTATTTATTTAAAAACAAGGATGCGATGCTCAAGCGGTTTAATTTCTTTTTCACCGGGTTGTTCCGTCGGAGTGCCGAAAGGCATTTGGGCAATCAATTCCCATGTGGAAGAAATTCCCCATTCTTTCTGTACGGCCTCGTCGATCAATGGATTGTAATGTTGTAGAGAGGCCCCTAAACCTTTGTCTTCCAACATGCTCCAAATAGCTAACTGATGCATTCCGGATGTATGTTGCGACCAGATCGGGAATCTATCTTTGTATGAAGGGAAAGAGTTTTGCAAATGTTCTATGACGCTCTTATCTTCAAAAAAGAGAATTGTTCCGTATCCGCTTCTAAAGCTTCCGTCTATTTTAGCTTCTGTAGCCGGAAAAGAGGTTTCAGGCACAATCTTTTTCAATATCTCTTTGGTAATATTCCATAATTTCTTATGATTTTCCCCAAGCAACAGCACGATGCGTGTAGATTGCGAATTAAAAGCGGAGGGTACGTTGGTTACCGCGCAATCGATTATTTCTTTGATCTCTGCGTCAGAGATGGGAGAAGTGTTTGTAATGTGATAATAACTTCTCCGGTGCTTTAGCGCTTCTTTAAAATTTCTTTCCATAGTTATAATGATTAATTTTAGCTCAACCTGAGATTTCAATATCTCTCATTCAGCAGATGTTTATAATACTTGTTATTCAAAAGCCTGCTTCTCTACGATATAGGCTGAAATATTTTTCATCACGCAGACTATAGAATGTCTTTTTATCGATACTTCTAATGAAAATATTTGATCATATGAGATGCTAAACTTTCGTGACGCAAAGGTACGTATTTATTTTTATGCTCTATTGTAAAATACGTGCAGAGATTTGTTTAATACGAAACAGAATGTTACTTTTGTGTAATGATTGTGATATTAAGATGTTATGAATGTTCATTTAGACCAATATCTGAAACAAAAAGAAGACAGTTGTATACTCGATAAGTTATTGTATGTTGGTTGTATCCACGGTCAGGATAGAGAACTTCCGCAGGAAATGACATGTAAGGGAGGATTTTTCTTTTTATTGGTATCGGAAGGAAATGCTACTCTTTGCGATCTGCAGAATAATACCGCAGTAATAGGTAAGAATGATTTAATATCCGTATCTCCTGTACAGGAAATGAGTATTAAGAACTTTAGCGGCGATTATTCGATGTTTTGCCTCATGCTCGATTCTTCTTTTTTCTATAGCTTGTCTTCAAGCCAATATTTGTACGGTAAATTGTGTGAATTTACTTCCAAATCTTCTTTCCCATTACATCTGAAAGATAATATAGCCGATTATTTGCGAAAGATAATAGGGCTTTTTCATGATTCTCCCGATGAGGATGTTTCTCATAAAGAAGGAATTTACCGTCATTTGTGTGATTCCTTTATGTTGTATGTAGGAGACATGCTCTTATTGAGCATTGAAGATGCTTATCCTTCCGTTTCTCAGCGAAATATTATTTGTAATGAGTTTAAAAAACTGCTGTTTGAGTATTACCGGCAAGAACACAGAATATCTTTTTATGCCGAACGCCTTGCTATATCAGGAGCTTATTTGTCCAGAGTGATTAGAGAGGAAACCGGGCAGACTGTTTATGATCACATATCCGAACTCCTTTATTCAGATGCAAAGAAGATGCTTTCTTGTTCCAGTGCCGACATACAAAATATTACATATACATTGGGCTTTAACGATCAGGCTTCCTTTAGTAAATTTTTCAAGCGCTTGTCAGGGCTTTCTCCGAAAGAGTATAGAAACAGGAATGTGAAGAAGTCAATCGCATAAGCAGTCTGCTCCCTTATTGGGAAGAGACTTTTTTATTAAAAACTTTTCCATCTTCGTCAATCAAAAGCAATGTAAGTTCGGCATGGGGGAGAATAGATTGGCAGTGGCGAGTGCACAAGGCTACAATCTTATTGAAGAATGAATCCTTCTCTTCGGGCACAGGGATGTTCCAAAGTTCGCGTGCTAAAGTCATATCCCGGATCAAGTCCATAGTGGCGGACGAACACCTCGCTTCCAAGGCTGTCTTTCTCAGAAACTCCTTGTTCATCACCACTTTCTTGCTGTGCGTATCCAAATGTCCCTCCGCCAGCTTCACGGCTTTCCCGATCATAATGCCCATGCTTACCTTTTGAAAGCCCGTATCTTCGGCTATTTTCAGCGTTTCGCCGATAAAGTTTCCGTAATGCACGAACGCTTGCGGGGGAAGATCGGGGTAAATCGCTTTTACGTGCTTCTCGCTTTTGGCTCCCGAATTGATTACCAGTCGTTCCGCACCGATGGCTTTGGCTACTTCCACTTCGCGGCGGATGGCATCCACGAATGCTTCCGATGAGAACGGGCGGACTATGCCCGATGTTCCGATAATGGAAATGCCTCCCACAATGCCCAATTTGGGATTGAAGGTCCTTTTGGCAAGCTCTTCGCCATCGGGGACGCTGATTGTCACATCGAGTCCTCCTCCGTAGATGGCCGTCAGTTCGCCGGCAATCATGTTGCGGGGAGTCACGTTGATGGCAGGCTCACCGACAGGCAGTCCCAATCCGGGAAGCGTCACCCTGCCGACTCCTTTTCCTTGAAGGAAATGAATACCCGGTTCGTCGGAGAAGCTCACGGTGGATATAATCCGGTGCCCGTGCGTGACGTCGGGATCATCGCCCGCATCCTTTACGACTTCTGCCCGGGCCGTCTGCGCATCTGTCTTTTCTACGCGATCGATGGCAACTGAAATCCGCTCTCCATCCGGCAAGGTCACTTCCGCTTCCTTTGGGAAAACTTCGTCTATCAGGGCGAGCGCCGCCGCTTTCGATGCCGCTGTCGCGCATGTTCCCGTCGTGAGTCCGCTGCGTAACGGATAGAAACCGGGTACACGCTGCTCGATGGCCCGCCGCAATCCGTGTTTGCCGGTGACGGTGATGAAACTCTCCGACATTGGCGGACGTTTCACCACATATATTTTTACGCCGGCTTTAGCGGCAGCTTCTATCTTCTCGACGAATCTTCCCGACCGACCGCTCTCTTTGGTGATGATGGCTTGCGGATTTGTCTCTTCGAGTATCTTCTCTTCGCTTTCTTCGGGTTGGTAGAAAACCAGCTTTTCTTTGGGGAATCCCTCCCGGAGAGCCGTTTCTACCGATTCGTCCCTGCGAAGAATGCGGAAGATGCAGTCGTTTTCCTGCCAGAAAGGTTTCAGCTTGCCGATGGTCTGCGTGCCTGTGAGCGCCAGCAGTTTCTTTATTCCGTCACGCTTCATCCGCAGAATCGCCTCGTCGAAGCTTTCACACCGGATGATGTCTTCCGGCAATTGAGGATAAAGACGTTCGAGACGTACGACTTGGATGTCTGTGTCTTTCGCCGCACCGTCAATATTGGCATGCAGTTGCGCGGCAAACGGATGCGCGGCGTCTACAATCAGGCGAATGCGGTGTTCCCTGCAAAACGATGTGATTTCCTCCCGATTCATTTCCCCGGTGAGCCGTACCATGTTCCGTCCTTCGACTTCCTGAAGCGTTCCACGTGTGGAATAAAAGAATGGTTGTTCCGCTTCGTCGACTGTTTCGGCGGCGATTCGTCCTTCCGTTGTTCCTCCGAATATCAGTATCATGGGCGGAACAAGTGTTTAAATTCATGCGAATAAAGCCGTGAAAGCCCTTCCCTGTGGTCGATGGCATTTCCCACAACCAGCAGGGTCGTGAGCGTCAGATGATTCTCTTTCACAATCCGGGCGAGGTCTTTCAACTGTCCCCGGTATATCTTTTCCTCTTTCCACGTCAACTTGTAGCAGGCTGCCACCGGTGTTTCGGGCGGATAAGCCTGTAACAATTCTTCTTGAACCTGTTCTGCAATGGCGGCGCTGAGGTAGATGCACATCGTGCTTTGCGAGCGTGCTAGCAGATGCAGTTTTTCTTTTTCAGGCATCGGTGTTCTGCCTTCTCCCCGGGTGAGGATGATGCTTTGCACCTTCTCGGGAATGGTGAATTGCGAACGCAGTGCAGCAGCCGCAGCTTGGAAAGAAGAGATGCCGGGAGTGATGTGGTAATTCATTCCGTATTGGTCGAAGAAAGCCATTTGTTCGGCGATAGCACCGTATATGCACGGGTCTCCGGTATGCAGGCGGACAACGAATTTCCCCTGATCGTAGAATTTCTTCATCAGGTCGAATTGTTCTTCCAGTGTCATGTCGGCGGAGCTGCGTACCGTAGCTCCGGGCTTGGCATATTGTGTCAGTTCGCGGGGCACCAGACTGCCGGCATATAAAATAAGGTCTGCCTTTTCGAGCATTTTCTTTCCCCGAACCGATATGAGTTCCGGGTCTCCCGGTCCGGCTCCTACTATTTCGATGTGCCCGTTATTGCGGTCGTTTGCTGCCGAGAGAGCCACGGCAAACGTAAAATGGTTGCCTTCAGAAAGCACACCTTTCTGTTTCCCAATCAGTAGCCTGCCGCCCTCCGAAGCGTGGATGGCGCAACTTTCCGCCACTCCGTACACTCCGGTCACCTCATAGACCTTATCCGACGGATGAGGCACTTCGATTCCCGCCAGTTCTTCTGCCCGGTAGATGGCCAGCTCGCTGCCGGCAAACTCTTTATGAAGTTCGGCTATCAGCGGCTCATCCTTTTTCAACTCGATAGTCGATACGCTTTTTACCGCCAATGGCGAAAGCCCGTTTTTCCGCAATGTCTCTTTCACGAACGAACCGACGCCTGCGGGCGAACAGTCTTTCCTGCATCCTGCCCCGATATGCAGCACCTGCGGATAGAAACAAAGGACAGGAACGGTTGATGTTCGCTCCCGGGGACCTACCGAAATCAGCAGTTCGTATCCGGTAGGCGGTATCTTTTCATACTGATAATAGATATCTACGTGTTCCGGACAGGTACGTTCGAGTTCATCGGTTCCCTTGTCCTTACATTCCAACAGCAGGGCAGTCTTTTGCTTGCCCACGAAACGGAAGATCGCCCGGTTCATCTCGGCAGGAGTGGCAGAGGTTTTCCATCCGTAGCGCGAAGCCAACATATCCAATGCCCACAAGTCCTGATTGTCGCTTTGGGTGGTTACCACAGCCTCACCGCCCGTTATGCCGGCAATGATACGCGCCAGTTCGTTGCCGCCGCCGATATGTCCCGAAAGAACGGGAATAACGAAGCGCCCCGTGCTGTCCACATTGATTACCGCCGGGTCGGCATACTTATTCCGTATGCAGTCGGCGATGCTTCTTACGCAGATACCCAATGCTCCGACGAACACGATCGATTTGAAGTCGGCGAAATGCGCCTTCATGAAGCCGCTGTACGAACTCACCGGCTCGCACCCTTCCACTTCTCCTTTAATATATATGACAGAATCGCCCAGTTCTCTCCGGATTGTTTCGGCTACGGGAAGTCCCGCTTCGGAAATAACGACAATGGCTGTTCGGATACTCTTTTTCATTCTAATGCTGATTCGTTATCAATGAGAATATGTAGTCCTGCAAAAATACAATAATAATTAGTTTTGACACAGGTCGTTCCGTCTATTTTTCGCTTTGCTGAAAATATTTTTAGATATGTTATGAGATACGAATTAAAACCCTTATTTTTGTTCCGTTTTGGTGATGTTCACAGCCGTCCGGCTGTGCATAAAGGGAATCCGGTGAAATTCCGGAACAGTGCCCGCTACTGTAACATCCGTTTGTCGAAAGTTCACTACTGCCACTGTCACTCGTACGGGAAGGCGGACTTTCGGGATGAAGTCAGGAAACCTGCCAAAATAAAAATGTGGTATTTTGTTCTCGGGGATAAGAACATGACTATTAATTTAATTCAGATTTCTATTTATTATTAAAATGTTGCAAAAGACAGTTTGGGCCTTTTCGTTGGCCTTTGTATGTTGTGTGGCGTCGGCTCAGGTCACAGTGAAAGGACGTGTGCTGGATGCCGAGACAGGAGAGCCTTTGGCGGGTGTTAATGTTCGCGCGGATCATAGTTTGAAAGGCGGAACGACAAATGCGAAAGGAGAGTTTACGGTGAAAGACTTGCCCGCCGGCAAGCAAACGTTGCGAATTACCCATGTGGGCTACGAACCGCTTCGCTATTCCACTTCCAGGAGCGCGGCGAATGTCGTGCTCCGAATGACGGAGAGCCATAACAACCTCGGTCAGGTAGTCGTTACCGGAACCGGAACGCACCGGCGAATGGCGGACAATCCCATTCCGGTGAATGTAATCACTGCAAAAGATATTCGCGACGCCAATATCGGGACGTTGGAGGAGGCTTTGACCAAACTGACTTCTTCGTTTTCTTTTTCCACCAGCGGCATGGGGACGGAGATGCTCATCAACGGCTTGAACAGCAACTATATATTGATTTTAGTGAACGGCCGGAAGATGATTGGCGACGACGCGTTGATGCGGGTGGATATGGCCAATGTAAAGCGGATAGAGATACTGAACGGTTCGGCATCCGCCTTGTATGGCAGCGATGCCATCGGGGGTGTTGTCAACATTATTACCGACGACAGCAGAAATTCCGTCGACGCTTCGAGTACGACACGGGTAAGCAACCACGGACGCTTCACCGAATCGGTGAATCTTGATGTGAATGCCGGAAAGTTTTCTTCATATACCTCCTATCGGCGGCAGCAGTCTGAGGGCTGGCAACTGAATCCGATGGCGGAAACGGTAAACAAGAAAACTAAGGAGACGGAACTGAAACCTACCGACAAACAGGCTTTTACGGGATTCTATGCCAATACTATGAGCCAGCACTTCTCTTTTGCGCCGAACAACCGCACGACTTTGTACGCTCAAGGCTCGTATTATAACTTCCTGACGAAGCGTCCGGTAAGCGAATATAAGTACAACCTTTATCATACCAACTATACGTACGGATTCGGAATGAAGTATATGGTGAATAAGCGGGCATATATCGACGCTGACTTTTATTCGGACAACTATAAATCTTCTTATGACTATATAAAGGAAGACAAAGAGTTTAAGGTAGGCGATAAGGAAACGCGCAAAGAAGTGACGCTTTACCGGGGAAATATCAAAAGCATCGTGAAGCTGAACGAATGGAACAAGCTGTCCGCCGGGTTGGAATATCTGGACGAGAAGTTGACGAGCGAGTCGGATAAGGTGTCTGATAAAACCCTTTATACGTTGGCATTGTACGCACAAGACGAATGGAAGATTACCAAAGGCCTCGAAGCGGTTATCGGCATGCGATACATCTACAACGAAACGTTCGGCGACCATTTTACGCCCACCGCTTCTTTGATGTATAAGGAAGGAGCGTTCCGTACCCGGTTCTCTTTTGCGACAGGCTTCCGCACTCCGGCACTTTCGCAGATATACGGAACGAACTATTCGAAGAAAGAGAATCGCTACACCATCGGCAACCTGGAACTCGATCCCGAAGAGAGCAAAAACTTCACTTTAAACATGGAATATACAAAGGCATGGTTCTCAGCCTCTCTGACAGGTTACCTCAATAATGTGAAGAATATGCTCTGGTATCTTCCGATAAGCGATGAAGAGGCTGCGAAGTACGGAACATTCGACGCGCCCGTGCAGCAACGCGCCAACCTTCATAAAGTGCGCGTCAAAGGGGCGAATGTGAATGTTAACGCTTATCTCGGTTTGGGATTCAATGTCGGCGCCGGATATTCGCTCATAGACGGAAAGAACCTGATTACGGGGAAAAGGCTCGACAAGAGCATCAAATATGCGGGCAATGTGAATGCCCAATGGGCTAAGAACTGGGGATTGTACGGACTGAACATCAATATGGTAGGGCGCGGACAGGGACAGAGATATTCCGAGACGTACGATTATCATTCTTCCGGTTTTATGCTGTGGGACCTGAACACCGGTCATACGTTCAACCTGAAGTATCTCATACTCAACGCAGGGTTGGGGGTGGAAAACTTGTTCGATTGGCGAGACGACCGTCCTTGGAATTCAAGTAAGCCTTATGCTACAGTTACACCGGGCAGGGCTTTTTATGCCAGCCTGACTGTTCGATTCAGAAAATAAAAATGACATGACACATCGATCGGTTTATATTGTCTCTTTGGGGCCGGGGGATCCGAGACTGATTGCTTTGCATGGCGCGGATGTACTGCGTCGTGCAGACATCGTTTTCTGTCCGGAAACCAAAGCCGGCTCCCGTTCTGCGGATTTCCTGAAGAAGCTGGGCGTGAACGAAAGCCGCATCCGTTGTTATCAGCTTCCTATGAACAAGGAACGCGCTCAGGCTTACGCCGCGTACGACCGTCTTTTCGAAGAGGTCGTTTCGCGTTACTCTCAAGGGGAGTGCGTGGCTGTGGTGGCCGAAGGAGATGCCGGTTTCTATTCTTCTACGCGTTATCTGTCCGGCAAGCTGAAAAACGCCGCGATTCCCGTTGTCCGGATTGCCGGCATCCCGGCTTTTATCGCAGCGGCGGCATCTGTCGGCTTGCCGTTGACGGAGCAGGAAGAACGGCTGACGGTCTATCCGGGGAGAATAGATGCGGAAATGCTTCGCCGCGTGGAGTCGGGCGGCGAAGTGGCTGTGGTGATGAAGTTGTCGCAATGCGAGCCCGAACTCAAACGATTGCTCCGGTCGGGCGAGAATTCAATGTGGCACTACTTTGAGAATGTCGGTTCGCATGAAGAGTTTTACACCTGCGACAAAGAACAAATCGCAAAGAGAACATTTCCTTATTTCTCTTTACTCATAATAAAAAGCGTATGATGAAACCGGTTCTGACAATTGTAACGGGATGTTTCCTTTTGCTGTGCGGAAGGAGTGAAGCGTGTGCGCAACAACATGTGACTCTTCGGGATTCTCTGCCCGAGGTTGTGGTGACAGGCACGGGAACGGAGCACTATCTGAAAGACGCGCCCGTGCAGACGGAAGTGATCAGCCGGAAGATGCTCGACCAATATGCGGGGCGAAGCCTCGAAGAAATGTTAGGAGGCTTGTGCGCCTCGCTCAGATTCAGCCCGGGTGACATGGGGAGCAATATCCAGCTGAACGGGATGACGAACGATTATATCCTCATTCTGCTGAACGGTAAACGAATCAACGGAGACATTGGCGGACAGAACGACTTGAGTATGATTAACCCCGATAACATCGAGCGCATCGAGATCGTAAAAGGTGCCTCATCGTCTCTTTATGGGAGTGATGCCATTGCGGGGGTGATTAATATCATTACAAAGAAAAACCGCGATCCGTTCAGTGTTACCAACCGGACACGGGTTGGTTGTTACGGCGATCTCTCGCAGAGTAATACAATCGGACTTAAGCATGGCAAGCTGAATTCCACAACATCTGTCAACCTGAAGCATACCGACGGATGGAGAAACACCGACAAGGAATGGTTTCATTACGATTTGCTTGACGGGAGTGTCTCGAAAACCGTGAGTCGGTCTACCCATTACACGCTGGCGGAAGAATTGGCTTACAAGCTTAATGAGAGGATTTCTTTATCGGCTTCCGCCTCTTTCTACCAGAAGTGGATCAAGCGTTCGTTCGGCCCGTATCAATACAATCGTTACGACTATCATTACCGCAATCAGAGTTATGCTGCGGGAGCGAAGTATCAATGGGGAAACAGAGATTATCTGACCTTTGATTTGTCTTATGACCGCTATAACTACTATTTCGATTATACCCAGACGGAAACGACCAGTCTTTTCGATCAAAGCACACCGCCTCAACGGCTCATCTATTATCCGGGAATGAGAATCTTGCAAACCTCGCAGCGTAAGGTGCTGGGGCTTGCCAAGGGCGTGTTTTACTTGGGGGAGAAGAACATCCTGAATGCGGGTATCGAATATATGTGGGATAAACTGGTGGCTCCCATAAGGATGGCAAAGGGCGAAGCGTCGGTATATACTCTTTCGGCTTATGTGCAGGATGAGTGGACGGTTGTCCCCGACTTTGTACTCACCGGGGGGATGAGGCTTGTTCACCACAAGGAGTTCGGGCAGGAACTGACTCCGAAAATTGCGGCTATGTATAAGTGGCGTAATTTGAATTTCCGCGCAACTTACTCTCTGGGGTTCAAAGCGCCTACCGTTAAAGAGCTTTATTACGACTATATGACGGCTATTATGGGTACTAAATTGAAAGCTTATTACGGGAATACCGCACTGAACCCCCAAACTTCTCATTATTATTCCGCCGGTGTAGAATATAAAGGAAAGAAACTGAGCGCTTCGGTAACGGGATATTACAACAGGCTTCGGAATATGATTGAGCTGACGGTGATTCCCACATCGCCCGAAGACAAACTTCTTGAGGTGGAGGAGACGTTGCAATACAACAATTTGTCGAAAGCCCGGTCTGCCGGTGCGGATATTACGTTCGACTATCAACTTCTGCCTGCTCTCGCCATTGGCGGCAGCTATAGCTACGTAGATGCGAAAGCTCAATACGCAGCCGATATAAAGAGTCAGGAGTATATGAAGTATCTGCCCGTCAACGCGACGGCTTATCACAATGCTACGTGGAAAGCGTTGTGGACTCACGCTTGGAAGAGGTATAAGCTCGGAGTAGGCTTGTTCGGCAGCTATCGTTCCACCAAATACTATATTACGAACGGTAATGGAAGTCCTTATCAGCTGTGGAGACTGAATACTTCACACTCTCTTCTTCGTTTCAAGAAGTGGACGGCGGATTTCAACGCGGGCATAGACAACCTGTTCAACTATATCGACGATACTCCGTTTGGCAGAAACAGGGGAACGACAAATCCCGGAAGAACTTATTATCTGTCTTGCTCTCTTAAATTCACGAATAAAAATAAATAAACGTATAACCTGTAAAATTATGTGATTATGAAAAGGAAACATTTTTTGTTGGCGGCCTGCATGCTCGTTTGCGGAGCACTATGTTTGTCTTCTTGCGGTGATGACGACGGAAAAGGGAGCACTTCGAACCCGGTTGAATCCGTTGTTATGGAATCTAAAAAGTCTGATACGGCCATTCTTCTTTGCACTTTCGGAAGCACGTTCGAAGAGTCTATCAAAACTTACGATGCGATTATAAAAGATTATAAGACGACTTTCCCAAACACGGATGTTTATCTTTCGTTCACTTCGCACACTTGTGTCAACCGTGTGAAGGCAGCCACGAAAATAGACCGCTATCAGCCCGATTTATGGTTGAGGGCATTAGGTAAAGCGGGCTATAAGAGAGTAGCCGTTCAGTCGCTCCATGTGATTCCGGGAGAAGAGTATCTGAGCTTGATGAATACCTACGTGAAGAAGGAGTTTATGATCAGCCGCTACCCCAAGGTGAAGGTGCTGAAAAGCGAGAATCTGCTTTCCGAAGACGATGACTCGGAAAAAGTTGCAAAGGTTCTGTATGATGCTTATAAAAAACAACTCGACGACAAGAAGAACATTGTTCTTTTCATGGGACACGGAAATCCGGATAAAAGCTATGCTCCCGCCAATACCAAATATACGGATTTGGAAAAAGAGATGCATGAGCTGGCTGCCAACAAGAATGTCTTTGTCGGTACGGTAGACTACGGAGATATGCTCTTCTTCCCCGAAGTGGAGGAAGGCGACAATGCTCCTGAAGATGAAAAGGTGCCCGATACTTATATCTATAAGAAACTGAAAAACTATTGCAGTAAAAACAACTTGCAGCCTTCGGATATAACCATCTATCTTGCTTCGGTTATGTCTATAGCCGGCGATCATGCTCACAACGATATGTGGGGGCTTGAAGATGACGATAAGAAGGTGGGCGAAGCTACTCCTTACTCTGAATTTAGCTGGAGGCTGAAATTGCAGAAGATGGGATTCAAAATCGACATGACGGAGAGCCATCACGGCGAAACGGGCAAGTGCACCATCAAAGGTTTGGGTGACTATCCGGCCATTCGCGCCATCTGGCTGGATCATCTGAAGAAGAAATACAATGACGAAGGAGCTTGGGAAACAGGTGAGGATTATCAATAAACGGATGAGGATTATCAGTAAATATGAGGAATTTGAAGCTTATTCTGTTTTTGTACTTGTTTGCTTTTATCCCTTCTTGTATGGCGCAGACCGTTGAAAGAGAAAAGGCGATTCATCCCGGCGGTGACGGCGAACCGGCTGTCATCGCTGCCGAAATAAAGGCAGTGAAGCGTCACGACAAAGCCCTCCTGCTGGTTACTTTCGGCAGCAGTTGGGATGCCCCTCACCGGACGTACCGCCGGATGAAAGAGCAGTTTGCGCAAGCCTTCCCCGATATGGATGTGTATCTCTCTTTCACCTCCGGCATTTGCCGGAAGCGTTGCGCGGCGAATGGGAAGGGAGCTTTCCACGACCCCGAACATTGGTTGCAAGCTTTCGCGAAGGCGGGCTACCGGACGGTGGGCGTGCAGTCGCTTCATCTGATACCCGGAAAGGAATACCACGATGTGGAGCGAACCGTCGATGCTTTCCGGAAGGAACCGGCCGCTTCGTCCCGGCAAATGGAGATTGCTTTGGCGGGCCCGTTGCTGAAGACCCGTGACGACGTGAACCGTGTGGCGGAACTTTTGCACGCAAGATTCCGCAGCGAAGTGGAGGCGGGCAGTGTGGTGGTGCTGATGGGACACGGCAAACCCGAGAAGTACACGGTGGGCGACGGCAATTTCCGCTATACGATGATGGAAGAATCGTTGCAGAAGATGCACCCGAATTACTTTGTCGGTACGGTGGATATGGAAGGCAATCTGGTGGAAGACATGATCCGTCGTATGCAGCATGGAGGCCATCGTTCGGGACGCGTCATTTGCTACCCGCTTCTTTCCGTAGCCGGCGACCATGCCAACAACGATATGTGCGGTGGCGAGGGTGAAGAAGCCGAAGAAGGAAGTTGGCGTTACGAACTGACGCGCGCCGGATACGCTTGTCCGTTGGCTAACTGCCTGATCGAGGGATTGGCAGACCGCCGGGAGATTGTCGGCCATTGGATCGGACAGATGAGAAAAGCTCTGGCATCGCTTCGCAAATAAGGGAAGATGAGGCTGCTACAAGCAATACGCCGGATTAGGCAGATTGCATAAAGAGGTATATTGAACTGCATTTTTTGAAATATCCACGAAATAAAGTAAGTATCGCTATGATAGATAAATAATTCTATCCATAGCGATACTCTCTTAAACGATATTCATAGTACAGCAAGCCAATATAAAAGAGATAATCATTGTTCTCATAATCAACAGCCTTTAGATAGTTTTTGTAAAGAAGTAAAATTCTGAACTCCTGATTTACTATAATCAAAAAGATTGGTAGGATATGCGCCCATAGCTTCGATAGCATTTTTTGTTGTGTACACTTGGGCCAGTAAGGTTTCATCTGTACTGTTAGGCTGGAGGGCCCCTTTAGCGTCAATCATATCTTCTAAATCAGCAATAGCCATCCCAACATCTGTCTTCGTATATTGCTCTTCCCACTTACTACCTCGATATTCCGGTAATTTCTTCACATATTGAAACTGTGCATACCGTGCTTCGATCTCCTTGTTTATCAGCGAAGCCTTATACGAGCCTTCCGTTTCCTGATAAGCCTGAAAGGCGTGCATCATCTCGTGAAACAATTGGTTGCTTTCCATATCGGTAGTGAGTTTGATACCTGCCGTATTACTATCGAAGAAAAAGCTTGAACCTTCTTTGGGAGGGACGAACTGAATAGTCAGGGTTTTCCCTTCAATAATTGCTTCAACCCATTGTACAGATTGCCTCCTACGCAGTCTTTTTCTATTTTCTCTATCATCTTCTCCAGCTTCTTCCAGTTCGTTTCGGTCATCTTACTGTTTCTGAAAATGGAAGATGCTTTGGGAGCAGCAGTGGATGGAGAGAAACCGCTACTGCTGCCTCCACCGCCATGGCCGCCTCCATGCCCCGTCCCTGCATTACCGTCCACATTAATGCTGCCGGAACCGCCACACTCCTCTTCCATTACTCTCTGAAGGCTGATCCAAATACGGGTATGTTTGCAGCTAATACCTTTAAACTCTTCCATGCCGGGGTATCCCGCATATGCGGCCCTGCAATCATAATAATGATCGCCCCACACCCGTGTTTCGGCAGGCGGGTCCTTAAAGATCAAGCCTGAGGCATTGTCTGGGCCAAACACATCGTAACTCTTGACGTCGAATACTCCGATCTGATCGGTATCGGCCATGCCCTCTGCATTGCGACTGATGGGAGCGTAGTGCAGGATACCATTTTCCGAGTAAAAGAACCAGATGGTTTCGATAGACTTGCCAAAACGTTCATGGAGCAGCGGCACGAAGTAGCACACTTGTCCGTCTTCTATGAGCACGTCGGCATAATCCCACAATGGTTTACCGTACACTTCACAGAACTCGCTCATAAAGGAAGTTTCTTGTTCTACCGCCCATAATGCATTGACAACCGGCTTCAATCGTTCGTCGGAGCATCGGAAAAGAGCAGATGCGCCGGGTTCCGGATGGCCATCCTCCTTTATACAAGCCGCCATCCCCGAGAGTAATAACACATACAATAACAGTTGTTTTCTCATACTATATATTATTAAAGTCTGTATATGTATTAAAGCAAGTAGAACAAATCCATGCACCCGTGTGGATTAGAGTCCGGTGAGCGAACTTATTTTGTGCTCCAATTTAATAAATTCTTTTTGTTTTTTTTGTATTTACGTCCCTGAAAAGAATCTTTGTTTTGTTTTTATTAACAGTTGGGGAGGGATTGCAACTTCTGCCGATGCAGAAGGATAACTATGCTTATCTGATTTTAAAACTGTCCGCATGAACAAGATGTGCCGGACATTCACCTTGATGGTGTGCTGTGTCTTCGCTTCGCCGGCTTTGTTATGTTTTCTGTGATTACTTGAGTCGTGAAAGGAACTATATGGTAATATGCGCCACAGCTTAGCATGGACAATCCCTATGATGAAATGTTTATGCTCAATCGCCCTATCGTTCCATTTTATTGGCTATCGATATTTATTGTACATATTCATGTTGATCTTTAAAGAAATGAAGCGCCTGTGAAAAAGCAATGTATGTTTCGGAAAGTTTCCCACTGGGGAAACAAAAGTTTCCCGCTTGGGAAAATAAAGTTTCCCCAGTGGGAAACTAAAGTTTCAATAGTGGGAAACTAAACGAAACAAATATGCTGTTCGCCCACTCCTGATAATGCACCCTTCGCTTGCTCCCGATAGGCGTCGGCCATTTCCCGATTGCGGAGCAAAAGGCGGAGCGTATCTCGAAATAATTCGGCAATGTTTTTTGATATTTGAAAGATTAGCACTAATTTTGCACCCTCGTTTGAGTATAGAACAAAGTATAAATCAAATAAATAATTGTCAGAATGAACGTTTCATTACAAAACATTGACAAAGTAAGCGCAGAGCTTACTGTAAAACTTGAGAAAGCCGATTATCAGGAGAAGGTGGACAAATCATTGAAGTCGCTCCGCCAGAAGGCTCAAATGCCGGGATTCCGTAAAGGAATGGTTCCGATGAGCCTGGTGAAGAAGATGTACGGCAAGTCGGTGATTGCGGAAGAAGTAAACAAAGTGTTGCAGGAAGCCATCTACGGTTATATCAGAGAAAACAAAATCAACATTCTGGGCGAACCTCTGCCCAACGAAGAAAAGCAGAAACTCATAGATTTCGATACGATGGATGCTTTCGAATTCGTGTTCGACATCGCTCTGGCACCCGAATTCAAGGCTGAGGTAAACGCAAAGGACAAGGTGGCTTACTATACCATCGAAGCCTCTGAAGAGATGATCGAAAATCAGGTGAAGATGTACACCCAGCGCACCGGAAAATACGAACAGGTAGACGCTTACCGCGAAGGCGATATGCTGAAAGGCCTGCTTGCTCAGCTCGACGACGAAGGAAATACGAAAGAAGCCGGCATTCAGGTGGAAGGCGCCGTGTTGATGCCTTCTTACATGAAGAACGACGAACAGAAAGCCATCTTTGCCGATGCGAAGGTGAACGACGTGCTGGTGTTCAACCCCAACGTGGCTTACGACGGGCATGCAGCCGAACTGGGATCGCTGCTGAAGATCGACAAGGAAATAGCCAAAGACGTGAAATCCAACTTCAGCTATCAGGTAGAAGAAGTGACTCGTTTCGTTCCGGGCGAGCTGACTCAGGAAGTGTTTGATCAGGCTTTCGGCGAAGGGGTGGTAAAGACGGAAGAAGAGTTCCGCGCTAAAATCAAAGAGGAAATCGAAGGCCGGTTTACCGCCGACAGCGATTATAAATTCCTGTTCGATGTTCGCAAACTGCTGACGGATAAGATCGGGAAACTTGAATTCCCCGATGCCTTGTTGAAGCGCATCATGCTGATGAACAACGAAGAGAAAGGCGAAGAGTTCGTGGCTGAAAACTACGACAAGAGTATCGAAGAGCTGACTTGGCATCTCATTAAAGAGCAGTTGGTAGAAGCTAACGATATCAAGGTGGAGCAAGACGACGTGCTGAAGATGGCTAAAGAAACCACCAAGGCGCAATTTGCCCAATACGGAATGCTTTCCGTTCCCGATGACCTGCTCGACAACTATGCGCAGGAGATGCTGAAGAAAAAAGAAACGGTAAACAATCTGGTAAACCGCGCGGTAGAGGCGAAGCTGGCCGCTGCCTTGAAGTCGCAGGTGAAACTGCAAAACAAAACCGTTTCGATCGAAGAGTTCAACAAAATGTTCGAATAAGCCCGCCGGTTTGCTCGAAACATAACGTGATACGAAAACACAGAGTTTTTATACAATTATAACTCTGTGTTTTTTTGTGTCTCTGTGTTCTTTTTTGTTTCTTTGCATTCACAATTCTGCGAATCCATGTTTTCGCAAGCTTCCGTTGCACGGTTGTGGCAATCGGCAGGTCGGGCTTCGCCCGTTTATCAAGAGGTTTTATTATTTAAATAAAGAAAGGATTTACAATATGGATGATTTTAGAAAATATGCCACCAAGCATCTCGGCATGAATGGCATGGTGTTCGACGACGTTATCAGATCGCAAGCCGGATATTTGAATCCCTATATTCTCGAAGAAAGACAATTGAACGTGACGCAGCTCGACGTATTCTCGCGCTTGATGATGGACCGCATCATTTTTCTGGGCACGCCGATAGACGACTACACGGCCAACACGCTTCAGGCACAGTTGCTTTATCTGGATTCGGTAGATCAGGGCAAAGACATATCGATTTATATTAATTCTCCGGGCGGAAGCGTGTATGCCGGACTGGGTATCTACGATACCATGCAGTTCATCTCCAGCAACGTAGCCACCATCTGTACCGGAATGGCGGCTTCGATGGCGGCTGTCCTCCTTGTGGCGGGCACCGAAGGAAAGCGTTCGGCGTTGCCTCATTCGCGCGTGATGATCCATCAGCCGATGGGAGGAGCGCAAGGACAGGCGTCGGATATCGAGATTACCGCCCGTGAGATTCAGAAAACGAAGAAAGAACTTTATACCATTATTGCCGAACATTCGCATACCGACTTCGATAAGGTATGGGCGGACTCCGACCGCGACTATTGGATGACTGCTCAGGAAGCCAAAGACTACGGTATGGTTGATGAAGTATTGATTAAGAAGTAAAAATGGCTGATTCAAAAACAAGAAAAAAATGCAGTTTTTGTGGGCGTTCAGAGAATGAGGTCGGTTTTCTCATCACAGGGATAAACGGCTACATCTGCGACAGTTGCGCCACACAAGCTTACGAAATTACTCAGGAAGCTACGGGGGGAGCGGCAAGCAAAGCGGGAGCTAAGCAATTGAGCTTAAAAGAACTGCCCAAACCGATAGAGATAAAGAACTTTCTCGATCAATATGTCATCGGTCAGGACGACGCGAAGCGTTTCCTTGCCGTGTCGGTCTATAACCACTATAAGCGCCTGCTGCAGAAAGACAATGGCGATGATGTGGAAATCGAGAAATCGAATATCATTATGGTGGGAAGCACCGGAACGGGAAAAACATTGCTGGCACGAACCATTGCCAAATTACTCCACGTCCCGTTCACGATTGTCGACGCTACGGTGTTGACGGAAGCCGGGTATGTGGGAGAAGATATCGAAAGCATTCTGACCCGCCTGTTGCAGGTGGCCGACTATAATGTGCCCGAAGCGGAGCGGGGAATCGTATTCATCGATGAAATCGATAAAATCGCTCGTAAGGGGGATAATCCTTCCATCACCCGCGACGTGAGCGGCGAAGGCGTTCAGCAAGGACTGCTGAAACTGCTCGAAGGATCGGTGGTGAACGTACCTCCTCAGGGAGGGCGGAAACACCCTGATCAGAAGATGATTCCGGTAAACACCAAAAACATCCTTTTCATCTGCGGCGGAGCTTTCGACGGCATCGAGAAGAAGATAGCCCAACGGTTGAATACGCATGTGGTGGGTTATACCGCTTCGCGCAGCACCGCCATGATAGATAGAACCAACATGATGCAGTATATTGCGCCGCAAGATTTGAAGTCGTTCGGCTTGATACCCGAAATTATCGGACGGTTGCCCGTGCTTACTTATCTTAACCCTTTGGATCGCGATGCGTTACGCTCTATCCTCACCGAACCGAAAAACTCGATCATCAAACAGTATATGAAACTGTTTGAAATGGATAATATTAAACTTTCGTTCGAAGATTCGGTGTTCGAATATATTGTCGACAAGGCTGTGGAGTATAAGTTGGGAGCCCGCGGATTGCGCTCTATCGTCGAAACAATCATGATGGATGTCATGTTTGAAATACCGTCGGAGGGTAGGAAAGAATATGAAGTGACATTGGATTATGCTAAACATCAGCTCGAAAAAGCAAATTTGGCAAGACTTCAAAACGCTTAAAATCAGAAGGTAATGGGTTTTGTCGATGATCGCTTTCGTTTTTCCTGAAAATATTAGTTGCCTTTTATTTGAATATTACGAAGTTGTTTATAACTTTGTTTAGGCTCTTTTGCGAAAAAGAACTTTCTTTTTTTAAACTGAAACAGGCAATTGAATAAAAGCATCTATGTAAAATGGCAAGGAAGACTAACTTAACAGAAGAACTGAAGAAGCATTTCGGATTTGATAAATTCAAGGGAAATCAGGAAGCGATTGTGAAGAACCTGCTCGCCGGAAACGATACATTCGTATTGATGCCTACGGGAGGAGGAAAGTCTCTTTGCTATCAGCTCCCCTCGCTGTTGATGGAAGGTACGGCTATCGTCATCTCTCCGTTGATTGCGCTCATGAAAAATCAGGTGGACGCGATGCGCAATTTCAGTGAAGAGGACGGAGTGGCCCATTTCATCAACTCTTCGCTGAATAAGGGCGCTATTGATCAGGTGAAGTCCGATATCCTTGCCGGAAAGACGAAACTGCTCTATGTAGCTCCCGAATCGTTGACAAAAGACGAGTACGTGGAATTCCTGCATTCGGTGAAGATTTCGTTTTATGCCATTGATGAAGCACACTGCATTTCGGAATGGGGGCATGACTTCCGTCCCGAGTACCGGCGGATACGTCCCATCATCAATGAGATCGGGAAGGCGCCTGTGATTGCGCTTACCGCTACCGCCACGCCCAAGGTGCAACACGATATTCAAAAGAATCTGGGCATTACGGAGGCACAGGTTTTCAAGTCTTCTTTCAACCGTCCGAACCTTTATTATGAGGTTCGTGCCAAGACAAGCAATATCGACAAGGATATTATCAAGTTTATCCGGAACAATCCCGAGAAATCGGGCATTATCTATTGTCTTAGCCGGAAAAAAGTGGAAGAACTGGCTGAAATTCTTCAGGCTAACGGTATTGATGCGCGCGCTTATCATGCGGGGATGGATTCTTCCACACGCACACAAAATCAAGATGACTTCCTGATGGAAAAGGTCGATGTTATCGTGGCAACCATCGCTTTCGGCATGGGAATCGATAAACCGGATGTAAGATTTGTGATCCACTATGATATTCCGAAAAGTTTGGAGGGATATTATCAGGAGACCGGACGTGCGGGCAGAGACGGTGGCGAAGGTCAGTGCGTAACCTTCTATACAAACAAAGACCTGCAGAAACTCGAAAAGTTCATGCAGGGAAAACCTGTAGCAGAGCAGGAAATAGGCAAGCAGCTTCTGTTGGAAACAGCCGCTTATGCCGAATCTTCCGTATGCCGTCGCAGATCATTGCTGCACTATTTCGGTGAAGAATATGCGGAAGATAATTGTGGTAATTGTGACAACTGTTTAAACCCTAAAAAACAAGTGGAGGCTCAAGAGTTATTATGTTCCGTGATTGAAACGATTGTTGCGGTAAAAGAAAATTTCAAAGCAGATTATATTATAGACATATTGCAAGGTAGAGAGACATCAGAGGTGCAAGCCCATCTGCACGAAGACCTGGAAGTCTTTGGATCAGGTATGGGCGAAGAAGATAAAATATGGAATGCCGTTATTCGTCAAGCGCTTATTGCCGGCTATCTGAGCAAGGATGTGGAAAACTACGGCCTTCTCAAAGTAACGCCCGCAGGGCAGAAGTTCTTGAAAAAACCGGTCTCTTTCAAAATAACCGAAGACAATGATTTTGAAGAGGCGGAAGAAGAAACTCCGGCACGCAGTGGAGGCTCTTGTGCCGTAGATCCGGTGCTTTATTCCATGTTGAAAGATTTGAGAAAGAAGCTGTCCAAGAAACTCGAAGTTCCTCCTTATGTCATTTTTCAGGATCCATCTCTCGAAGCGATGGCGACTATCTATCCGATTACGCAGGATGAACTGCAGAATATTCCCGGCGTGGGTGCCGGAAAGGCGAAACGGTATGGAGAGGAGTTCTGCAAATTGATCAAACGTCATTGTGAAGAGAATGAAATAGAGCGTCCGGAGGATTTGCGTGTGCGTACAGTTGCCAATAAATCGAAGATGAAAGTGTCTATCATTCAGGCGATCGACCGTAAGGTAGCTTTAGACGATATCGCGCTTTCCAAAGGAATAGAGTTCGGCGAATTGTTGGATGAGGTAGAGGCTATCGTTTATTCCGGCACTAAATTGAATATCGATTATTTCCTTGAGGAGATTATGGATGAAGACCATATGCTCGATATATACGATTACTTTAAAGAATCTACCACAGACAAAATCTACGATGCGCTTGAAGAGTTGGGCGACGAATTTACCGAAGAGGAAGTTCGTCTGGTGCGCATCAAGTTTATCTCTGAAATGGCTAATTAAAAAAAGCGAAAAAATAAGGCGTGCAAATGTGCGGTGTTGAATAAAAACCGTATATTTGCACGCAATAATTTTTAAACGCATAGCCCTATGTCTTTTATTGCTGATAAGATTGTAATGGATGGGTTGACTTACGATGACGTATTGTTGATCCCCGCTTATTCTGAAGTTCTGCCGCGCACTGTCGATCTCACGACAAAGTTCTCAAAAAACATCGAGTTGAAAATTCCTTTTGTTACGGCTGCCATGGATACGGTTACTGAAGCGAAAATGGCTATTGCCATTGCTCGTGAAGGAGGAATCGGCGTGATTCATAAAAATATGTCTGTTGAAGAGCAAGCCAGACAGGTTGCCATCGTCAAGCGTGCCGAGAACGGAATGATTTATGATCCCGTGACTATAAAACTGGGCTCTACTGTTCAAGATGCTTTGGAGCTAATGGCCGAATATAAAATCGGCGGTATTCCGGTAGTGGATGCTGAAGGTTATTTGGCAGGAATTGTCACCAATAGAGATTTGCGTTTCGAGAAAGAAATGGGCAAACGTATTGATGACGTAATGACTCCCAAGGAACGGTTGGTTACTACCAATCAGTCTACCGATCTGGAGTCGGCTGCCCAGATATTGCAGGAGCATAAAATTGAGAAACTGCCGATCGTAGGTAAAGACGGCAAACTCATCGGGCTTGTTACTTATAAGGATATTACGAAAGCCAAAGATAAGCCGATGGCTTGCAAAGATTCCAAGGGGCGCTTGCGTGTAGCCGCCGGCGTAGGCGTGACTGATGATACGTTCGATCGCATGCAGGCTTTGGTCGATGCGGGTGTCGACGCTATTGTCATTGATACTGCCCATGGACATTCGATGTTTGTGATCGAGAAATTGAAAGAAGCGAAGAAACGTTTTCCGGGTATCGATATTGTAGTCGGGAACATTGCTACCGGAGAGGCTGCGAAAGCATTGGCCGAAGCCGGAGCCGATGCGGTGAAAGTGGGTATCGGACCGGGATCTATCTGCACCACTCGTGTAGTTGCCGGTGTGGGAGTGCCTCAGCTTTCTGCCGTGTACGAAGTGGCGAAAGCATTGAAGGGCACCGGAGTTCCTTTGATTGCTGATGGGGGGTTGCGTTATTCGGGCGATGTCGTGAAAGCATTGGCAGCCGGAGGGTGTTCTGTAATGATCGGTTCGCTGGTTGCTGGCACTGAAGAGTCGCCGGGCGATACGATTATCTTCAATGGACGTAAGTTCAAATCGTATCGTGGCATGGGGTCATTGGAAGCGATGGAGAATGGCTCGAAAGATCGCTACTTCCAAGGAGGAACGAATGATGTGAAGAAGTTGGTTCCCGAAGGCATCGCTGCCCGTGTTCCTTATAAAGGTACATTGTATGAAGTGATTTATCAGCTGACCGGCGGCTTGCGTGCCGGTATGGGTTATTGCGGGGCTGCCGATATAGAGAAACTGCACGACGCGAAGTTTACTCGCATCACCAATGCCGGAGTCATGGAGAGTCATCCGCACGATGTGACAATCACGAGCGAATCTCCTAATTACAGCCGTCCGGAATAATCGGATAAAAGGAAAATTTGTAAGCGGTGAACGTTGAACGGGCTGTGCTCAATGGCAGCGAAGTGCTCGTGGTTCACCGTTTTTGTTTCAAATACAGCAGAGTTATGAAAAGAGCTTTCCTTTTAGGGTGTGTTTGCCTGTTCGGAGTAGCCTGTTTTTCTCAGAATGATCCCGTATTGATGCGCATCAATGGCCGGGAATTTACCCGTTCCCGGTTCGAATATGGCTTTAAACATTATTCCGCACATGCAGGAGTAAGATTGTCGGTCAAGGAGTATGCAGATATTTTTATTGCTTCTCAGCTGAAAGTCAAAGCTGCTGAAGCACAAGGAATCGATACTGTTTTTGATTTTCGTAAGCAACGGGAATCGTACCGGGCGAGTCTGTTGGGATTCCATTTGTTGGGGCGCAATTTTCTGGATGACGGCACACATGAGATGTATCGGAATATAACGAAGCATGCTCTTAGCGAGCAAGTAAAAGTCATACAGATTTGTAAATATCTGCCTCAGGCCGCGACATCCCGTCATTTGCATATGGAACAAGTGCGCATGGATTCTATAGCCGAACAAATAAAGAGGAATACGAATATTGCATTTGAGAATTTAGTGGAGCGATTTTCGGATGATAAACGCACAAGATGGATCGGGCGTTTGCAAGAAACTTCGGAATTCGAAAAGGTGGCTTTTTCTTTAAATAAAGGAGAAACTTCACATCCTTTCTTTACCCCTGAGGGAATTCATTTAGTAAAAGTTGTCGACCGGAAAGGAACTCCGGAGTATAAGGATGTATATGCTTGGCTGGTGGAGCGTCTGATGCGTAGTCAAAAGGGGGAGGAAAGAATACTGTCGAGAGCTGAAGAATTGAAATCTGAAAATGGATTTGTACGGAACCCGGAAGGTATTGGTGAACTTCTGATAAAGGGAAAAACAGAGAAGGAATTGTTTGCTATCGATGGTCGGTCTTATACCGGTCGGATGTTTCAGAAATTTGCTTCTTCCCGTCCGCAGTCTGTCAAACGCCAATTGCAAAGTTTTATCTGCAAATCATTGCTGGATGATGAAAAACGGCGAATGACCGAGAAATATCCCGAAATGCGCTATGTCTTGCAAGAATATGCCGACAGCTTGCTGATCGGCGAAGTAACTCGCAGAGTTATAGATGAACCGGCAATGAATGATCGGGCAGGGCTGGCTACTTATTTTAAATTCCACTCTTCGCATTATCGGTGGGACGCTCCTCGCTATAAAGGGGCGGTGTTGCATTGCACAGATAAAAGGACAGCCAAACGCGCAAAGAGAGTATTGAAAAAAACGCCATTTGAAGAGTGGACAGCCTTGCTTCAACAGACTTTTAATGCGAATGGTACGGAACAGATAAAGATAGAGCAAGGAACTTTTTCCGAAGGAGATAATAAATATGTAGACAAGTTGGTTTTCAGGAAAGGAGATTTTGCCTCTATCGCGTCGCATCCTTTTACTGTAGTTGTGGGCGAGAAGAAAAAAGGGCCGGACGATTACCGTGAAGTAATAGATTCGGTTCGGAAAGATTACCGTATTTTTCTTCTTGCATCATGGGAGCGGGAACTGAGAACTGCGGCTAAGGTTGAAATTAACCAAGAGGTTTTAAAAACAGTTAATAAAGACTGATGTAACCGATTATTACATTATCTTCGTATCCTGAAACAAAGAAGATTACGGTTGAAAATGCGAACGACACTTCTCCTGCTGGTAACCCTTTTTTGCTGTATGGCGTGTAAAGAACAATACGACCATAAAGGGAAAACTCCTTTGGTAGAAGTGGAGGGGAATTTTCTGTACAAGGAAGATTTGATGTCAGTGCTTCCGGTTGGTTTATCAAGAGACGATAGCATTCTTTTTACCGAACACTACGTTCATGGTTGGGTGAAAGATGTATTGTTGTACGAAAAAGCACAAGATAATATTCCGGCCGATATGGAAGTGGAAAAACTCGTGGAAAATTACCGGAAAGCTTTAGTCGTGCATGCTTATCAGCAGGAATTGATTCACCAGAAGCTGACAAAGGATATTCCGGAGCAAGAGATCGCAGACTACTTTGAAAAGAATAGGGCTTTGTTCAAATTGGAATATCCGATCATCAAAGGTTTGTTTGTCAAGGTGCCGTTGACCTCTCCTCAGTTGAATCAGGTGCGTCAGTGGTATAAGGCACGGAAGCAGGAAGCGGTGGAGCATCTGGAGAAATACAGTTTGCGGAATGCTGTAAAGTATGAGTACTTCTATGATAAATGGGTTTCGTTGGCAGATATACTGAATATGCTTCCATTGAGAACCGAAGATCCTGAGAGCTTTGTGAAGAATAACCGCCATATTGAGCTGAAAGATTCGGCCTACTTTTACTTTCTGGATGTGAACGATTACCGCGCAGCAGGTGAGGAAAAACCGTATGAACAAGCCCGTGCGGATATAAAGGATTTGCTGGTTAATCAGAAGCAGGCGGAGTTTATGGAGCGGATGAAGGACGATTTGTATCGGCAGGCCGTAGATAAAAAGAGAATTATATATAATTATTAAATACGAAAAATGAAGAAGTTTCTGAACTTTAGATTCGTTGTAGCCTTTGTTTTTGCTTCGGTAGCCGGTAGCACGGCTTATGCGCAGGACAATGTGATTGATGAGGTCGTTTGGGTAGTAGGCGACGAAGCCATTTTGAAATCCGATGTGGAAGAGGTGCGTCTGGACGCTTTATATAAAGGGCGCAGATTTAATGGCGATCCGTATTGCATCATCCCTGAGGAGATTGCCGTGCAGAAGTTGTTTTTGCATCAGGCGAAGTTGGACAGTATCGAAGTTTCTGAAGGAGATGTTATCCGTCAGGTAGATCAGATGACAAATTGGTATATTCAGGAGATCGGTTCGAGAGAAAAAGTGGAAGAGTATTTCAATAAGACAAGTACACAGATTCGGGAAATGTTGCGTGAGAATGCACGTGACGGGCTCACTGTGCAAAGAATGCAACAGAAGCTCGTGGGTGATGTCAAAGTGACTCCTGCTGAAGTTCGCCGTTTTTTTAAAGATCTTCCTCAAGACAGTATTCCTTACATTCCTACTCAGGTAGAGGTGCAGATTATCACTTTGCAGCCTAAAATCCCGGTTTCGGAGATTGAAGAAGTAAAAAGAAGATTACGCGATTATACTGATCGTGTGATGAAAGGTGAGATTGATTTCTCTACCTTGGCACGTTTGTATTCCGAAGATAAGGGATCTGCTTTGAAAGGTGGTGAAACCGGATTTATGGGACGCGGTATGATGGACCCGGCTTATGCGAATGTGGCTTTTAGTTTGCAAGATCCTCAAAAAGTTTCTAAGATTGTGGAGTCGGAATTCGGTTATCACATTATTCAATTGATAGAAAAGAGAGGCGACCGTGTGAATACCCGACATATTCTGCTTCGTCCGAAAGTGTCGGAAAAAGAATTAACGGAAACTTGTGCCCGTCTGGATTCAATAGCCGATGATATCCGTAATAGCAAATTCACTTTCGATGAGGCTGCTGCTGTAATCTCACATGACAAGGATACGAGAAATAATCACGGCATTATGGTGAATACCAATATGAATACGGGAGTGACTACTTCCAGATTCGAAATGCAGGATTTACCTCAGGACATAGCGAAGGTAGTCGACAGGATGAATGTCGGAGAGGTATCGAAGGCCTTTCCGATGATTAATGAGAAAGACGGAAAAGAAGTCTGTGCGATTGTAAAACTGAAGGAGAAAATAAACGGTCATAAAGCGACCATAGCAGAAGATTATCAGGAGCTGAAAGCGATTGTTATGGAGAAGCGGAGAGAAGAAATACTGCATAAGTGGATTCTGAATAAACAGAAAAGTACGTATGTGCGTATTAACGAGAACTGGCAAAAGTGCGATTTCAAGTATCCGGGGTGGATGAAAAGAGACTGATCCTTAACAGCTTGATTTTATATGCTGAGAAAAAAGAAGAAAACATTACAACACGACAGGCATAGATGGCTCTTCATTGGCTTTCTATGCCTGTTTGGCGTATGCATTGCAGCACAAGACATTAATAAGAAACCGGAAAAGAAGAAAACCAAAGTATACCTGCTTCATGCCGATGAAGGTCAGGCCGACAAACTTGCCCGTCCGGATGTACAATTGTTGATCGGTAATGTAAAGCTTCGTCATGATAGTATGTACATGTATTGCGACAGTGCGCTGATCTTCGAGAAAACCAATTCTGTCGAGGCTTTCAGCAATGTACGTATGGAACAAGGCGATACGCTGTTTTTATACGGAGATTATCTCTATTATGATGGAATCACGCAGATTGCCCAACTTCGTGAGAATGTGAAGCTGGTCAACCGGAATACCACCTTGTTGACGGACAGCCTCAATTACGACCGGCTATACAATCTCGGTTATTATTTCGAAGGTGGAAGTCTGATGGACGAGGAGAATGTGTTGACTTCGGATTGGGGAGAATACAGCCCGTCTACCAAGATCGCCGTATTCAACCATGATGTAAAACTGGTCAATCCTAAATTTATATTGACTTCCGATACGCTGAAATATAATACGGTTTCGAAAATAGCCACTATCTTGGGACCTTCGGACATAGTGAACGAAGATAATCACATTTATTCGGAGCGAGGGTTTTATAATACCGCTACGGAACAGGCGGAGCTGCTCGATCGCTCTGTGCTTACGAATCAGGGAAGGAAATTGAGTGGAGACAGTCTTTTTTACGACCGGAAACTGGGATATGGTGAGGCATTCGACCGAGTGCAGATGAACGACACTGTCAATAAAAGCATGCTGACCGGAGATTATTGCTTTTACAATGAGCTTACGGATTCGGCCTTTGCAACGAGGCGTGCGGTAGCTATCGATTATTCTCAGGGAGACAGTCTTTATATGCATGCGGATACGCTCATGATGGTTTCTTATCATTTGAATACCGACTCGTTGTATCGCTTGATGAAAGCATTTCATAAAGTACGGATGTACCGCACAGATATACAGGGAGTCTGCGATTCTTTGGTGTATAATTCCAAAGACTCCTGCCTGACCATGTATCGCGATCCTATTCTTTGGAATGAGAATCAGCAGCTGTTGGGCGAGGAGATTAAGATATATATGAACGACAGTACGATAGACTGGGCGCATATCATCAATCAAGCGTTCACGGTGGAAATGAAAGACTCTGTTCATTACAACCAAGTGTCTGGGAAAGAGATGAAAGCCTATTTTGAGAACAGGGACATGCGCCGAGTGGAGGTAATCGGAAATGTACTGATCGGCTTTTATCCCGAAGAAAAAGACAGTACGATGGTTGGCTTCAATTCGGGAGAAGGGAGTCTGCTTCATATCTATATGAAAGATAGAAAGATGCAGCAGGCGAAAATGATTGGAAAGTCGAACGGAGTGATGTATCCGTTAGACCAGATACCGGAGGATAAGTTGCGGCTGCCTGCCTTTGCCTGGTTCGACTATGTGCGCCCGCTGAACAAGGAAGATATTTTCAATTGGCGGGGAAAACGTGCCGGAGAAACTCTGAAGTCTACGACAGAGCGGAGGCCGAAGACGGATAAACGGAATTTAATTAATATGAAGTAAAATATGGGAATGTTTTTCAACTCGATGAGGAAACCCCGTAGATTCAACCACAAGTATATCTACGTGGATGAGCGGAAGGAAAAGCTTGCCGAAATGGAGGAAAAGGCTAAGCGGGATTTGGGAATGCTTCCTGAAAAAGAAATTAAACCGGAAGACATTCGCGGTAAATTTGTAGAGGGAACTACACACCTGAAGCGGAGGAAGGAGAGCGGGCGTAAACCTGTTTCTCTTGGAATCATATTGATTATCATTGCCTTGCTCTTGTATCTGTGGCATTATCTACAGACAGGGAGCTGGTCTTTTTAGCTTTTTATTATGAGTGATATCATACATTTATTGCCTGATTCGGTTGCCAATCAGATTGCTGCCGGTGAGGTGATACAACGTCCGGCATCTGTGATTAAGGAGTTGGTGGAAAACGCCATCGATGCAGATGCCCAAAATATACATGTGCTGGTGACCGATGCGGGTAAGACCGGGATTCAGGTAATCGACGACGGGAAAGGTATGTCTGAAACCGATGCCCGCTTGTCTTTCGAGCGTCATGCCACTTCCAAAATAAAAGAGGCGGCAGATTTGTTTGCTTTGCGTACGATGGGGTTTCGCGGCGAAGCGCTGGCTTCTATTGCCGCTGTGGCTCAGGTGGAGCTGAAGACCCGTCCGGAGTCTGAAGAATTGGGTACCAGGTTGGTGATTGCCGGTTCGAAAGTGGAGATTCAGGAGGCTGTTTCGTGTGCGAAAGGGAGTAACTTCTCGGTGAAAAACCTGTTCTTTAATGTGCCTGCCCGTCGCAAATTCCTGAAAGCGAACTCTACGGAGCTGAGTAATATCCTGGCGGAGTTTGAGCGGATTGCTCTGGTACATCCGGAGGTCGCTTTTTCGCTTTACAGCAACGATTCCGAACTATTTAATCTTCCGGTTTCCTCTTTGAGGCAGCGTATCTTGTCTGTGTTCGGTAAAAAGCTGAACCAGCAATTGTTGAACGTAGAGGTGGAGACTACCCTGATTAAGATTTCAGGATATGTGGCAAAGCCTGAATCCGCTCGTAAGAAAGGAGCGCATCAGTACTTTTTCGTCAATGGCCGATACATGCGCCATCCTTATTTCCACAGGGCAGTGATGGAAGCGTACGACCAATTGATTCCTTCTGGCGAACAGATCTCTTACTTCATTTACTTTGAAGTCGACCCTGCGAATATCGATGTGAACATCCATCCTACAAAAACTGAAATAAAATTTGAAAACGAACAGGCTATCTGGCAGATTCTTTCAGCGGCAGTAAAAGAGTCGTTGGGTAAATTCAGTGCGATTCCTTCCATCGATTTCGATACGGAAGACATGCCTGACATTCCTGTGTTTGAACAAAGTTTACCGCCGGAACCTCCGAAGGTACACTACGATTCGGACTTTAATCCTTTTAAGTCTTCAAGCCCGGGATTCGGAGAAGGCTCTTATAGTCGTTCCAAAGTAGATTGGGAAGATTTGTACGGAGGGCTGACCAAAGCCAGCAGAATGAATGAATTACAACCTGAACCGGATTCGGAATGGGAAGAGCCTTCGGTAGGAGAAGGGACGATGGAACAGCTCGGAATACAGGCTGTTTCTGCCGCTTCATCGGTTTCGGCTTCTCTGTATACCAATGAGCCGATGACGGAGAAAGGGAATCAGCATTTACAGTTTAAAGGTAGGTTTGTTCTGATCGCTGTGAAATCGGGACTAATGCTGATCGACCAGCATCGGGCGCATGTTCGTGTGCTTTTCGATCGTTATATGGCACAAATCAGCCGTAAGCAGGGAGTTTCCCAAGGGGTTCTTTTTCCGGAGATGTTGCAATTGCCTGCTTCAGAAGCGGCAGTGTTGGAAGGTATCATCGACGATTTGTCGGCTGTGGGATTCGATTTGAGCAATCTGGGAGGCGGTAGCTATGCTATCAACGGTGTACCTGCCGGAATTGAAGGATTGAATCCGGTGGAGTTGGTGCGCAGCATGCTTCATACAGCCATGGAGAAAGGCAGTGATGTGAAAGAGGAAGTGCAAAGTATTTTGGCTTTGACGTTGGCACGCGCAGCGGCAATTGTTTACGGGCAGGTGTTGAGCAACGAAGAGATGAGAACTTTGGTCGACAGCCTGTTTGCTTGTCCTTCGCCCAATTATACTCCGGATGGGAAAATTGTGCTTACTACCATCAAGGAAGAAGATATCGAACGATTATTTAAGTAGAACATTATAACACAAAAAGACATGAAAAGCATGACAGGCCGTAATAGGGCGGTACAAAAATCTATTTTTTGCGTTTTCTTTAGTAGCAGCCCTCCCTTTTTTCCCTGTGCAGGCCGCACAAAAAGCGGATAGCTCTATAGACAAAAAACAAATGTTTAAAGTTTCGGGAGTGCGGAGGCTGAACTCGACGACTGCCGAAATAATCTTTTCCGGCGGGCGGAGAATGACGATTGACTTCTATGGTGAAAACATCTTCCGCATGTTCAGAGATGATGCCGGAGGGATTATTCGTGATCCGCAAGCCATTCCCGAGGCGCAGATCTTGGTCGATGAACCGCGTCGTCCGGTGTCACGTCTTGACCTGTCGGAAAGCGTCGGTACGATCACGCTCGCTACACAGCGTATTCGTGTGGAAATAGACAAAGAAACTTCGTTGATGAAGATAACCGATTTGCGTACAAACAGGCCGGTGGTGGAAGAGACCGTTCCTGTCTCCATCGAAGAAGGAAGTGTGACCGTGACGCTGAAAGAGCATCCCGGTGAATATTTCTATGGAGGAGGTGTACAGAACGGACGTTTCTCACACAAAGGAAAAGCCATCTCCATTGAGAACCAGAACAGCTGGACGGACGGGGGAGTAGCTTCGCCAACCCCTTTCTACTGGTCGACCAATGGTTATGGGGTGATGTTTTATACGTTTAAGAAAGGACGTTACGATTTTGGAGCGGAGACTCCGGGTGTGGTAAGACTTTCGCATGAATCTCCGTATCTCGATCTGTTTTATATGGTGAACGACGGAGCGGTGCCTTTGCTGAACGATTTCTATCAACTGACCGGAAATCCCGTGCTCATTCCGAAATTCGGCTTTTACGAAGGACACTTGAACGCTTATAACCGCGATTTCTGGAAAGAAGACGAGAAAGGTATTCTATTCGAAGACGGGAAACGATACAAAGAGAGTCAGAAAGATAACGGTGGTATCAAAGAATCACTCAATGGAGAGAAAGGCAATTATCAGTTTTCTGCCCGGGCGGTGATCGACCGTTATAAGAAGCACGACATGCCTTTGGGTTGGCTGTTGCCCAATGATGGATACGGAGCCGGTTACGGACAGACGGAAACTCTCGACGGAAATATTGCTAACCTCAGGAGTCTGGGTGATTATGCCCGTAAGAACGGAGTGGAGATCGGGCTTTGGACACAGTCGGATTTGCATCCGAAAGCAGGCATCAGCCCGTTGTTGCAGCGCGACATTGTGAAAGAGGTGCGCGATGCGGGCGTACGTGTGTTGAAAACAGACGTGGCATGGGTGGGAGCCGGCTATTCGTTCGGCCTGAACGGTGTGGCGGATGTGGCTCATATCATGCCTTACTATGGCAACGAGGCTCGTCCTTTCATCATTTCGCTCGACGGCTGGGCGGGAACGCAGCGTTATGCTACCATCTGGTCCGGAGATCAGACAGGAGGTGTATGGGAATATATCCGCTTCCATATTCCTACCTATATCGGTTCGGGGCTCTCGGGTCAACCTAATATATCTTCGGACATGGACGGTATTTTCGGCGGAAAGAATCCGGTGGTGAACATCCGCGACTTCCAGTGGAAAACGTTCACGCCCATGCAGCTCAATATGGACGGATGGGGAGCGAATGAGAAATATCCGCATGCCCTCGGCGAACCCGCCACTTCGATCAACCGCATGTATCTGAAGTTGAAATCGGAGTTGCTGCCCTATGCTTATACTTACGCCAAAGAGGCGGTAGACGGTAAGCCGCTTATCCGTGCTATGTTCCTCGACTATCCGAACGATTATACGCACGGCACTGCCACCCGTTACCAATATATGTACGGTCCCGACTTTCTGGTTGCGCCTATCTTTCAGGCGACTAAGACAGACAAGGCAGGAAACGATGTCCGCAACGGCATTTATTTGCCCGAGGGCTCGTGGGTAGACTACTTCACAGGCGATACGTACGAAGGAAACCGTATCTTGAACAATGTGGAAGCACCTCTTTGGAAACTTCCCGTGTTTGTAAGAAACGGAGCCATCATCCCGATGACAAATCCGAACAATAACGTGCACGAGATAGACCGTTCAGTGCGTATCTACGAGTTGTATCCTTATCGCCATTCGGAGATGACGGAGTATGATGACGACGGAACGACCGAAGCCTATCGGTATGGCAAGCATGTCACCACCCGTCTGCAATCGGATGTAGATGCGAGGGGGCGTGTGCATATTACGATTCATCCCGCTCAAGGAGACTTTGAGGGATTTGTAAAGGAAAAGACAACGGAACTTCGCATCAACGTGACTGAAAAACCGAAAACTCTGCGCGCAAAGGTGAACGGAAAACGTGTGAAGCTCACTGAAACGAAGACGGTGGAAGATCTCCGTCGGGGGGAGAATGTGTATTTCTATGATGCCGCTCCCAATCTGAACCGATTTGCCACAGAAAACAGCGACTTTGCCAAGCAAACAATCGTAAAGAATCCGCAACTGCTCGTCAGGCTGGCAAAGAGCGATGTAACGGTTGTCACACAGGAACTGACGGTGGAGGGATTCCGTTTCGAACCTGCCGACCGTAACCTGCATGCAAGCGGGAGCTTGGCGGATCCTTTGGTGCGGATGACCGAAGAGAATACAGGAGCCTATACGTTGAAACCCATTTGGGAGAAGGTGGAAAATGCTGATTTCTATGAGATAGAGGCGAATGGTATGTTGTATACGACGATACGCGACACGGAACTTCTGTTCGAAGATCTGAAGCCGGAAACGAATTACTTGTTTAACATACGTGCTGTCAACAAAGACGGGGTGTCGGCATGGACGCCGCTGGCGGCAAAGACCCGAAACAATCCGTTGGAGTTTGCCATTCGAGGTATCAAAGGTGAGACGAGCGTAGAGAATCAGGCGGGATTCGGTGTGAACCGCTTCTTCGATTTTGCCGAATCGGGCGACCTCTGGCATACGAAGTACGGCACAAAAGCTCTGCCGTTCGAATTGATTGTTGATCTGGTGACGGTAAATCTGTTGGATAAGTTCTGGTATTTGCCTCGCGTGGACGCCGGAAACGGAACCTTACTCAAAGGCTCGGTGGCTTACAGCATGGATAAAGACAAATGGACGGATGCAGGAACGTTTGAATGGAAGCGCAATGGAGACACGAAAGAGTTTGTATTTGCCGCCCGCCCGTCGGCACGTTATATCAGGCTCTCGGTTACGGAAGCTGTGGGCAATTACGGTTCCGGTCGCGAACTCTATGTGTTTAAGGTGCCCGGTACGGAGAGCTACTTGCCCGGCGACATCAACAACGACGGGAAGATTGACGAGAACGATCTGACATCGTACATGAACTACACCGGTCTGCGTCGTGGTGACTCTGATTTCGAAGGATACATCAGCAACGGAGACATCAACAAGAACGGGCTGATCGATGCGTATGACATTTCGGTGGTGGCCACTTTACTCAACGGGGGCGTGAAACCGCAGCCTGAGGAGAAAGTTGGTGGAACGCTTTCCGTCAGCACAGCTAAACAGGTATACCAAGCGGGTGAAATGGTAGAGGTGCGTGTGAAGGGGATCGATCTGAAAGCAGTCAACGCGCTCAGCTTTGCCCTGCCTTACGATCAGGAAGAATATGAGTTTGTAGGTGTGGAACCGTTGCAGATGAAAGCCATGGAGAATTTAACTTACGACCGGCTGCATACCAATGGCATGAAGGCCCTCTATCCGACCTTTGTTAACTTGGGAATGCAGGAGACGCTCGAGGGAAGTGTGGAACTTTTTGTCCTGAAGTTCAAGGCGAAGAAGCGTGTGCGTGCCGAGTGGAAGCCGACAGACGGCATGCTGGTAGACCGTCGGCTGGGTATTTCTGCTTTCTGAAGAAGGATAGCCGGATAAGCAGCAGCGGTTCCGATGGTGTCTCGGAATAGTTAATGGGGCAGTCTCATATATCATTTGCCGGTCGAAACAAAATTCCCTTTGTCTTAGCTCTCATTTATTATATACAAGGCTAAGGCAAAGGGGATTCTCTCTGGAGATCCCACTGCTTAAAAGTCATATAAAAATGGATGAACTACTTCCTGATCCATGTACATGAATATGATGGAGACTACTTCAAAGATCTGGCAGATATACTTCGGGATATTCCTGCATATTGAGTAGTTCGGACAATACTATAATTTACAAGTAATATATCCAAAAGCTATTTATGGGGCTGTCCGATTTTTGGGCAGCCCCGCAAAACCATTTAAGAAGACAGTCTTTTTTCGATATTTTTTAAAGGTTGTCGATTATCCCTATTCTGGCTTTGGAAAGATCCCATCTTATTGGTTTGCCGCGAATCTTCTCGCCTGTTCTTCTATCAGTTCTTTGTCGTCGAAGTAATTGATCTTCATTGCTTTCTTTACGTCCGATAATGTGTCGGCGGCAGCGGCTCTCGCCACTTCGCATCCTTTTCGCAGCATCTCGTAAATGGCGGGAATGTCTTTTTCAAACTCCTTCCGGCGGTTGCGGATGGGCTCTAAAGTCTCTTGCATGATGGCGTTCAGGAACCGTTTCACTTTTACGTCTCCCAAGCCGCCGCGCTGGTAGTGGGCTTTTAACTCCGCCAGATTCGGATAATCGGGCAGGTAACGCTCGAAATGTTCGGGGCGGCTGAAAGCGTCGAGATAAGTGAAGACCGTGTTTCCTTCGATCTTGCCCGGGTCTTGCACGCGAATGTGTCCCGGATCGGTGTACATACTCATCACTTTCTTTTGCACCTCGTCTGCCGTATCCGACAGGTAGATGCAGTTGCCCAGCGATTTGCTCATCTTCGCTTTGCCATCGGTCCCCGGCAAACGCAGGCACGCGGCATTTTGAGGCAGCAGTATTTCAGGCTCTACCAATGTTTCACCATAGATATGGTTGAAGCGGCGAACAATCTCGCGTGCTTGTTCGAGCATCGGTTCCTGATCTTCCCCCACGGGCACGGTTGTTGCGCGGAAAGCCGTGATGTCGGCCGCCTGACTGATGGGATACGTAAAGAATCCTACGGGGATGCTGGCTTCGAAGTTGCGCATCTGTATCTCGGTCTTCACTGTCGGGTTGCGTTGCAGGCGCGACACGCTGACGAGATCCATGTAATAAAAGGTGAGTTCGCACAGTTCGGGAATCTGCGATTGGATGAAAATAGTAGCCTTCTCCGGATCCAATCCGCAGGCAAGATAGTCGAGGGCTACTTCAATCACATTCTGACGCACCTTCTCCGGATTGTCGATATTGTCGGTCAATGCTTGTGAGTCGGCAATGAAAACAAACATCTTGCTGTAGTCGTCGGCATTCTGCAGCTCCACTCTTCCTTTCAGCGAACCCACGTAGTGCCCGATATGAAGTCGTCCGGTAGGGCGGTCGCCTGTCAATATGATTTTTTCTTTCTTCATTTTATTACCTTATTATATAATTGAACCGCAAAGATAGACATAAAAAGTGAAAGAAGCGCCAAAACTGTCTTACTTCATTTTGCGAAAAAGAAAGGCTTTCTTTTTGCTATGTGCGGAAAAAGTCGTTACTTTGCGCCGAATAAGAAAAACTGAGAATGAATCAACAGGAAGTCAGAAGTAAGTATTACCTCCATTCGGACGATTTTTATCCGGATACGGCAAGCTTCTTCTTTTTTTCTGAAAAAACGATATGTAAGTTCTTTGGTAATGCGTTAGTCCTTCTTTAAGGGTAACGCATTTTTTTTATATGTACCTTAGGTATAAAACATATTTATAACAAAAAAAGATGGAAAAGGAAATGAAGAAAGTCCTCGTGTTAGGTTCCGGGGCTCTTAAAATCGGACAGGCCGGTGAGTTCGACTACTCCGGCTCGCAAGCGCTCAAGGCGTTGAAAGAAGAAGGTATCAGTTCGGTATTGGTCAATCCGAATATCGCCACCATTCAGACTTCGGAGGGGATTGCCGATAAAGTTTATTTCCTTCCCGTGACTACTTATTTCGTAGAAGAAATTATAAAGAAAGAGCGTCCGGACGGCATCCTGTTGGCGTTTGGTGGGCAAACGGCCCTGAATTGCGGTGCCGAACTCTACACCAAAGGCGTTCTCGACAAGTATGGAGTGAAAGTGTTGGGAACCTCGGTAGAAGCCATTATGTATACCGAAGACCGCGACTTGTTTGTGAAAAAGCTGGATGAAATAGGCATGAAGACTCCTGTCAGCCAAGCGGTAGAGAATATGAAAGATGCCATTGAAGCTGCCGAGCGTATCGGATTTCCCGTGATGGTTCGTTCGGCTTATGCGCTTGGCGGACTGGGTAGCGGTATCTGCCGCGACAAGGAGGAGTTTGTCAAACTGGCGGAAAGCGCTTTTGCTTTTTCGAAACAGATATTGGTGGAAGAGTCGTTGAAAGGATGGAAAGAGATAGAGTTCGAAGTCATCCGCGATGCTAACGACCATTGCTTCACGGTGGCGAGCATGGAGAATTTCGATCCGCTCGGCATCCATACCGGAGAGTCGATAGTGGTAGCCCCCACCTGTTCGCTCGACGACAAGGAGCTGAAGATGCTTCAGGAATTGTCTACCAAATGTATCCGGCATCTGGGTATTGTAGGCGAATGTAACATTCAGTATGCGTTCAATTCCGAAACCGATGACTATCGTGTGATTGAAGTGAACGCCCGCCTGAGCCGTTCTTCGGCGTTGGCTTCGAAGGCTACCGGATATCCGCTGGCTTTTGTCGCCGCCAAGGTGGCTCTCGGATACACGCTCGATCAGATCGGCGAGATGGGAACGCCGAATTCTGCTTATGTGGCTCCGCAACTCGATTATTATATTTGCAAAATTCCGCGCTGGGACTTGACAAAGTTTGCCGGAGTATCGCGCGAAATCGGCTCCAGCATGAAGTCGGTAGGCGAGATCATGTCTATCGGACGTTCGTTTGAAGAAATCATCCAGAAAGGTTTGCGCATGATCGGACAGGGAATGCACGGCTTCGTAGGTAATAACGGAGTGCGTTTCGATGATTTGGAGAAAGAGCTTTCATGCCCTACCGACTTGCGTATTTTCGCTCTGGCGCAGGCGTTGGAAGAGGGATATACTATCGAGCGTATCCACGAGCTGACGAAGATCGATCCCTGGTTCCTCGGCAAGCTGAAAAACATTGTAGACTATAAAGAGAAGCTGTCTGCCTACAACAAAGTGGAAGACATACCGGCTGACGTGATGCGTCAGGCTAAGGTGCTCGGCTTCTCCGACTTCCAGATTGCCCGCTTCGTGCTGAATCCGGCAACGAATATGGAAAAGGAAAACCTGATGGTGCGCGCGCATCGTAAAGCGTTGGGTGTGCTTCCTGCAGTGAAACGCATCAACACCGTAGCTTCGGAACATCCCGAACTGACCAACTATTTGTATATGACGTATGCGGTGGAAGGGTATGACGTGAATTATTATAAAAATGAGAAATCGGTAGTCGTGCTGGGTTCCGGCGCTTACCGCATCGGTAGCTCCGTTGAGTTTGACTGGTGTTCGGTGAATGCCGTGCAAACCGCACGTAAACTGGGCTATAAGTCGATCATGATCAACTATAATCCGGAAACCGTATCTACCGACTATGATATGTGCGACCGGCTCTATTTCGACGAGCTTTCTTTCGAACGTGTGCTCGATGTAATCGACCTTGAGCAGCCCCGTGGGGTAATTGTTTCTGTGGGCGGACAGATTCCGAACAATCTTGCCATGAAGCTGTATCGCCAGTCTGTGCCGGTGCTCGGAACTTCTCCACTCTCTATCGACCGTGCCGAAAACCGCAACAAATTCTCGGCGATGCTCGATCAGCTCGGTATCGATCAGCCGGCATGGCAGGAGCTTACCAGCCTCGAAGATGTGAAAGATTTTGTTGACAAGGTAGGATATCCTGTTCTGGTTCGCCCTTCTTATGTGCTTTCGGGTGCGGCGATGAACGTCTGCTACGATGACGAAGAATTGGAGAACTTCTTGAAGATGGCTGCCGAAGTGTCGAAAGAATACCCGGTGGTGGTTTCGCAATTCCTCGAAAATACGAAAGAGATTGAGTTCGACGCCGTGGCGCAGAACGGTGAGGTGGTAGAATATGCCATCTCCGAACACGTAGAGTTTGCCGGCGTACACTCCGGTGATGCCACGCTGGTGTTCCCTGCGCAGAAGATTTACTTCGCCACTGCCCGTCGCATCAAGAAAATCAGCCGTCAGATAGCGAAAGAACTGAATATCTCGGGGCCGTTCAATATTCAGTTTCTTGCCCGCAACAACGAGGTGAAGGTGATAGAATGCAACCTGCGTGCTTCTCGCAGTTTTCCGTTTGTGTCGAAAGTACTGAAGCGCAATTTCATCGAAACGGCTACGCGAATCATGCTTGACGCTCCTTACACTCGTCCGGATAAATCGGCATTCGATATCGACTGGATCGGAGTGAAAGCTTCTCAGTTCTCTTTCTCCCGTCTGCACAATGCCGATCCTGTGCTGGGTGTAGACATGTCTTCTACCGGCGAGGTGGGATGTATCGGCGACGACTTTTCGGAAGCGTTGCTCAATGCCATGATTGCTACCGGATTCACCATTCCCGAAAAGGCGGTGATGTTTTCTTCCGGTGCGGTGAAGTCGAAAGTCGATCTGCTCGATGCCAGCCGTATGCTTGCCGCCAAAGGTTACCGGATTTACGGAACTGCAGGAACGGCCGCTTTCCTGAATGCCCACGGCGTAGATACTACACCGGTTTATTGGCCTGATGAGAAAGCGGGAGCGGAAAACAATGTGATGAAGATGATAGCCGACCATAAATTTGATTTGATTGTCAATATCCCGAAGAATCATACGAAGCGCGAGCTGACCAACGGTTACCGTATCCGCCGCGGAGCAATCGACCATAACATTCCGCTGATTACGAACGCTCGTCTGGCGAGTGCCTTTATCGAAGCTTTCTGTGAACTGAAGCAGGAGGATATCCAGATTAAGAGCTGGCAAGAGTATAAGTAGTCAGGAAAACAAGAACAATAAAAAAGAGCATAAAGGAACTGTTTGGGAAGTCTCCTTATAATATAAGAGTGGTGCTGAACGTTCCTTTCACAAAATCGGTAGGCTGTCTCAGAGTTGAAACATGAGACAGCCTTACTTGTGATTTGGCAGATTGAAATATAACAATCCCCTTGTTTTAGCCTTAACCTGCAATCCATGTAAAGCTAAACAAGGGGGTTGTTGTTTTAAAAAGAGTTTACTCTATGCGATTCTGATTTTCTCTTTTAGACAGGGACAAAGGCTTCCGGGTTTTCTCTTCTGAGAAGCTTTGTTGCATTCTCTATTTAACCGCGAAGCTGCTATACGAAGTCTTTATGAAGAAAGTCCTGCGTGATAACTGCCTTCGGCGATTGTCGATGAATGCCGGCTTCCTTACTTATCCGTTTGCTTTTCAGTGTTTCCGATGCAGTAGTTGTATACTTTCAGGTTGCTGATTTTACTGTTGAAACTGCCCGCTTTCTGCAATGGGAAAACCAGTGTGGGCAGATAATACATTGCATCTTTGCCTCCGTTGAAAATGCGTTTCTCCACTTCCATCTTCTCTTTCACCTTTCCGTCGACAAACAGCGTCACTCCCTTATTGGTACCTTCAATGCGGATGTTCGCTTTTTCTCCCGGGTTCACTTTATAGGCAAACGTGTCCAGATAACCGTCACGTGCAAATCCCATCATTCCACGAATGGGGTCGGAGAGATAGAATACGGCATTTTCAGAACGGAACAACTCTGCGCTCGGTTGCTCTGCCATCCCTTCAATGTCGAAGCTGACGGTGTAATTGTAGCCTATCTCCGGATATGGCGACCGGCTTTCCGGAGCAACGGCAGACTGTTCGTACACCAAACTTCTTTCTGTACCGATGCGTGCCAACTGGTTTACTCCCGGAGCTTCGCTCAATAGGTGTCGTTTGTCACCGTACGCTTCGAAGGGCAAGCCGGTCTTTGCGCCGGTCCACATCTTCACCGAGAGAGTTTGCAAGGCGGGGAACACACGATGGTGAATATCTTTCACTGATACTCCATTGCCTGCATGGTCATTCCATACAGCAAACATGCCGCCCAGAATATTCGGATCTTTTTCTTCGAACACCTCTTTGCCGATGCGTGCGGGAGTCCATTCCTTATACAGATAGGCTTCGTTGAGGTAGTCCTGATAATATCCTGCCATCGGTACGATGTAAACCATTCCGTCGGGTATACTGATAAGCTGGTAGCCTTGTTTTATCATCTCTCTCGGATCGGCATATCCGTTATACCATGCACCCATTACTACATTTTCCGATTTTACGGGCGTATCTCCTTTGGCATGTGTGAGCGCTCCCCAAACCACCGCTTGCTTGCCGAAACTTTCCACATAACGGATGTAGTGGTCGGTGAATGCACGGAACTGCTCCACCACTTCTTTCTTGGCATTCGAATATTCGTCAGTTCCGATGTGTACACGCTTGCCTGTGAACACGGGTTCGGGCCCCGATAAATACTCCTTGAACAGCCCGTCGACGAACTTGAATGTCTCAGGGTTGAAAATATCCAAGTGATCCATCCCGTATTCCTTGCTTCCGATTTCCGGTTTGTAGTGAGTGAAGGCCAGCGAATGGGCGGGTACGTCGATTTCGGGAATGATTTCTACGAATTGCGCCGCCGCTTCGTGCTGGAACTCTTTGAACTCGGCTTTCGAGTATGAACCGTCACGGGCAGTCAGTCCCGGATAAGTTTCCGACTCGAGGCGGAAAGCTGCGTATGTCTTTGCCCAGTCGTTGTTGAAAAACTGCTTGAATCCGTTGTCGTTCAGGTGCACCTGCAAAGTATTCATTTTATAATACGCCATCACCTTTACAAGATCTTTCAGATAGCTCATGGGGATGAACTTCCGTCCGCAGTCGATCATGAAACCACGCATCCGGTAGTCGGGAAAGTCTCTTATCTCTCCCTGCGGCAGTTCCCGATTGTCCGTTTGTTCAGAAAGTTGCAGCAAAGTGCGGGTTCCCCAGTAGACACCTTGTGCGGTGGGTGCCGAAATAGTCACGCGGTCGGTTATTTTCATCCGGTAACCCTCTTCGCCCAACTGCTTGTCGGAAGTCAGTGTGAGGAGAATATCTCCGGGACGGGCTTTCCCTTCATCAACGCCGGGCTTGACGCCGAACATAGTCCCGTAATCTTCTGAAAGCATGCGAGCGATGCGCAGGAGTTCTGCCGATGATTTTCCGGATACTACAATACGCATTTCGGGCGCAGGGGTAAATATTCCTTTTCCGCCTTTCCATTCTTTCAGTTCGGGGACGGCAAAAGGTTTCGGGTTGACAGCAGCACAGGCGAGGCTGCCGGTAAAGCTGAGAAATACGCTCAGAATAAAAGCTTTGGTAATAGTTTTTCGGTTTTTCATGTAATCAACGAATAATGTTATTTGTTATTAATTAAGCGGCTAAAATAGGCATAATTCCGGTACTTGCCATTTGAAGCTGAAATTATTAGCTTATTTTTGCTATTCAAACTTTTTAAACATAGCCAATCATGCTGATACTATTATCTTGCGCCAAAACGATGAGCGATGCTTCGAAGCAAAAGACTCCTTTCATCACCACGCCCCGCTTTCGGAAAGAGGCTGCCGCAGTCGCCCTGCAGATGTCGCAGCTTTCCGTGCAAGAGCTGGAGCGGTTGTTGCGGGTGAATGCCAAAATTGCTGTCGAAAATTACAAACGTTATCAACAGTTTCATGCCGAGGGAGTGCGCGAACTTCCTGCCTTGCTGGCATATACGGGGATTGTTTTCAAAAGGTTGAATCCGAGAGATTTCTCGGCGGATGATTTCGAATATGTGCAAGAGCATTTGCGGCTGACTTCTTTCTGCTACGGATTGCTTCGTCCGCTGGATGCTATCAGGCTTTACCGGTTGGAGGGGGACGCAGTGTTGCCTGAGTTGGGCAATCGGACGTTGTTTGCCTATTGGCGGGAGCGTCTGACTGATGTGTTTATCGACGACATCAAGCGGGTGGGAGGGGTGCTCTGCAATCTGGCGAGCGACGAGATGCGAGGCTTGTTCGACTGGAAGCGCGTAGAAAGCGAAGTGCGTGTCGTCACTCCCGAGTTTCATGTCTGGAAAAACGGCAAGTTGGCTACTGTAGTGGTGTATACCAAAATGTCGAGGGGTGAAATGGCCCGCTACATCTTAAAGAACCGGATTGAATCGCCCGAAGAATTGAAACGTTTCGTCTGGGAGGGCTTTGAATATAATGAACGTTTGTCGTCGGAGCGAGAATTTGTATTTACTAATGGATATGGAGGATGAAGGTATGACTGAACCGGAGAAAATGCGCAATGGGGAGTTGGCGGATATGTCCGACCCGGAACTGCAGCGACGTTTTGAACGTGCCAAAAAACTATTGGCACGAATGCGCGGACTGAGTACGTATGATGAGGCTTATCGCGGTCTGTTGGAAGAATTGGTTCCCGGCATTCCCGCCACTTCGGTTATCTTTCCGCCTTTCTACTGCGATCATGGAGATGGAATCAAGTTGGGCGAACATGTGTTCGTCAATGCTAATTGTACTTTTTTAGACGGTGCGTACATCACTGTCGGCAGTTATACCCTGATAGGCCCTTCGGTACAAATCTACACGCCACATCATCCGATGGATCATTTGCAACGGAGAACCTCCGGTGAATACGCTTTCCCGGTAACCATAGGAGCGGATTGCTGGATTGGGGGAGGAGCGATCATTTGTCCCGGAGTGACCATCGGCGACCGTTGCGTGATCGGTGCGGGAAGTGTAGTGACGAAAGACATTCCCTCCGACAGCGTAGCGGTAGGAAACCCTGCCCGTGTCATTCGCAAGAATACTCCTTAAAATAACGATACTTAATTGCTTTTGTTGCAAGAATCAATTCGTCTCTCGTCTGTGTTTTATTCGTCTCCCGAACGGCAGACGAATAAAACACAGACGAGAGACGAATAAAACACGGTCGGCAGACGAAATAAAACATTAAACAAATCCGTTAGCTATTGCGAAGCAAAGCCTTATTTTAAATGCTTTTGTTTTGTAAACACCTGCGCTTCGCTTTGTGGGCACTCTGCTTCTTGCTGTGGCATTTTACTTCTTTATTGACTTGCAAAAAAAAAGAACTTTGTTTTCTGCTGAAAATCAACACTGTTTTTTCTTGAAACAAAAAAATAGAAAAAATAATAAGTAAAATACTTGCAGGATCCAAAAAATGCCGTACCTTTGCATCGCTTTTGAAACGGAAGTGTACGGGCGTTTAGCTCAGCTGGTTCAGAGCATCTGCCTTACAAGCAGAGGGTCGGCGGTTCGAATCCGTCAACGCCCACCAAGAAAATCCTGATGCACTTCCGAATCATATAAAAGACGGGCGTTTAGCTCAGCTGGTTCAGAGCATCTGCCTTACAAGCAGAGGGTCGGCGGTTCGAATCCGTCAACGCCCACCAAGCCTAAATGGTTGAAAATACGTGTTTTACATTGTCTGTGAGCTGGCATACGATTCATGTCGGCTCTCTTTTTTGTACGAATAGGGCTTATTTGCCCCTAAAAAGAGGCAAATAAGAAACTATTTCTTATAACTATTTTATAACTCCATTCGGTTTTCGTCTGTTGAAAGTCTTCTTTTCTGACAAGCTTTCTCTTTGAGAAGAATGCGTTTCTGCTTTCGCTTTATTGTTTTTTTGAAAGCTTTTTTGTTTCTTACTGTTTTTATGCAAACTTTCTCTTTCCTTTGAGCGGATAAGTCAATAAAAAGAATTAATTTTGCAACCTGATAATTATCTTGATAAGACGTATGAAACTGGACGTGTTGACGGCTGTCTCACCGGTGGACGGCCGATATAGAGGAAAAACGAAAGCTTTGGCAGCTTATTTTTCCGAGTTTGCGCTGATTAAATATCGTGTACAGGTGGAGATCGAATACTTTATCGCTTTGTGCGAACTGCCTTTGCCCCAGCTGCAAGGAGTGAGAAAAGGTGTATTCGATAAACTGCGCGACATTTATTTGAACTTTTCCGAAGCTGATGCCCAACGGGTAAAAGATATTGAAAGTGTGACGAACCACGATGTGAAAGCTGTGGAATATTTCATTAAGGAAAAGTTCGACAAACTGGGCAGCATGGAAGCGTATAAAGAGTTTGTCCATTTCGGCCTTACTTCGCAAGATATCAACAATACGTCTGTTCCTCTTTCTGTCAAGGAAGCTTTGGAAAGAGTGTATTATCCGTTGCTGGAAGAGCTGATTGCTCAGTTGGAGACTTACGCTGCCGAATGGGAACATATCCCGATGTTGGCCAAGACTCACGGTCAGCCGGCATCTCCCACGCGTTTGGGGAAAGAAGTGAAAGTGTTCGCCTATCGTTTGCAACGTCAACTTGCAATCTTGAAGTCTTGCCCGTTGACGGCAAAATTCGGCGGGGCTACCGGAAACTACAACGCGCACCATGTGGCGTATCCGCAATATGACTGGAAGCAGTTCGGCAACCGTTTTGTTGCCGCTAAACTGGGGTTGGAACGTGAAGAATATACCACCCAAATTTCCAATTACGATAACCTGTCGGCTGTTTTCGATGCAATGAAACGCATCAACACGGTGATGGTGGACATGAATCGTGACTTCTGGCAGTATATCTCGATGGAATACTTCAAGCAAAAAATTAAAGCCGGAGAGGTAGGTTCGAGCGCTATGCCTCATAAGGTGAATCCGATAGACTTTGAGAATGCCGAAGGAAACCTCGGACTGGCGAACGCTCTTCTTGAGCACTTGGCGGTAAAACTTCCGGTTTCGCGCTTGCAGCGTGACTTGACCGATTCGACCGTGCTGCGCAATGTGGGCGTGCCTTTCGGGCATATTGTTATTGCTATTCAAAGCTCGTTGAAAGGACTGCGAAAGCTTCTGCTTAACGAATCGGCCATCTACCGTGATTTGGATGATTGCTGGAGTGTGGTTGCCGAAGCTATTCAAACCATTTTACGCAGAGAAGCTTATCCGAATCCGTACGAAGCATTGAAAGCCTTGACGCGTACGAATGAAGCCATTACCGAGAAGTCTATCAGGGAGTTTATCGAAACTCTGGATGTGAACGAGCATATAAAAGATGAATTAAGAACAATCACTCCGCACACATATACGGGAGTGTAACGTTACATATAACATTGAGAATTCCGGCCGTGAGGCCAAAGTTTAATTTTATTCGAATAAAAAACAATGAACACAGGAAATGAAGAATGGCGCGACGACTCTTTTAATCAAGAGAATGAAGGCGCCGGCCGTGATGGTAACAGAGCTTATAATAGAGAAGGAGGGTACAATCGTCCTTCGTATAACCGCGAAAGCGGCGACCGCCCGTATCGTCCGCGATTTAATGCAAACCGCGAAGATAGCTACGACCGTCCGCAACGCTCATATGGCGATCGTCCTCAGCGTTCCTCTTTCAATCGTGAGGGTGGAGACCGCCCGTATCGTCCGCGGTTTAATGCAAACCGCGAAGGAGACTACGACCGTTCGCAACGCTCGTATGGCGATCGTCCTCAACGTTCCTCCTTCAATCGTGAAGGTGGCGACCGCCCGTATCGTCCGCGATTCAACAATGAAGAATCGGCCGACCGTTCGCAACGCTCGTATGGCGATCGTCCTCAACGTCCTTCTTTCAATCGTGAGGGTGGCGACCGTCCGTATCGTCCGCGATTGAGTGGTAATAATAATTATGGTGAAGGCAGCGATCGTTCACGTCGTCCCCGGTTTAATAATAACTACGGTGAGAGCGGCAGTCGTCCGCGTTTCAACAACGATCGTTCGCAAGGCGGATACCGTCCGCGTCCTCGTACGGCGGATTATGATCCGAATGCGAAATATAGCAAGAAAAAACAGATCGAGTATAAGGAACAGTATGTCGATCCTAACGAACCGATTCGTTTGAACAAGTTTCTTGCCAATGCTGGAATATGCTCTCGTCGTGAGGCAGATGAGTTTATCACTGCGGGAGTCGTGTCTGTGAACGGTGAGGTAGTGACGGAATTGGGAACAAAGATTAAACGTTCGGATGTGGTGAAATTCCACGATGAGCCGGTAAGCATCGAACGGAAAGTGTATGTATTGCTCAACAAGCCGAAAGATACGGTTACTACTTCGGATGACCCTCAGGAGCGCCGGACGGTGATGGATCTTGTAAAGGGGGCTTGCAATGAACGTATTTATCCAGTGGGACGTCTCGACCGGAATACGACAGGAGTGTTGCTGTTGACAAACGACGGTGATTTGGCCTCGAAGCTCACGCATCCGAAGTTCTTGAAAAAGAAAATCTATCACGTTCATCTCGACAAGAATCTGACGAAAGCCGACATGGAACAGATTGCAGCCGGAATCCAGCTGGAGGATGGTGAAATTCATGCCGATGCTATCAGCTATGCGGATGAAGTAAAGAAAGATCAGGTGGGCATCGAGATTCATTCCGGAAAGAATCGCATCGTTCGCCGTATTTTCGAATCGCTTGGGTATAAAGTAACAAAGCTCGATCGCGTTTTCTTTGCCGGTTTGACAAAGAAAGGTTTGCGTCGCGGCGATTGGCGCTATTTGACCGAAGCCGAAGTAAACTATCTCCGTATGGGGTCGTTTGAATAAACAAGATTTTAAAGTTTCTGAGTTGGTGGGTGAAGATACGGCGGAATGCTTTTCGCTTTGTATCTGAAGCCTTCCAACTCGTGTCTAATATAAGAAATAGTTATGGAAAAAATCAGTAGAACAAAAATTGTTGACTTGCTGAAACGTGATGATTTCGGGGCTAAAGTCAACGTAAAAGGGTGGGTTCGCACCCGCAGAGGTAGTAAACAAGTCAACTTTATTGCACTGAATGACGGTTCTACAATAAATAATGTGCAGATTGTAGTCGATTTGGCCTCTTTCGATGAAGAGATGCTGAAACAGATCACTACGGGGGCTTGCTTGAGTGTGAACGGGGAGATGGTGGAGTCTGTAGGTTCCGGTCAGAAGGTGGAAGTGCAAGCCCGGGAAATTGAGGTACTGGGTATTTGCGACAATACTTATCCTTTGCAAAAGAAAGGGCACTCTATGGAGTTCTTGCGCGAAATAGCTCATTTGCGCCCTCGTACCAATACGTTTGGAGCTGTATTCCGTATTCGTCACCATATGGCGATTGCTATTCACAAATTCTTTCACGAGAAAGGTTTTTACTATTTTCATACGCCTATTATTACGGCTTCCGATGCCGAGGGAGCTGGACAGATGTTTCAGGTGACGACATTGGATATGGGACATTTGGAAAAGACGGAAGAGGGGGCTGTAAAGTATGATGATGACTTTTTCGGTAAGCAGGCAAGTTTGACAGTGTCAGGCCAGCTCGAAGGTGAATTGGCGGCTACGGCGTTAGGGGCTATCTATACGTTCGGTCCGACCTTCCGCGCGGAAAATTCTAACACTCCCCGCCACTTGGCAGAGTTCTGGATGATCGAACCCGAAGTGGCTTTCAATGATATCACCGACAATATGGATTTGGCGGAAGAATTCATTAAATATTGTGTGCAATGGGCGTTGGACAACTGTGCCGATGACGTGAAATTCCTGAACGACATGTTCGATAAGGGATTGGTAGAGCGTTTACAGGGAGTACTGAAAGATGATTTCGTTCGTCTGTCATATACCGAAGGCATTAAGATTTTGGAAGACGCAGTGGCCAATGGGCATAAATTCGAGTTTCCCGTATATTGGGGAGCCGATTTGGCTTCTGAGCATGAGCGTTATCTGGTGGAAGTACATTTTAAACGCCCGGTTATTCTGACCGACTATCCGAGAGAAATCAAGGCTTTCTATATGAAGCAGAACGAAGACGGAAAAACGGTGCGCGCAATGGACGTGCTGTTTCCGAAAATCGGAGAAATTATCGGAGGTTCCGAGCGTGAAGCCGATTACCAGAAGCTACAGGCACGTATCAAGGAGATGGATATCCCGATGAAAGATATGTGGTGGTATTTAGATACACGTAAGTTCGGCACTTGCCCGCATTCCGGTTTCGGACTCGGCTTCGAGCGTCTGCTGCTTTTTGTTACGGGTATGGCGAATATCCGTGACGTGATACCGTTCCCACGTACTCCGAGAAACGCGGAATTTTAAAGAAAAGATTATTCCGGTACGGAGTAATCTTTTTGAACGAACTTTGGAGTCGTGATGATAGGCCACTTATAGCTATCCCGCCACGAAACAATCCTTGCGGATAGATATGGTTGAATTTTATAGCCATTGTTTATTCGCCAACATATTATATTAGGATTCATTTGTTTCGAAGCGGGATGTTTTTTATATGTTGTATGCCGTGCTTATAACAAAGTATAGTTGCCGTAAAACCGGCTTAAGGATTATCTTATTTTAATAAATATCTTTCTTCAATATGAGTGCCTTAAGTAACCTTTTATTCTTTTTAATTGCCAGCATTGCTTTGAGATTGCTGGAATTTTTATCTAATCATCGCATTGCTGTTTTTAAGACAAAGCAAACAAAAAGCAATACTGCAAAAGCAACTCTCTTTTTGATGTTTGTCTTTTTATGCGGTATTTCTTACGGGCAGTCTGTCACTGAAGGCGATCTGTCAAAGCCAGTTGAGCAACACGAAGGGAAGGAAATAAAAATGATTAAGGATTTTTATATCTCTTATGCCATAAACGTTTCTGATTCGGCAGACGATAGAAACGATACGCTTGTACGGACAAACTTAACGCCTGATTTAATAGCTAAGATACGAAGAGTGACTTCCGCCACAAACAGTGATCCAATCATCCGTGCTCAGGATTTCGACAAAGTTTTCGCAAATACATTCAACGTGAGACAGCTGGAAGGTAACTGGTATATGGTTAGTTATGCATCTGGTTCTGTGGATCGCACTAATATCCCTATAAGACTGAGAGAAACAGGCGGCAGGTTGTTGATTGATTATATCACTCCCGAATGGCACGGTTCCTTATACGGTGATAGTCTGCTATGTCGGACAGAGCATCAAGTGATTGTTGATAACTCTACTCATCTTTCTTTTGTAAAGACATTCTATGATGCCTATGTACAAGCGTATTGCGACATGCCTGTAGACTTGTCGTCTCGTTTGGATTCTTTGCGTGCGAAATATTGTTCTCAAAATGCTTTGAGGCAAATTCGATCGGCAAATGAGAATGAGGACTTTCCCGGTTATGATTTGCTAATTGATTATTTCGACTTCGATCAGCTTTGGATTCCATCCATAATTTGCACTCCTATGGCGACAGGTTCTTATCGAATGACTTATACATATTGGGGAAAATCGGTCAAATCTGTCAATATTGGTGTTGTAAAGAAAGGAAAGGGGTATTTGATCGACAAAGTTTGGACGGAAAGCAGAAATTTATAGCTTATATAATAGCATAAATAGATAGGCTTGCTATCCATATATACTCACCGTGGTAGGCATATATACCCACCGTGGTAGACATATATGTCTACCATGCTGTCCATATATACTTACCGTGCTGGCTATATATATTCACTGAGTCGGAGAAATAGCTATATGATTCGCCTATAATTAGGGGTAAAACTTTCGAATTAATTGCTTTCTTGGAGCATGATGTACTATGTTCACTCTCTTATTTCCATGGGAATTTCAATGGCAGCGGAACGAGTATCGGTGGAATCACTAAAGGCTCGTTTTGAGTCATTTTATTTTCTCCTTTTTTCGATTGTGCAATAATCGCCGCCTTTATTCTGTTGTTGAAACTTTGTTTGGTTAGATGAAAATAACGGTTGTAAATGAATATGCGAACCGGGTGGCGGAGATGGGGGAAGAAAGGTCATAAATGATATATTTACCTAATAATGAAGATTGTTGAAGAATATGTGATCTTTTGTAGCGCATAATAGCGGTTTTCTCGAAAAAAATGTATATATTTGGCCATATGGATTAGCTATCGGTAATTTTTAAATCATATTGCTATGAAAAAAAAGATTTTTTTTACCATGCTTTCAGTGATGCTGTTGGCGGTAGCAGGTGGGAAGGCCCAAGAAAAGAAAGATTTCAAACCGGCCGAACTAAAGGGAATATGGCAGCTCTGCCATTACGTTTCAGAAGCCGCAGACTTGCCGGGAAAATTGAAACCCAGTAATACATTTAAAGTATTGTCGGAAGACGGGCGTATTGTTAATTTTACTCTTATACCCGGTTCGGATGCTATTATTACCGGATATGGTGCGTATGTCCAACTGAGCGACACTACTTATAAAGAAAGCATTGAGAAAAATATTCACCTTCCGATGCTGGATAACAAAGATAATGTACTGATCTTTGAGATTGTGGATAATACACTCTTGTACTTAAAGTATTTTATCAAAAAAGATTTGTATGGGCACGAGCTGAACGCTTGGTATCATGAGACATGGAAAAGGCTCACTATGCCTGCCAAATTTCCTGAGGATATAGTCAGGTAGTGATACTTCTGTCAAAAGCAGTGACGCTTGTTGGCACTTCCGCGAGGCCCTGCCTCAGAGTAGTGAGCAGGCTAGTGTGATCTGTGTTGAAGGTGTTTGCCATCGGCGTTTCACGTTAAAGTAGTGAGCGGAATAGCGAGAAGTAATTGTCTCGACCGTCTTCCTCTGCCGGGTTCTACGTTAAAGCTGTGAGTATATTCATCACTGCGGGCTTTGCGTGGAATAAGGTGTTTTTTGTTTCAATTTGTGCTGTCAATCAACCGTATAAATCCAAAAAAAGAGAGAAATAGTTTGCTGTTTCAAAGAAAAGCCGTACTTTTGCAAGCCGATTATTATCACATAATGATAAGAGATTAATTCATAGCACATTAGTCTTCCTTTGTCCGGGGAGGGTTGATGAGTGGTGAAGAATATTTTTAGTAGTAACATTTAAAAAAGAAAATTAAGAGTGGATACTTTAAGTTACAAGACCATTTCTGCAAACAAAGCGACAGTAACCAAAGAATGGGTTGTTGTTGACGCTACCGACCAAACATTGGGACGTCTGGGAGCGAAAGTTGCAAAATTGTTGAGAGGAAAGTACAAACCGAACTTTACTCCTCATGTTGACTGCGGTGATAACGTAATCATCATCAATGCAGACAAAGTTAAATTGACCGGAAACAAATGGAATGACAGAGTATATTTGTCGCATACCGGCTATCCCGGCGGTCAGAGAGAAATGACACCCGCGCGTTTGATGGCCAAACCGAACGGTGAAGAGAGATTGTTGAAAAAAGTAGTGAAGGGCATGCTTCCCAAGAATATTCTGGGAGCAAAATTGCTGAAGAACCTGTATGTTTACGCGGGAAGCGAACACAAACATGCTGCTCAGAGCCCTAAAAAGATCGATATTAATTCATATAAATAAGAAATAATGGAAGTAGTAAATGCATTAGGCAGACGTAAACGCGCGATCGCGCGCATATTCGTTAGCGAAGGTACAGGAAAGATTACTATTAACAAGAGAGACCTTGCAGAGTACTTTCCATCAACTATTCTTCAGTATGTAGTAAAACAGCCATTGAACAAACTGGGTGCTGCTGAGAAGTACGACATCAAGGTGAATCTGTGCGGCGGCGGTTTTACAGGCCAGTCTCAGGCTTTGCGCTTGGCTATCGCCCGCGCTTTGGTTAAGATCAATGCTGAAGACAAAGCGGCCCTTCGCGCTGAAGGCTTTATGACCCGCGACCCACGTTCTGTTGAACGTAAGAAACCGGGGCAACCGAAAGCTCGCAGAAGATTCCAGTTCAGTAAACGTTAATCGGTTGATAGGTTCGCAAACGAAGAAATTCACGAGCGAGGATTCTCTCCTTGTTTCCTGTCGGCCTGATTGGCTCGTAGACTGAATTACGTTTAGTATCTAAACTACCGGGACTCGGTAAAGACTACCCGGCGGTTGGTTTAGAAAAACAAAAAAGAAAGTAAACGATTAAAAAGAAAAAAGAAATGTCAAGAACAAATTTTGATACATTATTGGAAGCCGGTTGCCACTTCGGACACCTTAAGAGAAAGTGGAACCCTTCAATGGCTCCTTATATTTTCATGGAACGCAATGGTATTCATATCATCGACCTCCACAAAACAGTTGCAAAAGTAGACGAAGCTGCCGAAGCTTTGAAACAGATTGCCAAATCGGGCAAAAAAGTTCTTTTTGTTGCTACTAAAAAACAAGCGAAACAGGTTGTTGCCGAGAAGGCCCAGTCTGTAAATATGCCTTATGTAATCGAGCGTTGGCCGGGCGGTATGTTGACTAACTTCCCGACTATCCGTAAGGCTGTGAAGAAAATGGCTACGATCGACAAGCTGACTAACGACGGAACGTATGCCAATCTTTCTAAAAGAGAAATCCTTCAGATTTCTCGTCAACGCGCAAAGTTGGATAAGACTTTGGGGTCAATCGCAGATTTGACCCGCTTGCCCTCCGCTTTGTTCGTAATCGATGTAATGAAAGAGAACATCGCAGTGCGTGAAGCCAACCGTCTGGGTATCCCTGTTTTCGGTATCGTAGATACAAACTCCGATCCTTCGAACATCGATTTCGTAATTCCTGCCAACGATGACGCTACAAAATCTGTAGAAGTTATTCTGGAAGCTTGCTGCGCTGCAATGCAAGAAGGTTTGGAAGAAAGAAAAGCTGAAAAAATAGATATGGAAGCTGCCGGTGAAGCTCCTGCCAACAGAGGCAAGAAGAAATCGGCCAAAGCAAGACTCGATAAGTCTGACGAGGAAGCTATCAATGCGGCTAAGGCTGCTGCTTTCATGAAGGAAGACGAAGAGGCTTAATTAGAATATAATGTGCCAATTTGCTAATGGTTGGGATGTATTCGCGTACATCCGGCTTTTGATTGGCAGATTGGCACATTTTTTTGTTTCGAAATTATTATTCATTAAATAAAATAAAAGGAGATATTATGGCTGTAACTATGGCTGATATTACCAAGCTGCGTAAGATGACCGGAGCTGGTATGATGGATTGCAAAAACGCGTTGACTGAAGCGAATGGCGACTTCGATCAAGCAATGAAGATTATCCGTGAGAAAGGACAGGCTGTTGCCGCAAAACGTTCTGATCGCGAAGCTTCCGAAGGCTGTGTATTGGCTAAGGCTGAGAACGGGTTTGGCGCTATGATTGCTTTGAAGTGCGAAACCGACTTCGTTGCTAAAAACGAAGATTTCGTGAAGTTGACTCAAGATATTCTGGATGCCGCTATTGCTAACAAATGCCAGACTTTGGACGAAGTGAAAGCTCTTCCGATGGGTAACGGTACGGTAGCCGACGCTGTGACAGGCAGAAGCGGTATTACGGGTGAAAAGATGGAACTGGACGGTTATGCAACTGTTGAAGGTCCTTCTATCTCAGTATACAATCACCAAGGCAAGAACTTCCTTTGCACGATGGTGGTGCTGAATAAAGAAACAGACGCGAAAGTAGGCCACGAAGTGGCTATGCAGATTGCCGCCATGAATCCGATCGCTATCGACGAGAACGATGTTCCCGCCGATGTATTGGAAAAAGAAAAAGAGATCGCTGCCGACAAGGCTCGCCAGGAAGGCAAACCTGAGAACATGATCGAAAAGATTGCTATGGGGCGTATCGGTAAGTTCTATAAAGAGGTATGCCTGTTGAAGCAAGAGTATATTCAGGACGCCAAAATGACTGTAGCCGATTTTTTGAAAACTCAGGATAAGGACCTGACTGTAACTGCATTCAAACGTTTCACTTTGAGAGCTGAATAATGCGGCTGTCGGATGATTCCGTTAGATATTCACAATCTGCGTGAGTAACAATAAAGAGAATAGTGTTGAGACTAAAATGCGTTCTCGAAAAAATAACGAATCGTAATTGCTAAAACAATAAGAAAGCCATATCTGAACTCTATGCTGAGGTAAGATATGGCTTCTCAGGTATCTTGGGGTATACTCGAAAGTTCACTTTCAGGGAGCACTTCCTTTATCCTTTCATCTTTGTTTGTGTGTATCCCTCTTTTATCAACAGTTCCGTAACTTTCGTCTTGAAGTCCCCCTGTACGATGATTTCCCCGTCTTTTGCCGATCCGCCCACTCCGCATTTGCTTTTCAGCAGTTTGCCAAGCTCTTTCAGGTCTTCGTCGCTGCCCACAAATCCGTTTACCAGCGTCACAATTTTTCCCCCTCTGTTCTTACGGTCGAGCGACACGCGCAGCTTTTGGCGGTTTTTTTCGAGAGTGGTTGTCTCTTCGGAGGGTTCGGTTTCGTAGCTGAAGTCCGGATTAGTAGAATATACCACATTGAGTCTGTCTTTCCAATCGTTCCTTTTCATAAATTGTCATCTTTATTCTCTTTCCAAAAGTATGAAACTTGTCGGAAAGAGCAAAATAAGGCGGAGTTTTCGTCGTTTTGTTTAATCTCTATTAAGGTTTTCGACTACTTAGATTGTCAGTATAAAAAAATAGTGTATTTTTGCATATACCAATTTTAGTAAGCAGTATGAGCACTTGTGTACGGAAAGAGGCGGATAAAGTGCCGGAGCCTACCTTGCGGAGACTTCCCTGGTATCTGTCGAATATAAAGCTGATGAAAGAAAAAGGAGAGCAATATGTCTCTTCTACACAAATATCCAAACAAATAAATATTGACGCTTCGCAGATCGCCAAGGATTTGTCGTATGTAAACATTTCGGGACGTACAAGAGTGGGATACAGTATTGATGCGCTGATTGAGGTGCTCGAGAGCTTTCTCGGATTTACGGATATGCACAAGGCTTTCTTGTTCGGGGTAGGTAGTCTGGGCGGCGCATTGCTCGGCGATTCGGGACTGCGTCATTTCGGACTGGAGATTGTGGCAGCTTTCGACGTAAAGCCCGACTTGGTAGGAAAAGACTTGAACGGTATTCCTATCTTCCACTCCGATGAGTTCGAAGCGAAGATGAAAGAGTATGACGTAAACATTGGAGTGCTTACCGTGCCTATCAGTATCGCTCAGGATATCACCGACAAGATGGTGGATGGAGGCATCAAGGCGGTATGGAACTTTACCCCTTTCCGCATTCGTGTACCCGAGAACATAGTGGTGCAGAACACTTCTCTTTATGCGCATCTGGCGGTGATGTTCAATCGGTTGAATTTTAACGAAATCAAAGGATGAAGATTATAGCTGTGGGAATGAACTATGCCCAGCACAACGAAGAACTGGGGCATACGGAGGTGAATACGGAACCGGTGATTTTTATGAAGCCTGATTCGGCTATACTGAAAGACGGGAAACCGTTCTTTATTCCCGACTTTTCCGAAGAGGTTCATTACGAAACGGAATTGGTGGTGCGCATCAACCGGTTGGGCAAAAACATTTCCTCCCGTTTTGCGCACCGGTACTATGACGCTGTGACAGTAGGAATCGACTTTACTGCGCGCGACCTTCAACGGAAGTTCCGCAAATCGGGGCATCCGTGGGAACTTTGCAAGGGATTCGACTTTTCGGCGGCTATCGGGACGTTTGTGCCTGTGGCGCGTTATGGGGATGTCCAATCGCTGAATTTTTACCTGACCGTAGACGGGAAGGAGGTACAACGCGGATGCACGGCGGATATGCTTTTCAAAATCGATGACCTGATTGCTTATGTCAGCCGTTTCGTGACGCTGAAAATCGGCGACCTGCTGTTTACGGGTACTCCGGCGGGAGTAGGGCCTGTCAGTGTAGGTCAGCATCTGCAAGGATACCTCGAGGAGGAAAAGCTGCTCGACTTCTACATTCGTTAAGGTGTATTTTCGTGCTGCATGCGTCATTGCATTGCAATTCTGCGTTACCTTTCACTTCCGGACAGGGTTTTGTTCGCAGCTACCCCAAATATTCTCATTGTCCGGAGCGATTTTTCAGTTGTCGATGGTGCTTCTGCCGTACCGGAAGTAATTGTTATTGTCGGGAAAAAATATACTCTCGAAAAGGACGTTCATGAATAAGTCGAACGCTGTTACCTTTTCTTCGGCATACGGGTCGTGCAGTTTGGGCAGATTCAGTTTTTTTATATTGAAGGTTGCCGGGACTGACAGCGAATATCGGGGCCTTCCCTTTTCAGCCTCTGACCCTGAGGCGAAGGAGAGCGGTCGCCGGCTTGTCTGTTTAATCAGAAAACAATAATTGCCCACTCGTCGGATTTCGTATTTTATCGTTGGTGGACAGAGCCTTTCGTCCGGTTGAATAGGGAGGTTGCTGAACGTAGTCGTCCATGCCGACTGTAGACTTCCATGACTTTCATCGAATTGAATGGTGGGATACGGGCGACTGTCAGAACCATTGGAAAGAGTTTCCATCTGTGCAGACATCCGGCAAATGCCTACCCATAAGAAAAGGATAACTAACCGAGCTATTTTCTTACTCATTTCAATAATTGTTTGTACTTTTGCAAAGATAGCCGAATGGATCGTTTTAAAGAACAGAAAAAGAACATTTTCAGCTTGATTCATCGAAACCTGCCTGCAAAGCTGCGGGTTTAATCGGATTTAATACGGTAAAATAAGAACAGTTATGAAGATAAGAGTTGGGTTTGGTTACGATGTCCACCGCTTGGTCGAAGGTCGTGAGTTATGGTTGGGAGGAGTCCTTTTGCAACATACCAAAGGACTGTTGGGACATTCGGACGCCGATGTACTGGTGCATGCTATTTGCGATGCCCTGCTGGGTGCTGCCAATATGCGCGATATCGGCTTTCATTTCCCCGATACGGCGGGAGAGTTCAAGAATGTAGACAGTAAGATTCTATTGAAGAAGACGGTCGGGTTGATTGCCGGAAAAGGGTATCGCGTGGGAAATGTGGATGCTACGGTCTGTGCCGAACAGCCGAAGTTGAAACCGCATATCCCTCTGATGCAGGAAACTTTGGCGAATGTGATGGGCATCACCCCGGATGAAATCGCCATCAAAGCCACCACCTCTGAAAAACTCGGCTTTACAGGACGCGAAGAGGGAATGTCTGCTTATGCTACTGTGTTGATTGAGAAAGATTAAGGTTGATAAGCTTTACGTGGCTCAGTCGGGTGAACTTCGAACCGTAGCGTTGGAAAGTACGGGCAATCCGTGCCGACGCCACGTAGATGATTTCTCCCGGACGATATTTGTGAACCATGGCGGGCAGGGTGCATGATGCCGGACTGGGGTGTTTGGATCGAATAGCCAATACGACGAGGTTTCCGCTTGCGTCATGCAGGGTGATCCGTTGCGTGACATAAAACTCCGGGGTTCTGCCGTCGATGACCCTTGTCTTGTAAGGATCATCTTCCAATTTCACCTTCATGACTTTCAGCCGTAAATCGGTGACTGTTTCTCCTTCTTCTCCTAAAAAACGGCTGCTTCTCCGCATCTCCTTCGTTTTGCGTAACATCAGGTCGAGATGCACCGAGTGATAAGCCCGGGCAATTTTGACAAACCTCTCCTGCTTCGGAATTTGAGGCACGAACTTATAGGCTATCCAGCTCAAATAGTTGGGGTCTACCTCCAGGATTTCGTGCAGAAAATGTCCCCGATACTTGCCGAAGAATATCAGATCTTCTCCGCGACTCTGCATCCTTTTTTCGTTGTATTCCATGAGGATGAGGCAGCGGCGCGAATAATAAAGCATACTGCTTGCCATGCGTAGCGATGTGTGTACATCGGCGGTCAGATCACGGATATAAAGAATTGTCTGTCTTTCGGGGAGCGGCGAATAAAGCCAGAGCGAGTACCGGGGTTTTTCCGGTCGGGGCAGTACGACCAGATAAACTCCTGCCTCCTTGAAAGAGGCCCTGCCTCGGTTGTATTCATTCAGTTTGGCATACAATAAGGCCTGCTCGCTTTCGGAAACTCCCGGTATGTTCGGATTAGCCATTGTTGCTTGCTCTTTTAGTATATATCTCAAATGTATGAATTTTATTTGAGAAAAGCAACTTTCCGGCAAACAAGAACCTTTGCTGTGGAGTGCGTTAACATCCTTTTTATGGATTCTCCGTTAGGTAATTAACTGTATATCTATTACCTTTGCACGAATACAATTCGATTTTGGATGAGAGAACGGAATAAAAGAGTGCTGGTGGGCATGAGCGGCGGAATAGACAGTACCGCTACTTGCCTGATGCTGATGGAACAGGGATATGAGATTGTGGGTGTCACCATGCGTGTATGGGGAGACGAACCGCAAGATGCCGCGGAATTGGCGACACGCATGGGTATCGAACATTTCGTGGCGGATGAGCGCATCCCTTTTAAAGATACCATTGTCAGGAACTTCGTAGAAGAGTACAGGCAAGGACGTACACCCAATCCGTGTGTGATGTGCAACCCTCTTTTCAAGTTTCGTGTATTGACGGAATGGGCAGATCGGCTTGAGTGCGATTGGATTGCGACCGGGCATTATTCTCGTCTGGAAGAATGTAGCGGGCGGATTTATATCGTTGCGGGAGATGATGAAAAAAAAGACCAGTCGTACTTTCTCTGGCAAGTCGGGCAGGAGGTGATCAGGCGATGTATATTTCCGTTGGGTGACTATACCAAGTCGGAAGTCCGCGAATATCTGGCTGCCCGTGGATATGAAGCCAAGTCGAAAGAAGGCGAGAGTATGGAGGTTTGCTTTATCAAAGGAGACTATCGCGACTTTCTGCGTGAGCAGTGTCCCGAGATCGATCGTGAGATCGGACCCGGCTGGTTTGTCAGTCCCGAGGGTGTGAAATTGGGACAACATAAAGGTGCGCCTTATTACACCATCGGTCAGCGGAAGGGGTTGGATATTGCTTTGGGAAAACCTGTTTATGTACTGAAGATCAATCCGGAGAAGAATACCGTGATGTTGGGAGACGCCGATCAGCTGAAAACCGAATATATGCTCGTGGAACGGGATAAACTGGTGAGTGAAGAAAAGCTTTTCGGCTGTGACAATCTCACTGTACGCATTCGCTACCGCAGCCGTCCGCTTCCTTGCAGGGTGAAACGGTTGGAAGACGGTCGCCTGCTCGTCAGGTTTCTCGAGCCAGCTTCGGCCATAGCTCCCGGACAATCGGCTGTGTTCTACGATGGGAAACGAGTGCTCGGCGGAGCTTTCATAGCTTCACAGCGTGGAATCGGGCTGGTGATTCAAACTCTTGCTTCGGATATAAAATAACGTATAAATATTATATGATGATGAAGAAAATTCTATGGCTCTTCGGAGCTTTGATTGTGGCTTTGGGCGCTTCTGCCCAATTCGTGCCCACCGACACATTGAAGTATCGCATTGGCTTGAAAGATAAAGCGGCTACGGAATATTCGCTGCGTAGGCCTGAGAAGTTCCTTTCGCGCAAGTCCATCGAGCGAAGGAAGAGGCAGGGGCTACCGCTCGATTCCACCGATCTACCCGTATGCAAGAAATATGTCGATGCCATACGTAAAAAAGGAGTTCATGTGGTGGTGACCGGTAAATGGGATAATTTTGTGACCGTTTCCTGCAGCGACAGTACTCTTATAAAGGCGATTGTCGACCTGCCTTTTGTCCGTTCTGCCGAGAAAGTATGGACAGGCAAGATGGAAAAAGCCACCAAGCGCGATTCTTTGGTGAATGCACCGGCTCGCTCGGACAGTCTGTACGGCAAAGCCATCACTCAGATAGAGATGAGCCGTGCCCATTTGCTTCACGAAGCGGGATTCAAAGGACAAGGCATGACGATTGGTGTTATCGATGCGGGGTTTCACAACGTCGACCGTATAGAAGCCATGAAGAATCTTCGCATTCTGGGAACGCGCGATTTCGTTTATCCCGATGCCGATATTTATGCGGAGAGCGACCACGGAATGTGTGTGCTTTCTTGCATGGCGATGAATCTTCCGAACGTTATGGTCGGTACGGCTCCCGAGGCCTCCTACTGGCTGATTCGGAGTGAAGATGAATATTCGGAGCATCTGGTGGAGCAGGATTATTGGGCAGCCGCCATCGAATTTGCCGACAGCGTAGGGGTTGATTTGGTGAATACGTCGCTGGGATACTATAAGTTCGATGATGTTTCGAAAAACTATCGTTTTCGTGATTTGGACGGACAATACGCGCTGATGTCCCGCCAGGCGTCCCGTGCAGCCGATAAGGGAATTGTTATGGTTTGCAGTGCCGGTAACTCAGGAGCGGGCCCTTGGAAGAAGATTACCCCTCCGGCCGATGCGGAAAACGTACTGACCGTAGGGGCGGTTGATAAAAAAGGTGTATTGGCGCCTTTCTCTTCCATCGGGAATACGACCGACGGGCGTGTGAAGCCCGATGTAGTGGCTGTCGGCCTGGCTTCTGACGTCATGGGAACGAATGGCAATCTTCGCCGCGCCAACGGAACTTCTTTCGCTTCGCCCATCGTTTGCGGTATGGTGGCTTGCCTGTGGCAGGCTTGCCCGGAACTTACGGCAAAGGAAGTGATCGAGTTGGTACGCCGTTCTGGAGATCGGGCCGATTTTCCGGACAACATCTACGGTTACGGAGTGCCCGATTTGTGGAAAGCGTACCTGAAAGTCAGCAACAAATAAGATAAAAGGTGTACCGGCGGAGGAAGCGTTTCACTGCTGAACAGCATTTAAAAGACAGACAAGGAGTACGGGAATGGAAATGATGGCAATGGAACTTGTAGAGCTGAACTCACTGGTCAGGGAAACCCTTGAACAGTCGATGCCGGACGAGTATTGGGTACAGGCGGAGTTGAGCGATGTACACACTAATGCCACGGGACATTGCTACCTTGAGTTTGTACAGAAAGATCCGAGAAGCAATAACCTCATTGCCAAAGCCCGGGGGATGATTTGGAACTACGTTTTCCGACTGTTGAAGCCATACTTTGAAGAGAGCACCGGCCGGTTGTTTACTTCCGGTATCAAAGTTCGGGTTAAGGTGACGGTACAGTTTCACGAACTTTACGGTTACAGCCTGACGGTTCTTGACATCGATCCTGCGTACACGTTGGGAGATATGGCCTTGCGTCGCCGTGAAATTTTGGCACAATTGCAGGAAGAAGGGGTGTTGACACTCAATAAAGAGCTGGCAATGCCTGTTCTTCCACAACGTGTGGCTGTGGTTTCTTCCGCGACGGCAGCGGGTTACGGCGATTTTTGCCACCATTTGCATCACAATGCGCGCGGCTTCTTCTTTCATACCGAACTTTTTCCGGCGTTGATGCAGGGGAATCAGGTGGAACAGTCTGTATTGTCGGCTCTGGATAAGGTATACAGCCGAGTGGGTGAGTTCGACGTTGTGGTTATCATCCGGGGAGGAGGAGCCACTTCCGATTTGTCAGGCTTCGATACTTATCTGTTGGCGGCCGCCTGCGCGCAGTTTCCTTTGCCTGTCATTACGGGCATCGGACATGAACGGGACGATACCGTGCTCGATTCCGTGGCTCATACCCGTGTGAAAACACCTACGGCTGCCGCCGAGTTTTTAATATCCCGCATGGCGGAAGCGGCCGATCGCTTGTTTGAGCTGTCGGAACATGTCCGGCAAGGAGCGACCGCGCTTCTTGATATGGAGTGGCGTCGGTTGATCGATATCAGGAGCCGTATTCCTGCAGTTATCCGTCGTAAACTAACGGAAGAACGTTTCGCTCTCTTTTCTGTACGTAAGGACTTATCGCAAGGCATATCAGCGTTACTGGCACATCATCGGCATCGGTTGGAGCTTTTAAAACAACGTATTGTAGACGCTTCGCCCGAGAAAGTTCTGAGGCGCGGTTACAGCATCACTATGAAAGACGGGAAAGCTGTCACGGATGCCTCGCAACTGGAAGCAGGAGATTGCTTGACCACGCGATTGGCAAAAGGCAATGTGCAGTCTACAGTCATAGAAGGAGCAAATTTAGTAAATAACCGTTCGAAGAATCACTGAAAGGTGGTGTGGATGCAAAGTATATAAGTACGATCCACTTCTACCGAACATCGATAATGTAGACTCACGATGGCGGTTGTTTGATAACCTTGAAGCTATACTTGTGTGCGGCAAATGTACAATTACTAAACTTTAGGAAAATGGCAACAAAAAAAGAAACTTATACGCAGGCGATGGAACGTCTCGAAGAGATAGTCCGCCAGATTGATAATAACGAGCTGGATATTGACGTGCTGAGCGATAAAATCAAAGAGGCCAACCGGATTATCTCTTTTTGCACAGAGAAACTGACGAAAGCCGATCGGGAGGTAGAAAAAATATTGCGGGAAAAGAGGGAATCTGAAGAATAACATCTACTTTTGTATATTCATCAGATGTAGGACATACTTACTAATACCTAATGATATGAAAGAAATAGACTGGTCGAATTTGTCTTTCGGATATATGAAGACAGATTACAATGTGAGAATCAATTTCCGCGATGGTGCGTGGGGAGAACTGGAAGTTAGCAGCAGCGAGTATCTCAATCTTCACATAGCGGCTACGTGTCTGCACTATGGGCAGGAAGCCTTCGAAGGGTTGAAAGCTTTCCGCGGCAAAGATGGTAAAGTACGCATCTTTCGCCTCGAAGAGAACGCAGCACGTCTGCAAGCTACCTGCCAAGGAATCATGATGGCGGAATTGCCTACAGAACGCTTTAAGGAAGCGATATTGAAAGTAGTGAAGCTGAACGATCGGTTCATCCCTCCTTACGGCACCGGCGCATCTCTTTACATTCGCCCGTTGCTCATAGGAACCGGAGCACAAGTAGGTGTGCGTCCGGCAACCGAATATATGTTTGTGGTATTTGTAACCCCTGTAGGCCCTTACTTCAAAGGCGGTTTTTCTACCAACCCGTACGTTATTATTCGTGAGTATGACCGTGCTGCTCCGCATGGAACCGGTACTTTCAAAGTGGGGGGGAATTATGCTGCCAGTCTGCGTGCCAACAAGAAAGCACACGATCTTGGCTACTCTTGCGAGTTCTATCTGGACGCAAAAGAAAAGAAATATATCGACGAATGCGGTGCTGCCAATTTCTTCGGAATCAAAGACAACACGTATATTACTCCCAAATCTTCTTCCATTCTTCCTTCTATTACCAACAAGAGCTTGATGCAACTTGCCCAAGATATGGGGTTGAAAGTAGAACGCCGTCCGATACCGGAAGAAGAACTTGCTACGTTTGAAGAGGCGGGTGCTTGTGGAACGGCTGCCGTAATCAGTCCTATCCAGCGGATCGACGATTTGGATAATGGCAAATCATACGTAATCTCGAAGGACGGAGAACCGGGCCCTGTTTGTACAAAGCTATACAATAAGCTGCGTGCCATTCAGTATGGCGATGAACCCGATACGTACGGTTGGGTGACAATCGTGGAATAATGTAGATTACTGATTTCGAATCTCTTTAGGTTGTCGTCGATTCAAGCGGATGTACTGCCTGCCGGTGTGTCAGCGAAAGCATTACACACAACTGACGTTTGTGCAAATGTCTGTATTTGTTTCCTTCAGAGGCCTGGAGTTGTGGCAGGAAAGCCATTGGAAGCTATGTAGGGTAAGGCTGTATATGTTTATCGAATTTGATATAACCACACAGATAAGCAGATAATTACTATTAAGCAAAAGAATGGGGTACGGAGTCTCATCTGTGCTCCATTTATTTTTGTTGGTTACGCCAAAAGTAAGTACCTTTGCGTCTTAATCAGTAATGATATGGGGAAGAATAAATTAGAGAAGTTTGCCGATATGGCGGGTTATCCGCATGTGTTTGAATACCCTTACTCGGCTGTGGATAATGTGCCGTTTGAGATGAAAGGAAAGTGGCATAGTGAGTTCTTTAAGAACGACCGACCGATTGTGCTCGAACTGGGCTGTGGACGCGGAGAGTATACGGTAGGTTTGGGCAAGATGTTTCCCGAAAAGAATTTTATAGCGGTCGATATTAAGGGAGCTCGGATGTGGACGGGAGCTACTGAGTCGTTGCAGGCAGGCATGAAGAATGTGGCTTTTCTGCGAACGAATATCGAAATCATCGACCGTTTCTTTGCTGTAGACGAAGTGAGTGAGATATGGCTGACTTTCTCCGACCCCCAGATGAAAAAAGCTACCAAGCGACTGACTTCTACATACTTTATGAACAGGTATCGCAAGTTCCTGAAGCCCAACGGAATCATTCACCTGAAGACAGATAGCAAGTTTATGTTCACTTATACGAAGTACATGATAGAGACCAACCGTCTTCCTGTTGAGTTTATCACCGAAGATTTATATCATTCGGGGCTGGTAGATGATATTCTGGGTATCAAGACGTATTATGAACAACAGTGGCTCGACCGCGGTTTAAGTATTAAATATATCAAGTTCCGGCTTCCGCAAGAAGGAGATTTGAAGGAGCCGGACGTGGAGATAGAACTCGATTCGTATCGTAGCTATAATCGTAGCAAGCGGAGCGGACTAAGCTCAAGCAAATAGAAAGTGTTGTCGATATGCTGTCGGAGGATTTTTAAAATAATTGATGCAATTCACCGAATTTAATGGGGTAATCATTTGTTTTGATTACTCTCCAAACAAATTTCCCATATCTCCTATTTATAAGTAGTGGTTTTTAATTCATTCGGAGATACTCTTTTTAGTTCATCTCAAGAATGGGAATAGTTGTTAAATTGAGGTTCCCGAACAAACTATTTGTTTGAATGCTGTGTTTCTCTTATAGAGATGAGTCGGTACCTTTTCTATTACGACTCTTCGAATCATGAGCTTCAATAAGTTTCATTTGCTAAAACTTAGTTTATGTATTTTATTTGGTACATTATCATCGGAATTGTTTCAGGTTTTATAGCCGGCAAAATTATGATGAGAGGAGGCGGTTTTGGACTTCTCGTTAATTTGCTAGTAGGAATTGTCGGTGGTGTATTGGACGGCAGGGTATTCGGTCTGCTTGGAATTGCCACGACAGGTTTGCTAGGGAGCCTTTTTACCTCTGTTATTGGGGCTATCTTCTTATTATGGATTCTATCTTTTTTAATAAATCCAAGAAAACTGATCTTTAATTATTTATTAGCTTAAAACTTTTGATTATGGGAACTAACAATTCTAAGTTTTTTATTGGCCTTGTCGTAGGTTCGGCCATCGGAGCATTTGCTTACCGTTTTTCACGTACGGTAAAAGCTAAAAGATTGAAAAAGAAAATATATCGTGTGATTGAGAATGTGACTGACTGTGCAGAAGATGTCGCTGAAAACGCTAAAGATAAAGTGATAGACGTAGGCACTAAAACTGCGGAGAAGATCCTTGATGTGACTCTTAATGTTGTTGAAAAAGCAGACACTCTGAAAGACAAGATTCATACTGCCGTTTCGCAAGCTAAAAAATAAGGTGTTAACTCAGATAGCTGAATTGGGTGGATTACTGTGGCTCTCTCTTTTTTCTCAGTCTATAGTCCTCTGGCTAAAGAATGTGCCAGAGAACATCCTTGGCAAGTATAGATAAAAATATCGTTAGAGCTCTGCTTTCTGGCACAGGAACATTCATAAAGATTTCTACAGGCTTATGAATTTGCTTATATGCGTAAGAAGTAGTTAAGTATTGACTGGTTGCTGCGGTACTCACTCGAAGCGATGAACTTGTGAAAGAGTAAATGTTCCAATTCCTGAGAGCTTACTGAATAGCAAAGCGGTGGATTACTTTTCAAAAAGATGCAAAGTAAGAGATATAAAGGTATAACTACTTTTATCCACTCAGAATCTGGGATGGATTATTGTATAACAAATCAAAAAAAACATTATGAAAAAGATTGTATTTATGACATTAGCGTGTTGCTTTGTATTATTCATGTCATCTTGTCGGAACAAGAAAGAGCAGAATAAGACTGAACAAAGAATTGAAAACGCAAAAGAGTCTGTGGAGGGTGCTATGGATAAAGCTTCCGATAAAATGGAGGAAGGTGCAGATAAAGTTAAAGATGCTTGGGATGAGGCTAAAAAGGATGTTAAAGAAGATTATGGCAAGGTAAAGAAGGCAGTGAAGGAAGATTACAACAAAGCTAAAAAGGAGGTTAAAAAGCAACTTGACTAATTCAATCTTAACCTTTGTATTTAACTAACATCATTTTGTTTTGATACTTTTTTGGCCTGGAAGATTATTTATAAATCTTATTATAGGCTATATGATAGAAACAAATAATCATACTTTTTGCTCTGAGCTTAAATCTAAAAATGTTCACGGAAATTTGTTTATCCCAAGAACTCGGCAGAAGAGATTTTATGGTCTCCTGCCTGATTGCTATTAGAAACAGAACAGAAGCAATCGTTTACATTTATGCATGAGGGGAGGTGTCTTATCTGAATCAACTTAAATGAATGTCTGGGTATTTAAGTTTTTAGTAAGAAATACACAGTATGTTTATTCCACTGTATATTCTTATCAGATAAAATAGTTTTCTTAAGGAAAAGCGAATCGCAAAAGAAGGGTGTTGTAGGGATTTTTATATAGACTTCTGCAACATTCTTTTGTTTTAATATCTCATTGTCTTAGTGGATATGTGTTAAAAAAGAGGTGTTTTGCCGGGCATACTGAATGATTATATCAAACAGAATTAGGAAACAGATGTTTCAAATATACACAGGCATGTTGAAGTAATAGTCTCTTAAATATCTGTGGTCAGACTAATGAAACAGAATAAAATCAGAATCAGCATATATTTAACTTCAGATATTATAGGGTTTCTGTAATAACGATTTTCTTGTAGAAAAATGTTTGACTTTGTGGATTGTTTTTCTAAAGAGAATCGAAAAACTTGCAAAAACCATCTGTCAAACAGAATATTTCAATAACTTTGCTCACGGTAGTAGTAGAGACGCAAATATTATAAGTGATTGTTTCGTACCATGTCTGGGCCTATTGTTGTTTCAATAATAGCCTAATAAAAGGCGTTAGTGACCGATAACGGTGGGGCTCATTCTTTATTGCAACCATGTTGTACTTTGAATATCATATGGAAAGAATGGCGGATCTGACACGTAGACAACAGGGATAAATCGTTACAGAGCCTTTCAAAGACATGCTTGCGAGTGTATAGAAATCATTTAAAAAGGACAAGCAGCCGAGATAATTCGTTTATTGGAATGAAACTGCGGGCACACATTACTTCCAGTAGATTCGTATGCGCTTTAAGTCAGTCGCGAGGTAGTTGTAAGGATAATAGTGATAGGTGTTTGTGAATATCTGGATAGATAAATTCACGACTTTTCTGTTATGGTGCAATAAATAGTATGAAAATATAATTGTCGAATTGATATTAAATAAAATGACTCTTTATCCGAAATTAATATTGGATGCATTGGCAACGGTGCGTTATCCCGGTACCGGGAAAAACTTAGTGGAAGCGGAGATGGTTGCCGATAATCTCCGTATAGACGGTATGTCAGTTAGTTTTTCGCTGATTTTTGAGAAGCCTACCGATCCTTTTATGAAATCGATGTTGAAGGCAGCGGAAACAGCCATACATACTTATATTTCTCCCGATGTGAAAGTGACGATAGCAACGGAAAGTAAACAGGCTGCCCGTCCTGAAGTAGGTAAACTTCTACCGGAAGTGAAGAACATTATCGGTATCTCTTCCGGCAAGGGAGGAGTGGGTAAGTCTACCGTTTCAGCCAATCTGGCTGTAGCTTTGGCTAAGTTGGGGCACAAGGTCGGTTTGCTCGATGCTGATATATTCGGTCCTTCTATACCCAAAATGTTTCAGGTGGAAGATGCGCGTCCTTATTTAGAGCGTTTAGAAGGACGCGATTTGATTATTCCGGTAGAAAAATACGGAGTGAAACTGCTCTCTATCGGATTTTTTGTCGATCCCGATCAGGCAACGCTTTGGAGGGGAGGTATGGCGAGTAATGCCTTGAAACAACTCATTGCCGATGCAGCGTGGGGAGAACTCGATTATTTCCTGATCGACCTTCCTCCCGGAACAAGTGACATCCATCTGACGGTAGTTCAGACGCTGGCCCTCAACGGAGCTATCGTTGTCAGTACGCCGCAGGCGGTGGCACTGGCAGATGCCCGTAAGGGGATCAACATGTTTACGAACGATAAGGTTAATGTACCTATCCTCGGTTTGGTGGAAAATATGGCTTGGTTTACTCCCGCCGAGTTGCCGGAAAACAAATATTTTCTTTTTGGGAAAGAAGGGGCGAAGAAACTGGCGGAAGAGATGAACGTGCCTTTACTGGGGCAAATTCCTATTGTGCAGAGCATCTGCGAGGGAGGGGACAACGGTACACCGGTGGCTTTGGATGAAGACACGGTAACCGGGCGCGCTTTCTTGTCGTTGGCTGCAAGCGTGGTTCGCCAGGTCGACCGCCGGAACATCGAGATGGCCCCAACGAAGATTGTGGAAATGAACAAATAAGTTCAGTTGCTTTCAAGTTCAGTTATTTCTGCCGAAACGGCAGATTTTGGTGTTTCAGTGCCCGATAGCAAAACCTAACAAGGGAATCATTAGTTGTCTTTTGATTCCCTTGTTAGGTTTTGCTATATTCGGAGCGAACGGTTGCGGGTACTGAAATGGTGCCGATCTTTTGTCCGGTTTGTTGATTACCCTTTACGGATGTGCCGGGAGTCTGTGGTAGTGCTTCAGTTACTGTGTCCGGAGGAAGTGGAGCTGAACAAGAACTACGCCGGTTTATTGGCTTTCCTTTGCCGATGTACTGGATCCATTGGAGCGAAATCGGAGCTGGAGGTTTTTCGCAGAAATACAACTGAGAGCGTGATAAAAAACATTGGGAGCCCCATACCAATCCGCCGGTATGGGGCTCCCAATGTTTTTTATTTGTTATTATCTGCATGTCAGTTGCTTGCGGGGCTTGGGGTTCGTGCCGCAGAATATCTTCTTCCGGCTGTCATGCTTATATGTCCCCCTCAAGATTCTATCCAGTGCTTTCTTGGCGATTCGGAGTTCGCCTTTTCGTGATTCATCGGTTAATTCAGCACTTTCAGCAATTGCTCTTTCATCGTGCCCGTTCCGGGGAATCCGGTTGACCTGTACGTAGTCTTTCCTTCGCGGTCGACAACGAAATAAGTAGGCACTCCTTCAATCTTGAGGTTCGTTCTCAAGTAATTATATTGTTCGTTAGTCAAGCGGAAGTGCTCCCCGTGTATATCCGGAATCATATTTTCCCATACGCCTTTAGGCGAAGTTTCTCCTGTAATGTAGACGTAGATGATGTCTTTGTCTTTCAGTTCTTCTTTCATCGGAATCATCGTTTTGTTGGCCATGCGGCAGGGTCCGCACCAGGTAGCCCAGAAGTCAACCAGCAATACATGCCCTTTGTATTTGGCAAGGATAGAAGAAAACAAATCTTCGTTGCTCACTTCTCGTACTTCGTTTACGGTGAATCCGCTTTTCTTTTTGTTCTCCTCTATCTTTCGGAGCAACTCGTTGTTGAGAGCGGTGAGCAATTCTTTATAAGCGGGTTCGGGCAATGCGTCGAGGGTCGCTTTCTGTTCCGCCGTCAGCGGAGTGAAGTCTTCGATGGAGCGATAGTACTTCAGCGCTTCCATTGTTTGGAACAACACCCCTTCGGAGGTTCCGAGAGTCTTTTCCAGCAACTCCTGATAACGACGGGCCACGAGCGCTATGTAAGCAAATTCCGGTGTATACAGATTTGCAGGCGTATTTATCGAGAGTTCTTTCAGTACGCTGTAGAAGTCTTCGGGCATCTCGATGCGGGTATCTCTGTAATATTCGTTCGCCTGCTCTCTGTTTAGTTTCTGTGTGATGATATGTGCTTGCTTCATCATATCGTCAGCCATGAGAATGTTGATGGCCGTGGTGTTATCCGTGTTGGCTGCAAGAACTTCTTTGGCAGCCCTGCTCATATCTGCCTTTTCTATCTCCTGAAGAGTATTCCGGCGTAGTTCGGTGAAATACTCTTTTACACTATTGACGTCTTTATCCGCTATTCGGTCGAAGTGGCTGCGCGGATTGGCCGCCAGGTTTGTTTTGATGGTATTGTCCGACAACTCTTGTTGAAGCGCTGCCAGATAACCTTCGAAATAAGCTTTCTTCCCGTAAGGTTTGGCATTCTTATGTAATTGCGACTGTTGTCGGCAATACTCCGCCGGATTAATGAGCACTTTTGTCTCTTTACCCGGAGCCAGCAAGCACGAGACTTGGGCAAATGGAAAGGAGAAGATGGCGGGAGTAGTGGTAATCACATCGGTTTCCACCTCGAATGTACCGTCTTCGTGTATATTTATCTCCTGTAAAGAGCTTGTCCATCTGAGCGGTTCCAGCAAATGCAGTCTGCCTGCTTGTGGCATTCCTTCCCGATAGTCCATGATTTTTCCTTTAACGGTCGCTTTCCCGTAAGCGAACTCCGGAACGGGCAGCGCAGCCTCTTTATGTATTTTATGAACGATGGCTTCTTTAGGCAAATCACGTTTGTAAAACGCCTTTTTATCCAATTGGATGCCCCATATCTTGAATGCCCCCTCCGTGTCTCCTTCGGAAAAGTCTACCCAAGTCACGTTTTCCGGCAACGGAGGGAATACCAGTTGGAACTCGGCTTCGCCGGATTCGGGCATCCAGAACTCCTCATCGAGCGTAATGCCGATTCCTCTGCGGATGGGATACAGTTGTCCGTCGGGATCGGCAAGGAAACTTCCTTTAGCTATTTTGATCCAGAACTTCGGCCGGTAGAATGCTTTAATATAGGCTACGGTAGCCGTATCGCTGATCACCAGTTTGTCTATTTCGATGCTCATACTGTTCCACGCGATGAAAGGCGGACGCTCTATTACTCTCTCTTTGGCTCGCATGGCGCAGGCGGCGCACAGCAGCAAGCAGATAATCCATGTGTTTTTTTTCATGTGTATACTATTCTTTGGTTTCGTACAAAAATAGTAAAATTTTGTTGTTCCTTATATTATAAGGATTGAATTATGCGTGGAATAGCGTTGAAAAAGAAAATGTGGCAAAGCTTAGGAACGACTCTTCCTCAGAAGTCTTTATTCGCGTTTCTGCTTAAGAGACGATTCCGAAGCTTGGTTCTTTGAGAGTTTTTTTGAGTTTTGGCACATTTGCTTCGGGGCGCTAACTTGGGGTTTTTCCCTTGAGATGCCGTGTCTTTTACATCTCGTTTTGCTTTCTCCGATTTCACATTTGCAAGTGTTTGCCCCGTTCTGATGCTTTTCTCGCTTCACTCTTAAAGCGTTTCTTTGTATGCGGAGAATAAAAATCACTCCGGCAATTTATCTCTTTTGCGGTTCTGTGAGGAAGGAGGCAACGGTACGTCGGTGGCTCCTTCCTCGCAGAGTTCTATTTCTTCTGCGGTTCTACCGGAGGATCTTGTAGCTTGAAGCTGATAGGCAGCGTGTATTTCACGGCCACGGCTTTCCCTTTGTGCATGCCCGGCTTCCATTTCGGCATGCTGCCGACTACTCGCATGGCTTCGGCATCCAATGAGGGCGATACGCTCCTGAGTACTTTGATGTTGGATATGCTTCCGTCCGCTTCTACCACCATTTGTACGATCACCCGCCCTTGCTCATTATTCTTCTGCGCCTCTACGGGATATTTCATGTTTTGAGCGAGAAACCCCATCAACTTGGATTGTCCGCCGGGAAATTCGGGCAATTGTTCCACTACTTGATAAACACCGTTTTCCGGCTTGTCCTCCAATTTGGCTCCCGCTACCTCCGGTACTGCTGTAGGCTTCGGTTTAGACAGGCGGAACATAATCGGCAGCGTATAGCGTACGTTGACTTCTTTTCCTCTCTGTTTGCCCGGCGTCCATTTCGGCATGGCAGAAACTACCCGCAGGGCCTCTTTTTCAAGCAAAGCGCTTTCGTCGGGTTTCACTTTGGCTGGTTCGCCTTTCCCGTCCTTCGGCGCATAAGCGGTTACTACCACATCATTGCGTACAATCTTCGGATTCAGTACATTCCCTTGCTTGTCTACTACAAAGGAGACGATCACGCGTCCTTCTAAGCCTTTGTCTTTCGCTTCTTTCGGATATTGAATGTTATTGCCCAGATATGACATCAATTCTTTTGTTCCTCCGGGAAATACCGGCATTACTTCCACTACTTCGAATACAGGATCGTCCTGATCAGTCTGTTTCTTCGGTGCGGGTGGAGGTGGAGGAGCAACCTTTTCCTTCTTGTCCGCTTGCTTTTTGGTAGTTGGCGGCGGAGGAGGGGGAGGTGTTTTCTTATCTTGCAGAGTCGTTGTTCCGGTTGGTTGTTCCGGAAGATTCGCAGTTTCGGGGGATACGGCATCTTTTACAAGCGCTTCTCCCATCATCTCTTTGGCAAACTCTTTCGTGGTTCGCGCCACTGTTTCGATGTTGCTTACAATCAGCAACAGGGCAGCCAACGGAAGAAACAACAGGTATTTTGTTCTTCCTATTTTTCCGGTGCGTCGTTTATTCATCATTTTAATACGGTTTTTTAATGGTAAAACATTGAAATTATTGGATAATTTTGCTGCAGCCTTATGGTGAGTCAGTCCCAACAAATGGTACTGGTATGATTTACTGTCGTGTCCCGCTTCCAATACGCGATAATCTGCCAAATATTCGAGGTTTCCTCTCACTTCGCGTTTCATCAGCCAGACGAACGGATTGAACCAGCAGGCGATGCACATCACCTCGCTGATGAGTACGTCTATCGAGTGGTACTGACGGACATGCGTCTGCTCGTGCGTAATGATCTCGCTGATTTCGCTATCCGTATGCGATTCGGGGTGAATGAATATCCAGTGGAAGAAGGAGAACGGACTTGCTTCTTTCTTCAGCAGGTGCACGCGTATTCCTTGCATTTCGGCTTTCGGACTGTGGATGCGCAAGCGTATGATGCTTCCCAACCGGATGAAAAAGCGGATGGTGAGCAACAGTACTCCGCTCAGGTAGAGAAATGTTGAAAGCTGCTTGAGCCATTCCTGCCAATGGCCGGAAGACGGGTCCGTGCCGACCGTAAATTCCGGAAGTATGGCGTTTGCGTACAGATCTGCCATGGCGGCGATAGGTTCCTGCTCTTTCACCCATTGCTGAATGTTGAGTAACGGATAGAGCAGAGATACGGCAAAGAAGCATAGCAAAGCCGTGCGGCGCCACGAAAAGAATGTGTCTTTGTAGAAAAACAGCCTGTAGAAAGCATAAAACAAGGCAATGGCTATGTTGACTTTAAAAAAATATACGAGTTCCGGAGTCATGGCAGTAAGGGGTTTGTCCTACGATTCTTTTCCTTTTTCTATCAGTTCGATAATCTCTTTCAGGTCGTCGGCGGATATTTTCCGGTCTTTAGCAAAGAAAGAAACCATCTCTTTGTAAGAGTTCTCAAAATAGTTACGCACCACGCCGCTCATGAAATGGCGTTTATACTCGCTTTCGCGGATAGCGGGAGAGTATTGATAGGTATTTCCCATGCGTTTCGAAGACACATACCCTTTCCGCTCGAGATTCTTCACGATGGAAGCCACGGTGGTGTAAGGAGGCGCCGGCGGAGCGTATCTTCCCAGGATATCTTTTATGAAACAATCTCCCATCTCCCAGATGTAAATCATTACTTCTTCTTCTTGTATCGTTAATTTTTCCATGTTCTGTAGTCTGATTACGAATCTTTCGCAAATCTACGAAGTTTTCGTAATAATCCAATAGTTAGTAGGTTAAATCATGTGAATTGCTGAAATCCGCGCTTCTTCCGGCTGATTTTTCTTTTTCTCTCAGCTCGTTGTTTCCTCTTTCGCCATTGTGTGTGTCACGTTGGGATACTGCCTTTTCCACCTGTCCGTCCGTATCCCTCCGGATTTCCTGCCTGTGTCTTTCACGGAAGTGTACTGCCTTTGGGTTGAACAGAGTCGCTGTTTTGAAATAACAGAGGGTTTGTTACGGTTGAACAGAGTCGCTGTTGGGACTGAATAGAGGCTCTGTTGGAATCGGGCAGAGGCTTTGTTACGGTTGAACAGAGATTTCCTGTAACTTTATCCGGTTTTTCTTGTAGTCGGACAAATCCTTTTCTATGGCTTTACGGTTTTTTTCTTGTAGTGAAGCGGAGTCCTTTCCATGATTTTACGGGGTTTTTCTTGTAGTCGGACAAATCCTCCTCCATGATTTTACGGAATCTTTCTTGTAGTGAAGCGGAGTCCTTTCCATGATTTTACGGGATCTTTCTTGTAGTCGGACAAATCCTTTTCTATGGCTTTACGGGTTTTTTCTTGTAGTGAAGCGGAGTCCTTTCCATGATTTTACGGGGTCTTTCTTGTAGTCGGACAAATCCTCTTCCATGATTTTACGGAATCTTTCTTGTAGTGAAACGTAGTCCTTCCCATGGCTTTACGGGGTCTTTAGGTAGTTGGACAAATCCCTTTTCTATGGCTTTACGGAATCTTTATTGTCGTGGAACAAATCCTTTCCTATAACCGGATGAGGTTTTTTTTGAAGACCGGGTGATTCTTTGTCCGCGTGGTGCTTTCTGTCTCTTTTGTCGTTTTTCCGGTAGAGATACTGTGCGGTTACCATTCGGGGAAATTCACTTTATGCCCCTGTTTTCATCTGTGCAGGCGGGTATTGCCGGTAATGGCCTTATTCTTTTTTATAGTCAGCCAAGAGTTTGCTTTTCACATGTTTCTGCAAAAAAAGCCTCTTAAAAGCTACACATCAAAAGAATTTGAATATCTTTGCGGCTGTAATCTAAACACTTTAGTGAAAAATGTACGCTCGGTTACTGAATATGTTTCGGAGAATTCCCCGTACTTTCATTTGTTTCACATAAGCTGTTCATGGGATGAGGGCAGCAGAATAAAATTAAGAATAATATGAAAAAAGGTTTGATTTTTGTGCTATTTGCACTGGTTTCAATTGTTTCTTATTCGCAGGTATCTTGGAATGCCAAAGTAGGTATGAATCTGAGCAACGTTACACAGATTGACGACTCTAAGGTAAAAGCAGGGTTTCAAGCCGGTGTAGGTATGGAATATGCTTTCAATGAATTATGGTCTATCCAACCTTCTCTGTTGTTTACAACCAAAGGATTTAAGCTGGATGCAGCCGGAAAAACTCTGACTGCCAATCCTATGTATCTCGAATTGCCTATAATGGCTGCCGTTCGTTTTGCTGTGGCAGACGGACAGAATGTTGTGATAAAGGCCGGTCCGTACATTGCTTATGGTCTGGGAGGCAAGTATAAATTTGCCGGTGAAAAGGTCGACTTTTTTGGAGATACAAAGGTTGCCGGTATTACTGTTATAAAAGGTGCGGATAAATTCGATGCAGGTTTAGGTGTAGGCGTTGCTTATGAAATAAACCGTATTTTTATCGATTTGACCGGAGAAATCGGTTTGACTAAACTGTATGACGCTGAAAAATCGCCGAAGAACATGAACTTCTCAGTAGGTGTAGGTTACAAATTCTGATAAGTCCTGCTTGAGATAAAAGTTCAATGAGAAGGTGTCGAATTAAGAATGACAACCCGAGAAGGCTATAAGCTATAACTCGAAGACATAAGAAGAGCCGTATCAAACTCTGTTCGGAGTAAAGATACGGCTCTTTTTATTGTTAACAAGAGTAGTAAGTTTAGATTGAGAGTTGTTCGACTTCACTTCTCTGCGATCGGCAGTAGGGATACATGCCCTTATATCCTGCGGTTTAGGCCCTCTGAAACTCTCTCTTTTCTTTTAGTTCCCTGTATCTTTCAATGGCGTGCTTACGACTCATCAGAATCTGCCAGCGATACACCCAAAAGGTGGTAAGGAAGTAAATGCCGGCTTGCAGCCACAAGGCTTTGTATTCGAAGGAGACTTCGCTTAGTGTGGCTCCCATATTGTTGATCCGTACAAATCCGTTGATGCCGAATGTAGACGGAAATATGTAAGAAACATACCTCCAGAATGGCGGAATGGCGGAACCGGGCCATGAAATGCCCGAGATAAACAGTAACGGAACCGAAGTGAACACGAAAAGCAGCATGCAGGTCTCGCGGTTGCGGATGGCGATCGAAGCAGTCATTGCAAAGAAAATACACGCCGCTAAGTATGGAAGTGTAAACAACGTCAGAGTTGAAAACTGCCCGATTTGGTTGAGGCTGAATATTCTCGGTACTACGCAAAGCACATAGACGGAAACCAAAGAATAGACCAGAAAATAGCTCAACCCTTTACCCAATACGATTCGCAGCGTTCCCTCGTAATGCCGGTTGATGGGCACAAGATCTCTGAAGCGGTTGTGCTCGCGGGCCGTACCGGCAGAAAGGCCGATCCCCAGAAGCAGAGTTTGTTGGATAATCAGTATCAATACGGCCGGAATGAGGAAAGCCGCGAATCCCGTCGTAGGGTTGAACATGGCTACATCCTCATATTCTATCGGATAAGCCGTAATTTCATCTTGCCTGCCGGTGGTATTTCCGCTGCGTGCAATCTTGATGTCTTTATTCATCTTGAGAGAGACCGATGTATTGGCCAGTAGCAGTGACTTATAATACAGTAAACCGCTCATGTCGCAGAAAATCTGTACCTGCGATTGCTCTCCTCTTACGATTTTGTCGTTGAAATCGGCGGGCATATATATGATACCGTAAGCTTTCCGCTCTTTCAGCATCTGCTGCGCTTCTTTCATGTCGGCGCAGTAGGCAACGATATCCACATCGGGAGTGGCGTCGATGTTCTGAAGGTATTTGCGACTGAACGATGAGCGGGAATCATCCACTACCACCGCCGGTACTTCGCGTACCACTTCATTGTTATAAATGAAGGCATATAGCAGAGGATAACCCAAAGGCACGAGAATGAAGAATATCAGTACCCCTTGGTCGCGGAAAGTGATTCGGAACTCCCGTTTCCAGATATAAAACAGGTCGTTGATGCCCTGAGCTATCTTGTCTTTTAACTTTATATCTTTCATTTACGGTATGTATTTATAGTGAATCAATGCTTTTTTCAGTCGATATATTACGAAGAAAGGAAGCATCATGAATATTAACAAGGCCGTATAGTTAGGCCACGAGTAAGCCATGCTGTATCCGTTGAGCGCCTGATCGACATAGATGAGAAAGTAATGCCGCAGCGGGAACAAATAACTTAATGCCTGCAAAACCGGGTGCATCGCCATTACCGGAAATGTAAAGCCCGAAATGGAGAAGGAGATCATTCCCCACAACGAAGCGAAACTCAATCCGAGACGCAGGGTGGACAATATTCCTATCATAAGCACTCCGCAACATTGCGAAGCCAGTACGAGGCAAAGCGTGGCGAGCAGCATGGGAAAGATTCCGCTGTTGCAGGGGAAATGCAGGAAGCCGTATAAATACACATTATAGAATGCTCCCATGATGAAAAAGACAACCGTATGCGGTATCAGCTTCCCTGCCAGCGCAATGTAGATGGAATTATTGCTCATCCGCAGCCATTCACGTGCTGTGCGGGCCTTGATTTCCACGCCGATGGAATAAACCGTCACCATGAATATAAGCAACATCAATACGCCCGGTAACAATGTGTTGCATAAATATACCGAGTAGTTCAACCACGGATTGTTCAGCGGGTGCGTGTCGATAACGATCGGTTGTAAAAAGCCCATCGCCTGCTTCTCCGTCGCTCCTCTGGCATACAGCATGCTTCTGGCTGCGGCCCCCGAAACAAGTTCTCCCATCATCTTCATATCTCTGAAAAGCAAAGAGCCGGCAATGAGATAAGAGTTGTTTGTATAGAAAGAGACCTTAGGCTGCCGTTGGCTTTGCGTCTCTGCCGACAAACCTTCGGGTATATAGAAGAAACCGTATATCTCTCCTTTCTGCAAGGCGATGCGGGCATCTGCTATGTTGCTGTAATGGGCCGTAATATCCGTTTGGGTGAAGGCATCGAGATTACGGATGATGTTGCGGGAGTTAGCCGAACAGTCCATGTCGACCACACCTGCGGGCAGGCCTTCCGGAAGTCCGGAGCTCATCAAGGTGGTAAAGAATATATAACAGAACAGAGGAGCTATCACCATGCAGAAAAGGTAGAGCGGGCGGGATACGAGCCGGCGGCACTCTCGCAGCATGACTTGCCACAAAGCTATATATTTCTTTTCTTTCTCTTTCATTTACGTTGCGAATCTAAGGAATATTATTTGTTGATAATGACAGACATGCCCGGACGGAGATTTTCTGTTTTTTCCATCGGAGAAGCCTTTACTCTGAACGTCTTCAGGTCGAACTGTCCGGTTGTCTTGGTGGCTTTCCAGGCTGCATAAGTTCCTAAGTCCTGCAGATAGTATACCTTCAGTTTGACGGTTTTATTTTCCAGAGCAGGGACTATAGCCTCGAATTCCGCTCCCATCGTCAGGTTTTTCAGCAGATCTTCGCGTACATTGAATGTCACCCACATATCATCGAGTTCGGCGATGTTCATGATGGGAGCACCTGTACCTACCAATTCGCCGACTTTGGGAAAGATCTCGGATACTTCTCCGGCTGCTTGGGCTATCAGATACATCTCTTTGATATACGACTCCACTTCGGCTACGGCTCCTTTGGCACGGTTTACCAGGGCCTCCGCAGCCATTTTGTCTTCACGTTGAGCACCGTTCTTAGCCATTGTGTATTGAGATTTGGCTGCTTTTTCCGTAGCAATTGCGGCATCGCGTTGTGCAGTTACTTCATCCAGTTTCTGTGCGGGCATCACACCTTGTTCATACAGGTTTTTGACACGAGTGTACGATTTTTCGGCAATGGTGACGCCTGCTTGAGCTTTTTGCCACATTTCGTATGCCGCTTGAATTTGCTCCTGCCGGGTTCCTCTGATTGCTTTTTCATTTTGAGCCTGTGCGGCAGCTTGGGCTGCGCGCGCCTGTTCCATCTTTGCCATTACATCGGGTGCTTCCAGTATTGCCAGCGTATCTCCGGCGTTTACTTTCTGCCCCTCTTTTACACGAAACTCCAGAATACGTCCCGGCACTTTGCTCGAAACGCGATATTCGGTTGCTTCGGCCTGCCCCTGAATAATCTCCGGACCCTTGCGAAGCATGAAAAAACCGACGATTGCAACAATTGCGATAACTCCTAATAAAGTAAGGAATGCAAGCAGCATATTGCTGTTTTGTGATTTTGTAGGTGTCATATTTTAGTTTTTTAAGTTTTTTATATTCTTTGATTCGACAAGCAGGGGTAAGTTGACAGTGCAGATGGGGTAGTTCCGTTGTCAACTTGTCTTCCGCCTTCTTGTCTTACTTTAGGGTTCCGAGCGCTTTCTTCAAGTAGATTTCTGTCAGCTTTACGTCTATTTGAGAGTCGATTTTCTCCGATTGTGCCGACAGCCAAGCCGTTTGCGCTTCGAGTACGTTGCTCGTGGCAATTACTCCTTCTTTGAAGCCGAGCGTGGCATACCGCAGGTTTTCTTCCGCTTTTTCCATGTTCTTGGTTGCCATCACCAGCTTCTTTCCGGCCTCGTTCACCTTGAACGCTGCCTGGTTTACCTGTAGTTCGATTTTTTCTTTGGCATCCTGAAGCCGGTATTCGGCAATGCGTGCTTCCGCTTTGGCAGCCCTGGTTTTGTAAGTCCCTTCTCCCCAATGCCAAATGGGAACTTGCAGCATGACTCCCACATTCCACATTCCTTTGAATTTGTTCTCAAATCCATTGAACATCGAAGGGTTCGTAACTACGTAGTTGCCAATAAGAGCAAGCGAAGGAAGGTGCTCCGCGCGCGTTACGTTTACTTTCTGCCGATATATCTTGCTTGCCAGCTCCAAGCTGCGTATTTCCGGGCGGTTGGCATAAGCAGTGGCTATATCGAAGTAAGTGTCCGGCGTAAGTACGGGCAGGTTGTCCATCTCTTCGTCCGCCAGCCGGACGGGAGTGCTCAGGTCGATTCCGCAAAGTTGGCACAGCAGCATCCGTGCAAGGCTTAGCCCGTCTTCAACTTTGGTGAGTGTCATTTCTGCTTCGTTCACTTTTACTCGTACCGATAATCCGTCGGCTTTTGTTGCCACCCCTTCGGCAATCATCTTTTCCACATCGCTGTCGAGCTGTTGCAAAAGTTTCAGGTAGCCTTCCGCAAGTTTCTTTTTGTTGGCGAGCGATACCACTTGCCAATAAGCCTGATCGGTACTCAAGATTACTTCTTGCATGCCCGAATGGTGCTGTTGGCGTGCCAATTCTTCCGCATATCGGGTAATCCTGTTGTAAGCGCGGATTTTTCCTCCCATGTAGATAGGTTGGGTAAGGGTAAGGGCGCCGGCATATACGTTACGGGTATCTGTACGGAATGCGTCGATTACCGAGTTTCCTGCATTGTTAAGGGCGGGAACAAGGGAGGAGCCTAACTGATTTCCCAGACTTCCGAGAGACGAAATTAGCGGAGCCAACTCCGGATGGGCGGCAACGATGGCCTGAGCGGCTTGTTGAAAAGGACCGGATATACCGTTCGCCATGTTGGTACCCAATCCTGAAAGCGCCGCTTTCTGATCGTTGTTCAGGATCGAAAACTCTTTCTGATTCCGCATATAAGCCCCTGTAGCTGTTATGTCGGGCAAGTAATTGGTAAATGCGGCCTTTCTCTGGTTATATGCGGCGTTTATTTTTTCATTACTGATCAGCAGATCCTTATTATTAGCAAGAGCCAATGCACGACAACTATCTAAGTTGAGAACACTTTGGCTTTCAGCCATAGATGTCAAGCAGCATAGAGCGGTTAGAATCAGTACTTTTTTCATTGTGTGTAGCGTCTTAAAAATGGGATTGATTAATACTTCTTTTATAAAGAATAATTGCATAAACAACGATGCAAAAGTATCTACTTTCTGTTGAACTGCAAAAAAAATTAGCCTTTTTTAAATAGAGACAAATAGAAAAGGATTTTTCCAGACATGTTCCGGTTTTACCGTTTTCCCTTTATATATGCTTCAATTCGGGACAATGATGAATGCAATACACTTCGGATAGAATAATTCGGTTTGAAGTATCATTTACATTTTAATCTTTCTTTGTTCAAAAATTATTGGTTTTCTTTTAAATAAGAATAGGGCTGTCTGACAAGTTTTAGACAGTCTCTTTTGTTGTAGATAGCAAAAAATAAGGCCTTCCCATTGGTAGCGCGTCTTACGCTTATGTACTACATCGATTTTATCGCGTTTATGGAGAACCCGGACAAAAATGGGACAACATCCTTGCTAAAGAGAAACAAAAAGGATCACCGGAACAGACCCTTTTCGATTAGGAGGGCTTACTTTTTGAAAAAGAAAGCCCGAAGTTCGATTCTGTAGGGCTTCGGGCAAGATATTTAGGCTCTTTTGAGTTTTAGCGGACGAACTATATTACAAACCCAATAAAATGAGGAAAAAGTTTTATCCACCTTAAATTATTTGAGAAATATTCTGCTGCTGTCCGCTCTTGAGTCGTTTTAGGTCTGTGAGGCTTAGATTTCCACCTCCCCAAAGAGAGATAAAACTGTTTTTCAGACGGAGATATTAGGCTTCTCCGAAACGAAGCCGTTGATATACGGATATTGGAAATAACAACCGCAAACGCCTGTCTCACCAGTTCATTTGCCACAGCTATGATCGCTGGTTTTCCGGATTTCCCTCGGCTTCTTTCAATGGTTGGACATATCCCTATATACCGAGATAATTGCTTAGCGTTGTCAAAGTAAGTGAATTCTCCGGTAGCAATAATCAATGCTGTTGTCAAAGTGACACTGATTCCTTCTTATGGAAGTCAATGCTTTGAGTTGGTTCTCAAAGACAGACTCCGCAGTTTGCATAAGCTCTGCCTCAAGATGCTTAATTTGTTTTTCTAAAAACAAAATGGTCTGCCTTATGGAAGAGAAACACTTCTTGTCTTTAACAGGCAGTGGATCAAGCGATGACTGAAGATTCTTGGTCATAGTGAGTTGTTTCTGAAGCTGACGGATAACAGTTTTCTTCTGTTTTAACAGCATCAGACTTTCTGAAGGCAGTTCGTACGCAGCCGGCTTCATCTTTTATCCGTAGTCAGCGATTAGACGCGCATCCATTTCATCGGTTTTTGTTACCGACATCATAACCCGTGAATAATTCTTTATCCTTTTGGGGGTGACAAGGCTTGCTGTTATGCCTGCTCAATCAAGGAAGCAGAGGAGCAGGAAACCGTAATTGCCGGTAGCCTCCATCACACAATGATGTGTGTCTGCCGATAACTTGCCAATAAACTTGCGAATGCCTTTAGCTTCATTCGTGAATGTTTCAGTGCGATAGCTGTTTCCCGATGGAAATGCCGCCACAAATGTGGATTTGCTGATGTCGATTCCAATGTATGTCATATCTCAAATTTTAATCAGGAGTAACATCTTTTGCATTCTCGTCGCAAACTCGGGGTCTTGCTTACAGCCCCAACGAACTATCCGGTCTTTAGATGTAAAAACATGGGGGGGCTTAACGTCCGCTTTAGGTTTTAATCCCAATAGCAATTCGGCCTTGTTCCATGTTTGGTTTTCCTGAATGTATAAAGACAATGTTAGTTTAAAATCAATAATAACGCAAATGTACGACAGTAATAATATTTTTTAACGCATCTATTCTTGCTTTTTAATTCTGAGAGCGGGTAATATATATGAAAAATTTATTTCCATAAAAAATTACTGAGCCTTTGTTGGCCTGTTTCAATACCTCGACCGTCGGTGTCATTGACCTCATTTTAGATAAATTTGCATCGTTTGTCTGTAAAATAATGCAGATTCAAATCCGGTTTACTGTCTACTTTTGCGCAAAATGAGGATTTATATGCGCAATTGGTAATATAAAAGGAGGCGGATGTTTTTAATTTTGCACTTACCGAAACCTTTAAAACGAGATACCATGAGATTAACAATTGATTTGGGAGGAACGAATATAAGAATCGCCTGGGTGGAAAACGGACGGTGTCTGAAAAAAATATCGGTGCCTTGTCTTGCGCAAGCAGAAGCCTCGGTGGTGCTTGGACAATTGGTCCGGCTTATTGGGGACATGATGAGTGAGCAGGTAGACGGCATTGGCATAGGAGTTCCCTCCATTGTTCATCCTGAAAACGGAATTGTATATAATGTGGCGAATATTCCTTCTTGGAGAAAAGTGCATTTGAAAGACGTTTTGCAGAAAGAGTTTGGCGTATCGGTTGCCGTCAATAACGACTCAAACTGTTTTGCCTTGGGCGAAAGTCGGTTCGGTAAAGGCAGGCCTTATTCTGACATGGTGGGTATTACCATTGGTACGGGCATCGGTGCGGGGGTCATTGTCAATCATCGCTTGTATGGTGGCCGATATATGGGAGTTGGGGAAATAGGCTCATTCCCCTATTTGGATGCCGACTTTGAGCACTATTGCAGTAGTTTCTTTTTCAAACGGCATAACACGACGAGTATGGAAGTGGCCGAAAAGGCAAATCAGGGTGACACCTCCTCGTTGCAGCTCTGGTACGAATTCGGCCTTCATCTGGGCAATCTGATGAAAGTGATTCTCTATGCCTATGCGCCTCAGGCAATTGTATTGGGAGGAGGCATTGCGTCGTCTTTTCCGCTGTTTGAGAGCGCAATGAAAGAAGGCATGCGGGATTTTCCTTATAAAGTGATAGCAGAGGCTGTGGAGATAGTGGCTTCGCAAGAGGAAGATGCGAGTTTGCTGGGAGCTTCCGTTCTACCGAACACCTGATTCGGTAAAAATTTTTCGATAAGTAAACTAAATGATAAACCTTTGTAATGCAGTTGTAATATAGTTTGACGAGCTTTGCTCCAGTTTTGCTATTATGTAATTGCATAGTATCATAAACTTAAAATTTAAATGCATGAAACGAACAAATCTTAGAATCTATCGAATGATTCCTCCCTTACTTTTGGGGCTGTTATTGTCGGTCACTGTTTTTGCGCAGCAAATTTCAGTAAAGGGAACGGTGAAAGACCAAACTGGTGATCCCATCATCGGAGCCAATGTCTTAGTGAAAGGAATGACTGTGGGGGGTGTTACGGATATTGAGGGAAAGTTTGAATTGCCGGCTGCCAAGAATGCCGTATTGATCATTAGTTTCGTGGGTTTCACGAATCAGGAAGTTGTGGTTACGGGAAAACCGTTGACGGTGATTTTGAAAGAAGACGCCGAACTGTTGGAAGAAGTGGTGGTATTGGGCTACGGTGCCAGTGCCCGTAAGCAAGACCTTTCGGCTGCAGTGGGGGTGGTGAGCAATGCCGATGAACTGACTGTGCGTCCCGTGACATCTACTGAAAGTATGTTGCAAGGGCAGTTGCCGGGTGTTACCATTCAGGCGGACGGTGGTGATCCCACCTCCTCTCCGAGCATTGTGATTCGTGGACAAGGCTCGGCTAAAGACGATGTTCTGTGGGTGGTAGATGGCGTTCCAGGTGCTCCCATCGCTTCCATGAATGATATTGAAAGCATCGTTGTGCTGAAAGATGCAGCTTCGGCAGCTATCTACGGCGCACAGTCAGGTGCAGGAGGTGTTGTACTGATTACTACCAAGAAGGCTAAGGAAGGAGCTCCTACCTTATCTTATGACGGCACTTTCGGCATTCGTCAAGCCACTAATTTGATTAAACCTTTGAATGCCGAGCAGCAAATTGAGATGCGCAAGCAGTCTCATGCCAATGCTGGGCTTACTTTGCCCACCGGTTGGGATGTAACTAAAAATCCATGGGTGGGAATCACTCGCACAGACTGGATGGACACCATCTTCCGTACGGCTTTCTACCAACGCCATAACGTGGCTTTGAATGTAGGTACGGACAACTATAACAGCCGCATCTCTTTTGCTTATGACAATGATGAAGGTGTACTGATAAACACCTTTAACAAAAACATGTCTTTGCGCTATAATGGAAAGATGAAGCTGAACAAGTGGATCACCATCAGCGAAGACTTTGTTTGGAAGAATATAGAGTCTCGATCCAAGAATACGGATAACGACGGTTACACTGGCCCCATCATCTCCGCCATCTATATGCCGGCCAGCGCCTCTGTATATAATGCGCTTGATGGAAGCTACGGTGGAACTACCACCGAAGACCCTGCCTATATCACCAAATACGGTTCGAACTTCGCCGATATTCATGGAGATGCTGTGAACCCGGTCCGTTTGCTGGAAGCTGAAAACAGGTACAACAAAACTAGCGATATCTGGAGCACAACCGCATTGGAGATTGCAAATGTAATTCAAGGTTTGAAATTCACCAGCCGCTTTACATACAATCTGAGTAGTAACTTGTATAAAAACTTCAATCCTATTCGTGATGAAGTGGGTAAGCCGACTTTGTCTAACTCGTTGAATGAAAGTGCCTACCGTGCCGATGCGTGGAAAACGGAAAACACGCTGACCTACGATAGAACATTCGGCGAGCATACCGTGGGAGCTTTATTCTCTACCACTGCCGACCGCTACAATCGTCGAGGTTTGGAAGTCACAGGACACGACTTTGCCGAAGAGGCTGCAAACTTGCAATACTTGGCTTATGCCGGAACTACCCAAGCTGAGGATTATTTGTATGGTCCCGATGCCAATGTGTCCTTGATAGCCCGTTTGGCCTATTCGTATAATGACCGCTATTTCGCCACTGCCTCTTGGCGTCGCGACTATGCCGGCCGCTTGCCCAAAGAGAGCAATCATGGTGATTTCCCCGCTTTGACGTTGGGATGGAAAATCTCTAACGAGCGATTCTTTAAGAAGAGCGACTTTATCAGCCTGCTGAAATTGCGTGCTTCTTGGGGACGCATAGGCAATTTAAGCTCCATACCTTTCAATTACAAATCGCCTTTGCTTGCCAAAAAATCTTGGTCAGAACAAGCGCAATACGGTGTGGAATCGGGCAAGACTTGGGGTAACTTTGTATACAACAGCAGAGCTTTGAATTCCAACCTGACATGGGAGACTTCCGAGCAATATGACTTGGGATTGGATTTGGAAATGTTTAAAGACCGTTTGTCCTTGTCATTGGATTATTTCGATAAGCGCACCTACAATTTAATTCAAACCCGTGAGATGGAGTGGCCTAACACTATTGGATTGGAACCTTTGTATGTCAATCAAGGTGAAGTGCGTAATCGTGGCTTCGAAGCACAATTTACTTGGAGAGACAAAGTCGGCAGAAACTTCTCTTATTTCGTATCGGGCAACTTTGCTTATCTGAATAATAAAGTAACTGACATTGGTATAAAGAATTCTGATGGTACTTCGGGGGTATGGACCAATAGCAAACATTTCCGTGGCGGTTCCTATATCTATCAGACGGCTGAAGGCGAACCTCTGAACTCTTACTATCTGATTAAGACAGATGGTATTTTCCAAAGCAATGCGGAAGCAGCAGCCTATGTGAATAAAGAAGGAGAACGCATTCAGCCCAATGCCGTGGCAGGTGATTTGAAATTTGTAGATGTCAATGGCGACGGCAAGATTACGGATGCCGACCGCCAATATATGGGCAATGCCACTCCTGAAACGACATTTGCTCTGACGTTGGGCTTCAACTACCGAAAGCTGTCTTTCAGTGCCATGCTCCAAGGTGTGGGCGGTGCGCAGGCTGCATATATAGGCAAATACATGCTGTTGGGCGATGTAGAAGGCAACTTTAATCGCTCTGCCGAAATATTGAATGCGTGGAGTCCTTCGAATACCGGTTCCGACATTCCTCGTTTATCAAAGAACGATCCGAACGGAAACTTTAGCACTGCTTCAGACTGGTATTTGGAAAATGCCTCTTATCTTCGTTTGAAGAACGTAACCTTCTCTTACGACTTGACGGATGTGCTTCGCAAATGCGCTCATCTCAATGACCGCAACAGCCGTATGTCCGTCTACCTCAGCGGAGAGAATCTTATCACTCTGACCGGCTATTCAGGCATGGATCCTGAGTGCGGTGGCTGGGATGCTATGAAATATCCTGTATCAAGGGTATTCTCCGTAGGTGTGAAATTGATTTACTAATCATCAAAAGCGAAATAAATATGAAAAAATATATTTTTTACATAATGATACCCTTGGCATTACTGTTGGGCTCATGCAGCAATTTTCTGGATGTGCAACCCGAGGGAGACGCTACCGTCAATACTTATTTTACCAGCGACCAGCAATCTATCGATGCAATCGACGCTTTGTACGAGAGGTTTCATCAAGAGGCGGTGTACGGCCGTGAGCTGTTCTGGGAGCAAGGAGCGGCATGTGATGTGGTTTGGGGAAAGACGCGCGGGTATCCCTCTCTTGCCACGCTGAAATATACGGGAGACGAGTCACCGTTGAAAACGGTTTTTGAAAGATTATATATAGTGATGGCACGTTCCAATTATGTCATCAAGCAGTTGCTGGACAAATCGGCCGGCACCGGCTTGAGCGCCATTGAGAAGCGCAGTCTGGGCGAAGCCTATTTTACCCGCGGTTGGGCACACTTTTTGATAGCCTATCGTTACGGAACGGACAAGCAGGGCGTACCGTTCATTCGCTACGAAGATTATAATACTCAAAGCGAATATTATTCCATTCCGCCACAGCAAAAATCCGTTATCGACAACTATAAATACATTATCGAAGACATGGATAAGGCCATGGAGAATCTCCCGAGATTCGAAGAATACGGTGTCGATGACAAAGGACGCGCCCACGATGCTGCCGCGGTGGCTTTCAAGGCAAAAGTGTATGCCTACTGGGCTACATGGGATGCCACGCAGTGGAACAATGTAATTGCCCAGGTAAACGAGCTTGAAAGTACCTATAGTCGTGATTTGGCTGACACATTTGCACAAGTATTCTCTTCTGATTTTGCCGACTTTTGGAACAAGGAATATCTGTGGACCATTCCCGGGAATGGCGGATCCACCGGCGGAGGTTCTGAATTCCCGGGTGTGATTCTTGAAAATAAGGCTTGGGGAAAATACAACGGATGGGGACAGAACAAGCCTTCTTATGATATCTATGCCGAGATGCTGAAGGATGGTGAGGGAAACGACCGATTAGTGCGCACCATTCTGGAGTACGGACAAGAGTTTCAGTTGTTAGGGGAAACTCGCGTGTTCTGGTCGACTTCGGATATCGAGTCGGGATTTATGATCAATAAGTACATGGATCCTTTCAAACATGCAGATGCCGCCGAACAGGGATATATCAACACCAACGGAGACTGGCCCACCGCCCGCATTAATTTCCCCATCATTCGTTTTGCGGAAATGCTGCTGTTCCGTGCCGAGGCTTATTTGATGACCGGACAAGCAGGTAAGGCAACTACCGATTTGAATCGCATTCGCAAGCGTTCCAAGCTTATCTTGCTGGCAGGCGAGGCTACCATGGCCGATTTGTATCATGAACGCCGTTGTGAACTGGCTTTTGAGTTTACTGATCATTTGTTCGACTTGAAGCGTTGGCATCGTTCCGGCAATGCGGAAATCAAAGCCTTGGCGGCGGCCGAACTGAATGCCCACCCGAAAGCTCGTCATTACGAGAATCGTCAGGACCCCACCTCCTCATACAAGGTGGAGGATTATAAGGATTACAAAGACAAGGTAGCCTATAAAGATTACATGATTGTGTTTCCTTATCCTTCCCAACAGGTGGTAAACTCGAACGGCAGGTTAAAACAAAATGAAGGTTATAATTGATGTGCTCCATTGGAGTCTTTAATATGAAATAGAGAGAAACAGATCATTGCCATTGGGCTTGTCTGCAAGGGTCGATATATCTGTTAGTATTGGCTCTTGCAGTTTTTCTCGTCAATTTTATCTGTTCTCCTCGATTATTGCCTTTTCTGCTGATATGACGAAGGTACGGTTCATGTACTTTCCACATGTCACAGAGGGCAGAGGTGCCCGTTTCCGTTTTTTGATAGAAATTAATACGGCAGATATTAGCTTTGACGGATAATGAGGCCAACGATATTTTTTGTATTTTTAATGTTTGTTAAAATGAAACAGAGATACCTGATATGTCTTCTTACTGCATGGCTCGGATGTGAATCTTGCACCACCGGCAAGCTGTCTCCCGTTGACTATGTGGATCCCTTTATCGGAACAGGGTTTCACGGGCATACCTATCCGGGAGCCACGGTGCCTTTCGGCGCGGTGCAACTGAGCCCTGACACTCGTGCGGGAAATTGGGACGCCTGCTCGGGATATCATTATGACGATACCTCCTTGAAAGGCTTTTCGCACACCCACCTTAGCGGAACCGGCTGCATCGACTTGGGCGATGTGTTGTTTCGCCCCACCACGCAAGAACCCGATTTGACTGACGAGAAAGCGCTTTATCGGCCTGCAGCCTTTTCCCACCGCGATGAAAAAGCATCGGCGGGTTACTACTCCGTGGTGCTGAAAGACGAGGGTATAAAGGCTGAGCTGACAGCTACCGCACGTGTGGGCATGCACCGTTATACATTTCCTTTGGGCAAACCGACTGTTGTCATAATAGATTTAGCCCACTTGCTTGATAACGAACGCATTTATGAAGCTGTGCTGGAACAAACTGCCGTTAACGAAATTACGGGCATGCGAAGAACTAGGGGATGGACAGATAACCAATACGTGTATTTTGCAGCCCGGTTCTCCAAACCTTTCCGAACGGTGGTATTGGTGCAGGATGGTAAGCCAGTAAGTGTCGGCACGAAGTCCGAAGGCACCCATCTTCAAGCGGTGTTGACATTTGACACTGAAGACAAAGAACCCGTCATAGCTAAAGTGGGATTATCCTTGGTTAGCGTGGAAAATGCGCGTGCTAATCTGGAACACGAGGTGAAAGGCTTTGATTTTGATGCCGTGTGTGCCGCTGCCCGGAAAGAGTGGGAGCGGGTACTTTCGTCCATTGTGGTGGAGGGAGGTAGTGCGGATGAACAGAGAAATTTTTACACTGCCATGTATCATGCCATGGTTGTGCCCAATACGGTGAGCGATGTCAACGGCGAATATCGCCGCCACAACATGCAGATAGGGCAACTTCCTAAAGGCAAGGTGCACTACTCTACTTTTTCCCTTTGGGACACCTTTCGCGCATGGAACCCTTTGATGACATTGATAGACACTACACTGGTCAATGATATGATTCATTCTTTTCTGGATATATACGATGCTTCGGGTGAGCTGCCTATTTGGCCGCTTTCTGCGGGAGAAACGGAGACGATGATAGGCTATCATGCAGTTTCTGTCATAGCCGACGCTTATTTGAAAGGAATAAGAGGCTTTGACGTCGAAAAAGCATTGGAAGCTATGATGGTTTCCTCCGAAAAGAATAAGAAAGGAGCGGATTATTATATCAAATACGGTTTTATTCCTTCGAATATCAAGAAAGAGTCTGTTTCTTGCCTGCTTGAGTTCGCCTATGACGATTGGTGCATTGCGCGCATGGCTCAAGAGATGGGGAGAAAGGATATTTATGAAAAGTACATCGAACGTTCTCAAAATTATATCCATGTGTTTGACGGAGGTAGTGGATTTTTTCGCGGCAAGCGGATGGACGGCAACTGGGAAACACCGTTCAATCCGTTCGAGGTGGGGCGTGCCTACACAGAGGCTACTGCCTGGCAATACCGCTTTTTTGTGCCCCATGATGTGAACGGTATGGTGCAATTGTTCGGAGGCAAGGACGACTTTATCACCGCGCTTGATTCAATATTCACGGCTGACTCCAAAGTGGAAGGTGAACTGTCAGATATTACAGGGCTGATAGGGCAATATGCCCACGGAAATGAGCCGAGCCACCACATCGCTTATCTGTACAACTACGTGGGGCAACCGTGGAAAACGCAGGAGCTAACGCGTCGCTTGCTGCGCGAGATGTATCGTTCTACCCCGGAGGGGATCAGCGGCAACGAAGATTGCGGGCAGATGTCGGCATGGTATATTTTTTCCGCTTTGGGCTTTTATGCCGTATGTCCTGGAAGCAATGAGTTTGCGTTGACGTCTCCCTTGTTTGAGAAAGCCGTCATCACATTGGCCAACGGAAAGACGCTGACTGTTTCGGCCAATAATCCCGAAGGAAATAGGTATATCAGCAAGGTGGAACTGAACGGTGAAGCGATAGAACAGAATTTTATCACTTATGAACAATTGATAGGTGGGGGAGAGTTGCGCTTTACGCTGTCTGACAAGCCTGATAAAAAAAGAGGGATTTCGGCGGAAGCCGCTCCCTACTCTTATACCAAAGAGAATGTGGTATCTGTTCCTTATGTTGATAAGGACCTGAATCTGTTTTCGGATAGAATAATGGTGACGCTTGCCACAACCACCCGCGGGGCAGAAATCAGATATACCTTGGACGGAAGCGAACCCACTAGAGATGCTCCACTCTATGAAAGGCCTTTTGAGGTGGATAAGAGCTTGCAAATAAAAGCGAAAGGATTTAAAGACGGCTATTTACCGAGCAGAACGCTGTGGATAGCGGCCGTTAAAGCCGAACTGAAAAAGCCGCTTTCCGTATCGCCCGCAAAGAACGGCACAACCTATAGATACTATGAAGGAAACTACCGGACGGTGGAAGATATTGAAAAAACACCGTTGTTGGAACAGGGAGTCATGGCGAAGCCTTCCATTGCAAATGCCAAACGGGAAGACCATTTCGGATATGTCTTCACGGGGCTGATTAATGTGCCTGAAGACGGGGTTTATGCTTTTCGTACGTCTTCGGACGATGGCAGTGTGCTGTATATCAATGGCAAGTTGGTGGTGAATAACGACGGCTCGCATGCGGCCATCACTGCCGACGGATGGATAGCTTTGAAAAAGGGATTCCATTCGTTCCGGATTTATTATTTTGAAGATTATGAAGGGGAACATTTCAGTTGGGCTTGGAAGCGACCTTCGGCAAAGGAAATGGAGCCTGTTCCCGCTTCTGTCTTGTTTGTGGAATAACGCGTAAAAATAGATTGTCATGATGAAAAAAAAATTATTACTGTTACCATTCCTCTTCGCTTCGTGCGGACAAGTGAAGCAGCAAGCGTCTGATTCGGAACCTGTCAATATAATGTCTTTCAATATCCGGTATGACAATCCGAATGATAGTTTGAACAACTGGAAATATCGGAAGGACCGTGTGGCAAATGCCGTTCGCTTTTACGATGTGGACGTGCTGGGCACACAGGAGGTGCTACACAATCAGTTAGAGGACCTGAAACAACATCTGCCTGACTATGAAGCGGTAGGTGTTGGCCGTGAAGATGGGAAAGAAAAAGGCGAATATGCAGCGCTTTGGTATAGGAAAAGTCGGTTTGCGCTGCTCGACGTCGGGCACTTCTGGCTGAGCGAAGCACCCGAGACACCTGGTTCCAAAGGCTGGGACGGGGCTTGTGAGCGCATGGCTTCGTGGGTGAAACTACAAGACAAAGTGACGGGCAGGGGATATTTTATACTGAATACACATTTGGACCATGTGGGAGTGGTTGCACGCCGCGAAGGAATAAAGCTTATCTTAGATAGGGTGAGTGAATTGAGTGGTGGATGGCCTGTCGTTGTGACTGGAGATTTCAACTCCGTGCCTGATTCGGACGTTATCCGTCATGTGACCGATGTTGACAATCCCAAGCATTTGGACGATGCACGACGGTTATCTCCCGTAGTGTATGGTCCAGCATGGAGTTTTCATGATTTTGGAGAAATACCCTATAACGACCGTCCTTTGATTGATTACGTGTTTGTGCGCAATGGCTTGAAGGTGCTGAGGTATGGTGTGCTGGCCGAAACCGAGAACGGAGCTTTTCTGTCTGACCATGCTCCCGTATTGGTCACTGTCGAATGATAGGTGACGCTTGAGTAAAATGTAGATAATCTATTATATAAATGTTTTTTTACTATGAGTAAATTAGTACGAATCTGTATTTTTGCTCTTTCGGTTATGGCATGTTTGCCTGTATCTGGTCAAGAATGCCGGGACAAGGAGCAGACATATGTATTGGAACAACCGTATGAAGTAGCAAAAATAGTCTCTCCTCAAGGGAAGAAGATAAAAAACGTGATTCTGATGATTGGTGATGGCATGAGCCTGATGCACGTATATTCTGCATGGACAGCCAATCGAGGAAAGCTTTTCTTGGACAACAGCAAGGCTGTGGGGTTGTCGAAAACATATTGTGCCGATCGGCTGATTACTGATTCGGGAGCAGGCGGCACGGCCATAGCCACGGGACAAAAAACAAACTATCATTATGTGGGGGTGGATATGCTGGGACGTCCGTTGAAGTCGTTGATTGAATTGGCCTCCGCCAAAGGAAAGGCAACCGGCATGGCCGTAACTTGTCGTCTGTGGGATGCCACACCTGCCGATTTCTGTTGCCATAATACCGACAGGAATGCGGAGGCGGAGATTGTGGCGGACTATGTAAACTGCAACATCGACTATGTGTTTGGCGGCGGTGCCCAGCTCTTCGAGAATCGAGAAGACGGGAGGAATTTGTTCGACGAGTTGCGTGCCAAAGGTTTTCAGACACCTCGCAGTTGGGACGAGCTGGCCGCTGTGACCAAGGGGAAAGTGTTTGCCGTCCCTTATCCGGTGGACACCCCCCTTCCGGCCGAACGCAGCGACCTGCTGGCTCGCGCGTCGTTAAAAGGCATTGAACTGTTGAACCGCAATAAGAAGGGATTCTTTATGATGATAGAAGGCTCGCAGTTGGACGATTACGCCCATTTCAACGATCTTGACTTGCTGATGCAGGAGACACACGATTTCGACCGAACGATTGGTGCAGTATATGAATGGGCTGCTAAAGATGGGGAAACATTGGTCGTGGTCACTGCTGACCATGAAACGGGCGGACTGACGTTGGTAGACGGAGACCTAAAAGCGGGAAAGATAGTGTGCAATTTCTCCACGGGCGGGCATAGCGGCGTCATGGTTCCCGTCTATGCGTTTGGTCCCGGTGCGGAAGTATTTACCGGAATTTATGAGAATACGGCCATTTTCGATAAGATAAAGAGTTTACTCGATCTGTAGAATTTTTAAAAAAGAACCTACAATGTTGAAACGTGTTTTGTTGGCAAGCTTGCTACCTTTGGCTGCAAGCTTTGCGCTGAAAGCTCAAAGTAGCGGTAATAATGAAAAATATCATTTACCCTATAAGAATACGTATGTGAAAGAACCCTTGGTCTCTGAGAACGAGTATCGTGTGGCAAAACCTGAAACCATTGAGCCGAAAAGCTTTGAGGAAGCCCGGCGTATATTACCCAATCCTATTTGGGAGGGGCATGACAAAGAATTGGAGATGTATTGGAAGGCATGGGAAACGGCTATCGGGCATATTTGTGCCCCTCAACCTGGTTCGGGCTTTGTTTCGAGTTATTTGGATACGGCTTATAACGGCAATATCTTTATGTGGGATTCTTCCTTTATATTGATGTTTGCCCGTTACGGTACACTCTTTTTCCCTTTCCAGCGGACGTTGGATAATTTTTATGTAAAGCAGCATCCCGACGGGTTTATTTGTCGTGAGATAAAAGCCGATGGTGCCGATTGCTTCGAACGCTATGACCCGGTGAGCACAGGACCTAATCTGATGCCGTGGTGCGAAATGGTCTATTTCCATCAGTTTGGCGATCTCGAACGCCTGCATAAAGTATTTCCTGTACTTTGTGCCTATTACAGGTGGCTCAAGCTGAATAGAACGTGGAGAAATGGCACGTATTGGTCAAGTGGATGGGGTACTGGTATGGATAACATGCCCCGTGTTCCGGCGGAGTACAGCCCTATCTACAGTCACGGACATATGATTTGGTTGGATACGAACCTGCAACAACTGTTTACGGCTAACTTATTGCTCGAAATGGGGTTTTATTTGGAGCGCTGGCAAGAGATAGAAGACCTTGAAGATGAGGCTAAAATGTTGAGCCAATATATTCGGGATAACCTTTGGGACGACGAAACGGGGTTCCTGTACGACCAATATGCCGACGGCACGTTGTGCCAAACCAAAGGGATAGGCGCATACTGGGCTTTGTTCACCAATGTGTTGGACGCGGCACAGATAGAGCGTATGGTAAAAGAACTGGATAATCCTGCCACTTTCAAGCGTAAACATCGTGTGCCTTCTCTGTCTGCCGACCATCCTAAGTACAAGGGTAACGGACGCTACTGGCAAGGCGGCATATGGCCGGGCACCAATTATATGGTGATGCAGGGGCTGGTGCGCAAAGGATACGGAAAGCTGGCGCGAGAAATCTGTCTGAATCATTATGCGCAGGTGTTGGACGTTTATAAGAAAACGGGCACTTTCTGGGAGTATTATGCGCCTGAGGCCGCAGAACCGGGATTTATGGCAAGAGACCATTTTGTGGGGTGGACGGGGCTACCACCTATTGCCGGTCTCATCGAGTTTGTCATCGGTATTCGCGGAGATTATACCAAGAAACAAATTGTTTGGGATATGAACCTGTTGGAAGCGAACGGGATAGAGCGCTATCCGTTTGGGCTTGGAGGAAGCATCAGCCTGAAGGCCGGACCTCGCCGTTCGGTGCACGATGAGCCGCGTATTACAGTAGAGTCCGATGGAGATTTCGAACTGCTTGTGCGCTATGGCGATAAAGAGAAAAAGATAAATGTTGTAAAGGGTAAACACATCTATTGAGAAGGAGGTTTTAATTATGAAGAATAGAATATCCAGACGTCAGTTCCTGAAAACAGGCGGACTTGCTTTGGCTGCCATGGCCGTCCATCCCTCGCTTGTATGGCCTTCGACGGAAAAGACCGGCTTGAACTATGTTTCGTTGCGACCGGTAGCAGAGAAAAGGAACTTTGTGTCTAAAACCGTGGATGCGGTAATTGAAAAGATCAAGTCTCATATCAAGGATGAAAAGTTGAGATGGATGTTCGAGAACTGCCTGCCCAATACGCTCGACACTACGGTCAGGTATAAACTGAAGGACGGGAAGCCGGACACTTTTGTCATCACGGGTGATATTGACGCCATGTGGTTGCGCGATTCTTCGGCGCAAGTATGGCCCTATCTGCCTTTGATGAAGCACGACGAACCATTGCGACTTATGGTGGCGGGACTTATTAACAGACAGACGAAATGTATACTTATAGATCCATATGCCAATGCGTTTAATGACGGACCGGTGGGAAGTTATTGGGAGACCGACCACACACAGCATATGGTGAAAGAACTGCACGAACGCAAATGGGAGGTGGACTCTTTGTGTTACCCCATTCGGTTGGCATATCATTATTGGAGGCATACCCAGGACGTGTCAGTGTTCGGTGAAGAGTGGCACGAAGCGATGAAGCTGGTGGTAAAAACCTTCAAAGAACAGCAACGCAAGCAAAACTTGGGACCTTATAGCTTCACGCGCAACTGCGACCGCCCGACGGATTCGCAAATAAACGGCGGGTGGGGAGCGCCGGTGAAGCCGGTAGGCTTGATTGTCTCGTCTTTCCGCCCTTCGGACGACGCCACACAATACGGTTTCTTTATCCCTTCCAACATGTTTGCGGTAGTTTCGTTGCGGCAGTTGGCGGAGATAGAGCGGCAGGTTCTTAGAAACGACTCATTTGCTAAAGAGTGTACTGCTCTGGCAGATGAGGTGGATGCAGCGATTCATAAATACGGAATTGTGAATCATCCCGTGTGCGGGCGTATCTATGCTTTTGAGGTAGACGGTTTCGGCAACGCCCTCTGCATGGACGATGCCAATGTGCCGAGTTTGCTGGCTACTCCCTATCTTGGCTATTGCTCCTTTAACGATGTTGTCTATCGGAATACCCGCAAGATGATATGGAGCGATGACAATCCTTACTTCTTTAAAGGAAAAGCGGGTGAAGGGGTGGGAGGTCCCCATGTGGGGCTGAAGTATATCTGGCCGATGAGTATCATCATGAAAGCCTTTACAACGGATGAGCCTGAAGAAGTTCGTGCTTGCCTGAGGCAACTGCGCGATACGGATGGAGACACCGGCTTTATGCACGAGTCTTTTCACGAGGATGATGCGGCGATTTTCACCCGTCCATGGTTTGCTTGGGCAAACACATTATTCGGCGAACTGATTCTTCATACGGTCAGGAAATATCCCAGTCTTTTATCTCAACCGTTATGAAAGTGATATATCCGTTGCTTGCTGCGCTGTCTACCTGTCAAAACGTCCGGAAGCAGGTTGTCGCCTATGACGTCATATCTCTGTCGGTGAAAGCGATGTCAGGGCAGGGACACTGTATCATGCAAGGGGACAAAAGATGGCAGCGCTTTCCGATGAGGCTTCTATGAGGGGTTTTTATTATTTGCAAAAGGTGCTGAAGAATACATCCGTTGTTTTAGCGAGGATGCCCGAAACAACGCAGGCGAACATCTGCTTTGCAGACAATTTACTTTATGGTAAGAGGTCTCCGAACAACAATGATATGAATTAATTAAGAAAATACGTGATACCATGAAAAAAAATGTTGTGATTTTATCGTTTTTATTTTGCTTGTCTGCCGCTTTTTCATCGGCACAGCAACGGCTTGCTTTTAAAGACGGGCGATTTGTGATAGCACAGTTCACAGATTTGCACTGGACGCCCAAGTCGGCGAGGTGCGCCGAAACGGCTGCCGTCATCCGGGCTGTGTTGAAAGCGGAACGTCCCGATATGGTAGTGCTGAGTGGAGATGTAGTGACGGAAGTCCCTGCCCGGGAAGGTTGGCAAGCTGTAATTGGCATTTTTGATGAGGCCAAGATTCCTTTTGTTGTGACAATGGGCAATCATGATGCCGAACCTATGGGTAAAGAGGCTATTTATGACCTTCTGCTGAAATCACCTTTCTATGTCGGCACTAAAGGTCCGGAAGAACTTGCCGGATGCGGCAATTGTGTGCTTCCGGTTTATGGTTCGACAAAGGAGAAAGCGGTGAAAGCTTTGCTCTATTGCATCGACTCCAACGACTATCAGCCGAATAAACTTTATGGCCCGTATGATTGGATTCATTTTGATCAGATTGCATGGTATCGTGCGCAAAGCGCTTGTTATACGAATCGGAATGGGGGAAAACCTGTACCGGCATTGGCTTTCTTCCACATACCGCTGCTTGAGTATAATGAGTTGCCCGGCGACGGAAAAACCTATGGTAACAGTAGGGAGGGCGGAGTGGCTTCTTCCCGCATAAACTCAGGTATATTCGCCTCGTTTGTCGATATGAAGGATGTGATGGGAGCATTTGTAGGGCACGACCATGATAACGATTATATCGGGATAAATAAAGGCATTGCCCTTGGCTACGGGCGAGTGACCGGCGCAGATGCTTACGGTTCGTTAACGAGAGGAGCCCGTATCATCGAATTGTATGAGGGACAATGGAAGTTCGACACTTGGATTTCTACGCCTGCAGGGCGTGAAGCAGCCTACTATTATCCTTCGGGCTTGAACTCGGAGGAGGAGTGTACCATGACTTACCTGCCGGCCCAAGAGGCTTCTCCGAGTAAGCAGGGTGTTGCATATGCCTACTATGAAGGGAAATGTAAACGGATTTCCGATATCGCCTCTTGCAAGAAAATAAAGGAAGGTACGATGCGCAACATTACCATTGAGGAATCTCTTGCGGCAGACCATTTCGCTTATGAGTTTCGCACGTTGATCCGGATTCCCGAAAGGGGGGTATATCGCTTCTATACTTTCTCGGATGACGGATCGGTGCTTTATATAGATGGTGAGCAGATTGTAGACAATGACGGCGGACATAGTGGGCGACGGGCCGAGGGGAAAGTGGCGCTTGAAAAAGGCTTACATGAATTGCGCTTGCTGTATTTCGAGGATTACATGGGGCAGGAATTGGAAGTGGGATACTCCGGCCGCAACATTGAGGAAACCGTCTTGCCGGACACTATGTTGTTCTTACCTGATTGATTTATTGCCGATGATGCAACCTTCCGTGCAGTGCGCTTTCCTGTATTCATGGGGAGAGACATTCTTCAAGGCTTTGAATTGGCGAGACAGGTTTTTCAGGTTGTTGATGCCTACTTGTGCAGCCACGTCGGCAATGGGGGCGTCGTCCGCTAGCAGCAGTTGGGCAAAACGTTCCATACGCAGGTTGAAGATATATTTATGAATGGATTGCTGGGTGACCTGCTTGAAGCGCATCTCCAAAAGGCGGCGCGACAATGGCACTTGCTTGACGATATCCGATACGGTGATGTCGGCCGCGATGTTCTGGTGGATGTATTTTAGGGCTGTCTGAATATGGGCATCGGTAGTGGAGTAAAAGTCTGTGGATAAACGATTGACGATATTGACCGGCTGAATCACTACATCCTGATAGGCAGCTTCTTCATCGTTTATTAGAAAATCGATGAGAGCCGCCGCTTCAAATCCTCCTCTTACGATGTTTTGGCTGATGCTGGACAAGGGAGGATCGGATAGATTGCAGATGATCTCATCGTTGTCTACGCCTAAAATGGCGATCTTGTCCGGCACCCTGATGTTGTTTACTTTGCAGATTTCTGTGATGCGGTTGCCTTGATTGTCGTCGCAGGCCATCAGAGCTGTGGGTTGAGGCAATGATTTCAGCCAGTTGAGCAGCGGAGGGGCCTCGTAAAACCATAGGTCGTCTAAAGATTGGTGTTGGTAAGAGTGAAAATTGTTGCCGAAGCCTTGTGCTGCTACACATTCGTAGAAACCTTCACAGCGCTCTTGCGACCACACTGTGTCTCGATAACCGTAAAAGGCGAAGTTCTGAAAACCTTTGCTCAGGAAGAATTCCGCCGCCATTTTCCCGGTTTTGCGATAATCGCCGGTGATGTTAGGAATGTTGTCGAATCTTGACTTGTAGTCCTGTGCCAATGCAATGATACCGTTTTCGCGAAACAGTTCTACGTTGTCATCGTTGTCGAACCGGCCGATGATTGCATCCGCATGCCATGTTTTTGCCCATTTCAGCACACCTTCTATGCCGTAGCTGTTCTTGTAGGAAGGCGGCATCCGGCATACCACCCACGGCTCATGACTTTTGGAGTAGGCCAGCACTCCCTTCAGCAGATTATAGGAAAAGGACTCTGTAAAATCAGTCAGTAGTATCAATCGAATCATGACGGTGGAATAAAAAGAAAATTCATCTCTGCGACACAAATATAAGCCTTATTTCTTTTTTCTCAAATCTTTTCCCTCATATTTGCAGATGGCATCGACTCTCTCTTCTTGGCTCAGTAGTTTTTGTGGGGCTATGCATATAATTGGGTTATTTTGAATAATTTTATTTTTATATTCTTCTTATAATTTTTCGTTCATACATATATGACGAAAATAGTCTCAATGAGATAATAGGGAGCAAAAAGAGAATGAAGTCATTGTTACAGTTGTATATTGAAATTCATGAAAAGGTTTAGTTATAAAAAAAGTTCTGTCTATCAGAGATAAGTTACTTTTCTTATTTGCTGTGGTCACACGAATAATCCTGTGAATGGAGAGACGATGGACGCTGTAGGTAGGAATTCTATCTATTATTGGAAAACCTCTTTTGACATTGATTTAACTGAGATGTCCTTCCTACAAAGGCGCAACATTTCCCGTGTTTATTTACGAATGTTTGATGTTGCCATTGAGCAAAACTACCAAACCGGAAGTACGGATATTGTGCCAATTGCTACTACCGAGTTGGTTTCGTCTGTTCCCAAAAACGTAGAGATTGTCCCTGTAGCATACATTACGATCGATGCTCTTCGTGCTATGATTGGCAGAGAAGTAGAATCTGCATCACTTATCGTCGAAAGATTGTTGGCCATGAGTTCCTACAATGAGTGTGGCAAGATTAGCGAGATTCAGCTCGATTGTGATTGGACAAATTCTACAAAGAGTAGCTATCCTAAAATGCTTGTTCCCGACAACCTGAAGGCTGCCTTTGTCAAGACCGACCGTTACGAACCGTCGCTCAACCGGGTCATGGAGGATATGGCCAACCATTACGGAAGCGTGATGGTACCTGCCCGACCTGTACACCCCAAGGATAAATCCAATGTGGAAACAGATGTCAAACTTGTCTATATGCGTGTGTTTGCAGAACTCCGTAACGAGACCTTTTATTTCATCGATGAACTGAACCGAGCAGCTGCCCTGAAGATGAAAGCGCACAATCAAAAACGTATGCAGAAACATCCCTATACCCGTGAAGAGCGTTTTTGGCCATAGACAAGCCTAACCTGATGCCATTGCCGGAACGGGACTTTGAGATTGTCTCATATACAGACTTCCACCTAAGAGACTATAGTAAGGGGAAGTATACCATTGTAGAGAAGCACCTTGCCAGCAAGTCACAGGAATATAGGGGACTGTGCGCCCCATACATACATTGAGCGTGCGGAGCGTGCGATGAAAATATTGGTTATGACAGTAATAGCAATAACGAAAACAATAGTTGTTGTTATACTCCTTCTTTTTCACTGAAAGCCATTTCCGGTTTGGCAAGTTGCGTTGTGGTTCGTAACTCTCACAAGTGCCCCTATCGCTAATGCCCTTTCCTCGAATAATTCCTGAGCTAATTTTTCGCTTCGGTTTTCATCTGCTTTTTATTTCCCTGCATCGCAACAACTTGCTCGTTTTGTAGTAAAAGTAATTCGTCTGCCGGCCGTGTCCCATTCGTCTTTCGCTTGAGACTCATTCGTCTGCCGAACGGGAGACGAATGAAACGCGGGCGAGTGATTAATAATTTTATTAAGACTAACGGTTTGATTTTCGCTATCGGGGAAAATAAACTTCTTATTTTTGCAGCAAACAAACTTTTTGATAACAATCTAAAACCATAAAAATATGAGTGCCATATACGATCTGTTCGCAACCCCGAAACGCAGTAAAAAAGAGGCCACGCGCCTGCATGCCCGCATCGTGTCGAAAGGAACGGTGGGGCGGGAGGAGTTTCTCGACCGTGTCCATCGATTTACCGGAATCAGCCGCAGCTTGTTGGCTGGGGCGCTGGAAGCCTTTTGCAGCGAAGCGCGCGATCTGCTCGCCGAAGGATGGACGGTGGAGGTGGGCAGCTTGGGTTACTTCTCCGCTTCGCTGAGCTGTCCTGCCGTGAGCGATAAAAGCGAGATCCGTGCCGCCTCTGTCGAGCCGAAAGGTGTCAATTACCGGGCAAGCAGCCAGATTAAGCGGGAGATAAAGGAAAAGATGAGGCTGCAACGCAGAGAGGCTCCCCGTGGGGCGGAAGCTCCCCCTTTGCCCGAGAAAGAATGCAAAGCCCTTCTCGAAAACTATTTGCTGAAGCACGCCTTCATCACCCGCCCGCAATATGCCGAACTGACAGGCCGGAAGCGCCTCCTGGCATTGGAAGAACTGAACACCTGGGTAGAACGCGGAATGTTGAAACGAGAGGGAGCCGGACGGCTTACGGTGTATGTGAGGGGAGGATAAAAAGTCGCTATTATTTACTGAGGCGAAAAACTGTATTTGTTATATATTTCATTTTGTAAGGGCGTAAACGATTCTCTTTTGTTTTTTTATTGTGAAATGTTTTATATTTTTGCAAAAAAAGACATTCAGGATTTTCTACCAAGACATAGTTTGTACTACGTCCACCCTCTTCGGCTTTCTTTAATACTCTTTTCTCAACTAGGTCACGAATGTCATTGAGTGCCGTATCTGTAGAACATTTTGCAATTTTTGCCCATTTACCAGTAGAGAGTTTGCCAAAAAATCCATCAAATTGTAGATTGATCAACTTCCTTTGTCTCTCGTTGAATGAAATATTTCGATTGCGTTCCCAAAATTCGGCTTTGCGAAGCACTGATGACAAAGTGTTTTCAGCGGAATTTAATGCCTGTTCAAAACAATGCAAGAACCATAAAATCCATTCAGTAATATCACCGTCACCATGCTGTGTACGTTCTAGCACTTCGTAATACTCTTTTTGCAGCAGCTTCATCTCTGCAGATATAGAGTAAAAACGCTTGCCTGTATTTTCGGAACGAGCAAGTAACATATCAGTCAAGGCCCGGGCTATACGTCCGTTTCCATCATCAAAAGGGTGAATGGATACAAACCACAGGTGGGCTATAGCTGCTTTCAGTACTGCATCGATAGGCTCGTCGCTGTTTACCCACGAAATGAATCGCTCCATTTCAATAGGAACCCTCTCTGCCGAAGGGGCTTGGTAGTGTATTCTTTCCTTGCCCATGGCTCCAGATACTACCTGCATTTCACCACTGCGGTATTTACCCACTTCAATACGGTACAATCCGCTTATTCCTGTTGGGAACAGCACATTGTGCCAGCCAAAAAGACGGTCAGACGAAAGTGGACGATTATAATTTTGCGTGGCATCCAACTGCATTTCTACAACTCCTTCCACATAACGTGAGGCAGAAACCATTCCCGCCATTGCAATCCCAAGTCTGCGTGCCAACGATGATCGTACCTCTTCGAGATTAAGTTTCTCTCCTTCAATTTCTGACGAGCGAACGAGTTCCATAGAAATATTTGACAACACTGCTTCATCTTGAGAATCGAATCCGAGCGACAGCATTCTCCCTATTATCATTCCTTGTTTAGAGCGCACGCGCCCCAACTCATTCATTATCCGTAGGCTATCGTAGCGGAATTGCCACCAATTATCATAATCACGAATATATAACATAGAGCACTGAGTTTTATACAAAAATAGGCACTATTCGGTGATTAGACAAATTATTCACCGAAAAATTTCGGCGAATAGGATGGCTATTCTCCGAAATGCAGTCCTTAATTAGGGGAATTATGGTTGAGTTGCAAAAGCAAGGGTTAAAAAGAGGTACTTGGAAGAAAGTGTTTCTAAGTGATATTCTCACAGAAAGAAATGAACGCAATTCTAACTTGTATCAAGTATTTTCTGTTTCTGTCAGTCAAGGTGTTATCAATCAAGTAGATTACCTCGGACGTTCATTTTCAGCCAAAGATACATCTAAATATAATGTAGTGCATTATGGAGACTTAGTTTATACCAAAAGTCCTACTGGATCATTTCCTTATGGCATTGTAAAGCAAAGTCTTAATCATGAAAGTGTTGCGGTTTCACCATTGTATGGTGTTTATGTACCCAATAGTCTTGCAATCGGAGTATATCTTCATGAATATTTTATGAGTGAAATAAATACACATAACTATTTGCATTCACTGATCCAGAAAGGAGCAAAGAACACCATCAATATAACAAATCAACGTTTCTTGGAAAATAGAGTTCCTATGCCTATAGATTCTAATCAATTATTGCTGATTTCAAAGTTATTGCGTTCCTTGAGCGACAAGATGAAACACGTGCAAAACATACTACAAGAATATCACAAACAGAAGCAATATTTGCTCCGCCAGATGTTTATATGAACATTTGGCGAAGCAGATGCTGTTTTTGATTTTGTAAAAGTGAAATAGCATAACTCTCTGATTCTAATTTTGCATACAATGCTTGGAACAACTCACATATTTGTTTCTGAGCCTTTAAGTCTGGAATCCGAATAACCGTCTTCCCCAATTCTGTTTGATTTATGCTTGCCTGTGATACCGCTTTGTTACAGACTGTCTTAAAGTGATTGAGCATCCTATTCGTATTCAGCAGCAAGTACAAATAGAATGGCATAACTACCTTTTTGTTAGGTGTCAATCTAAGTAGATTCATTCCATGATACAGGTTATAATCTTTATCAATGAATGCTGTATTACCAATATATTCAACGCTATTTATATTGCTGAATAAAATGTCCCCAATTTGCAGTCTGTAATTGCCTGAAGATTCAAAAGGAGCGACATATCCTACACGTTCCATGTTGACCTTATGTCCTGAAATTGTTTCTATACGAGATACCTTTAAACCATTCTTTGACGTAAGTTGATTACCAGAGTAACCGCTTCTAATTTCGCAAAGTTCTCCCAATTTGTAATTGACACCTTTGCTTGTGAATGCATATTGATTAATTCCCCTAATTAAGGATTCCAGTCTATCAATGATTTTGTTTTGGGTAGCGATGCGCTCGTCAAGTAAATCTAATAATCGAGATATTTTAAGTTGCTCTTTTTTGTCGATCGTAAAATAAAAGCGAATTGTTGCTAAATCCTCACTATTAATAGCCGGGTAACTTGATCCTGTGCAACGAACCATTACTTTTCTATTGAATCCGTCTGTATTCAATAGATGATAAATATAGTTTGGTGATTCTGTCGTTCTAATTTGGGCATATCCAGTTGAAGCAACCCATTGTTGATTACTCGTATTTTGAGTTTTATGAATATAGTTATTTTTCTGATAGGGACGCACACATTGAAACAGAATGTCATTGTTATCTATAACACGTTGTGCTCTACTTGGTGCTTCTTCGCGCATTATTTCTTGTATTTTTCTCAATTCTCCTTTTTCAACAGCCTCTAAGTCTATATAAATAAAAGTATTTTGAAGTGAGTCTGATTTTGGATTTATAGTGGCTATGTCTTGGAGCGATACCATTTCCCACTCCCCACTAAACTCCGGAAATCTCAGAGGGGGTACAAATGGTGTTTTTGAGAGTGCAATTATGATTGAGACAAAAGATTTTCCTTAATGTTATATGTATGTCAATACTTCGGTAAATTTTTACCGAAAAATTAAAAGTCAAACAATAGAACCGGCAAAAGTCGGTTCGAAAACACTAAAGAGGTCATTGAAATGTT
>NZ_JACIDI010000009.1 GCF_014196225.1 Bacteroides pyogenes | reverse complement strand
AGTGTCAAAGTTAGTTCACTGCAACTCTTCTTTTCAAATATACACTTATATTTTTATTGGGATATTTAATACTGCAAATGTAAATGTGTCAAAACAAAAATGATCATCCCGAAAAGTTACAGATTGTAACTACCAAACTTAAAAGAGCCGTATCGAACTCTGTTTCGAGTAATGATACAGCTCTTTCTCTTGCTTTTTAGGATGCTCAAGTTTCAGATTAAAAGTTCTTCTTTGGTTTAATTTAGTTTTGACACATTTACATTTGTTTTTGTTGTAACGACCTGCCTTTTGTGGCTTCATCCTCAAATGCTTCTCGCCGTTCCGCTCCGTTCAGGCCGGGTGCAATAAGAGTGTCCGATTCCTTTCGCTGCGATTGGAAGTCCGCCACTCCGTATTCAGACAGATATACACCGGGTTCTTCCGCTGAGGGCCTTGTCCGTTTTCTCTTCTACATTCTCCGCTCTCTTCCTGAGATGTTGTTGTTTCACCGGTTCTGAATGAACTTTAGTGCGTCATTCTAAAAACTCTCTTCCTGAGATGCGGTTACTTCGCCCAAAGAGTTTCCCAGCAACGCTGCCGCTGAACCGATACTCTCTCTATCTCCGGCTTCTTTCCATCTGTGCAGCGAGATATTCTTCGTTGCTTTTAAGTTGCTGAGATAAAACCTTTTCTCCTTTACCTATTTATAGGTATGTCTCCTGAAGGCATCCTACCTATCTGTTGCTATTTTGCATGTTCTCTTTTAAACGGGTGATGCTGCAATACTTGTTCCTTCGTTAAAAAAACTATTTTTGCATCCGCAAACAAAAAAAGATCTTTTTAAATGGGAATCTTTACTTACAGAAAAACAACTTATTATAACTAAAAATGAAACGATTTGTTTTAGCAACACTGATGGCTTTTTTGGCCATGTCTTTCTTGCGTGCGGAAGGTGCTGATAAGAAAGTAAAGACCGATGCCAATATCATCGGACATGTCATTGAGGTTTCTACGGGCGATCATGTTCCCGGAGTGAGTATTTTCCTGAAAGGGACAACCATCGGTACCGTCTCCGACAATACGGGGCATTTCCGCCTGATGGATTTGCCGTTGGGCAAGAAAACGGTTGTGATGAAAGCTGTCGGCTACAAGACACAAGAGCAGGAAGTCGTACTCAAAAAAGGGGTTACGCTCGAGTTGAACTTCCATATTGAGGAGGATGTGGCCGCGCTCGATGCGGTAGTTGTTTCGGCCAACCGCAATGAGACTACCCGCCGTCTGGCTCCTACATTGGTGAACGTAATCGATACGAAGATGTTCGCTTGCGCCAATGCCAACAATCTTGCGCAGGGAATCGTCTTCCAACCGGGCGTGCGCGTGGAGAACAACTGCCAGAACTGCGGCTTCAACCAAGTGCGCATCAACGGTATGGACGGCCGCTATACACAGATTCTTATCGACTCTCGCCCCATCATGAGCGCCCTTGCCGGCGTGTACGGATTGGAACAGATTCCGACCAATATGATCGAACGCGTGGAGGTGGTGCGCGGAGGCGGTTCTGCGCTGTTCGGTTCGTCGGCCATTGCGGGGGTGCTGAATATCATCACCAAAGAGCCGGTAAGGAATTCTTTCACCGTGAACGAGTCGCTCGGGTTTACAGGCATGAAAGCCATTGATAACAATCTGTCTTTCAACGGGTCTATCGTAAGCGACGACCAGAGAGCCGGAGCCATGTTCTTCGGGCAGATGCGTTACCGCAATCCGTGGGACAAGAACGATGACGGGTTTTCCGAAATCGGTAAAATAGATTCGCGTTCGGTAGGCGCGCATGTTTTCCTGCGTACGTCCGATTACAGCCGGCTGACGGCAGAGGTGCACAGCATACAGGAGTTTCGCCGCGGCGGCGACCATGTGAAAGACGAATGGCCCGCACATGTGGCGGCAGTGGCCGAACAGATAGACCATAGCATCTATAGCGGTAACCTGAAATACGATCTGCGCTCTGCCGATTCGAAACATCATTTTCAGACTTACGCCTCGGCACAGCTTATCAGACGTAAGAGCTATTACGGCGGAATCGGCGAACTGGAGGCCGACGGCAAGCAGCTGGGCATATTGGGAAGCCCTGTGCCCCACGATATGTACGGCGATAATTACGGATTTACCAAAGGGCGTACGTATATGGGCGGCGTGCAATATTCGTACAACTTCGACAAACTTCTCTTCATGCCCGCCCAATTGCTGGTGGGAGCCGAATACACCCGCGACGAACTGAGCGACAATATGCCTATCCGCAGCTGGTATCCGGCAGTGGATGCCGACGGCAAACCCATCAAAGACGGCGGTAAATATATCCCACTGTATCCGGAGTTGGATCAACGCATCAACAACTGGAGCCAGTTTGCACAGCTCGAATGGAAGAACAACCGCTGGAGCCTGTTGCTGGGTGTGCGCGTGGACGAACATTCCGAAGTGGACGATGCCATCGTAAGCCCCCGCGCCACGTTGCGTTTCAATCCGGTAGAGGACATCAATCTCCGTGCCACTTATGCGAAAGGCTTCCGTGCCCCGCAAGTGTTCGATGAAGATTTGCACGTGGGCGTAGTGGGCGGAGAGGCTCAGAAGGTAGAGAACCGGAAAGGTTTGAATCCGGAGATAAGCCACGCCTTCAGCCTGAGCGCGGATATGTACCACCGCTTCGGAGAGGTGCAGGCAAACCTTCTGGTAGAAGGTTTCTATACCCGCTTGAAAGACGTGTTCACTTTGCAGGAACAAGCTGCAAAGGGTGACGGAATCAAACGCTACACTCGTGTGAACGGTAGCGGGGCCAAGATATTCGGCGCCAACATCGAAGGGAAACTGGCATTCCGCCGCGTTCAGTTGCAAGCGGGAATTACGCTGACCTCCAACAAATACGACGATGCGCAGGAATGGGGCGAACGTACAGCGCTTACTGACGGCACAGAGCCTAAGGCCGACGGATCGAACTTCAAGAAGATTGCCGACGGAGAAGACAAAGGCAAGTTCGAAAACGAGGCTCAGGCAGACAGAGCCATCACGCGCACACCGGATACGTACGGATACTTTACCTTCGGATGGAACCCGGTACGTCCCCTGAACATCGCCCTTACCGGAACATTCACCGGAAAGATGAAAACCCCTCATGCCATCGAGTGGGGAGTAGGCGCTGCCGAAACCGATATCGCAGCCATCAAAGCGGGCAAGCGTACAGCCGGATTTAACGACGGAACGGGCGACGATGCCGCTGCTCCCCGTTGGGACGAACTGGTCACCACGCCTTCATTCTTCGATCTGGGCGCGAAAGTATCTTATGATTTCCGCGTCACACAAGCCACAGCGCTTCAGTTGTATGCCGGAATGAGCAATATCTTCAATTCCTTCCAGAAGGATTTCGACCGTGGAGCCAGCCGCGACAGCGGATACATCTACGGTCCCACTCAACCGCGTTCATTCTACGTAGGTTGCCGTTACAGCTTCTGATGAACGGAGCCGTCCGGCGGGCGCAACGCTTTCCCGTCGGAGTGTGAGAAGAAGACCAAACAAGGCAGGGCATAGCGAACAATCGACAGATTCGCTATGCCCTGCTTCGTTTCGTTCGGCAGGAGTGTTTGCCGATGCCGGCAAGCGTGTCCGCCCATGAAAAGAGAATCGGGAAGTACCCCCATACTTCCCGATTCGAAATAGTCAATAATCGACCTTAATCAATTTATTAACTTAACAAACACCCTGCAAATATATGAGAAAAAATGAATGAAAAGATGTTTTTGCCCGAAAAGTTTCCGCAGAAAGGCATTACTGCCTGCACCGAGAAAGGAATGCGGGGGCGGTTGCACAGCCTGTTCCTCCTGCGCGGCCCGCGTGCTGTTGCGTCAGGTTCGTTTTCGGATGGCATTCCGGCGCATGCTTTTCCTTGTGGTCTTTCGTCTGGTGAAAACGTCAGATTATGGTTGTCTTGTTTTAAAATAGGTTCGACCGCAAACTTCCCTTATGTTTTCCAAGAGTTTCATCGAAGTGAAACAAAAGTTTCCCACCGGGGAAACTTTATTTTCCCAAGCGGGAAACTTTTGTTTCCCCAGTGGGAAACTAACCATTCTATTTATAGTTACCGGCGTAAAGATATATACATCGTCAATCCCGCCACGTTCCGTTTATTTATAGGTCTGTATGGGAAGTTCTCCTTTCAATGCGCCGATGGCATTCATCGCCAGCGCTTCCATCTCGTCTTCGCCCGGATAGACCGCCACCGGAGCCAGAAACGAGATGCGCTCTTTCAAACGGCTGATGACATACTCCGAATAGGCGATGCCGCCTGTGAGCAGAATGGCGTCGACTTTGCCGTAAAGCGCGGTAGCCGCGCCTCCGATGGTTTTGGCAATGTTGTAAATCATGGCGTCTATCACCAGCTCCGCTTTCTTGTCGCCCGCTTCGATGGCTTTCACAATGGCGGCCACGTCGGTCGTGCCTAAGTGAGCGGCCAACCCCGCGCGTCCGGCAATGCGCTTTTTCAGTTCGTCTTTCGTGAACTTCCCGCTGAAGCAAAGGTCGATGAGCTGCCCTGCCGGAAGCGTTCCTGCCCGTTCGGGCGAGAAAGGTCCTTCGCCGTCGAGGGCGTTGTTGGCATCGATGGCCTTCCCGTGGCGATGAGCCGCTACGGAAATGCCTCCGCCCAAATGACAGATGACGAGATTAAGCTTTTCGTATGTGGTGCCCTGCTCTTTGGCGTAGCGGCGGGCAATGGCCTTTTGGTTCAACGCGTGCCAGATGGTGATGCGGGGCAATAGCGGCGAACCCGTCAGCCGGGCACGTTCGTCCAGTTCGTCCACCACTCCCGGATCGGCGATGAAGGCGGGACAACCGGGAAGCGAAGCGGCGAGCTCGTCGGCAATCAGTCCTCCCAGATTGCAGGCGTGTGTCCGCATGGCATGCTTCGTATCTTCTTTCAACACATCGTTTACCCGGTACACTCCGCCGGGTATCGGTTTCACCAAGCCGCCGCGTCCGATGACGGCATCGAACTCGAAAGGGATGCCGTTCTTTTCGAGTTCCTGCAAAACGAGCGACTTGCGGAATTCAAACTGGTCGATCACTTCGGGGAAGCGCGAAAGTTCCTCTATCGTGTGACGGATGTTGCTCACTAAAACCGGATTTTGATCTTCGTATACGGCTATTTTCGTCGAGGTGGAGCCGGGGTTGATGGCCAGAATCTTCATAATGCGTAAATGACGGGTTAGTATGAACGGTTGGGGTTATTTCTTTTTCTCGCATTCGCAACTTGCCGCTTGCAGGCACGCCATGGCGATGCTGTTGTACTTCGACAGTCCTGAATCGCTGCGCGAAGTGACTACTACCGGGCAGACAGGGCCTTGCAGTATCCCCGCCATCTCGGCTTTGGCAAACAGCGATACGGATTTGTAGAACGTATTGCCCGATTCGATGTTCGGGAAGATCAGCACGTCCGCTTGTCCGTTGATGGGCGACGCGATGCCCTTGATGTCTCCGCTGGCTTGTTCGCACGAAGTGCGCACGTCGAGAGGCCCGTCGATGATAACGTTTCCGAACTCGCCCGCTTCCGCCAGCTCGACAATGTTCACATAGTCCAGCGAGTTGGGGAATTTGGCGCTCACCTTTTCGGTGAAGTGGATAAGCGAAACGCGCGGCTGCTCGATTCCGAAATGCCGGCAGGTGCAGATGGCATACCATATCATCTCGATGCGCTGTTGCAGCGTGGGGCGCGGAATCACCGCCGCGTCGGAGAAGAAAAGCAGTTTGTGGTAAGAGGGAATTTCCATCACCGCCAGATGAGTCAGTATCTTGCCTTTGGGAAGAATCCCTTTCTCCTTGTCGAGTATGGCATGCAGCAGGTTGTCTGTATTGATGAGGCCCTTCATCAGGATGTCCGCCCCGCCTTCGCGAACGATGCGCACGGCTTCTCGTGCGGCTTCGTCGGGGTCTTCTATATGAACGGTTTTTACGTATTGGGGATATTTCTTGAGCGTGGCAAACCTGTCGGCTACCGACGAGTCGCCTACCATGATGAATTCCGCAATCCCTTCTTCCAAAGCGCGCGATATGGCGTATTCGGTATGGGAGTCGTTGGCGCAAACCACAACGATGCGCTGCCTGCGGTTTTGCTTCTTTAAGTATTCTGTTAGCTGGGCAAAGTTTCGAATGGGTTCCATAACGTTAGATTTTCAGCAAATATCTAAAAAATGATTGAGATAATCACGATGGGAACTCGAAAAAATGCGTATGTTTGATAACTTTTTGTTAGTTTCTGCCGTTTTGCCCTGTGAATATGCGAGGCGAACGGTTTTTTCGTGTATTTTTGCAAGAAGTATTTTTCCTTCTAAAAATAAGATTAAGTATGGATATGCTGTTTCCTCCTTTCTTGCAGGAAGGAGATGCGGTGATGATTGTTTCGCCGTCGAGCAAGGTAGACAACCGGTTTTTGAAAGGAGCCAAGAAGCGGTTGGAGTCGTGGGGACTGAAGGTGCTGATGGGGAAGCATGCCGGAGGAGACTCCGGGAAGTATGCCGGAACCGTCCGTCAACGCCTGAGGGACTTTCAGCGGGCTATGGACGATCCGAAGGTGAAGGCGGTGTTTTGCAGCAGGGGAGGTTACGGAGCCGTGCATCTGATCGACAAGATCGACTTCACGGCTTTCCGTCAATCTCCGAAATGGCTGATCGGATTCAGCGACATCACTGCGTTGCACAATCTGTTTCAAGCCAACGGATACGCTTCGCTGCATGCGCTCATGGCGCGTCACCTTGCCGTTGAGCCGGAGGATGACCCCTGCACCCTGCATTTGAAGCATATTTTGTTCGGCGAACTTCCCTTGTATACTTGCGAGAAGCATCGCCTGAACAGGAAGGGCACGGCGAGAGGAGTGCTGCGCGGAGGAAACATGGCGGTGGCTTACGGGCTTCGCGGCACTCCGTACGACATTCCCGCCGAAGGAACGGTGCTGTTTCTCGAAGACATCGGCGAACGTCCCCATGCTGTGGAGCGGATGATGTATAACCTGAAACTGGGGGGAGTGCTCGGGAAACTCTCGGGGCTGATTATCGGTCAGTTTACCGAGTACGAAGAAGACCGTTCGCTGGGTAAAGAGCTGTATGCGGCGTTGGCGGATCTGGTGAAAGAGTACGATTATCCCGTCTGCTTCGGCTTTCCGGTGGGGCACGTCACCCGTAACTTCCCGCTTGTCAACGGCGCCGATGTGGAGTTTACGGTCGGCAGGCAAGGAGTGGAGTTGAAGTTTGTCGGCGATGAAAGAATGTCTCCAAGTATGCCTTGACCTTCACATAGAGAGGTGGAGTTGAAGTTTGTGTGCGATAAAAACTTTTGTTTGGGTTGGCAACGCTTTAAATGACGCAGGTGGGATTGAACTTGTTTGCGATGAAAGCCGTAATGAGGAAGTGATTGGCGCCACTGCCCGTTGAAATATTGTAAGGCTCTATTGCTTGCGGAGCGTTTTCTTTCATGGCGTAATGCAGTCTGCCCGTTGAAATACTGTGGGCCTTATGGCCTTCGGAGCGTTCCCTTTCATGGCGTAATGCAGTCTTCCCGTTGAAATACTGTGTGCTCCTATAGCCTTCGGAGTGTTTTCTTTCAGGGCGTAATGCAGTCTTCCCGTTGAAATACTGTGTGCTCCTATAGCCTTCGGAGTGTTTTCTTTCAGGGCGTAATGCAGTCTTCCCGTTGAAACATTGTAGCGTTTTATTTCCGGGTAAAGCTGTGAGGAAAAGGTCGATGGTTCCTTGTTTGTTGAGGCGAAGTTGCTGTTTATTGTTAATAAAACACTCCGTTCGAGTGATGCTTTGACAAAAATCGCTAAATTTGAAGTCTTAACAGAAAAAACAGAGGCTCCGAACAGATGAAGCGGAGTTTCCGACCGGATGGAACAGAGTTTCCTAACGGATGAAGCGGAGCTCTCAAACAGAAGCAGTGGAGTCTCCAAACGGATGAAGCAAAGTTTCCTAACAGATGAAACGGAGTTCTCAAACAGATGCAGCGGAGTTTCCGAACAGATGAAGCAAAGTTTCCTAACGGATGAAGCGGAGCTCTTAAACAGATGCAGTGGAGTCTCCAAACGGATGCAGCAGAGTTTCCGAACAGATGAAGCAGAGTTTTCAAACAGATGTAGTGAGTTTCCTGACGGATGCAGTGGAGCCTCCGAACGAGTGAAACAGAGCCTTCAAACAGATGAAACAGAGCCTTCAAACAGATGAAACAGAGCCTTCAAACAGATGAAACAGAGCCTCTGAATAAACGAAACAGAAGCGCTGAACAACTGAAACAGAGCCTCTGAATAACCCGAAAGTATTAACACAAAAATATGAAAATGAATAAGATGTTTATCATGTCCTTGCTCAGTTCTTTCTTGTTCCTGTCGGCATTCTCGTGCGGAGGAGGAACAAAGACGGGGACTGCGGATAAGGCAAACGGAGAGACGGCGGTCAGCGTCCCCCTGTTCGATGCGGATAGCGCCTATTTGTACATAAAGAGTCAGGTGGATTTCGGTCCACGCGTGCCCAATACCAAAGGGCATGTGGCTTGCGGCAACTATCTGGCGAGCCGGCTGGAGAAGCTTGGCGCGCAAGTAACCAACCAATACGCCGACCTCATTGCTTACGACGGCACTCTGCTGAAGGCACGCAACATCATCGGTTCTTACAAGCCCGAGACTAAAAAGCGAATCGCGCTCTTTGCCCATTGGGATACACGCCCTTGGGCGGACAACGACCCCGACGAGAAGCATCACCGCACTCCTATTCTGGGAGCCAACGACGGCGCGAGCGGGGTGGGGGTTCTGCTCGAAATTGCCCGACTCATCAATCAGAACCAACCGGAGCTGGGGATCGACATTATCTTTCTGGATGCCGAAGACTATGGAGCTCCGCAATTCTACGAAGGAGAGCACCGCGAGGATGCTTGGTGCCTCGGAGCGCAATATTGGGCACGCAATCCGCACGTGCAGGGATATAACGCCCGTTTCGGAATCCTGCTCGACATGGTGGGCGGTGAAGGAAGTGTTTTCCTCAAAGAGGGCTACTCCGAGCATTTTGCCGCCGATATAAACAAGAAGGTGTGGAAAGCTGCCAAAAGGCTGGGCTACGGCAAAACGTTTGTCAACGAACCGGGAGGCTCCGTCACCGACGACCATTTGTTCGTCAACCGCTTGGCGCGCATCAAGACCATCGATATCGTTCCCTACCATCCCGAAGGAAGTTTCACCCCCACATGGCACACCGTGAACGACACGATGGAGCATATCGATAAGAACACGCTGAAGGCAGTGGGGCAGACTGTGCTTGAGGTTATTTACAACGAGAAATAAAAAATGGTGTCAAGAAGAGTCTTTGCGTCAACAGAGAAAAGGACGGTTATTTACAACGAGAAATAAAGAATGGCGCAATGCCGTGCGTTAATATATGAAAACGTTAGATTAGCAATGACGATTAATGAATTACAGGATGAAGTGATTGCGGAGTTCAGCGACTTCGACGATTGGATGGACCGCTACCAGTTGCTTATCGATCTGGGCAACGAGCAAGAGCCGCTGGAAGATAAGTATAAGACCGGGCAAAACCTGATTGAGGGTTGCCAGAGCCGGGTATGGCTTCAGGCCGATGAAGTGGACGGTAAGATAGTGTTCAAGGCAGAAAGCGATGCCTTGATCGTAAAGGGCATCATAGCCTTGCTGATTAAAGTGCTTTCGGGTCATACGCCCGATGAAATCCTGAACGCCGATCTTTACTTTATCGATAAAATCGGACTGAAAGAACATCTTTCGCCCACCCGTAGCAACGGTCTGCTCTCGATGGTGAAACAGATACGCATGTATGCGTTGGCGTTCAAGGCAAAAGGGGGAGCAGCCAAATAGATACCGGCCGCAATGCCTTTATCTCCTTTGCATCGCTTATGAATGAAGCTGAAGCGAAAAGTTGTTATGCTTTAAAAGTAATCCCGCCAATGGCGAGACTCCTTTTTCCCGAATATTCTTTCGGAAAGCGTAGTGATTTGCGCACAGTTCCCGATAAGGTTTTTAGCGGTGATTTTGCGCTTTATAAACAACCTTGTAGCCATCCCTTTCTTTCATTCATCCTTTGTTTGCGGTCGCTTCGTCCGGCGTTCTCAAGGTTTCTCCTCACGGTATTCCAGAATGTCTCCGGGCTGGCAATCCAGCTCTTTGCAGATGGCTTCGAGGGTGGAGAAACGGATGGCTTTGGCTTTCCCCGTTTTCAGTATGGATAGATTGGCGGGAGTAATATCGATTCTCTCCGCCAATTCGCCCAGCGAAATCTTTCGCCGCGCCATCATTATGTCAAGGTTTACTATTATAGCCATAAACTCTTTTTTTACTTTTTTACTTACTGCGTCCGGGCACTTCCTGCCGGCATGTCATCGTTCGTCTACTGCTCCGTCGCGTACGACATCCTTGTCTTCTGTATCTTTCCTGCCGGTATGGCATCGTTCGTTTGCTGTATCCGCGCTTCTGTCCGGTTCGTCGGTGCCGTTTGCCGGACAGAGATGTATCGCTACCGACACGGAGTTCCTTCTCCGGTGTACGTCAAATGGTAAGCTCCTGCTCTTCCTTTATCTTCAGCCCGATCGAAAAACTCTCCGCCACTACGAGGCAGGCGAGTCCCAACAGCAAGTCGGTCAGCTCGATGGCATAAGGAGTGATTATGTATTTGTCGAGTGCGAGAATCTCTTTCAGATCCCGGTAGTTGGCAATCTGCGGAATGAGGTAGCACGCGAAAGAGACAATGAGCAGCCCTCCCAGCCACCGCAACCGGCGCACGTTCTTCCATTCGAAAATCTGCGAGCGGTTGATGTCCAGAATCAGCAGGATGAAGAATATTAACGCGGCAACGCCCGATGCGATGCCGATTAACGAACAACAGGCGTTTACTATCACGTAGGGGTAGCTTATGCCTTTCCCCACGCGAACCGCCATCTGGGTGTGAACGACCGGCAAACTCTCCCCGCTTTTGGCGTTGATGATACTGTCCGGTTTCCATACGGCAGTGGAGGGAATCAGGTCTACGATGCGTAAATCTCCCGCGAATACCGCTTCTTTACTTTGCTCCGGAATGTCCCGTCTTTCTTTTGCGATGCTTATTCCGGCATGTATGCCCATCCCGAATATGTATCCTTTGGTGTACAACGAAGCTCCCAAAGTGATAAATATCAGTATGCAAAGAATGTTGAGTCTCTTTTTCATCGCTATCAAGTTTTAGTTGGTTGGTTCCGTTTCTTGCTTCCACGGGTATGCCACGCTTGTCCGGCGCATGCGTAAAAGCGCGCCTGCCAGTATGACGGCGGCTGCCGAAACAATGATGAAGTATGTGGAAGTGCCGGCAATGTCGCCCAGACTTTCCGCTTCGGGGTATCGGGCCATGAGGTAAACCGACAAGGAGTTGTTGACGATGTGCATCAGTATGCAGGGAATCAGGCTGGCTGTCTTGTAATACGTCCACGCCAGCAAAGCGCCCAATAGAAATGCGGGAAGCATCTGCGCGGGGTTGAGGTGGAACACGGCGAACAGCAGTGAGGAGATGAGGATGGCTTTCGTGGGGCTGTATTGTTTAAGCAGGGCTTTCAGTACGGCTCCTCTGAACACCAGCTCTTCTACCGTGGGGCCTATGATGGCGATGGCAAGAATGCCTCCCCATCCGGATGAAAGAATGTCGAAAGCTTGCTCCATGATGTTGGGAATGCCTTTCATCAATTCGGTAATAGCCGTTACAACCACTCCGCACGACAGAATAGCCAGTACGCTGAGCCCGAGGTAAGAAACCGACACAGGCGACCATGTGCTTCTCTCTTTGCCGATGTAACCCGCTTTCCATAGATAAAGCGCCATCAACAACTGCCCTGCCAGTTGCGCCGGAATCAGAATCGTTTGCATGACGGCCGCCTGGCTTACCGGCTGTGAAGTGCTCAGCAGGTAGAATATATATGGAATAACGATTACGAGAGGCGCCACGATTTGCGCCAGAAGAAAGTTTATCAAAACGATTTTAATGGCTGTTTTCATATTTTTTTGCTGATTTTTTACACTTAGGTTTGTTCGCTCCCGGTCTTGCTCATGTCACGCACTTGTGACATGACTGCATATAAACATGGCAACCATGGAAATCGATATGACTAATATCGATATGCTCATCAATGCTTTTTTCATAATACGTTGCTTTTATAATCGTTGTTACTTAAAGAAATTATTATTGTTTATCGGTGGTTATCTATCGTTTATCGATATGCAAAGGTAGCGTTTATGTTTTAATATCCAAGCGATAAACGATATTTTTTTATTGTTTATCGATAAATACGGATACAGGTTCGGCTTCTCCGCCGATTGAAAGAGTGGTTATCGTTTGAGAATAAGACAGGCAAAAAGCCGAAAGCAATTGTTCCGGTCCGGTTAAAAGAGTGGTTATCATTTGAAAATGGATATGTGGAAAGTTGTGTCGATATAGCTTTCACTCTTCTGTGTCGACCGGAGAGACCGGCAGTACGATCAGGTAGAAAGTTATCCCAATACGGTCTCTACGTTGTAGGCGTACGTCTGAATAAAAAACCGGCAGCGTAGAAAGTTATCCCAATATGGCTTCCACCTCTTCGGCATCCTTATGGAGCCGGGCGATAAGCTCGTCGATGGTGTCGAACTTCAGTTCGGGACGCGTACGCTTGACGAACGTCAGCCGGATGGACTTGTCGTAGATATCGGAATAAAAATGAAGAATATTCACCTCGATGGTGCGATGAGGCCCGTTGCCGATGGTGGGACGTACGCCTATGTTCAGCATTCCTTTGTACCTTTTCCCGTCGAAATCTACCCATACGGCATACACTCCGTCGGCAGGAACCAGCTTGTCGGGGTTGTCTACGCTCAGGTTGGCGGTGGGAAAGCCGATTTTTCTTCCTATCCGGTAGCCGCCTACCACTATTCCGTTCATGAAATATTGGTATCCCAGACTGCGTGCTGCCGTATCTACTTCGCCTTGCCGCAAAAGATTCCGGATGAGCGAGGAACTTACCGGCGTCTCACCGCCGGGCGACGCTTGTCTGCAACTGTCCGAACCGATATCCGCGGTGCAGGCAGAGGCTTGTATCACATCCATACCGATGGCTTTTCCGTAACGTACATAGTCGTCGAACCCGTCTCTGCGGTCGCGTCCGAAGCGGTGGTCGTATCCTATGACGAGGCATTCCACCCGGAAGCGTTCTTTCAGTATGTGCGTCATAAACTCTTCGGCGGTGAGGCTTGCCACTTGGGGCGTGAAGTCGAGCATCAGGCAATAATCCACTCCGGTTTCGCTCAACAGGCTTCTCCTTTCTTCGGGGGTGTTCAACAGCTCCGGGCGGTAATCGCTCTGCATCACCTTGCGGGGATGAATCGGAAAGGTGATCAGTGCGGAGCGCAATCCTCTGCTTGCCGCTATCTCTCTCACCTGCCTGATAAGGTAACGGTGTCCTGTGTGTACTCCGTCGAAAAAACCGATGGTCGCCACACAAGGTTCGGGAGGAAAAGCCGATATGTCGTTTATGACTTGCATGTTCTTATATTCTTTTTTGTTCGGGGAACAGGTGGCTCCAGTTTTCTCCGGCTTGCGGAGTATAGGTCGATATGCCCAGCTCCTGAGCCATCCGGCAGTTCTCTTTCGAATCGTCGATGAAGAGCGTTTCCTTCGGGTCGATGCCCGCATCCTCGATAACCGCTTTGAAAATACCGGCTTCGGGCTTTGCCATTTTCATCTCGAATGAGAGATATATTTTTTCGAAATAGTCTTTCGCCTGAAAGGCGCGATAGGGGAAAGCGTGCCGGCATGCCCATTCCCAATGTATCTCGTTCGTGTTGCTGAGCAGGTAGACTACATATTTCTCGCGGAGCTTCAGCAGCAAGTCGAGCTTATAAGTAGGTATGTCTACCAAGAAGCTGTTCCATGCTTCGTCTATCTGCTCGTCCGTCAGTTTTTTGCCTGTCATTTCGCGAACGCCTTCCCGAAATTCGGCGGGAGTGATCAATCCTTTTTCGTATTGCAGGAAGAGTCCCTGCTGGTGATAAATGTTGAGCATGTCTTCTATGTGCTCGAACCCCAGTTTTTTAAAGTTGTCAATGCATCGTTGGCGGTCAAGATCGATCAGTACGCCGCCGAAATCGATAAGAAGGTTTTTAATTCCTTTACTTTTCATTTTTATTTGTTTGTCTAAATGATATACGTTGAATGAGGCGGATGAGTTCTCCTACCCATAACACCATGGAAGAAACGCCCGCCACCCAGAGCCATGTTTGCCAACTGAGCGGTACGGTGCGGAATACAGCTCCGCCGAACTGCACGATTAAGAATTGTCCGATCAGGATAATGAGTACGACCAACTCCATGCCGTACGACTTGGAAAGCCCCTTGAATGCTGAGTCGGAAGTACCGAACACGCGCACGTTGAAGAGGTTCCAGAATTGAAGCATCACGAAGAAAGTGAAGAAAACCGTGAGCCGGTAGATGGTCATTCCCTGATCGCTGTAAGTGAAATGGTAAATCATGCCCAACAGCACGATGAGGAAAAGAGTTCCCACTCCTATGATGTAGTTGCGCATGGGGCGTGTGATGATGAAGTCGCTGCTCCGGCGCGGCTTTTCGCGCATTACCTTCTCGCTGGGAGGAATCGAAGCCAGTGCCAGAGCGGCGAAGGTGTCCATGATCAGGTTCACCCACAGCATTTGCGTAACGGTGAGCGGAAGTTCCGTACCGATGACGGATCCGAGCAAGACAATCAGCAAGGCGACAAAGTTGATGGTCAGCTGGAAAACGATGAACCGCTGGATGTTTTTATAGAGCGAACGTCCCCACATTACTGCCGTTCCGATGCTGTTGAACGAATCGTCGAGCAGGGTGATGTCGCTCGCTTCTTTCGCTACCGAAGTTCCTGTGCCCATAGAGAGCCCCACTTGGGCATGGTTTAAAGCGGGCGCGTCGTTCGTTCCGTCGCCTGTTACGGCTACCACCGCCCCGTTTTGTTGGAGCAGCTGCACCAACCGCTGTTTGTCCGTAGGCCGTGCGCGCGACATGATTTTGATGTCTTTCACCCGTTCCAGCGCCTCTTTGTCGCTCAGCTCCGCAAACCGGATACCGGTAATCGAGTTGTTTTCGTTGTCCGTCTCCGGATCCCAAAGCCCTATTTGCCGGGCAATTTCCCTTGCTGTGCCGGGAGTGTCGCCGGTTACTATCTTGATTCCGATACCCGCCGCCCGGCATTTGTGTACCGCTGCCGAAACATCCGGACGGATAGGGTCGGAGATGGCCACTATCCCTAAGAAACTTAGGTCGCCTCCCGATGAAAGGGCAGCACAGTCGTCGGGTTCGTTCCCGTCTACTATTTTGAATGCGAATCCGAGCGTCCGCATCGCCATATTCTGATACTCTTGCAATTGCTTTTCTATCGTCGAACGGTATTCCGACACCTCTACCCGCTTCCCGTTCAATACCACATCTTGGCATTTGTCGAGCACGATTTCGGGAGCTCCTTTCATATAGAACACCTTTTTCCCCAGCAGCGGCGAATCGGCCAGTGTCGCCATGAATTTCCGTTCAGTAGAGAAAGTCAATTGGTCGATGATGCGGGATTCTTCGCGAAGTTCGAGGTAATTGCGTCCCTGCCGGTGGAGCCAGAGCAGCAAAGCCACCTCCGTCGGGTTTCCCACGCCTTTAGGCTTCCATTGTCCTTCGGTTTCTTCCAAAAAGGCGGTGGAGTTCGCGCTGATCCCTTCGGCGATGAGGTTGCTCACCTCATCGTTATCGACCAGTTTCCCGGTAACGCCCAGTGCATAGAAACTCGGTTCGTACACCTGCATCTGGTTTTGGGTCAGCGTGCCTGTCTTGTCGGTACAGATCACCGTGATGGCTCCCATCGTTTCGCAAGCGTGCATCTTTCTCACCAGATTGTTGGTAGACAGCATGCGGCGCATGTTCAGAGCCAGACTGAGGGTGACGCTCATCGGCAAGCCTTCGGGCACAGCCACTACAATCAGCGTGACCGCCATCATAAAGTAGTTGAGGGTTCGTTCCAAAACCGGCAACCAGTCGTGCCAACCGTTCAGTGCGGCGAAGTCGTAGTGAAGCAATACGTCTTTGATGAAGAAAGCAAGGAAAGCCAGCAAAGCGACGGTGAAACCGATCTTCCCGATCAGGTTCGCCAGCCGTGTGAGCTGTATGTTCAACGGAGTCTGTTCCAGCGGCTGTTCCGTACTTTGGCGGGCCACTTTGCCTATCTCGGTGGCATCTCCCACATGAGTTACGCGCATCGTTCCGTGTCCGTCCACTACGGTAGTGCCGCGCATCACTAAATTGGAGGAGTAAGTAGCCTCTTTATCGAAGTTTTCTTTGATGATGGTTTTCCCGGTAACCGGTTCGCCGGTGAGGTTCGACTCGTTCACTTGCATGGAGATGGCCTCCAACAACTCTCCGTCGGCGGGAATCTCCTCGCCCGTTTCCAAAATGACGATATCGCCTGTGACAATGTCTTTGCGCGGCACTTCCTGTATCCGTCCGCTGCGTATCACTTTCACGGGAGTCTCTTCGTTGACGGCATTCAGCAGGTCGAACTTTTTATTGGCGTCGTATTCGAAAAAGAAACCGATGCCCGTAGCCAGCAGGATGGCGGCTATGATTCCGATGGTTTCGGCATATTCGTTTTCTATCAAGGAGATGATCAACGACAGTACGGCTGCTATCAGCAAGACGCGCACAATCGGGTCTTCGAACTTTTCAAGATAAAGCTTCCAAAGAGAAGGACGCTTGGGGGGTGTCAGCAGATTTATACCATTTTCTCTCCTGCTTTGCAGGACTTCATTCTCTGTAAGACCTAAATGATAATAATCCTCTTTTTTTGCACTCATGCAGATACATGCGTTTAGTTAGGAATGCAAAAGTACAATATTAAATTGTGATATAGCTTTTTAATTAAAACTTTTTAGGAAGTTACTCCCTTCTGTTAAATCGCAATCCGGACAGAGAGGCAAGGTGAACCAAAATGTCGATCCTTTTCCGATTTCGGATTCGACGCCAATCCTTCCACCCAATTTGTTAACGATACCTTTGGATATGGCCAGCCCCAGTCCCGTACCGTTTTTCTCCTCTTTGTTCAGTTTTACAAACCGTTCGAATATATCTTGAAGTTTGTCTTGAGGAATTCCCGAACCGGTGTCGCTTACGTAGAAGTAAAGCTCATTCTCTTTCGATTGATAGCCTATGCGGATATTTCCCGCCTCGGTGAATTTTATGGCATTCGCTATAAAGTTGGACAACACTTGAATAAGCCGGTTCTGATCGGTCTTTATCAGGCACGCCGATAGCCCGGGTTCGGTAATGATTTCTATTTTATTGTTTTTTTCAGTGTGGGCTATTCTCATTTGAAAGAGTTGGCGCAAGTCGGAGAGCAATTGGTTGACGTCTATATTCGTATAAGTGAAATCGATGGTTCCGGCTTCTATCTTTGAGAGGTCGAGAATGTCGTTTACCAGTTGCAGCAAGAGGTCGGCATTCATTTTTATGATCTCTTTGTACTGTATCTTTTCTTCTTCAACGTTTGTGTAGCTCAATATTTCAGAAAATCCTGTAATGGCATTGATCGGTGTACGGATTTCGTGGCTCATATTGGCGAGGAAGACAGATTTCGACAAATTCGCTTTTTCCGCTTTTTCTTTCGCTATTTTGAGTTCTTCCTCAGTTCTTTTTTGCTTGGTTACGTCATGAACAGTGATTACCATGTTTTCTTCTCCGTCGAGCAACAGGTATGTGCCCGATATGACGGTGTTGCATGTTGTTTCTTGATTGCCGTTTAGCTTTAACTCTACGGTAGCTTCGAGATCGGAAAAGCTCTTTTTCTCTTCGAACGCTTTGAGGGTGGTCTGGCGTATGGGGCAGGAGGCGCAGAAGGGGTGAGTTCCGCAGCCGCTTTTGGATGATAGGGCGTTCCGGCATTGCAGCAGATCGCCTACTTTCTTCTCCTCTTGTGTCTTTAACGTGCCTGTTCGCTCGTAATAGTTGGTATGGAGAACCGTAAGTTCTTTGTTTACCAGCAAGATAAAAGCGTGTATGTTTTTAAAGATAGCGTTGTTGATATGATTGGCGCTTTTCAGTTTGTTCGATTCCAAGGCTAATGATTGCTGTATTTGTCGTTTTCGTTTTATTTCGAACAACATGCCTGTTAATAGAATAACAGACAAAGTGACAGCTATAATTTGTAATGCCATAAGGTTTATGTTAATTGCCGGTTTTTTCTATGATGATAACGGGCGCAAAGATAACGTTTTATCTAAATATGGAGAAACTGTTTTTGATAAATCTGAGAGTTTTCTTCTTCTTTGAATCTTTTTTAGCTTCTTCGCCTTCTTTTGTCCGGGTGTTTCTTTTTCGCCGCCTGTCTTCGTTGCTTGCATGCACTTCTTCGGGTAAATCTTTTATGTGTATGAAGAAAAGAACAGTATTGAACAAAAATCTTTTGCCTACGTTATATGAATTGAAACTAATAAAAAACATAACATTATGAAGAAGTACATTTGTGTGGTTTGCGAATACATCTACGACCCGGAATTGGGAGATCCCGAAAGCGGCATCGAGCCGGGAACAGCCTTTGAAGATATTCCGGAAGATTGGGTATGCCCCCTTTGCGGAGTAGGAAAGGAAGATTTTGAACCTTACGAAGAATAATAAAAAAAAGAAGATGTAAGGGGAGGGCGTGCCGGCTGTTCGGCAATGACGAACCGGCAAACGGCTTTCAAACGAACAGCGCGGGTCTACAAACGTCCTTTCAAACGCACATAACGCAGATTTACAGGTCCTATGGAAGCCGTGTAAATCTGCGTTTATTATTTGCTTCGCCTGCTTTTAAGCCCCTTCTTCGTGTCGTAAGTTCCCGTTTGGGCGGCAGATGATGGGGCATTCAAAGCATTTTCCGCTTTCAGAGCATAGCCGTTCTCCTCTCTTTTACATCGCTGCTTGCTTCTACCACATTCACTACATAATCGCCCAGTTTTTCGCATTCGGCGATGATGTCCATGTAGTATACCCCCATCTGATAATCATATTCCTTGTTGTTCACATCTAGGATATTCTGATTCTTCAGTTGGTTGCGGTAATTGTTTATTTCGTTTTCTATATTGAACGATTTGTTGATGTCGATGCTTTGATGCTCTGTTTTCTCCACCACTGCAATCATCTGTGTCAGAGCGTCGTTGGTGAGCTTCATCATGAAATGAATGTGCTCGTACTGCTTTTCGGTGAAGTCTTGGTTGGTCTGCCGCTTGCGGTTGATGGTACGGGCGAGGTTGTAGCAGCTGTCGCCGATGCTTTCAATCTCGGTTACTTCGCGCAACATGGCACGTATCTGCAGCTTACTCTCAGAGCTAAGCCGCCCTTCGGACACCTGATTCAGATAATTCGCTATTTCCAACTCCATATTGTCGCTGATGCTTTCGTACTTTTCGATGCGGCTGAACACTTTGTTGAAGTCGTCTCCTTTCTCCGTATGCAGCAGATCCTGTACCATTCCGAACATGCGGTGTATGCGCTCGGCAAACAAGTGTATTTCCTTGCGCGCCTGAAGGATCGACAACTCTGCCGTAGAAAGCATGCCGCCCGTGATAAAGCGCAAACGGGGTTCCTCGTCTTCCTCTTTGGGGCGGATTATGGCGCATACCGTGCGTTCGATCAGTTTTACGCCCCATATCAGCAGGCATACGTTGCAGATGTTGAAGATGGAGTGGAATGCGGAAAGTTTGTACGAAATGCTCACTTGAGGATCGGCCGTTGAGAAAAAGTTGTCTACTATCCAGTTGACAAGCTGCATGAAGGGATGGAAGATTGCCAATACCCAGATGACGCCGAATACGTTAAATACGAAATGTGCCAATGCCGCCCGCTTCGCCTGTGAGTTGGCTGTCAGTGCGGCAAGGTTGGCGGTGATGGTGGTTCCGATATTCTCGCCCAGCACCAGAGCAGCTCCGAGCTCGAGGCTGATCCACCCGTTGGCGCACATGATCAGGGTGATGGCCATGGTGGCGGCAGATGCCTGCACGATCATGGTGAGGATGGTTCCGATGAACAGGAACAGCAGGATAGACATGAAGCCCATGTCAGTATAGTTTTGCACAAAGGCGAGCATATCCGGATTGGCGTTCAGGTCGGGCGCGTTTGTTTTCAGATACGAGAGCCCCATGAAAAGGAACGAGAAGCCGAAAATGAATTCGCCGATAGACTTACGGTTGCTTTTGCCGGAAAAGATAAGCGGCAGGGCAATGGCCAGAAGCGGAAGGGCAAAGGCTCCCATGTCTACCTTGAATCCGAAGACCGAAATAATCCATGCAGTGACTGTCGTACCGATGTTGGCACCCATAATAACGCTGATGGATTGGGCCAGAGTAAGCAGTCCCGCATTCACGAAACTCACGACCATTACTGTGGTGGCCGACGAAGACTGGATAAGGGCCGTAATCAATACTCCCGTGAAAACTCCCGTTACCCGGTTGGTGGTCATTGCTGTCAGAATACCTCGTAGCCTGTCGCCTGCGACTTTTTGCAAGCCCTCGCTCATTATTTTCATCCCATACAGAAAGAGCCCCAATGAGCCAATGAGCTTTAAAAAATCATAAAAAGAATACTCCATCTATAAAATTTTTAATGGTTGTTTGTTCTCTGACCGATTAGTAAGTATATTAGTCCCATGTACCACTTTAATAAAGAATGTCCATGACACAGATGTTACGAATTTGCTGCAAAAATAATAATAATTATAAAGATTTCCCTATCGGAAGCTCACTTTTGGATATTTATCACGGTTTTAATCTTAATTTTCCTTATCAGGTGGTGAGCGCGAAGGTAAATAACCGTGCCGAAGGGCTCAAATTCAGAGTCTATAACAATAAGGATGTGGAGTTTCTCGATGTCAGAGATTCGTCGGGTATGCGTACCTACGTTCGCTCACTTTGCTTTGTGTTGTTCAAAGCCATCACCGAGATTTTTCCGCAGGGAAAGCTGTACGTGGAGCATCCGGTGTCGAAAGGGTATTTTTGCAACCTGCGGATCGGCCGTCCCATCACGCCGGAAGATGTGAACAGCATTAAGAAGCGCATGCGTGAAATCGTAGAGGAAGATATTCCGTACCACCGCATCGAATGTCAGACATCGGAGGCAGTGCGTGTCTTCGGCGAACGCGGAATGAAAGATAAGGTCAGGCTGCTCGAAACCTCCGGCTCGCTTTATACTTATTATTATACATTGGGCGATACGGTCGATTATTACTATGGCAATTTGGTTCCGAGCACGGGCTATCTCAAGGTGTTCGATCTGGTAAATTATTACGACGGGCTGTTGTTACGCATCCCCAACAAAGAAAATCCGGAGATTCTGGAAGAGGTGGTGAAGCAAGAAAAGATGCTGGATGTCTTCAAAGAGTACCTGAACTGGAATTATATCATGGGGCTGAACAACGCCGGCGATGTGAATCTGGCATGCAAGAGAGGCTATGCCACCGATCTTATCAATGTGACGGAGGCTTTGCAGGAAAAAAAGATAGCCCAGATTGCGGATACCATTTTCCATAGAGGCGAGAACGGCAACCGGGTAAAGCTGGTGCTCATTTCAGGCCCGTCTTCTTCGGGTAAAACAACATTCAGCAAAAGGCTTTCGATTCAGTTGATGGCGAACGGCCTGCGACCGTATTCCATTTCGCTCGACGACTACTTTGTAGAGCGTGAAGAGACGCCGTTGGACGAGAACGGAAACTATGATTACGAATCGCTTTACGCCCTCGACCTCGATCTGTTCAACAACCATCTGGGAGCTTTGCTCAGCGGTGAAGAAGTGCAACTGCCCCGTTTCAACTTTGCGTTGGGCAAGAAGGAATATACGGGCGATAAGCTGAAAATCGGAGAAAACACGATTTTGATTCTGGAGGGCATTCATGCGTTGAACCCTAAGCTGACAGCCCATATCGACGACCGGAAGAAATTTAAAATATATGTTTCGGCGCTGACTACCATTTCGCTCGACGATCACAACTGGATTCCTACCACAGACAACCGGTTGCTGCGCCGTATCATTCGCGATTTCAACTACCGGGGATATTCCGCCCGCGAAACCATTTCGCGCTGGCCCAGCGTGCGTGCCGGAGAGGATAAGTGGATATTCCCCTATCAGGAGAATGCCGATGTGATGTTCAATTCCGCTTTGCTTTTCGAGTTTGCCGTGTTGCGCCTCCATGCCGAACCCATTTTGATGGGAGTTCCGCGCAATTGCCCCGAATACAGCGAGGCCTACCGGCTGCTGAAGTTTATCTCGTATTTCACTCCTGTACGAGGCAAAGAAATTCCGCCTACCTCATTGCTGCGTGAATTTTTGGGAGGAAGCAGTTTTAAATATTAATAATGGTGTAACGATACAGCTTTAAAACTTCGTCTATGGAATCGAAGTTTATGTTATTTTCTTCTATAAATGTTTTCAACAAGAGTCGTTTTTCTTTAGGAAAAATCTTTAGGAAACTTCTCTTGTTGTAAAATTGTTTGATTTTTCCTCCTATTCTCGCCTCATAAGTTTTATTTATCGTTGATACCGTTCCGTCATTAATTCGCACTCCTCCTATGATTCCTGTGCCGGCTATTGTTGAGTAGCTTTCTACTGAAGCGGTTTCAGTCGTTCCTCCATGCGAGATTTGGTGAGGTCTTTTTTTTATGTTGCCCGTATAAGAAACATAGAACTCCGGTTCGGCCTGAATGATTTCGGTCGCTTTTCCTGCTCTCATCAAAAAGGTTCTGTCATCTATCTGTATGACTGCAATCTGCTCTGCTTCGGAAAACTCCTTTTCTTTACCGTCCGCCTTGTCGATAAATACGTATGAAGAAGTAGCCAGATTGTAATTGAGCGGAACTGAAAAATGTCTCCCGTCTTTGTATATGACACGAGCTTGCTGAAAACTCTTGAACAGGAATACGGAGCCTGCTGTACCGTTTTGTGCCGGGGCATTAAGGAAAAGGCAGAGACATCCGATGAGAGAAAATATGAATCGTTTCATTATAAATATATTTGTCCGGTTAAGGATAAAGTGATATAAAAGGAGGTGTCGAGTTGTGAAAACACTTTTTCAAAACGCCGTCACCTCCTCTTTTTTTAGAACGTATAAGACTAATTATTTGCCCGGATAAAATATTATGCGTACTTCATACAAGCGCTTATATTGTTCGACACCTGCCGGACGAAAGCAAATGTTTTTCACCAGATACCGGTGAGGGACAGAATAGTCTCCCGGTTGGCCTAATTTCGGAGCATCTCCTACTCGCTCGACCACGCAGTTGAACGGAGATACCAAATAGAACTCTCCTATGATCTCATTTTTTCTGACAGGAAGTTTGACTTTCTCTGAGCGATTGTCCTTGGGATCTACCAAAGTGAAATCGCCCGAGAACTTACTGCCGTCGAACAGATATCCTTTGTTAGGGGTTGAGTATGTTGCGTGATCGTTAACCAAAATTGTCAACACATGCAATTTGCCTTCAGGTGCGTCTGCTAAATCTTCAACGGTCATGGGTTTTATTTCAAATGTTTCTCCTGCTTTTACCAAAGCTCCGTTGCTTAGCGTTACATCTGCTCCCGTTTCATTTTTCCACTTTCCCGTTTGGGTAGATCCGATCAATCGTGTGTCCAAGTAGTTGTCAACCCATTTATTCCAATTGACTGCGTATATTTTATTTTCAAACAACTCTCTGGATCTAACAGCAAAATTGCTGACACCAACCTCCGAATAAGCTGATTCGGGCGCTTCTTCGTAAGTCAAATCCGCTTCGCAGCCCGTAAAAGTCAAGAGTCCGCATATAAGGGAAATTCCGACATATCTTTTGGTAAATAATTTATTTATCATAGTTGTCATTTTTTTTGTTAGTTGTTGTAATTATAATCTTTCCATCCCGGGTTCTGCTGCAACTGTTTATAATCTTTAAGCGTTGTTGCAGAGAAGGGAACAAAATAGAATCTTGCATTGTCAAACTTCCTTGTGTAGTATGAATAGGGCATGACGAAAGTTTCAAACTTCGGAGTGAAATAGCCTTGTTCACCCGGTTCTACCGGATATCCTTTTTCTTCTACTTTTTCACTTTCGATGCCTTTTCTGAATATCCACAGTCCTCTGGAAGGCGTATTCAATTCGTCGATGGTTGTTTTTCCTTCAGATTCTCCCCATCTTAACAAGTCGAAATAGCGGAATCCGGGACATTCGAAAGCAAATTCCAAGCGACGTTGAAGTTTCATTTCTTCCCATAAGTCATTCCCGTCATAGTCTGAGAGTCCGGCACGTCGCCGTATCTCGTTGATATACCCTTTGGCATCGGCTTTATTCAGTTTGATCCCGGCTTCGGCGCAATTCAACAGGACTTCGGCATAGCGGATGTTGAAGTAGCAAGTTTGACGCTGGGTATTGCGATCGAACTTACCGTCATCATTATATTTGTCGAAGTGGGAATATTTTCTGGAGTAATAGCCTGTGATAGTTTGCGCAGAGCCTCTGTTGATGGGTGCGGAGCTCATTTTATCCAGATATTTGTACCCCGTGTGTAGAGCGCTGTATTTCAGCGAAACCACCGGATTGGTGTTGTCTATCCATGTTTGGATTATGTAGCGGTTGTCGTTTGTTTCCGGTCCCATATAAGCGCCGTCGTAGGTGATTGTTGCATAGAATCGTTTATCGCGATTCTTGAAAATGTTGCGGTAATCGGCGCTTTCTCCTGAGATTTCTCCTTCGGCATTTTGCTTTATTTTCATTTCTTGGGCTTGTGAAGTTTCCCACCATTTTTTCCACTTGCCGTCCTTTTCGTCCTTTTGCAGGTAGCAATCCACCAAGTCCTGAGTGGGGAATAATCCGGAGCGAAATTCCCACGAGTGGGTTTTCTCTTTTGTACTTCCGTAATATAAATCGTCAGGCCCGTTTTTGGCTGTCGGGTTGAACCCTCCGCGCTGGTTTTCTTTGAACATTACAGGCCAGATGGCTTCTTTGCTGGTATGTGCTGTCTGGCTGGTAAATAAGTTTTCGTAGTTAGCCTCCAAACTGTATTTGCCTATCAAATCTTTGGCTGCATCATAAGCGGTCTGGTAATATCCATCGGCTTTTTTCTCAAACTTGAACAGCCCATTTTCGTCATCCGTATACAGCCCCTTTGCCGAAGCCTCCGCTGCATTCGCCGCATATAAGGCGACGCGCGAAATGAATGCCCGGGCCACGTTCCTGTTCACCATGCCTGTGGAAGTTCCTCCTTTATACGCGTCAAAATATTCGATCGATTTTTTCAGGTCGGCAAGTATATGATCGAAAAGAGCTTCGCGTTTGATTTGCGGGAGATAGGTGTCGTCTGTAATTTTCAGCGCTCTGTCCACATATGGCACGGTTCCCCAGAATTTTTCCATATCGAAATAAACGAAAGCACGGAAAAAATAACATTCTCCCAATAGCTGATTCTTCAAGTTTTCAGGCAAGGCTGCTGAAGAGCTTATTTTCTCAATCCCCAGATTTATGTTATAAATATATTTGTAAGCAGCTGTCCATGGAGCTGAGAAAACTGAAATTCCTGAGTTTTCATCATAGAGTCGCTTGGTGAAGTTCTCTTGCCGGTATGTGTTCCAATCCTGCTCGTAGTTTCCCTGACAATTGTCTGACCATTGTTCGGATTGGAACGTATCGCCGGCTCCGGTGGGAGTGAAGAAGTAGAAATCGTTTACGTAAGAGCGGGCGAGTTCGGCGTTCAGCCAGAAGCGCTCTTCGTCCACTTTGTTAGTGGGCTCTATGCCCAACGGGTCGCAGGCCGTAATGATGCCCATCAGAAATGAACCGTATAGTCCGGCAACTAAAATTTTCTTTATATTTATCTTATTTTTCATGTCAGTATGTTTATAAAGTTACAGTGATGCCTAAAGTATATGAACGCTGTGTTGGGTAGCTTCCCAATGTTCCGTTGGTAGCCCAGATGGAAGAACCGGTGGTGATGAATTCCGGATCTTGCAATCCTTTCAGCGGATATGATTTCTTTGTCCATGTAAAAGCGTTGGTTACCACAAAGCTAAGATCTAATCCTTGAATGAATCTTGCTTTCCTTAGCAGATATCTCTTCATGTCGTAGCGCAGGCTGATGTTCTTTAGCTTCAGGTAAGAAGCGTCGAATGCCCAAATATCGATATACCAGTATCCGAATCCGTTTCCTTCGGGCATAGGGGTCGGAATGGCTGCGTTCACGTCAGGATTGCTTGGAGTATATGCGTTTTGGAACGCATATTGTCCGTAGTTCCACATATATGACTGCTGGCTGCGCAGAGGTGAGGGCATGGCTCCCGATACATTGGTCGCACCTTGGAAGAACAGTTCGAGATCAAATCCTTGCCAATTGGCGCCCAAAGTCACTCCGTATTGGGTCAGAGGTGTCATGCCGGGATTGCTGAATGTCTTATAGTCGTTCATGGCACGTCCGTCTCCATTCAAGTCGTCGAGTATAGGGGTACCTAATGCTATATTGCGGTCGGTGCGCAAAACTCCGTTATACATTTCCTGCCAACTGCCGTATAGCCCTTTGGTTCCTACTCCCAAAGGATAAACCGGATGCATCCAACGTTTACCGATGTAATCAAAAGTCGGTGACCAGTAGTCGGTGCTGGTATTGGTGTGTCGGGTCACTCGCTCATCCCAATATGAATAGTTCAACCCAATCCGGTATCCCACTTTGCCGATTTTGTCCTGCCAATTCAATGACAGTTCGAATCCCCCTTTCCGTGAGGTTGTGTAGGGTGCGTTTATTTTAGGCACATTAGGCATACCCAAGATGTCTGCCCGGATCATGTCATCGGTCATGTTCATTGCATCGCCCTTGTTTAAATATAGGAAGGTGTCGAAAGAACCGGACAGACGGTTGTTTGCTAATCCGAAGTCCAACCCGACTCCGAGCTGCTTGCTGCTCGACCATTTCAAATCGTTGGCTATACTGGATACGTACCAGCCTACGTTGGGAGTCATGTTATCTCCGAATAATACGCGATTATCTCTTTGAGAATACTGCGTAAGGAAAGAGAAAGGAGCTCCTACTTCATTTCCTACCAATCCGAATCCTCCGCGCAGCTTCAGCATGTTTACAATATTCGGGCTCACCATAGCTTTGAACCAAGATTCTTCGGAAGCAACCCATCCCAAAGAAAAGGCTTGGAAATATCCCCAGCGCTTGTTCGGGCTGTAGCTTAGCGAACCGTTATAGTTGGCGCTGTATTGGAACAAATATTTATTGGCATAATCGTAGGTGACACGTCCGATGTATGAGGCAGATCCCCATTCGGTAGAGTTTCCTCCGTTGGATACCATTTCGGCTCCAAGGTCGATTTGTGGAGCCAGTGTGGTGGGATACCCTTTCTTCTCGGCCGAAGTCCAGTTCGTTTTCCGGATCTGGCTTTGATAGTTGCCCATTACCGATAGATTGTGCTTGCCGATGGAACGCGAATAATCCAATTGGAAGATACCGGTTGCCAGCTTGTACTTATCCCATCGCTGGTGCATTTTGGCATTGACGGCGTTGTATGACGCAGGTGCCGAAGCATAAGGGGTGTCGTATACATTCTCTTGGTCGTGGTCGAATTTTCGCCTGGTCTGGTAAGACGTGGTAAAGTTTACACTTGCCGTAGCCGACAATCCTTCTATCCAAGGTAAATTCCATTTCAACGCGCTGTTCATTTGAAACCGGTATGCTTCCGTATCGTCGAATCCTGTTTTCAATAACGCGTCTACCGATCCTTTTTTCGGAAGCCCCGTACTCCATTGTGCAGGTCTCTTGGGCATCCAGTCTCCATACATTGCATTGTTGAAAACCTGTTCTCCGATGGCAGGCCTTTTTTGAGTACTCGTATTGCCATTCAGATTCATGGTGAATTTCAGGCTTTTGTCTTTCAGCAGGTAAGCGTCTGTATTGAGCACAAAATTGATTTGTTCGTAGGTATAGTTGCTACTGATACCCTGATGATCCATATATCCGAGGCTTGAATAATACTTCAGTCGTTCGCTGCCTCCCCGCAGGCTTACGTTGGTCTGATACATAGGCTGTGTGTGGTCGAACATCTTCCAAGGATCGTAGGAAGAATAGTAGTCCTGAATATTTCCTCCTTCTGTTTTGAATGGATTGAACAAGTCGTTGATATCGTTTATCGAATATTGCATGTTGTATTTTTCATTCACCATGTCTCGTATCTCTTCGCGGTTGTATCCTTTTTGCCAAAGGTCGCCCATGTAGTATTTGGATAATTCGATGTTATTGAATGTCGGGCTTTCCTGATATGCTGCAAATGCTACCTCATTGCGCAACTGTGCATATTCGTAGGAGCTTAGTCCTTTTGCCCGGTAGGCGGGAGTCATGATGGAAAGTTTCTGGTTCACTGTGATGGTAGGATTGCCATCCTGACCGCGTTTGGTAGAAATCACTACTACTCCGTTCGCTGCTCTGGGCCCATATACGGCGGTGGCCGAAGCATCCTTCAATATTGACATGGATGCAATATCGTCCGGACGCAAACGGTTGAAAAAAGCGTTACCCTGATCAGGCTCCATTACCACATCATCGATTACATACAGGATATTCGCACCGCCGCGAATCCATATCCGGACATTTTCGCCCGGAGCACCCGAACTCTGCTGGGTGATGACGCCTGTAACGCGTCCGCCGAGTCCTTCGGAGATTGATATTACAGGCAGCTTGGCAAGTTCTGTTACCTTCACCACAGATGCTGAGGCTGTCATGGTTTTGGCCTTCTGAACACCGCCGTATCCCGTTACCACTACTTCGCCCAAGGTCTGCGATTCCTCCTGAAGCAAGAAGTTCAGCGTCTGTTCGCCGTTGTATTTGACGTTTAAAGTGGTATAGCCTATATAGGAAACTTCGATAATGTCTCCTATTTTTACCCCTGTCAGGACGTAAGCACCTTCTAAGTTGCTTATTACACCTTTCTGCGTGCCTTTTACAACGACGGAAGCTCCTATGATGGCTCCCGCCTGATCGCTTACGACACCTTTTACGGTGTGTAGTTGCTGCTGTGCATGTTTTTCGGTTGAATTACTGGCGTAAGTATTTGACACACAGTCAAATACCCCCCCCCCCATGTCAATAAATAGGCGGAGATGAAGAGCGCCTTTAAAATCGTGTTTTTTCTCATAAGTTATTTTGAATTTAATTTAACTATTCGGGGCAAATATAGAAAGAAAAAGAATAAAAACCTATAAATTGTGTTTTTATTTGTTTTTCCGCTTTCTTGTGTATTTTTCCGATATGCCGGCCTCTTTTTCCCCAATCTGCCGAGTATATATGCCCGGTGTGCTGTCTATATATACTCACCGCGGTAGCTATATATATACAGCGCGGTAGCCATATATGCCCACCGTGGTAGCCATATATGCTTATCACGGTGGCTATATATGCTTATCGGGGTAGCCCTATATATAAAGCGCGCGGCATATACCTTTTCCGGAGCCCGGATTGTCCGTATTTTTAACTGATTTCTCGGTCGCCGCATTTTCACTTGTAGGGGAATTAATGTAACAATTAAGCCCGAAAATGTTACATCAGGTACACATAGCATAGCACAGCATAGCATAGCACAGCATAGCACAAAAAAACCTCCTCCTTTTTCCTCCTCCGGAAAAAGAAGGGTGAGGAGGAGAGAGAGGAGGAGGTTAATAATTTGATTAAGAATAACAGGGAGAAAACGGGGGATAAAGTGCAAAGTATCGGTTATATTTGCATCGTCAATCAACGTAATGAGCCGGATATGAATATGCAAAACAGAAACACGAACACCAACACAAACGAAAACACCACTCTGCAATGCAGCTGCTTTTTCCCTGTGCAGGCTTGCGGGCAAGGGCGGATGCCCGATGGACGCCGCCCGGCCGCACCGATGCCCTGCTGCGCATGGCGCGCTTTATCTCAGGGCTTCCACTTCGTCGGGGGTCAGAGGAATCTTCTTGCCCAACCGCCGCGAACCGGTAGCCGTAATCAGGTAGTCTTCTTCGTTGCGTATGCCTCCGAAGCCCTTGTACGCTTCCACTTTCTCGTAGTTGATGAAGTCGGTGAATTTCTTTTCCGCCTTCCAGCGGTCTATCAGCTCGGGGATGAAGTAGATGCCCGGCTCTACGGTGATTACGAACCTCTCCTCCAGCGGGATGGCAAGGCGCTGCGACTTCCGGCCGAACTGCGTGCTCTTGGGTTGCCCGTCGTAGCCTACCCACAATTCGCCGAGATTCTCCATGTCGTGAACGTCGAGCCCCATCATATGTCCCAGCCCGTGAGGGAAGAGAAGGGCATAGGCGCCTTCGCGCACGGCGTCGTCGGTGTTGCCTTTCATCAGTCCGAGCCCTTTCATGCCGTCTACCAGAATGCGGGCGGCGAGTTCGTACACTTCCATGTAGGGGATGCCCGGACGCAACGCCTTCACCGATTCGAGGTGCATGGCATTCTGTATCTCGTACACTTCCCGTTGGCGGGTGGTGAACTTCTTGTCGGCGGGAATGGTGGACGACATGTCGCCGGCATAGCCCGATTCCACTTCCGCTCCGGCATCGATCAGGAACAGGTCGCCCGGTTTCACTTTGTTGCCGTGGTAGTGGTTGTGCAGCGTTTGCCCGTTGATGGTAGCGATGGTGGCGAACGAAAGTTCGCAGTTGTTGGCTTGCGCCACCCGGTTCATCTCTGCCACTACCTCGTACTCGTACATGCCGGGACGGAGGAATTTTGTGGCGGCGATGTGCATGTCGGCAGTCACGTTGCAGGCTTTTTCTATTTCGGCTATCTCTTCGTCCGATTTATAGTTCCGTTGAGCCACGATGGCGCGTATGAACGGTACCGAACCTTCCTGACGGGCGGGCGGGATGCCGAGCCAATCCATCAGCTTCAGCTTGTGCTCCGCACGATAAGGGGGCAGGTAATGAACCGTTTTCCCCTTTTGCACGCATTGGTGCAGGTAGCTTACAATATCCGCAGAAGGCATCACCTCTTTCATGCCGACGCGTTCGCATTTCTCGTGCAGGGTGGGTTGTGCTCCCATCCATACGATGGCGTCGATGGAAAGCTCGTCGCCGAAAATGATTTCTCTATCCGCGTCAATATCTATGATGGCTGAAAGCCCCGCGCCCGAAAGCCCGAAATAATAGAGGAATGTAGAATCCTGACGGTAACGGAAGGTGTTGTCTTCGTAGTTCAACCCGCACTCGTCGTTTCCGAGAAATAACAATACTCCGGAGCCTAATTTCTTTTTCAGCAAGGCTCTGCGCTGCACGTACGTTTCTTTAGCAAACATAATTTCTTAATTTAGAAGTTCGTAGGGCAAAGATAAAGATTTTTGTGTTATAGGATTAAAAATATTCATTCTAATCTGGTTTATCTCTGGTTAAAAAGCTACTTTTGTAGCGGTAAACAGTAGAAAAAGCAAGAATACATTATGGCACAAGGTTCACGTCAGATACAAACTCAGGCACAACAACAGATACAGACGCTTTCGCCCCAGCAGATTCTGGTGGTGAAGTTGCTGGAGCTTCCCGCATTGGAGCTGGAAGACCGTATCCATGCCGAGCTTTTGGAGAATCCTGCGCTTGAGGAGGGACGGGAGGAAACTCCTGCCGATGAGTATTCCGCTGCCGAACCGGAGGAGGCCGGAGACGACGGGGCGAATGAGTACGACTCCCTGAACGACTATCTGAGGGAGGACGACATACCCGACTATAAATTGCAGGAGAACAACCGCTCGAAAGGGGAGCAGGCGGAAGATATACCTTTTTCCGAAGCTACCTCTTTCTACGAAGTATTGAAAGAACAGCTGCGTGAGCGCAACCTGACGGAGCATCAGCGCGAATTGGTGGAGTATCTCATCGGCTCGCTCGATGACGACGGGTTGCTTCGCAAGTCTCTGGAGAGCATCTGCGACGAACTGGCCATCTACGTCGGGGTGGAGTGTACCGAAGAGGAACTGGAGGAGGCGTTGGGAGTGTTGCAGGATTTCGATCCCGCAGGTCTCGGGGCGCGTACGCTTCAGGAATGCCTGCTGATACAGATCCGCCGCAGGCAGGCGGAAGAAGAAAACGCCGGTCTGCTGCTTGATTTGGAAGAGCGCATCATATCCGAATGCTACGAGGAGTTTACCAAGAAGCATTGGGACAGGATAATCAGGAGGCTGAACGTGGATGAGGCGGTTTTTAACGAAGCGATTGCAGAAATTACGAGGCTCAATCCGCGTCCGGGAGCTTCGCTGGGCGAAACCATCGGGCGGAACTACCAGCAAATCGTACCCGACTTTCTGGTGGAGGCGTATGACGACGGAACCATCAATATCAGCCTCAACAACCGCAATGTGCCGGAGCTCCGCATGAGCCGGGATTTTACCGAAATGGTGGAAGAGCATACGAAAAACCGTGCCAACCAATCGAAAGAGTCGAAAGAGGCCATGATGTTCCTGAAGCAGAAAATGGATGCGGCGCAGGGCTTCATCGACGCGGTGAAGCAAAGGCAGAACACGCTGATGACTACCATGCAGGCCATTGTCGATCTGCAACGCCCTTTCTTCATGGATGGCGACGAGTCGCTGCTGAGGCCTATGATCCTCAAAGATGTGGCGGAGCGTACTAATCTGGATATATCCACTATCTCGCGTGTGAGCAACAGCAAATACGCGCAGACCAATTTCGGGATTTATCCTCTGAAGTTTTTCTTCAGCGACGGATACACCACCGAAGACGGTGAGGAGATGTCGGTGCGCGAGATTCGCAGGATACTGAAAGAGTGCATCGATGCCGAAGACAAGAAAAAGCCGTTTACAGACGATGAGCTGGCGGAGATGCTGAAAGAAAAAGGCTATCCCATAGCCCGCCGTACGGTAGCCAAATACAGGCAGCAGATGAATATACCGGTGGCGAGGCTGAGGAAATAAGCAGAATGTATAAAACCGTATATAGTTATATATAGTAATGTTTGATACCGATGAATGTGGAAAGAGAGCATATTATAGCCGATAGAACGATGTTGAGGGCGGCACGTGTGATTTCGATGGTGTTCACTCCCTTTTCGATTCCGTTCCTGTCGTTGTTGGCGTTGTTCCTGTTTTCGTATTTGCGCATCATGCCGATGAAGTTCAAAGTGATTGTGCTGGGCATTGTCTATTGCTTCACGATACTCACCCCCACGCTGACCATCTTTCTGTTCCGCAAGATCAACGGTTTCGACCGCCATGAACTGAGTGAACGAAAGAAGCGCTACGTTCCCATTATACTGACAATCATATCTTATGTGTTCTGCCTGTTGGTCATGCGCAAGAGCAACCTGCCCTGGTATATGACGGGGGTAATTCTCGCCTCTTTGCTGGTTTCTGTGATCTGTGTCATCGCGAATCTGAGGTGGAAACTGAGCGAACACATGGCGGGAGCGGGAGGAATCATCGGCGGGCTGGTGTCTTTCAGCGCATTGTTCGGATACAATCCGGTCATCTGGCTCTGCCTGTTTATCCTGATTGCGGGAGTATTGGGCTCGGCACGCATCATACTGGGGCATCATACCATCGGCGAAGTGCTTGCGGGCTTTGTAGTGGGTTTGCTATCCGCCATACTGGTGCTTCATCCGCTTTACAATGTATTTTTTCGTATATTCTTATTTTAATAACTAACAGTATAAACCCTAAAAAAACTAACTATTATGAATTTTCCACAGAATTTGAAGTACACGAGCGAACACGAGTGGATTCGCGTAGAAGGAGACATTGCTTACATCGGTATCACAGACTATGCGCAGGAACAACTGGGCGATATCGTGTTCGTTGATATTCCGACTGTAGGAGAAACGCTGGAAGCTAACGAAGTGTTCGGCTCTATCGAGGTGGTGAAAACGGTATCCGATCTCTTCCTGCCTGTAGCAGGCGAAGTGCTCGAGCAGAACGAAGCGCTGGAAGAAAATCCGGAACTGGTGAACAAAGATCCTTACGGCGAAGGCTGGCTGATTAAACTGAAACCCGCCGACTTGAAAGATGTGGAAGGTTTGCTGGATGCCGAGGGTTACAAAGCCGTAATCAACGGTTAGTATCGTAGCGGCCGCCGGTTGGCGATGATGTGACGGCATGGGCTTATCATCGTTATCGCCAACTGACGGCCGCTTCTCATTACGTTGCCGGTCACCGATTGCTTTTATGACTGAGAATAACACTTGTAACCAATATAACTGAACATTATATAACTGAACATTATATAACTGAACATTTATAACTAAACATTTATAACTAAACATTGACCAAAATGACCCCTGTTGTAAGTATTATCATGGGCAGCACGTCCGACCTCCCGGTGATGGAGAAGGCGGCGCAACTGCTGAACGATATGCGTGTTCCGTTCGAAATGAACGCTCTTTCGGCGCACCGTACGCCAGAAGCTGTGGAAGAATTTGCCAAGAATGCCCGCTCGCGAGGTGTCCGGGTGATTATTGCCGCCGCCGGAATGGCTGCTGCTTTGCCCGGCGTGATTGCCGCCAACACGACGCTGCCCGTCATCGGAGTGCCAGTGAAAGGATCGGTGCTCGACGGAGTAGACGCGCTTCACTCTATCGTCCAGATGCCTCCCGGTATTCCGGTGGCCACCGTTGCCATCAACGGAGCTATGAATGCAGCTATTCTGGCCGTTCAGATATTGGCCTTGAGCGATTCTTCTTTGGCTGAGGCTTTTACGGCTTATAAAGAAGGGCTGAAGAAGAAGATAGTGAAAGCCAACGAAGAGCTGAAGGACGTGAAGTATCGGTACAAGACCAATTAAGGCAAGCGGCCGATCAAAATAAAGCGTATATGAATTCTTACAAAGTGGTCAACTAAAAACATTAAACTACATAGTTGATCAAAATAAAGCGTTTATGAATTCTTACTCATGCCAAAACTCCAATGCTTGAACGAAGCCTTGCAGGTGGGTTTGCAGATGTGATTTTGGCCTGTTTCCGGTGACTAATGAAAAAATATCGAAACGAAGTGGAACTGTTTAATTATTTTCGGAGAGAGAGCTTAGAAGTGAATGTTGGAGCTGTGCCTTTGGGCGGCTCCAACCCTATCCGTATTCAGTCGATGACGAATACTTCCACGCAAGATACGGAGGCTTGCGTGGAGCAGGCAAAACGTATCGCAGATGCCGGCGGAGAGTATGTGCGGCTGACCACTCAGGGCGTGAAAGAGGCCGAGAACCTGATGAATATCAACATCGGTTTGCGCAGCCGGGGGTATATGGTTCCGTTGGTGGCGGATGTGCATTTTAATCCTAAGGTGGCGGATGTGGCGGCGCAATATGCCGAAAAGGTGCGGATCAATCCGGGCAATTACGTGGATGCGGCGCGTACCTTCAAGAAGCTGGAGTACACCGACGAAGAGTATGCCGCCGAAGTGCAAAAGATACGCGACCGTTTCGTGCCTTTTCTGAATATATGCAAAGAGAATCATACCGCCATCCGTATCGGGGTGAACCACGGTTCGCTATCCGATCGCATCATGTCCCGCTATGGCGATACGCCCGAAGGAATGGTGGCCTCTTGCATGGAATTCCTGCGTGTCTGCGTGGAAGAGCAGTTTCTGAACGTCGTTATCTCCATAAAAGCCTCGAACACGGTGGTGATGGTACGTACGGTTCGTTTGCTCGCTGCGGTGATGGAGCAGGAGGGGATGTCGTTCCCCCTGCATCTGGGAGTGACCGAGGCAGGAGACGGAGAAGACGGGCGTATCAAGTCGGCTTTGGGAATAGGCGCGTTATTGAACGACGGACTGGGAGATACGATACGGGTGTCTTTGAGCGAGGCGCCCGAAGCCGAGATACCGGTGGCTCGTAAGTTGGTAGACTATGTGCTGCTGAAACAAAATCATCCTTTCGTTCCGGGAGTAGAGGCGCCGGGTTTCAACTACCTCGAGCCCTCGCGCAGGAAAACCCGTGCGGTGCGGAATATCGGAGGAAGCCATCTTCCCGTTGTCATAGCCGACCGCTTCGACGGGAAAACGGAGACGAATCCGCAATTCACGCCCGACTACATTTATGCCGGAAGAGCTTTGCCCGAAATGCGGGAGGCAGGAGTGGAATATATCCTCGATGCGGATGTCTGGACGGGCGAAGCGGGAACATGGCCGGCCTTCAACCATGTGCAACTGCCGCTGATGGACGGGTGCGAAGCCGAACTGAAATTCCTGTTTATGCTCTATATGGCACAGACGGACGAAGTGATAGCCTGCCTGAAGGCGCATCCCGAGGCAGTGGTGATTTCTCAAAGCAACCATCCCAACCGCTTGGGCGAACATCGTGCGCTGGTGCACCAACTCATGACCGAAGGCTTGGAGAATCCGGTGGTTTTCTTCCAGCATTATGCCGAAAACTGTGCGGAAGACCTCCAGATAAAGGCTGCTGCCGATATGGGCGCTCTCATCCTCGACGGCTTGTGCGACGGTATCTTCCTGCTTAATCAGGGAGAGCTGAGCCATGCGGTGATTGACGCTACGGCTTTCGGAATCTTGCAGGCAGGGCGTGTACGTACTTCGAAAACGGAATATATCTCTTGTCCGGGTTGCGGACGGACGCTGTACGATTTAGAAAAAACCATTGCGCGCATCAAAGCCGCTACCTCCCATCTGGTGGGAGTGAAGATCGGTATCATGGGTTGCATTGTCAACGGCCCCGGCGAAATGGCGGATGCCGACTACGGCTATGTGGGAGCCGGACGGGGAAAGATCAGCCTGTATAAAGGTAAAACTTGTGTAGAAAAAAACATTCCCGAAGAGCATGCGGTGGAAAGGTTGCTGGAGCTTATCCGCAACGACTCTGCCGGCGGCTGATTACCGGACTGTTACAGTTTTGCTAAACACGTTTAAGCAGGGACATCCGGAATTTATCAATGGCCTGTGAAATGATTTAGTTTACCGCTTTAGCCGGCATCAGGAAACAAAGTAAGGACTGCCTCCGACCTATTATTGTCGGGCAGCCCTTGCTTTTTTGTTTGATAATTTGATGAGAAGAGAGCTCAAAAAGCTCCTGTTTTAGGCGTTCGGCCTATTTGGCTTTCTTAATAAATTTGAGGTCCACTAAACGGCTTGTTTTTTTCGCTTGATATTCACCCTTGTCAGTCCATAAGATAAACGCATGCACGACAACCGGATTCCCCTGGCTGTCTTTCCAACTACTATCTGTAACGCCATCGGGTATCATTGTGAGCTCGATATTCCGTTTGTCGTTATTCCACTGGCTTGCCAATCCGAACTTTGGATTAGGCCAAAGCCCACTTCCGTTATAACCGCCTTGCCAGGCTGCCAACCAAACATCGTTTGATACGCGTTGCGACTTGATGGCTATGCCCGGCAGGTCTGCTTTGTATAAAACCGTAATGTCAAAGTCAAGACCTTTCATCGTAAATGATTTATCTTTCTCTTTTTCCACAAAAGAGACATCGATTGTTTCTACTGCCGTTCCTTTCCATTTTTTATACTCTAATGTATAATTGCCGAGTAACATGTGGTAGGATAAGGGGGCTTCGGTTTGCGTAAAGGTGATCGTTTTGGTATAATACTTCCCTGATTTGATATTTATCTCACACTTTCTTCCGCTGTCCAGTTCGCTTATCCCCTCGATGTTGAAAACGATGGAATCGCCTTTGACTTCGTAAGATATCCATTCTTGCATTCCTTGAAATTCGAACGGCTGGTCTGTTTTCCATAAGAAGCTTTTCTCTCCTCCGGTATAAGGAAACGTATGGTCGTAAACATCGACGTCGGAGATGATGCCCATCTGTATGAAAGAAACGGTTTGTTCGTCGTCGGCATACTTTAAGGTAACGGTTGCCGTACGTGAGTTATAGCTGTTGTTAGGCTCGAAAGTCAACTCTACAGCTTTGCCGTTTACGGCAGTTTTCAGCCAGGATTCGTTGGAAGTGGCTTTTACCCCTTCCGTGTCGAGCTCGATGCTTCCCTTTCCTCCGGTATGGTTCATATCGGCTGTTGTTTTCACTACGTGAAACGCGGGTTGCTTTTCTTCGAAATCGCTATCGGAAGAACATGCGCAAAACAAGAGTGCTTGCGTCAATAATACGTAGAATAAAGAGAGTTTCTTATACATATTTCTGCCTCCTATTTTTTTGTTAAGAATAAATCGTAGAAGCGAGCATCTCCATAGCCATTGTATACACCTTTCCCTACTTCCCATAAGATGAAACTGTCGGCATAATTTCTTTCTCCTTTTGTAAACCACTCATAACCATTGTCTACCCATTTCAGAGTAAATTCGTCTCCTTCTTTTTCATTCCACTCCGTCACCAAGCCATATCCTTTGTCCCAGATCAGGTAGCCTCCGCTGCTTTTTCGTGCCCAGATGGCAAGCCACACTTCCGGATTTGAACGGAGTTGCTGTGCGTTTAGTTCCAACGCTCCTTTACGTCTGTTGTAGCTGAGCTTTACATTGAAAGGTAAGCCTTCCATAACAATGTTTCCGTTGTTTCTCTTTTTGATTGAAACGTCGATCTGCTTGCCGTTTTCGTAGTGTAGCACGTAGTTGCCCAATAGCTGGTCTTCTCTCAGGCCTTTCGGGTCGTATACCAACGCTAAGTTCGTTTGCCCGTCGGGGGTAGTAAAAGCACGCTTCTGTTTATCCCAAGAGAGGTTTTCTACTTTTTTTCCGTTCAATTCGATGGGAGCATAAAGTTTTATTCCTTTATCCGTGAACATGAATGAAAATTTTGTCGATTCTTTTCCCTGAGCCAGCATGTACGATTGGGAGGTGATGAACTCGGCTTCTGCCGGTTCTCCGGCAAATGTCCCCTTCAACCCGTTCACGGCAGCAATCATGAAATAGCTCTCCATTTCCGCTTTTGCCTTTTTCAGGTATTCGGTAGCGGGTTCTTGCAGCGCATACATGCGGATGGTGGATTTGTGCTTCTTACCGGTCATTATAATCTCGCTCTCTGTTCCCGAATCGAATATGAATTCGTAATCTCCGAGCATCCCTTTGCCTGCTCCGTCTCCATTACTCGTATCGGGATTGGAGAAATAGTGAAATAGCTCGTTGTAAGTGTCGAAATTGAGAGTGGGTCCCATGTCTTTATTTAGTGCGTAGAAACTTGACACCGATTTACTTACGTCATCTTCCAATACCGATCGGAAAACAGCATATCCATCGGTAGTGAAAGATACTGTTATGGCGTACCCTCCAAAGGCCTGATTTATGCCGCCGGGGTAATATTCCATGATCCATCCGTGTTGAGGCTTTACCAACAGCTCTCTGTATTTGACTACTTCTTGTTCCATACGCTCGGAAGCCGTTTGGTCGAAGTAGTCCTCAATCTCATTTTTGCATGAACCAAGCAGGCATGCAGCCCATATAAGCGTGAGTGTATATAAAATATTCTTCATGACTTTCTTATTTTTCAGGTTCTTTCAATAGATTGATTAAATTGGCATTGTGTATTTGGCAGCAATCTTTGTGCTTGTCCATCTTTTTTAATGCTTCCGGATAATCGGCTTTCAATTGCTGCTTGAGCAGTTGTAAAGCCGCTGCGGTTTTTGCCTTAGGGGTTCCGGGTGAAAGCAGTGCTTCCCAATCGGGTTGCATAAGGTTCATCTGTATCACTTCGTTCATGCGCCGATGCACAATCCTCTTCAAGTTGTCCATATCTATCTTCCATACCTCCTGCATGTATTTTTTCATAATCTCAGTTTTTTGCTCCAACTTCTTGCGACCGCTCTCTCCGGCCATTTCCAAAACCGCATCCCATTCTTCTTGCGTGTAGGTTACATAGCAGCATGTTATTTCCGTAATATCTTCTACTGCCATGCTTCCCGCATAAGGAGTGATGAACCCCAACTGGCTTGCTTGTTTGAGGCTTCTGTTCTGCCATCCCGACGGGCGGTAGTCTTCGGCACTGATGAGGTTGTACTCCTGCGGATAGTTGATGTCTTGCTGCAAGATGTGCGTGAACTCATGGTGCATTGTTTTGAAGAAATACTCGTTCATCTGAGCTATGTCTTTGGGGTTTAGCCAATTGGTCATGTATAGCGTAATTTTCAGCCCGCCTTCGGCCGTACCGAGCGTAATGGTACCTCCTTCGTTCCATGCTGCCGAACCGATGATTTGAAGGATGGCAGGCGCATGTTTTTTCATAAAGTCCGGACCTGCTGCTTCTACATAGGCTTCTAACCAGACATGCTTGATGATTTTGGCCAACTTCATGCTTTTCTCAAGCTCTGCCGGAACGAGATTCTTGGTAAAGTCGATTTCAATATCTTCCATACGGTATTTATAGTCGATATTATAAGATTTGATGTAGTTCTTGTATAGCCAGTCATCGAACACATTCTTAGGGGTAGAGCTTCTATTGAAAATGCTTTTCGAGGTGTCGATATCATCGTTGTCGCAAGCCGACAGGAAACCTACGGTTAAAAGGCTGCTTAAAAGGATGTATTTTATTGTTTTCATAATAGTGTGTCTTTTTTTAACTGTTTACACTTTATTTTATTTTGAAGGATTGGGAGTCATTCCTGCGGTCGTTACGGATTGCGGTATTTGTATTACACGCCTTAAATCTCCTGCAGGCAGCGTTACTTGGTTTTCCACTTCTCCGTCTACATTGTGTATGACTTCAATGCCATATCTGCGAATATCGAGCCAGCGCAGACCGCTGTACATGGTTTCGATGCGGCGGGCATGCAGCACTCCCTGCAACATCTTCTCCTGTGTGCCGGCTTCGATCTCGAAAGCTGCGTTAAACGGCTTAACTAATGCGAGCATGGGGTGTAATTCATTCTTCTGTATCGCTTTCTTGTCTGCCGCTTCTCTGTCGGTATAGAACCGGACAATCGTTTCCCGGTCGGCTCCCTCTCCGCCTTTCTTTATGTACCAGTATGAGAGATCTTGCGCTGCTTGGTCATATCGCTTCAGCATTGTGTGAATCTCCGCCCGGCAAAGCAAGGTTTCATCTACGGTAAAAGCCATTTGCACTGTGTGGGGCTGTCCTGTTTGGCTGGTTTGATTGGTTATTTCGAATATTTCATTGTATTTGGGTTGGAACTTTACAGGATATCCCGATGCACCGAATAACCAATCAAAATCTTTCAGTACGTCTCCCCAAGGCCCTCTTGAGCGATAAGTGGCAAGGGATGTCAGTATGTCGGAGTTGCCGTATCGACGGCTTGCATAGGTTCTTCCCCATAGAGAGCGCAGAGGGATCAGAAGCAAGTTGGCGGGTTCGTCCTTGCTGATAAAGCGATCTCTCCACTCGTCTGATTGTGCCAGCATTGTATATTCTTTGATGTTGCGCAATGAAGCCGAAGGATCGTCCGGAATGGCTTGGTTGGCATATTCCAGGGCTTTCTGATATTTGCCATAGAATAGATAGAATCGGGTAGCAAAAGCTGCTGCTGCCCGTTTGTTGAAATGATACAGCGGGATGGCGTAGGCGTTATCGTCGATAAGCGGATAGCCCTCTTCAATGTCCTTGGCAATGTTTTCGTACACCGATTGAACTGTCCCCCGTTCGTAGGTTTTGCCTATTTTCTTTTCCGGTTCTGTAACATAGGGTATTCCTAAATCTTTTGCGGCTGTAGCGGCGTTGTACGGTTGGCAAAATGTATTGGCAAGCAAGAAGTGGGCATACGCTCTGCACAGTAACGCTTCTCCTTTGAAAGGGGCATTCTCTTTGCTTTCTCCTATTTCCCGGATGCCTTCCAGTGCTTGGTTGGTTGTTGCTATCGCTTTATAACAACTGTTCCAAAGCTGTTCGGGGTCGTCCCAACCGTTGGGTGTGATATCTTCCCAGAAGTAGTTCTCGGTTAACATTCTGTCGCCCGTTCCGTATTGTACTCCGTTGTCCATCGCATTGTCCGTGCGATGTTCGTAGATCATCATAGGATCCACCGTCGGATATGCGGATATTAATAATTCGCTCACCTTTTGATTTGTGTCGATCTCGGTTCTTTTATCGGGAACTACATCCAAAAAAGAATCGCAAGAAGATAAGGTGATTAAACAAGCGACACCTGTAAGTATATATTCTGTTAGTTTTTTCATAACTTATTTATTTTAAATGTACGTATTTAAAATCCTAAGCGCAGTGTTGCGGTAAATTGCTTCGGAACGGGAGCGGAAACACCGCCTGAGCGGAAGAACTCCGGATCTTGTCCGTTGAGCTTCTTGTCCGAATAGATAAGGAACAGGTTAGTGCCTTGTACCTTAATGGAAGCCGACTTCAACATTTTGGTTTTCAGCAGGTTTTTTGGCAACGTATAGGTTAAGGAGACTTCTTTCATGCGGACAAATCCACCATCGGCAATACGGGCGCTTGAATAGTTGTAAGCGTTGTACGCCAGGTAGAGATTGGGAATTCTCTGTGCATCGCGGATAGAGGCGATGACCGGTATATCTGTGATTTCCTCATTTCCCTTTACGACCCAACGGTTCTTAAACTCTTTGGGGGTAGCGTCAAGGTCGTTGTATCCGCTTTTGAATACGGGGTCTAAGCGAACTTTATTTCCTGCCGAATAAGTTACGAACACATTCAACTTCCAGTTTTTGTAGGTGAAAATATTGCCCAAGCTTCCGGTTATTGTTGGGTCGGTAGGCCCTTCGTATTTTAAGAAGCTCAGATTTTCTCTCTCCTGAAAATCAATGCTTCCATAATTCGAAGAGTTGACAAGAATCTTTTCTCCTTTTTTGTCTGAGATATAGAATGTGGGAAATCCCGATTTATCCAGTCCGGCAAAGGGAATGGAGAATAATCCCCGGTGCGGGTATCCTTCTTGTGTGAATCCGTTTCCGGAAACAAGGGAGAACATGAACGAGCGTGTTTTCAGGTCGGTCACCTTGGTTTTGCTATGCCCGAATATGAAGTCCGTGCTCCATTGGAAAGTCGGTGTTTTAATGTTCTTGGTAGAGAGCGTGATTTCAAAACCGTGTGAGCGCATTGTGGCAACGTTGCCCATGCGGTTTACCTGCCCTCCGGCGCCTTGCGTGGTTGCCCATCCGATAAGATCGAAGTTGTTGCGGCGATACCAGTCGGCGGCTAAATTGATGCGGTTGTCAAGTAAGCCCATATCTATACCGATATTCAACTCGTGTTTCTTTTCGTAAGTAAGCTCTGAATTTTCCAAATCGTCGATTCGCAAACCGGATTCCGCCACACTGGCTGATGGGCGCCATGGGTTGTAGCTGTTAATGACTACGCGCGAGTTGGTAACCCACGTGGGGCCTGCATCCGCCGTAAGGCTGTAGGATGCTTTCAGTGTAAGATGCGATACGGTGGGTTCCCATTCTTTGAAAAATGATTCTTCATGGATATTCCATGCGGTGGCTATATTCCATGTGGGCAGCCAGCGCGCGCTTCGGGATTTTCCTAAACGGTTTGTTCCTTCGTAGCGTATAGTGCCCGTCGCTGTATATTTGCCTTTGTAAGAATAGGTGCCTGTGGCGAAAAATGCCAGCTGGCGGTTCGTGGTATTCCACAGACCGAAATAGTTGCTGTTTTGTTCGCGCATGCGTTTGAATGCCAGATAGTCGAAGAAAGGAAGTTCGCCGTTGTTGTATTGCATGCCCCATCCGTCAAACCAGTCTCTGGTTCTGTCTTGAGAATTCAACTCCATACCTGCATAGGAGTTGACAATGTGGGTTTCGTTAAACTCTTTGTTGAAAGTTGCAGCCAACCGGAAGTCATAGCTCAACATGCGATACTCGCTTTTGTCGTAGAATCCCCCTTTGGGCAGAATGGTATTGGGCAGCGTATTCGGCTTGTCGGGATCTTTGTATAGCCATTGGTTTCTGTTGATGATTGTGGCGTCGCCCATTGCTCTGTATGCCAATGCCTGATTCGAATTATCTTTTATCTGGTGGCTCTGTGTTACCGTTGAGTACTTCAGGGCTCCCAGGAAGCTGATCTGCAACCCGGTACGATGCTTCCACTTTAATTCTCCCTGAAACTTCAGATCGGCGATGTTCAGACTCATGTTGTTGTTTTCCAACTCGTTGAATATATTGAAGTCTGCAAAGTTACGCATGTAATAAGTATAGGGGTGAAGTGTGCGTGAAGTGTTGAGCGCATATGAATAAGGGTTGATGTCAAAGGAGCGGGAAACCTGTCCGGTTACAGCATCATTGCTTTGCCCGATTGTGCCCGGAGCCTTTTGTTTACGGTACGAGGCATTGGCAATGGCAGTAAATGCAAATTGTTTGGTAATGTTGTATGTACTGTTCAAATTTGCCGTATAGCGTTGTACGCTGCTTTGCTTCATCCACCCCGGATCGTTCATGGCGCTTAGGGAAATGTATGATGATGACTTATCGTTACCGGTAGACATGCTGACCGAGTGATTCATCATGATGCTGTTGCTAAAAAGCAAATCGAACCAGTCGGTATTTCTTTTTTCGGCATTTTGCAGATAGCGGTCTCTTGCCTCCTGTGTATTCTCCAAACCGAATTGTCCGGTTAAGGGGTCGTAATGGTGGGTCAACTGGTACATCTTTCCATATACTCCGCTGTTGGGAGCACGATAAATTGTAGCGAAATTGAGCCAGCCCTTTTTCTGCATTTCATCATAAATACTCATCTGATCTTGAGAGTTCATTATGTTGAAAGTATTGTAAGTTGGCTTGAGGCGGGTAGTGAATTCGCCGGTATAAGAGAAGCTGCTTGTTCCTTGCTTTCCTTTTTTAGTAGTAATTACGATTACGCCTGCCATGGCTTTAGCTCCGTATATGGACGTAGCCGAGCCGTCTTTCAATATCTGGAAACTCTCGATGTCGTCCGGGTTAAGCCCGGCTATGGCGGAGCTGATCAGGGTAATGGCGTCGCCCGATGAGAGCGCATCTGCACCCACATCGACAATATTGTCTTGAATTACGCCGTCTACTACCCATAAAGGCTTGGAGTTTCCATAGATAGAGGTAGCTCCCCGCACACGGATTTTCGGAGCTGTACCGAATGTTCCGGATATGTTTTGTATGGATACGCCGGCGGAACGACCTTCAAGCCCCCGGCTGATGTCTGCCATGCCGTCTACTTTGATTTGATCGGCAGAGAGCTTGTCTGTGGCGCCTGTGAAAAGGCGCTTGTCTGTGGCCACCATACCCGTGACTACAACCTCTTCGAGCATTTCGCTGTCGCTCTTCAACCTGATTTTCAGATTGGGTTTGATGGCGACTTCCTGCGTTTTCATACCTACATAAGATACTTGAAGAATTTTGGCAGTCTGGGGAACGTTAGTCAATTTGAAGTTTCCGTCAATATCCGTGATACCACCAATCTTCGTTCCTTTTATTAATACGGAAGCACCGATAATAGGTTGTTCATCCTCTTCAGAAACGACATTGCCCGTGACTGTATGAGTCTGGGCTACAATCCAGCCTATTCCCCAAAGCAGGCAGGCCGTTAACAGCATGATCTTTTTTCTCATAAACTTTTTTATAAAGAAGTGAAACAAATATGTTGTTTTTGCCTTTGTCGCTTTTGAATTGAGAGTCATTGCAGACATGCCTTCAGCTGCCCTCTATTTAAGGTATGCTTGCTTGGGCTGTTTTGCAAAAAATAAAACGATTGCAATATATATTTATTTTTTTCTTTTTTTGTATGAAAATTATTAAAATAGTATAATCGGTGTTTGTTTTTTGGCAAAAATGCCTGATATTCCTTTTTTAGTGTTATTTTTGCTTAACTCGGTTTGTCAATTTGTGCTAAAAATAGATGTTTCGAAATGAGTTATGGCCCCAGAAAAGCTTTCTTGTGCGTACGAGTTTTCTCGCCGCATAGGGATTGATCGCATTTGCGGAGGCGTGGGAATCTGCCGGTGAATGGAGCCATCTACACGCGCTACCTGTCAGGGGTTAACGACGAGTCTGCCGGCGAATGGAGAGGTTGAAAGTCGCCCTCTCACGATCCACTTCCCTGTCGAGCGTGAGAATGTGTTGGTGAATGGAGAGACGAATAGGCTTCCGGTAAAACTTCTGCCGTGCCCGGTTTCCGGTAGAAGCTTTTTGGTATTGCTTCTCTCCGCAATTTTGCTACTCCGGCGGGTGAAGACATTCCATTGCCGAAGCTTTTTGAATATTGTTTTTGTCCTCTTTAAGTCTGTTTTACCGTAATATAGGTTGGTCCTTTAATTCGTTGCTTTCAGCAATCGGGGCTTTAAGATTGCGGTCCAAAGATCGTATCCGGTTTGGTTCAGATGCAGATTATCGTCCCTGAAAATATCTGTCCGTATTTCCCCTTCCCGATTGTACATGCAAGAAGCCACGTCTACATAGAACACCTGAGCCTCTTTCTCCGCATACTCTTCGAGCAAAAAATTCATTGTTCTTTGCTTGGGAAGCATTTGTATGCGCGCGGGCGACGGCTTGAAAGAAAGTATGAATACCGGAACACCGGGGTAGTCTCTCTTCAGCCGGTTGATGAAAATCCGGAAGAAATCGAATGTTTCTCCCACAGTGATGTCTTCTCCCGATCCGGCGAGGTCGTTCTCCACATATAATACGATGCTTTTGGGGCGATAGCTGCGGGCGATTGTGTTGTAATTGTAAATCATATCGCGTATGGCGGCCCCTCCGTACGAACGGCGGATGATTTTCAGCGGGTGCATGTCCTGATAAATATTGTCCCACATATTGATCGAAGAGCTTCCGATGAATAATACGTCGCAGGAGACATCCTGCAACTTGAGGTTTTCCGACTGATACCGGTCGATATCCGCCTGATAGCGGGTGATCCATTTTGTTGCATCTGCGTGATTGACAGGCAGGTATTCCGTAAAGCGAACGGAGTCGGTTGCTGCTTTCGCACCGGTTTGTGCTTTACATGGTACTGAGGCTGACAGAAGCAGCCCGAAAAATAAGATTGATTTTAAGTTTTTCATAAGGCATGTCGGTTGGGTTGTATGTAATCGGTTTTTGCAGAGGTTTTATAACTACAACAAGTCCGGAGTCTGAAATGTTGTGTCGTTTTCTGTTATATGAGATAATGTGTTCAAGGCTTGCGCAATCACAGAGTCTGAAATGTTGTGTCGTTTTCTGTTATCGGCATAATTTCTTTTCCGGAAAACGATGTTCCGGAAGCGCTATTCCAAGCTTATGAAACTTCTCTTTTAAAGGATACGTTCTGACTAAGAAAATATCCCGTATGCCCCATTCCGAAAGCACTTTCTTGCTCAACAGCGATACGTTCTGACTAAGAAAATATCCCGTAGTTTGTCCACTGCCTCCATTTATGCCGCTCCTGTGAAAAACACCGGAACGTAGTCGATGTTTTTAAAAGACTGATGGCGTATGACGGGTAGAACGCTGTTCCGCCCGGTATATGAACGATGCTTCCGGGAGCGGTTGCTTTGTGTATAAAGGAATATGTGGGATGCAGCAGAGATGACGTTCTGCGTGTACGGGGTAATTGAGAGACGTTCGGCAGTTGTAATTTGAGGTGTTGTCAGCATGCGATTAACGCAGATTCGCGCAACATATAAAATGATAGCTTTGCGTGAATCTGCGTTAATTTTGTATTCCAAAAATGTTTGTGCGGATGATAGGACTCGAACCTACACGTCTCTCGACACCAGATCCTAAGTCTGGCGCGGCTACCAATTACGCCACATCCGCATGTGTCGCTTTCGTTTAGCGGTGCAAAGATAGATATAATTTCTAACCCGGCAAATAAAACAAGGATAAAGTTGAGTATTTCCCTTGATGAAGGGCTGCCGGGCAGGATGATGCAAAAGGGTTGTCGGCAAGCCGACTTCGTGAAAGAAAAGGGGGGCTTACTAAAACGAAAAAGACTCCAGAGGAGCCGATTTACGGGCTTAAACAAACCTTTTTATGCTTTCGAAAAGTTTTATCGGACACCAATAATTTTATTACCTTGCAGGTTTCGTTGCATACCGATATCGTGCCATTACATCTGATTTATTACCTTGCAGGGCTTGCAGCGGCCCTGACGATGGGCCGTCTACTGACTCAACACCTTGAAAGCCTCCTCAATCAGCGTGTCTTTATTTTTCAGTTCATCTTCGGGGAGCATGTGGACGGTAATGTGCGGAGCAATCCCGTCTTCAATCGACTGCATGTTCTTATCGTAGTGAGGGCACGCGGAGAAACGGATGCTCCATCCGTTAGGCAGTTCGGAACTGAAAGGGAGTCCCGATCCGCCACCGGTCCGGTCGCCTAACTGTATGATCTTTCCGCTCTCTATGCTTCGCATTGCATTCACGAAGTCGTTGGTGGCGCTATAACATCTTCTGTTTGTCAACAACACGACTTTCTTTTGCCACCGTATGCTGCTCGAAGGTTCCAGATAAATGGGCTTGGGTTCGGAGAAGTCACTATGCCCCGGTCCGGTTTTGTGGCGAATATATCCGGTCAGCACTTTCTCATTGGTGAACCGTGCTGCAATACGGGTGGAGTTGGTAAGTTCACCGCCGCCATTATCGCGAACATCGATAATGAGTCCGTTGCAGACGGATAGATAAGAAAGTGCTTCGTCCAGATTTCCGTTGCCGACTCCGGAGTTGAAGCTCCCGTAGCGGATATATCCGATGTTATTGTCGAAAATCTTGTATTTCAGTCCCGCAGCCGTCCGGTAGTCGCTACTGGCTTTTCCCAGATAGTGCCGATAAAGAATGTCCTCCCGAAAATTCCAGGGATAGTCTTGATAGTGAGCGTCGTAGAAAGATGTGCGGCTCGACGAGCTGAGGTTGACATGCCCGTCTTTCAGTACGGCGAGCATTTCGCTGAGTTTAGTGAATAAGTCTTCATGCGTCATCTGAGGTATAATCATCTTCTTATATTGGGTATGCACGGCATCCCAGTCGATTTCTTTCTCGTCGAGAAAGCAATAATGTTCGTCGATTATTTTCCATAGCTGTTCGAAGTTGCCCATAGGGTCGTCCGCATACTTGTCTTCTCCGATGCAACCGGTCGGCAGGATGAAGCAACAGATAATGCAGAGTATCTGAATGATTTTGTTCTTCGCAAACCGCCATCCGGGCCCGATGCCCGGATGGCCATTGGTTTGACGCCGAAGCATTTTGCTCTTTGCGCCGAAGCGTGCTATAACAACGTCCGGCTGCTTGTGGCATCTGAGAGCAACGACTTTGTTTTTTGTGATGCGTTGTGTCGGCGTAGCTTCCGGATGCCTGTCGCAGATGTTTCGTATGATTGCCTGTTTCATGATATACCTCTTTTCTGTCTTGTTAAGTTGTTTTTGTTTCTTCCGGCTCAATATGCCCTGACCGATGGCGGCAAAGCCGATTCCTCTTTGTTCGAAACGCGATATATGTTTTTCACAAAGCCTATCATAAATATATGAGAGTAGGTGTGTGTCTTGATCCGGTTGACGTTCGATTGCTGTAAGTCCGCCAGATAGCTGACACGCATTCTGGCTTTGCCTACGGGAAAGTCTGCCGACAACATCTGCCTGAGGGAGGGCTGATTGTGCAGGGAGGTGAACTGCACCACTCCGGAAGTATTCTCTACGGAAAATATCTCGTAGTAAGACTGCCCGTAACGCGGTGAGAACATAAGTCCGATGAGTGGGAAATTGGCTTGATAGCGAAGAACGATGGGGTAGCGTTTAATCTTCAGATGCCAGATAGCCATTCCCGAAGCGTCGAGGTTGGCGTATGCCCGTGCCGATGCCGGATTGTTCGTGTTCCGCAGATTATAGACAAATCCTCCGTTGGCGTCGAACAGACCGCCCGCCAATAATTTGAAATTCTCTGTGAGGCGGAACTGGTAATGCAGCCCGTAGTTCCAGTTGACCAGCGCAGAGAAAGTATTGTTGTTGTCCGCCCGGTTGTGAGTATATCCGATATTGGCCTGAAAGAAGTTCTGGGCCGAGATGTTCCCGTCGAACAGCCTTGTCATCCGCATGCTTTCGCGCGAGATGCGAAACTCGACTCCTTTGTATTCCTGTGGCGAAAGGTAAGTGTCGAACACATTGGTATATCCCGCGCCGTACATGGTGGAGCGTATCATGTAGCGGTGAGCCCGCAGGCTGTCTGATGCCTTGCGGTCGACACGTTCCGCACGCGTGTTGTTTCCTCCCCAAGAGGCCGAAAGGGGAATCACTGACAGTATGATTGCGGCAAAACAAGTTTTCAGTTTTATCATCTTCGTTCGTCTTTGTTTATTTTTGCTATATAAAAAGACCGTGACTATGTTTATGATTCCGGTGCCGGCCGTTTTAAAACAGTTTCATCTGACCCGTAATCTCGTCTATGATGTCTCCTTCGCTTTTATCGCAATCCGGATCCAGATTTTCCGGCTCCTCATCATCCTGCTTTTCTTCCTCTTTCGGAGGTTCCGGGAAGCGAGTAGGTTCCAGCTCATTGATGGTATCTATCGTATAGGTCGTCAGTCGTTTGCCTTTCGCCTTAAATCCTTTTACCGCAATAAACTCGTCGGCATCCACCTCCATAGGTTCGCGGAAGTTGTCGTGCCCTCCGAATACCACTTCCAGGCGCGGATAGTATTCGTCGGTCAGCAGGATGAGGCGGTTGCTTTTGTTTTCGCCCAGATAATTCTGCTTTCGGTTGGAGCTTTCGAAGCAGAAGCGTTTCAGATACGGATAGTTTTGCTGGTCGGCATCATACAGGGCAGCGGTCCACACCTTGTTGGCGTCGAACTTCTCTACGATGCTTACATTGTCTTCGTAATGGTTGCTCAGGTCGAAGTTGCTTGTGTAGAACTCCCCGTTGTTTAGCACCACCAGTATGGTATCGTCGCTCTGGAATTCTCCCAGATATTCTCCCCGTCCGTCGTAGTTGAGGCGAAGCACATCCCTGTCGAACCACACTTTTCGTCCGCCGAGAGTAGAGCCTCCGCGTTGCTTGAGAGTGATCTTGTGCACCGGCAGACGAGTGAGAATCACGCCTCGCGCCTGACGGCCCTTGATGGATATTTCGCTGAAGTCACGTTCAAAGATAATCCGCCGTACACGAGGGTTCGGTTTCAGGGTTACTTTGATGATTTCCGCTTCTCCGTTCGGGTTGGCGCTGAAATATGTAATACGGGAGTCGGGCGTTCCTTGCGTGACATCGTATTCGCGGTCGCGTACCACCGATGTCACCGCAAACCGTTTGATGTAGGTGGTTCCTTCCTTCCCGTCGCGATAAGTGGCGTTATAGATGGTTCGCTTGTCGTTTTTCTTGAATACGTTGATATAGATGACGTTTTTCCCCACAAACTTCTTGTCGGCCACCGGAGTCACGATATACTTTCCATCCCTGAAGAAGATGATTACATCGTCTATGTCCGAGCAGTTGGCTACAAATTCGTCTTTCTTGAGCGAAGTTCCTATGAATCCTTCCTCGCGGTTGATATACAGCTTCTCGTTCGCTTCCACCACTTTGGCGGCTTCGATTGTGTCGAAGTTGCGCAACTCCGTGCGGCGCGGGAAAGCCTTGCCGTACTTGTTTTTCAACATTTCATACCACTCGATCGTATAGTCTACGATATGCGCCAAATGATTGTCGATCTCCGCTACCTCTTCCTTCATCCGCGCGATGAGTTCGTCCGCCTTGTCCGAATTGAACTTCAGGATACGTCCCATCTTGATTTCCATCAGCTTGAGAATATCCTCTTTGGTCACTTCGCGGATAAACTGCGGATAGAACGGAGTCAGGCGCTCGTCGATATGTTCGCAGGCGGCGTCCATGCTCTTCGCTTGTTCGAACTGCCTGTCTTTATAAATGCGTTCTTCGATAAAGATTTTTTCGAGCGAAGCGAAATGGAGTCCTTCCAGTATCTCTTCTCTGCGTATCTCCAGTTCCTGACGCAGAAGACCGAGCGTATTGTCCGCCGATTTCTTCAGCACCGAGCTTACGGTAAGGAAGTGCGGCTTCCGCTCGTTGATTACGCAGCAGTTGGGCGAAATGCTCACTTCGCAATCGGTAAAGGCATATAGCGCGTCGATGGTCTTGTCCGACGAAGTGCCCGGGGCCAGATGCACCAGTATCTCTACGTTGGCGGACGTGTTATCGTCTACCTTCTTTATCTTGATTTTCCCTTTGTCCACCGCTTTCAGGATAGAGTCGATGACGGAAGAAGTCGTTTTTCCGTAAGGGATTTCGGTAATGGCAAGTGTTTTATTGTCTATCTTATTGATTTTTGCCCGTACTTTCACGCTGCCTCCCCGTTCTCCGTCGTTGTACTTGGATACGTCTATCGACCCTCCCGTCTGAAAGTCAGGATAGAGTTTGAAAGATTCTCCTTTGAGATAGTTGATGGAAGCGTCGCAAAGCTCGTTGAAGTTATGGGGAAGGATTTTCGAAGATAGTCCTACGGCAATGCCTTCCACCCCTTGCGCCAACAACAACGGGAATTTTACCGGAAGCGTGACCGGCTCTTTGTTTCGTCCGTCGTAAGACAGTTTCCACTCCGTGGTTTTGGGATTGAACACTACGTCGAGCGCGAACTTCGAAAGGCGTGCTTCGATATAACGCGGAGCGGCTGCCCCGTCGCCCGTCAGGATATTTCCCCAGTTCCCCTGGCAGTCTATCAGCAAGTCTTTCTGTCCCAACTGTACCAGTGCATCGCCGATGGAAGCGTCGCCGTGCGGGTGAAACTGCATCGTATGCCCTACGATGTTCGCCACCTTGTTGTAGCGTCCGTCGTCCAACCGCTTCATCGAATGCAGGATGCGGCGTTGTACGGGCTTCAGCCCGTCGTTGATATGGGGAACGGCGCGCTCCAGAATAACGTATGACGCATAGTCCAAAAACCAGTTCTGGTACATGCCCGTCAGTTGGTGTCTGATGCTTTCATTCCGGTTATCTGCCGGTTTATAGTCTGAATGTCCTTCGGTTATATCGTTTATCTCGTCACTCATAAAGCTTGCTTATAGTGTGTTTCTTATGTATTTCAGGCAAAAATACAAAAATAAAAGAGATTACGATGAAAAAAACTTGGAAACTGTTCGGGATTTTTACATTGTTTATGCCGTTGAAGTCGTTTGTAGCCCCCGATTATGCTTAGGGTAAAGAAGCTGGCGGTTGCGTCTTTGCCGGATATGCCTGATCGGTGCAGCGAACCAATGAAAGCGATTTACTTCGTCCGTGTGGCACCTTTACCGGATATGCCTGATGAGTACGGTTCAAAGGCGGGTATAAGATAAATTAATACCCCCGCCTGTCTGATTTACGGGATAAATACCTATCTTTGTGGCACTTTTTTGAAATGAAAGAAAATCAATTTATTAGATACAGATAAAAAATGGCACAAGAAGACGTTTTTAAGAAACTGGTATCGCATTGCAAGGAGTATGGTTTCGTGTTTCCTTCGAGCGATATATACGACGGATTAGGCGCTGTGTACGACTACGGTCAGATGGGCGTTGAATTGAAAAACAACATTAAAAAATACTGGTGGGACAGCATGGTGTTGCTGCATGAAAACATTGTCGGCATCGACTCCGCCATCTTCATGCACCCTACTATCTGGAAGGCTTCCGGCCACGTGGATGCTTTCAACGACCCTTTGATAGACAACAAAGACTCCAAGAAACGTTATCGTGCCGATGTGTTGATTGAAGACCAATTGGCGAAATACGACGATAAAATAAACAAGGAAGTGGCGAAAGCCGCCAAGAGGTTCGGAGACGATTTCGACGAAGCGCAGTTCCGCTCTACCAACGGACGCGTGCTGGAGCATCAGGCGAAACGCGACGCGTTGCACGAACGCTTTGCCCGGGCGTTGAACGACGGTAATCTTGAAGAGCTCCGCCAGATCATCATCGACGAAGAAATCGTTTGTCCTGTTTCGGGAACGAAGAACTGGACGGAGGTACGTCAGTTCAACCTGATGTTCTCTACCGAGATGGGGTCTACGTCTGAGGGAGCCATGAAGGTGTATCTCCGTCCCGAAACGGCACAAGGCATCTTCGTCAACTATCTGAACGTGCAGAAGACCGGACGCATGAAAGTTCCCTTCGGCATTGCCCAGATAGGTAAGGCATTCCGCAACGAGATTGTTGCCCGTCAGTTCATCTTCCGCATGCGTGAGTTCGAACAGATGGAGATGCAGTTCTTCGTAAAACCGGGAACCGAGCTCGAATGGTTCAAGCAATGGAAAGAGATCCGCCTGAAATGGCATAAAGCGCTTGGCTTCGGCGACGACCATTACCGCTACCACGACCACGACAAGCTTGCCCACTATGCCAATGCGGCTACCGACATCGAGTTCCTGATGCCGTTCGGCTTTAAGGAAGTGGAGGGTATTCACTCGCGTACGGACTTCGACCTGTCTCAGCACGAGAAGTATTGTGGAAAGAGCATCAAGTACTTCGACCCCGAGCTGAACGAATCGTACACGCCGTATGTCATCGAGACTTCCATCGGCGTAGACCGCATGTTCCTAAGCATCATGAGCGCCGCCTATTGCGAAGAACAATTGGAAAACGGTGAAAGCCGTGTCGTATTGAGGCTTCCCGCCGCTCTGGCTCCAGTCAAACTGGCTGTGATGCCGTTGGTGAAGAAAGACGGGCTGCCCGAAAAAGCGCGTGAGATTATCAACGACCTGAAGTTCCACTTCAATTGTCAGTATGACGAGAAAGACAGCATCGGAAAGCGTTACCGCCGTCAGGATGCCATCGGTACTCCTTACTGTGTGACTGTGGACCATCAGACGCTCGAAGACAACTGCGTGACGTTGCGCAACCGCGACACCATGCAGCAAGAGCGTGTGCTCATCTCCGAGCTGAACAATATTATTGCAGACCGGGTGAGCATTACTTCATTACTGAAAACCATCCAATAAAAACTTTGACGAATGAGCAAGAAAATCTATTTATTCTCCATCTTGTTGATGGCTCTGGCGTTCGCTTCTTGCAGCGAAACCAAGGAAGAAGACAGGTATGCCGATTGGCGGAAAAGGAACGATGCGTTTCTCGATTCTTTGGCGAATGTCTATGATACGAAACCCGGACATGGCGGACTGTCGCGTTTCGAGTTGACTTCCGCTCCGGGCTCTTATATCTACTATAAGGTGAAAGAGAGTGCGCCTGCCGGAAATACGGAGTCTCCTAAATATACCGATTACGTAAAAGTGTATTATAAAGGTACGAACATTCTGGGAGAGATTTTCGACGGCAACTTCAAAGGTGAGAATCCCGTCGAAGGCGAAGGTGATGCGGGAACGGGCGATACTTCTCCCACCGTGTTCGGGGTGAACGAGGTGATCACGGGTTGGACCGAAACGGTTCAGCGGATGAAAGTAGGCGATCGCTGGGAAATCTACATCCCTTGGAAGTATGCTTACGGAAGTACGGATAAAAGCACCCTTATTCCGGCGTATTCCAATCTTATCTTCGATTTGAAATTGCTTGCTTTCTCCGGTAAGAAAGAGGATTTGTAAGTCCGGTTTATATAGGCTGAAGAAGTGAGGGCGTTAAAAAAAAGAACGCCTTGAACATAAGCATCCCCCTGCTACAGATGCACCTGCCGTAGAAGTCGGACAGGTTGGTTGGCTGTAACAGGGGGATGCTTTTACTATTATGCGTATATCCTTCTTATTCGTATATCTTTCTTATTTCGATATTCTTTCGAAAGTGAACGAGCGTCCTTTCTTCGTTTTCCCGGTGGCAGGACGAGCCGTCTGTTGTCCCGGTTTGTAATACTTCATCGCCTCCGGCAACAGTTTCTTAATGTTTCTGATGCGCGTTTCGTCGGAAGGGTGCGTGCTCATGAATTGCGGAACTTTCTGCCCTCCGCCCGCCGACATGCGCTGCCAGAAAGCAATGGCCGCTTCGGGATTGTAGCCTGCCATAGCCGCGAATACAAGTCCCAGATGGTCGGCTTCGCTCTCGTTCCTGCGCGAATAGGGGAGCATCACGCCATACTGGGCGCCCAATCCGTACACCTGCTGCGCCAATATCTGGGTCTCCGCCGATTTCCCCGCGAGCACCCCGCTCAACACTTGTCCTCCGTATGAGGCAAGCATCTGCTGGCTGATGCGTTCTGCCGAGTGCTTCGCCACAGCATGTCCCACTTCATGTCCAAGGACGATGGCAAGCCCCTCTTCCGTTTTGGTATAAGGAAGTATCCCCTCGTTCACCACAATCTTTCCGCCGGGCATGCAGAAAGCATTGGGCGTATTGTCCTGCACCAGATGGAATTCCCATGCGAAATTCCGGACCTGATCCTCCATCCCGTTTGTGCGGAGGTACGTTTCTACGGCATTGGCAATGCGCTGTCCCACCCGTACCACCATTGCTTTGTTGGCTGCGTTGGTCGACTGCTTAGCCGTTTTCATGTAGTCTTTAAAGCTCGAGTTGCTTAAACTCATCACTTCGGAATCAGATACCAACAGCAACTGTTTGCGTCCTGTCAGCGCCACCCGGCTGCATCCTGCAACCAATAAAAGCACGGAGATGGCTAATATTACCTTCTTCATCATTGAGTCGATTATAATGGTTAGATATGCAAATGTAACAAAAAGACCTGAAAATAAGATGATTTGGCGTTTTTATTTTCATTCGTTGTATTTCGGCAACCGATGTAAAGCGGCTCTATTCTCGTATCTTTTTCATGCACGCTTGTTCACCTTATCTGATGCTTTCATACATCAATGATATGCCGGATACTTTACATATATAGTCAGCGTGGTGGCTATATATGCACAGGTAGCTTGAGTATATATGGCTACCGTGGTGGCTATATATACTCAGCATGGTGGCCATATATACTCAGCAGACGGGCTGTATATCTTCAGCGAATCGGGTTTATATCTCCGGGAAACCGGCTATTTCAAACAGTTGCGGATTACAGAACCGCATTTTGCCGCCGAAAAATGATTTCTTTTTTTATGTAATTTTTGCGAGAAAAGATAACTTGCTTAGAATAAAGCAATTGGTCGGATTGCTTGAAAATTGGCTAACGGAATAGGAACCGTTCGTATTTCTGGGTTCTTCATAGCTTTGCCACAATGTGGCAACTCTTATGGTTGCGAAGATAGAGAAAATAATCATATTGAGCATGTTCCCTGTATGTTTTCTCACCGTTTTTTCGCACGTTTATATTTTATCATTACTTTTGCAACAAGTTTAAATTTAGTATAATGACTAAGACTCATCAAAGGACCAAATTGCAAGAAGTGACAATTAAAGGTTATAAATCTATCGCCTTTAATAGACCTGTAACATTGAAACTTAATGATGTTAGCATATTGTTAGGTGCAAATGGTGCAGGGAAAAGCAACATCATTAGTTTTTTTCGAATGTTAAGCTATATGATGAGCAAATCATTTGGGAAATATGTTGAAATGTCTGGAACGTCAAATGCTTTATTACATTATGGCACAAAAAAAACGCCAGTTATGTCTGGAGAAATAAAATTCTCGAATTCTAAATCTATTGATACATACAGCTTTTCTTTGTTGAATGCAACCCCCGACAGGTTAATCATTACGGAAGAGCGAATTGTATGGCATCGTAAAGGAGAAGTAAAACCATATGAAGTTACTTTAGAACCTGTATTTAAAGAATCTGCTCTTGCTGAGAGCGATAATCCTGTAGCAAAGACGATATTTCAGATGCTATCATATTGTAAAGTATACCAATTTCATGATTCATCAGTGGAAGGACCTTTGCGTCAGGTTTGTCCTGTAGAGACAACTAATTATCTTCAATCACATGGTAATAATTTACCATCTTTCCTTTTGTTTTTACGTGAGAATTATAAAAATTCATACAATAGAATAGTCGATTATATCAGAGAGGTAGTGCCTCAGTTTCAAGACTTCTATCTTGAACCTAATAACGGGTTTGTTTCTCTACGTTGGATGGATAATTCAGCTACAGATTATCGTTTTAATGCCTATCAATTTTCTGATGGATCAATTCGATTTATAGCCTTGGCTACCTTGCTTTTACAACCTCCACAGACAATGCCGCATGTGATAATACTTGACGAACCAGAATTAGGTTTACACCCATATGCTATAACTCAACTTGCTGAGATGATAAAGGATGCGTCAATACATGCACAGATTATTATTGCCACTCAAAGTAAAGATTTGGTGGACCATTTTGATATAGATAATATTTCTGTCATTGAAATGGATAAAGAAACCCAGTCTACCACTGTTACCCATTTAAGCGATGAAGAATATCATCTATGGCTTCAAAAATATACTGTTAGTGAATTATGGGATAAAAACATCATAGGAGGACGCCCTGTATGAAGGCAAAGATAATCCATATCTTATGTGAGGGGCAGACAGAGCAAGGGTTTGTTGAGGAGGTTTTGCATCCATATCTTCAAAATAATGGTGTAACAGGTGTAAAGAGCATTCTGATTACAACTAATAAAAAGAAAAATGCACGAGGAGGAACGTTGACATATAATCACGTTTTGACGGACATTAACCTATTGCAACAAACGAAAATAGATGGAGATTATGAAAGACATATATTTACAACAATGTTTGATTTATATGCTCTTCCTGATGACTTCCCAGGTTTCGAAAAAAGAAAAACGATTAGTGACCCTTATTTAAAAGTGTCTAATTTGGAGAAAGATTTTGCAGATGCAATAAATGATAAACGCTTCATTCCATATATTCAACTTCATGAGTTTGAGGCTCTTCTATTTTGCGGCATTGGATACATTACAAGTTTTTATCCCGATTGTGAGAAACGATGTGAACAATTAACTCAAGACTTACAAAAAGTTGGGAATCCGGAGTTAATTAACAATAGCCCAGAAACTGCACCAAGTAAACGTATTATAAAAGCAATAGAGGGAGATAAAAAGACGCATTATAATTATAATAAACCTAAAACTGGTAAATTTGTAACGAAAAATATTGGTATTGATGAACTCCGTTCAAAATGCAAGCATTTTGATGAATGGATTGAAAAGCTAATATGCTGTTGAAACATTATAAACCGACACCCAATTTCTTAGGAGTTTGAATGTCGGTTTATATTTATAGTTGTTTGTCATCAATTTCGACAAATAGATAATGAATAGAATCTTTTATTAGATAGTCGTCCCTTAAAAACTATATTTCAGCGTGAAGTTTGTGAAAGCGAACTTCACGCTGAAATATAGTTTTTAAGGGACGACTACTTAATACTTATACAGATGGCATTTATATCTATCGGTTCAAGTGACCGAACGATTAAATTGTCTCTTGGAAAGCGTAGAACTGTAATACCACATTTTAGTTTGAAGGACTTGAGAAGCCCGAGATACAGATATAACAATAGCAGCCCATCCGTTACATAAAAGATGGGCTGCTTCGTTGTTGATACTCAAAATGCGTATATGCTGAAGTTAGTTATTCCTCGTCCTCACCCAAGAGTTCGGATAGACGCGCGATGAGGCTGTCCATCTTTTTCTTCGGCAGGCTGACTTCTTTGTAGATTCCCGTTATTTTCTCCGGCGTCACCTTGTCCGTATCTTCCGGACGGGTGATGGGGAAGATGCCGTTCATCTCCGCAATGGCGGGACTGATGAGCATCTGCTCTTCTCCTTCGGCGAAGTAACAGTCGGGACGATGTTTGGAACGCAGGAAGATGACGCAAGAGTAGCGTTTCGGGTCGGTGTCTTCGCCTTCGAGCAGCTCGTCGAGCACTTCGGTCTTGTTCCAAAGCATAATGTTCACCATCGGCTCTTCCTTGCCGTAGATGCGGCGAATCTCCTTGAACACCGTTTTCAGCAGCTTGCTCATGTGTTTTCTGCCTTCGGTGGTGATGGATATGGCCGTAAAAGGAGCTTTCACGGCATTTATTTCATAGTTTCCTTCCCAATCTTCGGCAATCGGCGTGCAGTCGTAGTCTTCACAAAAGATGCCCGCCATGCTCTCTTCTTTACCGGCTGCCTGGAAGTGGCAGTGGTCGGGTGCGGAAGCTCCGCAGGCAGGACCGTTGTACAGGATGAAATACTCGTCCAGACATTCGGCAAGGTCGAGCATGTCTTCAAAACGGTCGGCAACCGATTGCGCGCGATGGTTCTTTTCGATGATGGTAAGATGCCGCTCGAATATGGGGTAGGGGTTGAGGCATATATGGTAATATTTGAAGTTGACTGCTTCCTGCTCCGCAGGGCGGTTCTTTTCGCAGAGGAAGCAGGGCCTTTGGGCGATGGATGCGGCGTCGGTCTTCGCCAAAGCGGAGCGCGAGCGTGCCGGGTTGGGGTAGTACTTCACCTGCATCACGAAGTTGTCTTCTACCATTTGCAACTTCTTCATCTTCTTCCGGTTGTCTTTCAGCAGTTTGAAGTTCGTTTTAGCCAGTTCCCAAGCGTTCTTTTGCCGTTTGATCATTTCGTTCACGTTCGCCTGAAGCTCGGGAGATACTCCGTATTCTTCCATCCGTGCCTGAAGTTCCCAAGTACGTATGCGGTCTTTATACAGATTGTTGCGGTTCACCTTCTCGGGCTCGAGTGCCGCATCGGAGTTTCCTTCCCATCGGCGGCAACGGTAAAGCACATCGTAGATGCGTCCGATGCGATACTCGCGCGAGATTCTCAGCCCTACCGCATAATCTTCTCCATAGCTGGTGTTGGGCAGTTTGATTTCCCTCAGCAGAGGCGTGAAGAAAGCTCGCGGAGCTCCCAGCCCGTTGATGCGCAGTGCGTTGTTCCGTCCGTTCTCCGGCGTCCACTCCTTATGGTCGATGATGCCCGGCGCTATTTCGTTCATGTCGAAATCCGTCATTTGATAAGTGCCTATCACCATGCCGCAGTTTTCGCGGTAGAAAGTATCGACTATTTTCTGCAGCGCATGTTCGTCGGCGTATACATCGTCGCTGTCGAGCTGTACGGCAAACTTGCCGCATTGCTCATGAGCCACGCCCAGATTCCAGCAACCGCCTATGCCCAAGTCGTCTCTTTCGGGAATCAGGTGGATGAGGCGTTCGTCTTTTGCCAGTTCTGCCAACGCTTCGGTGGTTCCGTCTGTGGAGTGATTGTCGATAACGATGACGTTGTAGCGAAACCGCGTCTGCTGCTGAAGAGCCGAACGTACGGCATCGCCGATGGTACGAACCCGGTTGCGCACCGGAATAATGACAGACGCTTCGTTTTCGAATTCCGTGCCGTTCAGGTCGATGTCGAGGCAGTAAGGATCTAAATAAGCACCGATCTCTTTCAGGTGCTGCGTGCATGCCTGTTCCATTTCCAACTGTATGCTGCGGTTTTTCGGATCTACATAGTCGAACTGCTTTTCTCCGCTTTTCCGGCTGTCGGTTTCCACTTCGGTATAAAGGTATTCGTTGATATGCACCAGCGAGTATTCGGTTGAGAGTGCCAGGCGAAGCGCGTACAGCCCTGCCGCTTTGTAACTTGCTTTTACCTTTTTCGCCGCACGGCGGAACGCTTCGGCATGGAAGAGCAGCAGCGACCCGAAGTCGAAGTCATCGCGAAGGCTCCCCGTCTGATAGTCGATAACCGGTACTTGACGGCGTACTCCGTCCGTCAGTTGGTAGCGGTCGGCATATACCATTCCCGTCTTGCTGTTGCTTCCCGCCACCTGCATCATTCTTTCCAGAGCATACAGCCCCGGCTGCAACGGAGTGCTTTTGAGCGACAGCAATACATATTCGGCATCTGCCGAATGCGTGGCGATGGTTTTCATCGTTTGTCCGGAGAAGAGGCATTCGGCCTGAAGCTCTTCACAGCCGGCTATTTTCAAACCGCCGGGCTTCGGAGTGAGCACATAGATTTTGTTCACCAGCTCTGAAGCCTGCAATTCTTTTACGGTTTGCATGATGTCTTCGGCATTTCCCGAAGACAAAAAACAATTCATCTTTTTTTTCATGTCTGCTGATTGTTATTAGGAGAACTGCCGTTGCCGTTTTGTGCCCGTGGCTTGCGTGTTGTTGTGCAAATTCCGGGAGCAATGGTTGCGGAGTAAACTCCGGTCATGTTTTTCTTGGGATGCAAATGTAGTTATTTTCTATAATAATAGCCATAACCTGATAGGATTATAGCCATTAAAATAATATATAATCACGCTGATTCGATGCTTGGTATATTAAATATGCGGCAGATGCGATGAACCATATAGCTTGTCAGAGTGCCTGCTGATTGTGAAAACCGTATGAGGTGCGGCAAGATCTCCGGCAACACTTAGCGGCTACACGGGCTCCGAGTTCCTTCTTCCGGGCGTACCTCCCGTGCTGTCCTTGCACGACTGCCAGTTGTTGTTGACCGAAGGAAGCTCCGGCGATTTCTTTTCAAGAGATATTCCTGTGAATTTGCTTCCTCCACAATTGTGCATCCAGTCCCAAAATCCGCAGGTATCGAACGTGTTCCCTTTTGCGGGCTTTTCGCTTCTCGAGAGAGCTATGTATCCGCCTTTGTTATTGAGTGAGGGGAATTTCGGCGTTTCTATAATCCGTTCTTGTCCCACCCGGTGCTTTCTCATGATTCGTTCCGCCGATTGCGTAAAGCAAAGGTAGCTTTCGGGTTCGATGGAAAACAACGCATGCGCCTTATCCGTATATAGTGGAACGGTACTGTATACTTTACCATCCTTATCCATCTTATAAAGGTACAGGGCAGGAAGCGTGATCGTTTGCCCCGTAGGGTTGTAAATTTCGATGTATTCGGCTCCGTCTTTGGCGTTGTCGTACATCACTTCATTGAAGAGCAACATGCCTCTGACGTCATCGGGCAATTCGGTCATTCCTGCCGGAGGAGCAACCGGGGAATCTTCTTTCGGCTCTGCCGCCGTATCCACTTCGTGCGACAAACGAATGTGGTGGAATACAAACCCTTTGCACCGGCTGGGTGTGTATACACAGTAAATGCCGCAGCACACCGAAGAACGTATGCCGGTATCCTGCACGCCCCCTTCCGTCGTGTATTCGCTTTCCGATTCGAGACGTGTCCGTAGCGTCCAATATCCGTTTTTGTCGCATTCCGTTTTGACGTAGAGCTTGGGAGCCTTGTCGCCCTTCATCAGTTCCCTTCCCGAAACCAGCAACCGGGATTCGTTTCCTTCTTGCCGGTAAAGCCCGACATTGTCTTTCGCTCCTCCTATCTGGATATAATAGCCCGATAAGTTTCCCGAAAGCTCTTCGGAAGAGGAAGCCAGATAGAAGCGGGCATAGTTTTTGGCGGAAGGATTGAATGAAAGATGTATCCCGAATTCCCAACGGGTGTCACGTATTTCGGATGATGGAATGGTGAGATAAGCTGTTCCGGTAACATAATTCCGGTCGTCCAACCGGATTCCCCGGCGGGAATTAATGGAGAACTTCCCCCTTTCTCCCGACCATGGGAGCTGATGGCTCAAGTCGTCTGTCGCATATTCCTCTTCTTCTTCGGAGGGAAGCGAGCAACTGAAAAAAGCGGTAAACAGAAATAAAACGATGGCAACAAAGCGGTTACTGACTCTCATTACGGTTTTGTTTTTTGTGTCTTCATAGTCTCTGTGTCACCCGGTTGGCCTTTCTTGTCAAGCAAGCTCTACGTGCCGGAGCGACATGAGGATGAGTCGTATTAAAAGATAAAAGAAAGGGAAGCGGAAGCAACACCGAGTTTGTTTAGGCTTTCGTCTTCCCTTACTTTGGTTAGGGTATGTGTCTTTATATATTCTTTACTTCAATCAGGTATTCGGCTATCTGAACGGCATTGAGCGCGGCGCCTTTCTTTATCTGGTCGCCTACAATCCAGAATGTCAATCCGTTCTCGTTGGTCAGGTCTTTGCGTATGCGGCCTACGTAAACGGGATCTTTGCCTACGAGGAAGAGCGGCATCGGATATTCTTTTTCCGCCGGATTGTCTTGCAACACCAAGCCTTCTCCGTTGGCGAAAGCTTCGCGGGCCTCTTCCACCGAGATGGGGCGTTCGGTCTCTACCCAGATACTTTCGGAGTGAGCGCGCAAAGCGGGCACACGCACACACGTGGCGCTTACTTTAATATCGGAGTGCATGATCTTTCGTGTTTCGTGATACATCTTCATTTCCTCTTTCGTATATCCGTTGTCGGTAAATACATCGATTTGAGGAATCAGATTGAATGCTAACTGGTATGCAAATTTCTCTACCGTCACGGGTTCGTTTGCCAATACCTGGCGATATTGTTCGTACAGTTCGTCCATGGCTGCCGCACCGGCTCCGCTGGCTGCCTGATAAGTGGATACATGTACGGTTTTTATGTGAGAAAGTTGCTCGATTGCCTTCAGGGCGACAACCATCTGTATGGTTGTACAGTTCGGGTTGGCAATGATTCCGCGCGGACGTTCCAAAGCGTCGGCCGCATTTACTTCGGGCACTACCAGCGGCACATCGGCATCCATGCGGAAAGCGCTGGAGTTGTCGATCATTACCGTGCCGTGTTTGGTAATCGTTTCGGCAAACTCTTTGGAGGTTCCTCCGCCGGCTGAAGTAAAAGCGATATCTATTCCCTTAAAGTCATCGTTGTGTTGCAAGAGTTTCACCTCGATCTGTTTACCGCGGAAAGTATAGGTGGTTCCGGCACTGCGTTTAGAACCGAACAAAACCAACTCATCCATCGGGAAGTTTCTTTCATCGAGCACGCGCAGGAACTCTTGTCCCACGGCTCCGCTTACGCCAACAATAGCTACTTTCATTTTTTTCTTTTATTAAAATGTGAATACTTCAATCTTTATTCTGTTCTTCTGTCCATTAGTAAAGATTTGCTCGCAAAATTACAACATTTTGCCATATAAACCTCTTTTTTATCAGGAAATTACAAGTTGCGTCCATCTCTTTTTTTCTTTGCTTGCTTTGTCCGGCAGAATATGATGTTCTTTACACCGGCAAGAGCCGTTTCATTTGCATGGCGGATGTTTTCGCCTTTTTACCGCTTGTTTTTAGGTTGAATGTGCCGTACAATTGTTCCTGTGCTCCGAATCTTCGCCTTTTCTCATTGGCGGTCTGCGAACTTTTTTGTTTCTTTGCGGATAAATCTTTAAAACACGGAAACGATGAATCTGTTCGACTTCCACCTCACGCTCCCGATAACCGACCCCACTTGGGTCTTCTTCATCGTGCTTATTATTATCTTGTTCGCCCCCATCATTTTAGGGCGTCTTCGCATTCCCCACATCATTGGGATGATTCTGGCGGGAGTGCTGATTGGCGAACACGGTTTCAACCTGTTGATGTACGACAGCAGTTTCAAGCTTTTCGGGAAGGTAGGTCTGTATTACATCATGTTTTTGGCAGGACTCGAAATGAACATGAGCGACTTCAAGGAGAATCGGGGAAAGGCTTTTGTTCTGGGAGTTCTGGCATTTGCGCTTCCTATGATTTTGGGCTTTATCAGCAATATCACCATCTTGCAGTACGGGCTTATAACCTCTATTCTTTTGGCCAGTATGTACGCCTCTCATACCTTGATTGCTTATCCGATAGTGATTCGTTACGGTATAGCGCGGCAACGCAGCGTGAGTATAGCTGTGGGGGGTACGGCGGTGACCGATACCTTTACGCTGTTGGTGCTTGCGGTGATTAGCGGGCTTTATAAAGGCGAAGCTTCCGAAATGTTCTGGATATGGCTGGTAGTGAAAGTCGTCTTTCTCAGCTTTCTTATCATCTATTTCTTTCCGCGTATCGGCCGTTGGTTTTTCCGCCGCTACAGCGACGGGGTGGTTCAATTCATCTTCGTATTGGCGATGGTTTTTCTGGGCGCGGGTCTGATGGAGTTTGTGGGCATGGAGGGCATTCTCGGCGCTTTTTTGGCGGGACTTGTCTTAAACCGCTTGATTCCGCACGTCTCTCCGTTGATGAATCATCTGGAGTTTGTAGGAAACGCGCTTTTTATTCCTTACTTCCTCATCGGCGTGGGTATGATCATCAATGTACATATTCTCTTCGGTAAGGGCGACGCGTTGAAAGTGGCGTTGGTGATGACCACGATGGCGATGCTCAGCAAATGGATCGCTTGCTGGATTACGCAGAAGATATATAAAATGAGTGCGATGGAGCGCGAACTGATGTTCGGGTTGAGCAATGCACAGGCTGCCGCCACGCTGGCTGCCGTATTGGTGGGCTACAATATCATTCTTCCCGGCGGGGAGCGTCTTTTGAACGATGATGTATTGAACGGCACGATTGTGCTGATTCTTTTTACATGCATCATCAGCTCGTTCGTTACCGAGCGCGCCGCCCGGAAAGTGGCGATGGAGACCGAGATGGATACGGAAGTAAAAAAAGGCAAACAGGAGGAGAAAATACTGATTCCTTTGGCAAATCCCGATACGATTGAGGACCTGATGGGGCTTTCGATGCTCATCAGAGATGCCAAACAAAAGGATAACCTCATTGCTTTGAGCGTGATTAACGACGATTCCGCCGCGACGAGCGGGGAAGAAGGGCGTAGTAAAAGGAATTTGGAACGGGCTGCCAAAATATCTGCGGCGGCGGGACTTTCGCTCACCACCGTGAGCCGTTATGACTTGAATATCGCTTCGGGCATTATTCACACGGCGAAAGAGTACGGTGTGACAGATATTGTGATAGGCTTGCACCGTAAGATGAATATTGTCGATTCTTTTTTCGGAAATCTGGCCGATAATTTGCTGAAAGGAACCAACAGAGAGGTGATGATAGCCAAGTTTCTGATGCCGGTGAACACGCTTCGACGGGTAGTTGTCGCCGTGCCTCCCAAGGCCGAATACGAACCGGGATTTTCGAAATGGGTAGAGCATTTTTGCCGAATGGGAAGTATTTTGGGATGTCGGGTGCATTTTTTCGCCAATGAGGAGACATTGATACGTTTGCAACAGCTCGTAAAAAAGAAATATAGCAATACGCCTACCGAATTTTCGGTTTTGGAAGAATGGGGCGACCTGTTATTGTTGACGGGACAGGTGAATTATGATCATCTGCTCGTTGTCATTTCGGCACGCCGCGGATCGATATCTTACGACAGCTCATTCGAACGTTTGCCGGGACAGCTGGGGAAATATTTCTCTAACAATAGCCTCATTATTCTTTACCCCGACCAGTTCGGCGAGCCGCATGAGGTTATTTCTTTTTCCGATCCGCGCGGTTACAGCGAGCCTCAGAATTATGATAAGGTAGGTAAATGGTTTTATAAATGGTTGAAGAAGAATTGATGGAAGAAAACTGGCAACAAAGAACGGAACTGTTGTTGGGGAAAGATAAGATGAACCGTATACGTGCGGCCCATGTACTGGTTGTAGGGCTGGGAGGTGTAGGAGCTTATGCGGCGGAAATGCTTTGCCGGGCTGGAGTAGGGCGGATGACGCTTGTGGATGCCGATACGGTTCAGCCGACGAATATGAACAGGCAGTTGCCTGCCATGCACTCTACTTTGGGACGCCCGAAGGCGGAGGTGCTGGCAGAACGGTATAAAGATATCAATCCTGAAATAGAACTCACCGTGTTGCCTGTTTATCTCAAGGACGATGGTATACCGGCATTGCTCGACAGTGCCCGGTTCGACTTCATCGTGGACGCCATCGATACGATCAGTCCGAAGTGTTTCCTGATTTACGAGGCAATGAATCGGCGGATAAGGATTGTATCGAGCATGGGGGCCGGGGCGAAAAGCGACATCACGCAGGTGCGTTTTGCCGATCTTTGGGATACTTATCATTGCGGGTTGAGTAAAGCCGTGCGAAAGAGGTTGCAGAAGATGGGCATGAAGCGGAAACTTCCGGTGGTTTTCAGCACCGAACAGGCCGATCCGAAAGCGGTGTTGCTGACTGATGAAGAACGGAATAAAAAATCGACCTGTGGAACGGTGAGTTACATGCCTGCCGTATTCGGATGTTACTTGGCCGAATATGTTATAAAACGATTATAATGGAAACGATGATCAAGTTAGAAGAAATCACGAAAAGCTTCGGTTCGTTGCAAGTATTGAAAGGCATCGATCTGGAGATTCGCAAAGGGGAAATAGTCAGCATCGCAGGGCCAAGCGGAGCAGGAAAGACTACGTTGCTGCAAATTATGGGAACGCTGGACAGCCCCGACAGTGGTACGGTAATGATCAGCAGCACCGATGTGAAGCAAATGAAAGAGAAGGAACTCTCTGCTTTTCGTAATAAAAATATCGGCTTCGTTTTTCAGTTTCACCAATTGCTTCCGGAGTTCACCGCCTTGGAGAATGTCATGATTCCTGCTTTCATTGCAGGAGTTCCTCACTCGGAAGCGAATAAGCGGGCGATGGAAATATTAGGATTTATGGGGCTGGTTGACCGGGCATCTCATAAGCCGAACGAACTCTCCGGAGGAGAGAAACAACGGGTGGCGGTGGCGCGCGCATTGATCAACCATCCTGCGGTAATCTTAGCGGACGAACCTTCCGGAAGTCTCGATACGCATAACAAAGAAGATTTGCATCGCTTGTTTTTTGAACTGAGGGAGCGCTTGGGGCAGACTTTCGTGATTGTGACTCACGATGAGGGACTTTCTAAGATTACAGACCGTACGATACATCTGGTAGACGGCAGTATCAAAAACGATTAATATTATAGTCGGTCGATTTAAAATCTATACAAAACAGCAGGAGATTTCTCTGTATATTCCTTTTAGGCGTCCTATAATCGCTTCTCTACCGGAATCCGGAATTTGCGAAGAGATTAGCGTAGGGTGTTTGTTTTGTTTGTGTGTGGTGTATTCTTATCCGGTGTGGTAGGAGTGTGCTTCTTTACGTGTTCCGGACAAACATCTATTCGAAGCAGATGTAAGGATTGATTCGCTCAAAATCGACGGAAGAGAACTCTTCATAAAGCGACAACTCTTTCAGGCTGTTTATCTTGCCTTTTTTCTTACGGTGTTCGACAATCACTTTCGCTTGGTAGAAATTGATGTACGGATGGCTCATCATCCGTTGCACGCTTGCCTTGTTCACGTTGATGCGGGGGATGGAGCGCGCATCGACAGAAAACCACGGACGAAGGACTTCCGCCTTCAAATGTATGTCTTCCAACTGTTCGATGCGGTGGAAACCTCCCAATTGCCTGCGGTAATTCACTATCATCCGGGCGATTCCGCTGCCGATGCCGGGAATTTTCTTGAGTTCGGCGGTATCGGCTTCGTTCAGCCCGATGATTGTTCCTGCGGGGTATTTGAACAAAGTGTCTTTACGCTCTTTCAATCCCGTAAACAATTGTATGCTGTCTTTACGCTCTGTCTCTTTGGCAATGTGGATGTAGGGCAGCAGAGTCCGGTATTGCAGGTCTGTCAGTCCGTATATTTTCCGGAAATCTTCGGGACGACGAAACTTTCCCTGTTTGCTCCGGTAACGCAAAATGTTTCTCGCCATCCATGCGGGCAGACCGAGACGGACGAAGGCGGCGGAGTCTGCGGTGTTGGGATCGAAAGGAAAAAGCTCCGCTTCGGATTTAGAAAAGGAACGGGACGTACGGTTTCGATCTCCGGGAGGGTTCGCCTCTTCGAGCGAAGAAAGGAACTGCGTGTATTCTTCCTCCAGCCGGTTTTTGTCTATCAAATCCGGTTCGTCTTCCTTGAAATGTCGCGATAATGCGGAAATGGAGTAAACGATGATAATAAGAACGACAAGTACGAGAATACCTTGCCGTTCCGTTTTACTGAAGTAGAAAAAGTCCTTCCATCCCGTCATAATTTCAGTATTCCCAATTCATGGATAAAAATGAGGGAGATGGCGATGGGGGCAACGTACTTCAAGAGGAAGATGAGCAACCCGTATATCGGCATGCGGAGAGAACCGTCGTTGGTGATTTCAGATTTTACAATCCGTTTGTCGAGATACCATCCGGCAAAAACTGAGATGAGCAATCCGCCTATGGGAAGCATGAGCTTGGCCGTCACAAAATCGAAGAGGTCGAACAGGGTTAATCCGAAAACCGTAATATCTTTCAGCACGCCTAACGAAAGCGAGCAGAGCGCTCCGATGACGATGCATCCGCCGGTGACGAGACGGGCTGCTTTTCCCCGGGTGAATTTGAACTCTTCGTGCAGATAGGCTGTCACCACCTCGTGCAGCGATATGGTGGAAGTGAGCGCTGCCATTGCCAGAAGCAGGTAAAACATCACGGAAAACAGATAAGCGATGACGGGGAGGTCTCCAAACGCTTGCTGAAAGACATTCGGAAGCGTAATAAATACGAGGCTGGGACCTGCGTCGGGGCGGATGCCCACCGAAAAGGCTGCCGGAAAAATAATGAATCCCGCAAGCACCGCCACGAACGTATCGATGGCTCCCACGCTCAAAGCTGTTTTAGTCAGGTTTGTTTCTTTGCTGAAATAGGAAGCGTATGTACAAAGGCATCCCATGCCCAGGCTCAATGAAAAGAAAGCCTGTCCCATTGCGCTCAGGAAGGTGGTTCCGGTTACTTTGCCGAAGTCCGGTTTCAACAGGAACTCTATGCCCGAACCTGCTCCCGGCAGTGAGATCGAACAGCCGACTAAAATCAGAATGATGATGAATAAGGCGGGCATCATAATCTTCGAAGATTTTTCGATGCCTTTCTCTACCCCTTTTGCGATGATGAAGTGCGTGGCGAGCAGAAAGACCGCCATCCATAGCGCGGGGCGCCAGGAGTCTCCGGTAAACTGTTGGAAAGAAGCGATGAAGTCCGCCGAACTTTTGGCGGCAAAACTATCGGTGGCGGCTTGCACGATATACTCCAAAGTCCATCCGGCAATCACCGAATAGTAACTCAGAATAAGGAAACCCGCCAATACTCCCATTCGCCCCACCCAATGCCAGTGAGTGCCCGGTGCCAGCTTTCGGTATGCGCCTGCCGTATTGGCTTTCGAACGACGCCCGATGAGAAACTCCGAGATCATGATGGGAAGCCCTAAAAGTATCACACAACCCATATAAATGAGAATGAAAGCTGCTCCGCCATGATTTCCTGTCTCGTAAGGGAACCGCCAGATGTTCCCCAGCCCTACCGCCGAACCCGCTGAAGCGAGTATCACTCCTAACTTGCTGCCGAAATTGGCTCTCTCATTCTTCGTCATAATCTTTATGGTTGGATTGCATTCTTGCTATATAACTGTTGTAGCAGGCTGCAAATATAAAAAATGATACGTATATTTGCCCCTTAAAGTACGCGATAATTATGCTCTATTATATCAAGAAATATCCTATATCCTTTTTTATCATTCTGCTGGTAATCTTTCTGTCGTTTTTCAATCCGCCCGAAACCGGCTTCGATCCGCCTGCGGGATTCGACAAGCTTGTGCACTTCTGCATGTATTTCGGTATGTCCGGCGCGTTGTGGATGGAGTTTTTCCTGCAACATCGCCGCGACCGTACTCCCGTTTGGGATGCATGGATAGGAGCCTGTCTTTGTCCGTTGCTTTTCGGCGGGGGTATCGAGCTGCTGCAAGAGTTTTGTACGAAGCATCGGGGAGGCGATTGGTGGGATTTTATGGCCAATGCGGCAGGAGTGATTACGGCAAGCCTGATAGCGTATTATTGTCTGAAGACCTTCGCCCGTCGAGGATAATGTTGTTTTTAACAACTTCGGGCTATCTTTCTCTGCCGCGTTGCGGCAGCTTTCAGGCAATCGTCCTTTTGTTTGATTGGTTTCACCGGCAGGAACATTTTGTTTCATGCTGTTGAAACACTTTGTTTCATTAGCAAGAACACTTTGTTTCACCGGCAAGAACACTTTGTTTCATGCTTGTGAAACAAAACCTTCGTCGGAATCTCCTGATTATTCTTTATAAGTAATCTATCGCTTTATCGAGCTTTATTCCGTTGGAACCTTTGATCAGAATGGTATGTCCTTGCGGATGTTCCGTCTGCAGGCGGGAAATGACTTCTTGTATATCCGCAAACGTTTGGAACCGATGGCTTGCCGCTGCGAATTGCTCTCCCACAAGCCATACGGTTTCAAAACCGCATAGGCTGATGAAGTCGGCAATCTTTTGATGTTCCGCCGGGCTTTCCGTACCCAACTCGCGCATATCGCCCAGCAAAAGCATCTTATGAGGCGCCTTCATGTTCCTGAAATTCTCCAAAGCCGCTATCATGCTGGTAGGATTGGCGTTGTATGCGTCGATGACAAGCGTATTGCGCGCTGTCTTTTTCAGTTGCGACCGGTTGTTTTGTGGGGTGTATGCGGTTAATGCTCGGTCTATTTTCTCATCTTCCACCCCGAAGAATCGGCCGATGGCGATGGCTGCCATGGCATTGGTAAAGTTGTATTCGCCTATGAGTTGCGTCTGTACGCGATGTTTCCGGTTTGCTTCCCCTTCTTTGGTCTTTTTTTCGCCTGCTTCCCATTCAAACGTCAGGAACGGATCGTTTGCCGTAATCTTTCCGTTGACGTACAGTCCCTCTCCGGTTCCGTAGCGAATGCAGTTAAATGAGGCCGACGGTTGCGCTCCGTATGCTTTGACTCCGTTTTTTGTTTGGGGCGAAGAACAGCCCGAACCGCCCGCCATCTTTTTCAGATAAGGATTGTTTTCGTGAATAAAGATGGTGGGATGATTTTTTTTGCGGAGGAAATCGTACAGTTCTCCTTTGGTTTTGATGACTCCTTCGAAAGAACCGAAGCCTTCGAGGTGCGCTTTGCCTACGTTGGTGATGATGCCGTAATCGGGCTCGGCAATTTCGCAAAGATGCTTTATCTCTCCCGGATGGTTTGCCCCCATCTCCACCACAGCCAGTTGGTGTTCGGGGCGCAACCGCAAGAGGGTGAGAGGAACTCCGATGTGGTTGTTCAGATTGCCTTGCGTGTAGAGTACCTTGTAAGCCTGCGAAAGAACGGCGGCTATGAGCTCCTTGGTCGTTGTTTTTCCGTTGGTTCCCGTGATGCCGATAATCCGTGTTCCCAACTGCCGGCGGTGATAGTTGGCAAGTTGTTGCAAGGTCTGAAGGCAATTCTCTGTAAGAATGTATCGCTCGTCGCCTGCGGAGGCATATTCCGCCTCGTCTACCACAGCGTAAGCGCATCCGTCCTGCAAGGCTTTCCCGGCAAAAGCGTTGCCGTCGAACGAGTCGCCTTTCAAGGCGATGAAGAGCGATCCTTCCGGACAGTTGCGGCTGTCGGTAGTCACCGTTTTACAATTGAGAAATATTTGATAAAGCGCAGCAAGTTCCATAACCTGAATCTTTTTAAAAGTATGGCAAAGATAGGTGATTCTTTCGGAACAATATCCGTGTATGCGGCAAAAAACGTTACCTGTGTCGATGTCGGAGAGAAGAAAATGCTATGCATATACCAACGGAAGCGTCAACACCATTCTGCATCCGCCTGTGTACGATGAGTCTACTTGCAGGCTCCCTCCCAGCTTCTCGGCGATATTCCGGCAGATAGACAGCCCGAGTCCCGTTCCTTGCGAGAAAGGGTTGACTTTATAGAACCGTTCGAAAACCTCTTCTTGCTTCTCTATCGGAATCCCTATGCCTGTATCGGTAATATGAATCTGAAGTTGCTTTTTTTCTTCTGATTCCGTATAGCTTATATCGATGTTTCCATGATTGGTGAACTTTACGGCATTGTGCATCAACCCTGTCAGCAATTGCGTCACGCGATCCGGATTGCTGAGGATGACGAGCTCATTTCTGATCGGCCGAAAAGAGACTGTTATTTCTTTGTCTTTGCATGCGCTGGCTGTATCGATGGCTTGTAAACAAGTAATGTTGATGTCTGTTTTAATGTCCGACGGCAGTTTTTCATGTTGGTCTAACTCCGATAAAGCAAGTACGTCGGTAATCAATCGGAGCAACTCTTGGCTGTTCGATTTAATGATTTCCGCAAACTCAGTAGTTTCGGTATCCTCCTTGTATCGGTCGCTCAGCACTTCGGAGAACCCTACAATGGAATTGAGTGGCGTACGGATTTCGTGTGACATGCTTTGGATGAACGTTGTTTTCATCCGGCTCTCTGCTTCGGCACGGTCTCTGGCTTTACGAACTTCTTCGCGTGAAATAATGAGTTCTTCGTTTTTGAGTTTCAACTCTTTTTCTGAGGCTTTGAGCTTTCGGTTCAAACTATTTTCCCGGTATAAAAAGAAAAAAACGATACCTAACAGAATAGATAATAAAGCGGCTATGCCTGTTTTGGTACGTATCTCTTTTTTCTGCGCCTGAAGTATTAATTCTTTCTTTTCGGCATTAAGAAGTTCTACGTTCAGCAGGTTTGCAAATTCGCTGCTTGCCAATCGCTCGTTTGCTATTTTCAAAGAATCTTCCGCTTTGATATATTTCATAAGATAGTCTACCGCCGTATCGAGTTTTCCCATCCGGCTGTAGATTTCTCCTTTAGCTCTGTATCGGCTGCTATTTTGTATATGTTCATTTAAACGTTGTTCTTCTATCCTTTGATTTTCAATTGCTTCCAGCGCTTTCTGGAATTGTCCGGTTTTCTGATAGTAAATATATTCCGTGCGGTATAGCCCTTTCTTCTGTAATTTCAGCCTTTGATCCTTTTCAAACATTTCTTTGCACTCTTCCAATGCTTTTTCCGCTTTCTGAAAATCTCCGAATGTACTGTAGTAATTTACGTAACCCAATTGTAGCCAAACTTTATGTGATGCAGAATTTGAAGAGTTGCTTGCTTTAGCCAGGGCGTCAAATGCTTTTTCTTGCTGATGCTCTTCGATGTAGTAGTCGGCCAGTTGGATATAGGTATTGGTAATATTATAATTTTCGAGTTTGTATTTCTCTGTCAGTTCTATTTCTTTTAATCGCCATTCGAATGCCATTGTATTGAGTTTTTTGATCGTGTAGATTTGTGACATAACACTGTAGCAATACAACAGTCCTATTTTACTGTCTTCCTTTTGTGCTTCTTTAAGCATCTTTTCGGCCTCGTAAAGAGCGATGTTCGACCTGCCTGTTTTCAGATAATATAGAATCAGGCGGTTTCCCCATGCAAAATAATAATATTTGGGTTGCTGGGTTCGTTTTGAGAACATTTTTACCTTATTGGCATAATGAATTACGCTGTCTTCATTGGACGATTGATAATAATGATATTCCAATTGAGTGGAAAGGGCTACCGCCTGCATCCGTTTGTCATGCAATTTTTCGGCCATGTGAAACAATGTATCGGCCATATTCATTACAGACGGGTGCATCAGATGTTTCTGGCAATGCTGGTAATAAGCGTACAATTCGGGTGATACGTTGAATGCTTCGGCTTCTTTTTGAGCTTTTGCAGAAACCGCATAAGAAAGAATGAGAAAAAGGCATCCTGCGTGAAAACGAGACATTGTGCTTGGGGGTTTATGAATCGATGATATTCTATAGTGCGCAAATATACGTTTATTTCTTATATCTTTAGTGTGAATAATTGTTTTTTTTCTCTACATTTGCATCAGTCTAAATTGGAACAAATCAATGATGAACTCTTTTTCTTCTGCTTATATCAATGTTAACGGACATTTGATGGATCTGACTTCTCCGCAGGTAATGGGCATTCTGAATGTAACTCCCGATTCTTTTTATTCCGGATGTCGCGCTCAGGCGGAAGCGGATATAGCTGCCAGAGTCCGGCAGATTATAGACGAGGGAGCCACGATTATCGATATAGGAGCTTATTCTTCCCGTCCGAATGCCGAACATATATCTGCTGAGGAAGAAATACGGCGGCTTCGTACAGGATTAGAGATTATAGCTCGACAATACCCGGAAGCGATCATCTCTGTGGATACTTTCCGATCGAAAGTTGCGGAATGGTGCGTAAAGGAATATGGGGTAGCCATTGTAAACGATATTTCCGGTGGTGAAATGGATGACCGGATGTTCGAAACCGTGGCTCGTCTGGGAGTACCTTATATTATGATGCATATGTTGGGGACACCACAAAATATGCAGAAAGAACCTCGCTATGATAATCTGCTCAAAGATGTTTTTCTGTATTTTGCCCGTAAGACCCAGCAGATGCGTGATTTAGGAGCGAAAGATATCATTCTGGATCCGGGATTCGGATTTGGGAAGACTTTGGAACATAACTATGAATTGATGGCCCATCTGGAGGAATTCCGTATTTTTGAACTGCCTGTGTTGGTCGGTGTCTCGCGGAAGTCGATGATCTATAAATTGCTGGGAGGAACGCCGCAGGATTCGCTTAATGGAACTGCAGTACTCAATACGATTGCATTGATGAAGGGAGCACACATCTTGAGGGTACACGATGTGCGCGAAGCCGTGGAAGCGGTGAAGATTTTCGAGACTATGAGAAAAAATACCGATCCATCCAATGATTAAACACTGACAGCTATGTTTTTTGAGTTTGGCATAAAAGATTTTATAGATATTTTGCTGGTAGCTTTCTTGCTGTACTATACGTACAAACTGATGAAAGCTTCCGGATCGATCAAGGTTTTTACCGGTATCCTTATGTTTATTCTGATCTGGCTGGTTGTAACTCAGATTTTGGAGATGAAGCTATTAGGATCTATTTTTGACACCTTGATGAATGTGGGTGCTATTGCTTTAATCGTTTTGTTTCAGGAGGAAATCCGTCGATTCCTGTTTACTTTGGGGTCTCACCAACGCTTCAGCGCTTTGGCACGTTTTTTCAGTGGAGCGAAAAAAGACACTTTAAAACATGATGATATCATGCCGATGGTTATGGCTTGCCTGAATATGGGTAAACAGAGAGTGGGCGCTTTGATCGTGATTGAACATACCGCTTCCTTAGACGAGGTGGTACGAACCGGTGAAGAGATTGACGCAGCATTGAACCAGCGCTTGATTGAGAATATATTTTTTAAGAATAGCCCTTTGCATGACGGGGCAATGATAATCAGTAAAAAACGAATCAAGGCGGCCGGATGTATCCTGCCTGTATCGCATGACCTGGAGATTCCGAAAGATCTTGGTTTGAGGCATCGGGCAGCTATGGGAATTTCTCAGCAGTCGGACGCGCATGCCATTATCGTTTCCGAAGAAACCGGGGCTATTTCGGTGGCTTATAAGGGGCAATTCTATCTCCGGCTGAATGCGGAAGAGCTGGAAAGCTTGCTGACAAAAGTGAACTGAACGGGGCGTATGTTTGGACTGATGGATTTGTCACCGGACAGAAAGGCATTGCATTAATCTGGATAAAACACTATTAAAATAAAAAAATTATGGATAGACGTATTTTTCTAAAGACCGGAGGGATGGCTTTGCTGGGTACGCTGGCAACGAAATCTGTGATGGGAATGGACTCTTCTGGAGCATTGGTTGGTGAAAGCGCCGATAAGAAAACTGCCATTGCCTTGGCGATGGAACATTTCGGAGTGAGTGAAGCAGATTTGAAGAAAGTTCTTTCCGCCGCATTAGAGAAAGGTGGGGATTATGCCGATCTTTTCTTCGAACACACCATCAGCAATAATATCAGGCTCATGGATGGTGCGGTGAACAATAGTTCTTCGAATATTGATTATGGGGTAGGCGTACGGGTGCTTTCGGGTGATCAGACCGGATATGCCTATGTGGAAAACACTACGTTGGAAGATATGTTGAAGGCTGCCCGTACGGCAGCACGCATAGCTTCCGCTAATAAGGGGAATAAACCGCTGAATCTTACCGAGAAGGTTCTGAGGAAAAACCACTATACCGTATCTTCTCCTTGGGAGGGGGTGAGCCTGAAAGACAAAATGCCATACCTGCAAAAGCTGAACGAACGGATTTTTTCCATGGATAAGAGAGTACGTAAGGTGCAGGCCAGTCAGAGCGATGCTACATCGCACATATTCTTTTGTAACTCGGAAGGGGTGATGTATTACGACTATCGGCCGATGGTAACGCTGGGAGCAGTATGTATCATGGAAGAAAACGGGAAAATGGAGAACGGTTATGCCGCACGGGCTTATCGCAAAGGTTACGATTTCCTGACAGACGATGTGGTGGAGATCGTAGCACGCGAAGCAGTGGAGCAAACGGCTATTATGTTCAAGGCAGTTAAACCTAAGGGTGGCGAGATGCCCGTAGTGATGGGTGCCGGAGGATCGGGTATCTTGCTTCACGAAGCCATCGGGCATACTTTTGAAGCGGACTTCAACCGGAAGAATATCTCGATCTTTGCCGATCAGTTGAATAAAAAAGTATGCAACGAGCATATCAATGTGGTGGACGACGGAACGATTCCGTTCAATCGTGGGTCGGTGAATTTCGACGATGAGGGCGCCGAAGGACAGAAAACTTATCTGATAAAAGAGGGTGTGCTGACCAGTTATATACACGACCGTATCAGCGCCAAACATTATGGAGTGGCGCCCACCGGAAACGGACGAAGGGAATCTTTCCGCAACATGCCGATTCCCCGCATGCGGGCCACATACATGGAAGCGGGCAATGTAGATGAAGCGGATATCATAGCTTCGGTTAAAAAAGGGATATTTGTGAACAACTTTACTAATGGTGAGGTGCAGATTGGCGCGGGCGACTTTACGTTCTTCGTGAAGTCGGGTTATATGATTGAAGACGGCAAACTGACGCAACCTATCAAAGACATAAATATCATAGGAAATGGTCCGAAAGCTTTGGCGGATATCACTCTGGTAGGTACGAACGCGAAAGTGGATAATGGCACATGGACTTGCGGGAAGGACGGGCAGTCGTGTCCTGTAACCTGCGGCATGCCGTCTGCTTTGGTCAGCAAACTGACTGTGGGTGGAGAAAGCTGAAATAATTATCACTAACCATTAATCACTTTAAAAAGACGAATCTATGATTACAGATAATAATAAAAAGTTGGCCCAGTGGGCGATGGACTACGCTTTGAAGAATGGATGTCAGGCTGCGAAAGTGCTGCTGTATTCTTCTTCAAATACGTCGTTCGAACTGAGAGATGCCAAAATGGAAAGTTTGCAACAGGCTGCTGAAGGCGGACTTAGTATTTCTTTATATGTAGACGGGCGGTACGGAAGTATTTCTACAAACCGACTGCATCAGAAAGAATTGGAAGTATTCATCAAGAACGGTATCGAGTCGACACGTTATCTGGCGGAAGACAAAGCACGTGTATTGCCCGATCCGGAGCGTTATTATAAAGGTGGAAAACCCGATTTGCAATTGTCGGACAGTAAGTTTTCTTCTATCAGTCCCGACGACAAGGTGGCGCTGGCAAAGGCAGTGGCGGAAGAGGCGATGGGAAAAGACGAGCGTGTGATTTCCGTATCTTCTTCATACAGCGACGGAGAGAACACTACATATCGCTTAATCAGCAACGGGTTCGAGGGAGAGATAAAAAGAACATGGTATTCTCTTTCTGCAAGCGTGACCATCAAAGGTGAAGGAGAAGCCCGCCCTTCATCCTATTGGTACGAATCGTCTCTATACATCGACGACCTGATAAAGAAAGGCATCGGGCAGAAGGCTTTGGAAAGAGTGCTGCGTAAACTGGGACAAAAGAAAGTGGAATCGGGCAAATACACGATGGTGGTCGATCCGATGAATACAGGGAGGCTGTTGGGACCGTTGATGAGCGCCTTGCACGGAGGGGCGTTGCAGCAAAAGAATTCTTTCCTGCTCGATAAACTGCATGAGAAAGTAGGAAGCGATCGCTTGACATTGATAGACGAACCTCATCTGATGAAGGCTTCCGGAGCACGTTATTTCGACAATGAGGGAGTTGCTACTGAGCGTCGAACTGTCTTCGACAAAGGTGTGCTCAATACCTACTTCATAGATACTTATAACGCCAAGAAAATGGAAGTCGATCCGACAATCAGTTCGTCGTCCATCCTGGTGATGAGTACCGGAAATAAGGATCTGGAAGGATTGGTTGCCGGTATCGATAAAGGGATTTTGGTGACCGGTTTCAACGGCGGCAACTGCAACAGTTCCACCGGAGATTTCTCTTACGGCATCGAAGGCTTTCTGATAGAGAATGGAAGGGCTACCCAGCCTGTTTCGGAAATGAATATCACGGGTAATATGATAACGCTGTGGAGCTCTCTTGTCGAAACGGGTAACGATCCGAAACTCAATTCTTCGTGGCGGATTCCTTCATTGGTGTTTGAAGGGGTAGATTTCAGCGGATTGTAAAAAACGGCCGTTTACCAATCCGTAAAGAGGTCCGCTTGTTCCGGAACTTCTGTTTATAAATTGAATCCCAATCGACTATTAACGCTTGCTCATGCTTATTAATCGGTTGGGATTTCCGGTTTCAATTCAGCATCAAACTCATGTAGGGGTGTGTCGGAAGGAGAATCCGCTTTGTCAGTTCACTTATGTTCATGGATAGATGGCGGCCGGGCAGGCGCTCGGCACTGAACATGCATTTTCCGCTGCACAGGTAATAATAGCCGTTGTTGACGGACAATTGCCTGTCGGTGAGTTCCAATTGCATTTCGTCTTCCGGAAAAGCTGCGGCGTACAGCTCCAATACCTTTTTTGCATTAATAATGCGTGCCATGCCCAGCGGATATGGCGGAGGCATTTCTTTGGAAGGCAGCAATCGGGTTATTTGTTCTTCGCCCGTTCGCTCCTTTATATAGAGCAACAAGTTGTATTCTATTTCCTGTGTGTCGGCAAAGAATTCGTTAATAACCCACCCGTTCTCGCGCTTGTATACAATAGCCAGCCCTTTGATAGCATTATTTTCCTTGGCGGTGAACAAAATTCCGTCGCTGATAGGCAGGTCGGCCATGATTACCCGGAAATCTTCAGCGGTATGCTGGATACAGCAAGCCCGTTCGGAAAGCTTCCGGTTTAGATATTGGTAGACTTCTTTCTGAGGTTTTGTTACGGTTTTCACTTTTATTCTTTCGGATGGAGAAGTTTCGGGAACAGATATTTCCTGAGTGGAGTATCCGAATACGGAAGCGTATCCCATCTGTCTATAATAGTCGAACAACCAAGGTTCGGCAGGGATCAGCGTGCTGAAAAGTACTTCGCCGCGAAACATCCGGGCAAACGCCTGAGAGAGAAGTTCACGCATCACACCCTTCCCTCGAAAATCCGGATGGGTGCAGGCTCCGGAAATATAAGAAGTCCGTACCGTTTCCCCGCAGAAAGTCATCGGGTAGGGAAGCATTTGCAGAGCCGATATGATCTCTCCTCCACTCTCGATCGCAATATTTACGTCGTTTTTATAACGCAGGCGGAAGTACATCTCAATGAATGCTTTGCTGTCATTGAAGCATAGCCCCCATAACGTTTTAACCTTTTCTTTCATGCCTTCCGCTCTTACCATCTGATTTGATTTATTGGATGATCTTTGAGACAAGCCATGTGTTTTTCCAGAATCGTTACCGGTTGATAGGAGAGCTTTGCTTTGCGCAGGCCTTCTATTCCTAAATCTTCTTCCCGGTTGATGTATACGTATTGTTCTGGAATACGGTTGGCAAACTCATAATTAATCATGGCGTATGCTCCGTCTATCCGGGTCTCTGCCTTTTCCACATGCACGCCGAAAGTTTCGTGGTTGATGGGCATGCCGAAAGTGAATGCCACAATTTGTCCGTTGACGTGCAGGATGCCACCTGTGAGACCGATTGCTTCGAAATTATGTAAAGCATAGATCAGAGCGCGGCGCTCATTGCCTGTTCCCTCGTGCTGGTCGCAATCGTTCGCTTTGCACCATTCGGCTTCCAGTTCAAGGCATTCTTGAATACGGTCGGGAGTAATCGGAGTATATTCGTAGTCGGGATATGTATTGCGGAATCGGTTAATGTGATTTCGTTTCGATTGAAATTTTTTCCCTTTCAGTGTGGAGAGGTCGTTTCTCAGGTATATATAATCGGCGTAATCACGGTCTTCTGTAAAGGTGAATCGGTCGGGCAATTCTGTTTCAAGCTCTGTTCGCATATCGGAGCAGACGCCCAGCATACAAAATGGCTGACCTTCTTTTTCAGCATCTTCAATCAGTTTACGAAGAATGGATTTCTGATCGCCATTTCCCACAGGCATCATATAAGCCAACTGGTTTTCCGCCCAGAATTTGAATACAAGAAAATCATCTACGACGGCAAATTGCGTATTATACAGAAATCTCCAGCTGCAAAGGTTGGAGAATGAGAGGTCGCAATTACGCCGCCTGCTTTTTATGGTGAATGCCATAATCGTTTCTTTATCCGCCAATGTGATATCTTTGAATGGAATCATGAGTTCTTGTTTTGAGTTTTACGCATTATATAACGGATAATGTTGCGGTTTTGTTGCTACAGAATTCCCAACAATCGCAAAATGGTAGGAGTCAGCAGCGCTGTGAATATCCCGTTCAGCGTTAATCCTAAACTGGCGTATGCGCCGTATTTTCTACTCACGTCCATTGCTGTGGATGTGCCTACCGCATGGGCGGCAGTTCCCATAGAGAGTCCTTGCGCTATCGGGCTGCCTACACGTATCACTTTCATGGTTTTAAAGCCACAGACAGCTCCCAGCAAACCTACTGCTACGACGACTGCTGCTGTAAGTGAAGGGATACCGCCTACCGTTTGGGTGACTTCCATCGCGATAGGAGTGGTTACCGATTTGGGAGCCAATGAAAGAATTACTTCTTGCGAGGCCCCCATAAGTTTGGCTATCAGTACAACCGAAATGACTCCCACAATACAGCCTGCCAATTGCGACAATAAAATAGGTACCAGTTGCTTTTTGATAGTTTCCAGTTGAAGATATAGAGGAACCCCCAAAGCCACTACTGCCGGGCGTAGCCAGAATTCGATGAGATGTCCGCCTTCGTTGTAAGTCTCGTAAGATATACCCGTTATTTTGAGAAAAATGATCAGAAAGGCGATAGTCAGCAATATCGGGTTTAGTAGCACTTGTCCCGTTTTCTTTTGGAGCAGTTTCGCAAAAAAGAAGATTGCGAAGGTAATAGTCAACAGAAAGAATTTATTTTCTAAGAAGCTCATTTGATTTTACATGTTAATTGGTGAACACAGGCTGAGAGATTTAAGACTGTTTTCTTCCGGGTCATTTGATTTTACGTGTTAATTGATGAACCCATCCGGTGACGGCCAAAACAAGTGCGGTGCTGACTATCGTGGCGATAACGATCGGCCAGAATTGTGAGGTGATGACGTCGAAATACAGCATTAGCGCTACTCCCGGCGGGATAAAGAAGAATCCTAAGTTAGCAACCAGAAAGTCGGACATTCCTTGTACCCAATGAAGTTTGACCCAGCCTAATTTCAGAAAGAGAGCGAGAAGCAGCATACCGACGATGCTGGACGGGAGCTTAATCCCCGTAAGGTAAACGATTAATTCACCCAAAGCCAAACAGCCAAATAAAATGGCGCACTGACGTATCATACTAATTATCTGTTGATGTTTGAAAATACGGCAAAGATAGGAAAAATAGAAGTACAGTGTTAAATATTATAATATTTTAGACTTAGAAATTAAAATAGAAACCTTTTGTAATGTGGATATTGCAAAATTCAGTACTTTTGCAGTGCAAAAAGAAAGCTATCTCGAATTTTATAACATATATTAAATATATCTATGCTTAATTTAATCAACCAGATCGTTGAGCGGGCAAAAGCAAACCGCCAGCGCATTGTTCTTCCCGAAGGAACGGAGGAGCGTACATTGAAAGCTGCCAATCAGATTTTGACAGATGAAGTTGCCGATCTTGTATTGTTGGGTAATCCGGATGAAATCAACGAGTTAGCAGTAAAATGGGGTTTAGGGAATATTTGTAAGGCTACAATCATCAATCCTGAGACTTCTCCGAAACACGAGGAATACGCGCAACTCTTGTGCGAGCTTCGTAAGAAGAAGGGAATGACGATTGAAGAAGCTCGTAAACTGACGAGCGATCCTTTGTTCTATGGTTGCTTGATGATTAAGAGCGGCGATGCCGACGGACAATTGGCAGGGGCCCGGAATACTACCGGAAATGTACTTCGTCCCGCCTTGCAGATTATTAAAACCGCACCGGGTATCACTTGTGTTTCAGGCGCGATGTTGTTGCTTACGCATGCTCCCGAATGCGGTAAGAACGGGCTTTTGCTGATGGGTGACGTGGCAGTTACTCCCGTTCCGGACGCCAATCAGTTGGCACAAATCGCCGTTTGTACGGCTCAAACAGCGAAAGCGGTTGCAGGTATCGAGAGCCCGAAAGTAGCGATGCTGAGCTTCTCTACAAAAGGTTCCGCTACACATGAAGTGGTGGACAAGGTGATAGAAGCCACCAAGATTGCCAAAGAAATGGCGCCCACGCTCGATTTGGACGGTGAAATGCAAGCGGATGCCGCTCTCGTTCCTGAGATCGGAGCAAGCAAAGCTCCGGGATCGCATGTGGCGGGAGAAGCAAATGTGTTGATAGTTCCGAGCCTCGAAGTCGGAAACATTTCTTATAAATTGGTACAGCGTTTGGGACATGCCGATGCGGTAGGGCCTATCTTGCAGGGTATCGCCCGTCCGGTCAACGATTTGTCTCGCGGTTGCTCTATTGCAGATATCTATCGCATGATTGCCATTACCGCCAATCAGGCCATCGCGGCAAAGAACATTCGTTGAGTTCGTCGCCTGTAACCACTTATCGTTAAATTATTTAAAACTAGAAGCATGAAAATTTTAGTACTGAATTGTGGCAGTTCGTCTATTAAATATAAGCTGTTCGATATGGACAGTAAAGAGGTTATCGCCCAAGGAGGAATCGAGAAAATAGGTTTGAAAGGTTCGTTCCTGAAGCTGACATTGCCCGACGGGAGCAAGAAAGTGTTGGAGAAAGACATTCCCGAACATACCGTAGGTGTGGAATTTATCCTGAATACCTTGACCGGTCCGGAATACGGCGCCATCAAATCATTGGATGAGATTGATGCGGTGGGGCACCGCATGGTTCACGGAGGCGAGCGCTTCAGCGAATCGGTGCTGCTGAACAAAGAAGTGCTGGATGTTTTCATTGCCTGCAACGATCTGGCGCCTTTGCACAATCCCGCCAACCTGAAAGGCGTGAACGCGATTACCGCCATTCTTCCAAACGTGCCGCAGGTAGGTGTGTTCGATACGGCGTTCCACCAGACCATGCCCGACTATGCCTACTTATATGCCATTCCTTACGAACTTTATGAGAAGTACGGCGTGCGTCGTTATGGGTTCCACGGAACATCTCACCGTTACGTTTCGCAACGTGTGTGCGAGTTTCTGGGTGTAAAAACCGAAGGACAAAGAATCATCACTTGCCACATCGGCAACGGAGGTTCTATCGCTGCCATCAAAGACGGCAAATGTATGGATACCACGATGGGATTGACTCCGCTCGAAGGCCTGATGATGGGAACACGCAGCGGCGACATCGATGCCGGAGCGGTTACTTTCATCATGGATAAGGAAGGCTTGAACATGACCGGAGTTTCCAATCTTTTGAATAAAAAGAGCGGTGTGTTGGGCATTTCCGGTATTTCGAGCGATATGCGCGAGATAGAATCTGCTGTGGCTGCCGGAAACAAACAAGCCATCTTGGCAGAAAAAATGTACTTCCATCGCATCAAGAAATACGTAGGCGCGTATGCTGCTGTTTTAGGCGGTGTCGACACCATTGTGTTTACCGGTGGCGTAGGTGAGAATCAGGCATCTTGCCGTGCGGCAGTGTGCGAGGGTCTCGAATTCATGGGCGTTAAAATGGATAAGGCGAGAAACAGTGTGCGTGGCGTGGAAGCTGTAATTTCCGCCGACGACTCGAAAGTGAAAGTCGTGGTGATTCCTACCGACGAAGAGCTGGTGATTGCGTCCGATACCATGGCTATCGTGAGCAAGTAACGAAAATAAAGATTTTATAGAGTCCCCTTGTTTTTCGCTCTCCTGTGGCAGGATAGCGAAGAATAAGGGGAATTTCTTTTTATTCACGACATGTTTAGTCGTTCATCCTTGTTGTCTTTGTTTACAGCAACTTCAAATCTATATTATATAATAGGTGGAAAAATGGTAAGATTGCAACGCATGTCGGTTGTCGTCAACAAGTTGAAAGGGTACAAACTGTTTCCTGCGAAAATAAAATCAAAAAGCAAGAAAAGGGCTAAGGGGCTTGTTTTACAATCATCAGTGCATTATATTTGTGAGACAGATAAGAGAATCCTTATGCTTCTGCCATGCAATTGCCGGGCTTTATGTAGCCGATATTTGACCGGCAAGGACTATGAAGCGAGTTGTTTATATATCTTTAGAAGAAGTAATATGGAAAATGGTATCACCCCCGAAGAGCTCCAGCAGCAGTTGGAAGAATTTTATCCGAACATCCGGGCCGATTTGACTATGGCATACAGCTATATTGATATATGCGGGGAATATGCCGAAGTGGATGGATATGCCGATTGGTTGATCTCTTGCGGATGTGGCGAGGCCGATTGCTCGTGATATGATTGCATTATGAGTCTTTCGGTGCTTTTTTACACAAAAAGCAAGAAATACAATGAATCGATTTTTTTGATTTTGAAGACCGGAAAATCCATGTCCCGGTCTTTTTTTGTATCTCTTTCATGCTTGTTTGAAAAGCCCGCCGCCTTTCATTTCAAACATCAGCGTGTTTGATTTCAAAGCCCGCCGCCTTTTTTTCAAAGCCCGCCGGCTTTTTTCTGTAGTTCGCCGTGTTGTTTTTCTTTAGCACGGCAATGCAGTTGCAAATGTAAATTAAACAGGCGATTGGTGCAGCAAACGAAGCTTTTCAAAAGCACTCTGTAGGTCTCTTCCCTACGGATTTTTGGGTGGTTAGGCCGGGATTATCTCCGGATGCTTGCCCTTTGGATGCTCTTCGGCGGATAGTTTTGACCGATTCTTTTTCCCGATTCCTTTTTTTTCTCTTAATTTGTGATTGAATTTAAAACAGTTATTTTATGCGCTATTCAGTCATTGTGCCGGTTTACAACCGTCCGGATGAAGTGGATGAACTGCTTCGGAGCTTAACCCGGCAACATTTCACCGACTTCGAGGTTATCGTGGTGGAAGACGGCTCTACACTATCTTGCGAACAAGTGGTTGAAAGGTATCGGGAGATGTTGGCAGTGCGCTATTTCTTTAAACCTAATTCCGGACCGGGACAGACCCGCAATTACGGAGCGGAGCGGAGTAGCGGCGATTATCTGATTATTTTGGATTCCGATGTCATTCTGCCCGAAGGATATTTCGAAGCGGTGGAGAGGGAACTGGCAAGTGAGCCGGCTGATGCTTTCGGCGGTCCCGACCGCGCCCACGAATCTTTTACCGACATCCAGAAAGCCATCAATTATTCGATGACGTCGTTTTTCACCACAGGCGGTATCCGCGGCGGGAAAAAGAAGATGGATAAATTCTATCCTCGCAGCTTTAATATGGGCATTCGTACTGAAGTCTACCGGAAGTTGGGAGGTTTTTCCCGGATGCGCTTCGGCGAAGACATCGATTTCAGCATCCGTATTTTCAAAGCGGGTTATGCCTGTCGTCTCTTTCCCGACGCATGGGTGTATCATAAGCGGCGGACGGATTTGAAAAAGTTCTTTAAGCAGGTGCACAATTCGGGCATTGCCCGCATCAACCTGTATAAGAAGTATCCCGAATCGCTCAAACTTGTACATCTTCTTCCGGCTTTGTTCACTTTGGGTACTGCGGTACTGTTGTTGGTATTTCCTTTTTGCGGCTACAGCGTCATGCCTCTTTTGCTTTACGCCCTACTGGTTTTTGCCGATGCCGCATGGCAGAATAAAAGTTTGCGTATAGGCTTTTACTCCATTGCCGCCGCTTTTATCCAGCTGATAGGCTATGGCACCGGTTTCTGGCGGGCATGGTGGCAGCGTTGTGTGCTTGGCAGGGAGGAATTCGAGGCTTTTCGTAAGAATTTCTATCAATGAGTAAGGTTCTCTGCTGAGTTGCGGGAAAACAGCATACAAAAAACTATGAACACAAATCTTGTTCCGTCTCTGCTTCGCTGAGGTCGGCCTACGGAGAGGCGGGAAAATACAAATTGAAATGAAAGCAAAACACAAACTGTCTATCAATCAGTGGGCGATAGAAGACCGTCCGCGTGAGAAAATGATGGAAAAAGGAGCGCAAGCCTTGAGCGACGCCGAGTTGCTTGCCATTCTGATAGGTTCCGGAAATACCGATGAAAGCGCCGTAGGACTTATGCGGCGCATTCTGCTCAGTTGCGATAATAATCTCAACTCTTTGGCGAAATGGGAAGTGCGGGATTATTCTCGCTTCAAAGGCATGGGGCCTGCCAAAAGCATTACCGTGATGGCGGCTCTGGAGCTGGGCAAGAGGCGGAAGTTGCAGGAAGCGGAAGTGAGGCGTCAAATCGAATGTTCTAAAGACATATACGATCTTTTCCACCCGTTGATGTGCGATTTGGAGCAAGAAGAGTTTTGGGTGTTGCTTTTGAATCAGGCGGCGAAAGTGATAGATAAGGTGAGGATAAGCACCGGCGGCATCGACGGGACGTATGCCGACGTGCGGACTATTTTGCGTGAGGCGTTGCTTCAACGGGCGACGCAGATGGCTGTCGTCCACAATCATCCTTCGGGCAATGTTTTGCCCAGTCAGCCCGACCGCACATTGACGGAACATATCCGCAAGGCGGCGGGCACAATGAACATTCATCTGATAGACCACGTTATTGTTTGTGAGGGGCGATATTACAGTTTTGCCGATGAGGGGCTCCTCTAAACGAATTTATTCTTATCTTTGCTGTTCGAATTTAAATGTAGAAAGCTTTATGGAGAAGTTTCAGATAGAAGAAAAAATAGTGGCGATGTTGAAAACCGTATACGATCCGGAAATTCCGGTGGACGTATACGAACTCGGTCTGATCTATAAAATCGATGTGGCGGATAGCGGGGATGTTGTGATAGACATGACGCTGACCGCGCCCAACTGTCCGGCTGCCGATTTTATCATGGAAGATGTCCGGCAGAAGGTAGACTCGGTGGAGGGAGTGAAATCCACGACCATCAATCTGGTGTTCGAACCGGAATGGGACAAAGACATGATGAGTGAAGAAGCGAAACTGGAACTGGGCTTTTTATAATCGCCGTTTGCGAGCCGTTAATCATTACCGTTGAATGAAAAACGTTTATTTCCTTTCCGACGCGCATCTGGGTTCACGCGCCATCGAGCACGGGCGTACTCATGAAAGGCGTTTGGTGAATTTTCTCGATAGCATCAAGCATAAAGCTGCTGCCGTTTATTTGCTGGGAGACATGTTCGACTTCTGGTATGAATTTCGTTTGGTCGTCCCCAAAGGATATACCCGCTTCTTGGGAAAGCTCTCTGAGCTTACGGATATGGGGGTGGAAGTTCATTTTTTTATAGGCAACCATGATATTTGGTGCGGCGATTATCTGACGAAAGAGTGCGGGGTGATTGTTCATCGCGAACCGCTGACAGTGGAGATTTATGGAAAGGAATTCTATCTGGCGCATGGTGACGGATTGGGCGATCCCGATCATAAGTTCAAACTGCTGAGAAGACTTTTTCACAGTACGACCTTGCAGAAACTTTTTTCTGCTTTACATCCCCGCTGGAGTGTTGAGTTGGGGTTGACGTGGGCGAAGCATAGCCGGAAAAAGCGGATGGATGGAAAGGAACCCGACTATATGGGAGAAGATAAAGAATATCTGGTGCTATACACCAAAGAATATTTGAAGAGCCATCCCACTATTAATTTTTTCCTCTACGGGCATCGGCATATCGAATTGGACTTGATGCTAAGCGCTACTGCCCGTGTGTTGATTTTAGGCGACTGGATTCGTTATTTTTCATACGCAGTGTTCGATGGAGAGAATCTTTTTCTGGAGAATTTTGTCGAGGGCGAAACGAAAGTTTAGCCCGAAAGCGGCAAACCGCCTTTCAGCCTGTTTGAGAGAAATGCTGAAAGGCGGTTTGCTTTATATAAAACGATGTATTATGCCGGCGGTTAATATTTTGCCGCTTTGGCGATACGTTTGGGAATCTCCGTGTTGTCGATCTTTTCTCCGAACAGTTGAGAGCCGACTCCGATGGCGAATACCGGAACATATCCGGCGGAGTGTCCTCCGCTTACCCAGCCTACCATGGCTATTTCGTTCATCACTTTCTTGGCGCAGGCCGCCATAGGCTCGCTTTTTGAGTACAGGCTTTCGGCATACACCACCTTGTGTTTGATGAATGACTTTTCAAATTCGTCGCGCAGCATCTTCTCCTGTTCCCACGAAACGGGCAGTTCTTTCCAGAATCCCATCTTTTCTCCCAGAAACGCCTTCATATCCTCCCAAGTCACCTCGTTTTCTTTGGTTTTTCTCAGTTCGCTGATGTGTCGTGACAGTTCATCGGCAGAGTGTTTCTGATATTGCAATGCTTTCAGGTTCAGCTCGTATCTGCCTGTTCCCAAGCCCAGACCGCCGGTTTCGTGGTCGGCGGTGACAACTATCAACGTTTCCTTCGGGTGTTTTTTATAGAATTCATAGGCCACTTTGATAGCGTCGTCCATATCCTGTACTTCTTTGAATGTGGTGGCGGCATCGTTCGAATGGCAAGCCCAGTCGATCTTTCCGCCTTCCACCATGAGGAAGAAGCCCTTTTTGTTGTCCTTTGTCAGGAAGTCGATGGCACTTTCCGTGATTTGAGCCAGTGTCAGGTCGCCCGGTTTGCGGTCGATGGCATAAGGCAGGCACGAAGGTGAAGCGCCTTCTTCTTGAATAAGGATCATTTTCTCTGCTTTTGACGCTTTATTCTTATAATCGTTGTATCCGCGAGCTATGGTGTATCCGGCTTCTTCGAAGATCGGGAAAATATCGGGGGCGTCTTTTTTATCGAAAGTTTTGTTCGGCTTGAGGAAACCTCCTCCCGCATAAAAGTCGAAGCCGGCTTTCGGAAGGTCGAGCGCAATCTCATAATACATATTCCGGTCGGGCTGATGGGCATAGAAGGCAGCGGGCGTGGCATGATCTACGCTGACCGAAGTGGTTACGCCCACTTTTTTTCCTGCCTTTTTGGCTTTTTCCGCCAATGTCTGAATCGGATTCTTGTCCTGATCTACCGAAATGGCGTGATTGTATGTCTTTTTTCCGGTGGCCAGCGCCGTTCCGGCGGCAGCAGAGTCCGTCACTGAATTGGTTCCGGAAAAGGTTGTCGCTACGGTTGCCACCGGAAATTGCGTAAATAATAAAGGCTGCACGCCGATTGTTCCGTTTCGGAGTTCGGCGGCGTACATTTCTGTGCCGTTCACTTGATTGACTCCCATTCCATCGCCGATGAAATAGAATACATATTTGGCCTGTCCGTTGGCTGCGACGGAAATAAGGACAAATAATAATGTGTAAATAATTCTTTTCATTTCTTATGATGTTAAGTTTATGATGGACAAAGATAATAAAAAACGGCGGAGATGCTTTTGCAAATCCACCGTTTCTTTGTGTCATTGGTATGACATTTTATGCTTTTACACGGCCTACGTAAGAACCGTCGCGAGTGTCTATCTCAATCGTTTCACCTTCGCTGATAAACAACGGGACGCGTACCGTAGCGCCTGACTCTACTGTGGCGGGTTTCAGCGTATTGGTTGCCGTATCGCCTTTCAGTCCCGGTTCGGTATAGGTGACTTTCATCTGAACCTTGATAGGCATGTCGGCATAAAGTACGGTTTCGGTAGAAGCGTCGGAAACAACTTCGAGCACCATGCCCTCAAGCAGAAAATCTACACCGTTGATGAGGTCGTGGGCAATAGGATGCTGGTCGAAAGTCTCCTGATTCATGAAGATATAATCTTCTCCTTCTTTGTATAAGAATTGGTAGGGACGGCGTTCCACGCGTACATCTTCCAATTTTTCGCCGATGTTGAAACGGCGTTCGATGACGTATCCGCTAACCACATCTTTCAGCTTGGTACGCATGAAAGTGTTTCCTTTTCCCGGCTTCACATGTAAGAACTCGATGCAGAAATATAGCTTTCCGTCCATACGGATACATGTCCCGTTTTTGATGTCTTGAGCATTAATCATACTTCTATTATTCTTTTATATTATTACTGATTTAATCTTGCTTCAAAATCCGATGCAAAAGTAATCTAAATCAGTAGAAAACACAAAAACTTTGGAGTAAAAAATGAATTATCTCTTGGTTAATTTAAAAAAAGTGTCTATTTTTGCAGCCCGATTACGTAGAATAATAACATAAACAATATACAGTAATGAAAAGAACATTTCAACCCTCTAACAGAAAGAGAAAGAACAAGCACGGTTTCCGTGAGAGAATGGCAACGGCTAACGGACGCAGGGTACTGGCTGCCCGTCGTGCCAAAGGAAGAAAGAAACTGACCGTTTCCGATGAGTACAACGGACGGAAGGACTGATTGTAATCAGTGGATAAAGAAATAGAAAAGGTAGAGATGTAAACTCTGCCTTTTTTGTTTTCTTGACGGGTTCGGGATATTTTCGTTGCCCACTTTTCAATAAATCAACTAATTTATCGTATCTTTGGCGCAGATTAACAGCAGAAGAACGTATGACAATCAAAGAATTCTTTTCTTTTAAAACGAATAAATATTTCTGGCTGAACATCATTGCCATGTTTGGAGCAGTGATATTGATACTCTTCATTGTGTTGAGAGGACTTGATGTATATACCAGGCATGGTGAAGCCGTGATTGTTCCGGATGTAAAAGAGATGACGGTGCAGGAGGCTTCTGCAATGTTGCGTAATCAAGGGTTGGAATGCATGGTGGCCGATTCGAACTATGTGAAAAACAAACCGGCAGGCGTTGTTCTCGATCTTAATCCCGGAGCCGGGCGTAAGGTGAAAGAGGGGCGTATGATTTATTTGACCGTCAATACCAGAAATATTCCGTTGCGCCCCGTACCCGACGTGGCGGACAACAGTTCTTATCGTCAGGCGCAAGCCAAACTTCTTGCTGCCGGTTTTAAACTGGATGAGATACAATTGGTAAGCGGAGAAAAAGACTGGGTTTACGGTGTGAAGTATCAAGGCCGACAATTGACTGCCGGCGAGAAAGTTCCTATGGGCGCTGTGCTGGTTTTGATGGTAGGGAGCGGTTCGGGAAAAGAAGCGGGAGATTCGATTGCCACTGCGACAGACGCGATGAGTTCTTCTTCATCGGAATCATCGTCTGCAGAGGATGATAGTTGGTTTTAACAGAGCAATCACAGAACACAGATTCGCATGATAGAGGAAGGCTTTCCGGAAGAACCGGACAATGATCTGGATGAAATAGAACCCGTCGGTGATGAAGCCCGACTTTATGAGCACTTTCGTGTAGTTGTAGATAAAGGGCAGACAATGGTCAGGGTAGACAAATACTTGTTCGAACGCATTGTCAATGCTTCCCGCAACCGGATTCAGAAAGCAGCTGAAGACGGATTCGTGATGGCCAACGGCAAGCCTGTGAAGAGCAGCTATAAAGTGAAGCCACTCGACGTCATTACCGTAATGATGGATCGCCCCCGCTATGAGAATGAGGTCATTCCCGAAGACATTCCGTTGGATATCGTATATGAAGATCGTTATGTGATGGTGGTCAACAAACCGGCCGGGCTGGTCGTTCATCCGGGGCATGGAAATTATCACGGCACGCTGGTCAATGCTTTGGCATGGCATATGAAAGATGTTCCCGATTACGACGCCAACGATCCGCATGTGGGTCTTGTACACCGGATAGATAAAGATACGTCGGGCCTCTTGGTTATCGCCAAGACTCCCGATGCTAAAACCAATCTCGGAATTCAGTTTTATAATAAGACTACTCAACGGAAATATCGCGCTTTGGTATGGGGCAATGTGGAGCAGGACGAAGGAACCGTCACCGGCAATATTGCCCGAAACCCGAAAGACCGGATGCAGATGGCTGTAATGTCCGATCCCGGGCAAGGAAAGCATGCTGTCACTCATTACCGTGTATTGGAAAGATTGGGATATGTCACTTTGGTGGAATGTATGCTCGAAACCGGACGTACCCATCAAATCCGTGTACATATGAAACACATCGGACATACTCTTTTCAATGACGAACGCTATGGCGGGCATGAAATTCTGAAAGGAACCCATTTTAGTAAATACAAACAGTTTGTGAACAATTGCTTCGACATTTGTCCCCGTCAGGCTTTGCATGCCATGACGCTGGGCTTCGTACACCCGGTTACAGGAGAAGATATGTATTTTACATCCCGGCTTCCGGACGATATGACACAGCTTATAGACAAGTGGAGAGGTTACATAAGTAATAGAGAATTAGAATGAAACGCACAATTGCTATCGTGGCAGGGGGAGACACCTCCGAATTTCAGGTATCTCTGCGTAGCGCACAGGGAATCTGTTCTTTTATAGACAAAGAAAAGTATACGCTGTATATTGTTGAGATGCAAGGTCTCCGTTGGGAAGTGCAACTGCCTGACGGGACAAGAGCAATGATCGACCGGAATGATTTCAGCTTCGTACAGAATGGGCGGAGAATTCGCTTCGATTTTGCCTATATCACCATTCACGGTACTCCGGGCGAAGACGGACGCTTGCAGGGATATTTCGATATGTTGCAGATTCCTTATTCTTGCAGCGGCGTATTGCCGGCCGCAATCACTTACAATAAATTTGCTTGCAATCAATATCTGAAGTCTTTTGGAATTCGTGTGGCCGAATCGTTGTTGTTGCGGCGCGGACAGTCCATCTCCGATGAGGATGTGTTGAAGAATATCGGTTTGCCTTGTTTCATCAAACCGAGCTTGGGTGGATCGAGTTTCGGAATAACCAAGGTGAAAACAAAAGAGCAGATACAGCCTGCCATCCTAAAGGCCTTCGAAGAGGCTGGCGAAGTGATTATAGAAGCATTTATGGAAGGTATGGAGCTGACTTGCGGATGTTATAAGACGAAAGAAAAAAGTGTGGTATTCCCCCTTACTGAGGTGGTTGCACATAACGAATTTTTCGATTACGATGCCAAATACAACGGGCAGGTCGATGAGATTACTCCTGCACGGATTTCTGAAGAATTGACGCACCGGATACAAAAATTGACTTCGGCCATTTATGATATATTAGGTTGTTCGGGCATTATCCGTGTGGATTATATTGTGACGGCAGGCGAAAAAATCAATTTACTGGAAGTGAATACTACTCCGGGAATGACTGCTACGAGCTTTATTCCGCAGCAAGTGCGCGCCGCAGGCTTGGACATAAAGAATATAATGACAGATATAATAGAGAATCAATTTTAGATTAGATATTGAGTATTAAGCAGAAAGTATTAACTTTGTCCTCAGAAGAGGCTTGTAAGTCTTATACCCAAACTTGATGCTTGACTCTTAATACATACTTTATGATGGATATAACAGAGTTTGATGAAATTCGTCCTTATCATGATGAGGAGCTTCCTCAAATTTTGGAGGAATTGATTGTCGATCCGGCTTTTCAGAAGGCTGCCTCTACTGCGGTACCGAACGTGCCTTTTGATTTTTTGGCCGAAAAAATGCGTACTTGCAAGACTAAGTTGGACTTCCAGAAAACTTTCTGTTACGGCATTCTGTGGAAGATAGCAAGCGAACATACAGCCGGACTCACACTGGATCATACGGCTTTGCCGGGTGAGGGTAAGGCTTACACCTATATGTCAAATCATCGCGATATTATTCTCGACTCCGGCTTTCTTTCCGTATTGCTCGTTCAGCAGGGAATGGATACGGTGGAGATAGCTATCGGGGATAATTTGCTCATTTATCCTTGGATAAAGAAATTAGTGCGCATTAACAAATCGTTTATCGTGCAACGGGCGCTTACGATGCGTCCGATGCTCGACTCTTCCGCCCGGATGTCGCGCTATATGCACTACACCATTACGCAGAAAAAACAGTCGATCTGGATTGCCCAGCGTGAAGGCCGGGCAAAAGATTCGAACGACCGGACGCAAGACAGTGTGTTGAAAATGCTGGTGATGGGAGGCGAAGGGGATGTTGTAGAGCGTTTGATGGAAATGAACATTGCCCCCTTGTCTATTTCATACGAATACGATCCTTGTGATTTCTTGAAAGCTCAGGAATTTCAGTTGAAGAGAGACGTAGAAGATTATAAGAAAACCACTCAGGATGATTTGGTAAGTATGGAAACCGGGCTTTTCGGATATAAAGGGAAAGTGCATTTTCAAGTAGCTCCGTGTATTAACGACGAATTGGCACTTATGGATCGCTCGTTGCCTAAACCGGAACTCTTTGCCCGAATTTCTGCTTGCATAGATAAGCGGATTCATGAGAACTATCGGATATTTCCGGGAAACTACATCGCATACGATTCTTTAAAGGGCAGTGATGAGTTTGTATCGAAGTATACCTCACAAGAGAAAGAAGATTTCCTTGCATACATTTCCGGGCAGCTCGGAAAAATCAAGCTGACTGATAAAGATGATGAATTTCTGCGCGAGAAACTGCTCCAGATGTATGCCAATCCTTTAATTAACTACTTGGCTGCTACTCAATGAAAAAAGAATATTTGCATATTGCCCGGATTTTGGGATTGCTTTTTCTGCTTATCGCTTGTAAAGAAAACGATGATTACCGCTATCCTTCCGTATCGTTGGACTTTGTAACCGTAAAAGCCGGAGAAGACGGGCGTTTGCAGATACTGATTCCTGATAAGGGATCTCCGATGCCTGTTTTAAAAGATCGCACTAACACTAAGATTGCCCCTTATGCTTTTAAGCGAATGCTTAGTAATTATGAGGTAACTGTTGCCGATGGAACACCTTCAGTCACCATCTATTCCCTGCAAGAGTTGCTGACTCCCGAACCCAAACTTCCCGAAGACCCGGCTTATGCCGACGGAATCAAGACTGATCCGGTAACTATGGTCAGCATTTGGATGGGAAGAGATTACCTGAATATGATATTAAACCTTAAGGTAAAGGGAGGAAAAAAGCATGTGTTCGGTATGGTGGAAGAGAGTATCGTGGAGAAAGGGAACGAAAAAGTTGTGACGCTGTCACTTTTTCACGATGCGGCAGGAGATGAACCGTATTACGACCGCAGGGCTTATATCTCCATTCCTCTGCAAAAATATAAAAGCAATCGACCGGAACAGGTTGTCAGGATAAAATTCAAATATCATACTTACGATAAAGACGGTAATATCGTGGAGTCGGACCGATATTGCCAACCGGGCTTTGAATATATCTCCGGAAGTAATTGATTGCGTAATTCTATATTTTTAAGACATTCGCTTGCGCTTCTAAAGGCATCCGGGCTGCTTATATAAATTAAGGAGTAAGAGTGAGCGCAATCGGATGATAATAAGATAAAATTAAACATACTATTAAATATGTATAGATTGAATCAATTGCTTATGGGATTATTTGTCTTCCTTTCTTCTCTTTTTGGCTGCCAGAAACAAAACGTGGATTTTAAATCGCTGAATGTGGAAGATTTCGAGGCGTATGTTCAGAACGATGCCGTACAACTGTTGGATGTTCGTACCCCTGCGGAATATTCCGAGGACCATATTGCCAAATCGATCAATATCAATGTGCTTGATGATTCTTTTGAAAGTATGGCAGGTTCATTGCTTACACAAGAACGTCCGGTAGCCGTATATTGCCGCAGTGGCAAGCGTAGCAAACGGGCGGCAAAAATACTGCTTTCGAAAGGCTATCAGGTGGTTGAGCTCGCAAAAGGGTTTAATTCATGGAAATCTGCCGCAAAACCGGTAGAACGCTGATTCTCCTTGATGGAATATTTCCCCGGCAAAGAAGTTGGGGCCACTACCGTTTTATTTCCGGAACAGGGCGGACACTTCTGCCCCGATGCTGAAATTATGTAAGGTAAATCGGTGCACTCCTGTTTTCGGTTCAACGTTTTTCCCCTTTTGCAGGGGATAGTATATATAATCGCTTTTCCCGATACTCAGATTATAGTTTACAAACAATTTCAATCCTGCATTTTTTCCTGTAATGCGCATGCAATGAGCCGTCACATCTAAGTTCGGTATGATGTGGGAATTGCAATGCAGCAAAGGTTCCGTATGTTCCTGATTTTTATAGCGTATGTTTATGTGATAATTGCGCGGATATCCTATGCCTGCCATCGCGCTTCCACCTGCATATACTCCCGGAAGTATTTTAGCGTTGTAATGAATCCCTCCGACACTGCTGATATAGCTGATAGTCCGGGCTTCGAAGCTTTCAATCATTTTTTCGGCCTCCGGATGGGTGTCGAAGAAGCGTTTTGTGCGTATCTGAGGAGAAGTCTGCGCAACGGTAAATTTGCCGCCGATACCCCAGTGCGGAGTAAGAAACCATGCAGCCGAAAGTGAAGATGTGGCGCCGCCTTGTCCGACGATGTCGATATGTTCGGGTAGATGTATTCTGTTTCGACCGACGGTATATCCCATTTGGATGCCCAATGAAGCATAAGTTCTGCCTTCGATATCGGGCTCCCCTTTAAGTAAAGGACGGATGAACCCTTTTTCTCGGAAGATGAGACCGGCAAGATAATACCCCAGCTGGGTAGATACGATGCCTATTCCGGCTCCCGTCAGCACATCCGAAAACCAGTGCTTGTTGTTTAGTTGCCGGCTGATTGCCGTAGCTGTGCCCAGAGAATAGCCTAACACGCTGTACAAAGGGCTGCGGGTAGTTCCGTATTCGTTATGCAACATGGTGGCGAACATGAATGCAGTGGCAGTATGCCCCGAAGGGAAGGAGTTGTTGCTGCTGTCATCGGGGCGCGGCTTGCGAAAGCTGTATTTCAGCGTGTTTACCGTGGCAGCCATGATTCCGGCGCTGAAAATGTCGGAAACAAGCATTCTGCCCCACGAGCTTCTGCCTTCTACTCCGGATGCCTTCAACCCCAACATTACCATCCCCGGAGAATATTGCAGATAATCGTCGTAATGATAGCGGAAATGGGGAATGTATGAATTGCGTATGACCCGAAAGTCTTTGTCCTTATCGTAGTTTAATGCCCCGATGATTATTAAAGGAATACCGGCATGGGTAATTTGATAGAGCGGACTTCGCAGTATTCTTTGATGTTTTTGTAAATACTTGGTTGAAGTCGAAAGGCTGTCTTCTTGATATTCCTGTGGGTAAATGGAGGCGGGAATAAGTGTAAATATAATTAGAACTATTTTCTTCATGATGGGTGCAAAAATAATTCTTTTTACAACATTTATGCAAATGATGAATGTTGTTTTTGGGTTATTTAATCGAACAGACTCCTTATTAAGCTTTGCAAAATGATTCATTATATTGGTATTTGAAGTGGGCAGAGCATAAAAAGCGGTGCACCTTTACCTGCGCAGATTCATCGAGGTAACTTTTATACCCCGATACGGATATTAAGTGATTTTGCTTATTGCTTTACGCGTTTTTTTAAAGTGTTCTTTCGTCTGTCGGTTGTGTACCATTCGTCTTTCGTCTGTGTTTTATTCGTCTGCCGTTCGGCAGACGAATAAAACACAGACGAAAGACGAATAACTTTTTGCATGAAAAAGGTTTCGTTTGTTCGGTAGACGCTGTTAAGAACTTATTGTGGAGGAAAGAGAGTGGATAGTCGGGTCTGTGATGACAGAAGTCTTTTGACGACTTCTATCCTGTTTCGGCTGCGGCACTGGGTGTGTCAAGATTCACATAGAATAAAGGTAGGCCTCTAACCTGAAACCGGACGATCTTCAGTTGGTGTAAAAATAGCCCTATCATTACCTCAACATGAAGTTTGATAGGGCTGTTTTATGTTTGTCCGTTACAATCCGCAACGTTTCCGGGTGATCGGTTTAGCTTTGGCACACTTTCAGGATAAGGGTTTGAGGGCATTATGGCATCTGCTCCAGCATTCTTTTCAAGACAACGGTGGCGGATATCTCGCGGTTGGCCGCTTCGGGAATAACGATGGACTGTGGGCTCTCGATCACGTCGTCCGTCACGATCATGTTTCGGCGAACGGGGAGACAGTGCATGAAAAAAGCATTGTTGGTCACATCCATTTGCCGCTTGCTGACGGTCCATTCGCGATCTGTACTCAATACCCTGCCGTAATTCTCACCGGTGTATGCTGCCCAGCTCTTGGCATATATGAAGTCCGCTCCCTCGAATGCTTTCATCTGATGGTACTCCACTTTGGCATTGCCCACGAATTGCGGATCGAGTTCATAGCCTTCGGGGTGTGTGATCACGAACTCGTAATCGGTAGCGTTCATCCACTCTGTGAACGAGTTGGGGACAGCTTGCGGCAATGGGCGCGGATGCGGAGCCCATGTCAATACTACTTTGGGGCGGGGAGTCTTTTTGTATTCTTCGATTGTGATTAAATCGGCGAAGCTTTGCAAAGGATGGCGTGTGGCTGCTTCCATCGAGAATACCGGTCTGCCGGAATATTGGATGAACTGGTTGAGGATTGTTTCCCGATAATCGAACTCTTTGCTTTCGAATCGCGCAAAAGAGCGTACGCCGATGATATCGCAATAACAACCCATGACGGGAATGGCTTCCAGCAGATGTTCGGGCTTGTCTCCGTCCATAATTACGCCCCGCTCTGTTTCCAGTTTCCAAGCCCCTTGGTTGATGTCTAATACGATTACATTCATTCCGAGGTTTGTAGCGGCTTTCTGTGTGCTGAGACGCGTTCGCAAACTGGAATTGAAGAAAATCATCATCAACGTTTTGTTTCGCCCCAGCTCTACATACCTGAAACGGTCTTTTTTGATTTCGAACGCCTCTGCAAGAGCAGATTTCAAGTCTCCGATATCCTGTACGCAGGTAAATTTTTTCATTCTCTTTTCCGTTTAGTTGTTATTCTATTCGTTATTCGTGCTTTCCTATCGCACTTTATGGATTTCTTGTCTGTCCGTCTCCTTCGATTATCCATTTGTAGGATGTCATCTCTTCCAATCCCATAGGGCCTCGAGCGTGCAGCTTTTGGGTGCTGATTCCTATTTCGGCCCCCAATCCGAATTGTCCACCGTCGGTAAATGCAGTCGAAACATTGGTATATACACAGGCGGCATCTACCATCTTGATGAAGAGCGCAGCCCGCCCTTTGTCTTCGGTAACGATGCATTCGCTATGTTTCGAACTGTTTTCGTGAATATGGGCTATGGCTTCTTCGAAACTTTTTACGGTTTTTACAGCCATTTTGTAATCCAGAAACTCTGTGCCGAAGCTTTCGTCTGTGGCCTGTTGCAGCAATTCTGCCGGATAATGTCCGTCTAAGCTCTTGTATGCCGGTTCGTCGGCATAAATGATAACCTTGTTTTCTGCCAGTTTACGGCAGAGAGCGGGTAGATCGCCCAAACGCTTTTCGTGTATGATCACACAGTCTAATGCGTTGCACACACTGACGCGGCGTGTTTTGGCATTGTGTATGATTGCTGCTCCTTTCTCCCTATCTCCGAACTCGTCGAAATAAGTGTGGCAAATGCCTGCTCCGGTTTCGATAACCGGTATTTTGGCATTCTCGCGCACAAAATTGATGAGGCCGCTGCTGCCTCTCGGTATAATGAGGTCGACAAAATGCGTAGCCGTCAGCAAAGCTTCGGAGGCTTCCCTGCTCGGAGGTAACAGTTCTATGATACAGGGGGTGATTTCGAGCCTTTTCAATACGCTGTGTATGATGCTTACAATGGCGTTGTTCGACTCTTGGGCATCTTTTCCGCCTTTCAGTATGCAAGCGTTCCCGCTTTTCAGGCATAATGAGAATACATCGAGAGTGACATTGGGGCGCGCTTCGTAAATTACGCCGATTACTCCGAAGGGAACACTGATTTTCGTTAGTCTCATCCCATTAGGGCGAACCGTTTCTTTTAGTACCTTTCCCAAAGGCGAGGGGAGGGTTGCTACGTTTTGGGTATCGGCAGCCATTGCTTTCAGCCGTTCCTCCGTCAGTCGCAAGCGGTCGTATTTCGGGGAGCACTCCTCCATCTTTGCCAGATCTTTTTCGTTTCCGGTAAGAATAAACGGGGTTTGCTTTACTATCTCATCTGCAACGGTGATTAAAATTCGGTTGATTGTGTCGTCGTTCAGCACAGCCAATTCTCGGGCGGCAGCTTTAACGGTAGAAAATATCCCTTTAAAATTGGTAATCATAAACCTGTTGTTTTGAAAGAAAAGAAGCCTCTATTTGCAAAAATACGGAAATATGTTGAGAAAAGCTAGCTATTCGATGTATAAATAGTCGTAGTGCACCACAACCTTCTTCCCATGTTTGCCCAGATTTTCTTTGGCTTGCATTGAATGGCAGTTTGCTTTTCCTACGCCTATCCGATTTCCTTTGAAATTAAAGATACGCACAATGTCGTCTTTTTCGAACTCTCCTTCGATCCGGATGATTCCGATGGGAAGAATGCTGATGGCCTTGCCGGAGTTCAACATTTGTGTCGCGCATTCGTTGATGTGTATTTCTCCTTTGGCAAACCCTTCGCTGTGTGCAATCCATTTCTTTACACTCGAAACCGGTTCGTTCGAAGGCAGAAAACGGGTGCATAAGGTTTTGCCGGGGTTTCGGAGCAGATCGATTAATATATTGTCACACCTTCCATTGGCTATTACTACGGGAATGCCTTCATCGGCCACTTTACGGGCAATGTTTGTCTTTGTGAGCATGCCTCCGCGTCCGAAGCCCGATTTTGAAGTCCGTATGCAGTTCGAAATATCTTCTCCCTGCTTGATCTGGCGAATGACAGAAGTGTCCGGAGCAGAAGGGTCTCCGTTGTAGATTCCGTCTATATTGCTGAGAATGATTAATTGGTCGACATCCATCATGGAAGCGATAAGCCCCGAAAGCTCATCGTTGTCGGTAAACATAAGCTCGCTCACCGAAACCGTATCGTTTTCGTTGACAATGGGGATGACCCCGTTGGCGAGCATCACCGTCATGCAGTTTTTCTGGTTCAGATAATGGCGACGGGTGGCGTAACTTTCTTTGGTCGTCAAGACTTGCCCGACCGGAATATGATGTTCGCGGAAAAGTTCGTAATAGCGGTTGATCAGTTTGGCTTGTCCTACTGCCGAGAATAGCTGGCGCTGGTCTACACTGTCCAACTTCTTTTGCGGATGTATTTCGCTGCGTCCCGAAGCTACGGCTCCTGATGAGACAAGAATGATTTCCTTTCCCGCCCGGTGAAGTTCGGCTATCTGGTCGACGAGTGACGACATACGGGTAATGTCCAGTGTTCCGTCTTCCCGTGCCAAGACATTGCTTCCTACTTTAATCGCTATGCGCATAGTTTGCTGTCTCATATTTCTTTTGCTTGAAAGCACAAATCTACATAAAAATATCTATTTATAAGGTTTTTCGCCGAAATATCTTTGTTTTTGCACGCAATAATCCATGTTAAGTAATAATGTGCAATATAATATCTCGATGAGTCGTATAAAGTGTAAACTATTCCCTGTCTTCTCTCGGTTTCACTTATTCGAATGCTTTGTGCGTCTCCCTCTTTTTTTGAGAACTTGGTTGCCGTTGTCAAGTATCGTGTTTTGTCTTATTTTCGAAATATTCCAAGTCTTTTTTCGAAAATATATATTTCATTTGATTTCGAAATGTTTGCTAATTAAAAATATTGTATTATATTTGCAGCTGATCTATGAATACGTAAAGTCATATTTATCAGTATGATTAGAAGTGTTGACCGCAGTTGGGGTGTCTTATTCCCCGCGATGGCTTTCCGAATCGGTTATCTTAGTATTTCGAAAGTTATGAGGGAGCGTAAAGAAGGAATCAAAGAAATGAGTATTAAATATTAAACTTTTATCGGGACATGGTAAGTAAAATGTGTGAAGTGGATTTCCGGGAGGATATCATGATTGGCGCTTCTGATGTGCGCGAGATTAGCCCTGTGAATAAAGGCGGCGAAGAGTCGGATGTTTATTTGGAGGTTCTCTCATTTTTGAGAGAGATCTTTAACTTGGTCGGTTTTTCAGAGATAATAAAAGGAGCCAATAAACGCTTTTGAATTGTCTGTATGATTCTTTCTTCGTTCGGTTTGTTGCAATAGTTTTTTTATTGCCCCCACAATTGTGTCTTTTTTTTATAAAGATCTTCGCTGTGGTGGAGGAGATCTGCTTTTCTTTTTATTATTCCTTTGTTCGTTTTTCCATATCCTATAATATAGGATGGCACCCGAAAAGCATCTGCCCATTTTTATTTTCTCTCCTTTTTGTACTTTACTCATATTATATATAAAAGCTCTTTTGGGGAAGGTAGAAAAATAGTTTTTTTTGATAGTATTTTAGGTTTTGCTTTCTTCAACTTCTCCTAATGTATCGGGATTATCTGGTGATATTAAAGATGAAACTGTTTTATTTTACAACTATTTTCTTTCGTTTGAAATCATTTTTCTTTCGAAAAAGCTTTGTTTTCTTGATTTTTATAATTTAATTTGCGGAACTAAAACTTGTTGACCAAGATGAAAAATAACAATTTAGGTATTTCTTCGCAATTGTTTGATGCGATTATCATTGGCGGTGGTTCTACCGGTGCGGGAACTGCGCGCGATTGTTCTAAAAGAGGCCTTTCCACCCTTTTGATAGAACGTAGCGACATTGCTACGGGAGCTACGGGGCGTAACCACGGTTTGCTCCACAGCGGTGCGCGTTATGCCGTTACTGATTTTGAATCGGCCGAGGAATGTATCAAGGAAAACATGATCCTGAAGCGTATTGCCCCCCATTGTATTGAAGAAAGCAATGGTCTTTTCATCAGCCTGCCTGAAGACGGCTTGGAATTTCAGAAAACATTTATCGATTCATGCTTGAAAGCAGGCATTTCTGCCCGCGCGATTTCTCCTGAAGAAGCGATTCGTAAAGAGCCCTCTGTAAATCCTGCGCTGATCGGTGCGGTTGAAGTGCCCGATGGTACGGTAGATCCTTTTAGATTGACCGCCTCCAATATAATCGACGCCAAGGATCACGGTGCTACGGTGCTTACGTATCACGAGGTTCTTGGCCTTATTATTGAACAGGGGCGTGCGGTTGGTGTCGAAATACTCGATGTCCGCCATAACGAACGTAAAAAAGTTTATGGGAAAGTAATTGTCAATGCCGGAGGTATTTGGGGACAACGAATAGCCGAATATGCCGATCTTAAAGTCAATATGTTTCCTTCGAAAGGCTCCCTTCTTATTTTTGGTCATCGGGTGAACAATATGGTACTGAACCGTTGCCGTAAGCCTGCCGATGCCGATATTCTCGTACCGGGCGATACTATTTCTTTAATTGGAACGACCTCCCTGCGTATTCCTTATGACGAGATAGACAATGTGAGAGTCACTCCTGAGGAGGTCGATCTGCTGATACGTGAGGGTGAAAAGCTGAGTCCCAGTCTTGCCACCACCCGCATTTTGCGGGCTTATGCCGGGGTTCGCCCGCTTGTTGCAAGCGACGATGACCCTTCCGGTCGTAGCGTAAGCAGGGGAATTGTTCTTCTCGATCATGCGAAACGTGACGGTTTGGAAGGCTTCGTGACAATCACCGGCGGCAAGCTGATGACTTATCGTTTAATGGCCGAATGGGCTACAGATCTTGTGTGCCGAAAACTCGGAGTTTCTGCTCCTTGTACTACCGCCTCCGATCTCTTGCCCGGCTCGCGTTATAACCTGGAAGAAATCAATGAGAAGATGCATTCCGTTCCTCATACACTGCGTGAGGCGGCTGTTTATCGCCACGGCGAGATGGCGGAACTTTTTGCCGGAGACAAGGCGGGCGATCACAGCCTGGTTTGCGAGTGCGAACAGATTTCAGTGGGTGAAGTGAATTATGCTTTGAGAGAGCTTGATGTCCATAACCTGATTGACTTACGGCGTCGAACGCGTGTGGGCATGGGTACTTGCCAGGGAGAACTTTGCGCCTGCCGCGCTGCCGGGTTGATGCATCGTGAAGGAAAGATGTGCCCGGGACTTGCGAAACGCTCTCTTTGCGATTTTCTGAATGAACGCTGGAAAGGGATTCTTCCCACCGCTTGGGGAGAAAGTTTGCGCGGAAGCGAATATGCAGCATGGGTTTATGAGTGTGTGTGTGGATTGAACGATTGTAAAAAAGTACGGCAATGAAATTCGATACAGTAATTATTGGCGGCGGCTTGGCCGGTTTAGTGTGCGGCATTAAGCTTTGCCGGCGTGGAAAACGGTGCGCGATTGTCTCTTCGGGACAGAGCGCCTTGCATTTTTCTTCGGGTTCTTTTGATCTTTTGAACTACATGCCCGACGGAACACCTGTTTCGCATCCGGTTGCATCGATCGATGATCTGATCGCCCGAAAACCTTTCCATCCTTATTCGAAATTGGGGAAAGAACGTTTCGAATCATTAGTGAAAGAAGCGGAAGGTTTCTTCACCGAAGCGGGGATCGATACCGTAGGAAGCTATAAGGAAAATCATTATCGCATCAGCGCTATGGGTGAGTTGAAGCCTACATGGAAAACGTTGTCACATTTTGCCGTGGCTTTCTCCGACGGGCGTTTGCCATGGAAAAAAGCGGCTATATTCAATATGGTAGGCTTTTTGGACTTCTATCCGGAGTTTATAGCTTCGGAGCTTTCCAAACGTGGCGTCTCTTCCGAAATCCGCCTCTTTGCTCTGCCCGGTCTGGAGGATATTCAGCAGAATCCGAGCGAGTTCCGCTCTACGAATGTTGCGAAAGCTCTTGATAAGGAAGAGTATAAAGACCAATTGATTCAGATTCTTAAAGATGGAAGCCGTGAGTCTGATGTCATTATTTTCCCTGCTTTCGTTGGGCTTTCCAATGATACAATTCTCAAAGAGATGGAAGATGCGGTAGGAAAGCCTATCTTATTGCTTCCTACACTGCCTCCTTCCATCGCCGGAATCAAAACGCAACAGCATTTGTGTCGTCTTTTCCGCAAAGAAGGCGGAACTTTCATGCTGGGCGACACCATACTAAAAGGCGATACGGAAGGGAATTTTCTTCGTCGCGTATTCAGCAAAAATCACGGTGATATTCCATTTGTTGCCGATCATTTTGTTCTGGCCACCGGAAGCTACTTCAGCCAGGGGTTGATCGCTTCTCGCGATAGAGTGTACGAGCCGGTTTTCGACCTTGATGTCGACTATCTCCACGACCGTCAGGAGTGGTATAATGACGATGTATTCGAGTCGCAGAATTACATGCAGTTCGGCGTGCGTACGAATCATCGTTTTCAGGCACTCCGTTCGGGCCTTCCTATTGAAAATTTATATGTCATCGGTGCGGGGCTTGAGGGCTTCTCTCCATTGAAAGAGGGGAGTGGGGCCGGTGTTTCGATTCTGACTGCTTTGCACGTGGCTGATACCATTTAACATGAATCTGAATATGGAAAACTTACAACACGATAATATTAGCCGGAACAACTTCGAGCAATGTATCAAATGTACCATTTGTACGGTCTATTGTCCGGTTGCCGCTGTGAATCTTCGTTTCCCCGGACCGAAACAGGCCGGTCCCGACGGTGAACGTCAGCGCTTGAAGAAAAGCAATTTTTATGATGAAGCTCTGAAATATTGTACTAACTGCAAAAGGTGCGAGATCGCTTGTCCTTCGAATGTAAGAATTGGAGATATCATCCAGTCTGCCCGCATCAAGTATGCCAAAAAGCGTCCGAAACTTCGCGACAGGCTTCTGGCGAATACAGACATCATGGGAACTTTGGCTACTCCTTTTTCTCCCCTGCTCAATCCGGTATTGGGCCTGACACCGACGAAATATGTCATGGATAAGGTGTTGCAGATAGATCATCACCGTACTTTTCCGAAATATGCTTTCGGGACATTTGAGAGATGGTATAAGAAGCAGGAAGAACGGCAGAAGCAGTACGATAAACAGGTGTGCTATTTCCACGGATGTTATGTGAACTACAACAATCCTCAGCTGGGTAAAGACACCGTTCGTGTGTTCAATGCGCTGGGGATAGGCGTGCAGCTTCTTGAAAAAGAGAAATGCTGTGGAGTGGCTTTGATATCCAATGGTTTGATCAATCAGGCGAAGAAGCAGGCCGGAGTGAATATGAAATCCATCCGCGCTTCTGTCATCGACAGGAAAACTCCCGTCGTAGGCACTTCTTCGACTTGTATTTTCACTATCCGGGATGAGTATCCTCATCTTTTGGGAATCGATAATGCAGATGTGAAGGATCAGGTCGAACTGGTGACCCGATATTTATACCGCTTGTTTGAGGCAGGGGCTTTGAATCTCAACTTTAAAAAGGAAAAGATTAAAGTGGCCTACCATACTCCTTGCCATATGGACAAGCTGGGATGGTCGTTCTATTCGATCGAATTGCTGAAGATGATACCCAATATCGAGCTGGTTGTCCTCGATTCCAATTGCTGCGGAATCGCAGGAACCTACGGCTTTAAAAAAGAGAATTATGAAACTTCACAGAAAATAGGCAATCCGTTGTTCAGGCAGATAGATTCGTTGGACATAGACTATGTGGTCAGCGATTGCGAAACCTGCAAATGGCAGATAGAAATGTCTACGAAAGCAAAGTGCGAGCATCCTATCTCGATCATTGCAAGAGCTTTGGTATAAGCACGGCGAATGGGCCGGTCCGGAAAAACATACATTTACATATTATAGTGATCAACTTTTATTATTAACCAAAAACACTAGTGCGATGGAAAAGTACATTTTATCATTCGACGCGGGAACTACGAGTTCCAGAGCTATTGTCTTCAACCATCAGGGAGAAATCTGTTCGGTTGCTCAGAAAGAATTTACGCAGATCTTTCCACAAAGCGGATGGGTAGAGCACAATCCAAATGAGATTTGGTCTTCGTTGGCTTCGGTGGCGGCCGAAGCTATTACGCAGATCGGCATCAACGGCAATAACATTGCCGGCATCGGTATCACCAATCAGCGCGAAACTACTATCGTATGGGATCGTAATACCGGAGAGCCTGTGTATAATGCCATCGTTTGGCAGGATAGACGGACGGCGGAGTTTTGCGACAAGCTGAAAGCAAATTCGTTGATTCCTTTCATCAAAGAGAAAACGGGTTTGATTATCGACGCTTATTTCAGCGCTACAAAGGTGAAATGGATTTTAGACAATGTAGAAGGAGCCAGAGCCAGAGCCGAGCGCGGAGAACTGGCTTTCGGTACGGTAGATACATGGATCGTTTGGCAGCTCACGCGCGGTGAGAAGCATGTCACAGACGTGTCGAACGCCTCGCGTACGATGTTGTTCAATATCCATACGCTGCAATGGGACAAAGAGTTGCTCGAACTGTTCGACATCCCGATGTCGATGCTTCCCGAAGTCGCTTCGTCCAGTGAGATATACGGATATACGAAAACTACGATTTTCGCTTCCAAAGTGCCTATCTCCGGTATTGCCGGCGACCAGCAGGCAGCACTCTTCGGACAAATGTGCGTGGAAGACGGCATGGTGAAAAACACCTATGGAACCGGTTGCTTTATTCTGATGAATACCGGTACGCGCCCCATTCTGTCGAAGCATAATCTTGTGACAACCGTTGCATGGAAAATCGGAGAGAAAACATGCTATGCCCTCGAAGGAAGTATCTTTATGGGAGGCGCTATCGTACAGTGGTTGCGCGACGGGCTTCATCTTATAAATTCTTCTTCGGAAATAGAGAAACTGGCAAGCCAGGTGCCTGATTGCGGTGATGTGTACTTTGTTCCCGCGCTGACGGGCATGGGAGCTCCTTATTGGGATCAGTATGCTCGCGGTGCGATAGTGGGTATTTCCAGAGGAACTACGGCTGCGCATATTTTGCGTGCCGCATTGGAAGGCATTGCCTATCAGACGATGGATGTCATCAACGCCATGATTCTGGATGCCGGTATCGGATTGAGAGAACTTCGTGTAGATGGTGGCGCCGCTGTAAACAATCTGCTTATGCAATTCCAAGCCAATGTGTTGGGAGAGAAGGTGATTCGTCCGCAAACCACCGAGACCACAGCGTTGGGCGCTGCATATCTGGCGGGATTGGCCGTGGGATATTGGGACAGCATCGATGAGGTGAAGAAACAATGGTCCGTCAATACCATTTTCGAGCCGGATGAGAAAATCGACATGCAGTTGGCCAAGCGTAAATGGGCGGATGCCGTTTACCGTGCGCAAAACTGGATCAAATAATTATTCCGCACATCATTTTCATTGAACCGCCGGGACGGCAGTCAATAAAGTCTGCAGTGAGATTGCCGCATTGGGGTTCTTGATGCGAATACTTTAAAAAAACAACTGAAACCAACTCTAATACTTAAAATTATGCAACTAGATCTTCTTTTTGAATTTATAGGAACAGCTGTGCTTATCCTATTGGGCGACGGCGTTGTAGCAAACGTCTTGTTGAAAGGTACGAAAGGACAAAATGCCGGATGGGTAGTGATAACCATTGCGTGGGGTCTTGCAGTGTTTGTGGGAGCTTATATCTCCGCTCCTTATTCGGGTGCGCATTTGAATCCCGCCGTTACGATCGGTCTGGCGATGACCGGAGCGTTCAAAGGAAATATTATGGGTTATATTGTTGCACAACTTCTGGGCGGATTCGTCGGAGCTTGTCTGGTATATCTTTTCTATAAGCCTCATTTCGATGTGGAAGAAAACAAAGACAGCAAATTGGCGGTATTCTGTACGGGGCCTGCCATAAGAAATTATTTTTATAACTTCATATGCGAGCTCATAGGCACATTCATGCTGGTTTTCGGTATTCTGACCGTTGCCGGCGCTTCAATTCCCGGCCCATATCCTGTGGCTCTTCTGATCGTCGTTATAGGTATGTCTTTGGGTGGAACGACCGGTTATGCGATAAATCCTGCCCGCGATTTGCCTCCGCGTATAGCACATGCCATCCTGCCTGTCAAGAATAAGAGAGACAGCGATTGGGCTTATTCATGGATTCCGGTTATAGCTCCCATGGTGGGCGCTGTGTTGGCCGGAGGGGTGTATCTGGCTATCTTTTAATTTTGTTTTTTGAGTCTATTTATTCAGAAATCTTAATTGTACAAAGGATATGAAATATTTTAAAATTTTAGCGTTATCGGTTTTAGGGATATTCTGCTCGTCTGCCTTAGCTTCGGCTCAAGAATCTGCAACCTATAAGCCGTTGGATTTCTCCCTGCAAATTAAAAATATGCATTTGTGGAGAGGTTATCAGGTTACTACCTCGGCAATGGGAGGAGTAGATATTCACCTTACCGACAAGTCGCAGCGCTTCACGTTCGGCTTATGGGGCGGAGCCAGCTTCAATAGCGACTTCAAAGAGTTCGATTATTACGCTTCTTTCCAGCAGGGAGGCTTTAGCATTGCGGTTTGGGACATCTATAACTTCTCTCCGGGAGCAACTTATAACAACCGGCAAGTGTTTAATTATAATGCAAGGGAAACCGGGCATTTTGTAGATGTTGCGTTGTCGTATCAGTTCCAGCATGATTTCCCGCTTAAGATTACGTGGGCGACTATCGTATTCGGGAGGGATAGAGGTGTGAAGAATGAGAAAAACCTGTATTCCACTTATGTTTCTCTCGACTATCCGGTTGTGAGAAATAAGATAGTGGATCTCGACTTGGGCATTGCGGGAGCATTTGCTTTGAACAAGGAGAGCGGCAGCGACGCAAACTTTTATGCAGACAATCCGGGCATTGTAAATGTCAATATGACTGTTTCCAAGAAGCTGAAATTGGGTAACTACGTACTTCCCGTTTCTGCTATGGCTATGTGGAATCCTGCTCGAAACGAAGCCAACATTCAAGTAGCTTTCAACCTGTTTTAAACACTGAAGCATTCTGAGATGCTTCGAGAGGTTGCACTTCTAACAGAGGTGCAGCCTCTATTGTTTTCATCTGCCTCTTTATTGCTTCGCAAGCATGAGTTGTTTCCCACTATTGAAACAAAAGTTTCCCCAGTGGGAAACAAAAGTTTCAATAGTGGGAAAATAAAGTTTCCCCAGTGGGAAACTAAACCTCTTGATATATGTCCGGCTTGTTGCCGAAGTATTGCCTGCATATTGCCGAAGTATTTTCTGCTTGTTGCCGAAGTATTGTCTGCCTGCTCTGCAAGTATTTCCGCCTGTTCTTCCGTTCGGCATCATGAAGCATCGCATTGCGCGAACCGGACACGGCATCGGCGGAGAAGAACGGCGCACGGCTTGCCGAAGCATCGGGTTTTTGTTGTGCGGGCAGCTCCGGTCGATTCGTTTGGGCTTTAACAATAAATAAGGGTAAAAAATATGTATATAACGTATAATTAATCTAACTTTGTATTCAAATATTTATCCTGATATGAGAAATGCGATTCAAAGACATAAATTCATCTTGGAGCAATTGAAAGAAAACGGTTGCGTAAAAGTGTTGGAATTAAGCGATCAACTCAATGTCTCAGAGGTTACTATCCGGAAAGACCTTCAATATCTGGAAGATCGTAAATTGCTGATACGCCATCACGGCAGCGCCAGTACTCCGAATCTGCTCATTTCAGATACCCACATCGACATAAAGGAGAAGCTGCATACGGAAGAAAAAGAGCGGATTGCAAAGGCTGCCAATAAGTTGCTTAAGGCGGACGATAAAATCATCATCGCTTCCGGAACTACCCTGCTCGCCTTTGCCAAAAATATCGAAATTCAAGGAAACCTCACTGTGATAACTTCCGCCATAAAGGTTTCGCTGGCGCTTTGCTACAGCCCTAATATCGAAGTCATTCAGCTGGGAGGCACTATGCGCAAAAGCTCGGCCTCCGTGATAGGGCATTTTGCGGAAAACATTCTGGAGACATTCTCTTGCAATAAGTTGTTCATCGGTGTCGACGGAATCGACCTGAACCATGGGTTTACCACAAGCAATGCGAACGAGTCTTATATCAATCAGCAAATGATCAATGCTGCCGACGAAGTGATCGTGCTGACCGACTCTTCCAAATTCGAGAAGAGAGGGTTCAGCAAAATCTGTGATCTCAATAAAGTCAACCGTATTGTTACCGACACCAATGCCCCTGCCTATATGGTGGAGGTTTTGAAAAAAAGAGGTATTGAAATTATTTTAGTATAATCGCGCTTTTCTGCCAACGGCTTTTGCATGGCGAAGCCTTCCTCGAAACATTGTCCGTTATCCTGTCCGGGCAAGCCCCGCATCAGTCGTTTGCTTTCTTCTTGTTGCTTTCAATAAGGTTCTTGGCCGCTTCGTACTGCTCTTCGGTCACCAACAGCGATATATCCGGGTCTATATATGGAGCTATCGCTCCTAAACGGCCGTCTTGTATCACACACGGAATGCCATGGCTTTGCAGCAATCCTTTAATAACTTCGGCCTCCCACGCAGAGCCTCTGAATACCTCAACCGCTTTGTCATACTTTTCTTCTTTCATGATTCATGGTTTTTGCTGTCCTATAATACAACAATAGAAAGGAAGAAAAAGATTAGCCGTTTTTATGTTTTTTCGATCGATATACGCTCCACGCCGATCGGTTGGTTCAGGAAGATGGAGGCGGATTCGCTGAATTTCTCTTCCGCCTCCGTCGTATAGAAGAAACAGCTTCCGTTTTGCGTACATTGGGCGTTCATCTCCGGATGCCTGCGCAGGTAGTCTTTAAGGCTTTCGGCTACATATTCCCCTTGCGAAACAATGCGTATATGTTGCGGCATGTATTGCCGGATTTTGGGAAGCAGCAGGGGATAGTGCGTACATCCCAGAATTACGGTATCTATTTCCGGGTCTTTTTGCAATAGCAGGTCGGTGTATTTCCGGACGAAATAGTCGGCGCCTTCTCCCTGCGATTCGTTGTTTTCTACCAGCGGCACCCACATCGGGCAAGCTACGCCGCTGACGCGGATATCGGGAAACAGCTTTTGTATTTCCAACGGGTACGATTCCGACTTTATGGTGCCTGCCGTTGCCAACACTCCGATATGCCGGCTTTCGGTGATGTTGCCAATGCCTTCTACTGTGGGGCGGATAACTCCGAGTACACGACGCGCAGGGTCGATGCCGGGCAGATCATTCATTTGAATGCTGCGCAAGGCTTTGGCGGAAGCCGTGTTGCAAGCCAGTATCACCAAATGGCATCCTATCTCGAACAGTTTGCCGACCGCCTCTAACGTGAACTTGTACACGATCTCGAAAGAGCGCGACCCGTAAGGAGCGCGCGCATTGTCTCCCAGATAGATGTAGTCGTATTCGGGCAACACCTCTCTTATCTTGTTAAGAATGGTCAATCCGCCGTATCCGGAGTCGAACACTCCGATAGGACCGGGAGTACGGGGCAAAGAGTTTTTCATGTGAATGGGCTTTTACGTGCACAAATTTATATGAAAAAAGAGAAGGAAAAAAGAAGAACCGCGCTTCTTTTTCCTTCTCTTATCTTTTTCTGTTGCTTTCTTCTTACTTGATGCCGAGTTGTGCTTTCACCTTGTTGGTCAGGTTGATGCTTTGCGACTCGTTTATGTAAGGGATGGAAGTTCTCGCCAGATCGAAGATGTAGATTACTCCTTCGGAGACTCCCACAGCCTTGATCGCATCGTCCAGCTTTTTATAGATAGGAGCCATCATGTCTGCCTGTGCCTTCTGCATTTGTTGTGCAGCATCTTGCTGAAACTGCTCTTGTCTTTGAGCCATGTCTTGCAATTCTTTCTGCCTTCTTTCGGCAATGTTTGCAGGAAGAGAGTCTTTGGATATTGCCTGTTGGAACTCTTGATACTTCTTGTTGAATTCTTCCTGAGTTCTTTTCAACTCGTCGGTCAGTTGCTTTTCCAAAGCCTGAAGGTCATTTTGTGCTTTTGTAAATTCGGGCATCACGGTAATGATCTCTTGAGCATTGATATGGCCGAACTTGAGGTTTTGCGCAAATACACTCATCGGGAGTGCAAGCAAGATAAAAATTGTAATTTTTTTAAGCATAGTTCTATAATTTATTTGAGTGATTTTTAGTTTCATTACTCTTTGCAAATGTATAAAATTAATTTGAATATCCCAGCTTTCTCAAAACCAGATCGCTGATGTCGATGCGGGGAGTGGCGAAAATAATTCCGGATGCCGAAGCCCTGTCCATTATTATGGAGTATCCATGTTGCTCCGATATGGCTTTTACAGCTTCATAAATATCATCCTGGATGGGTGTTACCAGCTTGTCTCTCATTTTGGCCAATTCGCCTTGAGGACCGAAATATTTTCGTTTCAATTCGGCGGCAGCTTTCTCTTTCGCTACGATTTCATCTTCCTTTTGTGTCTTCTGTGCGGCAGAAAAACCGGAAGCTTTTGCCTGATAGTCCTGAAACATTTTCTGAGCGTCTTTTGCCAAAGCCTCCACTTCGTTCTGATACTTTTTCGTGGCTTGTTGCAATTGCTCGTTCGCGCGCTGATACGCGGGGATATTCTTCAGGATATATTCCGTATCGATCAGGGCAAACTTCTGTGCGACGGCTGTCAGGCTGATGGCAAACAGCAGCATGATGGATAATACAGATTTTCTCATAACGTTTGGTATATTTGGTGATACATTAGAATTCTTGTCCTAAGATAAAGTGGAACTGACTTCCACCGAATTGTTTGCTGTTTCTGATTTTGTCGAAACCATACGCCCAGTCGATACCCATCATTCCGATCATCGGAAGGAAGATACGGACACCGACACCTGCCGAGCGCTTCAAGTCGAACGGATTGAACTTCTTGATGTCATTCCATGCGTTACCTGCTTCAAGGAAACCCAATACATAGATGTTCGTACTTGTTTCCAGCATCAACGGGTATCTCAATTCGAGACCGAGGCGTGTATAAGCATATCCCTCCTCGCGATAAGGCGTTAAAGAACTGTTTTCGTATCCGCGCAAGGCAATGCTTTCCGTCGCATAACTTGAGTACCCCGTCATTCCGTCGCCACCCACGTCGAATGTGCCGAAAGGAGATTTCTTATACTCATTGTAATGTCCTACCATACCGAACTCGGTGCGTGTCATCAGCACCAGACATTTGGGATGTGCTATGTAGTCCATTAGCGGAGTATACGTTTTGGCCTTGAACTTCCATTTGTGATACTCCACCCATTTATGGAGCTTGTTCATATTGTCCTGAGTAATGCTTCCATCTGCATTGTAGTATCCCTTATAGTCCTTCCCGTCGAAAGAAGAATAAGGAGGCGTAACTTGCAACGACAAAGAGAAATCGGAACCTACGCGCGGGAAGATCGGATTGTCGATGGAGTTACGCGCCAATGTCAAAGTAAGGCTCAGGTCGTTACATTTACCGTTGGTTACCGGGAAGTATTGCCAGTCTTTCAATGTATATCGCTGGTAAGCCAATTCGGTAGAAAGCGTAAAGTAATCGTCGGGCCATTTCAGACGCTTGCCCCAACCAACGGAAAGTCCCCACATCTTGATAGACTTATCCGGGTCATAGTAATTCTCGTAGTTGTTGTAGTTTCCGTAATTATACATGCCATAACCGCCATAACCGCTATACATGCTGTTATAGTAGTTGTTGAAGTAGCTGGAATTATAGTAACGGTTGCTGATATCGGTTTGCACGGAGAAGAAAGCCGAAACCGAGAAAGAGTTCGGTCGTTTGCCTCCAAACCAAGGGTCGAAGAATGAAATGCTGTATGACTGATAGTATTTCGCATTCGTCTGTCCGCTGATTGTCAATGTTTGTCCGTCGCCCTGAGGCAAAATTCCCCGGTAATTCTCTCCCGGGCGGAAGAGGTTGGCTAAGGAGAAGTTCGTAAACTTCAGACTCAGCTTGCCGATAACGCCTGTCTGTCCCCAACCGGCGGAGAATTCCACTTGGTCGTTCGCTTTGGAAGTCAGAGGAAAGCCTATGTCCACCGTACCGTTCATGCCGTCCGGCTGAATATCGGGCTGAAGCTTTTCCGGGTCGAAATGCCCCATTTGCTGTATCTCGCGCAAAGAACGCATCAGGTCTTCTCTGCTGAACAATTGCCCCGGACGAATACGGAGTTCCCGGCGTACCACGTTTTCATACAAGCGGTCGTTGCCGCTGATTTTAATCTTATTGATGGTGGCCTGTCTCCCTTCGGATATTCTCATTTCGAGGTCGATAGAATCTCCCACGATGTTCACCTCTACGGGATCGAGATTGTAGAAGAGGTAACCGTTGTTGTAATACAAGTTGCCGATGGCGTCGTCATCGGTCGATATTCTTTCGTTCAGTAACTTCTGATTGTACACGTCTCCTTTCTTCATGCGCAGGAGATAGTTCAGTTGGTCTGAAGGATAAAGAGTATTGCCCACCCACGTGACATTGCGCAAGTAGTACTTTTGCCCTTCATCTATGTTCAGGTAAACGTTGACCGTTTTTTCATCATGCGAGGACACGCTGTCTTCCATAATTTTCGCGTCGCGATATCCCAGCTCGTTGTATTTGTCTATGATCAGTTGTTTGTCTGCTTCATAGTTCTCAGGTACAAATTTCTTTGTGCGGAACAGGTTGCGAAGTTTTCCTTTTTCATTGGTTTTCTTCATCACCCGTTTCAGCTTAGACGTTTTGATTGCATGATTTCCCGCAATCTGTATCTCGTTTACCTTTATCTTCTCTTTCTTGTCGATGTCGATATCCACTATTACTTGGTTGTCGCCCGACGCATCGTCTCTTTGTGTGATATTTACTTCTGCGTTTTTAAACCCTTTGTCGTCAAAATAACGTTTGATGAGCGTTTTTGCACGGTCTACCGTATTCGGGGTGATTTGCATTCCTTTCACCATTCCGAGCTTTCCTTCCAAGTCTGTACGTTCCGATTTCTTTATGCCTTGATAGCGCACTTCGGCGATTCGAGGGCGCTGTGTCAGTTCTATTTTCAGCCAGATTTTGCTACCCTCTATTTTTTCTGCTGTAATTCGTACATTGGAGAATAGCCCGTGCCGCCAATAGCGTTTGATAGCTCCGGTTATTTCATCTCCCGGAACGGTAATGGTTTGTCCTACGGACAGCCCGGATAGGCCTATCAATATATAATCTTCATAGTTCTTTACTCCTTCAACCTTGATGTCTGCTATTTCATACTTTTTGGGTGTGCCCGAGTATAAGATAACGGGAGTAGAGTTGTCATCAATGTTGGCGTTTTGCGCAATGCCTGTCGATACAAAGCCGAACAGGCAGATAAACGTCGCGAATATAAAGGATGTACGATAATGCATTTATATTATAAATTTGATGTTTCGAGGTTATACTAACTGATTTGTTCACTTGTTTTGCCGAATCTGCGTTCCCTTTGCTGGTACTCGCAAATAGCTTTCCTAAACTCTTCTTTATCGAAATCGGGCCAGAAGGTATCGCAGAAGTAAAGTTCCGAGTAAGCGCATTGCCATAGTAGGTAATTGCTCAACCGGATTTCTCCTCCGGTGCGGATCAACAAATCGGGATCGGGCATGAAACTGGTTTGCAGTTGGGCGCTTACAAAGCTGTCTGTGATTTGTTCGGGCGAGATCTTGCCGGTTTTGGCGAGTAGCGCAATTTTGCGGATTGTTTCGGTTATTTCCCAATGCGAGGAATAACTGAGTGCCAGTACCAGAGTCATGGCTGTGTTTCCGGCCGTATGTGCTGCACATGATGACAAACTGTCTTGCACTTCGGCGGGAAGCTTCTCGAAATCGCCGATGACGCGGAAGCGAATGTTGTTTTTCATCAGAGTTTCCTGCTCAATGGATTCCAAGAGCAAATTCATCAGTCCTGTCACTTCTTCCTGCGGACGGTTCCAGTTTTCTGTAGAGAAAGTATATAAAGTCAGAAAGTTAATTCCCAAATGCGCTGCCTCTTCAATAATCGTATGTACAGTTTTGGCGCCGGCTTGGTGGCCGTAAGTACGCTCTTTGCCCCGCAGCTTTGCCCAGCGTCCGTTTCCATCCATAATGATGGCTACGTGTCGGGGTATTCGATTTTTGTCTATTTGTTCTGGATAGGACATCTGCTTCTTTTTTGAATTTGCCTGAAACGGATTCTTTCGATTATTTTATTCAACGGTCGCGGAGAAACCACAGACTGTTCAAGCGCCCGCGCCAAACCTGACTGCGATGGTCGAGGTTGTTTTCTGCCATTGCTATATTGGATGTACTGAACAGTACATAGATGTAATCTTTTTCGGCATCGTGTATCACAGAGAAGTTGGTGCGTCCCTCGAATAACGATTTACCGGTATTTGTATCTCCCTTTTTCTGATGGGGAAATGCAAATTTGGCATTTGCCGGCTTCCAACTTACGCCTTCATTTATAGAGGTGTATATGGATTTGAATCCATCGCCCCAGATATAAAGCTGATTGTTATAATAAAGAATTTCAGGATGGCTGAATTCAGGACAATAGCTCACGGGATTGGTGGCAGGGCTCAGGTCGGTCCATGTACTTCCGTCGTATCCCCATATGATACTGGCATTTGTTTTTGGATCAATCGTTACCGAAGGAGTGTGTTTGCCGGCTATAATATTATAGGTGCTGCTTTCTTTTTTGATTGTAGTGTACGAGATATCTTCTGTCGGGAAATTGTTTGGCAGTTCCGTCTTTTTCTCTGACTCTTCCGAAAAGTTTTCCGCCAGTTCGCATATGTATTGCTTTTTGTTTTCTTCTTTGATGTAAGTGAGTTTGCGGATTCCTTCGTGGCTCTTCCATAGTGAAACCAAAGTACTGATGCTGCCTTTTATCTTATCGGACTCTTTCCATGAAATGCCATCGGCAGACTCGTATACCTTGTTGGCGAAAGACGCAAGCAACAGTTTTTCGTCATCGAATGCGATGATGGAGGTAGGCAGTCCGTCGGTGATGCCTGTAGTGGCTTTGCCGCCGTCCCATTGTTTGAGGTCATTGCTTTGGTATACTTTCAGCGTGTTGTTTACAACAGAGTAGAGGTAATATCCGTTTTTGAAACGTACGGTTTTTTGCGCGCCGGTAATTTCGTCCTGTATCTTTCCGATGTAAGTCCACAGCAGAGAGTCGGGGTCGTGCTTATGACGGCGTACGTTTACTTTATATGTCTTTTTGTTTTTCATGTCCGGCGCATAGACTGTAAAGACAACGGGCTTTCTAAGGTCGAACGAATCGGAGAGGTTGATTATGGAGTCCTGCCCGCTTTTGTCTTTCATCGTTATGACTCCCGATGCGGTAGCCATTTTTTTTATCAGAATGCGGTCGATGATGGTGTCTGCATGGACGGGAATGGAGTCTTCGTTGTAAATTTCCCCTTTCATCTGGTCGATCGTGAATTTATAAGTAATCCCGCGACCTATGGTGTCGAGCTCGAATGCGTGTATCGTCGCGTCCGAACTGTATTCAATATTATTCTTATCATTGTCAAGGCATGACGTTATGACGAACGATGCTAGGAAGAAGCTCGCAATGATTGATAAAAACTTTATTTTCATTTGAAAGATTGTGTTTATTTACAAGTTGCAAAAATAGGAACATTTTTCCCGATATTGTACATTCCCGATAAGTTTTATATAAAATTATAGATAATAATGCTGTTTTTATTGGCATAAAACCTGCAAAATCGATTATTTAACGTTGCTTTCATTGGTGTAATGCAAGAACGTTCTTCCGAAATGATTCTCGATGAAGCAGTTTGCCGGCGAATGTATCTCGGGCGCTTTTACGCCGCCTTTCAGCAGCTGCGGACATTTTTCTACGAACGCTTCATCCCACAGGCCGTCGTTGATAAACGTATCGAGCAGTTGTCTGCCTCCTTCTACCAAAACAGATTGGATGTTCCGCCGATAGAGATGCTCCATGATCTGAGGCAGAAGACGTTCGTTGAAGTCCACCGGAATGTAAGTGACGTTCTCTCTGTCCGGGGCTTCACGTCCTGAAAAGACCAATGTAGGAACAGCCCCGTTGAAAATCTCCAAGTTTGCGGGAAGAGACAGGCTGCGGTCTAAAACAATGCGTATGGGATTGCGCCCGTGCCAGTGGCGTGTGGTCAATGAAGGATTGTCGAGTAGGGCGGTTCGTCTTCCTGTCATAATGGCGTCGTTTTCGGCTCTTCTTTTGTGTGTCAGCATGGAAGTAAGAGGAGACGACAGTATGACCGGCCTTCCGCCTGTGCGTTCCCGGTCGATGAAACGGTCTGCCGACTCTGCCCATTTAAGGGTGATGTAGGGGCGACGGAACGTGTGGAAAGTGACGAACCGCCGAATCAACGCCTTGCATTCTTGCTCCAACACTCCGACTGTTACTTCTCTGCCCGCGTCGCGCAATTTGCCGATGCCTCGCCCTGCAACTTTCGGGAAAGGGTCTTGGCATCCTACTACGATGCGGGGGATTTGCTTTTCGATAATCAGGTCGGCGCAGGGAGGCGTTTTGCCGTAATGGGAGCACGGCTCCAGACTGACGTAGATTGTCGACCGCTTCAGTAAAGACGGGTCTTCGACGGACTGTATTGCGTTTACTTCAGCGTGTGCGCCGCCGGCACGAACGTGGTATCCTTCGCCTATTATCCGTCCGTTGTGCACGATGACAGCCCCTACCATGGGGTTGGGTGCGGCGTTGTTCCGCCCGTTTTGGGCAAGTTCGATGCAACGTCTCATATATTTTTCTTCTTCCATCGGTGTGCTTCGTTCTATTTATTCTTACTTTTGCAAATCAAATATACGGAATAATGAATCAGATCACCGCTTACATCCGCCAGTCATTGCAGGGACTTTATCCCCCGGAAGAGCTGCGCGCTCTTTCGATGCTGATCTGTTGCGATATGCTGGGACTGAAAGCTCTTGATCTTTACATGGGCAAAGATATAATTTTATCTGAAAGCAAACAGCGCGAATTGGAAAACATTGTTTCCCGCCTGCGAAAGAGTGAGCCGATACAGTATATTCGCGGGTATGCGGAGTTTGGCGGAAGGAGTTTCCGGGTGGCTCCCGGTGTGTTGATTCCTCGTCCCGAGACAGTGGAGTTGGTAGATTTAATTGTACGGGAAAATCCGCAAGCCGCTCGTTTGCTCGATATCGGAACGGGTAGCGGATGTATCGCAATCTCTTTGGATAAAAGGCTGCCGGAAGCGGCAGTGGACGCTTGGGATGTTTCGGAAGACGCATTGGCTGTGGCTCGTGCCAACAATAAGGAGTTGGAGGCGAACGTAGCTTTGAAGAAGATCGATGTGCTGTCCGATGCGCAAACCGAACCGGAGTGCGAGTCCCCTGTTTACGATGTAATTGTAAGCAATCCTCCTTATGTGACCGAGTCTGAGAAGCAGACGATGGAACCCAATGTTCTCGAATGGGAACCGGAGCAGGCGTTGTTTGTTCCCGATAGCGACCCTTTGCGGTTTTATCGCAGGATTGCCGCGTTGGGACGAAAGATGCTGCTTCCGCAGGGGAAGCTGTATTTCGAAATCAATCGCGCTTACGGGCGGGAAACCGCCCTCATGCTCGAAGGGAGCGGATACGGGAATGTACGTGTGATAAAAGATATGTTTGGGAACGACAGAATGGTTGCAGCAGACTTATGAATAGACAAATGACGGAGAATGAAGCATTGGCGCGTGCCGCTTCGTATTGCTCGGCATCCGAACATTGCCGGGAAGAAATAAATGAAAAGTTGCGGCGTTGGGGAATCGCGCCCGATGCGGCCGAACGTATAACGAACAGGCTCGAGGCCGAGAAATATATAGACGACGAACGCTTTTGCCGTGCTTATGTCAACGATAAATTCCGCTTTTCCAAATGGGGAAAGAAGAAAATAGCGCAAGGGCTTTATCAGAAGAAAATCCCGGCGGAAGCAGTGTGCCGCTGTCTGGACGAGATCGATGACGAACATTATTTGTCGGTGCTTCGCGAGCTGTTGCGTGCCAAGCGAAAAAGCGTCCGTGCGGAAAACGAATATGAACGGAATGCCAAACTGGCACGGTTTGCGATGAGCCGTGGATTTGAGTGGGAATATATCAGGCAGTGTATCGACTTGGAGGAAGAAGGCTGAATGATGCTCTTGCCAAGAACGCTTGTTTCCGGTTTTACCGGTTACCGGAGAAATCGTTTCGGCACATTTCCCAATAGCTTGTCCCCGTTTTCTTCTTTCTTTTTTTTTATTGTTCTGTAAATCAGTGTGTTGTTCTTCTTTTGGAGTAAGCCTCTTTTGTCGGAATGATGACAATATATGGTTGCTTCGGTGTGCATATATAGCCACCTTGGTGTGTATATATGGCTACCGCGGTGTGCATATATGGCTACCGTGGTGTGTATATATGGCCAGCAAGGTGGCTATATATGTTCAGCGGAATGGATAAATATGGCAAACATATCCTCTCTTTGCAGAACGGTGTGAATCGCATCCAAAAAAGAAACCGGGAGGAGGAAGCCTTGTCGCACTTGCAAGAAAAAATCAAAATAAACGGTTTCTTTCTTTTGAATCTCACCCAATTTCTGTAATTTTGCGCCAAATGATAAAAGGTTAGTTGTTTATGAAAAACTTAGAGAGATTATTTGCAGAGAAGCTTTTGAAAATTAAAGCAATAAAACTTCAACCGGACAACCCCTTTACTTGGGCTTCGGGATGGAAATCCCCCTTTTACTGCGACAATCGTAAAACTCTGTCTTATCCATCTCTTCGTAATTTTGTGAAAATTGAGATTACGCGTCTCATCTTGGAGCGATTCGGACAAGTGGATGCAATTGCAGGCGTGGCTACGGGAGCAATTCCACAAGGGGCTTTGGTGGCCGATGCTTTGAATCTGCCGTTTGTGTATGTTCGCTCTACACCTAAAGATCATGGGTTGGAGAATTTGATCGAAGGAGAACTTCGTCCCGGAATGAAAGTAGTGGTGGTGGAAGATCTGATCTCTACCGGCGGAAGCAGTCTGAAAGCTGTGGAAGCCATCCGTCGCGACGGATGCGAAGTTATCGGTATGGTTGCAGCCTTTACTTATGGATTCCCGGTTGCTGAAGAAGCATTCAAAGGCGCTAAAGTACCTTTGGTTACGCTGACCAATTATGAAGCCGTGCTGGAGGTTGCCCTTCGTACAGGATATATTGAAGAGGAAGATGTGCCGACTTTGAACGAATGGCGTAAAGACCCCGCACATTGGGATGCCGGAAAATAAGGATTTGGGGTTTATGTTGATTTGGGGGAAAGGACTTTTCGGGTATTGCAACCCGAATCGTTCTTTTTTTATTTATTAAGATAAAACATCTGTTGAATGTTGTGATTCACGGAGTCTTTCATCGAACAGAAGAATGTCTCCGTTTATTTAGAAATACATAATATATGAATAAATTTGAGAGTAGTGTTAAGGTAATACCTTGCAGCCAAGAGCGTGTGTATGCCAAGTTGTCCGATCTGAAGAATCTGGAAGCGGTGAAAGACCGTTTGCCGCAAGATAAAGTACAAGGTCTGAATTTCGATTCCGACACCTTGAGCTTCAGTGTCTCTCCCGTTGGGTCGTTGACTCTCCAAATCGTGGAGCGTGAGCCCTGTAAATGTATCAAGTTCGCGACAACTCAGTCTCCGTTGCCTTTTAACCTGTGGATACAGATTGTCGAAACGGCTCCGGAGGAATGTAAGATTAAAGTGACCGTCGGCATGGAAGTCAATCCGTTTATGAAAGCGATGGTGCAAAAGCCGCTGAAAGACGGACTGGAGAAAATGGTTGAAATGCTGGCTGTTATTCAATATTAATCATTGTAAGAGAGATGGCGCAGAAACTTTGGGAAAAATCCGTGCAGGTAAACGAGAGAATTGAGCGTTTCACGGTAGGACGCGATCGCGAAATGGATCTTTATCTGGCCAAGCACGACATAATAGGTTCGATGGCTCATATCACAATGCTCGAGAGCATCGGTTTGTTGTCGAAAGATGAATTAAGGCAATTGCTGGACGGGCTGAAGCTTATCTATGCATCTGCTGAGAGCGGGGAGTTTCAGATCGAGGATGGAGTAGAAGATGTGCATTCTCAGGTAGAATTGATGCTGACCCGCCGTTTGGGTGATATGGGCAAGAAAATCCATAGCGGGCGTTCGCGCAACGATCAGGTGTTGCTGGATTTGAAACTTTTTACCCGTGCGCAAATCAAGGAAGTGGCTGAAGATGTGGAGCGTTTGTTTCATATATTGATTCGCCAGAGCGAACGGTATAAAAACATTCTCATGCCCGGTTACACACACCTGCAGATTGCAATGCCTTCTTCTTTCGGGCTATGGTTCGGCGCATATGCCGAGAGTCTGGTAGACGATATGCAGTTTCTGCAGGCTGCTTTTAAGACCTGCAACCGCAATCCTTTGGGCTCTGCTGCGGGATACGGTTCTTCTTTTCCACTGAACAGAACGATGACCACCGAGCTGCTCGGTTTCGATTCTATGAATTACAATGTGGTTTATGCTCAGATGGGTCGGGGTAAAACCGAACGTAACGTGGCGTTCGCGTTGGCTACCATTGCCGGAACAGTTTCTAAATTGGCATACGACGCTTGTTTGTTTAACAGCCAGAACTTCGGTTTCGTGCGTCTGCCCGATGAATGCACTACAGGATCGAGTATTATGCCGCATAAAAAGAATCCCGATGTGTTCGAACTGGTTCGTGCCAAATGCAACAAGCTGCAATCTCTTCCGCAACAGATCATGATGATTGCCAACAATCTTCCTTCAGGCTATTTCCGTGATCTGCAGATTATAAAAGAGGTCTTTCTTCCTGCGTTTCAGGAGTTGAAAGATTGCTTGCAGATGACTGCTTTTATTGTGGGTGAGATGAAAGTAAACGAACATATTCTTGACGATGATAAATACCAGCTTATCTTTAGTGTAGAAGAGGTCAACCGTTTGGTTCGCGAGGGAATACCTTTCCGTGATGCTTATAAAAAAGTTGGTTTGGACATCGAGGCCGATCTCTTCAGTCACGACAAACAAGTTCGTCATACGCATGAAGGCAGTATCGGCAATTTGTGTAATCAGGAAATCGGCAGATTGATGAAGCAAGTCATGGACGGCTTCCATTTCCATAAGATGGAGGCTGCGGAAAAGGCTTTGTTAGATCAATAACCACTTTCTGATGAGCATTTTCGACTTCGCCGGACAACCTGCGTCCGGTAAGATGGGCAAGAATTGAAACTCCCAATGAGATTTGCCGGATGCGCTTCCTAAAAATCATGAACATGATTGAGTCTACGCTGATGAAGTATTGAATGGGTATATAAAAAGCACTCCTGCAAAACGAATTACATTGCATTTGTGCTACATTATTTTATTGAATGGGAATGTAGAAAGTGCTCCTGCAAAACCGATATATGGTCGCATTTTATCCGGAGTGCAAACTATAGAAAAGAAATGCATCCTTTTTCCCGAGTCAAAGGATAATCTTATGTGTCCTGAGGGCCCTGTACCAAAGTTTTATAAGTTCAAATTTCCCTTTGAGGGGTATGAAGTGTGTTAATATCCGATGTGCTTAATTCTTATTCATGAATAAAGAAGCCAATAAAGGAAATGCTCAATGAGCGTCGGATAAGCTTTAGTCATTGAGAGTCTATTTTGCAAGGACAGAAGCAAAGATAAATATCCGAAAGCAAAGAAACTTTATGTTTCGACTTGTTCCTGATTTTTTCCGGGTAGTGAACCTTGTTTTCGGTAAACTTTATCTAAAAAAGTTTGGCAGAAACGAGGAAACGATGTATCTTTGCACCCGTTGAAAAGCGCGGAAATAGCTCAGTTGGTAGAGCATAACCTTGCCAAGGTTAGGGTCGCGAGTTCGAGTCTCGTTTTCCGCTCTTCTTTTTTAAAAGGATGCTCGAATGGTGGAATCGGTAGACACGAGGGACTTAAAATCCCTTGGCCATTGCGGCTGTGCGGGTTCAAGTCCCGCTTCGAGTACAGGATAAACGCTAATAGGTTATTGAAACTTGTTAGCGTTTTCTTATGGTGGGAAGGTAATATTCTTGTTTGATTCGAGACATTCCGTTTTGCCTATTTTGTCTCTACCTTTTGCTCTGCCGGAATCGGTAATATTTTGCTATACTTTGCTTATCATATAGTCGAAAAAAGAAAAACTCCTGATTTTGTTTGAAAATCAGAGTTTACGTTGTTCTGCTTTTCTTCAAAGTGGTGCACCAGGAATCGTTATATTGATTCAAGTGGCTGTATTTCTTATATATAAGTTTTTATAAAGAAGTAATCTCCCGCTATGCTCCATCAAACTTTTGCGCCATTTTGTAGAGAAATTCTTCACTACTCATTTCCTGTTACAAAATATACGAGGAATCGTCATAAATTGGAAATTTATGACGATTTTTTTAGGGATTAATTTCGAGTTACATGATTTAGCAAAGCATTATAACCATCAAAAATAATGCCAGAAATATACTTGTATGTAAAAGTAGCATTGTTCGTCTATGAAAAGAACGTCTTTGTCCACTTTCACAAATATGTTTTGCTTTCCCTTTTACTTTTGTCGTCTGAATTTATAAACCAATCAGCATGAAGCAGACGGCTAATCTAACGTTATTGATATGTGTCTTTCTTTGTCTTGGAAATAAGGCACAAGCACAGGTTTTCTTAAAATCCGAATATATCTCTCCTTCAAAGTTCAAAGATAAGAACGGAAACAAACTCCGTGGGAAGGGAGATTTGAAAACAATAGACGGAGGTATCAGAATTCCTGTGTGTATCAAAATGGATGAGAATAATAAACCTATTGCTTGGGCTATTGCGCTTACTGGAACGTATGCTTCGCTAGGTAATAAAGATATTTCTAAAGATTACGCTACGTCTGAAATACTAAATGCGCAAGTTGGAGTAATGCATGTGCGACCACTAAACGAAAAATGGTCGATACTTGCCACATTGGGAGCGGGAATATATACTTCTAACCTCGATAAAATTTCGGGGAAATCCATATTAGGGCAAGGCGGGATATTGTTTATAAGACACGCTAAACCAAATTTTGATTGGGGTGTCGGAGTTGCCATAAATAACGCACTCGGTTATCCGATGATATTCCCTTCCTTCTATTTGGATTGGCGTTTAGGCGGGATATATGACTTCAATTTGTCTATGTATGATTCATTTCAGCTAAGTTTAAGTTCTCAGATTAATGATAACTTTAAGTTAAGTATTGTTGGAGAATCTAAAGGTTTAATGTCAGCAGTAGAGAAAGACGGAAAAAATATGTATTTTGTTTCTCAATATGGATATGCGGGTATCCAACCTGAATATAAAATTGCTAAAGATTTAGCTGTTTATGCGACAGGCGGGGTTTCGCTTACGCGGGATACTTACTTTCAATCCAGAACATTAAAGGCGTTCTATAAAAGTGAAGATAATTATCCCCATTTTGGTGTATCTGCCTATTTTTCAGTCGGGATAAAATACGGCTTCTAAAAATAATCCTGTAATTTTAGAGTTTAAAAGGTATGCAGAGAGAACAAAACAATAACAATAACAATCTACTATATCAGTTGCTTATTGAGCCAAGATTTAGATTTATCAGGCACATCATCTTATTTTGTGTTGTCTGCCTAATCGTTCTCAATCAGTTTTTGCTTGCTTATTCCGAAGTCGTAAATCAAATTAACCCCCTACCTGTTTTGATAGGTTATTTATCTGTATATTTATTCTTTATTTATCTAAATCTCTATGTCCTAATCCCTAAACTTCTGATAAAAAGCAAATATCTTTATTATTTGATTGCACTTCTCATGACAGCAATTTCGATTACGATTGCTGATATTTGTATAGAATATTTTATTCATCGCTACTATGGGATACCGTTCAACCGATTTTCTTTTTTCTCATTGAGAAGTATTCCGTTTGTAGAACTACTATCAGATATATTATTAACCAGTATTTTGCTCATAGGTATTTCTATTACCGTATTTTTCAAGAACTGGCTGTTAAGTATGGAGCGGGAAAAAGCATTGAAGAAAGATAAACTATATACCCAATTGGATGTATTGAAAGAGAGGGTTGCTCCTTCTTTCTTGTTAAATGTCTTGTATAAAGCAGGAGAATCTACTAAATCAACCCCAGCTACTTCCTCAAAAATATTATTGAAACTAAGTCGGCTGCTTAGATATCAGTTATATGACAGTTCCAGAGATGTGGTTTTGTTACGTTCAGAAATAAATTTCCTAAGTGATTATTTGAGTTTAGAGAATAGTTGTAACGAGAATCTGAATTATATAATAACATATCCTCCGTTAGAGAAAAATTATTTCGTTCCTCCGTTATCTTTTGTTCCTATTGTTGAAGATGCTTTAGATACGTTTCGTGAACAAAAGGATGACCTTTTGATTGAACTGAAATTTGCAATTACAGACAATTGTGTGATTTTTACATGTAAGGATAATAAAAGAGAAACAGTCCATAGATGCAACCTTATAAAAATATAGATGAGAAGGTAATTAATATGCTTAGCGGAAAAGAATACAAACTTCTCCGTCATATGTTGTCTTTGCTTATAATTGGTATCATTGTGTTTGGTATGATCTATAAAAATAGTGACGGATATTACTCTGAATATGGTTTGTTATACCAATTCACGGGAACTTACTTGTTGTTCGTCGGAGTTATTTACTTCAATTTGTACCTGCTTGTTCCCAAATTCCTTCTGGAAAACAAATTGCTCACGTATGCCATTCTCATTATCATAACAATGGTTTTCTTGCTTTTTACGTTTGTCTTTATACAAAATATATTCTCCTATTCTGTGGATGACAACAGAACTGGTTCTGAAGTAGGAATTAACATAATCAGTACGCTTATATCTATTGGATTGATTATTATAGCTTCCTCTACATTTCCTCTCTTTCGTAACTGGATAGAACGTAATAAAAATATCAATGAACTGGAAACTACAACTATAGAAGCGGAACTGCAACAATTAAAAAATCAGATTAATCCTCATTTCTTATTCAATACGATAAACAACGCAAATATCAAGGTCGAAAAGGACCAGAAATTAGCTTATCATATAATAACAAAGTTATCTGAATTGTTGAGGTATCAATTGACTGGTACTTCTCAACGCACAGTGCTACTGAAAGATGATGTAACATTTATAACGGATTATCTGGAATTAGAAAAAACTCGCCGAGACCGCTTTTCGTATGAACTGGAAACAGAAGAAACGATATCTCATATGGAAATACCACCTCTTCTCTTTATTCCCTTTGTAGAAAATGCTGTAAAGCATAGTGTTTCTGTGAAAGAAGAAGCATACATTCGTATCTTTTTCCGAGAAGAAAAGGGATATTTGCATTTTTATTGTGAAAATACAAAACCTGTCACTCCATCAAAATATAAATCTGGTGGATTAGGACTAAAAAATATCAATAGGAGATTAGAGTTGTTATATGGCAATAACCATACATTGCACATAGACGAATCGGATAAAAAATATATCGTTAATTTATACCTGAAAATATGAAGTGCATTATTGTAGATGACGAACCTATTGCTCGGGAAGGAGTAGAAGCATTAATAGGAAAAATACCCCAATTGCAATTAGAAGGAAGTTTTGAATCTGCAGAAACAGCTTCGGAGTATATCAACGTTCATCCTGTTGATTTGATTTTTCTGGATATCGAAATGTCTGGAATAAACGGAATAGAGTTTGCCCGAAGCATCCCGAAAAAAACGCTTGTTATCTTCACAACTGCTTATTCCGAATATGCTTTAGATAGCTATGATGTTGATGCCATAGATTATTTGGTCAAGCCCATTGAATGGGAAAGGTTTAGAAAAGCGGTTGATAAAGCAATCTCTTATCATTCCCTATTAGTAAATGAAGCTAAAGAGGAGATAGACGCGGATAATGATTTCATTTTTGTGAAATCTGAACGCCGCTATTTCAAGGTTTATTATGATGATATCTTGTTTATCGAAGGACTAAAAGATTATGTAATTATCCAAACCGGAAACAAGCGAATTATAACAAAAATGTATCTGCGAACTATTCTTGAATTGTTACCCGAAAAAAAGTTCTTCCGAATCAATAAATCCTATATTGTAAACTTGAAAAGAATAGATTCCTTTGATAATAACGATGTCTTTATTGGAGAACGAGGAATAGGTATTGGTGCTACCTATCGTGAAGATTTCTACAAGATTTTCATGTCCAGGAAAGTCTAATAATATCTATTATAACCCTGTTTTGGTATGTCGAAATAAGGTTACTTGTCTACATCAATAATTCTAATGCATATTTCGGTTGATACCCGTTCAGCATTTCCGGTGATACCCGTTCACTCCGTTGGTAATCTTCTGTATCGTTAGCAAAGTTAATATTTTTTCTTAGGCTCTCTCCTGTGAGGCAAAATTTCATTGCCTTGTGTACGATTCTGTCCAGACAGGCTTCTGCAATCAGCTCACTTTAGAAGACATGGTGCCAGTCTACAACCGGCAGTTGGCTTGTCAGGATGGTTGCTTTCTTGTTGTATTGGTATGATACAATCGGGGATCCTACCGTGGCAGATGCCATCATGGATCGTATTATACATACGGCTCACCGAACTGAGTTAACCGGGGAAAGTGTCCGGAAGATGGCGGCATACGGTCAAGACGGGGGCATTATTGAATATTTTCAGGGGGTAGAATCATTTTGGTTTTAGGGGGGCATCTTACACTGGATTTTCCACTTATCATATAGTCGAAAAAAGAAAAACTCCTAATTTCGTTTGAAAATCAGGAGTTTACGTGGTTTTGCTTTTCTTCAAAGTGGTGCCACCAGGAATCGAATAAAATTGATAAGTGGCTGTATTTCTTTGAGTTTATATTCTACAAAAGACCTAATCTCCCGCTATTGCTCCACCGATTTTCTGCAATGCTTTGCTTCTTTTTCGTGGGTGATATTCTTATATATGCACAAAGGTAATAGGATCCACGGGAAGGAGCAATTATTCTCCGTTTTATTTTCAGAAAACAATTCATTTGGAGTTCTCCCTTCCTTTTTCGTATAGTGATGGTAGTCTGATTTATGAAGAAAATTTTTGAGTCGATCTGTCTATTTGTATCCGGCTCTAAGTATGCCAATATATTCTTGTATCGAGATCACTCTTTCCTATAATTTTATTCCGATGATAGCATTGGTATGTAGTTTTATCTTCTTAATTTCTCAGTTACAACGGATTTTATCTCCAAAACGTTGTAAGTTCCGAGCATGCAAGCGATAATATCATTCCCTTTTCTCTAAGGTTCATTGTTGGTGGAACGTTTTTTATATTTTTTCTAGTTTTTGCCTAGTCTTTCTTCTACTAATGGAATGTGTAGTGTTTCCTCCCGAACTGCACATTTATTTCGGAATAAGTCTTTTAATTGTATGGTTCGGACATCAAGGAATTGCCCCTACTGTTATGGTTGTTTTCAATAATAAAAACGTTAATTGCTATATATATTTTGGGGAGGGGGTAACAGTATTTTTTTATATTACTAGACATAATCAAATTTGCAAACAGTTGCATTTCAGTGGTTTACAATAAATAGCGGGTGATGATAAAGAAACCAGTGAAGTTCTATATTTTCCTTTCTTTAACCTTTTCGAAGGGTCACTTTTTGAGGTAGCAAAGGTCGCATTTTCTGCACAGAAAGGTAGATTTCTCTCCACTTTTTCTCCTGAAACTACTTTGATAGCCCTGATTTAATTTCTTTTACCAATCTATTGAGAAAATATGTTCTAACTGATGCTTTTAACTGACATTGCCATATTATCAATACTTTATATCCTAAATTCTCTAATTCTGATATTTTTCTTTTGTCTCGTTCAATATTCGCATAAATTTTGTTCTCCCAATAAGCCACATTGGTTGACGGGAGTCGAGAAAACTTACAATTCTCATGTCCATGCCAAAAACAACCATTAACAAATATTGTAGCTTTATACTTATGAATAACAATGTCTGGAGTGCCAGGCAATTGTTTTACATTTTTCCTATATCGTAAGCCCTGAGCGAACAGATACTTTCGGACTATTATTTCAGGTTTTGTCTCCTTTCCGGTAATATGAGACATTATTTCCGAACGCTTTTCCTTACTGACAATATCGCCCATTATCCTTTAATGATAATATAATCTTTTAACCGTGTAATATTCTCTATTCGAGATTTCTTTTTATATCCGAGTTTATCGCAGATTGCCTCTATCTTTTGGCAAAAAATATCGGAGTTCAAAGGACTCATAGACAATTCATTGTCATCACTTCTCTCTGTACTATGCCATAACGCTTCATCATTTAATGGATGTTGTGGTTTAAATGGAGGAATATTGAATATTCTATTATCAACTTGCGTTATCCACGATGCTCCCACTTCTGTCATTGCACCCCATGCATTTTGAGTATTGATACTCGTAACGAATATGACAAATATCTTTTGATTTGAATAGCTTTCAACAAAAAAATCCCTCAAATAATCGTAGATAGATGTTGCACTTTCTGGAATGCGGCTTACCTCATCATCACAGCTCGTATACAGTATGTCTTCAGGAGGAATATTGTTAAATATCAAAAATGAATATATAAGATCTGCTAGCAATTTGTCTCTTGAGGCGTGACTAATTAATATTTTCTTTTTTTGAGAATCTACAATAGGCTTTAATCCCAAAGTCTTTGCATTATTATTGATTGTTTTAAAAATAACTTGTTCAATAGTCTCTTTGGGAGAATTGGGTGCCAATTGTCCAATTTCCTCAGCAGCTTTTTCACTGACTGTTGTCCTAAATAAATCTACAGCTTTCCGAAATTTATCCTCATTCCCTTTTTGTGTGTCTAATTTACGTTGCTTTTTTGCTTTGCTTTGTTCGTTGGAAAAGATAACTCTTTTACGGAGAATATCTGGAAGAAGGTCATTTCTGACGTATTTTATTACAGCTTCATAACGTGAATCATCAGATTTATAACCCTGCCTATTACTCAACGCCATATCTGGAAGTTCGGATAATTCGAATAAATCTACATGTAATTGCCCAACAACAAAAACTTCATTCAATTTGTTTTGCCCCACGAGAGGCAAAATATTGAATTCTCCTAATTTCTTATTAGCGTATAACGAAATGAAATTATCGGGAAAATCTGTAAAGGTGGCTTTGCGTCCTCTAGTAGAAGCATATGCTCCTATCCATCCTGTAATCTTCAGTTCATATTCGTGTTCTATTCCAGTATTGTCTTTCAATACCAAAGGTTCAGTATAAGCATCCTTTCTTTCAACTAATTCTGTTCGTTTATTTGGAAATGTATTCGGTATATGATTAGAAAGCCAGACAAACTCATCTCCTAAAGAAATGAATGCACAAAGTTCTTTAGCAATATTCTTATCAAATGTATCTATTGTTGTTCTTTCCCCTCCTCTGATTATATGAATCTTAAATTCCTCATTTACTAAAGGGAAGATTTTCAAGAGATTGCGTTTTATTGATTCCATAGATTTATTCAATCTATATTGCGGGTTACGCATAACTATTGCTGTTCCATTGTTTTCAACATAATCGAATACTATGTCTTCTTCCGATATAGCTTGTAGTTTGTTTCCATCAATAGGTCTACGTGATAGAATAAATCCTGATTTTTCCCCATTACTGATAGTCATTATATCAACATATTCAGAAACAGACAATGCCGCTAATTTACCTACCCCCTTTCGTCCCATTTTTCGCCTATTGCCTGATCGAGTTTTGGATTCATCTTCTTTGGCTCGTGATATACCGGCGACATTCAAAAATTTTTTAACTTCTCCGTGTTCATATGACATACCATGCCCATCATCCTCTATACGAATGTCATCTCTATTAGAAATAACATATACATTATGAGCATCAGCATCATAAGCATTTGCAATTAACTCAGCCAACACATAATAGATATTCGTATATAGATTAGGACCCAATAATTCCAAAATTCTTGGATCTACATTCAGTTCATATTCTTTCATTGTTGATCAGATATAGTCTTTTTTGTCGTTATTTTCCTATTAAAGATAAATGACATATTATACTTTTAGCTATTATTTCTCCCAATTTAGGAGGAACTGCATTTCCAATATATCTAGATGCTTTTGTTGTAGCTATTTCTTTTTCATTGAGGAAGAATTTATACGTCTTTGGGAAAGTTTGAATCAAAGCTGCTTCTCTGATAGAAATCGCCCTATTTTGAATGGGATGTCCGAAACGACCATTTCCTAGTCCCGTACATTGGGTTGTCATCGTTGGTGCAGGTTTTTCCCAAACCATTCTTCCATATACGCTTCCAAAGCTTTTACCGTTTTCTGATTTATGGCATTGCAGAAGTAAGTCCTCCGGCCAATCTCTCCAACTTCCCCCATACGGGGTACTCTGAATCCGCTCCATATTTAATGGCGATAATGCCTTTGCTCTATGTAGAGGATCTTGTTTATTAATCTCACCCGCATTAAGTTCTGGAAGTCCACCGATAGCGTCCTTCACTGTTAAGTAGTCGCTAGGTTTATGTGTCGGCGAGATTAAGTTGATTTCTCCAAATCTCGATGCTAACAAAACCAACCTTTTTCTGCTTTGAGGTATTCCATAATCGGGACAGAACACCTTGTCTACACTAACATAATATCCTTCATCTTGTAGTAAGGATACAAAATCACTTAATACGGGTTTTTCTTTAAATGTCAATATCTGAGCGACATTTTCCATCGTAACAATATCAGGTTGAACACCTTTTACTAAACGACCAAACTCATAGAGCAAGTCATATTTACCGGAATCTTTATTCTTGTTCTTAAAAGCGTATGAAGAAAAAGGTTGACAAGGAGCACAGCCGGCTAAAAGTTTTATAGAATCAGAAGAATATGTATTTAATATCTCTTCTGGCATAACCTCTTTAATATCCTTGTGGTGAAAAACAGCTCCATTATTAGCTTCAAAAGCATATTGACAACTAGCATCCAAATCATATCCACCCAGAACATGTATTCCGCCATTTTTAAGACCGAAACTCAATCCTCCGATGCCACAAAATAAGTCTATGGCCTCAATTATTGGCTGTGCCGATAATTTCTTCACATTAGATTTTTCCATTCTTTCTATGGCTCTTGATTTGATTTTTCACGACCTCTATGACCTCCTCAGAACATTCTTCTTTATCAATAATGGCATATACTGCATCCGCAAGCCATAGTACAAGAAGTTCTTGCTCCTCAATGTTGAAGTAAGTTGCAAGAATCGGCAAATGTTCTCGTTTTGCTTTTTTATCTCCCCTTTCAATTTTGCTATATGAAGGCGTATCTATGTCTAATACTGTAGCCAATTGTCTTTGCAAAAGTTTTTTCTCTTCTCGTAACTTTTTTATTTTACTCGGAAATAGCATATGTTCAAATATTTCAACTTCGACTTTTCTTTTATGAAATAGTCTTTTTCTTGCAAATTTACTGATTTTCTCTATCCTCACAAAATTATCAGTAGATATTTGAGCCTTTTCTGTACTATACATCAGAGATTGATCATTCTCATTTTCTTCGGCAAAGGTAGTTCCGGCGTACTGCGGGCAACAAGGTCAAATGGCAAGCCGTTAGAGCAACAATCTCCACACTTCCATTTCATTACAGGTAGTATTCTTGCCCTAAACCTTGTTGTCTTTGCTCCCTACCTCTTTGTTGTCTCGAAACGAAAACGACCAACCCGATGGAAAGACGCATAAAAATGTCGATAACGCGAGGACAGAGAAAAAGAAAAATGAAAACTCAACTCCCTCTTCTCTGGAATCCGCATAAAATCAAAACATCCGATTGGTCATTATTGAAGAGTAGCAGGATGTTGGCGAAAGGCGACTTACAATAGCTTCCTAAATTTCATCTCAGCCAATCTGTTGATTTCATCTTTGTAGGTCTCAAGGTGGTGGAGGATGATGTTCTCCACATAGATGCCGATGGTCATATCTCTGTTTCTCATCGACATGACTATCTCCGCCAACGTGTCTTGCAACTCTTTGGCAATATAGATGGTCTTGCGATTTTTCAAAGTGTTGCGACAGATGAAAAGTGACTCATAATCGCCTTTGTCAGCCTTTCGCCTTTCTCTTCTTGGGACTCTTGAAAAATCCTTTGACATTGGCTCGTCATTTGGACGTTCTGATTCAACACACCGCTCTTCTGATTGAGCTCGTTTCATCTCACTCTCTTTTCTTTTCATGGGAATACCCTGTGAAATAAGTTCTCGGATGGCAATGGGATCTACCTTGCTGTTTTGATTCTCTGTCATACTTTCTTAATTTCTATTGTCGTACATTTGTACGTTGGTTAATAATTCGATAATTTATAACTTTGATATAGGCATGGACAAAGACCGATTTATTGGTGGTTCTTGAAGCCGGGTTTAACGTTCAGTCCCCATGCCTTTACATCTGAAATCTGGATAGTTCGTTGGGACTTATGATCCCGTGTTAGCGACGATAGGTTACAGGATGTATTCAGCCCAATTAAAAACGTTATGACTTACATTGGAATTGACATCAGCAAGGACAGCTTTGTAGCTGCTTTTCCGAAAGTATCGGGTTATCAGACCCAAACTTACCCTAATAGCGTAAAAGGTATCAGGAAGTTCATCGGCTCACTTTCCATAACAGAACATCATTGTGTGATGGAAGCCACCGGCAATTACGGCTTTCTGCTTCTTTATCTGCTTGACAGGCAAGGAATAGCTGCCAGTATGGTAAATCCCAAACAAATCAAGCACTTTTCACGCATGATGATGACCGTCACCAAGACCGACCCCAAAGATGCCTGTATGATTGCCATGTACGGGGAGAAAATGAATCCTCCCGTTTACAAGATGCCCTCTGAAACCGTCATGCTGCTGAAGCAGAAGAAAACGATTATCAGGCAGTTGAAGAAACAGCTTACGGCCAGCAAGAACCTGAAAAGCTCTCTCGTAGTGCTTCCGTTCCAAGACAAGAACGGGATGAAAGCCTTGGATAAGACTATTTCTTTTTTGGCAAGCCAAATTGAGTCTTTGGAATCTGAACTTGCAGACTTGGCTTCATCTGAGTTTGACAGGCAGGTTAAACTACTCACATCCATCAAAGGGATTGGCATCACTTTGGCTACAGCCTTGATTGTCGCTACCGGAGGATTCTCCTATTTCAACAATGCAAAGCAGGTTTCCCGTTTTATCGGGATATGCCAGACTTACCAGCAGTCAGGAACATCCGTACACATCAAAGGTGGGATTAACCGCAACGGGGATGCGAGTCTGCGTTCACTACTTTATGTCGCTTCGTGGTCGGCATTACGTGGAAACACTACTTGCAAAGAGTGTTATGCGCGATTGAAAGCCAATGGGAAGCCTTCCAAGGTAGCTCTTATTGCTGTCGCGAACAAGCTCGTCAGACAGGCATTTGCCGTAATCAAGTCAGATGCACCTTATGTGGATGGATTCGTTTCTACCCATCAAACAAAATAACCTATGGTGGAATTTTTGCTCTCATTTTATTTGCTTATTAATATAGTTCGTTATACAATTCTCTGTTCATTTCGTTGCCGGTATATTTACCGACGAAGACGAATACATCCACTATCGAAGATATGTCCAACAATCGGCTTGTACCAGTAGGGCTACATCCTTTCGTTCATACCCTTTCAGTGGAGATGTTCATTAGTGTCCATCAATACAATCGTTCGATTGTATCTGCTTTCGCACATTCCCACGTTCGAGTGAGAGAATTAAGGATATGCTCTTTGATATACACCCTTGCCTATATCGCTCATCGAAACGTGATGTTATCGAAAACGCATACTACCACCGACATATTTGACAATGCAAATATATGGTTCGGTGATGCTGTAATCTGCGTGATTTTCTTTAGTGCGTACTTGTGGCGTTGATTTGCGTATCTGTGGCTCTGTGAGAGGCAAGTGGTTTAGACACAACGCTTAGTAACTTTGCACCCAAGCGGTGAGCAGATGCATTCGAGGCATAAATCCTCTCTTTTCGAGAAAGAAATGCTCCGCTCTTCGGGACGGATTTATTTGCATCGGGCAAATAGCAAGGTATGTTTTATGCAGCACGACTCCGTTTTTGCAGCATAAAACCCTTGCTCCCCGAGAGAGCTGAAAAACTCCGAAGTCGTTTTTCTTGAAAGAGACAATATCATGTTTCGAATGCCGGTTATGCCGTGAAACACTAAAATCCGAAGTAAGAAATGAAAATGAAGAAAATTCGGAGCGCACGCTCCAAAGAGAAGACAGAAAAGCGTGTTTCGGTCAATTTCACACCGACGGAATACGCTCATTTCCTCACGATGAAAGAGGAAAATGGTGTACGAAGTCTGTCACTATTTATCAAGGCAAGAGTCTTTAATGAGACCTTTCGAGTGATAAAAGTGGATCGGTCACTGTTTGATTACTATCAAAAATTGACGACTCTGTACGGGCAATTTCGCAGCGTCGGGGTGAATTACAACCAGACTGTGGTCGCTCTGAAAAGCAATTTCACGGAGAAGAAAGCCTTTGTGATGCTCACCCAGTTGGAGAAACTGACACTTGAATTAGCAATAATCGGAGGTGAAATCGTGCAACTGACTCGTGAATTTCAAGAGAAATGGCAACATCGGCAGTAACCATTTTACATCGTACTGTTCTTTTTGGATGAAAAAATCAGGCTTCCATCTCGTTTGGGGAAGCCTGATTGATTATTTGCATGCAATTACCGTTTTTTGAATTTTCCACCTTTCAGGTCGCTCTCTACCATTCGTTTGTTCAGTTTCTCTCGGAGTTCGTCAAGGAAATATGTGCGACTGTCGTCCTTGCGATTTTTCATGTTCATATAGACGTTGTAGCAGTTCTTGATTTCTACTCCGAAGATTTCGGAAAGGGCATCAGCCAGTTCCTCTACACCGATTTCTCCATTGTTAATACAATCGCAAGTGTCAAGAGCATAGAGTAGTTCTACCAAGTCCACGATCTTTCCTGTCCAACAGAACTTCTTGGCAGGTTTGCTTTGTGACGCGGGCAACATTCCTTGCATGCGCATCTTTAGCAATTTCAACTCTGTGCCAATGATAAAGAGCAACTTTGACACATTTTTTCCCCTCTTCAGAGGTTATGTCTGAGTTTTCTACTATCATCCGCAATTGGAATCGAGTAAAGTTTAATGTGCGAAACAACAAAACAAGATTTTCTTCACTATCCCCCAACTTGATGATTTCTCTGATAAGATCATCGGTTGCTTCCTTACTTTTACTGGAGAATAACAGTTTAAAGGATTCTTTTTTAATAAGTCTTTTCATATTGCCTAATGTTTTATAGGCGAAGTTTGGAAGATTATTTGGAGTAAAATAACCCTCAGACAGCAAGTTTTATCCATGCTATGTCAATCTTACAAGGAGTCGAGATATTGTTTGGGTTTTATTCTGTGATATTTTCGGAAAGCCTCCGTGAAGTGGCTGAGATTGGCATATCCGATTTTATAGCCTACTTCGGATACAGAGTAAAGACGAGTGGAAAGCAAACGTTTTGCCCATTCCATCTTTTCGGATAGGGCATACTCGGCAATCGCCTTGCCAATAACCTGTTTGAAGCATTTTTGTAGTTTGGAACTGCTCATTGCTGCTTCACGTGCCAGTTCGGGAATGCTCGGTACGTTGTTCAAACTTTGTAAAATCTGACGACGGACACGGAAGACAGCCTCCACATCGTTCAAATTCAAGTTGGAAAGGGATTTTACTTCCGAACGCTTTTCGAGTTTTTCAAGGAATATTGTCAGCAGTTCTATTGCCTTTCCATGCAAATGGAGGGGATAGAAAAGCACATCGCTTTTGGCTGTGGCCTTAATGCCATCCAATACTTGTTGCATCGCAGGTGTGATGGTCTCGAAGAGATAAAAAGACTTGTCTGACTGAAGCAACCGACCGATGTAGGTTTCGTGAGCCGTATCCATTTGCTCTATCCAATCCTTGTTGAAGGTCAATGTGATGTTTTCATACTGCCGTTTGGGAGCGAAAGTCCACTCCGTAGGGATATTGCTTGAGGGCATAAAGATACCGTCGAGCGTGTCCATCCCGACCGTTTTCGTGCTTGTGCCGATAATCTGCTCGTGCTTATGCTCGTTGATATAGAACATCACGGGAATCCATTTCGAGTTTTCCACCGAGCGACGCACCATTGTCATCGGTTCGTACGATACGAAACTGATGTAGGTCAATGTGAGCCATGACAACGGGTAGTATTGCTTGAAAAAGCCGCTGCCCACTGAGGGCGGAACGGTAAAACCATCGTTCGTTACCGATGTGCCGAATTGCTCGGCAACCATCTCCATCCAATCTTCTGGCTTATTGATTGCACAAAATTCTATGGTCATATCATTATACCTTTCTGCAAATTTACAAATAAACAAGGATAAAAAAGAGGATTTTCTTATATTTTTATCCTTGTTGAATCACGTGCTCTATAAAAAACAAGAGTATTCCTTTTTGAGGGAATACTCTTGCGATAGGGATTTACTCAAATGCGACCAAACTTGAAGGTACTCCCACGGCAGTAACGACAGGTGTTTGAGAGCATTCACCCGTCTTGGTATTGTAGGTATAGTAGCCCGTTCCGTTATTGCACGTCATACCAAAGACGATGAAATCTTTGTAGCGGGTTATGGCAAAAGAGCCATTGCTGTCGGTCATCGGCAAATCGAGTTTTTCGATGGTTTTGTTCCAAATGTCGATTTTCACGGGTTGGAAGTCTTTCTTGAGTATTCCGAATTCCGTATCCGTTACTTTCAAGCAACTATATACAATGCCATTGCCCGCATAGTAAGACTTAATCATATACTGCCCCGTTTTGCCAATCCCTTTTATGGTTGTCTTCGACAAGTTGAACAGGTAGTCGGCGTCCCATTGGTCGCTTCCTTTGCGGATACGCAGGAAACCTTCCTTATTGGCAACGTTGAAGTTGTTGCCCGCACTGTAAAAGTAGATGTCGCCTCGCTCGTCCATAAAGGCATCGGAATGGCGAAACAATCCGACAACACTTGTGCGACTATCCTTGATGACTTCGGTCTTTTTCGTTTTAAGGTCAATAACAGCCACCTCTGCACCCGTCCCCGGAACGGAGGTGTGGGGCGAATTGAGCTGGTTAAGAGCTACATACATCTTTCCGTCTCGAATGACGTTGCAGCCAGGGTCGGGATTATTGTCCTGAACAGCATAAGGCGAGAGGTCGATTTCATCCTCTTTTTGCAACGTAGCGGTATTGATTAGCGCAATCTTTCCCCTTCCGTGCAAAGCAACGTATGCCCGCTGTTCGTCGATGAAATTGATTTCTCCGGGTTGCGCCATCTGTTCAAAGGTCATCGTACCTGCTTTTAGAAGTTCGCCGTGCGCCCCTCTTGTAAACTTGTGTACCTTATCTCCGAATTTCCCTTCGGGCACAAGTACCGTGTTTCCTTTTGCGAAGAGATAACACCCAAAGCCAAATTCAAAGGCTTTCTTGTTGTCGGTTGCTTGAGGTGTCAAATCACCGAACGTGCCGACGTAAGCACTTTTGTCCACATAATGCACAAAGGCAAAATGCTGTTGCACCTCATTGGGCGTTGGTTTCGGGTCATCGTTCTTGTCGCAGGACGTCAGCCCTATGGAGCCGACCAGCATAGCAGAAAGGGCTATGTTCTTCAATGTTGTTGTTCTCATTATCATTTATGTTTAGAGTTATAAAATACCTTTCGAGAAGACGTATCTGAATTTGAGGTGGAATGTCCGTCCTGCCAACGGTTGGCGGAACTGGTCCCACACTTCTTTATTCATCAGATTGTGGCATTCCAAAGCGATGGAATATTTGTTCTTGTAGGTCAATAGCAGACCAATATCATTGACGAAACTGCGAGGAATACGTCGTTTCTGCAATTCGGTAAGTTCCCAAAAGTAGAAGAACTCTTCCGTGAACTTCCCGTCCCAAAATGCCTTGACATACCAATTCTTGAACAATCGGTCGCTGTGATATTCCGCTCCGAAGTTGGCAAACAGATAGGGAATATTCGGCAGTCGCAATCCTTTTGTCGGATTAGGGGCTTGGGTGCCCGGCAAATAGTCCAAAACATCGCGTACGTCCTGATAAGTCAGGTTCCCGTAGGCATAGACTGTCGGCGATATATCCAATTTCAACTCGGTCTCTATACCTTTGATATGCACCTTTTCTGCATTCACATATCCGGCTGCCATATGCTGTTTCATCAGTTTTATCATATCGCTCACCTGCATATAAAAGCCATTCACCTCAAATTGCAATCGCGACAGTCCGAATACATCGTTTTTATCTATCAAGAAACCCAGATTGAAGTTGTGGCTTTTCTCTGGTCGTAGCCCGGCAGCAGGAAAGGTAATGATACCGTCACCGAACAACTCTTGCGAATTGGGGAGTCGTATTGCCCGTTGATAAGATGTCTTCAGATGAAAGCCTCTGAACGGTTCGTATTTCATTGCCTCTATCCAGCCGATTTGCGATGTCGTATTGCTCTTTTTCTTCGGAGCCTCGATCATCTCGTATGACGTCAAATCCTCTATCTCGGAATGGAGATGGAAATATTTTACAGATAACATATTCGTCAGTTTCCTGCCGAAGAGTTTCGCTTCCCAAGTCAAGCCCGAGACGACGCTGGTCTTTTTGCTGGGAAATCCTCCGATAATAAACCCTGCGTGCTGACTTGCAATGTCATCATTCGGCTGTCTGCGGGCATAGTTAATAAGCGTGTTCAGGTTCAAACTGTGATTGACAGACAATCTGTAATCAAGGTTGATACGTTCGTTGATTTCCAAACCTTTGTCGTTTGAGTTGTGAGGAACGTCCCCCGTTTCTCCCTGTCCGTTCGGGCTCGGATATATATTTCCCTCAAAATCGTGATTAACTCGTGCCGTATCCACAAAATTGTTCGTCGTATGCGAGAGGGAGAAATGCGACTCGAAGTTAAGTCGATTGTTCAGTATTCCGCTTTTTATCAGTTTGTTTTCGAGCATAAACATCCCGGATTTGTTTTCAGCGTGCTGGATATTCTTCAATACTCCTTGTATCTCATTGAAACGGTTGTAATACCCGAACTCGGTACTAATCTCATCGAACCAAAGTTTCGTGAAAGCGACTTTCCCTTTCAGCATATACGAACGAAAACGGTCGTGGTCACGCTTCACTAACAGGTTTTCTCTTTCGGGAACTCTAAATGAGTAATCATTCTTTGCAGACGTATAATACCCTCCCGCACCGAGCAGAATACCGCTCTTCGGAAAGTTCTTGCGAGAGAAGACGCTTCCCTTGTGTGTCTGGTAAGAACCAAGTTCATACGAAGCATCCAAATAGTCCGTACTGAACTCCTTCGTGACGATATTGACGGCACCACCCAAGCCATCGCAACCGAAACGTGCAGGGATAATGCTTTTATAGACCTCTATCCGTTCGATAATGTCTATCGGAATTTCATCAAGCGAAAAGGCTCCGTCCGAAGTATTCATCGGAATACCATCCCAAAGAATCTGAATACGATTTCCCTCCAAACCGTGAACAATAATCCTCGAACTGCTTCCCAATCCACCTGTCTGCCCGACCTTCAAACCAATGGTCTTGTTCAAGATGGTTTCTAAAGAAACGGAACGACCTTGCAATTCCTTTGCATTTATCACTGAAACCGCTTCGGGCGACTCTCTGATAACCTGTGCTTTTGTTTTTCCGAAGACTACCACATTTGCCAATTCTGTCGATTCCGGACGTAATTTCAGGGTATGACGCTTCTCATTTGCCGTAATCGTTTCGGTAATTGTCTGATAACCTACATAACTTACCCTTAATACCAGTTTTTGATGGGCAGGCGTATTTAGTTTCGCCACTCCTTTTATGTTGGTGGTTGTACCGTTCTTGTACGAAGGGTCGTTCAGACCTTTCCATTGCACCGTGGCAAATTCTATACTGTTACCATTCTCTGCATCAATAACTTTTATTTCGATGGAATGCTGTTGTGCAAACATCGGATAAGCCCACAGCAATAGGATGCTGATGATGAGCATTCTTTTGTATAAATGAACTATTGAGTTGATTGACATATCTTATCTGTTTATAAAAACTCGTACAAAATTACCCACCTATAAAACAGATAAATAACCCTACTATCCACACTTATACCCCTATTGAGTTTTATATGTGTCAAGTTATCGTTTTTGGGCAGTGTAATGCTCATTCGGGTTATTTTACCCCTGTGCGTCTCCGTACTTTTGCATCTTAGAAAATCAAAACGATACAGATATATGGATAAACAAAAAATCAAGCCTCTCGATGAGGAACGGGAGAGTCGCAGCCTGCTCTCCAATGCGGTGGTCATACTGCATCTTGTTTTCGGCACACTGCCCCTATTGCTCGTGGTGTGGGCAGTGGACAGGCTGATGAGCGG
>NZ_JACIDI010000008.1 GCF_014196225.1 Bacteroides pyogenes | reverse complement strand
ACCCAGACCCGCAAGTTATTGACAAACTTTTCAAAGAACTCATTTTATTTACTGCCAGAGCCGCTTAGCCTTGGCGAATTTTTAACGAACTATTACTCAGTTAATACTTATTTTTATTACAAGTTGATGGGAGGATATCGGAAAATGATTCGTTATCTGACGTTGTAGACAGCCGTATAAAGTTGCTCTTTAACTTCTTCAAAATGATTTTCACCTGTCAGATTTCCATAGGCCATTAAATACATGGGCAAATACGGGTCTCCTTTTTTATAGGGAGGCTGATTATAATTGTTTTTCCACAGGCAGAATCCATGCCGTTCGTAGAAGTGAATGCGACGTTGGGATATTTCGTCTGTAGGCCTTTCCACTTCCAGCACGATAGGAAGATTCAACTGTTTGTATAATTGTTCGATAACGTGTTTGCCATAACCTTTGTTGCGGTGGGCAGGATTCATGGCGAGATGTTCTATGTAAAAAAAACGTTCAAACGCCCAATAGGTGATAAATCCGATGGGTTGCTCATCGCTCAGGATGATATTGTTGTAGAAGTTATTTGCTTGGTCGGTATATTTGCGAACATCTTCGAGCGGACGGTATTCTTCCGGTGGAAATGCTTCTGTGAGTAGCTTCTCCATAAACTGGTAGTATTCTACATCTGATGTCTGTATGGGTTGAAATCGGATCATTGTATTTGTTTTAGGTATTCCTCATGCTGCCTCCCGTAGGAGTTTGGATTGAAATCGAATGATTGTATGTGTCTCAGGTGGGGATTGTCGGCTGATGGGATGGCGTTACGGTACATAAAATTCAATCATACGCCGGATAGCGCGTTGGCAAACCGGGCAGAAAGCAGGATATTCGTTTGTTCTCATGCGGCAATTGAATGCCGGCCGGTATATGCCTTTGGCGGAATAACCACCTCCTTCATAAACTCCTACGGGAAATTTCTCCTTTTGTGCGATTGGAGTCGGGATGGGAGTGGCAGGCGTGAGCATGTTCTCCCATTTCGAAGCAAAGTCAATCCGGGTGGTAATGTTCTGTTCCCAGGGTTCCACATCGAGCGGGTAAGTATCTGTCATTACATCATTCTCATAAAAATATTCGTCGGCCAGCCCTCCGAAACTATGTCCGAATTCATGTACCACCACAGGCTTAAACATGGGATGGTGCGCGCCGGTCAGCGTATAGGCGTTGTAGATGCCTCCGCCGCCATATACTTCGGTATTTGCCAATATTATGATATGTTCGTAGGCGACGCCGGCTAAGGCATTGTGTATTGCCTTCACCCGGCTCGTGGTGAGGTAACGTTCGGAATAAAATGTGTCGAAATGAGAATGTACGGTCGTTTGCTTCCATCGCTTCTCTCGGGGCACGCTGACGCCGCTGTCTGCCGATGGACTTGCCACCGCTACGATGTTGAATTTACTTTTCAACGAACGGAAAGGTTCATGCTCAAACAAACTCTCGTAAGTGCGTTCCGCGTCCCGGTAAAATATATCCATTTCTTTTTCGGTGTATCCTTCTGCCAGAATCGCTACATCGATACATTCTTTTTCATCTCCGTTTTTGAGGATATAACGGTGTGGAGCGTTGTGGGATGTGCCACGTTCGTGAATCAAGATGTCGTCGGGGCGCACCACATGTTTCAGGCTGGTCATGACTGTTTTGCGCGGAGTATATAGGATGACCTCTATTTCTACCGCCTTTTTCGGGAAGGGGAGAAGAAATGTGTTCTCGAAACCTCTGGCCGTTTCTTTTGCCTCATCGGTAGACAACCACTCCTGATATAATGAGGAGAAGGAGGTTTTGTATATACATTGTTTGCTGCTTAAATCTCTGACTATGATTTGACCGTTACCTTCCAGAGGAAGCTCCGACAGATTGTGCCGGCGGCCTGCCCATACGGGGAGTTGCGATAGCTCGTCCAGGTAAACCGCTTGCTTGCTTACATCACCCGTGAAAAGGTAGTCTACCCGTAACGTTTTGTTTTGAAAATAATCGTCGAACGCTTGAGCATGGCTTTCGAATGCTATCCATAAGTACAGAAAAAAAAGAATACCGTGTTTCATATTCATCGTATATTTATATTTCTCGCAAAGGTACAAACTATTGCCGACTTATCTTCCGTTTGTAAATAAAAGTAATGGATTATAGTATTTATTATCGGGAAATAGCTAACTTTGCATGAAATTTTCATAGATTAAAGCAGTTTGATTTAAATGGGATATCATCAATTGGATAATTTGGATGAGCAAATTCTGAGATTGATCGCAGATAATGCAAGAATTCCTTTTCTGGAGGTAGCCAGAGCTTGTAATGTTTCCGGTGCGGCTATTCATCAGCGCATTCAAAAGTTAACGAACTTGGGTATATTGAAAGGATCGGAATATGTCATCGATCCGGAGAAGATAGGGTATGAAACCTGTGCTTACATTGGCATTTTTCTGAAAGATCCCGAGTCGTTCGATTCGGTGACAAAAGCATTGCAAACCATTCCGGAAGTCGTGGAATGTCATTTCACTACCGGCAAATACGATATGTTTATCAAAATTTATGCCCGGAATAACCACCATCTGTTGAGTGTGATCCATGATAAATTGCAGCCGCTCGGTCTGGCGCGTACGGAAACCCTTATCTCTTTTCATGAAGCTATTAAGCGGCAAATGCCGATTCTGCTAAACAGGAAAGATGAAAAGTAGCCGGATGTGTTTGCAGGCTTATTGTGATTAGCGTCTTATATACTCTACGAAAGCATAAGAGCAAGGATGTTTTTCGTCTATCGGATGAACTTCCCTGCTTTTTTCATGCCAGACTGCCGGAGACACTTCCGGAAAGAAAGCGTCGGCCAGCGGAGCGGTGCTGTCTATCTCCGTCAGGCAAAGTTGGTCGGCATAAGGAAGCGCTTGCCGGTAAACGCTTGCGCCGCCGATGATGTAGATGTGCTCATCTTCCTCACAAGCTTTCAATGCTGCCTCCAATGACGGGAATACTTCTGCTCCGGGAAAGACGCTTGAGGCGTTCGAAGACAATACAATGTTCCTGCGATGCGGCAACGCTCCTTTGGGAAGCGATTCAAAAGTCTTTCTCCCCATGATGATGGTATGTCCGGTTGTCAGCGTCTTGAAACGCTTCAAGTCATTGGGTAGCCAGAAGAGAAGCTTGTTCTCGAATCCGATAGCCATTTGGCGGTCTACGGCGGCAATAATAGATATTTTACTCATGGCAGTTTATACCGATACCGCTCCTGCGATGTGTGGATGCGGATCATAGTTTGTTAATTCAAAGTCCTCAAACGTAAAGTCGAAGATGCTTTTTATCTCCGGATTGATCTTCATTTGCGGAAGCGGGCGCGGAGTACGCGTCAGTTGCAGTTTAATCTGTTCGAGGTGATTCAGATATATATGAGCGTCTCCCAATGTGTGGATAAAATCGCCGGCTTTTAATCCGGTCACTTGAGCCATCATTTGCAGCAACAAGGCGTATGAAGCAATGTTGAAAGGAACACCCAGAAAGATATCGGCGCTTCGTTGGTAGAGCTGTAAACTGAGTTTTCCGTCGGCAACGTAGAATTGGAAGAAAGCGTGGCACGGCGGAAGATTCATATTCTTCAGATCTGCCACATTCCATGCGCTGACAATGATTCGCCGGGAGTCGGGGGTGTGCTTGATCATTTCCACCGCTTCACTGATCTGGTCGATTCCTCCTCTGTCGTAATCGGGCCACGAACGCCATTGATGTCCGTAAATATGTCCGAGCTCTCCGTTCTCGTCCGCCCATTCATTCCATATACGCACGCCATGCTCCTGCAGATATTTCACATTCGTATCTCCTTTCAGAAACCAAAGCAGTTCGTGGATAATCGATTTTAGGTGAAGCTTTTTAGTGGTCAGACAAGGGAATCCTTCATCAAGATGAAATCGCATCTGATGGCCGAAGATGCTGATGGTTCCGGTTCCCGTCCGGTCACTTTTGGGAGTCCCCTCCGCTAATACGCGGTTAAGTAGGTCTAAATATTGTTTCATTGTCGGTGGTTATGCTATGATGCAAAAGTACTCAAAAAACTTTTATTTGCAGAGGAAGAGCTTGTTTAAATTTCGATTGTACTCTTTCCGTTTCATTTTAATTAAATAAAAAAGGACGAGTTGCCCCGTCCTGGATGTTTTCACAACGGAATAATCCTTATTGTGATTTACTTCAATTTAGTGCTGCAAAGTTAAATAAATATTTATTCAAAAACAATAATTCTAATAAAAAAATATAACTTTGCAAAAAAGAATAATATTATGAAAAAGATACTTGGAATTGATTTAGGCACCAATAGTATAGGTTGGGCAGTAGTCAACTCTTTTGATGAAAATCAAAATGAAGAAAGTTTGAAACACATAGAATGCGTTGGAAGCAGGATTATTCCAATGGATGCTGCCATATTGGGAGATTTTGATAAAGGTAATTCTATTTCGCAAACGGCAAAACGGACCGAATTTCGTAGCGTGCGCCATTTGCGGGAGCGTCATTTACTTCGCCGCGCAAGGTTGCATAAGATTTTAAGTTTATTAGGATTTCTGCCGGATCATTATGTGCAAGATTTGGATAGTCATGGAAATTTTCCGGTGAATGTAGAACCTAAAATAGCTTGGCGAAAAGATTCAAACGGGGCTTTTGAGTTTATTTTTAACGATTCCTTTGATGAAATGTTGCAGGATTTTGCTACATATCAGCCCGAATTAATTGCTTGCAATAAGAAAGTACCTTACGATTGGACCATTTATTATCTTCGTAAAAAAGCGCTGACAAAGAAACTCTCTAAAGAAGAATTATCTTGGATTCTTTTGAATTTCAACCAAAAGAGAGGATATTATCAATTGAGAGGTGAAGAAGATGATGAGTCTGTGAAATCCGCAAAGACCCGCCAATACTTTGATCGACAAAAGATTAAAAGTATAGTCGATACGAATCAGACCTACAAAGGACAAAAGGTTTTGATTGTAGAGTTAGAGGATGGTATAAAAGGCAAAATCTTTAAAAAAGAAATACCCAACTGGGTAGGACAGGAAAAGAGTATCATTGTAACCATAGATATTGATAAAGACGGATGTGATAAATATGAAGAGTCGGGAGAACTTTCCTGCCGATTTAAAATACCGTCAGATGCAGAGTGGGAATCAGAATGGAAGCTTATTAAAATGAAGACTCAAAAAGATTTGGACGCATCAGGTAAAACGGTGGGTGCTTATATTTATGACGCTATTCTGCAAAACCCTTCTCAAAAAATACGTGGAAAGCTGGTGCGTACCATTGAGCGTAAATATTATAAGGAAGAGCTTAAGCAAATATTGAAAAAGCAAGTGGAGTTTCATCCGGAGTTGCGGGATAAAGACTTGTTCCTTGATTGCTTGAATGAATTATATCCGAACAATGATGCTCATCGAAATGCTTGTGCCGATCGAGATTTTATCTATTTGTTTATGGACGACATACTATTTTATCAGCGTCCACTCAAGAGCAAAAAGTCTTTGATCGCTGATTGTCCGTATGAAAAACATATGTATAGAGATAAAGAAACAGGTGAGTTGAAATATTCGTCTGTTAAGTGTATTGCCAAATCACATCCGTTGTTTCAAGAGTTTCGTTTATGGCATTTTATTTCGAATATTCGGATATATCAAAAAGAACGTGTGGTTGATGTTGATGCTGACCAATCGGCTTTATCTTCAGCAAGGTCTGCTTTGAAGTCTAAGTTGGAAGCGGATGTTGATGTTACGAATGAGTTTCTAACATGTGAGGCTGATTATGTATCTCTTTTTGAATGGCTTAATAATAAGAAAAGTGTAAGTCAAAAAGATTTTTTAAAATATCCCGCTTTTGGAATAAAGAAATCGGGAGATAACTATCGGTGGAACTATGTGGAAGATAAATCATACCCTTGTAATGAGACACGTGCGTTAATTCTGAGCCATTTGGAGAAAGCAAATATTCGAGGGGATATTTTTACCAGAGAGCAGGAAGAAGCTTTATGGCATATTTTATATTCAGTTGAAGATAGATACGAGATAGTGAAAGCTTTACAGTCATTCGCTGCTAAATATCGTTTTAATGACGATTTTGTAACCGTTTTCAGTAAGTTTCCTCCATTTAAAAAAGAGTATGGCTCTTATTCTGCTAAAGCGATTAAGAAACTGTTGCCCTTAATGCGCATGGGGAAATATTGGAGTGAGGCAGCTATTGACATCAAGACAAGAGAGCGCATAGAGAAGATTATTACAGGGGAGTGTGATGACAGTATTCGAGAACGAGTCCGTTTAAAGGCTATCCGATTGCATGACATTGGGGATTTCCGTGCTTTGCCGGTTTGGTTGGCATGTTATGTCGTTTATGACCGTCATTCCGAATCAGGAGATATAACGAAGTGGAAAACTCCGCAGGAGATGGATTGGTATATACAAAACTTTAAGCAGCATTCTCTTCGGAATCCGATAGTGGAACAAGTAATTACCGAAACGCTGCGTGTTGTACGCGATATCTGGAAACAAGTCGGCAGAATTGATGAAATCCATGTAGAGTTAGGTCGTGAGATGAAAAATCCTGCTGATAAAAGAGCAAAGATGACTGCGCGCATGATTGAAAATGAGAACACCAATTTACGGATAAAAGCCATGTTGACAGAGTTTTTGAATCCGGAATTTGAGATAGAGAATGTTCGTCCCTACTCTGCGAGTCAACAAGATATTTTACGTATTTATGAAAATGGTGTTTTGAATAGCGTATCGGAAATTCCGGAAGAGATAACAGGAATATTGAAAAAGTTTAATGAACGAGAGCAAAGAAAGCGTCCGTCTACTTCTGAGGTATTGCGCTACAAGCTTTGGTTGGAGCAGAAATATCGCTCTCCTTATACCGGAAAGATGATACCGCTTGGTAAGCTCTTCACGCCTGCATATGAGATAGAACACATTATCCCTCAATCCCGCTATTTTGATGACTCTTTTAATAATAAGGTGATATGTGAAGCTGAAGTTAATAAGTTAAAAGGAAATCTTCTCGGATATGAATTCATTAAAAAACATCATGGGCGGAGAGTCGATTTGGGACTGGGAGAGATTGTCGATATATTTTCGGTTGATGAATATGAAACCTTTGTGAAAGATTATTATTCAGCAAACCAACAAAAGATGAAGAAGCTTTTAATGGATGAAATACCGGAGCAATTTATAGAGCGCCAATTGAACGATAGCCGATATATCAGTAAAGTAGTGAAGTCTTTGCTCTCTAACATCGTTCGTGAGCAGGATGAACAGGAGAGCATATCAAAAAACCTAATTGTGTGTACAGGAGGGGTTACAGACCGATTGAAGAAAGATTGGGGCATAAATGATGTTTGGAACAAACTTATTTTACCTCGTTTTCAGCGCTTGAATAATATTACTGAAACCACTGAATTTACGGCGAAGAATATGCAAGGGCATGAAATTCCTGTAGTGCCGTTTGAATATCAAAGAGGTTTTAACAAGAAAAGAATTGATCATCGCCATCATGCGATGGACGCTATCGTTATAGCATGCGCCGGTCGTAATATTGTTAACTATTTAAACAATGAGTCTGCAAGGAAAAAAGCTCAAATAAGTCGTTATGATTTGCAGAGATTGCTATGTGATAAAGTGAAGACAGATGATAACGGCAATTATAAATGGATACTTAAAAAGCCATGGTCCACACTAACACAAGATGTTTATGCCGCATTGGATAATGTAATTGTTAGTTTTAAGCAGAATTTGCGGGTGATTAATAAAACGAACAATCATTATGTGCATTATGAAGCCGGTAAGAAAATAATTGCTAAACAGGAAAAGGCTAGTTGGGCAATTCGAAAACCAATGCATAAAGATACTGTGTTTGGAGAGGTGAATCTGCGCAAAGTAAAAACAGTTTCTTTGAATGAAGCTATTAAAAGTCCTCACTGTATTGTGCAAAAAGACTTCAAAAAGAAGCTTCTATCTTTGCTTAAACAAAACTTTGATGCAAAGGAAGTTAAGGCATATTTTGAAGAACATAAAGACGTTTGGAGTGATATTAACCTATCTAAGATAGAGGTGTATTATTTTACAAAAGATACCAAAGAAAGATTCTTCGCAACACGTAAACCTTTAGACTCAAGCTTCGATAGAAAGAAAATAGAGAGTGTTACTGATACAGGGATACAGAAAATCCTGCTCCGTCATTTGGAACAGAAAAACGGTGATTCCGATTTAGCTTTCTCACCGGATGGCATTGAGGAAATGAACCAGAATATTGTTCAACTGAATGGTGGCAGAAAGCATCAGCCTATTGTTAAAGTTCGTGTTTATGAAAAAGCTGATAAATTTGCAATAGGACAGCAGGGTAATAAAGCGTCTAAGTATGTAGAAGCAGCAAAGGGTACAAATTTGTTTTTCGCAGTATATGAGGAAGAAGTGCGCGATAAAAAAACAAATGCCGTAATGTTTAAGAGGAACTATGCGAGTATTCCATTAAACGTTGCTATCGACCGTCAAAAAAAAGGATTATCTACTGCACCGGAAGATGAAAATGGAAACGCTCCTATTTTTGTGTTGTCACCTAATGACTTGGTTTATCTTCCGACAGCCGAAGATATAATAAATGCCAGAATCTCTTTTCCGATAAATAAGAATAGAATTTATAAGATGGTTAGCTGTACTGGTTATCAATGTTTTTTTATAAAACACCATGTTGCTAATGTAATTGTGGATAAAAAAGAGTTCTCGGCCCTTAATAAGATGGAGAAAGCTGAGACGAATGAAATGATAAAAGATATCTGTGTTCCAATAAAACTTGATAGACTTGGGAATATTGTAAAAATAGGGGTTTACAAATAATTCTTTCAGAGAGAACTTATATTATCAGACGATATAGATAAAAGAGAGAGATGATTAAAAAGACGCTTTATTTTGGCAATCCGGCTTATCTTTCTTTAAGGTATGGGCAGTTGGTAATAAAACTGCCCGAGATAGAGAAAAATGAAAGTTTGCCGGAAGACCTGCGGCAGCAAGCAGAAATCACAAAACCTGTTGAAGATATAGGAGTGGTTCTTTTAGACAATAAGCAGATCACTATTACATCCGGGGCGCTTGCTGCATTATTAGAAAATAATAGTGCTGTTATCACTTGCGATAGCAAGAATATGCCGGTAGGGTTATTGCTTCCTTTGTATGGGAATAAGACACAGAACGAACGTTTTCGCCATCAGTTGGATGCATCGTTGCCACTGAAAAAGCAACTTTGGCAGCAGACTATTAAGTCGAAAATAGAGAATCAGGCTGCTGTGTTAAGTAACTGTACCGGAGAAGAGGTGAAGTGTATGCGGGTGTGGGCCAATAATGTAAGAAGTGGTGACCCTGATAATTTGGAGGCACGTGCTGCTGCTTTCTATTGGAAACTTCTTTTTGCTGATATTGAAGGATTCACCCGCGAGCGTGAAGGTGTTGCTCCCAATAATCTACTGAATTATGGCTATGCTATTCTGCGTGCGGTGGTTGCCCGTGGATTGGTTGTCAGCGGCTTGCTCCCTACTTTAGGTATCCATCATCATAATCGTTATAATGCTTATTGTTTGGCTGATGATATAATGGAGCCTTATCGCCCTTACGTAGATGAATTAGTGTTTGCTTTAGTTCGTTCTTATGGCAATAATGTGGAATTGACAAAGGAAGTAAAAAACTCCCTGTTGACAATTCCTACTTTGGAGGTTAAAATTGGAGGAAAGCGGAGTCCGTTAATGGTTGCAGTTGGGCAGACTACAGCATCGTTATATAAATGTTTTTCTGGAGAACTGCGTCGTATAAGCTATCCGGAGCGTTGATGGATCGTTTTAGTGAATATCGGGTTATGTGGGTTCTTGTTCTTTTTGATCTACCAACGGAAACTAAGAAAGACAAAAAGGCATATGCAGATTTTAGGAAGAATTTGCAGAAAGACGGTTTTACTATGTTTCAATTCTCAATTTATATACGACATTGTGCCAGTAGTGAGAACGCAGCTGTACATATAAAAAGAGTTAAATCTTTCTTGCCTGAATATGGACAGGTTGGGATTATGTGTATAACAGATAAGCAGTTTGGAGACATTGAACTTTTTTATGGAAAGAAAATTCAAACCACTAATGCACCAGGTCAACAATTAGAATTATTTTAAAATAAAAAATCCCGTACTAACACGGGATTTTTTATTGTTAATGAGTAGGTTTTTCTTATTCTAATAGTCTTGTTAATTTGTTGATTATTAGTTCTCTACTCTGATTCAGCTGTACTCAATGGCTCAAAGATACTAAATTGAAAGTAAATCACAGCTTTAACCTGACATATTCATTTTGGTGGGAGGCTGTACTCAATGGCTCAAAGATACTAAATTGAAAGTAAATCACAGCAACAACGTCGTTTTCTTCTCCAATTCGTTGCTGTACTCAATGGCTCAAAGATACTAAATTGAAAGTAAATCACAGCACTTATACTCTGGTGAATTCTCTTTTTAATGCTGTACTCAATGGCTCAAAGATACTAAATTGAAAGTAAATCACAGCATACAAAAAGAGAAGCAATAGAGTTTTTAAGCTGTACTCAATGGCTCAAAGATACTAAATTGAAAGTAAATCACAGCGCTATCGCTCATGCCATTTACATTGAAGGGCTGTACTCAATGGCTCAAAGATACTAAATTGAAAGTAAATCACAGCAAGGTTTCTATGTACCTGAGGAGCGAATAAGCTGTACTCAATGGCTCAAAGATACTAAATTGAAAGTAAATCACAGCATAGTCTGTAATCTGTTCGTAAGCTGAATGCTGTACTCAATGGCTCAAAGATACTAAATTGAAAGTAAATCACAGCTAATTTCTTCGGTAGTCTTTATCGTGTCACGCTGTACTCAATGGCTCAAAGATACTAAATTGAAAGTAAATCACAGCCGGACATGACGCGTACAGCCCGGGTCAATGGCTGTACTCAATGGCTCAAAGATACTAAATTGAAAGTAAATCACAGCTATTTTTGTTGAAAATCTGAAAAAACGCTAGCTGTACTCAATGGCTCAAAGATACTAAATTGAAAGTAAATCACAGCGTTCTTGAAAACGTTCTTCATCCTCCATTGGCTGTACTCAATGGCTCAAAGATACTAAATTGAAAGTAAATCACAGCGGCGGACAATTCGGTCGTTTCCGCGTTTTCGCTGTACTCAATGGCTCAAAGATACTAAATTGAAAGTAAATCACAGCCGGCGATAATGGAACTTCATGCAGAAGGTGCTGTACTCAATGGCTCAAAGATACTAAATTGAAAGTAAATCACAGCTCGATCCATCTTTGTAATAAAAAATGAGTGCTGTACTCAATGGCTCAAAGATACTAAATCGGCCGGGATAATTACAAAAAAGGAGTAAACAAGTTGGCAAACCAGCCTACAAACTTTTTCCATGGAGAGCGTTTCTTCCAGAATTCAGGCGTCATCTCCGTGCATTGTCCGATGTCCGCCCGGAAAATATTGTTTAATTCGCCTGTGACTTGTTTGTCGAAAATGAACGCGTTCGTTTCGTAATCATAGCGCAGGCTGCGGCTGTTGAGATTGGCCGTGCCGACTGTGCAGAAAAGGTCGTCCACCATCATGATTTTAGAGTGGTGGAATCCGCCATTGTACATATAAACGGTTGCTCCTCTTTTCATCAACTTATGGAGTTTGTAGAGTGCAGCTTCGGGGGTGAAAGGGATGTCCGCTGCGGTAGAAACCATAATGGAAACGTTTACTCCCCGATCGATGGTTCTTTTTATTGCTTTGTTGATGGAGGAGGTCGGAACAAAATAAGGGTTTACGATGTGTACGTTCTTTTGTGCGGCATAGATGCTTACGGCGTAGGCGTGACTCAACATACGGTTGCTCTTCTTGGGAGTACGGTCGACGATGGCAACCACTATGCTGTCGTTCTCTTTGTGACGGGGGAAATAAGCCGGTCCGCCGATGTTTTGTTTGGTTTGTTTGTTCCAGATTGCCAAGAAAATCTTTTGCAGTTCATCTACGGCATCTCCTTCAATGCGGATGTGCATGTCGCGCCATGTCCCGATTTTCGGGAGTCCTTTAATGTAGTAGTCGGCTATATTCATCCCTCCTGTATAGGCAACCTTTCCGTCGATAATTGCTATTTTACGATGATCGCGGTGCGCTGCATGGTTGATGTAGGGAAATGTAAACGGATCGAATTTCACTATTTCAATTCCTTGCTGACGTATTTTCTTGAGATGCTTTTTCTTGAGCGGGCGATTGTTGGACCAATTGCCGAAAGCATCGAACATCGCGCGCACCTCCACACCCTCTTTGGCTTTTTGGGCCAGCAACTTAAACAGTTCATTGGCGATAGAGTCATTTCGAAAGTTGAAATATTCCAGATGAATGTGATGCCGGGCTCCTTCAATGACTTCAAACAGATCAACGAATTTTTCATGTCCGCTTTTTAGCAGCTTGATTTTATTGTTATTGCTAATAGGAATGCCGGATTGGGACAGGAAACGAAGCGTCAGAGAGTCGCTGGTCAAATTGATAGAGTCCCTGCGAATCGCCATTAAACTATCGATAACATCTGCCCGGCTGTAAGATAAGGACAGGATTAAGAATAAAACAAATGATAGTATACGTGGCTTCAAAACGTTTCTCCTTGCTTTGGTTTACAAAGATGCAAAGATACAATAACTATAGTTAGCCACCTTTTCGGGAAAGAGCCGATTTATTATAGTTTAACATTATTCCGTACTTATGCCGTATTTGTAAGATGAAAAGTTCTGAAGGCTGTTGTGCCCTATTCTCCTTGAAGCGAATGATGATCGGCTCATTGGGCAATATACTTACACACTCTGTGGATAATCATGGTTTTGAGTAAGTTGTTGCATTAAGAGGCACACTTTCTTTCATTGGGTGAAATGCTTTTTTCACTTTATGAGAGTCTCATATAGTTTGTGTGTTTAGCCTCTTCGGTTGACCTTTCTCTATCTTACTTATTCGAAGCGGGGGAGTTCCGATTAATGTTATTTTCATTTGAGATTGACGCTCTTTTCTTTTATTGAGGTCTATACTCTTTTACTGAAGCTGCTACAGTTATATTTCATCAATGGAAGCGATCGGTATGCTTGGCTGATGCTTTTTTACTGAAGCTGCTACAGTTATATTTCATCAATGGAAGCGATCGGTATGCTTGGCTGATGCTTTTTTATTGAAGCTGCTACAGTTATATTTCATCAATGGAAACGATCGGTATGCTTGGCTGATGCTTTTTTATTGAAGCTGCTACAGTTATATTTCATTAATGGAAACGATCGGTATGCTTGGCTGATGCTTTTTTATTGAAGCTGCTACAGTTATATTTCATCAATGGAAGCGATTGGTATGCTTGGCTGATGCTTTTTTACTGAAGCTGCTACAGTTATATTTCATCAATGGAAACGATCGGTATGCTTGGCTGATACTTTTTTATTGAGGTTGATGCCCTTTATATAATGTGGGGAGTAGGCTCTTTTCATCCGGATTGGCAGATACGTTACAGTCCGAAGATCTGCTGCTGGTATAAGAGTGTATATAATACCGAAAATAATAATTCTGTTGCGAGGCTGATTGACTCGTAAGCCGGAGGCATATTGAATGTGAGACTGCTTGGTTTTTAAGGCATTACTTAGTATAAATACGCCATATAATTAGCTGTCTCTACATCTAACCTGTTTTTTCTGCGACAGTTTTTGAAAGGAGAATCCCTGTCGATGCTGGGGTGTATATATCGACACCGCGGGAAAGACGCATATTCCGATTAGTTTCCCACTGGGGAAACAAAAGTTTCCCCGAAGGGAAAATAAAGTTTCCCCGGTGGGAAACTTTTGTTTCATCAATGGGAAACTGAATGAACTTTGTGGTTTAATGTTTTGAGTGGTGTGGTTTAATGTTTTGAGTTGACCACTTTACGGCTTATTTTCAAAGTCGGTTGACTCAGTTAATACTTATTTTTATTAGAAGTTGACGCTCGTTTTCGCTAATTGCTATTTAGGTTGACTTTAAAAATATCAAACAATAACGAGTAAGAGTATGTGCTTTAATGTTTTGAGTCGACTTTTTTCGGTTTATTCGCAGGTATGGTTGTCTTCGGTTAGTGCTCTTTTATTTGAGGCCGACACTCTTTCCGTTTGCTTCGGTGTGAAAGAATTTATGCTGCGGATACTTGCTTTAGGGCGTGCCGTCTGTTCTTTTGCGAGAAAAGCATCTGCCCCTCTTTATTCTGTTTGTATACGGGTAAACAGACCTCCCTGTGCAAGAAGCAAATCCTTGATCTTTGTGTAATGATTTATGGGTTGTCGGGCCCAATGGCGCCACGCGTGAAGTCGGGAATTGCTACGGGAATGCTTCCTTGCAGTACCGATTGTTCGCTCAGTTCGGTTATGCACGACCATTCGGCGGCATCATACACATCCATATCCAAAGGCAATCCGTTGCGCAGGCAATAGATGAGCCGGTAGTCCATCATGTAATTCATTTCATTGGCGATTCCTTTTTGTTTTGCTTCTGCGCCAATGGTGGCGGCAAACGGATGCCGGTAGCGTTCGATGAACTCTTCGAGCGCTTTCCCTTCGAGGGGAGAGGAGCCTTCCGGGTCTAATGTGATGCACGGCGCAGGATATTTCTGTGCGAAAGCCGATGTGCCGCATACGGTATGCAGGCGGCTGTAAGGACGCGGGGTGACGACATCGTATTGCAACATAATGCTTTTCTTCTTTTGCGTTTGGATGAGGGTTGTGTTCACGTCGCCCAACAGATACTTCTGCCGTGCTTCGGGAGAGTCGCTTCCGAAGCGGCGGGCTGCATATGCGCTCATTCCCGCCTGACGGGTGGATAGAGAAACAAGAAACTCCATGCGGTCGGCCCGGTGGATATGCAGTAATTGGCAGAGAGGTCCCAGTCCGTGCGTGGGATAGGGGTTTCCGGTGTGCTCGATGCTGTACTTCTTTCCCCAGTGGTTGTGGTAGCCTCCTTCGCTTTCATCGGTGAAATACAGTTCGCGCAAGTCGTGTATGTAAGCTCCTTCCACATGCATGATTTCGCCGAACACTCCCTGTTGTTCCATGTTCAGGGTCATGAGCGCGAAGGGATCGTAGCAGCAGTTCTCAAGCATCATGCAGTGCCTGCGGGTCTTCTCGGCCGTGTCGACCAACTCCCAGCATTCTGCCACACTCATCGCGGCGGGAACTTCAATCGCCACATGCTTCCCGTGGAGCATGGCGTATACTGCTATGGGGGTATGTGTAAGCCAGTCGGTACAAATGAATACGATGTCCAGATCGGCTTCTTCGCATAGCCGCTTCCATCCTTCCGTACCGGCATACCCGACAGCCTTCGGGCGGTTGTTCTCTGCAAGTATGCGCTGCGCTTTGCTCAGGTTTCCTTCGCGAATCTCGCACAGGGCTTTTATCTCCACGCCCTCTATTTGCAGATAACGTTGCAATGTAAGCAATCCTCTGTTCCCTAATCCGATAAATCCGATGCGCACGGTTGGTATGGGAGGATGGGACAGACGGAGAACATGTTTCGGATTCGTGTCGTTTTTCATGATGCCGGATAAAAAGTGTTGTTATATAAAAAAAGAGAATCCAATTTCTCAGATTCTCTTCGGAGAGCGGAAGACGGGACTCAAACCCGCGACCCTCAGCTTGGAAGGCTAATGCTCTATCAACTGAGCTACTTCCGCGTTTTTTAGTGGGCAAAGATGGATTCGAACCACCGAAGGCGTAAGCCAGCAGATTTACAGTCTGCCCCATTTGGCCACTCTGGTATTTGCCCTTTATTGCTTATGAGAAAGTTTGTTTCCCAATTGCGGTGCAAAGATACGACTATTTATTTAAACTCCAAAAAAAATCGATCATTTTTATCGCTGTAATTGCGCATTCATCGCCTTTATTGCCCAATTTGCCTCCTGCACGGTCTTCTGCCTGCTGCATCGTGTTGGTGGTGATCAAACCGTAAATCACCGGGATGTCGCTCGTTGCGTTCAGTTGCGTAATTCCTTGAGTGGCTCCCATGCACACGTAATCGAAATGCGGAGTATCGCCTTTTACTACACATCCGATGGCTATGACGGCATCGACATCGCAGCACTCTGTCATTTGGCTGGCGCCGAAGGTCAGTTCGAAGCTCCCCGGCACGGTTTTAACCAAGATGTTTTCTTCTTTAGCTCCATGCTTCCTGAGCGTGTCCACCGCACCTTTTAATAAAGCTCCGGTGATATTGAAGTTCCATTCCGAGACAACGATTCCGAACTTCATGCTTTCGGCATTCGGTACAGAATTGAAATCATACTCGGACAAGTTGTGATAAGCTGTTGCCATAATACGTTTTCTTGAGTGAAAGTGGTGTTGTTTTAAAATATAAGCCTGAGGGGTGGGGGAGTTTCTCTGCCGGATAATGCCGCAGAGGAAACCGTTCTCTGAAAAACAAGAAACGAGGGCGACAATCCGATGTTTTTATCTCCCTCGTTGGTGTTGTATCGAATGAAAAAATTATTTCTTCATCAATTTGGCCCGTTCGATGTATTTGTCGATATCCATTGCCTGATAAGACTGGAAGTATTTTTCCTTTACTTTGGTATACGCTTTTATGGCATCGTCGTATTTGCCTTGTTTCACCAGAATCTCTCCGGCTTGCATCAGGAAGATGGGACTGAGCGTGTTGTTGTCGGCTTTATCGGCCGCAGCAAGTAGCGTAGACGCAGCCTTGTCGAGCTGTCCGAGCTGTGCGTAGCAATTGCCTGTGGCTCCGAGGATAGCGGGAGCTACCATTTGATCTTTGCCGTTGAAGCTGTCGAGCATTTTGATGGCTTCATCGTATTTGCCCAATTGCGCGTAGCAGATGCCGGCATATCCTTTGGCCAGATTGGCGGCCTTCGTACCGCTATACTCGTCGGCTACTTTCAGAAAACCTGTGAAACCGATGCTGTCGCCGTTTAAAGCCTGCTCGTAAGCATCTTGTTCGAAATATTCCTGTCCCTTGAAAAGAGCTGCCTGCGCTTTTTCTTCGCGGGGTTCGGCATACAGGTTCTTATACATGATGATGCCTGCCACGATGATAATGATAGCAGCCACACCACCGATAATTGCCTTTTTGTACTTGATAAGAAACGCTTCCGATTGTGTCAGGGCATCTTCTACGTTCAGATGCTCGTTCTGATTCTTTTGTTCTGCCATTTTATAATGATTCTTTTTGTTATTATTCGATATTTGATATTTCGACTCGCAAAAGTAGTTTTTTTATGTCTACAAAAGAAATTTAGGAGCATCTTTTTTTGCTTGGCAACAGAAAAGCACGGATTTCTTATTACTTTTGTGGAGAATTTAATGAGTGTGCAATGAGACTGAAACGGATATCGATATTGAATTATAAGAATCTGGAGCAAGTAGAGACAGGGTTTTCTCCCAAACTGAACTGTTTTTTCGGGCAGAACGGGATGGGAAAGACGAATCTGCTCGATGCTGTTTATTTTTTGTCGTTCTGCAAAAGCTGCGGCAATCCGGTCGACTCGCAGAATATCCGTCATGGGCAGGATTTCTTTGTCATTCAAGGATTTTATGAAGATGAGGACGGTGCTCCCGAAGAGATATATTGCGGGATGAAGCGCCGCTCGAAGAAACAGTTTAAGCGCAATAAAAAAGAATACAACCGCTTTTCCGATCACATCGGATTCCTGCCGTTGGTAATGGTCTCGCCTGCCGATGCGCAGTTGATAGCGGGAGGGAGCGACGAGCGCCGCAGGTTTATGGATGTGGTGATTTCCCAATACGATAAAGAGTATCTGGATGCGCTGATACGGTATAATAAAGCGTTGGCGCAGCGCAATACGTTGCTGAAAACAGACTGCTGCGTGGAAGATGATCTGTTTGAGATATGGGAAGAGATGATGGCGCAGGCCGGAGAGGTGGTTTTCGGCAAGCGCGAAGCATTTATCAAGGAGTTTATTCCCATATTTCAATCTTTTTATTCTTTTATTTCTCAAGACAAAGAGCGGGTGGGGCTTTCTTATGAGTCTCATGCCAGGGATGCTTCTTTGCGGGAGGTTTTGAAGCAAAGCCGTTCGCGCGATAAAATAATGGGATTTTCATTGCGCGGTATTCACAAAGATGACTTGAATATGTTATTGGGAGAATTCCCGATTAAAAAAGAAGGTTCGCAGGGACAGAACAAAACATATCTGGTGGCATTGAAGTTGGCTCAATTCGATTTTCTGAAACGTACGGGAAGAACGACTCCTTTGTTGCTGCTCGACGATATTTTCGATCGGCTGGACGCTTCGCGTGTGGAACAGATTGTGAAGCTTGTGGCCGGCGACAGGTTTGGGCAGATTTTCATCACAGACACGAACCGGGAGCATTTAGACCGTATATTATATGAGGTAGGAAGCGACTATAAAATGTTTTGTGTGGATCAAGGAGTGGTACGGGAAATGGAGGTTGAGTAATGAAACGGAATGATGCGGAACAGATAGGGAAATTGATTCAACAGTTTCTTCGCAGAGAGAGTCTGGAGTCTCCTTTGAACGAACAGAGACTGTTGGATGCTTGGCCTCAGGTATTGGGGCCTGCGGCCAGCTATACGAGCAATCTTTACATTCGTAACCAAACGCTGTATGTACATCTCACCTCGGCTGCTTTGCGTCAGGAGCTGATGATGGGGCGCGAAGTGTTGATACGCAATCTGAACAAGAAGGTGGGAGCTACTGTGATTACCAATATTATTTTCCGTTAGATCGGCTTTTTCACCCTGTGGGAAGCGAGTGAATCATATCCATGCTGATGTCTGTTTTCTCCGTAGGGATGTCTTCTATGATTTGAAACGGAAAGCATAGGCCGATTTTGAAAGCAGGTATATGCGGAAGCAAGCGGTCGTAATATCCTTTCCCCCTGCCGAGCCGATGGTTGTTTGCATCGAAGGCTACTCCCGGTATAATGGCTACATCGATGGTTTCGTATGCTGTGAACAGCTCTCCGGTAGGTTCTGATATGCCGTAGCTGCCTGTCCTCAGGTCTTTCGGGCCGGTATAAGCATGCAGTTCGAGGTTTTCGCCTGCTACCACCGGCAGAAGAATCTTTTTTTTATCCGCCCATTTCTCGATAAACGCATGTGTATGCACTTCATCTTTCAAAGAGTGGTAAAGAAGTACCGTATGGGCTTCTTGGAAAACCGGTAGCTCTTCCAGCCGATTCAGGATTTCGGCAGAAAGAAGGTTCAGCTCGGCGGTAGAGTAACCCGCCTTCTTCCGGGCAATCTGTTTACGCAGCTCTTTTTTCTTTTCCATTTTCAGCTTCTTTTCCATTCTCCCCGTCGGTATCTGCTACGGCAGGTTTGGGGAATGCCTCTCCTTTTTCAAGCAATTCTATGCCTTTTTTAACAGTGCTGTCGGTTTGGTTGAAATATCTGATGTATGCTTCCAAACCAAGCATATTGTAAATGATGTTGCCGTAAATGTTTCTTTCGAGCAACTGATAAGATTTATGGATCAGGATGTTTCTTCTCTTCACTCCTTTGCTCTCTGCAAAACGAATGAATTGTTCTATCACTCCTTGCCGGCTGAGATATTTCAATAAAGATTCTTCATTATCGAACTGGTTTAAGCTCTGTCGATGTTTATCGGTGTACTGGAATGTAAATTGCAGTGTAAGTCCCCGATTCAAAACTGTAGACAGATACGAAGAGATTCCTGTTGTGTCTTGTGGCACGAATACGTCGGGCATAATGCCTCCTCCGCCGTACACAACACGTCCTATATTTGTATAATAACGTTCGTCCTCGTTTTGCTTGATGCTGTCGCGGGAAAAGAATTCCCCATGTTCGTATCGTTTATATAAATCCATCTCATAGTTGCGGTCGTTTCCGCTCTCATAAGGTCGCTGGATACAGCGACCGGACGGCGTGTAGTAGCGTGCTATGGTCAGACGGATAGCCGATCCGTCGCTAAAATCAATAGGTTGCTGCACAAGACCCTTCCCGAACGAGCGGCGTCCTACTACGGTTCCCCGGTCATTGTCTTGAATGGCTCCGGTGAAGATTTCGCTGGCTGAGGCAGATCCCTCGTCGACCAATACGATCAATGGGATTTTCTGGCAGCTTCCTGTTCCGTTGGCAAACTCTTCCGAGCGGGGATATTTGCGTCCTTGTGTATATACGATTAGCTTGCCCTCGGGTAAGAACTCGTTTACCATACGGATGGCGGCTTCCATATAGCCTCCCGTGTTACCGCGCAGGTCGATTATCAGCCCTTTGCATTTCTTCTGATTCAGCTCCGCCAGTGCCTTTAACAACTCCATGTGGCTGGTACGGCCGAACTTGCTGACTTTGATATAGCCTGTTTCATTCGTTATCATGTATGTTGCGTCGACGGTATTCTGAGGAATGTCTCCACGAGTTATGGTAAAGTTCAACGGCTGTTTTTCGCCCGAACGTTTGACTCCGATTTTCACCTGAGATCCCTTAGGACCCTTCAGTGTACGCATGGCTAATTCATTGTTGATTTTTTCTCCTACGAAAGCACTGTCGTTTACGCTGATGATGCGGTCGCCTGCCATTAGTCCGACTTTTTCGGAAGGACCTCCTTGAATGACTGCGTTGACATGGATGGTATCGTTCTGAATAGTAAACTGAATGCCGATTCCACTGAAACTTCCTTCCAGTTCGGAGTTGATTTCCTCAAGATTCTTGGCGGGAATATAAGTAGAATGGGGATCCAACTCTGCCAGAATCTGGGGCATGGCCTTTTCCACAAGCTCTCCCATGTTTACGGTATCTACATACTGGTCGTCGATAATGCGCAATAGCGCGTTTAGCTTGTTGGAAGAAGCATTGATGATTCCCAAACGATTACCGGCAAAATGTTTGGCATAAAATGTACCGATAAGAATCCCGATTACCACACTGACAGCTATGATGACAGGTGTAAAGCGCGAAGAGTTTTTTGTACTCATATCCTTTATTAGTTAGTGGCTATAATGAACGGCAAATCCAAACACGAGTCCGCTCATTGCTTATGTTATGCAATCTTTCTTCTCTTATTCGTTATTTATCTTCCTGTTCTTGATTCATGTCTACATACAACACTTCTATTCCTGCCCGTTTCAACAGTTCTACCCCATCCTCGAGGCGATAGTGCTCGGAGTAGACTACACGCTTGATGCCGGCCTGTATGATCAGCTTGGAACATTCGATACACGGAGAAGCTGTGACATACATGGTAGCGCCGTTGCTACTATTGTTCGAACATGCGATTTTCGTAATAGCATTGGCTTCTGCATGAAGAACATAAGGCTTGGTCAGATTGTTCTCATCTTCGCATACATTTTCAAAGCCCGAGGGTGTCCCGTTGTATCCGTCTGAGATAATCATTTTGTCTTTTACAATCAAAGCTCCCACCTTGCGTCGTTTGCAATATGAGTTTTCCGCCCATATATTTGCCATACGTATGTAGCGCTTGTCGAGTTCCAATTGTTTCTTTTCCGTATCCATGTTACTTATTGTATTTTCCGTTTCACATGAAAAGCCAGCCGCAGATTGATCTTTTCATTATAAGGATAGTGAATGAAGAGGTTGTTGTTGTCTCCTTCGTACGACGTGGCTTTTGAAAATCCGTCTATTATTTTAGCCATGATTTTGTCATTACCGTCTATTTCCCTTCGGTTCTTTATGTCGCAAGAGAATTTGTTGCTTTTGGCGTTGGCAGTCCATGTGCCTGAAAACTCTGTGCTTCCGTTTGCTGTAAATGTTCCGGCAATGACATTGTCTTTTTCTGTTCCGGTGAAGATAATGGTGAAACTCTTGTTCCCTTTAATAAAATCGTATGCTTCATAAGCTTTAGGGTCTGTGATGTCAGGAAAAGGGTACCACCATTTTCCGTTCTCGGTAATGAAAGTCAACTCCCAAGTCTTTCCGGTAAAGATGGCTGTTACGTCATCCGTATCATTGCATCCGCCAAATAGCGGAAGCAATGACAACAGGCAAATTGTTCGGTAGATAATTGTTTTCTTCATACTTCTAAACACTTAAAGCTTTATTCCGTTTCTTATCAACAAAGCGTCGATTGTTGGTTCTTGCCCCCGGAAACGTTTGTAAAGCGTCATCGGATGTTCTGTTCCGCCTCTTGAAAGAATATTATTCCGGAATGATTCTGCTATGGCGGTATTGAATATGCCTTCCTGTTTGAAAAGAGAAAAAGCATCGGCATCCAGTACTTCGGCCCATTTGTAACTATAGTACCCGGCAGAGTATCCGCCTGAAAAAATGTGAGAGAATTGAGAACTCATGCAGGCTTCGTCTACTCGGGGCAATACTTGCGCTTTCTTCCAGGCTTCATGCTCGTATGCCTTTACGTCTCCCTCGAAAGGAGTGTTGCGAGTGTACCAAGCCATATCCAACAATCCAAAGCTGACCTGGCGCAAGCAGGCATAAGCGGCATTGAAATTGGATGAGTCTATGATTCTTTGTACCAATTCGTCCGGAATAAGCTCTCCTGTGAGATAATGTTTGGCGAATGTGTGCAGAAAAGTTTTCTCGGTGGCAAAATTCTCCATGATTTGTGAAGGGAGCTCCACAAAGTCTCTGTACACGTTGGTTCCGCTTAAACTTTCGTAAGTGGTATTGGCAAAGATCCCGTGTAACGCATGTCCGAACTCGTGCAAGAAAGTCTCCATTTCGTCGAAAGTCAGCAGCGCCGGTTTGTCTTGTGTCGGCTTCGTGAAATTCATTACAATGGAAATGTGCGGGCGGCTGTTCTCACCGGTTGCTTCGTCTATCCATTGTTCTTTGTAGTTTGTCATCCATGCGCCAGATCGTTTGCCCGCTCTTGGGTGAAAGTCGGTATAAAGCACAGCGAGGAAATCTCCGTTTTTGTCGAATACTTCATACGCATCTACATCGGGATGATAGACGGGTATTTCCGGGTTTTTCTTGAATGTAATGCCGTATAAGCGGGTAGCCAAGCCAAATACGCCTTTTTTAACGTTGCTGAGCTCCAAGTAGGGGCGGAGCATTTCATCGTCGATTTTAAATTTCCGGTCTTTCAGCTTATGAGAGTAGTAAGACCAGTCCCAAGGCATTACGACAAAGTCGCTTCCTTCTGATTCTCGGGCCAATGTTTGTACCTCCGCATACTCTTTTTGAGCGGCAGGCGTATAAGCTTCCAGTAATTGCTCGAGGAGCTTGTATACAGCTTCGCTGTTTTTTGCCATCCGGTCTTCCAGTTTATATGCGGCAAAATTGTCGTATCCCAACAGTTGGGCTATTTCCATGCGTGTATTTACTATCTGCTTGACGATTTCCAGATTATTGTATTCGTTGTCATGGGTGCATTTTGTATTGTAGGCCGTATATAGTTGGCGGCGCAGGTCGCGGTTGTCGGCATACATCATAAACGGAATGTAGCTGGGAGCCTGTAGCGTAAATACCCATCCGTCCTTTTTTTTCTCTTTGGCTGTTTCGGCAGCTGCTTCGATTGTGCTTTCGGGCAAACCCGACAGTTGGGCTTGATCAGTTAGAACGAGTTGATAATCGTTTGTCTCTTTCAGATTGTTTTCTCCGAATTGCAAAGTCAGCAGGTTTAGCCTTTCGGTCAGCTGGCGATATTTCTCTCTGTTTTCGTTGGGTAAGTTAGCTCCATAGCGGACAAAGCCTGTATATGTCTCTTTTACCAGGTGTTGTTGTTCGGCGGTAAGGTTTGTTTTCTCTCTCTGTTCATATACCGACTTGATGCGTTCGAACAGTTTTTCATTGAGCATAATGTTATTGTAATGCTCGTTCAGTACCGGAGCCATTTCGCGGGCGAGCTTTTGAAGCTCTTCGTTTGTTTCTGCGCCTCGCAAGTTGCCAAACACTGTAGTAACATGTCCGAGTAGTTTTCCTGACTTTTCGTATGCCAGAACCGTATTTTCGAAAGTCGGCGCTGAAGAGTTATTCGCAATTGCATTGATTTCGTCTATTTGCCGGCGAATGCCTTCTTTAATGGCAGGTTCGAAATGCTCTGTTTTGATTTTGTTGAAAGGAGTAGTGCTATGTGGCGTAGAATATTTCTCAAAGAAAGGATTCTGTGCCTGCATTATGTTCATAAAGCAAAGAGTTAAAATCGTTAGTTTTACTTTCATCATATTCAAGTGTTTAACCGGTAAATAATGATTTAAATGCAAATGTGCAAAAAAAATAGGCAACTTCTATAAAAGCCGCCTATTTTTATTATTTTCTAACTGTATATTACTTGTTGACAGAAGCCATATGAGCAATCAGGTCAAGCACTTTGTTAGAATAACCGATTTCGTTGTCGTACCAAGATACTACTTTTACGAAAGTGTCGGTCAAAGCGATACCGGCCTTTGCATCGAAGATAGAAGTGCGAGCGTCTCCCAAGAAATCAGAAGAAACTACGGCGTCTTCAGTATAGCCCAGTACACCTTTCAATTCACCTTCTGAAGCTTCTTTCATTGCAGCGCAGATTTCAGCGTAAGTAGCCGGTTTGGCCAAGTTTACAGTCAAATCGACTACAGAAACATCCAAAGTCGGAACGCGCATAGACATACCTGTCAGTTTGCCGTTCAGAGCAGGGATTACTTTACCTACAGCTTTGGCTGCTCCGGTAGAAGAAGGAATGATGTTGCCGGAAGCGGCACGACCACCTCTCCAGTCTTTCATCGAAGGACCGTCAACTGTTTTCTGAGTTGCAGTTGTAGAGTGAACAGTTGTCATCAAACCGTCCGTGATACCCCATTTGTCATGTAAAACTTTAGCGATAGGAGCCAAACAGTTAGTAGTGCAAGAAGCATTAGAAACAAACTGAGTACCTTTTACATATGTTTTCTCGTTTACACCGCAAACGAACATCGGAGTATCGTCTTTAGAAGGAGCCGACATCACAACATATTTCGCACCGGCTTCGATGTGAGCTTGAGCTTTGTCTTTGCTTAAGAACAAACCAGTAGATTCAACAATATATTCTGCACCTACAGCATCCCATTTCAGGTCTGCCGGATTCTTTTCTGCAGTAATACGGATAGATTTACCGTTAACAATCAGTTTGCTGTTTTCAACGTCAGCTTCGATCGTTCCATCGAATTGTCCGTGCATAGTGTCATATTTCAGCATGTATGCCAAATAGTCTACCGGGCAAAGGTCATTGATAGCAACAACTTCGATATCTTTTCTTGTCTGAGCTGCGCGGAATACGAAACGTCCGATACGTCCGAATCCATTAATACCTACTTTAATCATTTTGTTTAAACTTTTAAGGGTTTTATAATATTTGTTCCAAAATATATCTCTAAACTTGATTTTTTCCTGAAATGCGATGCAAAAATACGAAATTGTTTTTATATTTGCGTATCAAACTCATATTAAATATTGAAAAAGATGGGAAAGAGTACTTTTTTACAGGATTTTAAGGCGTTTGCCATGAAAGGGAACGTCGTAGACATGGCTGTCGGTGTGATTATTGGTGGCGCGTTCGGGAAAATAGTATCATCAGTGGTTGCTGATATCATAATGCCACCTATCGGGCTGTTGCTGGGTGGAATGAACTTCACGGATCTGAAGTGGGTGCTGAAGCCGGCTGAGGTGGTAGACGGCAAAGAAGTAGAGGCTGTGACTATGAACTACGGCCAGTTCCTGCAAAATACAATTGACTTTATTATTATTGCATTTTCTATCTTTCTGGTCATTCGTTTGGTAATGAAATTGGTTGTTAAGAAAGAAGAGGAACCGGAAACTCCTCCTGCACCAACTAAAGAAGAAGTTTTGTTGGCTGAAATTCGTGACTTGCTGAAAGATAAGAAATAAGTCATATGAAAAATCGACTTGAATTAGTTGAAATAATATTTTGCAATTGATTGTAAATAAAAAACGCTATTTTCTCTTTGGTTAAAATGGCGTTTTTTTATTTATAGTCGGTTGTTTATAAGGCAAATAGGTATTTAAATATTTTTCATTATTTAAAAAACGCTTATTTCCTCAAATCATTTTTAGAGAAAACCGCACTGTATTATCAAAACTTTGAAAGGTATCAGCTTAAACGCTTTATATTAAACGAAGATAACCACTGTTGTTATCGCACAAGGTGAAACCTGCCCTACCGATAATAGTCGGATAAATATAGTCGGAAGCAACAGCAGAAAGATTGTTTGCAGCAGAACGTTTGCTTTGTTAATTAGCGGTTGGCACTTGTTTTTTGGATGCTTGGTTAGTTGTTTTGAATACACTGTGCATTAGAAGGAACTTTTTGAGCGAAAGTCGGAAAAGAGAGAAAATCTTCTGTTTTTATCCGATAAAAAATGATTTTATATTTTATTCTTTAATAGATTGCATACTTTTTTCTACTTTTGCGAATCATTTATTTAAAATCCACTCATTAATATGCACGAAAAGATTGTCATTCTTGATTTCGGTTCGCAAACTACGCAGCTTATCGGTCGCCGTGTGCGCGAATTGGATACGTATTGTGAAATTATTCCCTACAACAAATTCCCCAAGGAAGATTCTACGATAAAAGGAGTTATTCTCTCCGGAAGCCCGTTTTCGGTGTACGATGAAAATGCTTTTCAAGTCGACTTGAATGAAATTTGCGGCAAATATCCTGTTTTGGGAATCTGCTACGGTGCTCAATTCATGGCTTATACCAATGGCGGAAAGGTAGAGCCCGCAGGTACTCGTGAATACGGTCGCGCGCACTTGACTTCTTTCTGCCAAGATAATGTTCTTTTTAAAGGTGTCCGTGAAAACACACAGGTGTGGATGAGTCACGGGGATACTATTACGGCTGTTCCTGATAATTTCAAAAAGATCGCTTCTACGGATAAAGTGGAGATTGCTGCCTATCAGTTGGAAGGCGAGCAGGTTTGGGGTGTTCAGTTTCATCCTGAAGTATTCCACAGTGAAGACGGAACGCAGATTTTAAAGAATTTTGTGGTGGACGTTTGCGGTTGTAAGCAAGATTGGTCGCCCGGCTCGTTTATCGAAAGTACGGTTGCCGAATTGAAAGTCCAGCTGGGGGATGATAAGGTAGTGTTGGCATTGAGCGGCGGGGTTGATTCTTCGGTCGCTGCCGTTTTGCTGAACAGAGCTATCGGTAAAAATCTGACTTGTATTTTTGTCGATCACGGACTACTGCGGAAGAATGAATTCAAGAATGTGTTGGACGACTACGAATGTTTGGGATTGAATGTGATTGGAGTAGACGCTCGCGCGAAGTTTTTCGCCGAACTCGCAGGGGTGACAGAACCGGAGCGGAAACGGAAAATTATAGGCAAAGGATTCATCGACGTATTTGACGAAGAAGCGCATAAAATAAAAGATGTGAAGTGGTTGGCTCAAGGCACTATTTATCCCGATTGCATTGAGTCGCTTTCCATTACGGGAACAGTGATAAAGAGCCATCATAATGTAGGCGGACTGCCCGAAAAGATGAATCTGAAGCTATGTGAACCGTTGCGCCTCTTGTTTAAAGATGAAGTGCGCCGGGTGGGGCGTGAATTGGGAATGCCCGACCATCTTATCAGTCGCCATCCTTTCCCCGGACCCGGTTTGGGTGTACGTATTCTGGGTGATATAACTCTTGAGAAAGTAAACATTTTGCAGGAAGCGGATGATATTTTTATCCAGGGATTGCGTGATTGGCATCTGTATGATAAGGTATGGCAGGCAGGTGTAATCCTGCTGCCGGTACAGTCGGTTGGAGTGATGGGTGATGAGCGTACTTACGAAAGAGCTGTGGCTCTTCGTGCGGTGACCTCTACCGATGGTATGACGGCGGACTGGGCACATTTGCCTTACGAGTTTCTGGGTAAGATTTCGAACGATATTATTAATAAGGTGAAAGGAGTGAACCGTGTGACCTATGATATCAGTTCGAAACCGCCTGCAACGATTGAGTGGGAGTAATTTGTAACAAAAAACTTAATGGGTAAAACCACCCTTGTGACAAATTCCTGTGATGGGGGTGGTGTCGTATATATAAAATGAGGCTTTCGGGCGATTGCATTTGTTTTTTTGCTTCTCCTGGGTAGAAAACATATTATGTTGGAGTTGAACCATGAAGCAAATGAAAAGCGTGTGTGCCTAAAAAAGTGTTGAGTTATAAGCGGCAAATTATTTTTTTAGACAAGTGCGATTTTTTTAGCCAAAGAGCTTTTCTGCTTCTATGAGCAGGGGGCATTCGCTGAAGCACTTGTGCTTGATGTGCCTGCAAATTCCATTTGAAGTAAGTTATTTATTAAGATTTTCTTGTGATAAGTCTTTCGAAGTCCGGAATCACAACCTCTTTCCGATGGAGTTCTATCAATCCCTCGTCTTGCATCTCGTTAAGCATTCTTGACGTGTTCAGTCGCGTATGATCCAGATGCCGCGCCAAATCATCCATCTTTACTTTAAATATTTTTTTTCCTTGAGTTCTCTCACAGTGTACCAAAAAGAAACGAATCATTTTCTCTCTCAACCCCGATGGCGGTTCTTCCCACAAACGGGAGTAAAGATTCTGTGCCCGGTTGCCGATGATATTCATGTAGTTTAGGCGAAAAATTTCATATTTGAATAGGTCGCTAAGAAGAAAAGGCTTGCTGATACTTACTATATGAGATTCGGTATAAGCCACATAAGAAGAGACATACTCTCTGCTCATCCCGAACAATGCTTGAGGCTCGATCAGATAAGGAGCTTCTATTAGCTCAACTACGGTGTATGACTTTTGGGGAGAAGCAGTGACGATTGCTATTTCGCCTCTAAGCAGAAAGCATAACTGCTCACAAGATTTTCCACTCTCTATGATGGTTTCTCCGGCTTTGTATTTGACGAAGTGTAATTTTACTTTATCCAAAATCTGTGTGAAGTCTTGACGGCAAAGGCCTTGAAACAAGGGTAGTTGAAGCAAAGTATCAAACATTGTTTCCATAAATTGCATTTTGATTTATCTTACAAAATTACTGATTATCCGCTTTTTTAGGTCATAATAGCTTTTTCTTTTTGATTTTTTATTGTTTAGATGCATAAAAATAGACTATATTTGCACAAAAAAAGAAGAAGATATATGTTTCAAGGATTTGATTGGTTACAGATGGTCAGTGCATTCGTTGCACTTTTTTCAGTTATAGATATTCTTGGTTCAGTTCCTATTATATTGAACCTCAAAGAGAAAGGCCTGGGGGTAAATGCCATGAAAGCTACGCTTATCTCCCTGGCGCTTTTGCTGGGATTTTTTTATGCCGGAGATGTAATGCTTAAGCTTTTCAATGTCGATATACGTGCTTTTGCTATGGCCGGTGCGTTTATCATATTCCTCATGGCTCTGGAGATGATTCTCGATATTGAGATATTTAAAAACCAAGGGCCTATTAAATCGGCCACATTGGTGCCTCTCGTTTTCCCTTTGTTAGCGGGTGCAGCCACCTTCACTACATTGATCTCTTTAAAAGCCAGATACGAAAGTGTAAACATTCTTACAGCCTTGTTTCTTAATATGCTTTGGGTATATTTTGTTGTAAAAATGACCGCTCATGTAGAACGCTTTCTGGGTAAGGCCGGTATTTATCTTATTCGTAAATTCTTCGGTATTATCTTATTGGCCGTTGCGGTGGGCATGTTCATGGAAAATCTGTTTTCACTGATTGATAAAGGGTTATAAAGGCATCTGTCTCTCTTTTTTGTTTATCATTGTGTGGGTCATTATAAGACTCCCCTTCTTCCTCTGCCGACTTTTCTTCGTCTGCGAAAGGGGCATTCGGTCGCTGCGGGCCGTAGCCTTCGAAAAGGAAGGCACAAAGCGTTCCGGTTACTCCTCCGCTGAGATGTCCTTCCCAAGACATATTGGCAGGAGAGAAGTGTGGAAACATATGCCATATAATACCTCCGTACAGGAAAGTAATCAGTAGAGAGATGGCGGTCAAAGGAACGTGCTTGCGCAAAATCCCGCTGAAGAAAAGGAAGAAAGCGAGTCCGTGGATAAGTCCGCTTGCACCTATGTGCCATCCCGGTTTGCCAATAAGGAAAGTTAATACTCCTTCGCCTATCCAGATTGATACGAAGATGTATCCGGCTATTTCACGATAGAAATAGAACAGACACCATAAAAGAAAAAGCAGCGGGAACGTATTGGCCAGTAAATGTTTAAAATCACTGTGTATTACCGGGTGTGCTACAATACCCAATATTCCTTTTCCTTTTAAAGGATAAATGCCCGAATGAGAGAAGTCCCAGTCCATTCCTACTTCCATTATTTTCAGGATGTATAGCAGAAAAACGAAAAATAACGACTTAACTCCTGCCAACCTGATTTGTAGAATATCCCGGTCCATTTTATTTTTAATTTTGAATGTTCGATGCAATACTACGAATAATAGTAGAAAATAGAAAAATAAACCGCTATTTTGTTTTTCTTTTTCCCTATATTTTGTACATTTGGGAAAGAGAGTTATGAATTTTGGTATTTTAATGCTGATGACCTATAAATTAACCTTTAATATGCACAACTATGAGTTATTTACGATTTGACAAGACCCTCATGACCAATCTGGAAGAATCTCTTCAGCGGGAGATTCTGCGGGTAAACAATGCTGGAGCTTATCATTGTACAACGATTGTTGATTGTAACACGCGCAAATATCACGGCTTGTTGGTGATTCCGATTCCCGATCTTGACGACGAGAATCATGTGCTGTTGTCTTCTTTGGATGAAACTGTTATCCAACATGGTGCAGAATTTAATCTGGGATTACACAAATATCAAGGAAATCATTTTAGTCCGAATGGACATAAGTATATCCGTGAGTTTGATTGTGAACGTATTCCGGCAACTATATACCGTGTCGGAGGCGTGGTTTTACGCAAGGAGAAAATCTTTGTACATTATGAGAACAGGATCCTGATTCGTTATACGTTGTTGGATGCCCATTCGCCTACTACTTTGCGGTTCCGCCCTTTCCTCGCTTTTCGCAGTGTGCGTGAATATACGCATGAGAATGCACAGGCAAACCGGGAATATCAGATGGTGGAGAATGGAATTAAGACGTGTATGTATGCCGGTTATCCGGAGTTGTTCATGCAATTGAACAAAAAGTGCGAATTTCATTATCATCCCGACTGGTATCGTGGGATTGAATATCCGAAGGAACAAGAGCGCGGGTATGATTTCAATGAAGATCTCTACGTTCCGGGATACTTCGAAGTAGATATAAAGAAAGGAGAAAGTATTGTTTTCTCTGCGGGTACATCGGAAGCCTCTCCCCGTCGGTTGAAACATATCTTTGATACCGAAGTAGCCGACCGTATTCCTCGCGATAGTTTCTATCACTGTCTGCAGAGCTCGGCGCATCAGTTTCACAATCACCAGAGAGGTGAACATTACATATTGGCGGGATATCCTTGGTTTAAATGCCGGGCACGCGATTTGTTCGTTTCACTTCCGGGACTTACTCTTGCTATTGATGAAGTTGATGAGTTCGAAGACGTGATGAGGACGGCTGAAAAGGCTATTCGCCGATTTATCGAAGAAGAACCGAGTGAATATAGAATCTACGAGATGGACGATCCTGATGTGTTGTTATGGGCAGTATGGGCCTTGCAACAGTATGCCAAAGAAACTTCCCGCGAACAATGCCGCCGAAAGTATGGCGAGTTGCTGACAGATATCATGAAGTACATCTATGAGAGAAAACATGATAATATGTTTCTGCATGAGAATGGGTTGCTTTATGCAGACGGACGGGAGAAGGCAGTCACATGGATGAACTCCATGGCCAACGGACGCCCCGTTACTCCTCGCACAGGCTATATCGTCGAAGTCAATGCGCTTTGGTATAATGCTTTACGTTTTGTGGCCGATCTCATTCGTGAAGGAGGAGATGCGGCTTTTGCCGATTCGCTCGATGCACAAGCCGAAATTACCGGACGCTCTTTTGTTGACGTGTTCCGTAATGAATACGGCTATTTGTTCGACTATGTGAACGGAAATATGATGGATTGGAGCGTGCGTCCCAATATGATATTTACCGTCGCCTTCGATTATTCTCCGCTTGATAGAACGCAGAAGAAACAAGTGCTCGATATTGTCACTAAAGAACTTTTGACTCCGAAAGGTCTCCGCACTCTAAGCCCGAAAAGCGGAGGGTATAACCCGAACTATGTCGGTCCCCAGATACAGCGAGACTATGCGTACCATCAAGGCACTGTTTGGCCTTGGCTGATGGGATTCTACATGGAAGCTTACCTTCGGATTTACAAGATGAGCGGTTTGTCGTTCGTAGAGCGGCAACTTATCAGTTTGGAGGACGAACTTACCATCCATTGTATAAGCTCGTTGCCCGAACTTTTCGACGGTAACCCTCCTTTCCGGGGTAGGGGAGCCGTTTCTTTTGCCATGAATGTGGCTGAAGTTCTACGCATTCTGAAGCTATTGTCCAGGTATTCTTAAAAAGAGGAGGAACGAAGATGAAAGTTTTAATGTTTGGATGGGAGTTCCCCCCGCATATCTTGGGAGGTTTAGGAACTGCCAGCTATGGTCTGACGAAAGGAATGTCTCAACAGAGCGACATGGAAATTACGTTCTGTATTCCCAAGCCGTGGGGAGACGAAGACCAGAGTTTTTTGAAAATTATAGGAATGAACAACACGCCGGTCGTTTGGCGGAATGTTGATTGGGATTATGTGAAGCATCGGGTGGGTAGTTATATGGATCCGCAATTGTATTACGATTTGCGCGATCATATATACGCTGATTTTAACTACCTTCAAACCAACGATTTGGGATGTATCGAATTCTCCGGGCGTTACCCTGATAATCTGCATGAGGAAATCAACAACTATTCGATTGTGGCGGGGGTGGTAGCCCGTCAACAGGCATTCGATATCATTCATTCTCACGACTGGCTGACTTATCCGGCCGGAATCCATGCCAAGCAGGTATCCGGCAAGCCATTAGTAATACACGTACATGCCACCGACTTCGACCGCAGTCGCGGTAATGTGAATCCTATTGTATATTCCATAGAGAAGAATGGTATGGATCATGCCGACCATATTATGTGCGTAAGTGAGCTGACGCGGCAGACTGTTATTCATAAATATTTTCAAGATCCGAAGAAGGTCTCTACCGTACATAATGCTGTATCTCCTTTGTCGCAGGAAATTCTGGATATTGTTCCGCAAAAGCAATCGAATGAAAAAGTTGTAACTTTTTTGGGACGTATTACCATGCAGAAAGGACCGGAGTATTTTGTCGAAGCTGCGGCGATGGTTTTGCATCGTACACGCAACATCCGTTTTGTGATGGCGGGTAGCGGAGACATGATGAATCAGATGATTCGGTTGGTAGCCGAACGTGGAATCGCCGACCGCTTCCATTTTCCCGGTTTCATGAAAGGCAATCAGGTATATGAGATGCTGAAAGGCAGCGATGTATATATCATGCCTTCGGTGTCCGAACCTTTTGGCATTTCACCGTTGGAAGCCATGCAATGCAGTGTACCTACCATTATCTCCAAACAATCCGGTTGTGCCGAGATTCTGGAAAAGTGCATTAAAACGGATTATTGGGATATTCATGCCATGGCGGATGCCATTTATTCCATTTGTACTTATCCCGCCATGTACGAGTACTTGAAAGTCGAAGGTAAAAAGGAAGTGGATGAAATAAAATGGGAAAATGTAGGTTACAAAGTACGTGGCATCTACGATGAGGTTATTAAAAACAATGGTTAACAATAAAATAATATAGACTATGAGAACGATCTGTCTTTATTTCGAGATACATCAGATTATACATTTGAAACGTTATCGTTTCTTCGATATTGGCAGCGATCATTACTACTATGATGACTATGCCAATGAAACGAGCATAAATGAGGTTGCCGAACGGTCGTATATACCTGCGCTCAATACCTTGATTGAGATGGTGAAGAAATCTGAAAGAACTTTTAAAGTAGCACTTTCCATTTCCGGAGTAGCATTGGAGCAATTGGAGTTTCATGCTCCGGCTGTGCTTGATTTGTTGCATCAGTTGAATGATACCGGAAACTGTGAGTTTCTCTGTGAGCCATATTCGCATGGTTTGTCTTCGCTTGCGAACGAAGCCTGCTTCCGTGAAGAGGTGCTTCGGCAACGTTCAAAAATAAAACAGATGTTTGGCAAGCAACCTACGGTGTTCCGCAATTCCAGTTTGATTTATTCGGATGAAATCGGAGCTATGGTAGCTTCGATGGGATTCAAGGGAATGTTGACGGAAGGTGCCAAGCATGTGCTTGGATGGAAGAGTCCGCATTATGTCTATCATTGCAATCAGGCTCCCGGTCTTAAGCTTTTGCTGAGAGATTTCAAACTGTCTGATGATATAAGTTTGCGATTCTCCAATTCCGAATGGTCGGAATACCCTCTGTTTGCCGATCGTTATATTAGTTGGATAGATGCGTTGCCGCAAGAAGAGCAGGTAGTGAATATCTTTATGGAATTGAGTGCGTTGGGTATGGCACAACCGTTGTCGTCCAATATTCTTGAGTTTTTGAAGGCTTTGCCCGAGTGTGCCAAAGCGAAAGGAATCACTTTCTCTACGCCTTCGGAAATTGTTGCAAAACTGAAGTCCATCTCGCAGTTGGATGTGCCTTATCCGATGTCGTGGACAGACGAAGAAAGAGATACCAGCAGCTGGCTGGGTAATGTATTACAGCGTGAGGCCTTTAATAAGCTCTACAGTGTGGCGGAACGCGTTCACTTGTGTGATGATCGCCGGATTAAACAGGACTGGGATTACTTGCAAGCCAGTAACAATTTCCGCTTTATGACGACCAAAAACACGGGGGTTTGGCTGGATCGCGGCATTTACGATTCTCCTTACGACGCGTTTACGAATTACATGAATATTTTGGGAGATTTTATTAAGCGGGTTGATGCACTCTATCCTGTAGATGTGGACAATGAGGAGTTGAACCCTCTGCTGACTACGATTAGAAATCAGGGAGAAGAAATAAACGATTTGCAGGAAGAGCTTGCTAGGTGGCAAGAAAAAGCCGCTAAAGAATCGGCAAAGGTCAAGAAGAATGCGTCCAAGAAGAAGATTGTAAAAGAAGCTGAATCACCTGTTGAGAAAAAAACAGTGGCGCGGTCTAAGAAAAAGGATGCAGCGGAAAAGTAATCGAGGAGTGCATAGATGCCTCCTTGTAGAGGTGTTTTATACGCGATGTGCGTAGATGCAGAGATTCTTCTGAGGCATACTTCTTTAAATGCTTTCTGCGGTAGTCGAGCTTTCCTGCCGGAAGTATAGAAATAGCGAGCGGACGAACGAAAGTCGTTTTGCTCGCTATTTTTCTGTTTTATGATGTTTGGTCGGAAGGCAGGGTATGCACTTTGCCGCCGTCCATTCTTCATGTGGCAAAGTATAAATCCGATAAAATCATTTTGCCGGCAATATATGCTTACCATGCTGGCAATATATGCTTACCATGCTGGCGATATATACCCACCGCGCTGATGATATAGGATCACCGTACCGGTGATATATTCGCTGTGCCGCGGATAAAAAAAGACGCGTAGAGTGAAACTTTAATGTTCAATCGTACACGTCATTTATATATTTCAGAATCGAGGTGTCTCTCTTTGCTGGCTATTTCACCAACAACTGTGACTAACTTAAAACCATGATCATGAAAACCACTCGTGGACGATGCTGCAAGCAGAGTTTTTTTTCAGATTTTATGTTTCTCTCAGTTCGCCGCTTTAAAGTCTGTGGAAATCACTTCTAACTTTAACCGGTAGTCTGCATTGGTTTCTCCCAATTTTCCTCCTTTCAGGCGCACGTATCCGGGCTTCAGATCATGCTGTATGCTGACGATTTTCGGAGTGTCGCGAGAAGATTTGGCAGAAGAATCATATGTAATAAGCACCGGAATCAGCAGCACTTTGTTCCAATCGGGGTTTTGTTTCATCCATTTTTCCTCATCCCAAGCTGTTCCTTCTTTTTTTCGTGCTTCTTCTTTTTCTGCGATACAAGCTTTTACCAGATTGGTGATATTGCCGAATGTGTACTGATTAGAAGTCGTAGAGTGAGAAGCCAAGAAAGAGGAGATGTTGTCGTTCAGTTCGTTTTTTTCGAAGAAAGAGTCTTTCAGCTTCGTGCGTATCAACATCACATTAGCGGGTATGGACATGCGGTTTTTTTTACCGTTTGCCTGATTGTAATTGGAGAATGTCATCTTCACTGCATTCAGAGTGTCCTCTTTCAGCTGTTGTTCTATCTCCTTAATGGGAAGTCTGGCCTGCGTGAAAATGCCTGCGGGGCTTTTCAGGTACGTGCAGCCGGGCTCGTTGATCCGTTCGTTGATGGCATCCTTGTCATTGCTTAGCTGATTGGCCTGAATGACTTCGCGCGTGGATACGAATATGCGTTGTGTGTAATAAATGGAGTCTTGTCCGTTTTTCTTTTGAAGTTTGAGGCCCGTGATGCTGTCGGTAACGTAGCATTTAGAGACTACGTTCATTTGAGACTGGTCGACATACAATACGGTTCCGTCTCCATAGTCACTGCTTACATAGATGCCTTTGAAGAACTTTTTGAACTCTTTATTGTTTAGTTTGTTTCCATACTCCCTTGACTTCTTCAGAATCTTTCCGCCAATTTTATTGGCTTTTTCTTTTGTAAGCGATAGGCGTACGCTGGGCACATAGTCCTTTCTTTTTCTTACCGAATCTTTTACCGACAGGTCCAAAGCGGTATATGATTTCGTTCCCAACAATGTCGCTTCTGATTTCAGGCAATACTTTTGCGGGTCTATGTCGGTATAGTAAGCTTTGTCTTTATCAAGCTCTTCGCTCAGTTCATAAACACTCAGGCGACAAGCTGTCAGCGAGTCTCCGAAATATTTCTGATACCACAAGTACAACTCTACGGCATGTATGTTGCCTATCACTTTTCCTTGCTCGTTTGTAATCAGTTCGATGTCGTTGTCGGCAGTCGCAATCATTTTCCCGGTTGCTTTTACGGCTTTCTTTCCGGTTTCGGAAGTCGGTTTCCCGTTCTCGTCATACTCGGTATAGACTTCCGGGAACGTCATTCCTTCCGGACAGTTCAGCTCTGTCAGAAAGCCGGCTTTGTATGTTCCAAAGTCTTTGTCTGTAAACTTTCCTACATAGCCGATATTGGTTTTTGCGTACATCTTTCCGGTAGCGACAGACTCTGTGACGACATTAAAGGAGGATAATTTTCCTTTGATGTTTTGATCGCTTTCCGGAAATATTCCCAATCCCAATCCGCCCGTATTGTCGTCGCATCCGAAGAATGTGATTGTCAATAGGGCTATCAAAGCACATTTCGCTTTCATAAGTTGTGGTATGTTGTTAGGTTGTTGTTATTCTTCTTTGTTTGCTGTTGCCGCCCATACCCGATCGTAGAATTCGTTGCATGCGTCTGCGTAGCTCTCTTTGTGCTGATAATCAAGTATCTGCTTGCCGGATTGACGGGCGTAATCGATGATGGCTTCGTTTACTTTTTGGCTGTTCCTGATCACTCCGTCGGAGTAGTCTACTGCCAATTTGCAAAGAGTTTCATGATCTGTGGTTCCGTTCAATGTTGACAAATCTTTTTTGGATATTCCCTTCAGCATCATTTTGGTGGCAAAGTCTTCGCCGAATGTGTTCTTGAAGTCGTCTTCGTATACTGAAAATATAACTTTGGCATCACGGAAAGAAGGTTCGTCCTTGTAGGCCTTCTTGATGTAGAGAGGGGCCAAAGCCGTCATCCAGCCATGACAGTGGATGATGTCGGGACACCAACGCAGCTTTTTCACCGTCTCCAATACGCCGCGGGCATAGAAAATGGCACGGCTGTCATTGTCGCCGTATTCCACACCGTTCTCGTCTACTGTTTGCAGGCGGTTCTGGAAATAGTCGTCATTATCTATAAAATATACCTGCATGCGGGCCGATTGGATGGAGGCTACTTTTATAATGAGAGGATGGTCGGTATCGTCAATAATGAGATTCATACCTGAGAGGCGAATCACCTCATGGAGTTGATTCCTGCGTTCGTTTATGTTCCCCCATTTGGGCATGAAAGTCCTGATCTCACGACCTTTTTCTTGAATTGCCTGTGGAAGATTTCTACCTATATCGGCCATTTCCGATTCGGGTACATAGGGTGTAATCTCTTGTGTAATAAATAAAACTTTATTCGCCTTTGTCATAATCAACAATACTTCTCTGTAATATTCTGCAAAGATAGCAAAAAAAAGGAACATTAAATATGATATTCTTTCTTTATGTGGCAAATATTAGTTTATTTTGCAGAGTTTTTGCAAACAACTCGAACATAAACTTATAAACAGAAATGAAAGTAATACACACGGTCAAGGAGTTGCAGACAGAGTTGGAGGTGCTGCGAGTTCAGGATAAAAAGATCGGATTAGTTCCTACAATGGGGGCTTTGCATGAAGGGCATGCATCGTTGGTAAGACGTAGTGTAAGTGAAAATGCTGTGACTGTAGTGAGTATTTTTGTGAATCCTACTCAGTTTAATGATAAGAACGATTTGGCCAAATATCCGCGTACTCTTGAGGCGGATTGCCGCTTGCTGGAAAAGTGCGGCGCTGCATTTGCTTTTGTTCCTTCGGTGGAGGAGATGTATCCCCAGCCGGACAATCGCAAATTCAGCTATGCGCCGCTGGATACGGTGATGGAGGGAGCTTTTCGTCCCGGACATTTCAACGGGGTATGCCAGATTGTGAGCAAACTGTTCGACGCCGTGATGCCCGACAGGGCTTATTTCGGGGAGAAAGACTTCCAGCAATTGGCGATTATCCGCGAGATGGTGCGGCAGATGGGCTATAAACTGGAGATTGTGGGGTGTCCCATCGTGCGCGAGCAGGACGGTTTGGCGCTGAGCAGCCGTAATTCGCGTCTTTCTGCGGAAGAACGGGGGAATGCGTTGAATATCTCCCGCACGCTGTTCGCAAGCCGTTCGTTCGCTTCGTCCCATCCGGTTGCGGAGACCTGCAAGATGGTTGAAGAGGCGATAGCTTCCTCGCCGGGGCTTCGTTTGGAGTATTTTGAAATAGTGGACGGAGATACGCTGCAAAAGATAAACGATTGGAAAGATACCGCTTATGCGGTGGGCTGCATAACCGTGTTTTGCGGAGATGTCCGGCTGATCGACAATATCAAATACAACTGATTTTTACAACTTTATTTTAAAACAACGCATTATGATGATAGAAGTGTTGAAATCGAAGATTCATTGTGCCTGTGTCACAGAGGCCAATCTCAATTATATGGGCAGCATTACCATCGACGAAGACCTGCTGGATGCTGCGAACATGATTCCCGGAGAAAAAGTATACATTGCCGACAATAATAACGGCGAACGCTTTGAAACTTATATTATCAAGGGCGAACGCGGCTCCGGCAAGGTTTGTCTGAATGGCGCCGCGGCGCGGAAAGTGCAGCCCGGAGACATTGTGATTATCATGTCGTACGCATTGTTGGACTTTGAGGAAGCGAAAACGTTTAAACCTACGGTGATTTTTCCCGATCCGCTCACCAATAAAGTGGTGAAATAGAAGGGGGATTGCCATGCCCGTTGCGGTAGCTTCGGTAAAGGCGCTTGTGCAGGGGAACTTCCGCTTTGCCCGAACGAGCCTCTCTTTGGCTTGAACAGAGCTTTTGCTTTGCCGGTACGAAGGCTCTCTTTGGTTTGAACGGAGCTTCCGCTTTGTTGTCACAAAAGTTTCCCACTGGGGACACAAAAGTTTCCCGCTGGGGACACAAAAGTTTCCCCAGTGGGAAAATAAAGTTTCCCCAGTGGGAAACAAAGCGAACTATATAGCCTGATGGTTTCGGCTACCCTTCTTTCGTCTGTTTTGTAGCGGGATTGGCTCCAGCTGATCTGTATTATATAGGTTGGCGCTTGAGCTTTAGCGTCTTCGGTTGGTCTTCTTTCGTCTGTTTTGTAGCGGTATTGACTCCGGTTGTTCTGTATGATATGAGGTTGATGCTTGAGCTTAGCGTCTTCGATTGACGTTCCGTCTAAATTACCTGTTTCTTTTCCGTGAAGAGCCGTATTCCGAAAAAAAACGGGCAATGACAGCAGCTCCCGAGTGCGGGATTGTTTCCCGCTGATGTATGGAAAGCCAATGCAGGGAATAGATGCTGACTGAGGGTGTTTCATGATTGTTCCCCACTGATGTATGAACCCAATCCGGAGTGTAGCCCGCCAGTCGAAATGTTAACTTATGGACCTCGATATTAAATGGTGTTATAATATATTTCGTTTGCGGCGGCAAATTTGGAGATAAGCGGAAAGTCCGTATCTTTGCACTGTGTTTTTCATAGTATTAGATTTAAGGTTAACAAAGATTGGCTGTCTGGGATAGATAGCCTTTTTTTTATGTTCGCATGTTTCACTCCCTATAAATCATCTTCTTCGTCATGCCTCCGTCAATCGTAATGTTTTCTCCATTGATGAAATCGTTCTCTTCCCGGCAAAGAAACAGGCACATGCGGGCAATGTCTTCGGGTTTGCCTACTCTTCCCGACGGATGTTGGAGGTGGTCTTCCGCGCGCAGCAGTTCGTACTTCTCGTTCTGTATCCATCCCGGCGCTATGGAGTTTACCGTAATATGCCATTCGGCAAGCGACAATGCCAGCGCATGAGTGAGCGAATAGATGCCTCCTTTGGATGCGGCATAACCCTCGCTGCCCGGTTCGCTCATCAGATAACGCGTGGAGTTGATGTTGATGATTCTTCCGTATGGGTTGGGCGTTTGCAGGGCATGGCGGTGGATGGCCAGCAATCGCGAAGTGATGAATGCGGGTCGCAGGTTGACGGAGAGAATCCGGTCGAAATCCTCTACGCTCGTCTCCGTGATGGGTGAGAAGCGGCTGACGCCGGCATTATTGATGAGGATGTCTATATCGCCCCATTCATTGAATATTTGTTGCATACATTCTTCGAGAGCCGTTTGGTTGCCTACGTCTGCGGGATAGAATGCCGCTCCCGTTCCCTGCGCCGTTTCCTTCCCCGCCTTTTCATCGAGGTCGCAAAAGGCAACCCTGAATCCTTCCTTGCAAAAGGTTTCTACAATCGCTTTTCCTATTCCGGATGCTCCTCCCGTCACGAATACTCTTCTTTCACGGGTTCCACCCTCTGTCTGAGGCGACGGAGATGTCGGTCGCGTTTTTTTCCTGTACTTCTGTGATTGTTTCCAAGCCGCTTTCCTTGCTTCGTACTGTTCGTATTGCTTTTCGATGTAATTATCCGCCATATTTCTTCTGCTTTGGGTTAGATTTGCTTCATCCTGAGGCAAAGGTAGGCAATAATTGTTGTCCCGTAAAACTTTGGCGGCGGGAATCTACATCGGTTTTTTCTTTGGGAATGCCGGCAATGCAGAGCCTCTTTCATGTTAATCTGCCGGCGATTTTGTATTTTTGTGGTCGCAAGATGTTATAGAAACAAGTAAACCCGAAAAATGACGGAAGAAATAAAGAATATGTTGATCGCTTGTGCGTCGGCTTACCATTGCGCCGACTTTATCTGTGACGATCCGGTGCAGTTTCCCCATCGCTTTTCGCTGAAGCAAGATATAGAAATCAGCGGTTTGCTCACCGCCATCATGAGCTTCGGAAACCGGAAGCAGATTGTGAAAAAAGCCGGAGAGTTGCACCGGCTGATGGGAGAATCGCCCTATCGGTACGTGCTTTCCCGTAGATGGGAGAGCGATTTCCCCTCCGGCGCCGCGAACAGTTTCTACCGCATGCTTTCTTATGCCCGCTTTCGCGGTTATTTTCAGCGCCTGTATGATGCTTATTCCCGTTTTGGCAGTTTGGAGGATGCGTTGCAAATATATCCGGGCATACCTATGGAGAAATTATGTGCATTTCTTGAAGTCTCGGCACGCAGTCCCCAAAAGAAGCTGAATATGTTTTTGCGTTGGATGATACGTCGGAACTCTGAAGTTGACTTCGGTATCTGGAGCAGCTTCGATTGCAGGGATCTGATTGTGCCTTTAGATACCCACGTATGTCGGGTTGCTTATCTGTTGAAGTTGACGGATACGGAAACGTTCTCTCTGAAGAATGCCCGCAGAATAACCGATGCCTTGATGGAAGTCTTTCCCGATGATCCGTGTTTGGGCGATTTTGCATTGTTTGGATTGGGGGTGAATTCATCCGGTTCACAATAAATATTTTGTTTCGTATGGAGATATACTCCATAAAGAGTGTTATTTTTGTGAATTAATAGATTTAAATACAAAAAAATACAAATAAATGTTCTTGATGGCAAATATATGATTATCTTTGTTAGAGAGAAAAATGAAAGATACTTTCCTTGTCTTTTTTAACTTTAATATTTAATACATATATTGCCTATGGAATACTGTTACGCTTACTGATCATGGAATTTCTCTTTTCACTTCCATGTACCTGAACTTTTCTTTAAAACATACTGAACAGATTATTTTTTAACATTGAAATGAACCATCTTTTATGAATGAAAATCACGAAAAACGGGAATTTAGACATTGCAAATTCTTGGTGACAGCAACCATTACTGCTTTGTTTCTTATTTGTGGCAATGCGGTAGCTGTCCGGGCTGCTTCCGACAGCTCTCTTGGTGTAGCGGAGCAGATGCAGACGCAAACTGCAACAGGTTTGGTTACGGATGCTAATGGCGAGCCTATCATTGGTGCCAGTGTTATTGAAAAAGGAACGACTAATGGCACGATAACCGACTTCAACGGTAAGTTTACCTTAAATGTGAAAGCGGGAGCCGTATTACAAATCTCTTATGTAGGTTATAAGACATTAGAAATAAAAGCAACCAAGACAATGAAGATTGTTCTGAGAGAAGATACGGAATTGCTTGACGAGGTTGTAGTTGTGGGATACGGTACACAGAAAAAAGGGAGTCTGACAGGAGCGGTAGCGACTGTCGATGTGAATAAGGCGTTAGAGAGCCGCCCTATTGCAGATATCGGCCGTGGACTTCAAGGTGCGGTGGCCGGAGTAAACGTTACGGTTCCGACGGGTGAAATAGGTTCGGATCCTTTAATTAAAATTCGCGGACAGATAGGTTCTATCTCCGGAAACAATAAGCCTCTTATTCTTTTGGATAATGTAGAGATACCAAGCATTCAGATGGTGAATCCGGATGACGTTCAGTCTATCTCCATTCTGAAAGATGCTTCGTCATCTTCCATCTATGGCTCGAAAGCAGCTTTCGGAGTAGTGCTTATTACAACAAAATCGGGAGCGAGAAACGATAAGTTCGAAATCACCTATTCCAATAACTTTTCATGGCAAGATCCCGCCAGAAAAATAGATTTGGGAGGTGTTGAAGCCTTAAAATACACATTGGATGCACAGGAAAACAGAGGAGCCCCGATGCCTGCCGGTGGCTTTTGGAGAATCAGTCGTGAAAGTTTGAAGAAAGTTATTGAGTGGCAAGAGCTTTACGGTGGAAAGGTGAAGTACAATGATCCGGTATTGTACGGACGGGATTGGATATTCGACGGAACAAACAAGTACGGGTATAGAGTATACGATGGCGCCAAAGCCATGATCAATAATTGGACGCCGACGATGAAACACAATCTGTCTGTAAATGGTAAGACAGGAAATACTTACTATAATATAGGATTGGGTTATTTGGATCAAAGCGGTATGTCGAGAACGGCCAAACACGACGACTTCAAACGATATAACGCTTCTATCAACCTGACTTCCGAAATCAACAAATATCTGACCATACGCGGAAGCTCTATCTATTCGGATCGTAATAAAAGATATCCGGGAGTAGGAACTACAAGTGCCGACCCTTGGCTGTATCTGTATCGCTGGAGCCCGCTTATGCCCATCGGGGTAAAAGAAAACGGCAATCCGTTAAGAGAGGCGGCCTATGAGATGGGAGCTTCGAATACGGATAATCTGCAAAACAAGTATTATAATGTAAGTTTAGGATTTACTGTAAATATTACGAAAAACTGGGATGTGAAGTTTGACTATACATACGATAGGCAAACCACTGATAAAAACTCTTCGATTATGCAATACAATGCCGGACAGACATGGTATTCTCCTGTTCCCTGGATTGAGAACGGAAGTCAGGTGTATGTCAACGAATTGGGTGAAATTGTCGATACGGGTGGAATGCCGGCTTATCGTTTTCCGGTGCAGAAGTATTATTCCAACAATACAATCAGTGCTGTTCAAAATTATAACAGAGCTGAAGACAACAATACTTTTAATGCTTATACCACTTATCAACTTCAGCTGGGTAAAGAACATTTGCATCATTTTAAATTTATGCTTGGTATGAATAGGGTGACAAGTCAGTGGAGTTCGCATACGGGTAAAAAAACGAATTTGATAGATTTAGAGAATCCTCAGTTCCCTTTAGCATCCGGAGAGCAATTTATAGAAGGTAATAGGAATTGGGAAGCTCAATTGGGCTTTTTCGGGCGAATTAACTATGCTTTTGAGGATCGGTATTTTGTAGAGGCAAACTTACGTAGAGACGGTTCTTCCAAATTTCCTAAACATTTGCGTTGGAGATGGTTCCCTTCTTTCTCTTGGGGATGGGCCTTTACCAATGAACCGTTTATGAAATCCATGGACAGGATATTAAGTTTCGGTAAACTGAGGGCTTCGTGGGGTAGCATTGGTGATCAGACGGTTCCGAACACGCTTTATAAATCTGTTTTGTCAAGCAGCGAATCGACTTGGTTAGGCGGTTCGAATAATAAATTTCCGGTGTTTGGAACACCGTCGTTGATTGACAGCAACATTAGTTGGCAACGGATAGAGACACTTGACTTCGGAACCGATCTCAGATTCCTGAATAATCAGTTGGGAGTAACTTTCGATTGGTATCAGCGGGATACGAAAAACATGATCATTTCGGGCGAGAGTCTGCCGGTTACTTTAGGAGCCGGTGCCCCGAGGGGTAACTATGGAAGCCTGAGAACGAAAGGTTGGGAGTTGACTGTGGACTTCAACCATCGTTTTGCGAATGGCTTAGGAATAAATGCGATGGCATCTTTTTCTGATGCAACTACTAAAATAACCAGGGGAGCAGATTATCTGACTCCGTGGGAAGACCGTGAACTTAGCAATGAATATTCTACGGGAAGGCGCTTTGGAGATATTTACGGATATGTTACAGACAGATTGTTTCAAAAAGAGGATTTTGTGTATGGCCCTGATGGAAAAATTGAAAAAATACTTGTGATCTATAAAGGTACGGCACGAGTCACTCATAAACAGACCTCGCCTTATCCTGTGTATCAGGTACATTATGAGAATGGGGATAAGCTGATTTTTGCTCCCGGTGATGTGAAATTTGTAGACTTGGATGGAGATGGTTACATTACTCCCGGTTCGGGTACAAATGGAGATCCGGGTGACCAAAAGGTTATTGGTAATTCTACTCCGCGCTATGAGTATAGTTTTAGATTAGGGGCCGATTACAAAGGATTCGATTTTTCCATTTTCTGTCAAGGCATAGGTAAACGTAAAATCTGGGGTAGCGGACAGCTGGCTATTCCGGGATATGATTCCAAAGAAGGCGCTTTGCCTAAAACGTTTACAACCGATTATTGGACAGAGGAGAATACAAATGCCTTCTATCCCAGAGCATGGAATTTGGGAACAAGTAATACCGGATTCGGAATGCAACGTCAAAGTAAGTATCTATTAAATATGGCATATCTGAGAATAAAAAACATAACCTTAGGCTATTCCGTTCCTACTAATCTGTTATCTAAGATTTATCTTACCAAAGCCCGGATATATATGTCATTGGAGAACTTCTTTACCATTGATCATCTAAGGGGATTACCTATTGATCCCGAAGCTATATCCGGATATTCCATGTTTACAACAAAACAGAATTATAATCGCGAGCGGACGGGTACCGGTACACCTATGTTTAAGACTCTTTCATTCGGAGCTCAATTAACTTTCTAAAAACAGAATACTTATGAAATTGAAGATATATTTAATTTTAGCTGTTGTTGCTTTGTCATTGACAAATTGCAATGATGTACTCGACCGTCCATCATTAACGACTGCGGAAGATGATGCTTATTGGACGAATGAAGAGAAAGTTCGTCTATATGCCAATGACTTTTATTCTTACTTCTTTGTAGGATATGGAGTGAAATATAGTGAGACGGAATATGCGCCGAATGCAAACTATACGTTTAATGATGATGCGGTTATCATGTCTACGCAAAGGCAGTTCTTGCGTGCTGTACCTACTTCGAAAGGCAGTACTTCGCTTTCTTTGATGTGGGAAAGTCTGTTTACCGGACCGACTTGGAACTTTGCTTGGATAAGAAAGGCTAACATTATGATTGATCGCATTACGAATTTAATGCCAAATATATTGACAGCCGAGGAGTATAATCATTGGTTGGGTGTTGGTCGTTTTTTCAGGGGCTTGGAATACGCCCGGCTGGTGAATGTTTTTGGTGATGTTCCTTATTATGATCGGGAAATTAAAAATACTGACCTGGACGAATTGTATAAAGAACGTACTCCCAGAAATCAGGTGATGGATGCTGTTCATGATGATTTTGAATATGCATTGGAGAATGTACGGCTGAATGACGGAGCGCAATATGTCAATCGTTATGTTGTTGCTGCTCTTGTAGCCAGATGGGCCTTGTTCGAAGCGAGCTGGCAGAAATATTATTACCATGACGATGCCCGTGCCAAGAAATTCTTTCAACAGGCTGTTAAGGCGGCTCAATTTGTAATGAACAGTGGTAAGTATGACATCGTTACCGATTTTCGATCTTTGTTCGGTTCTACGGATTTGACTAATAATAAAGATTGTATATTATACCGGAAATACGATGCGACACAAGGTATAACCCATTCCATAGCATCGGGTTGTAATATGAATTCACCTACTGATGTGGGACCGAATCTTGATTTGATAAAAGCTTTTATTTGTGTTGATGGGAAAGACTGGCAAACATCTTCTTTGGGAAATACGGATGATTTCACTCTCAAGAATCTGATTAAGACAAGAGACTCCCGTTTTGAGGCTAGTTTTTATCATAATCCTACAAACATGGCTAAAAGTTGCTATCTGTATGTTACCAAGTTTATTCCTCGTGCGGCATTAGACTATATTAAGACAGGAGGTTCACCGGCACCTGAGTTTCAAGGAGAAAAAAATGTAACAGGTTATCCCGTACTTAGATACGCAGAAGTCTTATTAAACTGGATTGAAGCAAAGGCAGAGCTCGCTACATTAGGTGAGGGCGCTATTGTGCAAGGTGATATAGATAAATCTATCAATAAAATACGCAACAGACCGTTGGCTCCGGAAGCTCTTGCCCAAGGTGTCCGGAAAACAGTTCCGATGGATTTGAATGCTTTACCGGACGATCCTCGACGCGATCCTTCGGTTCCGAGTCTTCTTTGGGAAATAAGACGTGAAAGAAGAATGGAGTTTGCTTTTGAGTTTTCGCGCATCGTTGATTTGAGACGATGGAAGAAGTTGGAATATATGGATACTGATAAAAATGAAGATCTGTTGATAGGTACATGGGTTAATTTTCAAGAAGAAGTTAGTGATCAGTTGAAGCCTGAGAATAAAGGTAAGCTTAGGGTTATGGATAAAAACGGTAAGTTTATTATTTATGATGGCACTAACGGGGCTGGCATGAAGGGCTTTTTCTATCCTGCTGAGAATCTTGGCAGATTGCCGTTCCTGAATGTTCCTAATATCAATCCTTATCTGTCTCCGATTGGAACGAACCAAATTACAACTTACAAAAATAAAGGGTATACTTTGTCTCAGACGGAAGGTTGGCCAAGCACAATCGAATAATGCGAAGTATCATCGTGTAATTGAATTGATTGAAAATAAAAATAGAATATTATGTATAAATATATAAAGAAAATAGGATTTGCGACAGTAGCATTAAGTCTTTGCTTGCTTTCTTGCGACGACGACTATCCGAAAAGTGTGGTAGAACCTTATGCTACTGATCTTTTTTCAATAAAAATAGTGAATGCGGGGGCGGATGGAAATACAGTTGTAGAAGGGGTTGTTGATGAAGAAAATAAGATGGTGAATTTTCCCCGTCTGGATCCTGCAACTGATTTCTCTGCTTTGAAAGTAGAAGCCAAAGTTTCTGAGGGGGCGGAGTTGCAACAGTCGGTATTCGATTTCTCAATGGATGAGGAGACTGCTTATAAGACTTTGATTTTGCGTGTTATAAATCATAAACGCTATAAAGATTACTTTATTAAGGTGAGAAAAAGAATACCGGTATATGGGGCAGACTTTGCGAAACCTGTTGTATATAATTTCTCGGGAGACCACCGTTATCCTGATTTCACATCTTTAAGCACCAGATGTGCCTCATTTGACGGGAAGTATGTGTTGATTGTCAGCAGAAAGGCGGGTTCGGGACCACATCTCCTTGATGTCTCCGATTTGAAGAAAGGTGAAATAAAACCGATTATGCTCGATTTGACGAATGTGAGTGGAGGAACTTTCCCTTATAATACGGGAGCTGTGATTAATGGGCGTGTCTATATCTCATCTTTGTCGGGAGGACAGGCATCTCCTTTGAAAATATATTATTGGGAGACGCCGGAATCTAAACCGGAAACAATAGCCAATATAAATGTGAAAGACATACCCGGAGCGGGGAAGAGGCATGGAGATAATATCTCCATTAATATAGATAAAAACGGCAATGGCTTTATCTTCTACGGTGACAACGCTTCTACTTCTGTTTTACGATTGACTGTAACGAATCACAAAACGATTGGTGATCCGGTCGTTTTGCCTTCAAGTTCAGGTGCTACTGCCTTTATGAATGTTTACAGAGTGGAAAACACCGGCCAATATGTATGGAGCGGTGTAAGGCAGCCGGTTGCATTGACTGATGAATCTCTCGGTATAAAATATACGCTGAAAAAAGAAAATATTGCGGCAGAGGCTATTGCATCGAGAGTGTTCACATTCAATAATGAACGCTATCTGCTTGTTTGTACAGCAGGTTTGGGAGGAGCAAGCCAGGCAACTCCTGCTGTTTATGTATACAATATAACTAAAGGGAATACCGTAGAAGAGGCTTTCAAAAAGTTTGATGAAGGAGACAATCACAATCCGGATTATTCTTTTATTTTAGGAGGGTCGGGAAATGCGGCGCCCGGTGCACAAACCGGATATTATATAGAAAAGGATGAAAAGGGAAATGATGTGAAGCTCTATATTTTCGGTGCTCGTGCTGATTCCGGATTTGTAATTTGTGAATTTCCGATAAAACAAGAGGAAGAAGACTGATTCTACATCTGTTTCCTGTGTGAGAAGCAATAAATTATAAACTAAAGGGCATATCAAGAGAATAATAAAAATGCTTTATTATGAAAATGGCTAAGGCTCGTTTCTCCTTTTTGATATGCCCTGTTTTTCTATCATTGCCATGAAAAAATTAAAATATCTTATTCTGTTTGTTTTCATAGTGTTCGTAGCTTCTTGTAGCGACAGTGACAAGGAAGATAATCCGCCCGTTTCTTCCAATAAACCGGTTTTGCCCAAAAAAGAATTGAGGGGTGTTTGGATAGCGACTGTATGGGGATTGGATTGGCCTATGGATGATTACAACGCTGTAAGCCAGAAAAAAAAATATACGGATTATCTTGACTTGTTTGTACAGCATAATATCAATGCGGTCTTTTTTCAGATTCGAGGAATGGCAGATGCGTTTTACGATTCGAAATATGAGCCTTGGAGTAAATACATAACAGGTATTGCCGGGAATAAGCCCGATTATGATGTTTTGAAGTTCCTTATTGATGAAGCCCATAAGCGGGACATCCAATTTCATGCCTGGTTGAATCCGTATCGCATATCCACTCGGGCAAATGCAAGTGCGTCATTTCCAGACTTAGACCCTAAAATTCCTAAGGGGTTGACAAAGGATTATGAGAAAATTCGAATCTACAATCCGGCTTTACCTGAAGTGCAAACCAGAATAACAGACATTGTAAAGGAGATTATTACTAAATATAATGTCGATGGTATTCATTTGGATGACTATTTTTATCCCTCATTAAGTGCAGGTGAAACGATGAATGATACTGAGGAATATGAGAAGTATGGGAAAGCGCAATTTGATAATATTGACGATTTCAGAAGGAATAATGTGAATGTTGTGGTAAAAAATATTCAAAAAACAATTATTGATGTACGCCCTGATGTCATATACTCAATCAGTCCGGCAGCGAATAACAATAATAATTACAATATTTTGTTTGCTGATGTCGTGAAATGGACACAGGAAGGATGGGTAGATATGATTATTCCTCAATTATATTTTGCTACAGGTACCGGTGAAAACAACTTTAATCGAAGATTGGATTGGTGGTCGCAATTTACTTATAACAGCCATTTAGCAATAGGATATGGTATTTATAAATTTGGGGATCCTAAGGCCGGAGATAAATTTCAAACTTCTGAAGATTTGAAAAGCCAATTTGCTTTGGCTACTGCAAAAAAGAAAGTCAAAGGGAGTGTGCTATATAGTGCGAAGTATTTGACAGAAAATAAGGTAGGTATTACAGATGCGATTAAAGAGATATATAATGAAAAGGTCTTGTTGCCTTATTTAGGTAGAAGTAAAGCCGAACTTCCGGATGCTCCTGCCCATGTGAAAGTGAATGGAGACAACTTGTCGTGGAGTAGGGTAGATGGTGCTGTTCGTTATGCCATATACAAGGATAATGGGAAAGGGCAGGTCGCTACTTTGATCGCCACTACCCAAAATACCTCGTTTAAGTTGCCTGTAAAAGGTGTTTATTTTGTTACTGCCATCGGAAAAGATAATGCGGAAAGTGATTTGTCCGAACTTGTAACATTCTAATTTTCGTTTGTCGATAGGTCGAGAAGCGATGTAGTTGCATAAAACTAAGTATTTGTGTATCGCAGCTGTTAGATCGATACGAATACGAATCAAAGATTTTTCGCTATTCAACCGGCAGAGAACGTAATTTTGTTATTGAATAAAGAGATTTGCTTATAAAATGTTTGTTCGATGTGCAAAAATGTGATGTATTATTTGGGAATAAAGAATTTATCCATACCTTTGCGTTGTCTTATTCAATTAATGGCAAGCATATGAATCAAATGTTTATACATATTTTGTTGAGCGGTATTATTATTCTACTATCGAGGGTTAGTGGAAGTGGGTGCTGTGCATAAATAAATATGTATAATTAAAGGATAAACGAAAACCTTTCTCACTTCCCGGTGTGAAAGGTTTTTTTGTTTATAGGAATCTTTGAGAAAAATAATGATATGGATAATAGGTTGTTTATTTTTGATACGACGCTTCGGGATGGCGAACAAGTACCCGGATGCCAGTTGAACACAGTGGAAAAGATTCAGGTGGCAAAGGCTTTGGAGGCTTTGGGAGTGGATGTGATTGAAGCCGGCTTTCCTGTTTCAAGTCCCGGCGACTTTAATTCCGTGATAGAGATTTCGAAAGCGGTGACTTGGCCTACTGTCTGCGCTTTGACACGTGCCGTACAGAAAGACATCGACGTGGCGGTGGAGGCTCTGCGTTTTGCCAAGCGTAAACGTATCCATACCGGTATCGGAACTTCCGATTCGCATATTAAGTATAAGTTCGGTTCGAATCGGGAGGAGATCATCGAACGGGCGGTTGCTGCCGTGAAGTATGCGCGCCGTTTTGTAGATGATGTAGAGTTTTATGCCGAAGATGCCGGACGTACCGATAACGAATATCTGGCGCGCGTCATTGAAGCGGTGATTAAAGCGGGCGCTACGGTGGTAAACATTCCGGATACTACCGGATACTGCCTTCCTGCGGAATACGGGGCTAAGATAAAATACCTGGTCGATCATGTGGAAGGTATCGATAATGCCGTTATTTCAACCCACTGCCATAACGATTTGGGAATGGCTACGGCAAATACGGTAGCCGGTATATTGAACGGAGCGCGGCAGGTGGAGGTAACAATCAATGGTATCGGCGAACGTGCGGGAAATACCGCGCTCGAGGAAATAGCGATGATCATGAAGAGTCATCATGAAATAGATATCCGGACGAATATCAATACCCGCAAAATATATTCCACCAGCCGTATGGTTTCCAGTTTGATGAATATGCCTGTACAGCCCAACAAGGCGATTGTGGGGCGGAATGCTTTCGCTCACTCTTCGGGTATTCATCAAGACGGTGTGCTGAAGAACGCGCATACGTATGAGATTATCGATCCCCGTGAAGTAGGAGTCGATGATAATTCAATCGTTCTTACTGCCCGCAGCGGACGGGCGGCACTAAAAAACCGCCTTTCTGTTTTAGGAGTGCAACTCGAGCAGGAGAAACTGGATCAGGTGTACGAAGAATTTTTGAAGCTGGCGGATAAAAAGAAAGACGTCAACGATGATGATATCCTGGTATTGGCAGGAGCCGACCGGACACAGAACCATCGGATTAAGCTGGACTACCTGCAAGTGACGAGCGGAGTCGGTGTTCGTTCGGTGGCGAGCCTGGGATTGAACATTTCGGGTGAGAAGTTTGAAGCCTGTGCTACGGGCAATGGTCCGGTAGATGCTGCCATCAAGGCCTTGAAGAAGATTGTGGACCGTAACATGACGCTGAAGGAATTTACCATTCAGGCCATCAGCAAAGGAAGTGACGATATGGGGAAAGTGCACATGCAGGTAGAGTACGACAAACAGATGTATTACGGATTCGGGGCCAATACCGATATTATAGCGGCTTCCGTCGAGGCTTATATAGATTGTATCAATAAATTTAAAATATAGATTCATGAATACGTTATTTGACAAAATATGGGATGCGCACGTGGTGGCTACGGTCGAGAACGGTCCTACGCAACTTTATATCGATCGGCTGTATTGCCATGAAGTGACCAGCCCGCAGGCGTTTGCCGGGCTTCGTGCAAGGGGGCTGAAAGTGCTGCGTCCCGAAAAAGTGTTCTGTATGCCCGACCATAACACTCCGACACACGATCAGGACAAACCGATTGAAGACCGGGTTTCGAGGACTCAGGTGGATATGCTGAAGCAAAATGCCGAAGAATTCGGCTTGACTCATTACGGGATGATGCACCCGAAGAACGGAATCATTCACGTGGTGGGTCCGGAGCGTGCTTTGACTTTGCCGGGCATGACAATCGTTTGCGGAGATTCGCATACGTCCACTCACGGCGCTTTGGGAGCGATCGCTTTCGGCATCGGCACGAGTGAGGTGGAAATGGTTCTGGCTTCCCAATGTATATTGCAGTCTCGCCCGAAAACGATGCGCATCACCATAGACGGTGAATTGGGCAAAGGGGTAACGGCTAAGGATCTTGCTCTCTACATGATGGCGGAAATGTCTACAAGCGGCGCCACCGGTTATTTTGTGGAATATGCAGGTTCGGCTGTCCGGCGGTTGTCGATGGAGGGCAGGCTTACGCTTTGCAATCTCTCCATCGAGATGGGAGCGCGGGGAGGTATGGTGGCTCCCGACGAAGTGACGTTCGAATATTTGAAAGGGCGAGAGCATGCTCCGACGGGTGAAGCGTGGCGGAAGGCGCTGGCCTATTGGAAAACATTGAAGAGCGATGACGATGCTGTGTTCGATAAAGAAGTTCGTTTCCATGCCGCCGATATAGAGCCGATGATTACCTACGGCACGAACCCGGGAATGGGGATGGGAGTCACGCAACATATCCCGGTTGCGGAAAATATGGATGAAGTGACGCGGGCATCGTTTATGAGATCGCTCGACTATATGGGATTTTCTCCCGGAGAGCGTTTATTGGGCAAAAAGATCGATTATGTGTTTCTCGGTGCTTGCACCAACGGACGTATCGAAGATTTCCGGGCTTTTGCCTCTGTGGTGAAAGGAAGGAAAAAAGCCGATGGTGTGATTGCTTGGTTGGTTCCCGGTTCGTGGATGGTGGATGCGCAGATCCGTGAGGAAGGAATAGACAAGGTGCTTGCCGAGGCGGGGTTTGCGATTCGACAGCCGGGGTGTTCGGCTTGTCTGGCAATGAATGACGATAAGATTCCTGCCGGAAAGTATGCGGTTTCTACCAGTAACCGTAATTTTGAAGGGCGTCAGGGTCCGGGAAGCCGCACATTGCTGGCCAGTCCGCTGGTGGCGGCTGCGGCGGCGGTAACCGGTGTCATTACCGATCCGAGAGTGTTTATATGATTTTAAATGGCAGTTGAAGATATGAAAACGAAATTCAATATACTGACGAGCACTTGTGTGCCTCTCCCGCTTGAGAATGTGGATACGGATCAAATCATTCCCGCACGCTTTTTGAAAGCGACAACTAGAGAAGGTTTCGGAGAGAATCTGTTTCGTGATTGGCGATACCATCCGGACGGTTCTTTGAATGAAGATTTTGTTTTGAACAACCCGCTTTATGGCGGTCGGATTCTGGTTGCCGGAAAGAACTTCGGTTCGGGTTCGAGCCGTGAGCATGCAGCTTGGGCGATTGCCGATTACGGCTTCCGTGTGGTTGTTTCGAGTTTCTTTGCAGACATCCATAAAAATAACGAGCTGAATAACTTCGTTCTTCCCGTAGTGGTGACCGAAGCCTTCCTGAAAGAACTCTTCGATACCGTTTATGCCGATCCGAAAGCGGAAGTCGAAGTCGATCTTCCCCGGCAGACCATCACGAACAAAGCGACCGGCAAGAGCGAACATTTTGAAATAGATGCGTATAAAAAGCATTGTTTGATGAACGGATTGGACGATATTGATTTTTTATTGAGCAATAAAGACAAAATAGAAGCATGGGAAAAGAAAGTGTCAGAGTAGAAATCATGGACACGACACTCCGCGACGGCGAACAAACGAGCGGGGTTTCTTTCGTGCCTCATGAGAAGTTGATGATTGCCCGCCTGCTGCTGGAAGATCTTAATGTCGACCGGGTGGAAGTGGCGTCGGCACGGGTCTCAGACGGGGAGTTCGAGGCCGTGAAGATGATATGCGACTGGGCGGCCCGCCGCAACCTGCTTCACAAAGTGGAGGTTCTCGGGTTTGTCGACGGAAAAACTTCGGTCGACTGGATACAGCGAACCGGCTGCCGGGTGCTCAATCTGCTCTGCAAGGGTTCGTTGAAACATTGCAGGCAGCAGTTGAAAAAAACTCCCGAAGAGCATATTGAAGATATTCTCGATGTGATTCGTTATGCCGACGAGCAGGACATATCGGTGAACGTTTATCTGGAAGATTGGAGCAATGGCATGAAGGATTCTCCCGACTACGTGTTTCAGTTGATGGACGGCTTGCAGGGAACGAGCATAAAGCGTTACATGCTGCCCGATACGCTTGGCATACTCAATCCGTTGCAGGTGATTGAATATATGCGGAAGATGAAGAAGCGTTATCCGGAGGTGCATTTCGATTTCCATGCGCACAACGATTACGACCTGGCGGTGAGCAATGTGTTGGCTGCCGTGTTGAGCGGCGTGAAGGGCTTGCATACCACCATCAACGGGTTGGGCGAACGGGCGGGCAACGCTCCTCTCGCCAGCGTACAGGCTATTCTGAAAGATCATTTCAACGCCATCACCAATATCGACGAGAGCCGGCTGAATGATGTGAGCCGGGTGGTAGAGTCGTACTCCAGCATTGTGATTCCCGCCAACAAACCGATTGTGGGCGAGAATGTGTTTACACAGGTTGCCGGCGTGCATGCCGACGGCGATAACAAAGACAATCTGTATTGCAACGATCTTCTGCCCGAACGTTTCGGACGGAAACGCGAGTATGCACTGGGGAAAAACAGCGGCAAGGCGAATATCCGCAAAAATCTTCAGAATCTCGGCCTCGATCTGGACGAGGAATCCATGCGCAAGGTGACGGAACGCATCATCGAACTGGGCGATAAAAAAGAACTTGTCACGCAAGAGGATTTGCCGTACATCGTTTCGGATGTGCTCAAGCACGGAATGATCGGCGATAAGGTGAAATTATTGAGTTACATCGTCAATCTTGCGTATGGACTGAAGCCGATGGCGATGCTGCGCATCGAAATCAACGGGAAAGAATATGAAGAGAGTTCGAGCGGCGACGGACAGTATGACGCTTTTGTGCGGGCCTTGCGCAAAATATATAAGTCCACCCTCAAGCGGAAGTTTCCGATGCTGACAAACTATTCCGTGACTATTCCACCGGGCGGGCGGACGGACGCGTTCGTGCAGACCGTTATCACATGGAGCTACGAAGATCGGGTGTTCCGTACGCGCGGACTGGATGCCGACCAGACGGAAGCGGCTATTAAAGCGACAATCAAAATGCTGAATCTTATTGAAGAATAAAAACAGAGAAACATAAAAACAGAAAAAAGAATATGGAGTTTAAAATAGCTGTATTGGCAGGCGACGGCATCGGGCCGGAAATTTCCGTGCAGGGAGTGAAGGTGATGAGTGCCGTGTGTGAGAGGTTTGGTCACCGGGTGAGTTACGAATATGCGGTTTGCGGGGCGGATGCCATCGATAAAACCGGCGATCCGTTTCCGGAAGAGACATTTCGTGTTTGTCGGCAGGCAGATGCCGTACTGTTCTCTGCGGTAGGCGATCCGAAGTACGACAATGACCCTGCGGCGAAGGTGCGTCCCGAACAGGGATTGCTGGCGATGCGCAAGAAACTCGGACTGTTTGCGAACATCCGTCCGGTACAAACCTTCAAATGTCTGTTGCACAAATCTCCTTTGCGTGCCGAGTTGATAGAAAACGCCGACTTCGTTTGTATTCGCGAACTGACGGGAGGCATGTATTTCGGCGAGAAATATCAGGACAATGACAAGGCGTATGACACCAATTATTATACCCGTCCGGAAATCGAACGTATTCTGAAAGTCGGTTTCGAGTATGCCATGAAACGCAGAAAGCATCTGACGGTAGTAGACAAGGCTAATGTCTTGGCCTCCTCCCGGTTGTGGCGTCAGATTGCGCAGGAGATGGCGCCGTGTTATCCGGAAGTGCTGACCGATTATATGTATGTGGACAATGCGGCCATGCGTATGATTCAGGAGCCTTCTTTCTTTGATGTGATGGTGACGGAGAATACTTTCGGCGATATTCTGACGGATGAAGGTTCGGTCATCAGCGGCTCGATGGGATTGCTTCCTTCTGCTTCCATCGGCCAAGGCACACCGGTTTTTGAACCAGTGCATGGTTCGTGGCCGCAAGCCAAAGGCAGGAACATCGCGAATCCGTTGGCTCAGATTTTATCGGTGGCGATGCTCTTCGAACATTTCGACTGTAAGGAAGAAGGCGCCCTCATCCGGAGAGCGGTGGACTCATCGCTGGAAGCGAAAGTCCGTACGCCTGAGATACAAGTCGCAGGAGAAGCCGGATACGGAACCGATGAAGTGGGGCAGTGGATTGTCAGGTTTATTGAAAGCCGGAAGCGTGGTTGATAATAACCTGCTGCCGGCAGAGATTGTATTTTGACGTGCTTTTATCGGCAGTCGGGTAGCGGTTGGGTTTCTCCCGCCCTTTTTCTTGTATTTCGCATAACTGTTGAAACGATGCCGCCGCATGTGTTTTCTACCACATCGCTATTGTGCTGTAGGTCACAATGCCGCTGAGAATAATCAGTCCGACATATATAATAAGGTTCGTTTGCCGGGGGGCCCTTTGCGGTAATTCCGGCATTCGTTTATTGATAACTATCCTACGGGCAATGGTGTAAAACAGTCCTGCTCCCAATATGCCGATCAGCGCGCCTGCCAGCAAATCGCCGGGATAGTGCAATCCTAAATACAAACGTGTGTACGAATTGGTGAAAGCCCAAAGCAGGATAAATATGCTTAACCATTTCCGGCGGAACAGGCAAATCAGGAAAAATGCCAGTCCGAAAGAGTTGGAGGCGTGGCACGATGGAAATCCGAATCCTCCTCCACGTTTTCCGTCGACTATATGTACCAATTCGGCGATCGGACTGCCTTCTCCCGATGGACGCAAGCGTTCCGCCAACGGGCGGATCACACCGTTGCACATCTGATCGGCAAACCCGATGGTAAGCGCAATGGCGGCTATGTAGCAGAGGGCTGTCTTCCAATGAAAGTTCCTGAACAACACATATAATATGGTGGCGTACATCGGAATCCATATCAGTTTTCCGGTGAAGGCACTCATGAATTGGTCCCAAAAAGAATTGTGAAATCCGTTGAGAAACAGAAAAACTGCGGTATCGGTCTCAGATAGGTTTTGAATTAATTCATTCATGTGATAATTGTATACGGGTTGTCTATCGTTTGGCGAGGTCGTCGTAAAGTTTTTGCAGAAAAGCTTTTCCTTTCTCCAGATTAGCCCCTTTCGCGCTTCCCTTATCTATTTGTACGGAATTTGACTCGCAGTTGAAAACCAGCTGATTCTCCTCTGTCACCATGCCGAAGAGTGAAGGCTCGGTGAAGTATCCGAAGTGCGGAGCATTGGGGTTCAGTATGTTTTTGCTGAAAACAAATTCGTCGTGCAGCAATCCTAACTGAGCAAGCAAGGTAGCGGCAATATCTATCTGAGAGGCGTATGTGTCGATTCGCTGCGCTTCTTTTACCGCGCCTCCGATAAAAATAAGGGGAATCCTGTGCCGTTCCAGCGGATCGTCCAGCGGACGGGGATATGCTCCCCAGTGGTCGGGAACAAGTACGATCAACGTATTTTCCCATAAAGGTGTCTTTTTAAATTCTTTGACGAAGCTGCCTACACAACTGTCTGCATAGGCAAAAGCGTTGAGCGTTTTGTTTTCCAGCCGGTGAAACGGAACTTCGAAGGGTTCGTGGCTGCTGGATGTCTGGATAAACTTCAGAAACGGCTCTTTCTGTTGCTTCTCTTTCAGATCCTTCAGAAATCGCCGGAACAGAGTATGGTCGTGAACGCCCCACTTGCCGGTGCGTTCGGACACAGGGAAATCCTTGTCGCAAACAATCTTCCCGATGCCTGCCGAAATCAGGTAGGAGCGCATGTTGGTAAAGTCCGCGTCTCCCCCGTAATAATACTCCGGATGGTAGCCCGCTTGCTTCAGACTGCGGGGAATCGAAGGGAGTTTCTCCGTTTTCTCCGGATATTTCATAATACTTGTGCCGGGCTGTGCGGGGTAGCCGCTGATGACGGAAACTAAACCGCGGTCGGTACGGAAACTGTTGGCATAGAAATTGGTAAAGAGCACCCCCTCCCGTCCGAAACGATCCATATTCACGGCTACATTGGGCGCTCCGCCGAAGGTTTCCATGATATGAGTGGAGAAACTTTCGAGAATGATAAATATTATATTCGGTCGGTCGACGGTAAATAATTGCGGAATGCTGTCCGTCGGAGCGTTCTTTTCTACGAGTCCGGCAAATAAGCGGTCGGCTTCTCCGGCTTCCATAAAACGGTACTGCTTGTCGAAGTTGCTTTGATGGGTGACGGAATACATGAAGCTGAAGGCGGGATTGATGGCAGCATGGTTGAGGCGTTGTTCGCGGCTGAAGTAAACTTTGCTCAGATTCATGGTGGATACGCCGAACCCTCCACGGATAGGAATAAAGAGCAACCCGGTGAGCAATAAAAGTGTAAGCGATACTTTCGGACGGTGAAAAGGAGTTCTCAAATTCTTCTGCTCACGAATGAGGGTGATATGGAAAATCCCGTAAAGGACTGCCGTATAAATTGTTATCGAGAGAATGCCCAATAAGATAAACCGGATGCTGACACTTGCCATGGCGTCTTTGGGAGAAGAGAGAAAGTAGAAAAGAGGGGTAGCGTCGAGACGGAAATCCCAGAAACCGTAAAGTCCTAAATCCACAACAAAGATGCAGCCCATGGTGAATGCCGCCAAACCGAAATAAATCCGGCGTATGCGGTGAAGTACCTCCGAATCGGTCCAGGCCGACACGGCCAATAAAATTCCGGGAATCAGCGTCAGGTATCCTGCCACCGATAAGTCAAGAGGTAGCCCATGCCATATGACAGAGAGATAATCGGTTAAAGAATATTCGGAGTAAAGTTCATGGTAATAAACCATGAATACAGGTTTTTGAAGAATAAACAGAAAAACAAATAAAAGATAAGTTATGAGAAATTGAAAGATTCTCTTTTTCATACGCTGTAAGCTTAAAAAGATTGAACGCCTGCAAAGGTACAACATCTTTTCTGTATCTTTGCGGATGAACCTGATAAAACGAGGTGAAAGATGGTGAAAATTGCAAAGAATTTGACCGAACTGATCGGCAATACTCCTTTGATGGAACTTTCCGGATATAGCCGGAATCACGGTTTGAAACAATGTATCGTGGCTAAGTTGGAGGCGTTCAATCCGGCAGGGAGCGTGAAAGACCGCGTAGGGCTCTCGATGATTGAAGATGCCGAAGCACGCGGCGTGTTGAGGCCGGGCGCTACCATCATTGAACCGACCAGCGGAAACACCGGAGTGGGGCTGGCGATGGCGGCAGCCGTCAAGCGATATCGGCTTATTCTCACGATGCCCGAGACGATGAGCCTGGAACGAAGGAACCTGCTGAAAGCATTGGGAGCACAAATCGTACTGACCGACGGAGTGGGAGGGATGGCGGCTTCTATAACTGAAGCGCAGGAGCTTCGCCGGCGTATTCCGGGTTCGGTAATCTTGCAACAGTTTGAGAATCCGTCCAACGCGGCTGTCCACGAGCGTACTACGGGCGAGGAAATCTGGCGTGATACCGATGGAAAGATAGATGCTTTTGTTGCCGGGGTCGGTACGGGAGGAACCGTTTGCGGTGTGGCGCGAGCGTTGAAGAAACACAATCCGGATATTTATATCGTTGCGGTGGAACCGGAATCTTCGCCCGTGTTGAGAGGGGGAAAAGCGGCGCCTCATCGCATTCAGGGAATCGGCGCCAATTTTGTGCCGGGCATTTACGACGCTTCTGTGGTAGACGAGGTGATGGGCGTTCCCGACGAGGAAGCCATTCGTGCCGGACGCGAACTGGCTGCGGCAGAAGGTCTGCTGGCAGGCATCTCATCGGGAGCTGCCGTGTATGCGGCATGCCGGCTGGCGCAACGTCCGAAATTTGCCGGAAAAATGATTGTCGCCTTGTTGCCCGATACGGGCGAACGGTATTTATCGACCGAACTGTTTGCTTTCGACGCCTATCCGCTGGATTGAGAATACACTTTTAATTTGATAAACGAAAATATGTGGCGAAAATATAAACTTATTTCTTTTGCCGTTCCGTTTTTTCTGTGCCTCCCTTTCACGCTGGCGGCGCAAACTTATGACGAACTTTCCGGGCAGGCGGTTGCATGTATCGGCAAAGATAGCCTGCATCGGGCCGAAGCATTGCTTCTTGAAGCCTTGAAACTGGAGCCGATGAATTCGAAAAACGCCTTGCTCTTTTCGAATCTGGGCTGGGTGCAACGCCGTCTGGGCAAGCCCGATAAAGCGTTGGAGTCTTATTCGTTCGCGCTGAACTTCGCCTCTTCGGCGGTTCCTGTTCTGCTCGATCGCGCTGCCATCTATATGGAAAGGGGAGAAAACGACCGTGCTTATACCGACTACTGCCAGGTACTCGACAACGACAGCCGGAATAAAGAAGCTTTGCTGATGCGGGCGTATATTTACATGCGTCGTCGCGATTACGCCACTGCCCGGATAGACTACAACCGATTGCTGGAAATAGAACCGCTAAGTTATAGCGGACGGTTGGGACTGGCTACTTTGGAACAGAACGAGGGGAGGTTTCGCGAATCGATCGGGATTCTGAATAAAATGATTGCGGAGAAGCCCGGTGATGCCACATTGTATGTGGCGCGCGCCGGTGTGGAATATGACATGGGACATGAAGAGCTGGCATTGGTCGATCTCGACGAGGCCATTCGTCTGGATGATTCGCTTGTAGACGCTTACCTGTTGAGGGGAAGCATTTATCTGGCCCGCAAAAAGAAAGCGGCGGCCAAAGCGGATTTCGAGAGGAGCATTGCGTTAGGAGTACCTCCTTCCGATTTGTACGAACAGCTTCGGCAGTGCAGGTGAAAAGGTTTTCATGACCCTGCCTCCGATTATTGCAGAAGTTCGCTGCGGGCTTTCAAAATACTGCGGGCCGGGTTGTCGCCGAGCACTTCGAATGTCTGGTCTTGTCGGGCTTTCAATATATTGCGGGCTGAGGGAAGAGCCGATTTACGGTACGAAAATGCCGGTTCTGCATATACATTCGCGCTCGCCTAAACGCCATTTACTGTTCAGGCAAGCATATTTTTTTAGACAGCCGCTATTTGCCGGCCTTTTCTTCAGAATCTTTTTTGTACTCCTTCTTCTTTCGGATAAAGTCAATTTTGAGTTGGGCTTTTTCTTTTTCCGAATGGATACTATCTATCTCCGAAAGTATTTTTGCCAGTTCGTATAGCTCGGCAGCCGCGGTGCGGTCGGCCGGGTGCATCGTTGTGGCATACTTCCGTTCGCCGATGTATTCTATGCGGATGTTCTTGTCTTTATTGAGGGCCAGAAACTCGATGACTCCTCCGTCTTCTCCCAGTTTATAGTCCGCTTTCTCTATTTTCTCACCTATATCCGTCGTTTCATAGCTGTCTTTCGAAGTGGGAGTTTGTGCAAAGCTCCCGTCGGGAACGGTTACTTTCACTCCCGTATGATGGATGCTGCCGCTCCCGCAATAGATGGAAGTCATGCTCATGACTCCTTTTTCGCTGACCTGAAACCGGAGGAAAGAGCGGTGCAGGTTCTTTTCCACCGTTTGGGTAGGCCAAAAATAGTTTCCTGCGGTCTGATATTCGTCGTCCTTTTCCAGCTTGTACTTCCCTTTGATGGCTTCGAACGCTTGTTGCCTTAGTCCGAGCGCGCTGTCCAGAACGGCTATCCTCCGCTGCTGTGCCCGCTCTTCCACTTCCATGAGCAATGCCTGACCGGCTTTACGCGCTTCGAAGGCTTTCGGATATAAGATTTTGATGCTGTCTATTTCCCGTTTGGCTTCGTCGTAGTTGCCCCATTCATAGGCGGAGCGGGCTGCGGAGAGTCTCTCGTTCGCCTTTTTCTCGATTCCGCTTCCGCATGCTGTAAGTACTGACAGGCAGACGGAGAAAATTATCGTTTTTTTCATTATCTTATCGTTTTAGTGCGCTGTTTGCAGCGAGTTAACATTTAATGTAAAGGCAAAAGTACGAATTATCCTCATATTTTTGTAATTTTGCAGGCTTAAAACGTTGGTAATAGTATTAGAATGATAGAATTGACTCAAGAGGAACTGAAGCAACATTTCAGCGAACCTATTTTCGGGAAAATAGCCGAAACGGCGGATGCTCTCGCATTGGAGTGCTACGTGGTGGGCGGTTATGTACGCGATATCTTTTTGCAACGTCCCTCTAAAGATATAGATATAGTGGTAGTCGGCAGCGGAATTGCCATGGCGGAAGCGTTGGGCAAAAAGCTGGGGAAGGGGGCGCACGTCTCTGTTTTCAAAAACTTTGGCACGGCGCAGGTGAAGTATAAAGGGATGGAAGTTGAATTTGTCGGCGCCCGTAAAGAATCCTACCGGCACGACTCCCGCAAACCGATTGTGGAAGACGGTACGCTCGAAGACGATCAGAATCGGCGCGACTTTACCATCAACGCATTGGCGGTTTGCCTCAATCAATCTCGCTTCGGAGAACTGGTAGACCCGTTCGGAGGGTTGGACGATTTGAAAGAAAAGACCATCCGTACGCCGCTCGACCCGGATATCACGTTTAGCGACGATCCGTTGCGGATGATGCGTTGTATTCGTTTTGCCACTCAGCTGGGTTTTTACATCGACGATGATACGTTCGAATCGCTTTGCCGAAACAAGGACCGGATCGAAATCATTTCGCGCGAACGCATTGCGGACGAATTGAACAAAATCATCCTTTCGCCTGTACCCTCCAAGGGCTTCATCGATTTGGAACGTAGCGGACTGCTTCCGCTTATCTTCCCCGAATTCGCGGCTCTTCAGGGAGTGGAAACCAGAAACGGGCGTTCTCATAAGGATAACTTCTATCATACGCTTCAGGTGCTCGACAATATCAGCAAGATGACCGATAACCTCTGGTTGCGCTGGTCGGCTTTGCTCCACGACATTGCCAAGCCGGTGACGAAACGCTGGGAACCTAAAGCCGGATGGACTTTCCGTAACCACAACTTTGTGGGTGAGAAGATGGTTCCCGTCATTTTTCGTAAGATGAAGCTGCCCATGAACGAGAAAATGAAGTATGTGCAGAAGATGGTGGGACTGCACATGCGCCCCATCGTAATAGCGGATGACGTGGTGACCGATTCGGCTGTGCGCCGGTTGCTTTTTGAGGCCGGAGACGATATCGACGACCTGATGACTCTTTGCGAAGCGGATATCACTTCGAAGAACCTGGAGCGCAAGCAGCGCTTTCTGAACAATTTTCAACTGGTGCGGCAGAAGCTGAAAGACTTGGAAGAGAAAGACCGCATCCGTAACTTCCAGCCTCCGGTGAGCGGAGAGGAAATCATGGAAACCTTCGGTTTGCAGCCTTGCCGCGAAGTAGGCTCTTTGAAAGCTGCCATAAAAGACGCCATACTCGACGGCGTGATTCCCAATGAATACGAAGCCGCTCATGCTTTTATGATGCAAAAGGCAAAGAAAATGGGATTGAAAGCGGTTAAGGAGTAGCGAGCCTGTTCGGCTTTTCACAAGACATTGCCGGCTGTTGTTGTCAGGCCTCCAGATTGATAATGTTTTCTTCGCAGATAGTCAGCTTTTCTATTCTCTCGTTCGTCACCACCCAAGAGTTCTCTATGCCTACGGGACCTACTCCGGGTATAATGATTTTGGGCTCGAGGGCAAATACCATTCCCGCTTGCAGCTCTTGTTTGACGCGCGGAGCCAAAACGGGGGTTTCATTGATTTCAAGCCCGATGCCGTGCCCTATAAAACGCGCTTGCTGCCCGGTTCCCATGAAATTGTCGGCAAAGCCGGCTTGGGTCACCATCTCCACTGCCGTATCGTACAGTTCCTCGCAGCGTACTCCGGGCCGTGCCACAGACGCGATCCTCTCCTGAATATCCAGACAAACCTGATGCGCCCTATACGCTTCTTCCGGCAGTTTGCCCACAGAAAACACGCGACTCATATCGCCCATGTATCCGTTGAAGTTTCCTCCTAAATCTACCATCACGCTCTGCCCTTCTTTCAGAGGTGTTTTGTTTACGCCTACCGGAAGGGCCGAATCGAGCCCTTGCCCTCCTAAGGCGAAGTCGAACGGTGAAGGGTATGCGGCGTTGTCGCCTGCCAATACGCTGCCCATGAAGATTTCCATGCTCCGGCCGAACACGCGGAAGATGCCCAGACTTCCCTGCAACCGCATCAGGCGCTCCACTTCGATGGAAAATTCAAAATCGGTCATTCCCGCCCGATATACTTCGGGTATTTGGCTGTAAGCTTTGGCGTGGGCTATTCCCGAGCGGCGGAACATCTCGATTTCAACGGCTGTTTTGATGCTGCGCGCTTCGCGGATCATCGGCGTTCCGTTCACTATTTCCGCATCCGGGAATAAACTCGCCAGCCGAAGGTATTCGGAATAAGACAATTCGTCTCCTTCGAGCATCAGTTTCGTTGGTGCAGGTACTCCCTGTTCTTTGAGCAAATCGACTATTTGTTCGGGTTTGCGAACCGGAAAAGCATATTCTCCCGTGATGTTGTTCGGGCGTTTGAAAAACACCAGCGCCGGAGAGTGAAGAGGCAGATAAAGATAGCCGCTGACAATAGTGCCGTATGTATAGAGCAGGTTTACATTGCAGGTGATGAGTGCCGCATCAATCCCTTGCGCCGCCATCAGACTGCGTATCTTATCGCGTCTTAATTTTAATTCAGGCTGTAACATGAAGATTTGATTATGGTTTATATATGTTCATTTGTTCTGCAAAGTTAATTATTTCAGTTGAAAATAAAACCCAAACAAAGAAAATAGCACTACCCACTTCCTGTCGCAGGAGATGAGTAGCGCAAACCACAAATACAAATACAACTAAACAAAGATTTAGAGATATATGAACATAGTCATGACTCAACCCGGTAATCGGCTACCAAGCGACCCATTACTCATATTTATGTTATGAAATCAATGCTTTTTAAATGATTCCCTGTCCCATCATTGCATGGGCAACTTTCATGAATCCGGCAATGTTGGCGCCTTTCACGTAGTTGATATATCCGTCGGGTTCCGTGCCGTACTTCACGCATTGGGCATGAATGCCGTGCATGATGGCATGAAGTTTCTCGTCCACTTCCGCCTCGCTCCAGCTCAGGTGCATGGCATTCTGAGACATTTCGAGCCCTGAAGTGGCAACTCCGCCTGCGTTGACCGCTTTGCCCGGAGCATACATCATCTTGTGTTCGATGAAGAGGTCGATGGCTTCCGGCGTACATCCCATGTTGGAGATTTCGCCGATGCAAAGCGTCTTATTGTTGATCAGGTTTTGCGCATCTTCTTCGTTCAGCTCGTTTTGCGTGGCGCAAGGAAGCGCGATGTCGGTCTTCACCTCCCACGGACGTCTGCCTTTTACGAAGGTGGCGTTCGGATATTTCTCTGCATAAGGAGCGACAATGTCATTGCCCGAAGAGCGGAGCTCGGTCATGTAGTCGATCTTTTCTCCGCTGATTCCGTCGGGATCGTAGATGTATCCGTCGGGTCCGGAGATGGTGACTACTTTGGCTCCCAGTTCGGTCGCTTTGGTTGCGGCGCCCCAGGCAACATTGCCGAAGCCGGAGATGGCCACCGTCTTGCCTTTGATATCCATTCCTTTGGCTTGCAGCATTTGATGAACAAAGTACAGCCCGCCGAAACCGGTAGCTTCGGGACGAATCAGCGAACCGCCGAACTCTAATCCTTTGCCGGTGAAAGTGCCGGTACATTCACGGGTGAGTTTCTTATACATACCGAACATGTAGCCCACTTCGCGGCCGCCTACGCCGATATCGCCGGCAGGTACGTCCATGTCCGGACCCAGATGACGCCACAATTCGAGCATGAATGCCTGGCAGAAACGCATGATCTCGGCGTTGCTTTTGCCGCGCGGCGAGAAGTCGGAGCCGCCTTTACCGCCGCCCATCGGAAGCGTGGTCAGCGCGTTTTTGAACGTTTGTTCGAAGCCGAGGAACTTCAGGATCGACAGGTTTACCGAAGCGTGGAAACGGATGCCGCCTTTGTACGGGCCGATGGCATTGTTGAACTGTACGCGGTAGCCGAGATTGGTTTGCACTTCGCCTTTATCGTCTACCCAAGTCACACGGAACGTGAAAATGCGATCGGGTTCTACCAGCCTTTCGATGATTTTGGCTTTTTCAAATTCGGGATGTTGGTTGTATATATCTTCGATAGAGAGAAGTACTTCCTTCACTGCCTGAAGGTATTCGGATTCACCGGGATGCTTTGCCTCCAGAGAGGACATGATTTTTTGGATGTTCATAATAGTATGTTTTTAAAAAAGGTTACTCTGATAAAATGTCAGCTTCGTGTGCTGCAAATATAGGAAAACTTTTGGTATATAATCTTTTTTGCGCTTATTTTTTGATTAAATAATGATAAAATGATAAATGTGGGCCGGGAAAGCGCATGGTTTCCTGCGGGAGAATATAAAAACCCGCTTGTTGAACCTCGGCTAAGAAGCTGAGCAAGCGCATGGTTTCTTGCGGGAGAAGCTGAAAAGAAAGTGCGGAACTACGCCGGTTCATGCGTTTTTTTGCCGGACGGGGACATGCCGAGTCGAAGTGGCGTCCGAACGATCCGTGCCGCATGCTGTTGTGGCTTTATCGCTCACAACGGCGTATTTCCGCGCTTTTGTTTTTCTTTGCTCGTACGGTGGGGGTTATTCCCGAGCGGTTTGCCCGCTGTCAGAATTTCGGTTTCATCCCCAGATTATACATGATGAAGCCGTAGGTGTCGGCTTGTTCCTCCAGTATTTTCGTCATCGGCTTGCCCGCTCCGTGCCCCGCTTTGGTGTCGATGCGTATGATTGTCGGGTTTGTTCCGTCGTTGGCGGCCTGCAAAGTTGCCGCAAACTTGAATGAATGCGCGGGCACTACACGGTCGTCGTGGTCGGCGGTGGTGATGAGTGTGGCGGGATACTTGGTTCCGGGCTTCAGGTTGTGAATCGGCGAATATCCTTTCAGGTACTCGAACATTTCCTTGCTGTCCTCGCTTGTCCCGTAATCGCTTGCCCAGTTCCAGCCGATGGTGAACTTGTGGTAGCGGAGCATATCCATTACCCCCACTTGCGGAACCGCCACACGGAAGAGGTCGGGGCGTTGCGTCATGCAGGCTCCTACCAGCAGTCCGCCGTTCGAACCGCCTACAATGGCTATTCCCTCTTTGTTCGTATATTTATTGTCGATCAGGTATTCGGCGGCGGAGATGAAGTCGTCGAATACATTCTGCTTTTGCATTTTCGTGCCGGCGATGTGCCATTCTTCGCCATACTCGCTTCCGCCGCGCAGGTTTACTTGTGCATAGATGCCGCCGTTCTCGAGGAATGGGATGCGCGAGGTGGTGAAATACGGGTTGAGGCTGATGCCGAATCCGCCGTATCCGTACAGGAATACGGGGTTCTTTCCGTTCTTCTTCAGGTCTTTCTTGTAGGTAAGAAACATCGGAACCTTCGTTCCGTCTTTGCTGGCGAAGAAGATTTGCTCGGTGACGAAATCGTCGGGGTTGAACTGTACTTTCGGAGCCCGGTAAAGTTCGTAGCTGTTTCCGTCCATATCATATTTATAAGTAGCTCCGGGGATGGTAAACGAGGTGAATCCGAAGAAGCACTCTTTGTCGTCTTTATCGCCGCTGAAGCCTACCGAACCGAGCGAGGGCAACTTGATTTCGTGTATCATCTTTCCGTCGAGACCGTATACGTAGGCATGGTTCGAAGCGTCTTTGTCGTAAGTGAGGAAGAGCTTTCCGCCGATGATATCGGCTCCCGACAGTACGGCGTCCGATTCCGGCACGAGTTCTTTCCAGTTCTCCAGCTTCGGTTGCTTGAGGTCGGCCACCATGATTCTGTTTTTAGGCGCGCCGTAATTGGTAAAGATATAGATTTGGTCGCCGATCACTTCGATCGGGCTGTACTGGTAGTCGAAGTCGGTTGTCAACTGCACGAAGGGTGCTCCCGGTTTCGTCAGATCGCGTATCGAGAGGTTGTTTCCTCTGCCTGCACCCGATTCGAACAGGAAGAGAACGCGCTCGTCTTCGCTGGTTCCGGCGCTGTAGAAACGTTTCGGATGAGCCGGGTTCCGGTAAACGAGCCTGTCTTTCGATTGCGGTTCGCCTATCTTGTGGTAGTATATTTTATGGTTTTCGTTCACGTTGGAAAACTCCTTGCCCTTCGCCGGAGCGTCATAGGCGCTGTAGTAGAAGCCGTCTTTTTCCCAGCTTGCGCCGGAGAACTTCGCCCATTGAATGTGGTCGTCGAGCAGTTTGCCCGTTTCGGTGTCCATCACGAATATTTCCGACCAGTCGGAGCCGCTGCGTGAGATGCTGTAGGCAGTGTATTTCCCGTCGTTGGAGAAGAACAAACCGTTGAGGGCCACCGTTCCGTCTTCCGAGAGTTTATTCGGGTCGAGGAATACGCGCGGTTCTCCGTTCAGCGAATCCTGAACGTAATATACGCTTTGGTTCTGTAGTCCGTCGTTCTTGCGGAAATAGTATTTACCGTGTTTCTTGAAGGGAGTGCCTATCTTTTCATAGTCGGCAAGCTCGGTCATCCGTTTCAGCAGCTTGTCTCTGAAGGGGATACGGCTCAGGTATTCAGCGGTGACTTCGTTCTGCGCCTTTACCCATTCGGCGGTGGCGGCGCTGGTGTCGTTTTCGAGCCAGCGGTACGGATCGGGAACTTGTGTACCGAAGTACACGTCTACAGTGTCTACTTTGGCCGTTTCCGGGTAGACGATTTTTTTCTGTTGCGAAGTGCATGACATCACGATGACTCCACTCATTAGCAAGATTGTTTTTTTCATTTCGTTCATCTCTTTTTTGGTTTGACATAGAGCTTGGACGTCACAAATGTACAAAATAATGAGTTATAAAGGAATATCAAGTTTTATTTTTTGAATATTTATCCGGCTTTCCGCCTTCGGGGCAGGAGGGAGCCGCTCGGTTTTGCCGTAAGCGGCTGTCTGTCTTGCGGCAACTTTTTGCCGGAGCGGCACTTTTGCCTTGCTTCGGAGAAGTGGCTGTTTCTGCCGCAAAGAGTTTTGCTTTGGCTTTGGCTTACCTTCTTTGGGTTCCGACGCAGCTTGTTTCTTCACCGAATGAAACTGGTTTATTTTATTGAAAATGGTTTCTGTTTTGTTTTGTGATGCTTCTTTTAGTTCCATCTGAGCTTGTTTCTTCACCGAATAAACCCGGTGTATTTTACTGAAAATAGTTTCTGTTTTGTTTTTGTGGCGGTCCTTTCAGTTTCGTCGGAGCTTGTTTCTTCGCCGAATGCTCCCGATGTATTTTATTGAAAATGGTTTCTGCTTTGTTTTTGTGATGCTTCTTTTAATTCCATCTGAGCTTGTTTCTTCACCGAACAAACACGATGTATTTTACTGAAAATGGTTTCTGTTTTGCTTTGTGGTATTTCTTTCAGTTCCGTCGAAGCTTTTTCCTTCTTCGAATAAAGCCTCTGTTTGCTCCGGATAGAAGCTCCGTTTTGCCCGGACAGAGCCTCCGTTTCGCCCGGACAGAGCCTCCGTTTCGCCCGGACAGAGCCTCTGTTTCTTTAATGAATAGATTCGGCTTTTCCCGGCGGGAAACTTTCACGCTGTGTAGTACCGCTGTCGCTTCCTCCGGCAGAACGGCGGTTGCCGAACGGGTTGCGACAGAATCTTCCCCGAAGCAAGAGGCGGTATGGACATGCATCCGTGTTGTCGGTCTGTGTATCGCAGGGCAATCTTCCCCGAACCGAGAGGCGCAACGGATGCGGCATCGCAGGCAGATCGCCGCTTCCCCATGGCTCCCCGTGTGGCAGGCAAACGTCTTCCTGCTGCGATTCGCAAAATAGGGACACCGGAAAGAATAAAAATAAGATTAAAAAATTAACTTTGCGGAGTAATCATTCTGATCTTATGCTTAGTAAATACAAACTGAACCAGCTTTATTTCAAAGACACGCAGTTCGCCAATCTGATGACAAGGCGCATCTTCAACGTGCTGCTCATAGCCAATCCGTACGATGCCTTTATGCTCGAAGACGACGGGCGTATCGACGAGAAGATATTCAACGAATACACTTCCCTGTCTCTCCGCTATCCGCCCCGCTTCTCGCAAGTATCGACGGAGGAAGAGGCGTGGGAACTGTTGGAAAAGATGCCGTTCGACCTTGTAATATGTATGCCGGGTACGGGAGACAACGACAGTTTCGATATCGGACGGCATATCAAGGCGAAATACAACCACATTCCTATCGTGATTTTGACGCCTTTCAGCCACGGCATCACGAAGCGCATCATCAACGAAGACCTCAGCGCGTTCGAATACGTGTTCTGCTGGCTGGGAAACACCGACCTGCTGGTCTCCATCATCAAGCTGATGGAGGACAAGATGAATCTGGAACATGACGTGAATGAGGTGGGGGTGCAGCTTATCCTTTTGGTGGAAGACGGCATCCGCTTCTACTCCTCCATCCTTCCCAACCTGTATAAGTTTGTGCTCAAGCAGAGTCAGGAGGTTTCTACCGAGGCGTTGAACGCCCATCAGCGCACGCTTCGGATGCGCGGGCGGCCTAAGATTATTCTGGCGCGTACCTATCAGGAGGCTGTGGAACTTTATCGGAAGTACCGGAACAATATTCTGGGCGTGATTACCGATGTCCGTTTCCCGAAAGTGGAGCGCGGCGGCAAAGACGAACTGGCGGGCATCAAGCTTTGTGCCGAAATACGCAAGAACGACCCGTTCATGCCCCTCATCGTGCAATCGTCCGAATCGGAGAACGCCTTGTACGCCGCTAAATACGGCGCAAGCTTCATCGACAAGAACTCGAAGAAGATGGATGTCGACCTGAGGCGCATCGTATCCGAGAATTTCGGCTTCGGCGATTTCGTGTTCCGCAACCCCGATACCGGCGAGGAGATAGCGCGCGTGCGCAATCTGAAAGAGCTGCAGAACATTCTTTTCGCCGTGCCTGCGGAGTCGTTCCTTTACCACATCAGCCGGAACCACGTTTCGCGCTGGCTGTATTCGCGCGCCATGTTTCCCGTTGCCGAGTTTCTTCGCCCCATTACGTGGAACAGCTTGCAAGATGTGGACGCTCACCGCAAGATTATTTTCGAAGCCATCGTCAAGTACCGGAAGATGAAAAATCAGGGAGTGGTGGCTGTCTTCAAGCGCGACCGCTTCGACCGTTATTCCAACTTCGCCCGTATCGGCGACGGATCGCTGGGGGGAAAGGGGCGCGGACTGGCTTTCATCGACAACATGGTGAAGATTCATCCCGAATTCGAGGAGTTCGAGGATGCCGCCGTAGCCATTCCGAAGACCGTTGTCCTCTGCACCGATGTGTTCGATGAGTTCATGGAAACGAACAACCTCTACCAGGTAGCCCTTTCGGATGCCGACGACGATCTCATCCTGAAATACTTCCTGAAGGCCAAACTGCCCGAACGGCTGGTGGAAGACTTCTTTACCTTCTTCGACGTGGTGAAGTCGCCCATCGCCATCCGCTCGTCTTCCTTGCTCGAAGATTCGCATTACCAGCCTTTCGCCGGAGTCTACAACACGTATATGATCCCTTATCTCGACGACCGGTACGAGATGCTCCGCATGCTTTCCGACGCCATAAAGGGAGTGTACGCTTCCGTCTACTTCCGCGACAGCAAGGCCTACATGCAGGCTACGTCGAATGTAATCGATCAGGAGAAAATGGCGGTTATCCTGCAAGAGGTGGTCGGAAACCAGTATGGCGACCGCTACTACCCCTCGATGTCGGGTGTAGCCCGTTCGCTCAACTACTACCCCTTGGGCGACGAAAAGGCCGAAGAGGGGACGGTGAACCTGGCTTTGGGACTGGGCAAATACATTGTCGACGGCGGAATGACGCTTCGCTTCTCGCCTCATCACCCCAACCGCGTGCTCCAGACCAGCGAGATGGAGATTGCCCTGAAGGAAACGCAGACGCGTTTCTACGCGCTCGACCTGAAGAACGGAGGGCAAAACTTCTCCATCAACGACGGGTTCAACCTGCTGAAACTTCATGTGAAAGAGGCGGAGAGCGACGGTTCATTGCGGTACATCGCTTCTACATACGACCCCTACGACCAGATTATACGCGACGGACTCTATCCCGGCGGGCGGAAAGTAATCACGTTTGCCAACATTCTTCAGCACGACGTTTTCCCGCTGGCACGTATCCTGCAACTGGTGTTGAAGTACGGCGAACAGGAAATGCGGCGTCCGGTTGAAATAGAGTTTGCCGCCAATCTGCATCCGGATCAGGACAAGAAAGGAACGTTCTACCTTTTGCAGATTCGTCCGATAGTAGACAGCAAAGATGTGTTGGACGAGGATTTGGCGCAGATACCCGACGAACAGGTGGTGCTTCGTTCGGACAAGTCTTTGGGGCATGGCGTCGTGAACGATATCTATGATATTGTATATGTGAAGACCGAAGGGTATAGCGCTTCCAACAATCAGGCCATCGCATGGGAGATAGAAAAACTGAACAGGCAGTTTCTGGACGAGGGAAAGGGGTATGTGCTGGTCGGTCCCGGCCGTTGGGGAAGCAGCGATACGTGGCTCGGCATTCCCGTGAAGTGGCCTCACATCTCCGCCGCGCGCGTGATTGTGGAGGCGGGACTGACGAACTACCGAGTCGATCCGAGTCAGGGAACCCATTTCTTCCAGAATCTGACTTCGTTCGGCGTGGGGTATTTCACCGTCAACGCTTACATGAACGACGGCGTTTACAATCAGGAGTACCTCGATGCGCAGCCTGCCGTACAGGAAACGAAGTTCTTGCGTCACGTCCGTTTCGAACAACCGATGGTGGTGAAGATGGACGGGAAAAAGAACAGGGGCGTTGTGCTTATGCCCGAAGGCGGACAAGGCTGACCGCAAACGAGCGAATCCGGAACGCTTCTTCGCATCCTTTTCTCTTTTACAATGAGACCGGAGAATTCCCTCTCATGCCTGAAAAAGACTTCGCGTTTGCCTCGACACGAAGTCTTTTTCAGGCAAACGCGAAATCTTTTTCAGACGAAAGGGGGATTGAATGCGTGAGCTCCGGGATACAAACGAAAGGGAAACATCCTTTCCCGTCATCCACAAGCCGTTTTGCATGTATAAGGTTCGGGTTACGAATCCTCCTTCCGTTGCATCGGTTTCTGTATGGAACCTTCGGGGAAGATTTTATAAAATGCCTTGCGACATCATCGCTTTGGCTACTTTCATAAATCCCGCCACATTGGCGCCCTTCACGTAGTTTACGTATCCGTCGGCTTCCGTTCCGTACTGTACGCAGGCCTCGTGGATATTCTTCATGATGCTTTTCAGCTTTTCATCCACCTCTTCGGCGCTCCACCCCAGCTTGATGGAGTTTTGAGTCATCTCCAACCCCGATACCGATACGCCTCCGGCATTGGCCGCTTTTCCGGGAGCATACAGAATCTTGGCATCCTGGAACACTTTGATGGCTTCCGGAGTGGAAGGCATATTCGCTCCTTCGGACACGGCGATACAGCCGTTGGCGATCAACTGGCGCGCATGGTCGCCGTTCAGTTCGTTCTGAGTGGCTGAGGGTAAGGCGATGTCGCATTTCTCTCCCCACGGCTTTGCACCTTCCACATACTTCACGTTGTACTTCTCGGCATATTCGCGGATACGTCCGCGGTACAGGTTTTTCAGCTCCATGATGTAGTCGAGCTTTTCGCGGTCTATGCCGTCGGGATCGTAAATGTATCCGTCCGAATCGGAGCAGGTCACTACTTTCCCGCCCAGTTCGATCACTTTCTCGATGGTGTATTGGGCCACGTTGCCCGCTCCCGATACCAGGCACGTCTTGCCTTTCAGGTCGGTGCCTTTGGTTTTCAGCATCTCCGTAAGGAAGTAGATGTTGCCGTATCCGGTGGCTTCGGGACGAATGAGCGATCCGCCGAACTCGCGTCCCTTTCCGGTAAACGTTCCCGTGAACTCATGCGTCAGCTTTTTGTACATGCCGAACATGAAGCCCACTTCGCGTCCTCCCACGCCGATGTCGCCTGCCGGAACGTCGGTCTCGGGTCCTACATGACGCCACAGCTCCAGCATGAACGCCTGCACGAAGCGCATCACTTCAGCGTTCGACTTGCCGCGCGGCGAGAAATCCGATCCGCCCTTGCCTCCGCCCATGGGCAACGTAGTCAGCGAGTTCTTGAAAGTCTGCTCGAATGCAAGGAATTTCAGAATGGAAAGGTTTACGGACGCATGGAAGCGGATGCCGCCTTTATACGGGCCGATAGCGTTGTTGTGCTGCACACGGTATCCCATGTTGGTTTGCACGTTGCCTTTGTCATCCACCCAAGTGACCCGGAACTGATAGATTCTGTCGGGGATACACAAACGCTCTATCAAGTTCGCTTTGTCGAACTCCGGATGCTTGTTGTATTCCTCTTCGATCGTGGCCAGTACTTCTTCTACCGCCTGATGATACTCCGGTTCGTTGGGAAACCTTCTTTTTAAATCTTCTAATACCTTAGCTGCATTCATAATCACTTTTTTAATGGTTATCTATTACCTTATTTTATGAACCTGCTTTGCAGGCACACCATATTTATATGTTTGTAACGTAGAATCCGGTTCGATAATGCCGTCTTGCGGTTTTCCTCTCTCCCCGGAGTTCCCCGCCTCCGACTTTTCTGTTTGGCGCGTCGGTATTCCGCAACGGTTTTCTTATGGAAACAGGTCATTTTCTTCAAGAAGAACTCTTAAAAAGAATAGTGGCAAAATTCAAACGGATTCTTGTTCTTTATTTTGATTTGCAAAAGTAAAGATAAAAAATGAATATGCAACAATTTTATAAATAAAAAAGCGATAATGTGTTATTTCTGTTACATTATCACTCTTTTTTAAGTAAAAAAGATATTATTTCTTCTTTTTGACGGACTTATAGACAGGAATAAAAACCAATGCCGCAGAGATGAGCAGCATGATAATCGTCATTCCGTCGATGCGTTCGGCTCTTGTCAGTACCAAGTAGCACAGCGCCAGCCAAAGCAGGCTGATGCAAACAATTTGTGATTTTGATAACGGGCGTTTCATTGGTCGTTTATTTTCTTTTTCTTTTCCACAATAGCATCGATTACCGCTACGGCTGTGATGTTTACGATGTCGCGAACCGAACTTTCGAAGTCGGTGAAGTGAATGGGCTTGTTCAGCCCCATCTGGATGGGACCGATGAACTCCGTATCCGGATCCATGGCCTGCAATAGCTGGTAGCCTGCGTTGGCAGAACTCAGGTTCGGGAAGATGAGCGTATTCACGTCTTTCCCTTTCAGGCGGGTGAACGGGTATTTGGCATCGCGCAGCTTGCGGTTCATCGCGAAGTTTACTTGCATTTCTCCGTCGATGGGCAGTTCCGGATACCTCTCCTGCATATAGCTTACGGCTTGGTGCACTTTTACCGGGCTTCCTGTAGTGTCGGCCCCGAAGTTGGAGTACGACAGCATCGCCATTACCGGCGTATGGTTGAAAAACCGCACGGTGTGATCGGCAAGTTTGGCTATGTCTATCAGCGTATCCGCGTCGGGATGGCGGTTGATCAGCGTGTCGGCGAGAAAGTAAGTTCCCTTTTTAGAGTTGAGGATGTGCATCGTTCCGAAATGTGTAAACTCCGGGCGGATGCCGATTACCTCTTTCGCCACCTTGATGGTGTTGCTGTATCGGGTGTAAAGTCCGGTGATAAAGGCGTCGGCATCTCCGGTTTCCACCATCATCATGCCGAAATAGTTGCGTTCGAACATCTTGTCGTTGGCTTCTTCGAAAGTGAATCCTTCGCGCGCCCGCTTTTCCGCCAGAATGCGGGAGTAACGTTCGCGTCGTCCCGCTTCGTCGGGATGGCGGAGATTGACAATCTCTATGCCTTCCAGACTGAGGTCCAGCTCCTGCGCCAGCTTGCAGATGGCTTCGTCGTTGCCCAGCAGAACAGGGTGGCAGATCCCTTCCGATCTGGCTTCTACCGCCGCTTTCAACATGTTGGGATGAGTGCCCTCGGCGAATACTACCCGTTGCGGATGGCGGCGGGCAGTGTCGTAAAGCTGGCGGGTGAGTCTGGACTCGTATCCCATCAGTTCCCGTAAATGCACCTTGTATGCGTCCCAGTCCTCGATAGGCTTGCGGGCTACTCCGCTTTCCATGGCCGCGCGGGCTACGGCGCAAGCCACTTCCGTGATAAGGCGCGGGTCTACCGGTTTGGGAATGAAGTATTCGGGACCGAAAGTGAAGTTGTTTACCTGATAGGCTGCATTCACCACATCCGGCACGGGTTGTTTGGCAAGATTAGCAATGGCGTATACGGCAGCTATTTTCATCTCTTCGTTGATGGCTTTTGCCTGCGTATCCAAAGCGCCCCGGAAGATGTAAGGAAATCCGATTACGTTGTTGATCTGATTCGGATAGTCGGAACGTCCGGTAGACATTAAAACGTCGGGACGGGCAGCCATGGCCTCTTCGTAAGATATTTCGGGAACCGGATTGGCCAATGCGAACACGATAGGCATGGCGGCCATGCTCCGTATCATCTCTCCGTTCACCACGTTTCCTCTCGACAGTCCGAGGAATACGTCGGCGCCTCTCATCGCTTCTTCAAGCGTATGTATGTCGGTGCGTGCGGTGGCGAAGAACCGTTTTTGTTCGTTCAGGTCCGTGCGCGTTTGGCTGATAACCCCCTTGCTGTCGAGCATGACGATATTCTCCAGGCGCGCTCCCAAAGCCACATAAAGCTTGGTGCACGATACGGCGGAAGCTCCGGCGCCGTTGACTACGATCTTCACCTCCTCTATCTTCTTTCCCGCCACTTGAAGCGCGTTCACCAGTCCGGCTGCTGAAATAATGGCAGTGCCGTGCTGATCGTCGTGCATCACCGGAATATCCAGCTCCTCTTTCAGCCTCCGTTCTATCTCAAAACACTCCGGCGCTTTGATGTCTTCGAGATTGATGCCGCCGAAAGTCGGAGCGATGGCCTTTACCGCCTCGATAAACTTATCCGGATCTTTCTCGTCCACTTCGATGTCGAACACGTCTATGCCGGCATAGATTTTAAAAAGCAGCCCTTTGCCTTCCATCACCGGTTTGCCGCTCAACGCACCGATATCCCCCAGTCCCAAAACGGCGGTTCCATTGGAAATAACGGCTACCAGATTTCCTTTCGCCGTATATTTATAAGCGTCCTGCGGATTTTTTTCAATTTCGAGGCAAGGTTCTGCCACGCCGGGAGAATATGCAAGAGATAAATCATTCTGTGTACTGTGAGGTTTGGTAGGAACGACCTCTATTTTGCCGGGTTTACCCTGCGAATGATAGAGCAAAGCGGCTTCTTTGGTTATTTTAGCCATGATAAGTTATTTAAATGCAATTTTGTCAATTGGCTACAAATGTATAAATAAATGTTGGAATTTGTTTTGAAAAACGGGCGAAATCATTTTATTTTATTACAATAGCCGCTTGAAACGAATTATTTCGGAAAGTATTTCGTGTAACTGCTTATTTACTTTGTTCTGTGAGGATGTAAGTTTGTTTCACCGTTAATTTATGCGGCGAATCTAAGATTTCTATCTTATCCTTTACACTGCAATCCTTTACTCTTTTTACAGCAAAACTTATTCGTCTTTCGTCTGCGTTTGATTCGTCTGCCGTTCGAGAGACGAATCAAACGCAGACGAAAGACGAATGAATCACGAACGGCAGACGAAATATCCTTTAAACCGAAAACGCTGTTCTTATAATAAATGGAGCTACTTCTTTCTGTATAACGGCAAGCGCAGTCGCCCCTGCCACAGAGTGAACCGCACCTCCAAAGTCTTAATGCCTGACATCATCCGATAAACTTGAGGTTATTGCTTTTACTGTTTGTATATAAAGACGGTCTTATGTCCTTTAAACTGTAGAAACATTTTTTTAATTCGTTATGCCTTCAATGCCTGTTCGATGTCTGCAATCAGATCATCGGCGTTTTCTATGCCTACCGATAAACGGATTAAGTCCGGGCGTACACCGGCCTCTATCAACTGCTCGTCCGTAAGCTGGCGGTGGGTATGGCTTGCAGGGTGGAGCACACAGCTGCGCGCATCCGCCACATGGGTGACGATGGCGATTACCTCCAAAGCGTCCATGAATTGGATGGAGACATCGCGTCCGCCTTTAAGCCCGAAAGAAATAACGCCGCAAGACCCATGGGGCATGTATTTCTGCGCCAACGGGTAATACTTGTTGTCCGGCAGTCCGCAGTAGTTTACCCATGCCACCTTCTCATGTCCCGATAGATATTCGGCTACCTTTTGTGCGTTCCGGCAGTGCTGGGGCATGCGTAGATGCAGCGTTTCCAGTCCCAGATTCAGCAAAAAGGCATTTTGCGGACTTTGTATGCTTCCCAAGTCACGCATCAGTTGGGCGGTAGCTTTGGTAATGTAAGCCGCTTTTCCGAAATCTTTCGTATACGTCAGTCCGTGGTACGACTCGTCCGGAGTACATAGTCCGGGGAATTTATCGGCGTGGGCATCCCAGTCGAAATTGCCGCTGTCGACGATGCAACCGCCTACGCTGGTGGCATGTCCGTCCATATATTTGGTAGTGGAGTGCACCACGATATCCGCTCCCCATTCGATCGGGCGGCAGTTGATGGGAGTGGGGAAGGTATTGTCTACAATCAGAGGAACGCCATGCTTGTGGGCGATGCGCGCGAATTTTTCGATATCCAGCACTTCGAGCGACGGGTTGGAGATGGTTTCGCCGAACAATGCTTTCGTGTTCGGGCGGAAAGCTCCCGATATTTCTTCTTCGCCGGCATCGGGGCTGACGAAGGTTACGTCGATTCCGAGCTTTTTCATGGTGACGCCGAACAAGTTGAACGTGCCTCCGTAAATGGCCGAAGAGCAAACAAAGTGGTCGCCTGCTTGGCAGATATTGAAAATTGCGTAGAAGTTGGCAGCTTGACCGCTTGAAGTAAGCATGGCGGCCACTCCGCCTTCGAGTGCGGCTATCTTCGTGGCTACGGCGTCATTGGTCGGGTTTTGCAGGCGGGTATAGAAGTAGCCGTTGTCTTCCAGATCGAAAAGACGCGCCATCTGGTCGCTGGTATCGTATTTGAAAGTTGTACTTTGATAGATGGGCAGTACGCGCGGCTCTCCTTTGCCGGGCTTCCATCCTGCTTGTACGCACAATGTTTCGGGTTTGAATTGTTTTGCCATAATGTATCGGTTTTAAATGTCTTCTTTTCAAAAAAAGGATGAATGGCGCAAAAATAGAGAAAATAATCGTATTTTTGTTCTATTTTATGAGTGAAATGATATTGTAAATACGAGTTAACGTAAATATGAAAAAGAGATTCGGTATTCTTCTGTGTTTTAGTGTATTCTTTTTAATTCCGGGAGCAACGGCTCAAGAGAAAGCCACTCCGAAAGCCGGCGAAGGCATTTCTACTTTTCTGCTGAGGCACAACAGGTCGCCTAAAAAATATTATAATGACTTTGTGGAGTTGAACAGGAAACAATTAGGGAAGGAAGAAGTGTTGAAGATGGGGATGACCTACGTCATTCCTCCGGTGAAAAGAACGAAAACCGTATCGGGAAAGCCTCTTGCGGATAAGCTGCCTGCCGGTGGGAAAAAGGAGATAGTGCCGGCTAAGCCTTCAAGAAAAGGAACGTCCATTCATCAACCGCTCTTCGGAAAGCAGTTGGCGGATGTCCCGGTAACTTCCGAACGTCTGGCAGGTGCGTGCTTTTATATAGTCAGCGGGCATGGAGGTCCCGACCCGGGAGCTATCGGCTATGTGGGAAAACATGAACTTCATGAAGACGAATATGCCTATGATATCGCCCTTCGTCTGGCACGCAACCTGATGCAGGAGGGGGCGGAAGTGCACATTATCATCCGGGATGCCAAAGACGGTATCAGAGATGATGCCTATTTGTCGAACAGCAAGCGCGAAACCTGCATGGGCGCTCCCATTCCTTTAAATCAGGTGCAACGCTTGAAGCAACGTTGCGAGCGGATAAACACGCTTTACCGGGAAGACCGGAAGAACTATGCTTACTGCCGCGCCATCTTTATTCATGTAGACAGCCGGAGCAAAGGGAAGCAGACCGATGTCTTTTTCTATCATTCCATGAAGAAGGCCGAAAGCAAGCGGTTGGCATACAACATGAAAGATATGTTTGAGTCGAAATACGGGAAGCATCAGCCTAATCGCGGTTTTTCAGGAACGGTGAGCGGGCGGAATCTGTATGTGCTGGCTTACACCCATCCGACCTCTGTTTTTGTGGAGCTGGGCAATATTCAAAACACGTTCGACCAGCGGCGACTGGTCATCAATTCCAACCGGCAGGCCCTCGCCAATTGGCTGATGGAGGGATTTATAAAAGATTATAAATGATGGGAAAACCAGTGTAAGATGCCCCCTAAAACCAAGCGCTTCTATCCCCTTGTGCCCAAATAGTCCTGCCCATTGATTCCAATATAAAAATGCCCCTGTCAGACAATGTCCTGCAGGGGTTTTTTCGTAGATTTGATACCCGTCTTGACCGGTGGGATAAAATCATTTCTACTATACTATGACAACAAAGATAGCAAACATTCTCCAGTGTTACGCATTGGGGATGGGGATAAAGCAGATAAGCAAGAGCTTTTTTTCCTTTCCAAGAGTTAGCGCATAGGATGGGTCTGTAAGAGTCTGCTTATGGGCGTAAGAACTACTTTTCTGCTGAAGGCAAGATCGCTTTGATGGTTCTTGAATCCTACACAGGATTTTCAGACAGAGATTTGATTGCACACCTGAACGGCAATATCCATTGTGCTAAGGGAAAAGCGCACAAGCAATATGAGTTCGGCAATAAAGTGGGGATGATAATCACGGGTAGAAAAGGGCGAAAAATTATCACGGCTATAAAAGCATTTTTGGGAAACCCTTACGACGAGGCGATACAATAGAACCACTACTTGCACAGATGGAAGCCGGTCGGTTGAAATTACCCCAAGAGTTGATTTATGATCGAGGCGGAAAGGGGGCGCAAACAAATAAGGGGTGTAAGCATCATCACTCCCGGTAAACCCAAAGCCAAAGACACCCCTTGTCAAAAACGGCAGAAACGAATACAAGTGCAGAGCCAGAGCGGCAATTGAACCTATGTTCGGACATCTTAAAAAGGACTTCCGTATGGAACAGAATTACCTGTGGGGTGAAAAAGACATACAAATCAACGCTTATCTGGCTGCAACTGCTTGGAACTTGAAGAAAATGATGGAAAGACTAAAAGAAAATTTTTTATATTTTAGTTTTCAATGGTTTTTCCGCCAAGATAAAATAAAATTTTCAGCATAATTTGAATTTATAAGGAACGATTAATTAAATAGCTGATAAACAATATATTAAATGATTCTTTCATAATTCAAAACAACTTCTAAAATAATAATGACCCCATCGGTCAAGACTTTTTGAGGGGGCATTATTGAATATTTTCAGGGGATAGAATCATTTTGGTTTTAGGGGGCATCTTACATTGGATTTTCCAGAGGGTAGTGCTACCGAAACATGCACCCTCGTCGGAACAGTCCGTCTCACCAAATACTTGGAGAGCGAAACCTACGCAGAATTGGTAGCCCACTTTCCTGAATTGAATATCATGCAACCAGACTACACAATGATTGAGTTCGATGACTCCGTAAGTGATGATGCCAACGTGAGCAATCTTGATAACGGAACCGGATATAAGACCGGCACGTACTATAAGCCAAGTGGGCATATTTCGGCAATCCTGAAACAACGCCATAGGGTACTGGCTAAGGTGACGAAAAAGGCGACGACTCGCAATGTGAATATGGCCTGTCTGAACACGGTCGTGAATAACCTTGATGGTGAGATGACCTACTATCCTCTCGATGATGCGGATAGCTACAAGTATGCCGACGATTCAGAAGCAAAACTTGATGGAACGGAGGGCGACTGGATGATGTACGAGCCGTTCTTTTGGAGCAAAGGTATCAATGATTACATGAAAGGCAAGCACTACAGCTGCTACAGTTCCAACGATGCACTTCATAAGTCGGCAAGTCCACAGGCGACTGTATTGATACTTGGAGAAATCAAGGGTACTCAGGGAGGTTTCCAGCCCGGAAAGAAGATTATGAGTGGTAAAGATACCTTGTCAAGTTCTTATACCAACGACAACGCATACAGCGTGTGCAAGGTGATCGTTGAAGGCTTCAAACGCGTCCGCTTCCCCAGTATTCCCGGCACAAACCTCGTCGGCTCAGTTTTTGTAGATGCAGAAGGTGAGGTAATCAACTCCATAGTCGTTCCAACTATTGGCAACAAATTTGAGGCAGACATGTACCTCATCGTCGACATACCGGACGATGCTGTAAACCTCCACTTTACCATTTTGAACACGGCAGAGTTCGACTGTGTGGTATTGAGCAATAGTACAAGGATTGAGGATATGGAGCCTGAATGGGTGGCAAACGACGAGCATTTGTGTGCAGTGCTAGGTTTCTCTGTCATCGGATCGAAATTGCGTGCTGTCATTAGTGTAAGTTCTACAACCGGTAGCATGACGTGAGCGGACTTCCACTATTACAGTGCTCAGCGAGGTATGCAACAAATTGATGTCCTGATACACTCTCGCATAGCCAACCTGTTCTATGCTCGCTATGGTCGTCGAAATGCACAAGAACAGTGCGGTGCAGGTCTGCATTCAAACAGTCGCACTACAGGCGGTACGGCAAGTCGCGAAATGAGGGATACAATCGGTTACGAAGAGGCCAAGAGCGTGAACAACGGTGTTACGAAGAGTCTCGTCGATAATCTTGTGCACCAATATGCATGGTATCGTGGCGTAGACGAATACGGTGGTGCTGCAGTAACTCAAGTGAACAACATCTGCTGTTTGGGTTATGAGGACATCTACGGCAATAAATATGACATGATGGACGGTGTAGACCTTCCCAATGACAGGGATAACGTCGGCAAATGGCGTATCTGGATGCCTGACGGCTCTACACGTATGGTAAAAGGAACTTCTAATAGTGGCTTGTGGATACCGACTGTCGCCCACGGCAGATATATGGATGTTATACCTGTCGGCAATGTGAATGGCTCCTCATCAACGCATTACTCGGATATATTTTGGCATTCAGGCTCAGCATCCCGTGTGGTTTGTCGCGGCTGCGGCAACGCGTATGCGAATGGCGGTGTGTCGAGTGCGTTTGCGAATTACGATGCTTCGTTTGCGAGTGCGGGTGTCGGGGCGCGTCTGGCCTTCCGCGGTCAAATCGTGAAAGCGCAGAGCGTGGCGGCGTACAAAGCGATTAGCGAGAATGCGTAAGCGTCAAAGCGGGAGCGAAGCGACAAAACGAAAGAACGGCGTTGGAAGGTTTCTCCAACACCGTTTTAATGCGGTTTCAATATCGGCAAGCCGGTCGATTTTGAAAAATATTTTTGTGATTTCGAGGACTTATCATTTTACGAAATAGAACGCTTCATTTTACAAGGCACTAACATTTCGTTTTGCGGAGATTATAGGTGAGAGCGCGGTGCTGTATGCGTGGATACTCCCTCTTGCCGAATGGATCAGTTGCCCTCCGGGGACACACCGCCGGTTCGAAAACGTGCTTATTTCTTCGGATTTCTGCCGGTGTACTTAATCAGTTCCCGTATCTTCTTATTAAGAGTTTCCGTCTGCATCAGCTCCTCCAGCGTGAGGTGCATCCGGTATCGCCAATAATGGCGCGGGTTCGACGGAACGTTGATACGCTCTTCCCGTACGTCCGGGTTTCTCAGCTTCTTGTCGATGGAAAGCCAGTCTTGCAGCGACAGGATGCAGAACATGGAGCGGCTGCCCAGATGCTCTCTGATTACTTCTTCGCATAATTCCGGCGTGGCAGACGCAGGAGCGTTGCCGTAGTGCCCCAATACGTCCCGGTAATAACGCTGTGTCTGCTGATGGCCTTCTTCCCACCAGCCTCGCAAAGTCGACATGTCGTGTGTGGAGACGGTGCACACCGATGGGTAGGGATATGCTTCGGGGTGTCCGAATTCGTGCGCCGGATTCTTGGGCATTCGCTGTATCTCCAGACTGAGAATGCGAAGCTCGTTCATCACCCAAGGCACGCAGTGGGGAATCATCCCCAGATCTTCGCCGCAGATGAGCATGCGGGTGGCTTGCGTAAGCTGCGGCAGCTTCTTCATGGCTTGCTGTTGCCAGAAAAGGTCGTGCCGATGGTAGTAATACCGGTCGTACAATTTGTCGAAGGCCGCTTTCTCTTCATGGCTCAATGCATGGTACACAAAATCGCGTTGCACGCCTATGCGCGGGTGATATTTGCCTTTTTCTTTCGGGTCGGGAATGAACAATACGTTGCTGATGAGGCTGTAAAGCCCTTCCTTTATCTCTGTGTCGGAGTCTGTTGCCTTGTCCGCGAAAAAGGTTTCCACTTGCCGTTGCGTCTCGAAACCTTTTCTCATCCGGTACAATCCCACTTCGCCTGTCGGTTCGATGAAGGTGGCTTTCACCGATTCGGTGTGGCGGCCGAAGATCTGATGAAGAAACGATTCGTGGATGTAGGGGCTGAGCAACTCTTCGCGGAAGCCGATGCCGTAGCTTTCTATCTCTTCCCGGCTCATGGGGATGGAGGGTACGAACCGTCCCAGCAGACCGTGTACGGCGTGCATGGGAATCTCCCAGATACGGAAGAAGCCGAGGATGTGGTCGATCCGGTAAGCGTCGAAATACTCTGCCATCTTGCGGAAACGCTTCATCCACCAGGCGTAACCGTCTTTTTCCATCGCCTCCCAATTGTAAGTGGGGAATCCCCAGTTCTGTCCGTTCTGCGAGAAGTCGTCGGGCGGCGCGCCCGCTTGTCCGTTCATGTTGAAATAATGCGGCTCTGTCCATGCCTCTACACTGTTGCGGCTGATGCCTATCGGAATGTCTCCTTTCAGTACTACACCGTTTCGGCGTGCATATTCCGTTGCACGGGTCAACTGCCTGTGCAGGTGGTATTGAACGAAGTAATGAATCGCTATTTCGGGGTATATGCCGGAATCGGGGCGGCACATCCCGGCGATTTCTTCCGGTTCGAACACTGCGTGTCGGGGCCATTGCCGAAAGTCGGGCGTACCGTATTTGTCGCGCAGGTAGCTGAATGCGGCGTAGGGCAGAAGCCACTCTTTGTTCGATTCGAAAAATGTTTCGAACGCTCTCGAACGCAGCGTCTGTTCGCCTTCTTGCGCGAAGATGAGCCGGAAAAACGCCCATTTGTTCCGGTTCACAGCCTCGTAATCTACCGAATTCAGGCTGTTCAGTTCCTGCTGCTTCTTTTCGAAAGCGGCAGCCGCCTCTTTGTCCTTCAGCTTTCCCATCCGGCTGATGTCGGCATACATCGGGTGCAGGGCGTAGATCGAAATGCTGTTGTACGGATAAGAGTCTGTCCATGTGTGCGTCATCGTCGTGTCGTTGATGGGCAGAATCTGTATAATCTTCTGGTTGGTGCTTACCGCCCAGTCGGTCAGACGTTCCAAATCGCCGAAGTCGCCCACTCCGAAGCTCTGTTCCGACCTCAGCGAGAAAAGGGGCACGGCCGTACCGGCTCCTTTCCACAGCGGCGTGTCGAAAAAAACATACCGGTCGGAAATGACGATGGATTCATTGGCCTTCAGTGACGGAGCTGCCAAATAGCGGTTGGGGTTGTTTTCCCAGCAATCTGCCTGCTTCTGTTGCTTGTTATACAGCACAAACTTATATTCTAACGGGAACTTCAGTTTGGAAGCGTCGAGTTCCGCTTGCCACTCGGGGAAGTTCGCGTCGCTCATCAATACGGCTTTGTCGGGGTCCCAGTTTCCCAGGCACTTTTGGTTTCCGCAAATGCCGAGGCAGTAATTGTCATCGATACGGGGCGCGTATGCCTTTATTATCAGACCCTTGTTGTAACTTGGCGGGAGGGCATCCCTGTGGGGATGCGCCAGAAGAATATCGGTGAAAGCGGAGCTGTAGTAGTACAGCTGTTCGGGAATGTTTTTCCAACAATCGTGTATCCGGTATCGCTTTTTGGAAGAACCCGACAGGAAAAGGCTTCGTTTCAGATGGTTCCACTCTTTCCGTGTCACCGTGCCGTTTTCTTCTATCCGGTAGTTGTAATGAATCGTTGCGCCTTCTTCGGGGATTTCGAGCTCTATTTCGGTCGTCCAATGTATGCCGTCTGTGGTCTGTAAAGCGACGGGATGGGGGAACAGACCGGCTATTTTTACTTCTTCGCCCCAATTGGTGCGGTATTCTATATGAAATGATACGTGCATTTATCGACTGCTTTTTCGGGTTAACGACTAATGTCGGTGCAAGTATAAGATAATTTTCCGAGAAAAATAAAGCGGTTGCGGTAAAAAAGAACCGTTATGCCGCTAAAAACTCGGATTCATGCGGATTTGCATAAGCCGAACTTGGCGTTTTTACATCAATCCGTATGAATCCGAGTTTTAAAGCAGGCGGCAATGAGCCTTACAGTGCGTTTCTGTTTCGTACGCTATCCCTGTTTTCTTTTATCCGCACCTTGAAGCGCCGCAAGTTTTACAGATCAGGCAACCTTCCTGATATACCAGAGTCTCGTTTCCGCAATTCGGGCATTTTTTGCCTTTGGCTTCCGTTCCGTCTTGTACATACTTCTTCAAAGCTCGTTCTACACCGTTCTTCCAAGTGTTGATGCTCTCGCTGTTCAATTGCAGTGAACTTACGAGTTTGATAACTTGCTCAATCGGCATCCGGTAACGAAGTACTCCCGAGATCAGTTTCGCATAGTTCCAATACTCTTTGTTGAACTTTTCGGACAATCCTTCGATCGTTGTTTTGTATCCCCGCTTGTTCTCAAACTGGAAATCGTAGCGTTTGTTTCCTTCTTCGTCCACATTCTTGATGATGCGTCCCATCGTTACGCTCTTGGGTAATAAAATCCCTTCATCATCGTCTTGCAATCCGGTGAATATCTCGTACGGATGTCCGTCCATCAAGCCGACAAATGCCACCCATTTCTCTTTGTTGTTCTGGAAACGTACCACATCGGCTTCCAGCACTTTGGGGCGTACTTCCACCACTGTGGGGGGCTTGCACGGAGGAAGCTCGTCGTCTTTCTTCTTTTCCGCTTTTGCAGCGATCAGAACTCCCGAACGCGATCCGTCGCGATATACGGTGCAACCTTTGCACCCTGAGCGCCATGCTTCCACATAGAGGCGGTTCACCAAGTCTTCGTCCACATCGTTCGGCAGATTGATCGTTACACTGATGGAGTGGTCTACCCATTTCTGTATCTTTCCCTGCATTCTGACCTTCATCAGCCAGTCGACATCGTTGGAAGTGGCTTTGTAGTAAGGCGATTTCGCCACCAATTGGTCCACTTCTTCCTGTGTATATCGCTTGGCAGGGTCGTATCCGTTAGCCTCCATCCACGTCACGAACTTATGGTGGAATACGATATATTCCTCGAAAGCGTCGCCGGTTTCATCCACAAAATCCACGCGTACATTGGTATCATTCGGGTTCACCTTCCTTCTACGCTTGTACACGGGCAAGAATACCGGTTCGATTCCCGAAGTGGTTTGCGTCATTAAGCTGGTTGTTCCTGTCGGGGCGATAGTCAGGCAAGCGATGTTGCGCCGTCCGTATTTCTTCATGTCTTCGTATAGCTGCGGATCGGCTTCAGCCAGACGCCTGATGAACGGGTTGTTCTGTTCGCGTTCGCTGCTGTAAACTTCAAACGTTCCCCGCTCTTTCGCCATGTCTACGGATGAACGGTAAGCGCACAAGGCGATTGTTTTATGTACTTCCTCCGAAAACTCGGTAGCCTCTTCCGTACCGTAGCGAAGTCCTAAGGCTGCCAGCATGTCTCCTTCCGCAGTGATGCCTACACCTGTCCGGCGTCCCTGTCCGCTTTTCTTGTAAATCTTTTCCCAAAGCAAGCGTTCCGAGTGTTTCACCTCTTCGCTTTCAGGGTCGGCGTCAATCTTATGCATGATGCTCTCGATCTTTTCCAACTCGAGGTCGATGATGTCATCCATGATGCGTTGTGCCAGAGCTACGTGCTTCTTAAACAAGTTGAAATCGAAATAAGCGTCCGGCTTGAATGGATTCACTACGTAAGAATATAGGTTGATAGCCAGCAAACGGCAGGAGTCATAGGGGCACAAGGGTATTTCTCCGCAAGGATTTGTCGATACGGTCCTATATCCTAAGTCTGCATAGCAATCGGGTACGGACTCGCGAATGATGGTATCCCAGAAGAGGACTCCGGGTTCTGCCGACTTCCATGCGTTGTGCACAATTTTCTTCCACAAAGTGGAAGCGTCTATTTCTTTCGTCACTTTCGGGTTCAGAGAGTCGATAGGGTATTGCTGAATGTATGGTTTCCCGTCTACCGCCGCCTGCATAAAGGCGTCGTCCAGCTTCACGGAGACATTCGCTCCGGTCACCTTTCCCTCGGTCATTTTAGCGTCGATGAAAGCTTCCGAGTCGGGATGCTTGATTGAAACACTCAGCATGAGTGCTCCCCGTCGCCCGTCTTGTGCTACTTCTCGGGTGGAGTTCGAATAACGTTCCATGAAAGGAACCAGTCCGGTGGAAGTCAATGCCGAGTTTTTCACAGGAGAACCTTTCGGGCGTATGTGCGATAAATCGTGTCCTACGCCTCCTCTCCGTTTCATCAGTTGTACCTGTTCCTCGTCGATTTTGATGATGGCGCCGTACGAATCGGCAGAGCCGTCTACTCCGATAACAAAACAGTTGGACAGTGAAGCTACCTGGTAATCATTGCCGATACCGGTCATCGGACTTCCTTGAGGAACGATGTACTTGAAGTGATCGAGCAAATCGTAAAGCTCTTTTGCCGTGAGTCCGTTGGGGTACTTCGCTTCGATGCGGGCTACTTCGTTGGCTATTCTCCAATGCATGTCTTCCGGAGACTTTTCGTAGATATTTCCGAAAGAATCCTTTACTGCATATTTGTTTACCCACACTCTTGCAGCAAGCTCATCGCCTTGAAAATATCGTAAAGATTCTTCATAGGCTTCTTCGTAAGAATAAGTTTGTTTTTCCACGATTTCTATATCTTAGATTTTTTGTTCAATAAGTAATGTGCGTAGAAGTTTACTTATCATTAACAAATGTGTTTGCAAAGCTAAGAATGTTTTTTAATCTTTCAAAATAAAAAGGAATGATTTTATGAACAGGTTGTAAGTTTTCCATTTTAAAATGTTAATTGATTGTTTATCAGTGTTGTATGAATTCTTATAGATGAGGAAAGTTTTCCAAAAAGAAAATTGCTATATTATTGGAATAATATAAAATGTTCTTTCTTTTTTTGTATCTTTGCAAAAAAAAGATATGATTGAAACTGTCAGAAACAGAAGGACTATCCGGAAGTATCTGTCTGAGGATATTCCCGTAGATTTGTTAAATGATTTGCTTGAAACTTCTTTTCGTGCCTCTACTATGGGAGGCATGCAGCTTTACAGCGTAGTGGTTACTCGCGATGCGGAAATGAAAAGTCTGCTTTCGCCTGCCCATTTTCATCAACCGATGGTTGAGGAGGCTCCGGTGGTATTGACTTTTTGCGCGGATTTTCGGCGGTTCAGCCTGTGGTGTGAGCAACGGAAAGCTGTGCCGGGATATAATAATCTGATGTCTTTCATGAATGCGGCTATGGACACGTTATTGGTGGCTCAGACATTTTGCACATTGGCAGAAGAAAAGGGATTGGGGATTTGTTATTTGGGAACAACTACTTATAACCCTGAAATGATTATTGATGCGCTTCAGTTGCCGGAGTTGGTATTCCCTGTGACAACAGTTACGGTGGGTTATCCCGACGAAATGCCGCCTCAAGTTGATCGTTTGTCTCGGGAAGCGATTGTGCATCAAGAGGTTTATCGCGATTACACGTCGGATGATATTGACCGGATCTATGCTTGCAAAGAATCGTTGCCGGTGAACAAGCAATTTGTGGTGGAGAATGGAAAAGAAACTTTGGCTCAAGTGTTTACTGATGTCCGTTATACCCAAAAAGATAATGAATTTATGTCTGAGAATCTGTTGAAGGTGCTTCGCAAGCAAGGTTTCTTCCTTTAATCTCTATCGCATCTTGTTGATGCGGGGGCTTTGCAAGGCTATCGTTTGAAAGCTTTCGCAGGGCTTGCTTGTAGTGGTCCGGGCTTGTTTAAGGTCGAAGATGCTCGCGAGAGTTCCGCCAAACTTTCGTACATCCCGTCTTTCTTCGATATGAATAAGCCGATGGGGGATGCTGCGAAAAGTTAGCAGGCATGTGTTTGCAGGTAACGGCTGCTTCAACTATCCTCTTTTCCGTAACAAACTTTCGATTTCTTTGACCTCTGCTTTAAAGCTTTTGTCTACCTCCAGCTGCCCTTTTACGGTTTTGCATGCGTGGAGTACGGTTGCATGATCTTTGTTTCCAATGAATTTTCCAATCTTTGATGTAGAGAAGTCTGTGTTGCTTTTGGCCAGATACATGGCTATCTGTCGTGCCTGCACCACTTCTCTTTTTCTGGATTTTGTATGTATGGCAGCCAATTCCAAGCCAAAATGCTTGCATACGACTTTCAGGATATCATCGATGGTGACGGCTTTCGTTTCACTGTGTACCACGCCTTTCACTATGTGTTGAGCCAGCTCCAGATCTATTTCCTTGTTAAAGATTGTAGAACGCGCCATGATGGCGATGACAATTCCTTCCAGATCTCGTACGCTTTCGTTGACATTCTCTGCAATATAATCGATGACTTCGGGTGGGAACTCTAGACCGTCACGATGTATTTTGTTTCGCAAAATATCTTTTCGCAATTCTACAGTCGGCTTTTCGAGTTCGGCCACCATTCCCCATTTAAAACGGGTAAGCAATCGTTCCTCCATTCCTTGCAACAGCACCGGTGCACGGTCGGAAGTCAAAATCAGCTGTTTGCCGTTTTGGTGCAAATGATTGAAGATGTGGAAGAACGTATTTTGAGTTTTAGTAACGCCCGCAAATTCTTGAATGTCATCAATGATCAGAACGTCGATTGTCTGGTAGAAATTGATGAAATCATTAGTCGTATTGTTTCGTACCGAATCGGTGTATTGTACCTGAAATAAGTGTGCGGAAACGTACAATACTCTTTTTTCAGGATAAAGCTCTTTGATTTTCGTACCAATTGCATTCGCTAAATGAGTTTTTCCGACTCCGGATGCTCCATGCAGGAACAAGGGGTTGAACGCTGTTCCCGCAGGATTTTGTGCAACGGCTTCGGCTACGCTTCTCGATAGTTTGTTGCTGTATCCTTCAATGAAAGTCTCAAAATTGTAATTTGGATTTAAATGCGGATCCAAATCCTGAACGGCGGGGGCTTTCAGGAAGTTCGGCGCTTTATTGAGATTGGTACTGCTTTTAGGGGAAACAGCTATGGAACGATTGCTTGCTTCGAGATTTATAGTCTGATTAGGAATCGAAGTTTTGTCAACCATGACATTATACATTAGCTTGGTGCCCTCACCAATAGCTTTATATAACGTTTTTCGTAACAAATCTACAAATTTCTCCTCCAGAATTTCATAAAAGAACTGGCTTGGAATCTGTACGATCAACGTTTTGTCCTCATATTTTAATGGGACGATAGGGGCAAACCAAGTATTATATGTTGTCTCGGGAACATTGTCTTTTATGATCGTAAGACAGCGGTTCCAAAGCACAACATGATTTGATTCAATCATAGTGACTTTAGTACATTTATTTAGTTAAGCGAAACTTCTACGTTTTGCAAATTTGGGAATCTTATTTGAGAAAAACAAATCCATGTTTTTCTTGTATTTCTCGTTCGACTAATAATCCGTTTACATTCAGTGACTTATGCTTTTATATATGAAGGGTGTAAATTAACGGACTATTGTATCTTTATAATAGTTTGATTATCATTTATTTAATCCTTCTATATCTTTTGTGTTTCTTATTTTAATCAGCTTATTTTAAAGACGCATCTTGGTTTATAGATGCATGTTTCAATGATTTAAAATTCTTTTAGTTTACTCTTTCTTATTTAGATGTAATCTAATTTATTCTATTTTTCTTATTTCCCTTTTTTGCCGAAAACGGAAAAATGGACATAGCGTTTCGGGTGCAATTTTAAATCTTCCAGTAAATCGGCTGCATTTTTACTTGTCGCGCTAAGGTTGTTGTATAAGGATGCGTCATTCAGAAGAAGGCCGAGTGAATTATCTCTCCTTTTCAGCTTTTCTGTCATTATTTTTACATCGGCCAATGTGTCGTCTACTTTTTTGAGAGTCTCGGCGTAATTTATATCTTTCAGGTTATTGCTGATAGCGATAAAATTATCGCCGATAATATTAAGTTTACCTGTAAGTTGGGGAATGTCGTTGTTCATCAAACTTTTTATTTGTGTGCTGACTACAGCCAAATTTGCGGTTGTAGCTTCCATGGAGTGAAGAGTGGCAGGAATACTTTTATCATTTACGATAGAATTGAGGGATGTTAGTATGGAATCCAGCTTAGGAAGCATGCTTTCTATTTGAGGCATGAGTTTCGATACGCTTTCTACCATACCGCTATTTAATATTCCGGGTATCGTATCACCTACGGAATGTTTTTCACGCAGGTTGTTGGCCATAAGGATATTCATTCGCACGCCACCCATCAGTTCGGGTACTAACTCGGCCATACTGCCTTTCGGAATACGCAAGTCATTATCTAATTCAACTTGCACGACTACATTTCCGGGTTGTAGGTGATCGTAGGATATGTCACGGACAATACCTACCCGAACCCCATCAGCAAACACTGCGCTGGATTTAGTCAGCCCGTTCACGTTTTCAAATTTGGCATAAAAATAACTTGACGGTTGAAACATGTGTATACCTTTCAACCAATTAATTCCATAAACGATTATGCATAATGCGATGATCCCGGCCAGACCTATTTTTACTTCTTTCGTAATATATTTCATGTTTTTATTTATTTCTGCTTTTCTTGAATTCAGCGATTGCTTCATTGATATTTATCTTCTCATTACCTCGAAAGGCTATGATAAATGCATCATTGAATAATGTAGCAATACTTCGTTTGGTGCGTAATACTTTGTTGTAGTCAGGTGATGCGCCGTATGTGTATTTGTAAATGCCTTCCTCTTTGTAATAATCAACATCTTTCAACCCTTTTAGTCGCTTGTCGTTTTGGGATAACGGTTGTCTAGAAGTCAATATTTGCAATTTAAATATGATTTCCGGTTCTTTCTTGCTTTCTATTCTAGTGTAAGATTCTGTTGTTTGTTCGGAAGTTTGAGATAGCGGTGTTGTGTCTGCCGTTAATTCCATTTTTTGCCTGTCATCAATCTTTCCCTTATTTTCCTCTTTAATTTCTGTTATTGGAGAAGGTGTTTCTGATTTTGTATTTCCCGGTTCGGTGGGCACTATTGTTTTACTGCTTCCGGTCAATCTCAATTCATGTTCTCTTTTATAGTTTAAGAAAGCATAATAAATACCTTTAGCCATTTCGTTGATTCCGTTTGATGAGTTCAGATAACGTTCTTCTGCGGGTGTGGAAATAAATCCCAATTCTATCAATATACTGGGCATGGCACTCGCCTTTAATACCAAAAAACCGGCTTGATGCACTCCTCTATCTATTCGACGGCACGAATGGCGGAACTGTTTTTGTACCAATGAAGCCAAATGTACGCTCTGTGCCATATATTTGTCTTGCATGAATTCGAAAATAATATATGACTCGGAGGAGTTTGGATTGAATCCTGCATATCTTGTGCGATAGTCACTTTCGTATAAAATTACCGAATTTTCCCGTTTGGCTACTTCCAAATTTGCTTCTGATTTTGCGAGACCGAGTGTCCATGTGGAAGCCCCTTGAGCTGTTCGGTTATTGGCTAATGCATTGGTATGTATTGAAATAAAGAGATCGGCTTTTGCGTTGTTCGCTATTTCGGCTCTTCGATTAAGTGGAATAAAAACATCTTTTGTCCGGGTATAAATAACTTTTACATCGCTGCAGTTTTTTTGTATGAGTCCACCTAATTTCAAAGCTACATTCAGGTTGATGTTTTTTTCTTTGGAAATTCTGCCGATAGCTCCCGGGTCATGTCCGCCATGTCCGGCATCAATGACTACAGTGAAATCTTTCCCCCATAAGTTTCCATTATATCCGGGCGACATGAGCAACCCCAAAATAATGGATATATATACTATGTAGGACTTTTGCATTCTCATAATCTCAAAAATGATGATGCAAATGTAGTAGAATTTTGTAGAAAACTCGTGATTTACCATTAAGTTTTGAGTTTTTTTCGGTTTGATGATAGTTTTTCTTTGAAATCTCCGTACTTTGCATTCAAAAAACAATACTGCAATGCTTAAGCTCTTGAAGAATTGGACACTGCCTCTTGCCATGTTGCTAGGTGCCATAGGCTATCCTTTGTTTATTACTTTCTCTTTTTTAACTCCATATCTTATTTTTGTTATGCTGTTGCTTACTTTTTGTAAAGTATCGCCTCAGGATATAAGAATCAAGCCTTTACACGGATGGTTGTTGCTGATTCAGATTGCCGGAGCATTAATCGCCTATTTTCAGCTTTGTCGCGTCAATAAAATTTTGGCCGAAGGAGTGATGGTTTGTATCATTTGCCCTACCGCTACAGCTGCTGCGGTGGTTACATCGAAGTTGGGAGGAAATATAGCAAGCGTTGCCACATACACATTGCTTGGCAATATCGGAGCGGCTATTGCAGTTCCTTTATTTTTCCCTTTGGTTGAAGTCGGAATTGATGTTGGTTTTTGGAGTTCTTTTTTGATTATCGTAGAAAGGGTGTTCCCTTTACTTATTTTCCCTTTCTTTTTGGCCTGGCTCTTACAGAAGTTCCTTCCGAAGCTTCATCGCTGTTTGCTGGGATATCATGATTTGTCTTTTTACCTTTGGGCCGTTTCATTAATCATTGTTACTGCTCAAACTACACATTCATTAGTGAATGAGCCTGCCGGCGGGTTCACGGAGATTATGATTGTAACAGGTGCCTTGGTCGTATGCGGTCTGCAATTCTTCCTTGGGAAAATGATTGGAAGCGCTTATAACGATCGCATCAGTGGTGGGCAGGCCCTAGGACAGAAAAACACGATTTTGGCTATTTGGATGGCGCATACCTATTTAAACCCGCTGTCGTCTATTGCCCCCGGTTCATATGTATTGTGGCAAAATATCATTAACAGTTGGCAACTCTGGAAGAAGAGAAAAATAGAAAAAGGTTAAATATAGAACAAGTGTTCCGATTTTTGGAACATAATTTTTTATCTTTGTTTTTGCTTAAAGGACGATATTGTGATGAAAAAAAGAACAAAAATAATTGGGGGAATAATCTTGCTTTTGTTGATAGTTGGTGTTGCTATTTGTAAAAAAAGATGGAAGGCATGGTTCGAAAATCTTCCTGAGATACGCTATGTGCTCACTGACGAACCGCAACGTGTGCTTCTTACTTTTGGAAATGATGGCGAACTTTCTCGTAATGTCAGTTGGGTATGCGGCGGCGTCTCGAAACAGGCAAAATTGGAATATACGAAAGTCGGATCGGGAGATACCATTTGGGTGGATGGATATTCCAAATTCTTCAGGACATTGGGCGGCTTTTGTTATGCCAATTGGGCGAAATTCGGGAAACTTGCGTATGGAGCTTCATACGCTTACAGGGTTTGGAATGATTCTGATGTTTCCAAATGGTATTTTTTCTCTACACAGCCCGACTCGACAGATTATTTTTCTTTTGCCTTTATCGGAGACGTACAAGATACATTGCGTGGTAAAACACGCGAGTTTATGGAAAATATACGCCATCGTTATCCCGATACCGACTTCTACATGTTTGCCGGCGATTTTGTGGAACGTCCGATGAATTGCTATTGGGAGGAAGCCTACCAAAGTATAGATTCGATTGCTCCTTGCAAACCTGTAATGGTTTCTCCCGGCAATCATGAATATATTAAAGGTTTGACACGTGTTATGGAAAAGCGGTTCGCGTATGCTTTTTCTTATCTTCTCGATTCGCGTTACAAGCGGAATAATGTGTATGCGATAGATTATAAAGACGCTACTATTATTACACTCGACAGTAATCGAGATGCTTGGTTTTTGTTCTCACAACGAGAGTGGTTGAAAAAAACGCTGAAAGCTTCGGATAAAAAGTGGAAAATAGTGATGTTTCATCATCCGGTATATTCCATTAAAGGGAAAATGAACAATCTTCCGGTGCGCTGGATGTTCGATTCGTTGCTTCGGGAGTACGGGGTTGACTTGGTGCTTCAGGGACATGAACACAATTATGCCCGTATGACAAACAAGAAAAAGAATGGAGAAATGACTGTACCGATCTATCTGGTAAGTCATGCTTCACCTAAGGAATACCGTTTAAGATTTAACGACAAATATGACCGCTTTGGTACGAATCACCGTTTCTACCAAATGATTGATGTGAAAGGTGATACGCTCCGTATGAAGGCCTTTTTAGAAGATAACTCTTTGTATGACGATGTGGAGATTATAAAAACAGCTTCCGCCCCTGTTCGGGTGATAGATAATGCCCGCCATATTCCTGAAATATTGGAGCAGCCTTGGTTGAAAGGGCGGAAAGCGAAGAAGTTTCGTGAAGGAGTTGAGCGCTGGAAAAAAAGAAAAGAGTTTTGTGCAAGCAGATAATAATGAGAACTGTTGGGGGTGAATATCGTAAATTTTAGTAATATTGCAAAGAATATTCATTGAAGTGATTGGAATGTTCATTTATGTATACGAAAAATAAACGATAAAATGAGTCCGGTTCAACTGATTGACAAGTATTACCCGCAAGAGAATGAATTGAAACATATTTTAGTAGCGCACAGTGCTGCTGTAGCCCGAAAAGCACTGTCGATGGCGGAAGCGCATCCCGAACTTGCTTTCGACCGCCGCTTTGTCGAAGAAGCCGCCTTGCTCCACGATATCGGTATATTCCGAACTCACGCTCCGGGCATACATTGTGAGGGCACTTACCCGTATATTTGCCACGGATATTTAGGGGCCGATTTGCTGCGTGAGGAGGGACTGTATCGCCATGCGCTTGTTTGCGAACGGCATACGGGAGCAGGACTGTCGCTGAAGGAGATTATTCAGCAAGAACTGCCCGTACCTCACCGGGAAATGCTTCCTGTGAGTTTGGAAGAACAGCTGATTTGTTTTGCCGATAAGTTCTTTTCGAAAACACATCTCGACAGGGAAAAGACAGTAGCTCACGCACGGAAAAGTATCGAACGGTACGGAGAGGAAGGATTAGCCCGTTTCGACAGGTGGTGCTCGCTGTTTCTATAGCACTAAAAAATAATTAAATAACACAGGTTCTCACGTATTATTGGTGAAGATTGTGTACTTTTGCCACTTCAAGCGTAAACTTATGAGTTAATGACGTCGTTGAAAGCGAAAATACTTACATCATTTATACTGTTATTTGTTTTGTTGTTTCTTCCCGATAAGGCCGCATCTCAGCGACCGAGAAGAAGAGTGACAGGCTCCGATGCCGCGCAAAAGGATTCTCTTTCAAGAACCCCGACGGCTAAATCGGACACATTGCGCATTGACTCCGTTACTCCCTTTTCTAAGAAACAGCCGCTTGAAGCTCCCGTTATCTACGAATCCACCGACTCTATGGTCTTTACTCTCGGGGGGACCGCTACACTGTATGGAAGCGGAAAGGTAAACTATCAGAAGATAGAGCTGGCAGCCGAAGTGATTTCGATGAACCTCGACAGCAGCACAGTGCATGCTTACGGGATAGAAGACTCTACCGGAGTAATCAAGGGAAAGCCGGTGTTTAAAGACGGAGATACGTCGTATGATACGAAATTGATAAGTTACAACTTCAAGAGTAAGAAAGCGGGGATCAGTGACATCGTGACTCAGCAGGGCGAGGGTTACGTCACCGGTAAAAAGGCAAAGAAAGGAGCTAATGACGAAATATTCATGGAGGATGGACGCTACACCACTTGCGACCATCACGATCATCCTCACTTTTATATGCAACTCACAAAGGCGAAAGTCCGGCCCAAAAAAAATGTGGTGACGGGACCCGCTTATCTTGTTGTCGAAGACGTCCCTTTGCCTATAGCCGTGCCTTTTTTCTTCTTTCCTTTTTCCAGCAGCTATTCTTCGGGATTCATTATGCCCACTTACATGGACGACTCCAACCGCGGGTTCGGATTGGCGGAAGGGGGATACTATTTCGCCATCAGCGACATGATGGACCTGAAGTTTACGGGAGATATTTTTACGAAAGGTTCCTGGAGATTATCCGGACTGACCAATTACAACAGAAGATACAAATATTCGGGAATGGTGCAAGCCGATTATCAGGTGACCAAGACCGGTGATAAAGGTATGCCCGATTATGCCGTGGCGAAAGACTTCAAGGTAGTATGGAGCCATAGGCAGGATCCGAAGGCAAGCCCCAACACTACTTTTTCCGCCAGTGTGAACTTTTCGACCAGCAGTTACGAGCGTTCCAACATCGGCAACTTGTACAACGCTCAGGCGATGACTCAAAACACAAAAACATCGAGCATCAGTTATTCCCGCAGCTTCCCCGATATCGGGCTGACGCTTTCGGGAACCAGTAATATTGCGCAGACCATGCGCGATTCATCTATAGCGGTCACCTTGCCCGACTTGAATATCACACTGAATCGCCTGTTCCCTTTCAAACGCAAGAAAGCGGCAGGAGCGGAACGTTGGTATGAAAAGATCTCGGTGAGTTACTCCGGACGTTTTACGAATAGCATCCGCACCAAAGACGATCGGCTCTTTAAAGCCGGAATCAGTGATTGGGAGCACTCGATGAACCATAATATTCCCGTCAGTGCCACGTTCACTTTGCTGAAGTATATCCAGTTGTCTCCTTCGGTGAATTACACGGAACGCTGGTACACCCGTAAGGTTAATCAGACCTACAATCCCGAGAAAAACGCTTTGGATCCTGCCTTGAAAGATACGATCAACGGTTTTTACCGGGTAGCGAATTATTCGGCAAGCCTGAGCATGAGCACCAAACTATACGGTATGTACAAGCCTCTTTTCATGAAAAAGAAAGAGATGCAGATCCGCCATGTGTTCACTCCGCAGGTAAGCCTCAGCGGCGCGCCGAGCTTTAGCAAATACTGGAAAGAGTATACCGACAACAACGGCATGACGCAATACTACTCTCCTTTCAGCGGGCAACCTTACGGAGTTCCTTCACGCGAGGGCTCGGGGACGGTCAGCTTCTCGGTTTCGAACAATCTGGAGATGAAGTATAAAGATAAGAACGATTCCATTAAAAAAGTGAGCTTGATCGATGAGTTGGGAGCGGGTATGTCTTACAATATGGCTGCCAAAGAAAGGCCGTGGAGCGACCTGAGTATGAGTCTGCGTCTGAAACTCACGAAAAACTATACATTCAATATGAACGCCTCATTCGCTACATACGCTTATGCTTTCGACAAGAACGGGAATGTGGTGACGAGCAACCGTACCGAGTGGTCGTACGGACGATTCGGACGATTCCAAGGATATGGCTCTTCGTTCAGCTATACTTTCAACAACGATACCTGGAAAAAGTGGTTCGGCCCGAAAGAAGAGGAGGAGAAAACCAAAAAGAAACCCGGAGAGGAAGACGACGAATCGGAGGATGAGTACAAGGAGGAAGAGGTAAAGACTAAAAAGGTCAAGAAGGCGGAATCTGATCCGGACGGCTACCAGGCTTTCAAGATGCCCTGGTCATTGAATGTCAGTTATTCGTTCAATATCCGTGAAGACCGTTCGAAGCCTATCAACCGACATTCAATGAGGTATCCTTATACTTATACGCACAATATCAATGCAAACGGTAATGTGAAGATCTCAAACAAATGGTCGATCTCGTTCAGCTCGGGATATGACTTTCAGGCGAAAGAGATTACTCAGACCTCCTGCACCATTTCCCGCGACTTGCACTGCTTCAATCTTTCCGCCAGCCTTTCCCCGTTCGGACGCTGGAAATACTACAATGTGATGATTCGCGCCAATGCAAGCATTCTGCAAGATTTGAAATACGAGCAACGCAGCCAGACACAAAGCAATATTCAGTGGTATTAATTTCTCTCAACGGATTCATATTGCCTTTACTCGCGATACTCGTTTTCGGGAGATTTACGCTTATTTCTCCCATAAACGATAAAAGGTTATTGCCTGAAAAGACCGTATTTCCCTAAGAGAATTTTCGTATTCGAACGAACGCGGAATTTTTTCTTACGCAAACGCGACAGCTTTCTTAGACAGATGCAATATGCCATATACTACATCCCCTCCTGTCGTTTTCTTCGCATCGTGCCGGTTTATCTCAGAAACCGGTAGGTAATGTCGCAGAAAATAACAGGAGGGGATGTTACAGGAAAAAGAATATTCTTCGAGCCGATGCCTTAGGGTTCTGTTTTAAAAACTTTTCTCCGGCAAAACCTCTCAGTCCATCGACACAGATTATCGTTTAAAACTCTACTTTAGGCGCTTTTTCCGATCCGGCTTCCGCTTCGAAATAAGCCTTCTTGTCGAATCCGAAGATACCCGCAAAGATGTTTTTCGGGAAACGGCGAACGGCTGTGTTATACTCTTTGGCGGTATCGTTGAAGTTTTTGCGGGCTACAGTGATGCGGTTTTCCGTACCTTCCAACTGTGCTTGCAATTCGAGGAAGTTTTGGTTGGCCTTCAGGTCGGGATACCTTTCGCTCACGGCAAGCAGTTTGCCCAATGCCGATGTCACCTCTCCCTGAGCTTTCTGGTATTCCGCCAGCTTTTCCGGTGTCAGGTCTTTAGCTTCCACTTTGATTTGCGTGGCTTTGCTGCGAGCTTCTATCACGCCTTCCAGTGTCGATTTCTCGTGTGCGGCATATCCTTTCACCGTGTTCACGAGATTGGGTATCAAGTCGGCCCGGCGCTGATACTGTGTTTCTACATTCGCCCACTGGTTGCTTACTTTCTCTTCCATGGTTACCAATCCGTTGTAAGCGCTGATAGCCCAGATAACCAAAACACCTGCTACGACTAAAAAGATAATAGTTGACTTTTTCATAATTCTTTTGCTTTATAGTTTTTACTCGTTCATCGTTTTTCTAATGATATAGTTTGATAAAGATTTGCATTTTTCTTTATTTCTGCCGTTTCTATTGCGAAGTTTCCTTTTCAGGCTTTTCGGTTTGTTTAGAATCGTGAGCCGGCACCTCCGCCTCCCCCCATTCCTCCGCCGAAACTTCCGCCTCCGAATCCTCGTCCGCCGCCGAATCCTCGCCCGCCACCGAAGCTTCCTCCTCCCGAACCTCCGATGAAAGGTCCTCCGCCTCCGCCCCGGTAATTACTGTCATAGGTTTGCTGACGTCGGACGATCGTATGCCCGCAATTGCCGCACGTATATGTGATGTCCTCCGCCTTTATTCCGTTGCTGCGCGAAACGATTCGCGAACCGCTTCTCTGCAACCGGTGTTTTCCGCAGTTGGGGCAGCGGCTTTCCTTCCATGCGGCGAATAACGAAACGCCTATAGCTATGGCCATGAATCCGAATACGACAAGAATGATGCCCATTGCGCCGTCCTCCGATTCGTTTTCCGTATCGTTTTCCATCGAACCGTCGAGACGACCGCAGGTAGCTACGACTCCCGCCACCATTCCTTCGTCCCATTTCTTGTCTTTCAGATAAGGAATCATGTATTGTGTCTGGATTCTTTTGCAGACGGCGTCGGGGAGAATCCCCTCAAGCCCGTATCCGGTATAGAACTGGATGCACCGCTGATCGGTCACCAGCAAGATGACCAGCCCGTTGTCTTTCCCTTTTTTACCCACTCCCCACCGGTTCAGCAGTTCGTGAGAGAAATCGAAACATTCCGCTTCCCCGATGGAAGGAACCACCGCCACTACGGTCTCGATCCCTGTTTGCCGCTCCAATGCGTAAAGCCGGGCATCTATCGTGTCGCAGGCCGCTTGCGAAAGAATTCCTTCGGGGTTGCACACATATTTCATTTTGTTTTGCAGATGAACCTTCGGAAGATTGTCTACCGTATATATTTTCTCCTTTGCCTGTAAGGGAAACCACAGGAAAACGGCGCATATCAGGGTGAGGATTGATTTCATACGAATTCGTTTACTTTTGCAAATATAGCAACTTTTCGGAAACTCGTTCCATACTCCTTGTGTTATTCGGCATCATCGGACGTGGCGATCGATAAAGCCGCGCACTTTGCGGGTATATTCTTCGGGGTTTTCCTGATAGGAAACCGCATGCGCGGCTCCGGGGACAATCCAGAGTTCTTTCGGTTCGCATTTGGCTTCGTACAGCGGATATACCATCCGAGTGGGGACGTACCTGTCCTTGTCGCCGTGTATGAAAAGCATGGGAAGCTTACATCGGGCGACCTGCTTCAGCGCCGAAGCCTCTTTAAAGTTCCATCCGTATAAGATATCGCACAGCCGGCTTGCCGTGTGGAGGAGGGGGAAAGGAGGGAGGCGGAAACCTTCGTCCAACTCTTTGGCAAACTGATCCCACACGTCGGTATAGCCGCAATCTTCCACATAAGCCTTTACGTAAAGAGGCTGCCGCTCGCCCGATACCATCATCGTCGTAGCCGCTCCCATCGAAATACCGTGTACCACCATCTTCGTGTCCGGGCCATACAGGCGGTCGGCCACATCCATCCATTCCATTACATCCAACCGGTCTTTCCATCCCATTTGGATGGCATTCCCGCCGCTTGCTCCGTGATATTGCAACTCGGGAAGCAGGATGTTGAACCCTAAATCGCAGCTGTACAGATAGCCGATCATCATCATGCGCATGGCATTGTCCGTATATCCGTGCACAATGACGGCTGTGTTGCGCGTGGGGCGTGCCGCGCGCACATAGTATGCATGCAGCCGGATACCCTCTTTGTTGGTGATGAACGTATCGCGCAACGCTTCGGCTTGCTTCAGGCTGTCCGTCCATGACTTGTAAAACGGATAGCGTTCGGCCATGAACAAGTCGGTAGAGTCGTTCTTTTGCTTGATTTGCCGGGAGGGCGTCAGCGCATACCGAATCAGGTACCAGCTTCCCCCGCCCACAAATATCAGTACGATAACCGACAGGCTTAGTATAAATTTCAAGAGCGATTTCCGCGATTTCTTTCTCATTCCGTCTCCTTTCTTTTTATTTTTGCCAGATTTCCCAAGCTGCGAAAGCCTGTAGCAAAAGCATTTCCAGCCCGTTTTTAGTGACAGCCCCCTTGGCTTCTCCCTTCTTCATGAAAAGCGTGGTATTGGGATTGTAGAGCAAATCGTACAGCAAATGGCTCGGTGTGAGGTGCTCGTAAGGAATGTCGGGACAGAAATCCACTTTGGGATACATGCCTACCGGCGTGCAATTGACGATGACGGTATGCTCCTGTACGATTTCGGGAGTCAGTTCCTCGTAGGTCAGCGTCTTTTCCGTTTTCTGCGTGCGAGAGACGAACGTGCTTTCGATGCCCAGTTTCTTCAGTCCGTGGAAAACCGCTTTGGCAGCTCCGCCCGTTCCCAGAATCAGCGCTTTCTTATGATGTGGCAGCAATAGCGGCTGGATAGACTGGACAAATCCGATAATGTCTGAATTATAACCGACCAGCCTTGCTTTCTTTTTCGGTTCGCGGATGAGTTTAATTACATTGACGGCTCCTATTTCGGCAGTGTCCGGATCGAGCCCGTCGAGAAAAGGAATCACCTGCTCCTTGTACGGGATGGTGACGTTCAGCCCCCGCAGGTCGGGATTATCTTCGATTACTTTCATGAAATCTTCGATGCGGGGAATCTCGAAGTTCACGTACTCCGCGTCGATTCTTTCGGAATTGAATTTCTCGTTGAAGTATCCGATAGAGAACGAATGCCTCAGGGGATACCCTATTAAACCGTATTTATCCATCGTCTTAGTGGTTGCGCAAACGGCGGGATATTTTGTCTCCTTCGGCCGATTTGCTGGTTGTCTGTTACTTAGTAGCCGTATAAAGAGTGCAGATGCCACCGGTGAGCCGCCGGAAATTCACTTCCCTGAACCCGGCTTTGCCGATTACTTCTTTCATGATTTCCCCTTGGGGGAACACCTTGATCGTGTCCGGCAGATAATGATACGCACTCTTGTCTTTAGAGAGAATTTTACCCAACAGCGGAATCACAGCCTTCGAGTAAATCGCGAACAGTTGCTTCATCGGGAAACGGTCGGGGGTGGTGAGCTCTAAGATAACCAGATGCCCCCCCGGTTTCAGCACGCGGCACATCTCCGAAAGACCTTGGTCCAGATCTTCAAAGTTACGTATCCCGAACGCTACGGTAACGGCATCGAACTCGTTATCGGCAAAAGAAAGGGAAGTGCAATCTTCGCGGACGAACGATATCGTATCCGCCAGACCTTGCTCCTTCGCCTTTTGGCGCCCCACGTTCATCATGCCTTCCGAAATGTCTGTGGCTATCAGTTGCCGGGGGCGCAGCTTGCGACAGGCAAGGATGGCGAAGTCGCCCGTTCCGGTAGCCGCGTCCATGACGCGTTGCGGGCGGAAGGGGCGGAGCCATGCGATGGCTTTGCGGCGCCAGCGGCGGTCGATGCCTAATGACAAGGCATGATTCAGTCTGTCGTAAGTTCGTGCGATGTTGTCGAACATCCGTTCCACTTGCTCGCTCTTTTTGCCCTCTTTGTCGTAAGGCTTGATATGTTGTTGCGGGTAATCCATGGTTGCCGCTTACGTTTATTTCAAGTATTGCAGAACGTTTTTCTCTATCCGTTCGGCGATGTTTCCCGTGTCTTCTTTTACAAACTTCTCGCCGGTAATGTTTTCGAACAGCTCGATGTATCGTTCGCTGATGCTTTGCACAATGGCCGGAGTCATTTCGGGAACCTGCTGCCCTTCTTTCCCCTGGAATCCGTTTTCCATCAGCCATTCGCGGACAAACTCCTTCGAAAGCTGCTTCTGCGGTTCGCCTTTTTCGAAGCGTTCGCGGTAGCCGTCGGCATAAAAATAGCGGCTGGAGTCGGGAGTATGAATCTCATCCATCAGGTAGATGGTTCCGTTGTGCTTGCCGAATTCATATTTCGTATCTACGAGAATCAGTCCCCGCCCGGCGGCAATCTCCGTTCCGCGTTTGAAAAGCGCCAGCGTGTATTTCTCTAAAGTGGCGTACTCTTCGGGAGTAGCCAAGCCTTGTCTGAGGATTTCCTCTTTCGAGATGTCTTCATCGTGCAGTCCCATTTCGGCTTTGGTGGTGGGTGTAACGATAGGTTCGGGGAACTTCTGGTTCTCGCGCATGCCTTCGGGCAACTTAACGCCGCAAATTTCGCGCGCCCCGTTCTTATACGCTCTCCACGCGCTTCCGCACAGGTATCCGCGCACGATCATCTCTACCGGGAACCCTTCGCACAAAACGCCGACCGTCACCATCGGGTCGGGAGTAGCCAGCTTCCAGTTCGGGCAGATGTCTGTCGTGGCGTCGAGAAACTTCGCCGCAATCTGATTCAGCATCTGTCCTTTGTATGGAATGCCTTCGGGCAGCACCACGTCGAACGCCGAAATACGGTCGGTTGCCACCATGACGAGTTTCTCACCGTTGATGTTGTACACATCGCGCACTTTTCCGTGATATACGCTTTTCTGTCCCGGAAAGTTGAAATCTGTTTTTGTTAATGCTTTCATCTTTATTTATTGTTAGACGGTTTTTCTGATTTGTTGTTTCGGCTCTTTGCAGCTTCCGGCGCCGGATTCTCCTGCTGCGGTTTTTCGCGTTTGCCACCGCCTTCGGAAACATCCTTCCGCTCCGTTTCGTTCCGTTTCTCTTTCCCGTCCGCTTTGCGTGGCTCCGCATCGCTTTGTGCCGTGCTCTTCGCTGCCTCTTTCGCCGCTTTCACCTCTTTGTCGAATTTCTCGTAAGCGTCTACGATGCGTTCCACAAGCTTGTGGCGCACGATGTCTTTTTTCCCCAGTTCCACGAATCCGATGCCTTTCACTCCTTTCAGGATGCGCAGCGCCTGTATCAGACCCGACGTTTGAGAGGTGGGGAGGTCGATTTGCGTCATGTCTCCCGTTATGATCATCTTCGTATTCATTCCCATGCGGGTGAGAAACATCTTGATTTGTTGCGTAGTGGTGTTCTGCGCTTCGTCCAGAATGACTACAGCATCGTTCAGCGTGCGTCCTCTCATAAAAGCCAGCGGAGCTATCTGGATAATGTTGAGTTCCATATATTCTTTCAGCTTGGCGGCGGGAATCATGTCTTGCAGCGCGTCGTAAAGCGGTTGCAGGTACGGGTCTATCTTTTCTTTCATGTCGCCGGGAAGGAAACCGAGTTTTTCTCCGGCTTCGACGGCGGGACGTGAGAGGATAATCTTTTTGATTTCTTTGTTCTTCAGTGCGCGTACCGCGAGAGCGATTGCGGTATATGTCTTTCCCGAACCGGCGGGACCGATGGCGAACAGCAAGTCGTTCTTGGCGAATCCTTCCACCAGTTTCATCTGGTTCTCGCTTCGGGGAATGATGGGTTTGCCTGTGACACTGAACACGATGACGTTTCCGCTTTGCTCCGCCTGCGGCGTATTTCCCTTGATGATGTCGATGATTACCTCCTCTTTCAGCGAGTTGTATTCGGCGCAGTACTTTTCCAGCTTGGTGATATTTTCTTCGAAGGCGCACATCTCTTCCTCATCGCCCAGCACTTTGATTACATTTCCGCGTGCAACGATGCGCAGCTTCGGGTATAAAGCCTTTATCAATTGTATGTTGGTGTTGTTCACTCCATAGAAGATAACGGGGTCGATATCTTCAAGGACTATCAGTTTTTCTATCATTGAGTTGTATTAAAGAAAAGTTTCTGCAAATTTAGTGAATCGTTTTCGTATTCTTAGACTTTGGAGACGGAATTTTGCAGATTGCGTTTCCAAAATAGTGTTTGTGTATGACGTGCGGTGCGTTTCCGCTGCTTTGCGGCAGTGCTTTGCCGGGGAGGAACTTGGAGTTCCTTCTTAGCGAGCTTCTGTTTGATTCCGGCAGGGCCTCTGTTTCGCCTGAACAGAGCCTCTGTTTCGTTCCGGTAGAGCCTCTGTTTCATTCCGGCAGAGCTTCTGTTCCGCCTGAGCAGAGCCTCTGTTCCATTCGCCGGGATATGCCTCCGTGAAAAACACTTGCCGTAAAATTACCGGGCCGTGATGTGGAAGCACCCTTGCTTCAATTCGTATTTTATGTAGCATTTGCCTGCCTGCCGCAAATCTCGCAGCACTTCCGAAAGGACGAGCTTCAGCGTATCGGGGCTGACATCCTGTGTGGGGCGACCGTCTTCATCCTCTATTTTCTTGAACCGCTTCCAACTGACATCGAAAGTCGCACCGTAACAGTGTGCCGAATTTTCCGATGAATTCACATTCCGGCGGCGCAGGCGCTTTACATCCTCTTTGGTGCGCAGTACGGAAGTCACGATTATCCGGTTCGGATTGAGTCCCTTCGCGTCTAAAGAGTCGATGAAGCGCGCGCCGATGGTATCGAGAAGCGCGCCGGCACGCGGTATGAGATAGGGTATGGAGTGCGTCAGCGAGTCCACTTCGTAATATGGGTTGCCCGTGATATGTACCAGCTTTCCTTTCATCCGGGCGGCTTCCTTGCGGTCGGCCAAGGGGCGGATGCCGATGGCCTGCGCCACGTTCAGGTGCTTTTCGTTCATGTCCGGGAACGAACGCTTGTAGCTGATTACGCCCCGGATATTGCGCGGATGATTCAGTTTCAGCGACATGTCTTTCTTTTTGCAGCTTGCCGCGAAGGCGATGCACCCGGCAATCAGGAAGAAAAAGAGTGAGTAACGAGGTATGCGGTGATTCATTGCCACAAGTTTATGTTTTGTCTGCAAAGATAATGTTTATTGCGTAAGGAGCGCAAAAGAACCCGAACGTTTTTCGGCAAACGTTGCTTTCCGGCATCGTATAAAATGCTTGCTTGCCGTAAAGAATACGGAATGTTCTCTGCGCCGGCTCGAAACCGGAAAATTGGATTATTCGAGTTTCTGAATGAAAAAATGATTATTTTTGCAGTCAAAATCTAAAAAAGAAAGATTTCGTGCAAAGATATTTCATCTATTTGGCTTACGACGGCACCCGTTACCACGGTTGGCAGGTTCAACCCAACGGTATCAGCGTGCAGGAATGCCTCATGAAAGCGTTGGGCACTTTCCTGCGGGAAGACATCGAAGTGGTGGGAGCCGGACGTACCGATGCGGGAGTACACGCGTCTCTGATGGTGGCTCATTTCGATTACGGCCTGTCTTTGGAGCCGGACACGGTGGCGGATAAGCTGAACCGCTTGTTGCCCCCCGATATTTCCGTTTTCCGTATCCGACGGGTGAAGCCCGGCGCGCACGCCCGTTTCGATGCCGTGGAGCGCACTTACAAGTATTATGTCGTTTCAGCCAAATACCCTTTCAACCGCCAATACCGTTGGAGGATCCACAGCCGGTTGGACTACGACCGGATGAACGAGGCTGCGCGCACGTTGTTGGAATATTCCGATTTCACGAGTTTCAGCAAACTGCACACCGATGTGAAGACGAATATTTGCCGTATCACCCATGCCGAATGGACGCAGGAAGATGATATCACTTGGGTGTTTACGATACGTGCCGACCGTTTTCTGCGGAACATGGTGCGCGCCATCGTCGGTACTCTGGTCGAAGTGGGGCGCGGAAAGCTCTCTGTCGACGGTTTCCGCCGCATCATTGAGCAGAAAGACCGTTGTAAAGCGGGCACTTCCGCACCGGGGCAAGCCTTGTTTCTCGTCGATGTGGCATATCCGCAGGATATTTTTGCGGACTGATGGCGGGAGAGCCGTCGGTTTGATTTCATCTTCAACTAAAGACTTTTAATATCGCATTATGTGGTTACTGTTAGCTTTCCTTTCCGCTACACTGCTCGGATTCTATGACGTTTTCAAGAAATATTCGCTGCGAGACAACGCCGTGCTTCCGGTACTTTTCCTCAACACGCTTTTCTCAAGTTTCATCTTTATTCCTTTTATTTTGCTCTCCGCCGGTGAGGGTTCCGTGCTGGAAAGAACGATATTTCATGTTCCCGCAGCCGGGTGGGAAGAGCATAAATATATCCTTCTGAAGTCGTTCATCGTGCTTTCTTCGTGGATATGCGGTTATTTCGGAATGAAACATCTGCCCATTACCATCGTCGGGCCGATAAACGCCACCCGCCCGGTAATGGTGCTGGTGGGGGCGATGCTGCTTTTCGGCGAACGGCTAAACCTTTATCAATGGACGGGTGTGGTCTTGGCCGTCGCCTCTTTCTTCCTGCTGAGCCGTTCGGGAAAGAAAGAGGGAATTGATTTCAGGCACGACAAATGGATTTTCTTCATCGTGCTTGCGGCGGTGATGGGAGCCGCGAGCGGATTGTACGACAAATACCTGATGAAACAACTCAACCCCATGTTGGTGCAATCGTGGTACAACGTGTATCAGGTATTCATCATGTGTCCCATCCTGTTGATGCTTTGGTGGCCGAGAAGAAGAACCACCACGCCTTTCCGCTGGAGTTGGGCGATTGTTTTCATCTCGATTTTTCTCTCCGCCGCCGATTTCGCTTATTTCTACGCCTTGAGCCACGACGATTCGATGATCTCCATTGTCTCCATGATTCGCCGCGGAAGCGTCATCGTCTCCTTCCTCTTCGGAGCTTTGCTTTTCGGCGAGAAAAATTTGAGGAGCAAAGCCGTCGACTTGGCTCTGGTGCTGATCGGGATGATATTTTTATACTTGGGAACCAAATAGAAAGGAGGAGAGAACGTAATCTTGCACCGTTCTCTTTTGGCGGCAGAGGGGGGCTCTTCGCCTTTGCTTTCCATAATACCATCTTGCCGCTCGCCTGTGGGATCTGCTCAATTTTAGCTGCTTTCGCCTTGACCTTCATCCCGTTCTGGATGTTAATATTCATTTATTTCATCAGCGATATGGCGTTCTTCATTCCGGCTTTCATTTGATATTCATGTTAATGCTACTCCTTTCTGCCGGCGGTGTGGTTTCTCTTCGCCTTTCCTTTTATTAAGCATCTTCTTTAACACAACTTCTATTTATACGTTGTAAACTTATTTGCCCAAGACCTTAGCGATTGTTCGTCTTGTTCAACACACTTCCACTTCTACCTGTTTTCGGCTCCCGAGTGAAGTGCCCGGTGAAGTCTTCTTACTTAACACTCTTTCATTCCTGCCCCTCTACAGTCCTGCTTTCTTCCTGTGTAGACACTCCTCTTACTTAACGTACTTTCATTCCTGCCCGCTTCCTGTTGCTTCCTTTGGGAAAATTTTCTCACTCCCATATGGTTTAAGACCTGTATTTCCCTTTCAATCCGGCATGTTCTCTCCCAAAAAGAAAAATGTTTTTGCCGAATATACTTATAACTCAAGGTTATCATGTATATTTGCACGTGCAAATCATCGGCGATAACGCACGCAACCGCCGGAGCAGCAGGCACGAAAGAAAATACGTGCCGGTAAAAAGGCGGAAAGAGAGCGACGTTCTGTCTTGTGTGCGGATAAAATAAGAATAAATATGGAAAGAAAATTGTCTTTATCTTTTATACTGAGTGTGGCGTTAGGTTTCTTCTTTTTAACCCCTCTTCGTGCGCAAGAGGCCAAAACGCTGTTTGTAAATATGCCCGATTCGCTGCTGCCTTTACTTACTTCGGTAAACCGGGCAGACTGCATCGACTTTCTGGAAAGTAAAATGAAAGCGGAGGTAGACAATCGCTTCGGAGGAAAGTCGGAAATGACCGAACTGGGGAAAGACTACATTTGCATGCAGTTGTCCGCACAAACTTCCTGGCAAATGAAGGTGTTGCCCGTAAACGATTCCGTTCGTGTGATTTGCACCGTATCCACTGCCTGCGCGCCTGCTTGCGATAGTACCGTCCGTTTCTATACGTCCGACTGGAAGTCTCTTCCGGCTTCATCGTTTATTGTTCTTCCGGCGATGGACGATTTTTTCAATCGTCCCGATTCTCTCCAAAGCCAACTTTTCGAGACTTCGCGCCGTTCTGCCGATATCCCGTTGATGAAGGTGCTGTTGAATAAGGAGAATACGGAGCTTACGGTGCAACCCGTATTTGACTATATGGTAAAAGAAACGGCGGAGAAACTGAAACCGTTTCTCCGCCGCCCTATAGTGTATGAATGGAAAGACGGCTCTTTCCAAAAGAAAACCGTCCTTCTCTGACCGGCTCTTATTTCTTCAGGCATTCTTGTATGAATGCCACCATTTCCGGAGTATGCTCTTCTACGCTTTGCAGTAGTTTGAACTGAGCTTTGGTACGAACCAGATTGTGGTCGGGGTACTTGATCTTGTAATAAGTGTCACCGTTGATATAATCGGCAAGGAACCGTACACATTGCATGTATGGGAACAATGCGGCAGCGTAAGGAAGATTTTCAATCTCAATGGGAGTCAGAAACGATTGGGCTCCTTTCAGATATCCTTCGGTGAAAGCCTTGAAAATCTCCATGTTGAAGTTCACGCGGTTCAGGTCTTTATCGTCCTCATCTCCGGTGTTGGCGCCCGTACGAAGGAAGTCTCCGTAGTCGGAAAAGATGAAGCTCGGCATTACCGTATCCAGATCGATGACGCAAAGCACCTTGCCGTCTTCGTCGAACATCATGTTGTTCACTTTCGTGTCGCAATGGCAAACACGTTTAGGCAGTTTGCCTTCCCGGTGCAAGCGCTCGGCTTTGCACATTTCATCCGCCCTTTTCTCTATTTCGTCCAGGTAGTATTGAACTTCTGCCACTCTTCCTGCGGCGTTCGAAGCCACTGCGTCGCGCAATTGCTTCAGGCGGAACTCCATGTTGTGGAAATCGGGAATGGTTTCACCCAGCGTTTCGGGGATATCTGCCAGCATTGCCTGAAAATGCCCGAAAGCTTCTCCCGCATATCGCGAATATTCCGGAGTCACCGCTTCGTATGTTTTTGCACGAGGAATGAATACCATTACACGCCAATAGCTTTCTCCGTCGAACCAATACGTTTTCCCTTCCGCTGTCTCAAGGAAGGTAAGCACTTTGCGGTCGATATCCTGTTCGCCTGCTTCCGTCAGTTTCTTCCTGATATGGCGGGTTACAGCCGAGATATTGGATTGGAGCATTTCTACATTTTGGAAGATAGCATGATTGATGCGTTGCAATACATAGTCGGGTGCGTCTTTTTCGCAAGTCTGTACTTTGTACGTATCGTTGATAAGCCCGGAGCCTAAAGGTTGGATCTTATCTACCGTACCCTTAATGTTGAACTTAGCTACAATGTTTGATAAATCTTTCATGAAAGTTTTCTTTATATTTTAAAAGTGGTTAGTAATTATATTTAATTGCTTCGTTTGCCTGTGCTGAAGAGCGTACGGGCATTAATGTGAATCCCCAGTTGTATTCGCGGTTGGCGGGAATCTGATACATCGGTTCCGGACGTGATCCCCAACTGTCGTATCCGCCTACGCCTTGTTGCTTCATGTCGACACATACTTCTACGAAGTCTCTCGGTATGATGTCGTTGGTGTGATGCATTCTTCTCATCACGTTGCGTGCAGCTTCTTCATTGCGGTTGGCTATTTCTGCGGGGGTAAAGTTGTTCCATTGGTAAGGATGTGGAAGAGCCTCCTCCGAATCAAAATCTTCAATGGAATTGCGCAGGGCGTTAAAGCCGATGATACTGTCGGCTACAACGGCAAGCCCTCCGCCCTTTGCCTGGCTTAAAGTCAGCCAACGCGTATCTGTGCGGTGTCCATTTTCCTGAGGACGTACATAGTTGAAGTACATCCGGTCTGCCGTTGTTTTATAAATACCCACCAGTGTTCCGTGGTTGCGGTCGATGTAATTCTCTTCCGGTCCGCGTCCGAAATATTCCACCTGATTCATGGAAGCCGGCAGGCGGAAACGAACGCCGATACGCGGAACTTCCAGCTTCGATGTGGCTTTTCGTGCCTCTTCGTTGCCCGGAGTGAATGTTGCCGTGCGGGTAGCTTCCGAAACAGCCGTTTCAGCAGCGAGCATATCGGTGGAAGTAAACTGCACCTTTACATTGACCACTCCGTTCGGATAAATCTTATAAGTTATGTTATACAGGTTTCCTGCGGTCAAGAGATACGTCGCTTTCAATAATACGGCTTTGTCTTCCGTACTCATTTGCACGTCTGTCACCCTGAAGTTTTTGCTCGATTGTTTCCATACTTGCAGGCGTTTCGGGGTTCCGTTACCATAGTCGTTATCCGTCGGTCCGCGCCAGAAGTTGGGCTGGATGCCGAATCCGTCTTTAAAGTATTCCGTTCCGTCTACTCGGTACGAAGTTACCAATCCGCTCTTCTTGTTAAATGTAAAGTTGACTTTCGATGAAGAAACAACAAAATTGTCGTCGTCTACATTGGTTTTCAACGTGGGACCTCCTGTTTTGTAAGCGGTCTTTGCGGCGTTAATAGGTAGGCGGAATTGATCGTAAGCGATTTCAAATCCTGCAGGAATCAACGGTTCCGGCTCTACTGTCACAACGCTGAAGTTTACAAAGTATTCGGTTCCTGCTTTCGCCTTTATATTGCTTACCGGTACGGTAAACTCCTGCGAAGCTTGAGGAGCGATGTTCAGTGTGGCTTTTCCGTTACGAACGGTTTTTCCATTCGCCGATATGTTGTAGTGTATCCGGTATTTATTCAGATTCGTAAAATAGAATCGGTTGGTGATTCTGAATACTCCCTTTCCGGCATCGATAGCTTCAAAGGCAACATTCTGATGCACATATTTCACTTCAGCCATGGCAGGGTGCGGAGTACGGTCGGGGTTTACTATTCCGTTGCAAAGGAAGTTTCCGTCGCTCGGAGCATTCACTCCGAAATCGCCTCCGTAAGCCCAATACTCTCTTCCGTTCTTGTCTTTTTGCAGAATACCCTGGTCTACCCAGTCCCAGATATATCCGCCCTGCAGGTTCGGGTATTTATAAATCGCCTGCCATTGCCCCCAGATATTACCGGTAGAATTGCCCATGGCATGCGCATATTCGGATGGAACTATCGGACGGTCGCTTCCGTTTCTGCCTATGCTTTCAAGCCAAGCCGCTCCGGGGTATTGGGGAACATACATATCCGAGTTCCATTCCCATTGGGCGCGCTCGTAGTTCACGGGGCGGTTCATGAGATTCTTGTCGGCTTCTTTCACCCATATATAAGTCTGATAGAAATTGTATCCGTTGCCTGCTTCGTTTCCTAACGACCAGAATGTCACGGAAGGATAGTTTTTATTGCGTTCGAACATGTTGATCGTGCGGTCCATGTGCGCTTTCAGCCATTCCGGATTGTTGCCCAATGTGCCGCCTTTGCGAAGATCGTAATACATTCCATGGCTTTCGATGTTGGCTTCGTCGTAAACATACAAACCGTATTCATCGCAAAGTTCATAGAAACGGCGGTCTTGCGGATAATGGCACAAGCGAACGGTGTTCAGATTGTGTTGTTTCATCAATTCAAAGTCACGTCTCATTAGTTCCTCCGGCACGTAATGTCCTGTCTCCGGATTATGTTCGTGTACGTTGACCCCTTTTAATTTTAGAGGCTGCCCGTTGATGAACAGACAAACGTAGGGTTTACCGTTGGCTGCTTTTTGTTCAATCGGTTTAATTTCTATGCGGCGGAATCCTACATTGAAAGGCACGATTTCGCTTACCCTGCCGTTTTCTTTGATGGTCATCATCAGCTTGTACAAATTCGGATGTTCCGAAGTCCATGTGAGTACTTCGGGAATTTCTTTGCCGAAAGAGACTGTACGCACTTCGCCTGCGGGAACGTTCATCGCCTTTTCTTCGGTAGAAACGGCTTTTCCCTGTGCGTTTAGCAGTTCGTAAATTACCGTCAGATTACTTGCATCCGTCCGGCGGTTGCGTAAATCTATGTCCAACGAGAAGACACCTGTTTGATAACTGTCGTCCAAAGTAGATTTGACGCGGAAGTCTTTGATTGAAGCTTTCGGTTGAGAGTATATATATACATCCCGTTCGATACCGCTGATGCGCCAGAAGTCCTGACATTCCAAGTAAGATCCTGTACTCCAACGGAATATTTTCAATGTAAGTACGTTCTTTCCTGCCGTGACATACTTATTGATCAGGAACTCTGCGGGATTTTTCGAATCTTCGCTGTATCCTGCTTCTTTTCCGTTGATATATACATATACTCCCGATTTGGCCCCTGACAAATGCAGATAGATATCCCGCTCCATCCAATCGGAAGGAATCTCGATATCACGGCGGTAAACACCTACAGGATTTGTTTCCGGTAAAGTGGGAGGCTGCGGGTTTCTCGGCTGAAACTCATAACCGTGATTAGTATAGATAGCTGTTCCGTATCCTTGTACCTCCCAGTTCCCAGGAACTTTTATATCATTCCAGTTGGCTGTACTTGTATTTGTGTCGGTGATGTCGTTCGGAAGATCCTTGTAGCTGTCTACATAGTAGAATTTCCATGTACCGTTGAGCAGCTTGTAGTAATTGCTTTTTTCGTATTTGCCGGAAAGTGCGTCCATCCGGCTGCCGTATGTCATGAATGCTGTTCGTGGATATTCTTTGTTGACTGCTACCACCTGCATATCTTTCCAATAGGGCGTTTGTGTATTGTCTACCTGTGCATATACAGGACAGGAAAACAATGTAAAACTTCCAAAAAGCAATATGCCGACGATGGCATGATAGATGTTTTTTCTCATGTTATTTATTTATGGTTGTTGTTACTTTACTTTTATACGGTCGAATCCTTCACCGTATACACCGATAACGGCACTTTGTGATACAAAGGCGTGTGGGTCGATGTCTTTTATTAGTCTGAAAATCGTTGCCGATTCTCGTTTTCGTGCCAGCACGAACATCATTTTCTGTTCTTTGCCGGAGTAGAAGCCTGTTGCATTGATGATTGTAACTCCCCGCTTCGGGTATTCGTTGATGTGCCGCGCTATTTCTTCCCATCGGCTGCTGATGATGAAAAACTGAACCGATTGTCGGGCACTGTTTACTACCTGGTCTACTACGAAACTGCAAATATAAAGAGTGACGAATCCATATACAACCTTTTCCCAGTCTTTTAAAACAAAATAACTGGAAGAAATGATTACCAGATCACACAATAATATAACTCTTCCAAGTGTAATCTCCCGGTATTTGTGAACAATAGCCGCGATAATGTCCGTGCCTCCTGTGCTTCCATTGGCAGAAAAGGCTGTTCCTACACCGGCACCGCAAAAAGATGCGCCTAAAACGCACGCCATGAAAGGTTGACTCTGGAGCAACTGTGTACCTTTCGTCACTTCTTGTATCACTGAAACAAAAAAAGTCAGCGTGAATACCGCAAAGATTGTTTTAATGCTGAACTTGAAGCCTAATATTTTTAGAGCCAGAATTAAAAGGAAAAAATTGATGGTGAAATAGCTGTATTGAACCGGTGAGCCGGTGGCGAAGTAAATAATGGAAGCGATACCCGGTACACCACCCGTGGTAATGTCATTGGGGAGGAGGAATAATACCCATCCTATACTGTATAAAACCATTCCGAAAGCAATGGTTATATAATCTTTAGCCTCCCGGTATATGACTTGCTTGGAGGTTTTGCCGATGTATGTTTTCATACTATTATGTCGCCCCGACGATAAAGATTAATAAGATTTTATACACGAATTACAGACTATCCGAATATTTCTGCAAAAGAAGCAAAAATATTCGGACAATCTGTATTGGCTGTGTTTAAAAGTTCTTAATTGGCAAAGGCGTGTCTATATCCTTTGATTCTTTCCCATCCTCCGCGGGTGAAATCGGGAACTTCTACCGGGGCAGAACCGTTTTCGATAGAGATACGGCTGAGCTCAGCCAGACAACACCATTCGGCTAAATCGTATACATCCATGTCTAATGGCAAACCGTTACGAAGACAATATATCAACCGGTAGTCCATGATGTAGTCCATTCCACCATGTCCGCCTACTTTCTTGGCAGTCTCTTCCAATTCGCGATGAATCGGGTGTTTGTATTTTTCCATCAGAGCTTTTTTCACTTCTTCTGTTACAGGACCGTGAGCATTCAGCTTTTCGTGGTCGGGCGCTATGTCCGAGTCTACCTGAGTTGGGCGAAGACAATACATCTCCTTCGGATATTTGTCAGCGAAACCGTCGGTTCCTACTGCTTGATACATACGGCTGTAAGGGCGGGGTGTCATCACATTGTGCTGAATCAGCATAGTCTTTCCTTTTTCCGTACGTATCATTGTGGTGGTTTGGTCGCCGTTCTGGAAGTCTTTTACTTCTTCGCCGGTTTTATTTTTGATATATGCCGGACCGTTAACGGCTTTCGTGTCCATGGACACAAGAGTCTTCATACGGTCTCCGCGATGAATGTCGAGCAGTTGGCAAGCAGGGCCCATACCATGTGTTGCATATACGTCTCCACGGAACTTACGGTTGTAATCCATACGCCAATTATTCCAGTAATAAGCCCAAAAATCCTCCAGGTTATGGATATAAGCTCCTTCCGCATGCAGAATTTCCCCAAATACCCCTTGTTGAGCCATATTTAGTGTGGTCAGTTCAAAAAAGTCGTATACGCAATTTTCCAGCTGCATGCAGTGTTTACGGGTTCTTTCCGAAGTATTGATCAGCTTCCATATTTCATCCAGAGTCATGGCTGCCGGAACCTCGATGGCTACATGCTTGCCATTTTCCATTGCATAAACGCCCATTTCTGCGTGATTCTTCCAGTCGGTTACTATATATACAAGGTCGATGTCAGTCCGTTCACACAGTTTCTTCCAAGCATCCTCGCTCCCGGAATATTCGGCTGCTTTAGGAAGGCCGGCTTTCACTAAATATTTTTGAGCTTTTTCCACACGCTCGGGATAAATGTCGCACAGCGCTACTATCTGAGTGCCGGGGATATGTATGAAACGTTCCACAGCTCCGGGGCCACGCATGCCGAGTCCGATGAATCCTACACGAACCGTTTCCATTTTGGGGGTAGTAAGTTGGAGAACATCTTTTTGTCCGGCAGGTCGTTCGGGAGTTTCTATCCGAATAGGAGAGAAGTCACTTTTTGTTTTCTGTGCATATCCGTTTTGGATTTTGAACAAAGTTACAATAACGATTAAAATCGTAAAAAGATTGCGCATAATGTTTTTCGGTTTAAAAGGTTTATATTTAAAGAATTATAATTGTTTTTTGCTTTACCATTTGAATTTGTTTTGCGAATGTATCTTAAATACACAGAAATAACCTTTACACCCTACCTATATGTTTCTTCTTTTGTTTTTTTTTAACGATGTACACCGCTTTGTGAACTAATTTGTTGATTATTGCAATGTTTTCTTTGTTTTGTTCTTATTATATGTTGTAAATTATTTACTTTTGTTTTTTTTTAAATAAATATATTTGTAACGGTATGGGGCAATATGGCTGACAAAGAGCTTATATTAGGTTTAAGGCAGGGAGATACAAAAGCATTCACAGTGCTGTATAGAAAATATTGGGCGAAAGTGTATAACTTCTCACGCGTATATTTGTCATCTGTAGACGATGCGGAAGATGTTGTTCAGGCAGTCTTCTTAAAACTATGGGAAAGTCGGGAATTTATACGTGAGAATGATAAACTTGATAGTTTTCTTTTTATTATAACTCGTAACCTTATTTTTAATCAATTTCGCAGAAGCTTTAATGAAAACGCGTATCGGGAAACGGTGCTTTCTGTCATAGATTCACATCTTACGAATGATGTGGAGGAACAAATTTTTGTGACTGATTTAAAAGCTTATGTTGACTTATTGATTAAAGAATTATCTCCCAGACAGCAAGAGATTTATCGGTTAAGTCGTATGGAATATTTGACTTACAGGGAAATTGCTGTTCGCCTTTCAATTAGTGAGAAAACAGTTGAGCGTCATATCAATGATGCACTCAAGATTTTGCGTAAGAATCTGCTAATTTATTCTATCTTCCTCTCCATTTAAAAGCTCTTTATAGAAACTTTTTTTTGTGCTGAAGTAGCTGACTAATTTACTTGGTTTTTATTTCTGCTTGCTTTTGGCTTGACAAATGAACCGATGTCAGGAGTCGTTTGGGGGTATGAAATAAAAAGGAAATGGGTTTTTCGAAAAAAACAACTTTCTCGGTATTTTCTCTAAATGTTAACATTGAAACGCCCTTAGGATTATTTTGCTTTTAGGGAAAGCTACAAAAGATTTGTATTTTTCTTGGGGGGTAAGTTGTTTATGAGGGTATTTATATATGTGAGTAACGTTAAATAAGAGATGAGACATGAAGCAAAGTAAAATAAATAATGCTGATGTTTTTTTTAGGCTTTTGGAAGGACGAATGTCTTTGGAGGATCGTAAAAGATTAAATGAAGAGCCTGTGATAGAAAGGATGATTGCCGAGAAATGGAATATGACTACCGATGGTGCTAAAGCTGATAAAAAACAAGAAGAACGTATTTTAAGGAATATTTTACGAGTAATAGCGGGAAAGCCGAAGCATCGCTCTGCTTCGCGACTGGTAACTAATCTTTCTTTATGGGTGGCTTCTGTTGTATTGATTATTATCTGTGGTGCCTTATCGTTGCTTTTGTTTGTAAATACGAGAGTTAGTACAAATACTTATATTGTCACGGCAGGCCGGCAAACAATGGACTCGCTGAGACTGTCAGACGGAACCTGTGTGATGTTGAATGCGGGAAGCCGCTTGACTTATCCTGAACGTTTTGACGGTGATAGACGAGTTGTAGAACTTTCCGGACAGGCTTTTTTTAGTGTGATGCCCGATAAGGCTCGTCCGTTTATTGTTCAAACTGCCCAAATGGATGTTAAAGCTTTAGGGACGTCATTCGAAGTATTCAGTTTTGATGGCGATGAAGAGGTAGAAGTTATACTTTTGACAGGAAAAATAAAAGTTACTCCGAAAGGAGATTTTGAAAAGAACTCGAAAGACTATACGCTTATTCCGGACCAGAGGTTATCTCTTCGAAGAGGTATTGTTGAAATAGATACTGTAGATGCTGACACATATTCTTTGTGGCGACTGAAGAAGGGATTGAACTTTAAGAATGAAAAACTTTCGATGATAATTCCCCGTTTGGAAAAATGGTATGGACAGAAAATTCATTGTTCGAAAGACGTGTCTGATTATTATCGTTTTACATTCGCTGTTCGTAATGAGTCTTTGGATTTGATATTGGATCTGATGTCGCGTAGTGAACCTGCACTTGTTTATTGTCTTATGCCCGATGGAACTTATGAACTAAAAAAGAAAAAATAGAGATCCTTTGTTAACTAACCCCGATCACATCTTATTTTAATAAAGTAAATTGTGCTATTATTAATATTAAATCTATTGATATGTTTATGATGAAAAACAAATTGTGGTATTTGCAAGTTGTTCGGAAAATGAGATTTTCTTTTGCAACAGCTTTGATTGTAGGAGTACTCGGAAATATACCGGGTAAAGTGATGGCTCAGCAGCTTAAATTTTCACTGAAGAAAGAGCAGGCAACTATTGAAAGTATTATTCAGGAAATAGAAAGGCAAAGCAAATATACTTTCTTTTATAGTGACAATCAGGTAAGATTACACAAGAAAGTATCTATTGATGTGGAAAATGCTTCCATTGAGAAAATATTGGATAATATTTTAAATGATACGGAGTATAAATATAGAATAGTTGATAATCAGGTGATTATCTCTTTATCGGATACTTTTAAAGAAAATAGTCGGAAGACTCTTCAGAAAGAAGTAAAACAATGGATTTCTGGCAAAGTCACTGATGCGACAGGAGAACCTGTTATAGGAGCAAGTGTTGTGGAGAAGGGTACAAGTAATGGAACTGTGACTGATCTGCAAGGTGAATTCGTGTTGTTTGTCGATAACAATACTGTCAGTATTGAAGTTTCTTACATAGGATATAGGCAACAAATCGTAAAAACGGAAACAGGAAAATTTCTTAATATTTTATTGATTGAGGATGCCAAAGCTCTTGAGGAGGTTGTAGTAATAGGCTATGGTTCACAGAAGAAAGTAAATGTTATCGGGTCTATTTCGACTGTAGATAGTAAAAAGTTGGAATCAAGATCGGTACCGAGTATATCTAACATGCTGACGGGGCAACTTTCTGGGGTTACCATTAAGCAGTCCAGTGGAAATCCTGGTGCAGACGAAGGAACTATTCGCGTGCGTGGGGTAGGTTCTTTTGGAGCAACCCCCTCTCCGCTAGTCTTGATCGATGGTCTGCCGGGTTCTTTAAATGATTTGAACCCTGTCGACATAGAGAGTATTTCTGTTTTAAAAGATGCTTCATCGGCTGCGATTTATGGTTCACGGGCAGCAAATGGAGTTATCCTTGTGAAAACTAAAGGCGGTCAGAAAGGCAAGGCCAATGTGAGTTATAATGGATACATAGGTTTTAATAAAGCAAGCGCTTTACCCGATATGTGTGATTCATGGGAATATGCAGAGTTGTATAATAAAGCCATTGGAAAAGAAAGCTTTTCTCAAGACGAAATTCGTAAACTGAAAGAAGGCACAGATCCTTATAATTATCCTAACGAACATTATCTAGACATGTTATTAGATAACAAAGGGTTGCAAACAGGACATGAGCTTACTGTTAGCGGTGGAAATGAAAAAACGCAATATATGCTTTCTTTTGGTTATGTGAGGCAGAATGGCTTAATGGAGCATAACTATTATGAACGCTATAATGGTAGAGTGAACTTAACCACTGAACTGGTAAAAAACATAAAGCTTACAGCCAGATTAGGTGGAATCGCTTCAAAAAGATACGAACCTTCCACTCCCGGCGCTTTGGATAATGCTGGTTTCAAATCTTTTACGAGTAATGCTTTACGCTTTCCGGGTTTATGGGCCACAAAGCTGGAAAATGGAACATACGGGCAAGGCCCTAAACTGCAAGGTACTCCTTTGTCATGGTTGGAAAGCGGCTCTTTTTATAATGAAAATGCAGACAAGTTCACTACCAATATAGAACTTGCTTATACTCCATTGAAGAGTCTTATATTAAAGGCTATCGGAGGATATAATTATACGAACGGGCAAGTACGTCACTATCGTTCGGAAATGGAAATTACATCGGGAAAAAAATTAGGTCCCTCTTCGCTATATGATAATATGAGAAAAACCACTTATAAGACTTTTCAAGCTATAGCAGAGTATAATAATAGTTTTCATAAACATAATTTTTCCGTATTAGGTGGTTATACTTGGGAAGATGAGTCGAATCGTTATGTGGGAGGTATGCGGAATAATTTTCCTTCCGATGAAGTTCCTTATCTTGACGCCGGTGGTGCCGACGGACAAACGAATGAAGGTAATGGATATGATTGGGCTATTATGTCTTTTTTCGGGCGATTCACGTATAATTACGATCAACGCTATTTGTTCGAATCTACTGTCAGGTATGATGGTTCATCACGTTTCCCTTCTGATAGCAAGTTCGGATTGTTTCCTTCTGTCGCTTTGGGCTGGCGCTTGTCGGAAGAGACGTTTTTTAAAGAGAGTGAATCCTTGAATTTTATTAATAATTTGAAATTGAAGGCTTCATATGGGACGTTGGGAAATAATAATATTGGAAACTATCCATATCAGTCGACTTATACTTTAAACAAATCTATGAATTATATTTTCGGAGGAGTTTATACTCAGGGGGCCGCGGTAACCACTTATGTCGACCCTCGCTTGAAATGGGAGAAAACACGCACGGCAGATATTGGCTTTGAGACTTCCTTATGGGATAATAAGTTGACTTTCAGTTCTATTTATTTTTATCGGAAAACCAGCGATATATTGTATAAGCCAAGTGCAAGCTATTCGGCTATTTTCGGTTTGTCGGTTTCGGAAGTGAATACAGGAACACTTGAAAACAAAGGATTGGAGTTTGAACTTGGGCACCAAAACAGCGTGAGAGGCGTTAATTATCATATTAATGCTAATTTTTCCATTATTAAAAACAAGGTAATTAGTTTGGGGGTAGGTAATGTAGAGCAACCGAACGGTATGGTGGGTAACGGCAGTAATCTGTTTATAGGATATCCGATGGAGATGTATTATGGGTATAAAACAGATGGGGTTTTTCTGTCGGATGACGAAGTAAGCAAGTGGAGTAATCAAAGTAAAATAGCTCCGAATGCCAAAGCCGGCGACTTGCGTTATTTAGACTTGCATGGTAACGATGGAGCTGTGACCGAGGCCGATAAAACTTATTTAGGTTCCAGAATTCCGAAGTATACATTTGGCTTGAGTTTAGGAGCAGAGTATAAAGGTTTTGATTTTAATATGCTTCTGCAAGGAGTGGCAAAAGTGAAAGGATTATTAACTAATTATGCAGGATATGCTTTCTTCCAAGAGGGAAGTATACAGAAATGGCAAGCACGTGAGACTTGGACTAATAATCAGGAAAGTCGCTATCCCAAATATCCACGCTTGGAAGTTATGTCGAATGCAGGAAGTATCAACACTTTAACTTCTGATTTCTGGATATTGGATGCTTCTTATTTGAAAATTAGAAATGTACAATTAGGATATACCCTTCCTTCGCAGGTCACTCGGAAGTTTGCTTGCTCTAATTTGCGATTATATATTTCGTTAGATAATCCTGTTTCTTTTAGTAAGTATCGTAAAGGATGGGATCCGGAAATAAATACAAGTGGAGATTATTATCCGATCTTATCAACGTATTCTTTTGGCTTAACTTTAAAATTTTAACGATGATGAAAAAGATACATTATTTATTTATACAGATACTTGTGGCAGTATTCTTTCAAGCATGTGATCTGGAACGCTATCCTTTAGCCAATTTGCCAGAGAAAACATTTTGGGATAATGAGTCGAATGCCGATTTGGCTTTGACCACTTTGTATCGAGGGAGCATGGCGGATAAAGTAGAGTATAACCCTTCAGACTGGTGGTCTTATCATGGTATGATATTAATGGAACACCTCTCGGATAATGCTTTTGACAGGAGAGGTGAGAATAACCCTTTCTTCAAAATTTCCAGCGGCAACTTAACTGCGGATAACAACTTTATTAAAAGATATTGGACCGTATCTTATGCGCGTATCGGTTATTGTAATCGTTTTTTGGATGGGATACAAAAGTGGTCAGATTCTCCTAAAAAAGCGAGAATGGTGGCAGAGGCTCGTTTTTTACGTGCCACTCAATATTTTTATTTAGCAAGCTATTTTAAAGACGTGCCATTAGTTACAACTGTGCTGACGGGCGAGGAAGCAAATAGTGTAGATAAAGCTTTGCAAGCATATATTTTAAAATGGTGCGCTTTGGAGTTTTCTGAAGCAGCTCTCAACTTACCTCGTTTTTCTGAAATCAGAAGTAGTGAATCCGGACGTGCTTGCAAGCAAGCTGCCTTGGCTTTTTTAGGGCGTACTTGTATGTTGCAAAAAGATTGGGCAAGAGGAGCGCAAGCTTTTGGAGAGATTATAGAGTTAGGTGATAATGATATCAATCCCGATTATAAAAGCTTGTTTTATTACTCTAAAGGAAGCGCTAATAAAGAAAATATTTTTTATATTCAATTTATGGAAAGCTTTTTTGGCACGGGACTCGCTCAACATGCTTTTCCGGCTAAGGATGGAGGATGGAGCTTAATTAATCCCAGTGCCGGATTATATGAAGCTTATGAATTTCTGGATGGATCTCCGTTTAGTTATGCTGATTCCAGATACAATCCGGATAAACTGGGAGAGAATCGTGATCCGCGGCTAGATTATACTGTTTATTATAATGGAAGCATGTTCAAAGGTACCGAATATAAAATTAGCCCGGATTATGAGGCGGCAAAAAAAGAACGGTTGGATTATTCGAGTGAAGCTTCCCGTACCGGTTTTTTAATGAGAAAATATATAGACGAAGCTTCGTCAATGAAAAGTTTACAAGATGCTAATGGTTTCTTTCCTGTAATTCGTTATGCAGAAGTTCTTCTCGGTTATTTAGAATGTGTGCTCGAAAGTGGCGAAACAATAGATCAAAAGATACTTGATGCTACTATCAATAAAGTAAGAGGGCGTGCTTCTGTGCATATGCCACCAATTACAGAGACAAGTAATAATAGACTGCGTGAGATGGTACGGAACGAACGGCGTGTGGAATTGGCAATGGAGGGTATTCGCTATTGGGATTTGTTAAGATGGGAAATCGCCCATGAGGTATTGTCCCAAAAGATTTGGGGAGCTCCTTATCCCAAGTCGAAGTTATATGCCACTTCCACCAAAGAGGTAGATCCCGCGGGACATTGCCGTTGGTATGTTGGTAAACGGGCTTTTCGTAATCCTGTTGATTACGTTTGGCCTATTCCTCAGTCAGAACAGAACATTAACCCGAAATTAAGAAAATAAGAGTTGTACCGGTTGAAAGCTGAAGGGGGCTCACTGAGCTTTTTATGCATATATGCATCGGAATGCGCTTTCTTTAGCTTTTGCCTATTCTCAAAATTGAAAATAACATATGAAAAAGCTTTTTTTGTTCACAGCCATTCCTCCTTTGGTAAGTGTCTCTGCCCACGCTCAGAGTGCAGCCTGCGGTTTAACATCATCAAATGGCGAACGTGGATTACCGAATGTTATCTTTATTTATGCGGATGACTTGGGTTATGGTGACTTGGAGTGTTACGGCGCAAAGAATGTACAAACGCCGAATGTGAATCGTTTGGCAAACATGGGAGTTCGGTTTACAAACGCCTATGCTACAGCTGCAACAAGCACTCCTTCACGATACTCCATGCTTACGGGCGAGTATGCCTGGAGACAACCCGGAACAGATGTGGCTGCCGGAAATGCAGGTTTGATCATACGCCCTGAGCGTTATACAATGGCAGATATGTTCAAGAATGCTGGATATGTTACAGCAGCTATCGGGAAATGGCATTTGGGACTGGGGGATAAAACGGGAGAACAGGATTGGAATGCACCGCTGGCTGCGGCATTGGGAGATTTGGGGTTTGATTATTCCTACATTATGGCAGCTACCGCCGATCGTGTGCCTTGTGTCTTTATCGAAAATGGGAAAGTAGCGAATTATGATCCGGAGGCTCCGATTGAGGTTAGTTATAAACGACCTTTCGATGGAGAGCCTTTGGCAAAAGATCATCCTGAATTGTTATTTAACCTGAAGTCGAGCCATGGGCATGATATGGCCATTGTAAATGGTATCGGCCGGATTGGTTATATGAAAGGTGGTGGAAAAGCTTTGTGGAAGGATGAAGACATTGCCGATTCTATCACATCGCATGCAGTTTCGTTTATTGAACAAAACAAAGATAAACCTTTTTTCATGTACTTTGCTACAAACGATGTGCATGTGCCACGTTTCCCGCACGAACGCTTTCGGGGAAAGAACCCTATGGGGCTTCGCGGCGATGCTATCATTCAGTTCGATTGGAGTGTAGGTCAAATCATGGATGTTTTGGATAGATTGGGGCTGACTGAGAATACGCTCATTATCCTTTCCAGCGACAACGGGCCGGTCACGGACGACGGATATGCCGATCGTTCTGAAGAGTTGTTGAAAGGACATAAACCCGCCGGACCTTTACGTGGAGGCAAATACAGTGCGTTTGAGGCCGGAACTCGTATTCCAGCCATTGCAAGCTGGCCTAAAGTCATGAAAGAAGCGCATGTTTCGGATGCATTGGTCTCGCAAATTGATTGGTTCTCTTCGTTGGGGAGTTTGATTGGTGCCAAACTTCCGAAAGGAGCGGCTCCCGATAGCAGGGATTATTTGGACGCTTGGATGGGAAAAGATAGGATAGGGCGTTCTTGGGTGATCGAACAAGCTGCTAATCGTACATTGTCCGTGCGCACAAAAGATTGGAAGTACATAGAGCCGAGTGACGGGCCGAAAATGATTTCATGGGGGCCGAAGATTGAAACCGGTTATTTAAACGCTCCACAACTTTATAATCTGAGCAATGATATTCATGAAGAAAGGAATTTGGCGGAAAAGCATCCGAATATACTTCGAGAACTTCATGATATTTTGAAGTGGATTGTGAACTCAAGTACTGCTTTTTAATTCAATCTCATAGTGTCATAAAAAGAAAATGGAACTATGGTCGTAGTGAAATGCACCTTAAAAGTTAGATAAAAACTTTTAGGGTGCACTTCACTTTGTAGACAGTCCTACTGGCATATTATTTAGCAGGGGATACAAATTTTTTCATTCCTTCAGTAAGATAAGTTTTAAATTCGCCATTCTCGTCGCTATAGATAAAATAGGCTTCAATTGTTGGGTGAGTCTGGCAGAAAGCAATAGCTTTCTCTAGTCCCATTACCATGAAAGCGGTAGCAAGCGCATCGGCCGTCATGCAGTCTTTGGCAACTACGGTTGAAGATAACAGACTATGCTGTACCGGATTGCCGTTCCGTGGGTCGATAGTATGGGCGTATTTCTTCTGGTCTTTGTAATAATAGTTGCGGTAATTGCCTGATGTAGCCATGCCGTGATCTGTCAATTCCAGAATTGTTTGGATATCTTGTTTCACTGATAAAGAGTCGTCTATCGGTTTGTTGATACCTACTCTCCATAATCCGTTTTTCGGGTTGTCGCCTTTCACCACAACCTCCCCGCCAATATCTACAATGAAATTTTTTATGCCTTTCCTGTTGAGGAAATCTGCTATTACATCTACTGCATATCCTTTGGCTATAGCACTGCAATCAAGCATCACTCGGGGATCTTGCTTGATGATTTTCCCTTCTCTCTGCTCTACTTTCCGGAAGCCGGTGATTTGTAGTAAACTATCTATCGTGCATGAATCCGGAAAATTCCCTTTTTTGAATCCGAATCCCCATGCATTGACCAAGGGCGCTACCGTGATATCGAAAGCCCCTTCGGTCTCGCGCGAGATTTCAAGAGAACGGTTGAAGCAATTCAAGAAAAGGCTGTCTGCTACAACGTCCTCGTTACGGTTGATTCGGCTGATGATTGAGCTGTCGTTAAAAGTCGAGAGCGATTGATCGAACCGTTTCAATTCAGCTTCAATCTCCGGCTTGAGTTCGTTTCGGTCTTGGTAGGTAATATTGTATACAGTGCCGAATATAAGCCCGGTGATGCTTTTGTAATCTGCTTCACGGTTTTTTCTAACTAATATCCATATACTTGCTAAAATCAGGAAAGTCAACCAAAAAAAACTTTTCTTACTTTTCATACCTGTTATTTTTTATTATTTAGAAGATATTCTTTATGATTGTAAATATAAGTGCTCGATTAATATTTTCATTCCGATAAGGATAAGAATAATCCCGCCACATAGCTCTGCTTTTATTTTTCGGGCATATCCATTTCGGCATAGAATGCCAAAAGACGCTCCGATAAGGGACATTGTGAATGAAACAAAGCCGATAATAAGGGTAGGATGGACGATTGCCTTGTAATCGCGAATTCCTAAAAAGGCAAACGAAATACCGACTGCCAAAGCATCTATACTGGTTGCTACAGCCATGGTAAATACGAGTTTTAAGCTCATAGGGTTGAATTCATATCGGCATTCTTCGTTTTTGAAAGATTCGTAAATCATTCTTCCTCCGAGAAATACGAGGATAATAAATGCGATCCAATGATCTATGCTTTCTATCAAGTGGCTGAATGTTCGGGCGCACATCCAGCCGATGAAAGGCATGACGGCTTGAAACAGCCCGAATGAAAAAGCCGTAACCAACATCGGTTTCCATCGGATATGTTTCAACAGAATTCCGTTTGCAATAGATACAGCGAAACAATCCATCGCCAAGCCTATTGCAAGCAGCCATATTTCCAATCCTCTCATTGTTTTTTTAAAAAGGCAGTTTATAGATAAGAGAATATGTTATTCCCATATTGTTCGATTTGTATTTGCCATAACCGGGTATGTACCATGGGTTGCCGTTTTCTTCGAAAGAAACTGTTGTTTTGTATTTCATCCGGAGAGTCCAACCCATGTGAAAGTTCCTGTATATGCGAACGTTTACTCCCAATACGAATTCCAACCATTGCATAGATCCCTTCATCCCCTGATAGTCGAAAGGAGCGCTTCCGCCCCAGATCTCATCTTCAAGTGCGGGATTCGGAAGTTCGTCTCCCCAAATCGGATCATCGACGGGCATGCTTGATACATCGTATTTAAAAGAACTGAAAGCATAACGGAATCCTGCGTAAAGAAAGCTGCTTTTGTCTGCTTTCTTCGCCATTGTGTTGTAGTCTATACCTATGCGGAAGAAAGGCGATGGTTTATTCTTGTAATGTATTCCCGTTTCGTTCCATGTGTCTGTGGCTCCCATACCAAACTCAAAAGCAGGGATAAACTTGTTTTTAAGATTGATGTTTACGTTGATTTCGGAGCTGATAAAGTCGCTCCCTAAAAGTTTTGCACCCATGCCATACAAGTCGACACCCATATATATACCGTTATATAACGGAATGGTATCGACTGCTGCAACTTCTTTTTTCTTATTCTTTTGGTCTCTTTTAGGCGTCGGATTCTGGTAACGTTGTTGTCCGGTCGCCGGAAGGCCTATCCATAAGATGATCAGAAAACTAATTAGTCTCGGTACGATCGCGGTACTTATAGAAAATCTGCAAATTCTGTATCTCATTGGTGTTAGCTTCTTTGTTTTTTATTTCCACTGACTCCATTTTCTCCGGTTGGTCGGCTTGTTTTCCATTTGTTATTTGGGCAGTAAGAATGCTTTGTTTCATCATATAGCCGCATTCCATCGACTGAAAGTAGGGAGTGTTTTGTTGGGTGATATACAATGTATCTGTATAGAGAGAGGGTTGTGCAGGATCGTAATGAAAAACAAATACCGTAGTGTTACCGGTATATCGTAAAGGAAGCTGTAATTTGTGTACATTCTTTTCCTGGTTGATAATCACTTCATCGGTTCCCAAAGCGGTAACAGTGAGTTGTTCGAGTGTGTCCTTCAGAACCTTTTGTGTCTCAGGGTCGATGGTGTATAGTGCACAGTACATCATCGGGCGTCCGGTCAGTGAACAATCATTCTCATCCGAGCACGAGCTGTTGACAATCATAATGTCTGTGAGGATGAGCAAACACAGAAGTAGATAAGTTAAGTTCTTCATAATAATTACAATCTACCAGTTACTAAGTTATACTCCATAATCTTCTTACCTCTACGGGTAAATCTTAAATTATCTTTTCTATTTGATATTTGTTTCGTTCCGGGGAATTGCGTGAAATTAATTCGCCCAAGAATCCGGCAAGAAACAGCTGAGTTCCAATAATCATGGCTGTAAGCGACAGATAGAAATAAGGAGAGTCGGTTACCAGTCGGTAAGAAAGTCCTTTGTACATGGCATATAGTTTACTGCCGCCTACGACGATGACTGAAATCATGCCGATGATAAACATAAGTGAACCTAATAAGCCGAAAAAGTGCATCGGCTTGATTCCGAATCTCGAAAGAAACCAAAGAGAAAGCAAATCGAGATATCCGTTGACAAAGCGATTTAGCCCGAATTTAGTCGTTCCGTATTTTCGTGCCTGATGATGTACTACTTTCTCGCCAATCTTCTTGAATCCGGCATTCTTTGCCAAATAGGGAATGTAACGGTGCATTTCGCCATACACTTCGATGTTTTTCACCACTTCATTCCGGTAAGCTTTCAAACCGCAGTTAAAGTCGTGCAGGTTTTTTATTCCTGATACTTTGCGTGCCGTAGCATTGAAAAGTCTGGTAGGCAGTGTTTTCGACAACGGATCATATCTTTTTTGTTTCCATCCCGACACCAAATCGAAACCATCTTCAACAATCATGCGATATAGCTCGGGTATTTCGTCCGGACTGTCTTGCAAGTCGGCATCCATTGTGATTACGACATCGCCTTTCGCTTCCTCAAATCCACAGAACAAAGCAGGTGATTTGCCGTAGTTGCGACGAAATTTAACTCCCTTTATGTGATTAGAGTTTGCTTTGAGTTGTTCTATCACTTCCCACGAATGGTCTGTGCTTCCATCGTTTACAAAGATTACTTCGAATGAAAAGCCATTGGTATTCATTACCCGCTCTATCCAAGCATATAGTTCGGGTAGTGATTCTTCTTCATTGAATAATGGGATTACAACTGATATATTCATTGGGCCAATTACTGTTTATTGCATTTATTTTAGAAAACGTGAATTGCAAGAGAATTAAAAGCGCGGCAATTCCGTATTCCCCGATTGTTTTTTTTTCATGACCATCAATCCGGTGGGAATGGCTAATATGCCGCCCCAAAAGAGATTGCCGGATAAAAGTTGCATGGTGATATTGATAGGAGTGAGCAAACTTACTGCATTAATTGTTTCTTCCACGATTTCTTTATGTTCTGCTAAAGCGGGTGTTTTTATCACCAATTCCTCCCATAACTGAGTATAGGAATTGACAATGAATCCATGATCAATGAATTCCAAATAAACGTAATGGGCTACTGCAACAAGCAATGAAGCGAACATATACATAAATAAACTAAAGAGAAGAGCATGGGTGAAAGAAATCACTCCTCCACATATTTTATCTCGATAAGTTTTAGCGTAATGATAGCCGATAAACGGTACAGCCAGAGTCAATACAATGAATAAGAGAGAGAGGAAAGGGATATGGAATCCTAAAGGGAATAAGATAAACTTCAGTATCCAATATACCCCCATATGGGTGCCGAAATGCATGGCATATTTTTGTAAATAGCTTCTGTTCTCTGTCATCTTTAATTATTTGAATAGAATGCAAAGATAAGAATAATATCGGTTGATGAGAAAAATTATGCTTATTTTAAAATTGATAGGTTTGCATTAAGTGTTTTGCGAGAAATTTTTCTGTTGTTTAGTTACTTGAAAAGTAGTTGATTAGCTTTGGGACGATAGAAAAAAGGCGAAAGGTATTGCAAGTTAAATAAAAATGTCTACCTTTGCAACCGCAAAACGGGTAAGTCCTATACGGCCAGCTCCCTTCGAATCCTCCAGGGCTTGATCGCAGCAAAGGTAGTTGGTTGTAGCGGCGCGATATAGTCAGCTTACCCACCCGCCTCTTTAGCTCAGTTGGCCAGAGCACGTGATTTGTAATCTCGGGGTCGTTGGTTCGAATCCGACAAGAGGCTCGAAAATAACTTATTTGAGAAGTGAGAAGAGTGTCCGCAAATGGTCACTCTTTTTTTGTATAACCAAGCTTTCGATTTTTTTTATTCTTTCCGATTTGATATAATCTCTACACTATTCAAAATCTATTAGTCTTTCCCTAAAAAAAAGTTGAGGATGAAATATTGAAAACCAATATTATCATCCTCAACTTTTTTTAGTTGCGGAGGCCTGACTCGAACAGACGACCTTTGGGTTATGAGCCCAACGAGCTACCAACTGCTCCACTCCGCGATGTTTAACGGGTGCAAAGGTACTGCTTATTTTTGAATATGCAAACTATTTCCATATTATTTTCAAAAAAAAGTGATTGAGTACTCCTGGCTCCTGTTTTGATGCTTCGCTTTTGATATATAAAAATCGCTTTCTATTTCTGAAAAGTCATTGTATCTAATTACTGAATTTAAAACAATTAGAATGTGTAAGCAATATGTTGTTCATTTCACTGCAATGCTTTACCGGTTTTATAGTAAAGTTTATGCGTCTCCCATTCGTGTTGCATTCGTCCGTCGTTTGTGTTTTATTCGTCTCTCATTCGGCAGACGAATAAAACACAAGCGACAGACGAATAATCGTTTTAAAGAAAAAGGCAAACTTTCATTATTTCTCAGGAACCCGATAAAGCTAAGGTTCTGAGATTTATTACTGACTCGATTGTACTAGGCTCATCGCCTATTGCGGACCCCGTTATTGAATATTTTAATATATTCTGTATGTTCTGCCAGATGTGGATGTAGAGAAGAATGCTAAACTCTTTTTCCTGATCTTTTCCTGAACGTTATTCGCATGCGCGAGTATTAAAGATTCCGTCTGTTTTCTTGTGTGATCTAAAGAAAAGAATTACTTTTGCTCAAAATATTTAGCATTGTGCAATTGTAACCTATGACCGTGTCCAAAACAAAAGCCAAATTAGTCGATGTCGCCCGCCAGCTTTTTGCAAAGATGGGGGTAGAGAATACGACAATGAATGATATCGCTCTTGCTTCTAAAAAAGGTAGGAGAACGCTATATACTTATTTTAAAAGCAAGGATGAGATTTATTTGGCTGTTGTCGAGTCCGAACTCGATATCTTGTCGGATATGATGAAGCGGGTGGCGGGAAAAGACATTTCGCCGGATCAAAAGATTCTGGAGATGATATATACCCGCTTGGATGCGGTAAAAGAGGTTGTTTATCGGAACGGTACGTTGCGCGCTGACTTTTTCCGTGATATATGGAAAGTAGAAAAAGTTCGTAAGAAATTCGATGCAAAAGAAAAACTGCTTTTTAAGGCAGTTCTTTTAGAAGGGCAAGCTAAAGGAGTTTTTCAGATTGATGATATTGAAATGATTTCCGATTTGGTGCACTACTGTGTGAAAGGAATTGAGGTTCCTTATATTCGCGGGCAAATAGGTGCTCATTTGGATGAAGATACAAGAAAGAAATATGTGGTCAACATTGTATTTGGCGCATTGCGTAGAACCGAATTTTAATTAAATAGTTTTTATAGTATGGGATTATTAGATGGAAAAACAGCTATTGTTACCGGCGCCGCTCGTGGTATTGGTAAGGCAATCGCTTTGAAATTTGCTTCCGAAGGAGCAAATATTGCATTTACCGACCTTCTTATCGATGAGAATGCTGAGAAGACAGCCAAAGAGCTGGAAGCAATGGGTGTGAAAGCAAAAGGATATGCTTCGAATGCAGCTAATTTTGAAGATACGGCGAAAGTTGTAGGAGAGATTCAAAAAGATTTCGGACGTATCGATATTCTGGTGAACAATGCCGGTATTACTCGCGATGGACTGATGATGCGTATGAGCGAACAACAGTGGGATATGGTAATCAATGTAAATCTGAAGTCTGCGTTCAACTTTATTCACGCTTGTACACCCGTGATGATGCGGCAAAAATCGGGCAGCATTATCAATATGGCTTCTGTGGTAGGTGTTCATGGCAATGCCGGACAGGCTAACTATGCCGCTTCCAAAGCCGGCATGATTGCTTTGGCCAAATCTATAGCTCAGGAGTTGGGTTCTCGCGGCATCCGTGCAAATGCCATTGCTCCCGGATTCATTCTGACGGATATGACGGCAGCTCTTTCAGAAGAAGTAAGAGCAGAGTGGGCTAAAAAAATACCTTTGCGCCGTGGCGGAACCCCTGAAGATGTGGCGAATATCGCTACTTTCCTTGCTTCTGATATGTCTTCATACGTGTCAGGCCAAGTAATTCAGGTAGACGGTGGTATGAACATGTAGCGTGCAGGATGACTGTTATATACGAAGATAATCATATTATTATAGTTAACAAGACCGCTTCTGAGATTGTCCAAGGAGATAAAACCGGAGATACCCCGCTTTCGGAAACAGTAAAACAGTATTTGAAAGAGAAGTATCAGAAACCCGGAAATGTTTTTCTCGGTGTTACTCATAGATTGGACCGCCCGGTGAGCGGTCTTGTTGTTTTTGCCAAAACAGGCAAAGCACTGACTCGCTTGAATGAAATGTTTCGTACGGGCGAGGTAAAAAAGACTTATTGGGCTATTGTAAAAAATGTTCCGAATGAGCTGGAAGGTGAATTAGCTCACTTTTTAGTGCGTAATGAGAAGCAGAACAAAAGTTATGCTTACGATAAGGAAGTGCCCGATGGGAAAAAGGCCGTTTTGTGTTATCGCCTGATTGGGCGTTCGAAGAACTATAATCTGCTTGAAGTAGATTTAAAAACCGGACGGCATCATCAGATTCGTTGCCAGTTGTCTAAAATAGGTTGTCCAATTAAAGGGGATTTAAAATACGGGGCCCAACGGTCGAATCCGGATGGAAGTATTTGTTTGCATGCCCGAAAAATATTATTCGTGCATCCTGTTTCGAAAAAACTTATCGAGGTTGAGGCTCCCTTGCCGGATAGTGTTTTGTGGAAAGAGTTTGAGTAGTATAAAAAAGCCATCCCCGGAATAGACAAGTAGGGATGGCTTTTTGTAGTGTGCTTACTGTTATTCGGCAGGCTGTTCTGTCGGTTCAGTATCAGGCTCCTCCCTGGTGGGCTCAGGTACTGCTGTTGTATCTCTGGCAGTCGTATCTTTGACAATCGTGTCAGGAGATATTGTGTCATTGACTACAACGGCTAGTGTAACATCTGCCGGGGCTATCACAGCTTTTGCAGAGTTCTGAGCCTTCACCAAGAATGAACCACTACAAACAAACATAAACATTGCTACTACTAAGACAATTTTTTTCATCACTGTTTGCTTAAATGATTTTCTTCAATAAAATAAAATTCAACTCTCTCTCGTTTCAAGTTAAGGAATCGGTTGTTTCTATATTTTTTATGTCTGATAATCAGTCATTATTCGTACTTAAAAAACATCAAAGCTTGTGCCAAACTGATAAATAAGGCATAATGTTTTGATCTTTAAATAAATGTGCACTTGTGGAAGTGTGAGAGGATGTTGATAATGTGTGGAATGTGTGGATTGGATTGTAGAATTATTCCACACTTTTTTGTTTATAGCCGAATGTCGTATAGCTTTAATTTATTATATAATGTTTTCCTATCTATATTCAGTAACCGGGCGGCTTTGCTTTTATTATTTCCTGTTTGACGAAGCGCTTCCAGGATCTGCTCTTTTTCCATTTCTTCATTGTGCAAAGCCATGCTACTCTCATAGGTGGTGGGAGGAGTTTCTAAAATTTCCGCTCCCAAATCTTCAATAGTGATAATTTTCTCTTGAGCCAATAGGGTTGCCCGTTTTACAAGGTTTTTCATTTGACGCAAGTTTCCCGGCCAATGATAGTTGAGCAAGGCTTGAGATGATTTGGAATCGAACCCGATGAGTTGCTTGTTCAATTCTTTGTTTGCTTGATCAAGGAAGAAGTTGGCAAAAAGGAGTATATCTTCGCTTCGGTCTTTTAAATCCGGAATTTGCAATGTAAACTCATTGATACGATGATAGAGGTCTTCCCGGAAACTGCCTTTTTCTATGGCTTGTTCCAAGTTTTCATTAGTGGCGGATATAAGGCGGATATCTACATTGACTTCCTGAGTTGATCCTACCGGTCGGATTTTTCTCTCTTGCAGGGCACGAAGTAGTTGCACTTGCACTTCGTAGCTGAGATTGCCTATCTCATCTAAAAAGATGGTACCGCCGTTAGCTGCAACAAAAGCTCCCGTTTTGTCTGTTAAGGCTCCGGTAAAAGAACCTTTTACATGCCCGAAAAATTCGGATGCCGCAAGCTCTTTGGGAATTGCACCGCAGTCGACTGCGATGAAAGCTTGATCGCTGCGTTTGCTTAGTTGATGGATGCGATGTGCTACATATTCTTTTCCTGTTCCGCTGGAACCATTGATGAGAACCGACATATTGGTCGGAGCTACCAGATCTACGTATCCATAAAGCTGCTTGGCCGCATCGCTCTCTCCTTCGAGAAAAGAGCTTTGATGTTTTTCGTCAGCTTCAGATTCCGACTTTGTTGCAACACTTGTCTTATGCTTGGAAGATGAGGTGGAGCTGCTTCCTTCTTTCAGCACTTCCGATATTTTTTTCAACAACTCCTCCGGATTCACCGGTTTTGCTATGTAATCGCCCGCACCCAGTTTGATGGCTTGCACGGCCGACTGTATGTCGGCATAGCCGGTCATTATAATTAAAGGTATCCGGGTTTGTTGTTTGTTCATCCATTTCAAGAGATCGATACCTTCCTGATCGGGCAGGCGCAAATCGGATAAAATTAAGTCGACCGTTTTTTCCTCAATCTGTTTTTGAGCACGTGAAACCGTGCTTACAGACGATACTTCAAACCCCTTCTTGCTTAACCAGGTTTTCAGCATCATCCCAAAAGTAATATCATCTTCAACAATTAATATCGATTTCATTTTGCGACCTTTTTGCCTCTTTTAAGGCGCAAAGATAAGAGATTCCATGTGAAAATAGTATCTTTGCAGACTTAAATAAAACAAAAGTGTTATGAAAAATACGTCGTTGTTAGTATTAATTGTATTGTTTAGCAGCCTCATCGGTTGTAAAAACAGGATAAAAAAAGAAGGAAATATGGATAGCCGGACGTTGGTAAAGATTGAAACGAGTTTAGGAGATATTAAAGTTGAGTTGTACGACGAGACACCAAAACATCGTGATAATTTTATAAAGTTGGCAAAGCAAGGAGTCTATGAAGGAACTTTGTTTCACCGTGTCATCAAAGACTTCATGGTTCAGGCGGGAGATCCCGATTCTAAGAATGCCCCTAAAGGAAAAATGTTAGGGAGCGGCGATGTGGGATATACGATCCCGGCAGAATTTGCGTATCCGCAGTTCTTTCATAAGAAAGGGGCCTTGTCTGCCGCCCGCCAAGGTGATAATGTCAATCCGAAGAAGGAGTCTTCCGGTTGTCAGTTTTACATCGTGACAGGAAAAGTATTCAATGACTCTACACTATTGAATATGGAAAACCGGAAGAATGAAAACCGTGTGAATATTATTTTCAATGCGTTGGCGCAGAAGCACATGAAGGAAATTTATAAAATGCGGAAAGCGAATGATGAAGACGGGCTTTATGAACTTCAGGAAAAACTGTTTGAAGAGGCGCGGAAAGAGGCTGGGAAAGAACCGGATTTCCATTTCACGCCGGAACAGATAAAAGCTTATACGACAGTAGGCGGTACGCCTCATTTAGATGGTGAATACACTGTGTTCGGAGAAGTAGTGGAGGGGATGGAAATCGTAGAAAAGATACAAAATGTGAAGACCGACCGAAGCGATCGCCCGGAAGAAGATGTGAAGATATTGAAAGTGACAGTATTATAAATTGAACTGTCCGATTTCCTGAAAAACATATGAAGAGCCGCCATAATTTAAAGCCCTCATACTGTAAAACTGCTAGTTAGCAGCACTGTGTTTGTTTAAGAATATGGTTACATTGAGGAAGCTGTTAATTCTGTCCTGAAAAAGTAATGTCTCGACGGAGATTGCAACGAATGGAACTTACATCATAATTGAAGAAAAAGAGAAAAATGAAAAATATTTATAAAACATATAAGTCCCATTATAAAGCGTTGTTCTTTCTTGGATTACCGATCGTCATCGGGCAAGTTGGGGTAATTATCCTCGGATTTGCCGATACATTGATGATCGGGCATCATAGTACGGAAGAATTAGGAGCTGCTTCCTTTGTCAATAATGTTTTCAATTTAGTCATTATATTCAGCGTCGGATTTTCGTATGGGCTTACGCCTATTGTCGGTGAACTGTATGGAACCCGTCAGTTCCCGCCTGCGGGACAGGCATTGCGTTGCAGCCTGTTGGCCAATTTCCTGATAGCCGTATTGCTCACTGTGATTATGGGAGTGCTTTGGCTGAATGTAGAGAACCTTGGCCAACCTGAAGAATTGATTCCATTGATAAAGCCCTATTATCTTGTGCTTTTGGCGTCGTTGGTGTTTGTGATGCTGTTCAATGGATTCAAACAATTTACCGATGGAATAACGGATACAAAAACCGCCATGTGGATATTGTTGGGAGGAAATGTACTGAACATTATCGGTAATTATCTATTAATCTATGGGAAACTCGGTTTTCCGGAGTTAGGACTGCTGGGAGCTGGAATCAGTACTTTGTTTTCGCGCATTATGATGGTGGTGGTATTTGTTGCCGTTTTTGTCCGAAGCCCTCGTTTCCTTCGTTATAAAATCGGCTTTTTTCGTTTGGGATGGTCCCGCTCTGTGCTTCGCCGTTTAAATGCGCTCGGATGGCCCATAGGATTTCAAATGGGCATGGAAGCCGCATCTTTCAGCCTGAGTGCCGTAATGATCGGTTGGTTGGGCACCATCGCTTTGGCTTCCCATCAAATCATGCTTACCATTTCTCAGTTTACCTTTATGATGTATTACGGCATGGGAGCTGCTGTTGCGGTAAGAGTCAGTAACTTTAAGGGACAGGAAGATATGCTGAATGTACGCCGTTCGGTCTATGCCGGCTTTCACTTGATGATGGCATTGGGGGTAACCCTTTCTTTGATTGTTTTTCTTTGTCGTAATTACTTGGGAGGCTGGTTTACCGACAGCACCCAAGTGGCAGGAATGGTTACATCATTGGTGCTTCCTTTTCTGGTCTATCAGTTTGGCGATGGATTGCAAATAACCTTTGCCAATGCTTTGCGTGGAATTTCGGATGTGAAACCGATGATGCTCATCGCCTTCATCGCCTACTTCCTTATCTCTCTTCCTGTCGGATACTTCTGTGGTTTCACATTAGAGTGGGGGATAATTGGTATCTGGATGGCATTCCCTTTTGGATTGACCAGTGCCGGCATAATGCTCTGGTTGCGCTTTCGGCAGCAAATCAAGTTGCGTACTTCGATGATTGACACTTAAAAAATCAACTTATGTCTTCTTTTCGTTCTACAAAACTGAAAATAGCCGTTGGCTATTCCTTGCTTCTCGCCATGCTTATTTTTTCTTTGATATTTGTTTATCGTGAAATGGAGAATTTGTCTTCGGCAGATAATTTGCAGGATTTGAAAACAGACAGCATACTCTTGCTTTTGCACGAGAAAGACCGGAATACCATTGAGATGCTGCGTGTGCTGAATGAAGCGAATGATAGTTTGCTGTCTGCTTCGGAGGTGGAAGAAATCATCTCGGAGCAAGATTCCGTGATTACGCGGCATCGTGTACAAAACCGTGTGATCACCAAGCGGGATACATTGGTGACGAAACTCAAGAAAAAAGGTTTTTTCAAACGTTTGGGCGAAGTGTTTGTTCCTTCGAAAAAGGATACTGCCCTACTGGTCAATACTTCTCTTGAATTTGCTACGGATACTATTCTTGAACCGATTGCCACGACCGATTCTCTTCAACACAAAATACGTATGGCTACCCGCCGGAAACGAATCAGGACAAAGACAAGCATCCGGCGTAACAGTGCGGCGTATCAGCGCATGAACGAATTGTTGACCAACCGGATGGATAGCTTGATTAAAGGGTATGAAGTAGACATTCTGCAACGAGCCAGGCAAGAAGCGGAACTTTATCAGTCTGTCAGAAAACGCTCTTCTCACATCATAGGAGGCATAGCCGTTGGCGGCGTGTTGCTTTCGGCCATATTCCTCATGTTGGTCATGCGTGATATAACGAGAAAAAACCGATACCGCAAACAGTTGGAAGAGGCAAACAAACGAGCGGAGGCTTTATTGGCTGCCCGTGAAAAACTGATGTTGACCATCACGCATGATTTTAAAGCTCCCCTAAGCTCCATTATCGGATATACCGAACTCCTTTCCCGCTTGACGAAAGACGAACGGCAGCGCTTTTATCTCGATAACATGAAAAGTTCGTCAGATCATCTATTGAAACTGGTAACCGATTTGCTCGACTTCCACCGGCTCGATTTGAATAAGGCGGAAGTGAACCGTATTTCGTTCACTCCGGCACAACTGTTCGAAGAGATAGCAGTGAGTTTCAGGCCGGTAACGGATGAAAAAGGCCTGGTCCTGAAATGTATCATTGCGCCCGAGCTTTCGGAGAGATATGTGAGCGATCCGCTACGATTGCGCCAGATTATAAATAATTTGTTGTCGAATGCCGTGAAGTTTACGGAAGAAGGAAGCGTTACTTTGACTGCCGCTTACGAAAGATCGTTGTTGACAATTGAAATAACCGACACAGGCAAGGGAATAGCGGTGGAAGATTGCGAACGAATTTTTCAGGAATTCACGCGTTTGCCCGGTGCTCAAGGAGCGGAGGGGTTCGGGCTGGGACTCTCGATCGTTCATAAGCTGGTGACTCTGCTCGAAGGAAAAATCAGTGTCGATAGCGCATTGGGCGAAGGAAGCCGTTTCACGGTTATTTTGCCTTTATATCCGGTCGGGAAAAGTGCTTATAACAATAACCGCCGTAAAGAAACCGAGACTTCACCGGCTAAGGATGAAGATGCGGAACAGGCAAATCCTGCGGAAGAATTTCGTGTCTTATTGATAGATGACGACAAGATTCAGCTTGAGCTGACGGCCGCCATGCTTCGGCAGCAAGGCATTATTGCAGTTTGCTGCCAGCAACTCGACGAGCTGATGTGTCAACTGCGGGATTTTACTTTCGACCTCTTGCTGACCGACATACAAATGCCTGCTATCAACGGGCTTGATCTGCTTCGCCTGCTCAGAACATCGAATACGCCTCAGGCCCGGAGTATTCCTGTTATTGCTGTTACGGCCCGGAGTGAAATGGATGAAGCTATTCTGCGTGAGCACGGTTTTGCGGGATGCCTGCACAAACCCTTCACTGTCGCAGAGCTGATGTCAGCTGTCGGTATCCGCCGGATAACGAAGAATACCGGATATATGCCCTCTGATATACCGCAGAACTCTTCATCTTCGCTTTGCTTTTCTGCTCTGACAGCGTTTTCCGAAGACGATCCGGAGGCTGCCCGGGCCATTATCCGGACTTTTATTGAGGAAACCGGTAAGAATGCCGCGCGGATGAAAGAAGCATTGGAACGTAAAAATGTAGATGAAATAGCAGATATGGCACATAAGCTTCTTCCTCTGTTTACGGTCATCAATGCTTCCGACTCCCTCTCCGCTCTCACATGGCTGGAGGGTATGCGTGGTTCTGAGTATTCGAATGAGGTGAAAAAAGTGACTGCAAGCCTTTTGAAGACGATTGACAAAGTGACCGATGCCGCAAATGGCTATTTGCATAATATTTATTGAAAAGCTTCACAGCATAAAGTCAAATTGTAGCACAATGGATCATAACTTCTGATTAAGAAGTGATTAAGGAACTTTCTGTCGTTGCTGCAAAAATTAAATATCACATTCCCCTTTCGATGCGTAATCCTCTGTTTCTTTTTCAAGTATCTCCATAATTTGCTCGTTTTCCATAAGAAACAATGCCGGATGCTCTTCCAGAACTCTGTCGACCATAGCTAATTCATGCACGTAACTTTCTCTCATACGCATATAAACCGTGCATAGCGTCCGCGTGCTCACATCCTGCTGCTTGTCTTCTATTTCGGAATCTTGCAGTTGTTTCAGTCGTGCCTTGAATATCTTTGCCCTTTCTATATCATGTTTGCGCCACAGGTATATTTGCATGAGGTAATATATCTGGAGTTTGGCATACAGCATCGATAATTCCGTCCGTATGTCCCCGTCATGGTTTAAAAGTAAATTCATGGTTTTGATTGTTAATTTTGATTTTTCTGTTTTTTCAACTTGTCATTGCGGTTTTGCATGTTACGGTTTAATTTCCGCACAAGCCCTTTTTGGCCTGCTCCCATGTCCGGAAAGAGCCTGTCACGTTTCCGTCCTTTCCTATGATGTAGAGTGTGGGAGTAGCGGCCACACCGTATGCAATGAAGTCAGGGCTGTAAAACCCCTCGGGAGCATTCCACTTTTCTGCCCACGGCAGTGAGGCGGCCCTGCGGGCGAACATTCTTTCGTCCGTGTTCGCTCCGATGGATACTACGCGTATTCCTTCCCCTTTGAGCGTGCCGTATGCTGAGCAGATTTCACGGAGGGTGCGCTCGCAATTGCCACAATCACTCTCATAGAATATCAGAAGAGTTTTTCCGCGCGACACGTGGGGCGAACTCCGGGTCAACGGTGGAGCAGGACTGTCTTTAAGCATTAAGGCGGTGAGCAGGCGGTGGGCTATTTCGCCGGGATCGGTGGATGGCACATCAAGCCCTTCGGCTGCGGCGGCAATGCACGCCGCAGCACGCTGCAACCCTTGTTTGAAGACGTGTGCAGCAATCTCCCGGAAAAATACTTTCAGTTCTTCCTCCTTGCCCTCTTCCAGCAGTCGTCGGGCCATGCGCTTGGCAGCCGTGCACAGCGAGGAACTTCCGGTATCGGCGTAAGAGTCTGCCCATGTACAGAGGTAGTCCTGTGCATAAACGAACGCCATCAGACTGTCGGCAGAAAGCGAATCGGTGACGAACGACTGTTCTTGTGCCAGCAGCAAAGGGTTGTATGCCGCAGTGGCTTGCAGCAGGCGTATGTAGCGGTTTTCTGTTTCGGATTTTTCCTTCTTTTCGTTCCGGCAGCTGCCGAGAACAGCGAGTAGGAGCAATGCGAGGCAGATGTGTCGTTTGTTCATAGAAGTTTAAAGTTTCGTTTTACATTGTAAAAAACTCCCTTATTTCCTTTCCCTTCTGCCCGAAAGCCGGGGCGGATCAGGGAGTTTTGAACAAAAAAGATATTTTATGAATGAAAGATTTATGAATATTCCGTCATCTTTATCCTGCCGGGTCGGGAGCCTCGCCGTGTCCGCCGGAACCTCCTCCCGGCGAGGGAGTTCCGCCATCTCCGGGATTGTTTTGCACGCCTCCCGGCTGTGAGGTTGTTCCACCCCATTCTTCCCAGAACACTTCGTTGGAGACAAGCGAGCGGGTAGCTATTTTATTGCCTGTGGTGCGGGTCGATTCGGGGATGAAGCGTACGCGTACGCCCGTGATTTGCTTGGCCGACACCTCCTCCGCGGTGTCTGCACCCTTGCCCGAGGCGTTCGCCGTGTAGTAGAACGTGCCCACACCTTCGAGTTTCACGGTGCGCCCTTGTGCCATGTAGTCTGCAAGTACTCTACCCAAATCCTTGAGCACGGCGAACGTGTCGGCACGGCTCACGGTGGAGATTTGCGACAATCGGTCGGCCACTTGGTCCGTTGTTACCGGTTTGCCCACCGTCACGGCGCGTGGATACCACTTGCCGTTGATTTTCTGTTTCACTTTCTTAAAAAATGCCATAATGATAATATTTAAGTTTGTTAATAAAGATTTGTTCTTTCATGCTCTTGCGCGTTGTTTTTCCGGAGTTTCCGAAGAAAGGTGTATTCCTTTTTCCCGCCTCTCCGGGCTTTCGCGCTTCATGCTTGTGCGGCTCCCGCTTTCGTCGTCTTCGGTGTATTTCCGCCCCTTATCACGGGCTCGGCGGATACCCCTCCTGTAAGGGCTTCCTGAGGGGGTGGAGCACGGTGACGGACTGTGGTATCCTTAGTGACGGACCGTGATACCCTCAGTGACGGACCGTGTTACTCTCAGTGACGGACCGTGTCCCCTCGGTGGCGGCCGTGTTACTCTCGGTAAGAGACCGTGAACCCTCAGTGACGGACTGTGTTACTTTCGGTAAGAGGCCGTGGTACCCTCAGTAACGGGCCGTGGTTTTCGCAGTGTCGGCTTTTTCACAATTCGATGCCGCGCCGTCTTTTCCACCTACTCTTTTCCTGCCCAATTCCCCGTCTCTTCTGTTCTGTTTCCGGGCCGGGGTAGGGGCGTTCGACTCATTTCCGTGGAGAATTTCGTCCGTCGGGAATGTACATATTTTAACCAATCGCTCCGTCCGGCTTGGTTGGGAGCCTGATGCCGCATCCCGTGCCTTGCCCAAAAACAGTGTCACCTACACTGCTGACTTTTATTTCATCATCATTGTTAAAGATCTCAACAAATTGCCGCTCGAAATGCCCATGCCTTCGTGCCGTAATCCGCAGAACGGCGATTGCTGTTCTGCGGATTACGGCGACGCTATTCGTCATAGTTATGGAACGGGCGTACGCTGTAGCCTCTGTATTTAGGCTGATGGGCCTCACCTATGGCGTGTCCATTCTCAAAAGCCGTGTATCCGTACCTCCAAGCCTGAGAGGTGCCGGGCGGAGGAGGCGAAGATGTCCAGAAATTAAATGCGGTATTTAGCTGGCTAACCGATCCGGGTATAGTGCCCCCCGGAATACCTGAAGAAGGATTGCTGGAAAGTGGAGATAAATATCCTGAGCGCTCTATCGTATAGTTGAATACTCTGCCCGGGGTCTGTGCTTGCGTTTGCCACCAAGCGGCGGTCAACTGGTTGATAGTCGGTATAGCGGCATCTCCGCCCAGATATACGATTCTTATATTTACGGCGTTTCCTGATGATCCACCGGGATAGTTAACACTTTTTAGCTCGTAGAAATAAGCGCAAACCATTGAGTTGTCCGGTGCGAGGGGATATTCGGCATTGGCTCCTTGCACTCCTTTTTGAAAACGAAGCGCTGACATTTTCCATGGTGAAAGGAGCTTATATTCGCTTTTGTATGTATGCTTTTGCCCTCCGATGTTTATTTTCTCATGCCGTAGTCTTTCGTTTATGGTAAGTTCTGTATAACTGTTCCATGCAATAAAACCATGCGGGGGCAGAATTCCTCCCCATTCTTCGGCCGAAGGCAGGTGGTATTTGTCTTTCAGCAAGGGGTCTTCGAAGAGTTTCAGCCCATTCGGGTTGTGGGTGGCATCCGTTGTTCCTGTGCATACATACCAGTTATAGTAGCCGCTTGCGCCGAATTGGTTGTCATTGGCCCAACGCAACGGCCCGTCGGTTTGTGCGGCAGTGGCTCCGGTTCCTGGTATATAACCGTATGCAGAACCTCCTGCAAGGTTATATTCGCTCATATATTCGGGTGGCAGTTTGCCCACCTTTACTTTTATTTCCATTTCCGCCGCTCCGGCTTTGAGTTTGAAGCTTCCTCTGGCGTATAGTTTGTTCGTGGCTTTTATGTTCAAGACAACAGTGCCGTCTGTCGTTGTTTGCGTATTCGACAGCGTACACCATGCCGGGACATCGGCTGTCGTCCACCCTCCCGTGTTTTCGGTGGTGATGGTAAGCGGGCGTCCTGTAGTGGCCGCAGAGAAAGGGATATACACTTCTCTCTTATCCACCGTCAGCCGTTTGTTGCCCGGCACTTTCACCTCTTCCTGCACTTGGTTCCATGGAACGATGCGGCATTTGAGGGTATGTTGTCCATTGAGCGCGTCTTCGGGCGTTGCTGCCGGAGGACTGTCCACGCTCTGAGTTTCAATGACGTAGTGGTGGTTGCGCAGCAGGTCGAAAAACTGGTCTGTAGCATAATCCCTGAAGTCGATACGGTAATATCCGAAGTGTGGAGAGATACTGGCTTCCAAAGCTTGTCCTTCCGGTGTGGCGCTGTTGAATTTGACATGAACGATGAGGCAGGTGGCTTTCATCCCCGATTCGCCTGCCTTGGCGTGATTGTCCGCCTCGAAAAGATAAAAACTTTTCTCTTGCCCTGCGAGGATAGCCGGATTACCGAAACTGTGCAGTTCTTTATATGTGCCTTGCGCCACTGTCGCATTGTCGGGCACGGTAGGCGTGTTCACCGTCATTCCCGGCGCATTGGGCGCTGTGCAGTTGTCGGGTGAGATGCGTCCCTTACTGCGATAATTGTACAGGCGTAATTCTTCGAATTTCCCGAAGAAGGACTTTCCGGGTGCATCGGAGCATTTCAGCGTCACCTTTGCCACGGGGCGTATCATTGTTACGGTCGTCTTCGGCGCGGTTGCCGAAGTGCCGTTGCCGTAGTTCGGGTCTATCGTCTGGTTGGGCAGTTCGCCCCACATGGGCATGTACCCGCTGCTCAGGTCGGGTTGTCCGTCTGCCGTAGCGCTCACAAGGAGGCGCTTCATCACATCCTCTTTGGCTTCGCCCAATGCGGCTGCGAGCCGGTCTACTTTGTCGCGGGCGTTGGCTACGAGCACAAGCGTCTGGGCGTGGGGGTCGCTTATCAGGCGTACTTTCACCGAGCGGTTTGCGGGGTCGTACTCGCCCCGTACGCGATAGAAAAACGTACCCTGCTTTATGTCGTTGGGGTTGCTTCCGGTTTTGAATGCGAGCAGGTCTACGGTCTGTATGCCGTCCTCGTTCACGGCGCGGGTCATCGGCGCACGCGTAGTTCCGGCAGTCATTTTTCCTTCGGTGGGAGCACTGTCCGCTGTGCCCGCGTCCATCCAAAGTTCCGTTGCCGGTGTACCGGCTTGCTGCAAAGCCCGTATGCCGGAATGGGGCTCGGTGGCGGCTGTCTTGAAATTCAGGTAGATGGTCGCTTCCCGGTCGGGTACGGGCGTTTGTTCGGCTTCGTCGCTGCATGCAACGGTTCCCATTGCGCAGCAAGCGAAAAGCATGTTTATGATAAAATCTCTTGTCTTCATAATTTATTTGTCAGAATATTGCCTCTGTCTACTGTCGGATTACGTCGTTCGTTTAAGAACAAGGTCCGGTTAATTATTGCTTATCGTACATGTCTTCATTCAAGGGTTAAGGAAAGGGCGTACCGCCATTCCTTGCATCGCATTTCGGTTGGTATTCCCCGGGAGATGCGACAGATTCCCGGATTCATAATTCGTATCTGCCAATGGAGGTGTCGCAATCCAGTAATAGAACCTGAGACTACCTCTATGTAGGAGACTTCCTTGGTGATAAACAGGATCGTTATAATTCGCTATTTGTCCCGGATTAGGGAATATGCGAGTAACCGTATGAGTTCTACGCGCATTCCAGAAACTCTCATTGGCAACCGCATCGATATCTACCGAATAGTCGTCACCTACCCATACGCTGGATACTTTCAGGTGGAAATAGTTATTGTTGTTACCTGGGGTTCCTACTGCCTCGTAGCGGTAGGCGCAACGTTCCGAGTCATCCGGTGCTCCGGGGTAATCAGTCCCGAGTCCTCCGGCGGCAGATTGCAGATGTAAGCCATATGCTATCGGTCCGCCGTCCGATTTTATTTCACAATAATATGTCTTTGAAATATTACCGTATCTGACAGGCATGACACCGTCAACTGAATTAAGTCCCGAACTCAATTGGAAGTTCAAGTTGGAAAAAATCCCGTTTATTTCTTCTGCAGCGGGCATGTGGTAACCGGCCAAGAAAGGATGGTCGGCAAAAAGGTTCTTCCTATTCGGGTTGACAATGGAATGATAAGACCCATTGGTCAAATAGCAAGGGTAACAACCGTTCTGGTCGTTGTTATGGCTGGTAGCCCACCGTACCTCGGGTTCTTTCTGTGCAGGAGAGTTCTCCGCATCATTTGTAGATATGACGGCATAACCTCCGGCTCCGGTGTAACCCCCCACCAAGCCATGTTCCGCTACATACATCAGCGGAATGGGATTCAGTATGACTTTCACACGGGCTTCCAACCGTCCGGCGGATATTTCCAGATAGCCTGTTCTGCCACGGTAATTTCCGTTCAAGGAGATCGTGAATTGTTGCGGGGCGTTCGCGCCTCCTCCGGCGGAACTTGAGGTAAGCCAACTATCTGTTATCGGGCTGCCATCTTGGTTGTAGCAAGCGATGCTAAATCCGCTGGGAACGTCTGTTTGCACTGTTATTTGTCTGGTCAGCGGGGAGTCAGTCCATTCCGTTATTTTATCTTCGGATATTGTTAGGTAATATCCACTGTTGAATATAATGTTTTTCATGCTTTCGTCTACAGTCAGTAGCGTTGCCGTAATACCGTTTTCATTGGTAAATATTTCCTTGCTTTGCAACGCCTCTTGCAATGTGGCATATCCGGGAGCATTCACCGCCGTGATGTTGAACAGATATTTATGGTTGCGGCGAATGGGAATGGGCGTTCCTTTCGGCTTTCCGTGCGTGCCGTCGTCGATGAAATCGATGGGGTAGAAGCCACTATGAAATCCGGTTATCTTGACGATAATTCGCGCCCCGTCTGTGCCTATCGTGCCGGAAGCCGGTTGCTCGTATGCGTATATAGGGGTAGAAAGATTTTGTTCGACAGTCATGTTGGCAGGCGAGATACTTCCGCAGTCCACCGGGGTAATGTTTGCTTCAAGCGAACCCGGAAGATTCAGCGTAGTGGTGTAATTGTCCTTATCGCCATATATACGTCCGTTTTTCACCGAACGGCAGAAATATACTTTTTCCAATACTGCGTCGACGGTTCCGGGACCGTGTTGTTTCTTGACCTCTATTCTCGCCATCGCCCGCAGGAATTTGACTTCTTCAGTAAAGACCTTGGGTACGCCTGCTTTGATGGAGATGCCGTTCTGGGTAGCGAGCTTCAGCTCTCCGTACATAGGTATTTCGTTTTTCACGTATTGTCCCGTCGCCGGGTCCATTCCGCCGGTAATATCCAATTGTTTCAGATTGTCGAAAGTGGAGGTTCCCGCCGTCAGTTTTCCCGTGACGTCGGTGGAGGTGAGTATGCACAGACGATTGTAGTCGCCTTCGTCGATTCCTCTGAGGTGCATGGCAAACGGGTTACTCCCTGTGTTTACATCAGGTGCTCCCGAATCGGACTGGGTCTGAAATACTTTCATGAATTTGAGTTTCTCCTGTCCCCCTTCCACCTTGAAAGCGAGTACGGATATGGGAAATCCGAGGGTTTCGTCGTTTACTGCCCGTGTCCCGGGTGTGCGCATGCCGGGTATATGTATGGCAATGGTCACCTGCGCTTTGTCTTGCCCTGTCGGCGGATTCAGTGCGGGAGAGGGAACAGGCTCGTCGTTCCGACAAGCTACGGCGAGCAGCAACACAGTCGTGTAGAGGATGACATTGCTTGCCATTTGCTTCGCGATCCGCTTTATCAAATCTGTTTTCATCATATGCAATATTGTTATTCGGTTGTATGGCAACCTATGTTTCGTTCAGAACGTACTCCGGGCTTTCAGACTCCTCCTGGTTTTACGTTTTGGTTTTCCCAGTCTTTAATCGTAATCTTCGCGTGCCCGTTGGTAAATGTAATCTCGATGGGAATCACGATTTCGTTTTCATCCCCTATCTGTATGTTGTACTTCCTGATAAGGTCTGCTATCGAGATGGGCGGCACGATGTGGTTTCCCGCGTTGTCTTTGAGTTCTATCAGAGCGGGCGTGTCCGCTCCGAATCTCGGCACGTCTATCACGGCTACGGCCTCTTTCTTCGTCCCGTCGTATTCCACCGACGGAACATATGTCTTTCCCTGCTCCACCGGAAGCACTTTCCATTTTCCCGTGTCATCATCTTTCATCGGACGCAGTGCGGATGCCAGACCGCCCATCTTTAATTGAGGTTGCAGGCTTATCCCTTTCAGCTGCACGCTCACGCGAATGGTCTTGGTGCTGAACTTGACTTCGGTCTCCACACCTGCGTTCCGCTCGTTCACACTCAGGTCTGCCGTGGCGAACAGCAGCCTGTCGAGCGTAGGGATCTCTTGTGAAGTTGCGGCTTTCGGATGTTCAAGGAACAGGTCGGCAATGGTTTCTCCAGTTTGAAACCCTCCGAGCTTGCTGTTTTCTGCCGATGCATTCGCCCAGCAAACCACCGTGTACTCCCCTTGGGGAAGGTAGAGTTCCGTCCCCTGAAACTTCATGAGTTCGCCTTTGGAGATTGTCAGGGTCTGTTCTATGCTCCCGTCCGGACGGTAGACGCACAGTGTCACCTGCTCCACACGCTC
>NZ_JACIDI010000007.1:68023-158832 GCF_014196225.1 Bacteroides pyogenes | reverse complement strand
AGCGATGAGAGTTCTTTTGTGGCTTATAAAAAAAATCAGTGTGAAGTTCGCTTTTACAAACTTCACGCTGAAATATAGTTTTTAAGGGACGACTATATAGTCACCACCCATGAGTATATATACATACCGAAACGACAAAATACAGTTGCCGAATGACACACAATTGCATGAGTCACCCTGCCCAATTTTCGCGGTCGAGATTCCGATATCCGATGGCTTCTGCCAAATGGGAGGAGAGTACCTGTTCCGCTCCTTCCAGGTCGGCAATGGTGCGGGATACCTTCAGGATGCGGTCGTAAGCGCGGGCAGAAAGGTTGAGCCTGTTCATGGCGTTTCTCAACAGCGCCAGCCCTTTCTCATCGGGACGTGCATACGCTGCAAGCAGTCGGCTGTTCATCTGCGCATTGCAGTAGATGCCCGGGTGCGAAGCATAACGTTTTTCCTGCATCTGCCGGGCTTTGATCACCCGCTCGCGGATGGCTACGCTCGGCTCTGCCTGCCGCCGGTCGGAAATCTTTTCGAAAGGCACGGGAACTATCTCGATTTGTATGTCGATACGGTCGAGTAACGGGCCGGAAATCTTGTTCAGATACTTCTGCACCTGTCCGGGACTGCATACACACTCTTTTGCAGGATGGTTGTAATAGCCGCAGGGGCAGGGATTCATGGAGGCGACAAGCATAAAGCCGGCAGGATAATCGATCGTACTTTTCACGCGTGAGATGGTGATGCGGCGATCTTCGAGCGGCTGACGCAGCACTTCGAGCACAGTGCGGCTGAATTCGGGCAACTCGTCGAGAAAGAGTACTCCGTTGTGCGCCAAGCTGATTTCGCCGGGTTGGGGGAAGCTGCCTCCGCCCACCATAGCCACTTGCGAGATGGTGTGATGTGGATCGCGAAACGGGCGTTGGGAGATGAGCGACGAACCTCCGCCAAGCTTCCCTGCCACAGAGTGGATTTTGGTGGTCTCCAAGCTCTCGCCCAAAGAAAGCGGAGGAAGAATGGACGGCAGGCGCTTCGCCATCATCGACTTTCCGCTTCCGGGAGCGCCTACCATAATCAGGTTATGACCGCCGGCGGCAGCCACCTCCAGCGCCCTCTTCACATGCTCTTGTCCTTTCACGTCGGCAAAATCGAATTCGAAGGAGCTTTGCCGGGCATAGAACTCCTCTCGGGTATTGACCACAGTCTGATGCAACTCGCGTTCGCCGTTGAAAAATTCGATTACCTCTTTGATATTCTCTACGCCGTACACCTTCAGCTTGTTCACTACTGCTGCTTCGCGGGCGTTCTGGCGCGGAACGATGAGCCCCTCGAATCCCGCTTCGCGCGCTTTGATGGCGATAGGCAAAGCTCCTTTCAACGGCTGTATGCTCCCGTCGAGACTCAATTCGCCCATGAGCAGATAGCGTGAAAACCGTTCCGAAGAGATGATTTCATTGGCGCCCAACAAGCCGATGGCGATCGGAAGGTCGTAAGCCGAACCTTCCTTGCGTATATCGGCAGGAGCCATGTTGATGACGATATTGGCGGTGGGCATCTTATAGCCGTTCACTTGCAATGCGGAGATAATGCGTTGGTGGCTTTCCTTCACCGCCGAGTCGGGGAGACCGACGAGATAGAACATACAGCCGCGCGAGCTGTTCACTTCGATGGTAATGAGCGTGGCGTCTATTCCTTGCACGGCCGCTCCGAAAACTTTGGTTAACACAGTGTCTTTCAGGTTTACTTGTTAAGACCTTCGCAAAAGCCGTTTTCTGCCGAATCATGGTTCAGCGGCTTTCTTTCGCCTCGTGTTTTCAAACAAACATACACAGGCTTTCTCAGGTCGGTTTATTGAGATTTATTTCTTCTTTCTCTTCCCTAATTCGGCAGCCGATTCTTCCAGCTTCTGTTGCAGCGCATCCCCCCAGATGTTTTTAGCCACCACTCTTCCTTCGGGCGAGATAAGTACGTTCGCGGGCAGCCCGTCGACCACATAAGGAGTAGTTGCTTCCGAGTTCAAGCCTCCCTCATCACATACCTGTTCCCATTCGAGGCTGTCTTTCTTCACGGCTGCTTTCCATGTCTCCGGAGCTACATCGAGCGAAACGCCCAGCATACCGATGTATTTGTTCTTCTTGTATTTCCGGTAAAGTTGGCGCAGCTCCCTATTGCGACGTTCGTTAGACAGGCTGTCCGCCCACGAAGCCCAGAAATTGACCAACAAGTATTTTTCACGGAAAGCTTCCGAAAGCCGGTTGATTCTTTTCCCTTTCGTGTTAGGCAAGTCGAAATAAGGAACGTAGCGGTCGACCTGCACCTTCTCAGCTTGAGCTATCTTCTCTTTCAGCCATTCGACGTAACGGGTGTCCTGCAATTTTCCGGGCATCGTTTCCATCAGGCCTTTCACCTTTTCTATATCTACGGAATCGGCATCGACCAGAAAGCGATCCAGCAGATAGATACCTGCCAACATATGGCGATGATTTTTGATAAACTCCTCCGCCTTCTTTCTTTTTACCGCCTCCGTATCGTCAGCCGTCTCTTTCATGAAAGCGGTCAACGCTTCATTGTCCGCATTGCCGCTCACTTCGAGCAGATCGAGCCGTGCAGTATATCCTTTAATGCTGATTTTATCCCCTTTATCGAGATATAGCGGATATTCCACCTTGTTGCCTATAAGCAGATAAACCGAAGTAAGCGTATCTACACGAACAGCGTGCGAGAACTTGCCCTTTTCGTCGACGAAAAGGGTATCTATCCGGTCGTATCCTTCGTCCGCTCCGTACAGATAAAGCGTATCCGTTGCCATTCCGCCGATTTCTCCCGTAATGACCACTTTGTCCGTTTTCTTATTACACCCCGTCAGGCACAAAAGAGTAAGCATAAGGGTTAAAATATCATTCTTTTTCATTGCTGCTTTCCTATGAATTAAAGTAACCGTTCAACAACCGGAAGCACCGCCAACCATTCTTGAGATATTGTGAAGAATGCCTTCCGGCAGACTTCAACGCTCCGCTGCGTAAGTCATGCAGAGCAAACTTTCCGTTGAACCGACATTTGTCTGTTGCGAAAGTACAGCTTTTTGCAAATAAAAAAGAATAAGAAGAACAAAAAGTAAACAAATAGCCTATAAAAGACTTAGACTGATTTATTCACGAGGACAAGAATTCATAACGAATTAAAAATAGGATATGATATTCTTATCATGAATCGGCACATAGGAATATCACAACACCTACATTCTAAACCGTTTATTCTCAGGCAGCGTGCTCGACTGCCTCATCAAGCGTTCCATCTCTCTCACCACGTCGGGATACTTATCGGCTACATCGTGCTCTTCTTTGAGGTCGTTCTCCAAATCGAACAGCATTATCCGTTTGTTCCCCTTCTTAATGTTTTTCCACAAAGCTTTCCATTTTCCGCTGCGGACGGCTTTCTCTCCACCCCATTCGGGAAATTCCCAGTAGAGGAATGGATGCTGCGCCTGCTTATCGCTTCTGCCCAACAGAGTCGGCAGGAAGCTGATACCGTCTGTGCGGGGAGAGGGAATACCGGCAATATCTGCCAGCGTAGGCATCACATCTTGAAAGCCCGACAAATGATCTGATTCGCTATTGGCAGCAATTTTGCCTGCCCACGTAAATATCGCCGGCACACGAATGCCGCCTTCGTGTAGAGAGCCCTTTCCCCAACCATATTCCGAGCGAAACAGTCCGCCGCTGTTAAACCAAGGCGAATCTGTTCCTCCGTTAAAGGTCGGCCCATTGTCAGAAGTAAAAACAATGAGCGTTTTCTCATACAATCCCTCAGCTTTGAGTTTCTCTACCAGTTTGCCCACCTGCTCGTCGAAATAGCTGATCATGGCGGCATAAGTGGCACGGGGGTAGCGACAGGGCATATATCCCTTCTCTCCGAGGTAAGGAGGTTCGTCACCGAACTTTTGCACATAGTGCTGCACCCACCGTTCGGGAGCTTGCAGAGAGACGTGCGGAAGCGGAGTAGTCCACATCAGGAAAAAGGGGGAAGAGCGGTGTTGATCGACAAAGCGCATCAAACGATCGAAAATAAGGTCGTTGGCGTATTCCTGTTGCACATATTTGGCATAGCCGGCGGCATCATACGGGTCGGCATGAGCATCTAACTTCTCCGTGTGCGGATTCATCACACGGTTTCTCAGATAGATTCGCTTTTCATTCTCATACAAAAAAGCAGGATAGTAAGTATGTGCCTGACGCTGACAGTTGTATCCGAAGAAGTGATCGAATCCCTGCTTTCCGGGTGTTCCCTCAGAGCCGGGATATCCTAACCCCCATTTACCAAAACATCCGGTCACATAACCAGCTTGTTGCAACATCCTTCCCAACGTCATGGTTTCGGCTTTTAAGGGAAACTGCCCTTCTAAATTTCTATGCACGTACATCGAATCGTAATCTCCGACAGCACCTCTGAAAGCCATCTCGTCATTGCCCCGTATCTGCGAATGCCCGGAATGCAATCCCGTAAGAAGAACACAGCGCGAAGGAGCGGACACCGGCGATCCCGAATAATGTTGCGTGAACTTCATTCCATCTTCCCTGAGCCGGTCGATATGAGGCGTTTCTATTTTCTGTTGCCCGTAGCATTGCAGATCGCCATAGCCCAAATCATCCATCAATATATAAATAATGTTGGGATGCGATACGGCTTGTTGCGCTTGTAAACCGGTATAAGAAAGAAGCGAACAGCCTATCATCCATTTCTCAAATTTCATATCCTTGATTTTTTTAAAGTCTTACTAATCAACAAGCGAAGAAAAAAGACAAGGAAAGCAGTTTGACGCCTGAAGCAAAAGCAACATTACTTTCCTTGTCTTTATATGCAACTACAAAGGTTGTTTACCAACCGGGATTTTGTTCTAATTTCGGATTTAACAGTATCTCGGAAGTGGGAACCTGATATAAGTAATATTTCTCCAACCATCCCTTACCTTCTTTCAAAGGATCGTTAAAGAGGAACAAATGTCCTTCTGCCATGGAACCGCTTGTCCCATCCGAATAGCCGGTAGAAGGATTGTACAAAGTCATATTCTTCTTCGCTGCTTCGGCTTTGCTCATCCAAATGCCTGTTGCCGCCCTATTCAGAAACCATGGAGCCATCCGCCAGCGACGCACGTCGTAAAATCCGAATCCTTCGCCCATCAACTCTACGATACGCTCACGGCGAATTTCCCATAATACAGGATCAAGCGTAACACCCCGGTCATTGTTCTTCGGATAATATTTAGCTCGGTCGGGGTCGAAGTTGTCGTTGATATCGGCCACAACCATCTTTGCCACGCCCGCACGCGCACGCAATTTGTTAATCGTCTTATCAGCAACAGCCTGATTGAAAGAACCCAGCTCGAACTTGGCTTCGGCAACATTCAACAGTATCTCTTCTATCTTGAAAATAGGTTTGTCGGATGTATTGACTGCACCATTATTGAAGTTTCTTTCCCAGTTGCTCCAATGTTTCCACACATAGTATCCCGAGCGGCAACTGACGAATGAGCCCGTACCGATGCGAGGAATCTCAGGAACCAAAGACGCTCCCCAGTTTTGTCCCGGCAAACGTTTCATACCGACGCCCGGATTGGTGCAGCTCTCATTGGGCCCCATAATGTCGATATACTCCCTGTCGGCAGGATTACTTGTATACGACCACGTAGGATAGTCACCCTTACCCGGCTTTACTTTATACGGAGGCATCACCGTATGATACAAACGCGGATCGCGATCACGGAACTCGGCATACATATCTTTCATCCCATGATAGCCCGATGAAACATTCTTGATAGGTTTCCCATTTTTCATTAGGTACAAATTAACCGTGTTGTGGTTCATCTCCACGTGATGGGAAGAAGTGTGCTCAATATGCCCCATGCTATGCTCATTCGTATTTTCCACGTAAGACTTATACAAAATGACACCGGGAACGACACTTAAATCGCTGCTTATCCACATTTCTCCATATCCGGCAGCCAGCTGTCCGTCTGTTCCTTCATACAAGGCAGGATAAGCCTCCATCAACAGTTCCGAAACACGCACACATTCCTGAAGATATTTTTCATGGTCGCCCAGCTCATGGTATTTTCTCCATGTACCTTCGCGTAATGCAAAACGGGAAAGGGCAGCTCGCACACAATTACGATTGATGGTATTGGCACCATCCGCAGCGGTGAAATCACCGATATGTTCTTCCGCCCATTTCAAGCGTTCCAAAACCTTGTCGGCAACTTCTTTTCTATTCATGCGTGGTCCATAAGCCTCAGGTGAGTCTTCTTTCAGTACCTGATCTATCCAAGGTACGGCCCCAAAGCGGTCAATCAGCTCCATATACCAATAGGAGTGGAAGAAATATCCCACAGCACGCCAATGATCTTTTTGGGCATCGCTCATGTTGGAATCGTCGATATGAGAAAGCATGATATTGATGCGGCGGATAAATGACTTAAAATCCCAACCGTTTCCACTGGCAACACTGGCTACCGTTTGATAAGCAAACTGATTGTATCCGCTTTCCTGCTTTCTTTCCAGATAGCCCGCATCCATATCTCCTCTATAACTGCCGTTCTGTGCATAACTTTGGAAAGAAGTACGAATAGTATTATTGGTAAACATTTCATAGCAAGGCCACATGAAAGCCTTGAAGTTATCGTACGAGTTGAACGCATTATTTTCCGTCAAATCCGTTACGGGCGTTTTTTCCAGGAAGCTGTCGTTGCAACCGGCACATACCATTCCTGCAAAAACCGCCATACTTATAAATAGTTTCTTCATATTATTCTTATTCATTTAAGGTTTACAATGTGATATTAAAACCGAATGACACGGTACGGAAAGCAGGATAATCCCATCTCAGAGTCTCTGGATCTATGCCTTTAGGCAGAGAAGAGAATGTAGCCAAGTTTTCTACACTGACGAATGCTTTCAACTGAGACAAGGAGAGTTTCGAGGTCCATACTTTGGGGAAAGTATATGCCAAAGTCATATTCTTGATTCGGAAATACGAAGCTTCTGACAAATATTTGTCAGAAGGGCGGTAGTTAGAACCCTGGTTCCCATAGTTGCCATAGATACGCGGAAACTCCGCATTCGGATTCATAGGAGCGTAATTGCCGTTAGCGGCATCCACCGGTTGCCAATAATTCCCCAAGCCTTTATATAAAGGAATAAATTTATAGTCCGAATACATCGGAAAAACCAAGTTGTTAGCAATCCATGCATCTCTCCTACCCGTTCCCTGCATGAATATATTCAAATCCAGACCTTTATAGTTGACTCCTAAATTAATACCGTAAAGGTAACGCGGGGTTGTGTTACCGATAACCTTACGGTCGCCCGGATTATTTAATGTATTGTCACCACTTGAAATCAGGTTCGTTCCCCTGTCGTCGTCCATCAAGTTTTTAAATTTAACATCGCCCGGACGAGGGTTATAACCGTCGATACTGGGAACACCGTCTTTCAACTTCCACGATGAAGTATCAACGAAATCGTCTATATTGTAAAAGCCGTCGAACTCATATCCCCATATTTCACCCAGGTCCTTGCCTTCATAAAAGTCCCAAAAAGTATAGGTTCCACCTGTTTGCGCATTTCTACGCTGGCTACTTAAGATATAAGACGAATTACTGTCATATTTCGTAATTTTCGACTTATTGTCCGAGATATTCAGACCGATGCGGTAACCGACTTTACCAATCCGGTCACGGTAGTTCAAACTCAGCTCCCAGCCGCGTGTACGCATATCTGCCGTATTCTGATAAGGAGCATCGGCGCCTACTACGTCCGGTAGCTGCATACCCGGGGCGAGCATTCCATCCGTATTGCGCTGATACCAATCGAATGTTCCGGTAAAGCGATTGTTGAACATGGAGAAGTCAAGCCCCACGTCTACTGTACCTACTTTTTCCCAAGTAAAATTGTTGCTTACCAGTGAAGGAATGGAGGTAATCGCTGTCACACGGTTCCCATCAACCAGCCATCCGTTATACTTATTGTTTACGCTCATGGTCGGAATGAACGAATAAGCCGGTACATTCTGATTTCCTATCATACCGTAAGAAGCACGTATTTTCAATGCTCCTAACCAACTTTGAATATTTTCCATAAATTTCTCCTGAGCTACATTCCACCCTAACGAAACGGAAGGGAAGAACCCGAAGCGAGAATCTTTGGGGAATTTGGAAGAGCCGTCGTAACGCCCGTTTACCTCCATCAAATATCTATCCATGTAATTGTAGTTTACCCGGAAGAAACCACCCCGTACAGAATATTCATTGTATTGATCGACAGCCCTCAAAGTAGAAGTTCCCGAACCCAATGAAGGAACTTCAATAACTGCCTGTCCGTATGAAAGAGCCTCCATTAGTTCGCTATAGCTCGATTCCTGGTTAAAGCCTGCCATTATTTTGAACTTATGGTCGCTTAGCTGAAAATCATACGAACCATAAAGATTGATGGAGTTATAATCGGTATATCGTTTTGTCTTTTGCAGATAGTCGTTGGTGGGCGTAACGTCTCTCCCTCCCTGCACGGTGGTATAAGCCACACTCCCTGTATACCAGTGATAATCATATATATTCTTGTCATAAGTATACTCGAATATAGCTTCGAATCCTTTAAACGGCTTGAAAATAGACTTCAAAAAGATACGAGGATTATCATATAAGGTCTTGGCCGGATTAGACCAGCGGATTTGATTAGAGGGAGTGAAAAAAGGCAAATCATCCGAAACCTTATCCGACATGCCTTTCGGCATACTTCCTTCGGGATAGAAAGAAGCCAGACGAGTTGAATAAACAGCCCCTAAAGGCGACCTCGGCTCCAAATTCTTACTATGCGCATAGCTAAATGTACCCTCCTGAGTAAGCCATCCGGTTATATCCGTAGAAATAAACCCGCTCACATTCATACGCCGATACTTATCTTTATCTGTGATAAGCACGCCATCATGATTGATATACCCTGCAGACAAGCGATAGCGCAATTTATCCGTACCGCCCGTCATAGAGATATTGTGGGTCTGCTGAAAGCTGGTTTCAAGCATGTTTTTCACCAGATCTTTCTCATTCAGATAGTACACAGCGCCATCCGCATCTTTATACAAGCCATCGCCTTCGACCTTTATTGAAGAAGGATTGCTGCGGTATTGCTCCAAATAACCTAACCATTTACTTACGCTTGGAGCCCCGATGGTCCAGAATTGATCACCCGCTGCATGGGAATACGCTTTCAAGTAATCGGTCAGAGGAGCTTGTTCGGGCAAATTGACAGCAGAGGCAAAAGCAAAGTTATTGTTATAATTTAATTGGAATGTGGTTGCCCCCTTGGGACGTTTGGTAGTAACCAAAATAACACCGCCGGCGGCACGTGCGCCATAAATTGCGGCGGAAGCTGCATCTTTCAATACGGTAATGGTCTCAATATCTTCCGGATTAATCAAATCCAAATCACCTTCTACGTTATCAATCAGAACCAGAGGTTTGATGGTTCCGCCATAAGAACCGTCGGCATTCTTAATACCTACCGAATAAGCACCCCGGATCTGGAAAGATTTGCTTTTTTCGGGAGCATTGCCGTTACTGGAAATAAGCAACCCCGACACTGTCCCTTGCAAAGCGTCGGCTGCTTTAGACAACGGGCGGTTGGCCATCACTTCATCCATTTTCACAGAAGCGACCGCACCGGTCAGATTGGCTTTCTTTTGCGAGCCGTATCCCACTACCACGACCTCTTCCAGCGTTTCGGTATCTTCGCTCATGATTACCTGAATGACTTTTGTATCGCTCACCATTATCTCCTGAGTTTTGTAACCGATATAGCTAACCTGTAACTTCACCGGAAATGAAGTAACCTCCAGAGCGAACTTTCCGTCAAAGTCTGTAATAGTTCCATTGGTCGACCCCACCACTATGACAGATGCTCCGATAATCGGCTCTTTTGAGACATCGAGTACCTGCCCCGTTATTGTGCCTTGCTTCACCTGCCGGGGAGTATAAACGGAAATTTGCTTCTTATCCACTTCGTAACGGATATTCTTTCCCGCAAACAAAATTTCAAGCACTTCTTCCACGCTCTTATTCTCTACATCGATAGAAATCTTCTGATTAATATCGACATCGTTATTACGAACTAAAAAAGAATAACCCGTCTGTTTCTCTATCTCCCGAAAAACAACGCTTAAAGACACAGAACGTTTTTGCATGGAAAACTTAGAGTGTTGTACAGGCAATGCAGCCATAGCCATATTTCCCCATAGCAACAATGAAATAATCCAGAACAGAGGACTGCAATGCCCTCTGCAAATTTTACAGAAGTTTTTTCTCATACTTAGAATTTTTAGTTAACAATATTATAAGTTTTATTGCTTTCAGTTGTTTTTTATCTCATTTATTATCTGTCTGTGATGGTAATTGTTTTTCCTCTTTTTTTGCAAACGAACTTATTATCTACATCTAATAAAGAAAGGATTTCGTCCAAGGTCAAATGAGCGTCTATGCTTCCAGAGAAATATTCGTCATACACTTTCTGCGACCGGACTTGTATCTGCATATTATGTTTTTTCCCAACAGCCTGTAATATATCGGATAGTTTTTCATTGATAAATACCAGACGACCGGTAGTCCAAGCTGTTTGCAAAGCTGCATCTGTTTTTTTCATAGACAATCGCTTCTCTTTCTTATTATAAACAGCCTGTTCGTTAGGCAAAAGAAATATGTTTTTGCTTGCTTCGGAATCGGTAAAAACACTCACATGACCTTCTACCAAACTTACTTTAATTTCGGGATCATCAGGATAAGAAGTAACGTTAAACGTAGTACCAAGTACTTTTACATTTAATTCGCCTGCATGGACAATAAAAGGTTTTTCTCTATTTTCAGCCACTTTAAAACAAGCTTCGCCCGATAGATAAACCTTCCGGTCGGGTTTATATGGCAAAGCGGCATCGTACTTTAAAACAGTGCCTCCATTCAGAAAAACCACCGTACTATCGGGCAACAATAGCTTGGACGTAGAACCCTCGGGTACTTCTATTCGGCAATAAGACACCGGAGTAGGAGCGGGGTCTGTGGAACGGAATACGTATAAGAAAATGCCGCATCCGATAAGCAGCACCCATACAGCGACCGCACTCCATACTCTTAGCCTGCGTGAAAAAGTTTGTTTGCGGGAAGAACGGAAGTTCAGTATATCACGCAATTGCTCAAAGTTCTGTTTTTTTCTTTGTGCAAACCAAGTCGAAGACGCCAATGCGTAGGCACGTGACAATTCACGATATTTTTCCCTGCAAGATTCATCTTCTTTCAACAATGTTACCAGTTTCTGCATATCTTGAGGATCGATATCGCCTTTCAGATAATCCAGCATTATTTGTTCGAATTCATCTACCGGAGCGCTCATGGCGTATAATAGATTTAGAGTTACCTATTATATAATACACGAGTAACAGGCAAAACATTTAGGCAGAAACCGATTTATTTTATCGTTTTTGAATATTCCGCATAATTTCCTTAATCAGCAATGCAGTCTCGACACTTAGAAAAGAAATAATAATAAGATTCCTATTCGTGCACCCATTTTATCTTTTATCTTGTCCATGGCATTTTTTACATGCACCCTGACCGTATTGACCGAAATGTTATTCTTCTCCGCTATTTCCTGAGGAGTTAAATTAGCATAGAGATATTGCTCAAAAATAAATCTGCATTTGTCCGGAAGAGAAGATATGAGATCACGGACTTGACGCTCCAAATCCGCCAATTCGATTTCCTGTAAAGGCGAGCATTCCGAAACACAGTATTCTTCTTGAAATTCAAATAATGCTTCACGATATTCGTCGAAAACTCTCTCCCGGCTATGAAGCGAACGGAGATAGTTTAAGCATCCGTTCTGAACTGCCCGTGTAAGATAACCATGGATCGGGAAAGACAACTCGCCGCGCTTAGACCATATCTTGACAAAAGTTTCGTTCACAATATCCTGCGCTTCGATAGAGTTGAAAATATAAGAATTGGCACACGTACAAAGATAAACAAAGTAACTGTTGTATAAGACCTCAAAGGCTTTTTCATCTCCTTTGTTTATTTTTTCAATCAGAAATTGATCTACAGTACTTCTCTGCATTTTGATTCTTAAAAGTTTAACGTTGCAAATATAGTCTTTTTTTTAAGTTTACTGTATTCATAGACAAGACTCCCCGTTAAAACTTTTGAGTGAAATAAAAAAAGCTGTCCTCTTGAACTACACTCCAAAATTTGGCAACTAAACTTTTGGAGTGTAGTTCAAGAGGACAGCCTCATAAAATTTCATTCTCTTCTTTTTCTTTCCGTAATCAGAAGAGCAAATATGTCATCGAACCAGGCTCATGAATGCGGAGTTTGTGAAGTATCTGGCAAACTCCAAGTCGGTAGCTGCTTTTTTAGCCAATGAAGGATCTTTGGCAATAGCGCTCTTCAGACTGCCGGTAAGCATGGAAATATTGTTGGTTCTTGCTCCTAACACAGCCATCAGATAGTCTGTGTAAGCATCGGGGCTTTCTACGTTTGCCAGTGTGTTTTTGGCTTTGTTGTAGTCTTTTGCCAAGATTTGGGCCAATGCCGCGCTGTTTGTTTTAGCATCGCCGAATGAGTTTACGGCTCTCTCGTACTGACCTTGAGCGACGTACAGGTTACCCATCGATTCGCCCAGCTCTTTGGCGCCCGGAGCCTTGCCAAAGTAAGTTTCGGCAGCGTTTTTGTCACCTTTCACCAGCGAAACCAAACCTAAGTTCATGTTCACCTCAGGAGCGGCATTGAGGCTTTCGGCTTTTTTCAGGAAAGATTCTGCCTTGTCGATTTTGCCTTCTTGATAAGCAAGTTTACCAAGGTTGTTATAAGCACGGTAGTCGTCCGGGAACTGCTTGGTAGCCTGAGTATAAATTGCTTCCTTTTTAGCTTTCTCGTCGGTCAGCGTAGCTGCGTAGAGTAGCTCCTCAACAGTCAGCGACTTGGGATTGGAAGCTGCCAGCTTGGCAATTTCTTCGTCAGACTTGCCGATGATTTCGTAGTTCAACGTCAAGCGAGAGCGGCGCAATTGGGGAAGAATTTCTTCAGCCAGATTTTTATACACGGAAGAGATGTTCTTAATTTCCTGTTCTCTCTGATCCGGATCTTTATACATAGACAGCACACGCAAAATCAACTCTTTGTCCTGAATATTGGATTTTGAAACAAGCTCCCGGAATCCTTCCCAGTCCTGCGCCGTATATTTGGCGTCTACCGGAACATCGATTTTAGCTTTCTTCAGGTCTTTGCTCAGCATTTTAGCAGTGTTGCTTTCACGGTTTTCCGCCAAAGCCGTGTTCAGGCTCACGCCACCGTCGGGAGAAGCGTATGCCGAAACTTCGATATTGCTGATTTTCTTATTGGCAGCCCCGTGCACATTAGACACTTCTTTATTGAAATCCTTGGCTTTTTTCAGTTCGCTGGAACGGATGTTGGCTTGCTGGATAAGGAACATGATGTTTTCATCGTGTTTCTCTTTGATGATACGTTGGAAAGCATCTTCGCCCAAAGCGGGATTAGCGCTGCCCAATGTATTGTTTACCAGTTCGGAAGTAGAGATTACGCCGTCGGCCACTTTCACGGCAGGAATAGCGAACTCCTTACCGCCGATTCTGGCTTTGAATTGAAGGTAAAGCTCAGACTTAGCCATTTCAGGCACATAGTCGAACGAGGTCTTCAAAGTGTAGTTGCCGCCCATCTTATAAGAGATGGTACGGCTGTTTCCTTCCACCCTCTCGCCTTGGAACATAACAGGCTGACCTTTGGCTTCGCCGCCTTTCCATTTCAATACGGGAGTTACTTCTACGACCGCTTTCTTATTGAAATACTTTTCAGGGAATTTACCATTGATGGTTGCAGGAACTTTGCCGCCTACCGCCTCCAGCACTTGCGGAGTAACAGTGAAATAATCGGCAGACAATTCACCCATTTTCTTGCTGCAGGAAGATACCAGAGCAACAAACATTGCCATGAGTAAGGGCAAGTACAACTTCTTCGTCATTTTTAGGTATAAATTAATTGGTTTATAATTGTTTTTCGTCTATTCGTGTGCTTCTCCCGGCTTTGTGGAGAAAGTAAGGCAAAGATATTAATTCTTGATGCAAAAGTAAGGTGGGTTCTGTGATTTTACCAAATTTTAAGTACTGAGTTTACTAAAAAAGCCTTTACTTTCTCATCCATGAAATAACCGCCCCTATGAGGATACTTGCCGGTATCGATACCTGTACCGGTTGTTAGGCGACAAGAAAATAATTGCGAAAAGCACTTCCATATGACACAATTCTGAATAGTTATATGGACCTTAACAAGAATTCCGGAGGCATACGTGCCGGAGCAATGAAAGCTAACCCTTTCGCAGGGCAATCTCATGCAGGTAAAAGATAAGCTTCATTCCTGATGTGGCATGACAAGTGATAATATTCCTGACGGACCTCCATGCGATTAAAAACCTCATTCCCAAAAAGATTTTCGCATTTTCCTAAAAAGAGCTCTATCTTTCTCTATGCGATTTTTACGCAGGTGCATATTTTCCCTGAGGCAAAAGGGAACGTTTGAGGCAAAGCGACGAAAGTGTTTGTCGCGAACAAAACGGCCCTGTTTATTTCACTTGCTCTCTCCGGTACTTGATGTTGCGCGGATGGTGTTCGATGATTTCGCTGCGAAGCATTTCACGGTCGATGTGCGTATAAATCTCCGTTGTCGCAATGGATTCATGGCCGAGCATACACTGGATGGCACGCAGATTGGCTCCTCCTTCGAGCAGATGTGTGGCGAAAGAATGGCGGAATGTATGAGGGCTGATGTTCTTGGTGATGTTTGCCTGCACGGCAAGCTCTTTGATCAGATGGAAAATCATGATTCTGGAAAGCGATTTTCCGCGCCGGTGGCTCACAAAGACGAAATCTTCGTATCCCGGTTTTACTTCAATGCCGTTGCGGTCGGAGAAATAGAGCCTGAGTTCGTGTATGGCGCGTGGCGAAATGGGAACCAGCCGCTGTTTGCTTCCTTTTCCCTCCACCTTGATAAACCCTTCGTCGAGATAGAGGGCGGATAGTTTGAGGTTGACAAGCTCCGACACACGCAGCCCACAACTATAAAGTGTTTCCAGAATAGCCCTGTTGCGCTGTCCTTCCGGTTTCGAACGGTCGACGGCGGAGATAATGGCGTCTATCTCCTCCACCGATAGCACTTCGGGCAACTTAAATCCGATTCTGGGAGATTCCAGCAATTCGCTCGGATCAGCTTCCAGATAATCTGCCATAAGAAGAAACCGGAAAAAAGACTTGACTCCCGATATGATACGTGCCTGAGAGCGGGCATGAATGCCGATATCGTGCAATCCGGCGGCAAATCGCTGGAGATCTGCCAGGCATACTTCTAGAAAATCAATACCCTCCAAAGTAAGAAAGCTCATGAGCTTGTCCAAGTCCGTCAGATAAGCTTCCAGTGTGTTGGGAGACAAACCTTTTTCTAATTTCAGATACTCCCTATACTTTCTGATTATCAAGGCTTGTCGTTCCTTATTTCTCTTTTTTTTATTGATTTCCATTTCTTTTTTTTACCTTTGCCTCGCAAAGACAGACTGTACCTTGCTGCATATGGGCAAGATTTGTTGCTCCGCTTCATTTGCACTATCTTTGCACCTTGAAATATTGTTCTTCGATACAAAGGTATCAAAAAAACAGGATTGCGCGATGAGGATACAAATTATTAACGGCCCAAACATAAATCTGTTGGGAAAGCGTGAACCTTCCGTCTACGGAAGCGTTACATTTGAAGACTACCTGAAAGAGCTTCGTAAGAGGTATGCTGACGTGGAAATCGACTATTTTCAATCGAACATCGAGGGTGAGATGATAGACTGCATTCAGCGGGTCGGATTCGAAGCAGACGGAATTATCCTGAACGCAGGGGCTTATACACACACCTCCATCGCCTTGCAGGATGCCATCCGGTCTGTGACGTCACCGGTAATCGAAGTGCATATATCCAATGTGCACAGCCGTGAGCCTTTCCGACACATTTCGATGATTGCCTGCGCTTGCAAAGGAGTGATTTGCGGATTCGGGCTGGACTCTTACCGCCTCGCGATGGAGGCATTCAAAGGGTAGCAACGGAGATTCTTCGGCACAAAGACGGAGCTTTTAGAATCGGTGTATAAAAATTCAGGAGATAGCCGGAATGAATTTCCCGGTTTTATAGCCCAAAAAGGAAATAGAAGCAAGTAATTTTCAGGAGTAGGCGGAAAGGTTTATCAAGCTGCATAACAGAAAGATAAAATCTCTGGAGGTGAAAGGAATAACTTTTTGCCTGTATGACAAAGGTGAGAAAACATCAATCGGCGAGCTTCAGAAGCAATCGGAATAGCTTTTATTGAAATATTTTTGAAGCCTTTGCAGCCGAGTCATTAGTACCAAATATGATGAAAAATCTTTGGTTACCCGTTGGAAGCGCATTGTCAATCTGTTGGGAGGCTACTGTCTACAAACGATCTCAAAAGCCGGAAGTAAGCTTTTACATAGGTTGTCTGCAAGCGTAAAAAGACAAACTTCGTTATACGGTAAAGGCTTTTACTCGAAGAAGAAAAGATAAATGTAATATATAATAATAGGTATAAAGATTATGTTATTGAAACAAACAAAAATAGTGGCGTCTATCTCAGACAGACGTTGCGATGTAGATTTTATAAAGGGGTTGTTCGAAGCCGGAATGAACGTTGTGCGGATGAATACCGCACACGCAAGCCGCGAAGGATTCGAAACCCTGATTGCAAACGTACGTCAAGTGTCCAACCGGATTGCTATCCTGATGGATACCAAAGGTCCGGAAGTGAGAACAACCGCATGCGCCGAACCTATCGCCTACAACATAGGTGAAAAGGTGAAGATTGTGGGAAGGCCGGAACTGGAAACCACCCGCGAGTGTATTTCCGTTTCTTACCCGAATTTTGTAAACGACCTGAATGTGGGGGGAATGATTCTGATTGATGACGGAGACCTCGAATTAGAGGTAATCGATAAAAGTATCGACCACCTTCTTTGTGAAGTGAAGAACGAAGCTACACTGGGCAGCCGCAAAAGTGTGAACGTGCCGGGTGTACGCATCAATCTGCCTTCGCTTACGGAGAAAGACCGCAACAACATCTTGTACGCCATTGAGAAAGACATCGACTTCATCGCCCACTCGTTCGTGCGCAATCGCCGGGACGTACTTGACATCCGGGAGATTCTCGACGCACACAACAGCGATATCCGCATCATCGCCAAGATCGAGAATCAAGAAGGTGTAGACAACATAGACGAAATTCTCGAAGTGGCCGATGGAGTAATGGTAGCCCGTGGCGACTTGGGCATCGAAGTTCCGCAGGAACGCATTCCGGGCATCCAGCGTTTGCTCATCCGCAAATGTATCCTTGCCAAAAAGCCGGTGATCGTTGCCACGCAAATGCTTCACACGATGATTAACAACCCGCGTCCCACACGCGCCGAGGTAACCGATATCGCCAATGCCATCTACTACCGCACAGACGCGTTGATGCTGAGCGGCGAAACGGCTTACGGAAAATATCCGCTCGAGGCAGTGAAGACCATGACCAAAGTGGCGGCACAAGCCGAAAAGGACAAAATGCAGGAAAACGATATCCGAATCCCTCTGCCCGAGCACGGTGACGACGTGACGGCTTTCCTTGCCAAGCAGGCTGTGAAAGCTACGTCAAAACTTAAAATACGGGCTATCATCACCGACAGTTTCAGCGGACGCACTGCACGCAACTTGGCAGCTTTCCGCGGAAAGTTTCCGGTGCTCGCCATCTGCTACAAGGAGAAGACGATGCGCCATCTGGCTCTCTCGTATGGCGTAGAGGCTATCTATATGCCTGAACTGGCGAACGGACAGGAATATTACTTCGCTGCGCTACGCCGCCTCCTTAAAGACGGACGCCTGAAACCGACGGATATGGTGGGCTACCTGAGCAGCGGCAAGGCAGGCACTCAGACTTCGTTCCTCGAAATAAACGTGGTGGAAGACGCTCTGAAACATGCCGAAGGAACCGTGTTGCCCAATAAGAACCGTTACCTCTAACCTGGCAAACAGTTTTTTTATTTATCGTCATCAAGACATTTAAAACGATATGAAGGAAACCGAATCTATCGACGAATATATTTTAAACCACATCGATGCGGAGAGCGAGTACCTGAAGGCGCTTTACCGCGACACGCATGTGAAACTGCTCCGTCCGCGCATGGCGTCCGGACATCTGCAGGGAAGGATGCTGAAAATGTTCGTGGAGATGATTCGCCCCCGCCGGATATTGGAAATCGGAACGTATAGCGGATACTCTGCCCTCTGCCTTGCCGAAGGATTGCCTGAGGGTGGAATACTGCATACGTTCGAGATAAACGACGAACAGGAAGACTTTACACGCCCGTGGCTCGAAGGTTCGCCGTTTGCTGATAAAATCCGTTTTCATATCGGAGATGCATTGGAGCTTGTGCCTCGTATGAACCTGACTTTCGATCTGGCCTTTATCGACGGCGACAAACGAAAGTACATCAAGTATTACGAAATGACGCTGGCTCATCTCTCGGAAGGAGGATACATCATAGCAGACAACACGCTCTGGGATGGGCATGTGCTGGATCTGCCGCACCCGACCGACATGCAGACCATTGGTATCAAGGCGTTCAATGATTTTGTAGCAGCAGACCAACGGGTAGAAAAGGTGATACTCCCGCTGCGCGACGGACTGACGATTATCCGGAAGAAACCCGCGATGCCGGGTAGTTCTCCTCTAAACGCCCGTGAATGATAGTGAAAATAAAATATAAACACCCAAACAACGATTTATAAACAAACTTATGGAAACAACCAGACAAAATAAGATTGCCCGCTTGCTGCAAAAAGAGTTGAGCGAAATGTTTTTGTTGCAGACGAAAGCCATGCACGGAACATTGGTATCGGTGAGCGCCGTGCGCATCAGCCCCGACATGAGTGTCGCACGTGCGTATCTCAGCGTGTTCCCTTCGGAAAAGGCGGAAGAGATGGTGAAGAACATGAACGACAACGTGAAGTCGGTACGCTATGAACTCGGCACACGTGTTCGCCACCAACTCCGCATCATCCCCGAACTGAAATTCTTTGTGGACGACTCGTTGGATTATATTGAAAAGATCGATTCGTTGCTGAAGTGAACCTCCCCTTCTACATAGCCCGACGGTATCTCTTTTCGAAAAAGAAACACAATGCTATCAATATCATTTCGGGCGTATCGGTATGCGGCGTAGCTTTGGCTACGCTGGCACTGGTATGCACGTTGTCCGTCTTCAACGGATTTCAGGATATGGTGGCAGGATTCTTTACGGCTTTCGACCCGCAACTGAAAATTACCGCTCGTCGAGGAAAAGTATTCGATGGCAGTGAAGAGCGTATCAGGGCGGTCTGCGCGCTTCCGGAAGTGGAGGTGTTTACAGAAACGCTCGAAGAGAACGCGATGGTGCAGTACAAAGATCGTCAGGCGATGGTGGTACTGAAAGGAGTGGAGGACAACTTCGAACAGCTTACGGCGATTGACAGCATTCTGTATGGAGCCGGACAATTTATGCTTCACGACTCGGTGGCGGATTACGGAATCATGGGTGTAGAGCTGGTATCCACACTGGGCACGGGACTGGAGTTTGTCGATCCTCTGCAAGTATATCTGCCCAAACGCAACGCGAAGGTGAACATGGCAAATCCCGGCGCCTCGTTCAATCGCGATTATCTCCACTCGCCGGGAACAATTTTTGTGGTCAACCAGCAACCGTATGACAGCAAGTACATATTGACTTCGCTCGGGTTTCTCCGTCGCATGCTGGATTACACCACAGAGGTTTCCGCCATCGAGCTGAAGTTGAAGCCGGAAGCAAACACCTCTACCGTACAGGCAAAGATAGAACAGATGCTGGGAGAGGAGTTTCTGGTGCAAAACCGTTATCAGCAACAGGCCGATGTGTTCCGTATCATGGAAATAGAAAAACTGATTTCTTACCTGTTTCTTACTTTCATCCTCGCCGTCGCCTGCTTCAACGTCATCGGTTCGCTCTCGATGCTGATTCTGGATAAGAAAGACGATGTGGTGACACTGCGCAGCTTGGGAGCGGACGACAAACTGATTGCGCGCATCTTCTTGTTCGAAGGGAGGCTCATCACTGCTTTCGGGGCTGTTGCCGGCATCGTATTGGGATTGCTTCTCTGCTTCATCCAACAGAAATTCGGTCTCATTTCATTGGGCGAAGGCACGGGTGCTTTCGTTGTAGATACATATCCGGTAAGTGTACATGCGTGGGATGTAGCCCTGATCTTTATCACTGTGCTGGCGGTAGGTTTTCTCTCGGTCTGGTATCCGGTTCGCTACCTGAGCAAGCGGCTTTTGTGAGTTTTCTATAAAAAACACGAAGCTGTACAAAATAAATCTGAAAAATCTTTGCTCTTTCATTGCGAAATACATACAACATAATATTTTTGCGCGATATTTTTTCAATGCGATCAGCATTAACGTAAAAAGAAAAAACAAGAATGAAAAGATTAGTATTAGGATTCGCTCTGGCAACAGCACTGACAGGAACCGCAAATGTGTATGCAGCAGATCTTGCAAACAAAGCTGATAATACCGAATATACTTCCGGCAAAGACAGCAAAAAAATGCAAGCAGACCTCGACCTGCTGAAAAAGCAGGAGAAAGCGAAAAAGAAACAACTGAAAGCTGCCAAAAAAGAAGAACAGGCAAAGAGGAAACAAGAGAAAGCCATGCAAAAGGCTGAAAAAGCAAGAAAAAAAGCTCAAAAAGAGAGATTGAAAGTTCAAAAAGCCATAAAGCAAGCAGAAAAGACAGCTAAAAAGGCAGAAAAAGCAGCAAATAAAGCAGAGATCAGCTCTCAAAAGCTGATGGAGGCGGAAAGTTCCAACCAAAAAGAAACAAAGGCTTTTGAAGAGCTGCAAAAAAGCGACCGCCAGCAGCCTCAGGAAGATAAATCGATAGCGAACAACCACCAATAGCGAACAGAAATCTCCCACAAAATGACCCGCCGGGAAAGCCGGCAGGCATTAAGAGAGATACCATACAATAAGGAAAGCGTAGCCCGAAAAGAGATTATTTTCTCATCCGGACTACGCTTTCAAAGCATATCGGGACCGTAAGAATTAGTTCTTTTTAATGCTCACAGGTAGTGTAAATAAACTGTGTCGCTCATTGTTTTTATCTAAAAAGACTCATCGGTCGTGGATCGGCCAGCGCCAAGGCGCGAGACCATCCGTCCCGACGAACTGACACTGTCATTTAACCAATATCAGCTTTCACTCCACACCGCTTTAAAAAACAGAGTTCTTCGTTCCCAACTCTTCAATGAGCAATAAAAGACCCGAACCTGATACCGATGCGACCACCCGGATTATCGTTTACACGGATATAAATCAGCATCGCAAAACATCAAAAAAACTCTTACTCTACTTCCCACGTATCGTTAGTCATCAACAGTTCCTGAAAGTTGTGATACTTCTTTTTGCCTTTGACCTCTTCGATTTGCCGGCAAATAGCATCATTGTACGTAGGAGCTTCTACGTTGCGAATAACACCCAGCGCGATAGGGAAATCGGGGCCTTCCATCAGTGCCAGCTTCAGCTGAAGCGTGTTGTCCTGACAGTGAGCGTCGTGCACCAGAATATCTTTCTCCGTGACGCCGTTCTCACCCAGTTTCACCACTTTCAGGCCAAAACCTTCCTGCATCAGCCCGAACTCTTTGTTCTCACCGAAAAGCATCGGCTTGCCATGTTCCAGATAGATGGCATTCTTCATGCGTCCTTCTTTGGTGGCTACGGCAGCATGCGTTCCGTCATTGAAGATCACGCAATTCTGAAGAACTTCCACTACCGAAGCGCCTTTGTGCAGGGCAGCAGCCTTCAACACTTCCACCGAGGCAGGGCCATCTACGGCAATACAGCGCGCGAAGAAGCGTCCGCGTGCCCCGAACGTTAGTTCTGCGGGACGGAAGGGGTCTTCTACTGTACCGTAAGGTGATGACTTGGTCACCAACCCTCGCTCGGAAGTAGGAGAGTATTGCCCTTTCGTCAGTCCGTAAATACGATTGTTGAGCAGAATCATATTCAGGTCGATGTTCCGGCGAACAGCGTGAATGAAGTGATTGCCCCCTATAGCAAGACCATCGCCGTCGCCGGAGATTTGCCAAATAGTCAGATCAGGGTTGGCCACCTTAGCGCCTGTAGCCACCGCCGCTGCACGCCCGTGAATGGTGTGGAAACCGTACGTATTTACATAATAAGGCAGGCGGGAAGAGCAACCGATGCCCGAAATTACAGCCGTCCGATAGGGAGGAATGCCCAGCTCTCCCATAGCTTTATGCAAGGAGTTTACAAAAGCGTGGTCTCCACATCCCGGACACCAGCGGGGCTGTCCGAATTTAAAATCCTGCATGGTATATACTGTTTCGCTCATCTGTTATTCCTCCAATAATTTAGTGAATGTATTTATCAATTCTCTCGCAACGAAAGGTTGGCCTTTCACCTGATTGAACTGCCGTATGTTTAATCCGGGCACTTTCATGCGAAGATATCCGGCAAATTGTCCCAGATTCTGCTCGGCTACAATGATTTTCTTGTAGCGACGCAGCACATCGGGCGCATTCTTCGGCAGCGGGTTGATGTACTGAAAATGGGCAAGCGCAACTTTCTGCCCGCGTGCGCGCATAAAGTCCATAGCCAGGCGGAGATGTCCGTAAGTACCTCCCCATCCCACAATCAGCAGGTCGGCATCTTTATCTCCCAAAACCTCCAGTTCGGGTATCGAGTCGGCAATCTTTTCTACCTTTTCACGCCGCAGGTGAACCATTTTTTCGTGGTTTTCGGGTTCGGTAGAGATAACGCCTGTTTCGCTACTCTTTTCCAGACCGCCGATGCGGTGCGTGAATCCTTCCGTTCCCGGCACTGCCCAGTAGCGTACGCCGGTCTCTTTGTTTCTCAGATATGGAGTCCAGCTTCCCGCCATATCGGGGGTAACATATGGAGGACGGATGGGAGGATATTTTTCCAGATCGGGCAATTTCCATGCTGCGGAACCGTTTGCAACAAAGGCATCGGTCAGTAATATCACAGGAGTCATATGTTCCAACGCTATTTTAGCCGCCATATACGCTGCATCGAAGCAATTGGTGGGCGATGTTGCCGCGATAACCGGCATCGGACTTTCGCCGTTTCGTCCATAGAGCGCCTGCATCAGGTCGGTCTGTTCCGACTTGGTGGGCAGTCCGGTAGAGGGTCCACCGCGCTGCACGTTGATAATGACCAACGGCAGTTCGGCGATAACGGCAAGATTCATCGCTTCACTTTTCAGGCAGACACCCGGCCCGGAAGTCGTAGTCACCGCCATGGCTCCTGCAAAAGAAGCTCCCACAGCCGACGCGCAACCTGCAATTTCGTCTTCGCATTGCACGGTTTTCACGCCAAGCGATTTGTGTTTGGCAAGTTCGTGCAGAATATCCGTAGCCGGAGTGATGGGGTATGACCCGAGATATAGCTCCATCCCCGCTTTTTCGGCAGCGGCAATCAGTCCGTAGGCCGTTGCCTTATTACCGTTGATATCGGTATAAAGCCCTTTCTCTTTGAGCGATGCGCTTTCTATCTTATAAGTAGAGACAGAGGCGTGGGTATTGGCTCCGTAATTGTATCCGTCGTTCAGTACCTTGATGTTGGCTTCGGCAATTTCCGGTTTCTTGGCGAATTTCTGGCGGAGCATCTTTTCCGCCGTCGACAGATTGCGGTTGAAGAGCCAGCAAACCAATCCGAGCGCAAACATGTTTTTACAGCGCAGAATCGTTTTGTTATCCAGCCCCGAATCTTTCAGGCTCTCTTTGCACATGGACGAAATGGGGACCTCAAGCACCTCTTGCCTGATGCCCAGCTCCTCAAACGAATTTTCAGTCATGAATTTGGCTTTCTCAAGCTCTCTGGGTGTGAATGAGTCGGAGTCTGTGATAACCAATCCATTAGGTTTACAAAACTGGATTTGTGTTTTCAATGCGGCGGGATTCATCGCTACCAATACGTGGCAACGGTCGCCCGGCGTATATACCTGACCGGCACCCACATGTATCTGGAAGCCTGAAACTCCGGTGAGCGAACCTTGCGGAGCGCGAATGTCTGCCGGATAGTCGGGAAATGTACAGATATCATTTCCCACTGTAGCCGACACGTTCGAGAAGATGTTACCGGCCAGCTGCATGCCATCGCCGGAATCGCCGGAGAAACGTACCACTACTTCCTCCAAATTCTTTACCTTCATTTCGTCTGCCATAATTTTGAATTACTATAGTTGATTTTAAGATTAAAAAATACTCTAAAAAGGCGTGTGTAAAGGTCGGAAAGTTAATCGAATTTTCAAAATAAAAAGCTCTTTATTGGCATGAGCAACCAAAAGATTTAATCTTACCGGAAGGAAGGTGTAATTTTATTCTTGCTAAATCGAGAGAAACCGTTATCTTTGTGACCGAAATTAAAGAAAACGGCCTTGTAGTTCAACGGATAGAATAGAAGTTTCCTAAACTTTAGATAGGGGTTCGATTCCCCTCGAGGCTACTTCGGAGATGAAGCGTTTTTTATTTCATAATCCTGCATACATCGGATAAGCCATTTTTCAAGAAATGGAAAGCTTCCGGGCTTATTTCTGCGTCAAACACATGCTTTCACTCATATACGGCCTGACATCCGCCGGAGTTAAGTTCATCCTGCGGTAAATCTCCGGCATGAAGTCGGCCATCTCTTCCCCCACATCCGCCGGAGTTAAATTCACCGGCAGAGCAGACGAATCGATACCATACTTATAATCAAATAGTTATCATCTACATCTTTGGATATGCTTTACCATCAAGATATACATATATACTTAGCGTGGTGAGTATATATGGCTACCGCGGTGAGTATATATGGCTACCGTGGTGAGTATATATGGCTACCGTGATGGGTATATATGGCTACCAAGGTGGGTATATATGGCTACCAAGGTGAGTATATATGGCTACCAAGGTGAGTATATATGGCTACCGTAGTGAGTATATATGGCTACCAAGGTGGGTATTCACGACTCTGGAATTGTATATTGCTGTCGCCGTACATTTGCACTGTTACTCGTTTTAAATTAACATTGTCTTCAATACAGGAAAAACAAACATGGAACATAACTCCTGATTAAAATTTGAGATATGACATACATTGGAATCGACATCAGCAAATCCACATTTGTGGCGGCATTTCCATCAAGAAGCAGCTACCGCACTGAAACATTCAGGAATGAAGCTAAAGGCATTTGCAAGTTCATTGGCAAGTTGTCGGCAGACACACCTCATTGTATGATACAGACTATCGGCAATTACGGTTTCTGTTCCTTTTTACCTTCTTGATCGAGCAGGCATAGCAGCAGGCCTTGTCAACCCCCAAAAGAATAAAGAATTATTCACGGGTGATGATATCGATAACAAAACCTATGAAATGGCAATGCACATTTTACCCGAATTTGCAATCAGCATCCGCAGAGAGATTCTGCCTTCCTTACAGCAAGTATTCATGCCGCATCGGCAAAGAATGAAGAATTGCAATTATAGGTATTCTTTGCCAATGCGAAAGTGCACTTCGGCCAACGTTACCTTTTTGAACCATACTCAGGGACGAATGATAGAAGCCGCCACGGCATTGGCTACGAGCGAACGCAGACGGACCACGCTATGATTATCGGTGGGATGAACTACATTGGCAAGCAAAATAACGGAAGTGTCGCTCTCGGGATCGATGATAAGCGAAGTACCCGTATATCCCGTGTGTCCATAAGTCTGCGGGCCGAAAAGATCGCCTTTGTTCGAAGCATAGGGACTGCTGTTGTCCCATCCCAGCGCACGACCGAACAAAGCGGCTGAGAGAGGAATGTTTCGCATGGCCCTTACACCCAGCGGGCTAAGAATACGGCGTCCTTTCCATACTCCGCCATTCTGCAAGGCGGCACAGAGGATCGCCAGATCGCCGGCACAGGAGAAAAGACCTGCATTGCCACTGACTCCTGCGTTCATCACACGCGCCAGCGGATCGTGTACCTGTCCGCAAAGCACATCTCCTGTCTCGGTCTTCTCCGTAGGAGCGATAACGGAGAGAGGAATGGACGCGTCTGACCGGGGGCGTCCATCGGCATTCAAAGGCATATAGTCGGTGTGCTTCATGCCGAGAGGACGGAATATATTGGCAGAGGCAAATTCGCGCAGCGACTCGCCCGACACGTGCTCTATGACATGTTGCAGGGTAATGAAGTTCAAACAACTGTAACGGCAATCGGTCTGCGGCTCGAACTCTCGCCTGCATGCGGCAATGTAGTGCATCAGGCTGTCGGGATTGGGAGCTCCGTATTTCTGTACGAGCATGTTCACCGAAGCGTAGGCCGGAAGCCCCGAAGTATGCGTCAGCAAGTCCACAATCCGTATGCTCCGCTTCTGGCGTCCGTCATTGCTGTTCCATCCTTTAAACCCCGGAATGTAACGTTCCACAGGATCGAGCAAACGCAGTTTCCCCCGTTCTATCAGAATCATGGCTGATATGGCGGTAGAAACGGATTTGCTGCACGAAGCCAGATCGAAAACCGTATTTACGCTCATCGGTTCTGTGTAAGGATAAACACGCTTATTCCCGTAAGCCTTGAGATAAGCCATTTTACCATGCCGCACCACCGCCAGCACAGCTCCCGGTATCTCTTTATCGGCAATGGCTTGCTCAATCGCCTCATCGGCATACCTCAGACGGAGCGCATCCATTCCTGCCGACTTGGGTGAAACACGCGGCAAACGTTGGGCTGTGAGCTGTGAAGGATAAACGAAGGCAAGCGCAAGGATACATGCGAAAAAAAACGGCAAACACCTGAGGAAAGGGCCTGAACCACGCTCAAGCCAACAATAGAGTCTATCGCGAACAGAGGCAAACGTACTCTTCAGCAGAGGAAAGACGCAAGTTGACACGAGCGACTTAAGCCGTTGTCCGAACCTGAGGGCAAACGCACTCTTCAGCAGAGGAAAGGGGGAAGAGCAGGAACAGGCAGTATTGTACCTGTATGAAAGCATCGGCATATACGAGCGAGAAACAGGAAAGGCATGAAGGCGGGAACAAGCGTTGTTGTACGGAAATAAACCGTCTTGGGCGAGATTTCGCTCAACAAATGCGAATGAAGCAAAACGGTTGATACATGTTTTCATAAAAGCGAAATAATGGTTTTAATTTATATTGTATACCACACCCAAAGGCCCTTCTAACGGAGAAACCTTATATCTCATAGCAATCATTTTATTGAAATGAAAATGTTTACACCCGAAGGTTCTTCTAACGAAGAAACCTTATACCGGTAGCGCCACTCGCAGAAACAGTAAAACGGCAATATATCTGCATCTAAACTTTCCTTTTCATCACGGATATTTCATACTTTATCCGTTAGTTTTCGGTTTGGTAAATTCGCATAAAGGCATTCGTTTCCGATAATTTTGCCCGGAAGCTTTCTTCAGCGATGTGGATTACGATATTATCCGGTGGTTTCCTTCGCTTCCATCGGCATCACTCTCAGCATCCTGCTTCATCACACCTCCCGCAGGTTCTCCCGCACGGTTTCTCCCTGTTTGATAAACAGGCACAAGCCCAGAAATGTGAAAAATGCGTTGAACAACAGCAGCTCATAGCTGAACCGGTAGCCTCCGAACCACGCTTCGGAATTGAGCTGCAACACCAGGCATAGCAGCGGAGAAACGATAGCGACAAGCGGAATGTAACGGTCGCGCACCTGCCGTTTGGTGAAAATGCCGAACGCGAACAGTCCGAGTATGGGGCCGTAAGTATAACTTGCCAACGTATAAACGGCATCGATAACGCTCGTATTGTTGAGACTGTTAAAGACAAAAATAGTAACTCCCATCAACACCGCCATCGCCACATGCACGCGCTTCCGGGTGGAGGTCAGCGCTTCATCGCTCTTGCCTTTCGCGCCAAGAATATCAATAGTAAACGAAGTGGTGAGGGCTGTCAGCGCCGATCCGGCTGCCGAATAGGCGGAAGAAACAAGCCCGATAATGAATAGCACTCCCACAAACACAGGGAAGTAGTCTCCTGTGGCAATCATGGGGAACAGCTCATCGCCTTTCTCTACCGTCACCCCCTGATCGGCGGCAAAGAGATAGAGCATCACACCCAGCATGAGGAACATCAGAATGACTACGAACTGAAGGCAGATGCTGACAACCATATTCTTTTGGGAGTCTTTCGAATTCTTGCAACTCAGGTTACGCTGCATCATATCCTGATCCAATCCCGATATGGCGATAGTGGTGAATATTCCCGCCAAAAACTGCTTGAAGAAGAATTGCCTGTCGTTCACGTCGTCGAAGAAGAAAAGACGCGACATGTCGCTGTCGGCAATAGCTCCCAGCATCTCTCCGAAAGAAAGCCTGAGCTCTCCGGTGATATAATAGATGGTGAGTCCCACCGAAACGACAAGGCATAGCGTCTTGAACGAATCTGTCCATATCAGCGATTTCACGCCTCCCCGGAACGTATAAAGCCACACCAACAACACGGTAATCGTCACGTTCAGCAAGAAGGGAAGACGCAACGGATCGAACACGAGCAATTGCAGCGTAAGGCAGACCAGAAACAGGCGGACAGAGGCGCCCAGCATCTTCGAGACAAAGAAGAACCATGCCCCCGTTCGGTACGAACGCATTCCGAAACGATTTTCAAGATACTCGTATATCGAAACCAAGTTCATTTTATAGAACAGAGGAACGAGCACGTATGCGATGACAAGCTGCCCCACGATGAATCCCATCACCATCTGCAAATAACCGAAGCCGCTGCCTGCTACCATACCCGGCACAGAAATGTAAGTGACTCCCGATATGCTGGCCCCGATCATGGCAAAAGCGACAACATACCACGATGATTGCCGATTGCCGGTAAAGAAACCGGCATTGTCGGCTTTCTTGCCTGTGACATACGAGATAGCGAACAACACAATAAAATAGACGGCAATGGTGATAATGACAGATAGTGGTGACATGATATTTCGACAAGTATAATTATGGTATAAAATGATTCAGTTACGTTTGTTTCTCCGGATGCGTATCACTCTTCGGGATACAGCAAGTAAGGCTTCCGCTGCTTCTTGAATTTCTCCACATCCCCTTTCCAACGGGCTTTTATTTCTTCAGCGCTTTTTCCTGCTTTAATCATGGGACGGACATAATCCACGCCGATAAGCAGTTCGAAGAAAGGACGGAAGAAATGGTCGCCCAGATTCAGGTTGCGGTAAGCGTCTATCACATAACTCAGATCGACACCTCGTCGCCAGATCTCTTCATCCTCCATGCCGCTCAAGTCGACTCCGTAACAACGCTTTCCCAGTTGAGGAGGATTCTTAGCTCCCTCCACGCTCTGCGGAGTAAAGCTGAAGTCGTATCCCACCATGTTCGGGTGTCCGTACACCTGAAAAGGCAGCGGAGTTCCCCTTCCCAAACTAACGGGTGTAGCCTCGAAATAGCAGATGGAAGGATATAGGTAGACGCCCTTCATGTTCCGCAGATTGGGCGAAGGAGGAACGGGCAGTTTGTAGAGTGTGGCGTGCGTGTAGTTGGCACACGGAATCACCGTCAGTTTGCAACGGCGTCCCTGAGGAAGCCATCCTTCTCCGTTCACCATCTGCGCCAGCTCGCCCAGTGTCATCCCATGCACTACGGGAATAGGCAACCAACCTACCCCCGACTTATATTTCATGTTCAGGATAGGACCGTCCACATAGTGTCCGTTCGGATTAGGCCTGTCGAGCACCAACACCTCTCGGCCGTGTTCGGCGCAAGCGTCCATCAGGCGGCACATCGTAATATAATAGGTATAAAACCGCAGCCCCACATCCTGTATATCTACAATCAGCAAGTCGAACTCTCTCATCGTTTTCGCGCTCGGTTTCTTATCTTTCCCGTCGTATAGCGAAAAGATGGGTACTCCCGTTTTCGGGTCGGTAGAGCTCGATACATGCTCGCCGGCATCCGCATTCCCCCTGAATCCATGTTCGGGCGAAAAGATGGCGGTCACATTAAAACCGTTTTCCACAAGAACATCCAGCAGGTGTTTATCGCCCACCATTCCCGTATGGTTGGAGAATACGGCAATGCGCTTCCCTTTCAGCAGGGGAAAATACTTATCGGTCTGTTCGTCGCCGAGAATCACCTTCGCCGAATCCGTCAACCGGCTTTCAGTATTGGCGGAACAATCAAATCCTGTCCGTTCACAAGCGGAAAGCGCCGTATCGCTCTTTACCCACAGCGTGGAAAGCAGGAAAAGGGAAAATAAAAAAGCTGAGAGTTTCTTCATATATCAATTGGTATGTAAGTAAACATTGGTTGGAACAAAGATATATCTATTTTTTACATTAGAAACTTTCGTTTTGATATTTTCAATATTCTTTGAATAAGTTGTGATAGTAGATTCTTTCGTCCGGCTCTAAACAATCAGCTATTGAATCTAAGATAGGCATTGTCCTCCATTAAGAGTAAGATTAAGGCAAGGAATGATTCATCACTATGGATGCGTTAACAGTTCAGCTCTCACGGCAATACCATGAAACAGGTTTGGCTTCAGCTGTTTTTTATCTTTCCATCCGATTTGAGAAAAAGAAAAAATCTTCATCAGATATAGAATCATTCCATAATTATATTTTCCGGATTCATCAACAGTGGTTCATTCAGATTCAGAAAGAATCAGTAAAGAAGAGGTTTAAAAAAGATGGATCATGACTGCAAATAATACGTTAAAAGAAAAAGATAAAACAAAAAAAACAGAAATATATATATCTATATATAAAAAACAGCTTATCTTCGAAATACAAAACGAAGAGACAAGATATGCTTTTCATTATCTTCTGGGTCTCTGCACCTGATAGACAAGGATCAGAAGACGTTTTTATTAATAATATAATCAATCAATCTTTTATGAATGGAAATCACAAGAACCGAGCAATTGCTCCTCGCCGTATACTAACGGCAATGGCCATAAGCTCCCTGCTTTTAGGCAACAGCCATGTGATGGCTTCAGATTTGAGTTCCGGTCCGTCATTCACAGTGATGGAACAGATGCAAAATCAAACCGTTACAGGTTGGGTGGTAGACACCAAAGGTGAACCCATGATAGGTGCCAGTGTAGTAGAAAAAGGTACAACAAACGGTATTATTACCGACATGGAAGGCAAGTTTTCCCTCAACGTAAAACCGAATGCCGTGTTGGAGATATCCTATGTAGGCTACAAAACGCAGGAGGTGAAGGCAAGCAACCAAATGAAAATTGTGCTGAAAGAAGACACCGAGTTAATAGACGAAGTAGTGGTTGTAGGATACGGCGCACAAAAGAAAGTCAACCTGACAGGCGCAGTGGCAAACGTGAATGTGCAGGAAGCCATCGCCAGCCGTCCGGTGACCGATGCGGCGAAAGCCCTGCAAGGCATCACTCCGGGATTGACCATTACAAATAAGATAGGCGGAGTAGGAACAGAGTCGACCATCAAGCTCCGCGGTTCTATCGGGTCGCTGAGCGCTACCGAAGGAACATCTCCCCTTATTCTGGTAGATAATGTGGAAGTCCCGAACCTGAACGTAATCAACCCCGACGACATTGAAACCATCTCCGTACTCAAAGATGCCGCTTCGGCATCCATCTACGGTACACGGGCCGCATGGGGAGTTATCCTGATTACCACCAAACAGGGCAAGAAGAACAATAAAGTAAGCGTGACTTACTCGAACAACTTCGCGTGGAATACTCCCACCAAAACAGCAGAGCTGGCATCCGCCACAGACAACGCCCGATTTATCTTATCCATTATGAAGCGTTTGGGAAAAAGCACCGTGAGCACCATCGGATACACCATAGACGACTATGCGCTGGGACGTATCGAAGATTGGGAAAAGCAATACGGCGGCATGTCGCAAAGCGAACTGGGAGAGATGAAAGAAGGACGGGATTTTGAAATTAAAAACGGAAAGACCTACTTCTACCGCTCGTTCGATGCCGTGAAGGAGTTTACACGCAAGTGGACGCCGCAACAGAATCATAACCTGTCGGTAACAGGAGGCAATGACCGTACAACCTACAACATCAGCCTCGGCTATCTCAACCAAAAAGGTATGATGAAGTTCAACACCGACTTGTACGACCGCTACACGCTGAACAGCAGCATCACCACCGCCGTACGCGACTGGTGGAAGGTGAAAGCCAACGTGCTTTTTACACGCTCCATCAACGAGCAGCCCTACCGTTACTCTTCGGGACAATACGACTCATGGTTCTACCTCCAACGCTGGCCCCGATGGTATCCGTACGGACAGTACGAAGGAAGAGACTTCCGCTCGGCGGTGACCGAAATCAAGGCAGGCAACCGTGAACGAGTGGCTTCGAACTACATACGCACCAATCTGGGTACGGAAATCAATCCGATAAAAGACCTGAGCATCAACTTCGACTACACTTTCTCAATGCTGATCGACGCACAAAAGCGCGACGGGGGAACCATCACGGCATATGATATGTTTGCCACAAGCCCTTTCAGCAACTACAAGGAGGTCACCCACTCTTCGCACAACCGTGTGGTTCAAACCAGCAAATACACCATGTCGAATATTTTCAAAGCCTATGCTACTTACCTGTTCAGATTCAATGATGTGCACAACTTCAAAGTGATGGGAGGTATGGATGCAGAGACACGCGAACGACTCGGTCATTATTCGGAACGCCGGGGACTTATCAGCAGCAATCTTCCTGAAATAGCGCTTACCACCGGAGAAGAATTTGCTTACAGCACGACCGACAGCTATCACAACGATTTCGCTGCGGCAGGTTTGTTCGGCCGTATCAATTACGACTACATGCAACGCTATCTGCTGGAGCTGAATATGCGCTACGACGGATCGTCGCGCTTCCCCAAAGGTAAAAAATGGGCTTTCTTTCCTTCCGTATCGGCAGGATGGCGCGCCTCCGAAGAGGCTTTCATGGAATGGGCGAAACCTGCGCTGAGCAATCTGAAGTTCAGGGGTTCGTGGGGAACGATTGGCAATCAGGACGTAGCCGCCAATTCATTCATATCCACCATGTCTTCGGGCGATTCGGGATGGGTGATAGACGGAAAGGAAGTTCTTTATCTGAGCTCTCCGTCGGTTATTTCACCCGCATTGACATGGGAGCGGGTCACTACACTCGATCTCGGATTCGACGTCCGTTTCTTTAACGACGAACTGGGCATATCTTTCGATTGGTACAAGCGCGTCACTTCGGACATGCACAGCGTGGGCGAGGCACTTCCGCTGACCTTCGGAGCCATAGCACCGAAAATCAACTACGGTGAAATCACCGGCAAGGGATTCGAACTGGCGGCAGACTACAACCACACCTTCGCCAATGGTTTGGGAGTGAGCCTGAGAGCAGCTCTCTCGAATGTAAAAGAGAAGATCACCAAATTCAACAGCACAGACAGAAACATCAACAGAAATTACGAAGGCAAGGTCTTGGGCGAGATTTGGGGATACGAAACCGATCGTCTGTTTCAGGAATCGGATTTCGACATCATAAAGAACGGCAGCAAAACGATCTATAAACTAAAAGACGGAATCCCGTCACAGTCACTCTATGAGACCGGCGACTTTACCTTCGGCCCGGGCGATGTGAAATACAAAAATCTCGACAGCGACAATTCGAAAATCAGCTACGGAGACAACACCGTAGATAATCCCGGCGATATGAAAGTGATCGGCAATTCGCTGCCCCGATACGAATACAGCTTCACGTTGGGAGCAAGTTATAAAGGGATAGACTTCAGCGCGTTCTTCCAAGGAGTGGGCAAGCGCGATTTCTGGGCATACGGTTCGGTAGGAATACCTGCTGGAGGATCGGGCTATGCGGAAGGAGCATTCGCACATCAGATGGATTACTGGACACCGGAAAACCCACACGCCTTCTATCCGCGTCCCGCCAACAACGCATGGACGAGCAACGGCATGAACTTCCTGAGACAGACCCGATACCTTGCCAACATGGCGTACCTGCGATGCAAAAACATCACCATCGGGTACAGCCTCCCCAGAGAATGGATGAAGAAGATACATTTCGAACGGGCACGACTTTATGTAAGCGCAGAAAACCTGTTCGAGTTCGACAGCCTGCATCTGCCGCTCGACCCCGAATCGACGGACTATAAAGTAGGAGTGAAAGGCAGCACATGGTCGTTCGGAAGAAGCTATCCGCTTTCGAGAACCATCTCCTTCGGCATGCAATTAGGATTTTAACCTTGAATGACAACAGTATGAAAAGAAAAATTATGAGAACAAAGATATACAGCTTGCTGCTTGCAGCAATGAGTTTGGCATCCTTGTCATCGTGCGAAAGTTTCCTTACGCGCGACCCGATGGATACCACCACAGACATTCCCAGCTTCTGGAACAACGAAAATAACATACGCACTTCGATCTACGCCTTTTACGACATCTACTTCGAGGGATACCGGAGCGGATGGAACCGTGCCGACTGGTATTCGGAGACCAACGTGGCCGATTGGACGGACGATAACGCGCAGGAAGCCGCAACGTTCTTCACCAAAGTGGCCCCCACATCGGAAACGGACAACACGAAAACCAAAATCGACGAACGCACATGGACATTCAGCTACGTACGGCAGTTCAACACGCTGATCGACCGCATCGGCAAGTCGACCATGAACGAAGAAGCGAAGAACCATTGGCTGGGAGTCGCACGGCTGCTGCGCGGCATGGAATACTCCAAGCTGGTATCCCGCTTCGGCGACGTGCCGTGGTATGGCGAACCATTGAGCAACACCGACTACGAAGTGCTGTACAAACCCCGCGAAAACCGTGTTCAAGTCATGGAGAAGGTACTCGACGACCTGAAGTTCGCTTGCGAAAACATACGAAAGACGGATGGCAAGCCGGGACTTACCATCAACAAAGCGGTGGCCTATGCTTACACTTCACGCCTTATGCTTTTCGAGGGCACTTGGCAGAAATACCGCGCGAAAAACAACGAAGCCGCCAAGAAGTTCCTGAAAGCCGCCAAAGAAGCGGCGGCAGAGCTGATGAACCGGAATGATTACAAACTGGCAGACGATTACAAATCGCTCACCACTTCGGAAGACTTGGCGGGCAATCCCGAAATCATCATCTACCGCTCTTACGTAGACGGAGCAGTCACCCACAGCCTGATGACATTCCAGAATACGGAGAAGGAAAAAAACAGCCCGTCGAAATCATTGATCGACAGCTACCTGTCTGCCAACGGGCTGCCTATCCATCAAGCCGAAAACAAGCAGTTCAAAGGCGACAAATGGTTCTTTGACGAGATTGCCGACCGCGATCCGCGCCTGTCGGCAACAATAGAAACCAAAGGGCTCCGCCTGAAAGACGTGGAAGCCGTGTATGCCATTTCGGGATACTTCGCCAACCGCTTCGTAAACGAAAAGTTGATAGACAAACCGGGAGGTACGAGCTCTACTTGCATCACCGACGCTCCGGTGATGAAACTCAACGAGGTGCTGATGAACTACATCGAAGCCGCTGCCGAACTGGCGCAACTGAACGACTACACGCTGACACAAGCCGACTTTGACCAAACAATCAATGTCATCCGCAGCCGCAAGAGCACGAACATGCCGCACGTGAAACTTGCGGGCACAGACCTGTCCGTCAACGGCATCGTGATCAACGACCCCAAACGCGACGGTGACGTACCTTCGCTGATCTGGGAAATTCGCCGCGAGCGCCGCGTAGAACTCGTGTACGAAGGTATCCGTTTCAACGATTTGCGCCGATGGAGCAAGTTGCACTATGCCGACATGGTGAAGAATCCGGCCATCAACATGGGCGCGTGGCTCGACAAAGAACGCTACATAGCCTGGTACAATGCCAACCACCTTTCAACCCCCATCAGTCTGGAGAGCTTGAAAAACATCATCCTCGACAGGCCGGGCAATGCCGGATATATCGTGCCCATAGAGTCGGATGTGATGAAACGCACCCTTCAGGAAAAGGACTACCTATATCCTATTCCTTTGGATGAAATCACACTTTACAAGAGTCATGGCTACACATTGGAGCAGAATAAAGGATGGTAACGCCACCGTGCAGGCAACGATGCTTCACAGCAACGTACTGCACATTGGAGGGCATTGTGGGTTCCAACCAGCAGGAGAGCAGAGAAAGCTTCACAGCAACGTACTACATGGAGCTAAATAAAGGATGGTAGCCGGTCTTTTACCCCCAAAGGCCGCGCATCCTCAAGTTCGATACAAAGAGAACCAAACATCCGGAGTTTCGTTGTTTTCCCACCGCCACGGCGCGCTTCACAAAAGGGTGTTTTGAAACAAACATGCAGAGTTTCGTTGTTTTTCATGCTTGTGACACAAGAGTTTCCCACTGGGGAAACTTTTGTGTCCATTAAGGGAAACTTTTGTTTCCCCAGTGGGAAACTAAGCTGTATATATATGCTTACGGCGATAGATATCTATCTCCATCGGCGTATATCCGAATAAAGCCGTTTCAGCTTGTGAATTTATAGCTGAAACGGCTTTCATTGTATACTCGAATGCAGATGATGACTTCCGAGTGTTTCAGAGCGCCTCTTGCACATCTGCCTTCATCCCGAAAGACTGCTTCAAGCCTTTCTCCGCGCTTGCGGCTATTCGGACAGTTTGGTCACTCTCACCCAATCCACCTCCATCACAGCCGGCAGATTATCGTCATCTACGGGGCCTGCCCACGAGCCGGGGCGATCTCCGCCCAAACCCATGTTCAGTATCAAATAGAATGAAGAATCTTTGGTAAAGGGCCATTGCTTCATTTCCGCTTCGTTCTCCAACTTCAGGTTGGGATATGAGAATGTTTCCTGCCCGTTGACAAAAAAGGTAAGCCGGTCTTCGCTCCATTCCATCCCATAGGTATTCCAATTCCGGTAATCGCAGACCACCGTTTTTGTGTTAGACGGTTTCTTAATGCCTAAATTATACGTATAGTTGGTGTGTATCGTATGGTGAATATGAGGCTCCTGCTTGACATGCTCCATAATGTCAATCTCTCCGCAGTTGGGCCAACCGTTGTAGATAAACTTGCGGGGCATCATCCAGATGGCGGGGAAAGCACCGTTCGGACATTGGGTGATTCTTGCCCGTACCTCTACGCGTCCGAAAGTAAAATCGAATTTACCGTTGGTTTCTATGCCGCCCGCCTTATATTCTCCGTTAACTTTTTCTGCCACCAACACCAGCTTGCCGTCTTTCAGATAGGCTTGGTTGTAACTTTCAGACATCTCATCGTTCCAGTCGGAGCCGGCTTTCTTACAAAGCGCCCATTTCTCCGGATCGGGCGTGCTGCCGGTGTTAAAGTCGTCTACAAACAACAGGTTCTTATACGTTTCGTCAAACTTCGTAAGTACGATGGTATAAGTCGTCTGCTTGCCATCTTCGGTTGTAACGGTCACTGTCTGCTCTTTTTCCCATTTCCCGATAAACGCGGAAGGGTCGGGAGCAATGACAGCGTCATTGCTCATCAGCGTATATTCCACTCCTGTAATGGTATTGGCATCTTCGATAGCCCCGATTTCCACCTTATGCGCCGTCTGGTCTATTTTCCCGTGGAAAAACGAATCTCCTACCTTGACAGCAAAGGCGGTGAGCGGGTACTTCTTTGGCGAAACAACGCTTCCCGTACTGTCGTCATCCGAGCAGGCGATGCAGGAGAACCCCAGCAAAGCCATACCCAGCGAAAGTAATAATTTTTTCTTTATCATATTCTTGTTGTTTTATTGATTCATATATCGGTTGCCGATGCTTTAATCTCCCCAAACCAGCGGAGCGATGTACTCCCACTTCGTAAGCACTACGCTTCCTCCTGACGCGCGCAGCAAGAAGGTTCCCCCGGCGCTGATCTGGTCGAACGGAACTTTCCATGTATCGCTCGAACCGTTCGAATCGGTTATACCGTCGCTGGTTGCCTTGGCTATCACCACATCGTTGAGTATCCATTCGGTATAAATCCATGCCTTAGACGGATCATTCGGGGCGACCGCCTTCTGAATATCGAACGACAACACATTCGGCTTCCCGGTATCTACGTCGCGGATACAATTGCTGTTCTCGCTAAACACATCGCCGCACCAAGGGGTAGTGCTCAGGCTCGTTTTCTTGTTCAGCACATGGAAACGCAATTCCGCATACGGGTTGCTTCCGCTCCAGATAAAGAACAGATTGACGCGTGTATTGCCAAACGGCTCCAGATAGAAATTGTAGCGTCCCGGCATCAAGCCGCCCGGACCGTAGAAATCTCCGCTGATGGTACGGTTCACCTCTTTCACCACCGGAATCTTCGGATTGGCTTGTTTGAACTTCACTGTTTTCACAAGCGGAGTAGCTCCCTCGTCAGCTTTGGTAGTGAGCACGATTATCCCTGTACGCACGCTGGAACCTTTGTGTTCGGATACATTGATTACCAGATTGGCGGAACCGCTGAACGAAGTCTTTTCAAACTCGTACCAGTCGTCATCTGCCTCATTCTCTTTAGATACGCTCCATTCTGCGTTCGACTCCACAGGAATCACCAGTTGCTGCGCTTTCTCGTACACGGCAAACCATTTTCCGTTTTCGGGAGTTGCGGGAGTCAGCAAAACACCGTCTTGTGTACACGCTACTTCGCGCGCCACCTTACCGTGGCGATCGTATATGGTCACTACGCCCGTGCGCTGCTCGCCCGTATTGGGAGAAGCGGACACTACAACTTTCCCATTCTGTTCGCCGGACATCCCCGAGCGGAGTTTCAGCCAAACAGCGCCTTCCGTTACCTTCGCCGTCCATTTCTGATTGCTGAGCACATCGAATGCCATCTCCTCTCCTTCCCTTCCAATCATCTCCACGCCTTCCACATCGAGATAGGCGATGCCCTTTTGCGTAAGCACAAACCGTTTGCCCGTCCAATAGTCGCTTTTGATACTGATGGTATCCGTCCGGTCGTCGAGCTCCGTATTTTCTTTGCAGGTGATGGTTACCGTATAAGTCTCACCCGCCTCGCCCTTAGCGGGCGAGATAGCGTACCAATCGTATTTGCCGAACACTTCCCAAGGATCGGTCGATTTGACAAGGAAAGAAACCGGCTCGGGATTTTTGGCTTCCAACAAGTAAGCATCTTCCACCCTGTAACGCAAGTCGACCCATTTCTCGGCTTTCTCATCATCTTTACAACTTTGCAGCAAGAGAGACATCCCCCAAAGAGCAAAGAGCGAAAAGCCCAATAATGCTGTTCTATATTTCACAAGTTTCATAATCTTTTCGTTTTTAGCTTTTTAAAATCACTCCGCAGGTTCGTGGGTGATGCTCTTAATCACATAGTAATCGTCAGGTTCCGCTACTGTGATCTGAAGATTCACCATTTGCCCCGGATTATTGTCGGGATCTTCCTCGTAACAGTTGCTCTTATTGCCGAGCACGGCCATCTCCGTCCCGTCGATCACCAGTCTCAATCTCAGCTTGCCGGCATTATCCGGATCGTTTTCCACATAAAAATCTATCTTGCGAATCGCGTTCACTTGTTCCGCTGTCAGCTTGAAGGTTTTCTGCTGCCACGCAAACCCGCTGCCGCCGCATGTGTACTGGCATGGAGCATCCGACCTCAGCCAGAAATGGAAGTTGGTATTTCCCTTGTTCGGCCACATATTGAATACCAAGCGCGATTTTCCCGTCAGGTTCATTTCTGCGAATTCGAAACTCAGGCGTCCTTTCCTGAACGCATAGTTGGAAACGATATTGTTGTTTACAACTGCCTTCATTTTCACATTTCCGGTTTGCTCGTCCACTGTATAGTTTTCACCGGCCGCACTGAACCAGAACTGCGGGCGTTGCGTGATTCCGAAAGATACTCCCTCAAAGCCCGGAATAATGTCTACTGTCGACAGCAACACATGTGCCTTCCGGGTAACCAACCGGTTGCTGGGCTTCACAGATATCTTCAGTTCCGATTCGTTCAGAGCTTCCGCTCTCATCCAAGCAGCAAACTCTTCGGGCACTTTCACCTTCCAAGCCTTATTCGCCCGCACTTTCACCACTTTTTCCGATTCGTTCCAGCCGAAGTCAATTGTTCCGCTTTCCGAAGGCTCTTCCTGCTCAATTACCACTCCATCCTGATGAACAGTGAAGGTAAACTCTTCATAATCGGTCTTCACGGTAAGTGTGCCGCTTCTCCGCGCACCCGGATTTTCGGGAAGAGTGATGCTGATACTTTCTTTCTCTCCGCTCTCATTCCCTTGCCCGGAAGCCTTGTCAATGTTTTCGAGGAACTGAGTGGAAGGAATAATCTCCCAAGGTTTATTCGAAATGATGTTGAAAGAGATTTTTCCGCCTTCGGTGGGAACCATTCCGTCGTAAGGAATCACCACCAGATTTTCTTTCGAAGCTTGCGTGATGGTGATTACCCTTGCTTCTTCGATGCCTTCGGCTTTGATTGTCAGCGTAGCTGTACGCGACTGTTTTCCGGTATTCGGCTCCGTTGTCACCACAATTTCCGAAACCAGCGAGCTGGACGCGCTCATGGCGGGAGTAGCCTTGCACCATTGCCGGTCGCTGCTGATTGTCCACGGAGTGTTGGAGCTGATATTGAAAACCACATTGCTGGGTGAAGTAGCCGTTACGGTATACGCGTCTTGCGCATCGATGCGGATATTGAGCGGACCTTCCGGTTGAGAGTCGATATCGAACTCCTGACAAGCGGTGAAACTGAATGCGCACAAGGCAAAAATCAGTTGCAATAATGTGTTGTTATATAACTTTTTCATACGTCTTTAAACTATTGGATTAAACAAATTGATTACCATCCTGCGTTTTGAGGATTCAAGTTCTTATTTTTATACAACTCGCTTTGCGGAATGGGATACAGATACATGCAGTCCCTCCACTTGCGGATTTCGTAAAGGTTTCTGTAAAAAGAGAAACTACCGTCCTGCTTCTTTTCTATTTTTACACCGTATAGTTCCCTTTGTGTAGAATCGGCAATCTTCCACCTTCTCACATCCCAAAAGCGGTGATCTTCGAAAGCAAACTCTACCCGCCACTCGTTGTACAAACGCCGGATGAACTCATCTTTGTCGCACGAAGGGATTGCGGGCATGCCTGCATTCTTTCGCACCTCATTGAGCGCCCATAGAGCGGAATGCTTATACACACCGTCCGTATAGTTTGCATCACCGAAAGCGTTTATCATCGATTCGGCATACGTGAGCAACGTTTCCGCATAACGGTAAATCACCCAATGATGCTTGTTGCTTACTTCCTTGTCGGGCGTAAAGCTCGTAGTCTCCTGAATGTATTTGCGCAGGTAATATCCGGTAGGAGAGCCGCCTTGCGTTACCGGGAAACAGTCTTTTCCACCCTCGAAGGTCTCGATAGTGCTTTCTTTGAACTTCGATCCGTTGGCCAGAACCACCCGGTAGAAGCGCGGGTCACGATTAGCGTAAGGATTCTGCGCATCAAACTGCGGATCGGCGCAGACCCAACCTTTATCTTCCAAAGTCACTTTATAGCCGTTTACCGTCTCAAAAGCATCTACAAGATTCTGGGAAGGGAAATTGCCGTAAGCAATCATACCTGAGCCACGTCTCCCTTCGGTGAACCGGATAGGAAAATTATACAATTCGAAGTTTGCCGATTCGGAATTCATGCGCATCAGGACCACTTCGGTAGAAGCAACATTATTGGCGCTCTCCTGTGAAGAGAGAGCATACAACCCGGTTTCCATTATATCCAGTGCCGCTTTAGTCGACTGTTTCCATCTTTCAGCGTCCATCGAAGGGTTGTGCAGCTTGCTGGCGGCATAGAGCAAAGCCTTCGATTTCACCGCCATGGCAAAGCCTTTCGTTATGCGTCCCACCTGCTTGTCGGGTTCGTTGGCATAGCTCTCGGGCAAATTCTCTGCCGCTTCTTCACATTCGTCGACAATGAAGCGGATCACCTCATCGAATGGAGTTTTTCCGATCGTATTCGCCTCCTCTTTATTCAGAACCTTCAAGGGCATGGCAATATCGCCGTAGCGGCGCGCCAGTTCAAAAAAGTAATACGCCCGCAGCACCCTCGCCTCGTAGGGGAAATACTTCAGCTTCTTCATCCAGTTCTTATAATTCCCATTGTACTCGTAACGCGAGAAATCGACTTTGGCAATGTCTTCAATAAAACTGTTGGCGGCACGTATGCCATTGTACAGCATCCACGCATCATCGTAAGTCTTAATCGGCGACCAGTTGCCGTTGTTCACATTTTGCACGGGTTCCGCTACCGCTCCGAACTCTCCGTCGTCGGAAGCGCAATCACGCATTCCGTACCCTTCAGGGTATAAAGCTCCCGAAGTTCCGAACCAGCGGCATCCCTGTGGCATGAATGAATATACATGGGTAAGCATATTCTCGGTGCTTCCGAAATATTTGTACATGTCTTCTTTTGTTTTCAGTCCGCTTGTCTCATCGAAATCGAGATAGTTGCATGAAGCCAACAACAACGAAGACCATATAGTCATGATAATGTATTTTACTCTCATAGCATTCATCAGTTAGTTTGCATTAGAAATTCAGTTTAATACCCGCCCAATAGCTTTTCGTCGACGGATAAGCGATTCCGAGTTGTTCGGGATCGGCAAAGCCGATGTTATCCAGCGAAAACAGATTGGTTCCTTGCACAAACACTTTCAAATCGGCAAACCGTGTTTGCGATTTCGGGAAAGTATAAGCCACCAGCAGGTTGCGCAGTTTGATGAACGACCCGTCGCGATACCAAAGCGAACTGGCGCGATAGTTGTTCATGTTCTCGAGAGTGGTGAGCCGGGGCATAGTGGCGCCCGCCTTATTCTCTGCAGTCCAATACACTTCTTCTTTAAGGAAAGTGTGCGAAATGTTTCCGTTATCCACAAGCGGACGGTAGAGCGGACTGTCGAGCAACGAAACAGTTACTCCCGTCATCCCTTGGAAATCGGCGGAAACTTCGAACCGTTTATAACCCAGATTTACGTTAAATCCGAAGTAGCAACGGGGGATGGACGAGCCGAACATGCGAACAACGTCTTTTTCGTCGATAATGTTATCGCCGTTCTGGTCTTTGTACTTCACATCTCCGGGCGATACCTGAGAGAATGTCTGTCTCGGACTATTGTTAATCTCCTGACGGCTGTTGAAAAAGCCGATAACTTCCAAGCCATACCTTTGTCCCACACGATTTCCCTTTGTGTACAAGTAATCGTGCTCCTGATAAGCCTGATTCTCATTTACCACTTCAGAATCGAGATAAGACATCGTAGCTCCCGCACCGTATCGGAAATCCCCGATTTGGTCATTCCATCCCAAAGCAAGATCGAAACCCTTGTACTTATAGATTCCTTCATTCACCTTCCCTACACCGATGCCAATAATTCCGGAAGTAGAGTTCGAACCCGGCACCAACACATCCGAACGCTTTTCATAAAATCCTTCCACGCTTACATTCAATCGGTTGCGGAAAGCTGCGAGATCCACACCTATCGTCGCTTTTTCCGACCTCTCGGCCACCAGCCCTGTAACAGGCAGATCTCCTTCGCTACCACCCCATACCTGTGCTGCATTGGCTCCGAAGTTGTATCCGGTTCCGCTGCCTCCATAAGCTTGCCGCCACAACTCGTGAGTTAGATTTCCATCCCAGCCTGACAATCCGTAAGAAGCGCGAAGTTTAAGCAAATCGACCGGAAGAATCTTTTTCATAAACGCTTCGTTAGACACTACCCATGCGGCAGAAAGGGCGGGATAGTTATCGAATTTATCCCCATCCGGCAGGTAAGCCGAACCGGAACGATTGAAAACCGCATTGATGCTGTAGCGGTTGTCGTAAATATAGGAGGCATTTACAATCACCGACTGGTTTTTGGCGGTATTGTTTCTTCCGTGCTTCACAACCGACTGCATATCGTATATCAACGCTCCGCCGATTTCGTGCCTGCCGAAAGCGCGGCGATAATCTATTTTCGCCTGAAGGTCGCTTCTCATCAACAAGCTTTCGAAAGGCTGGCTATGCCCAAGTGTTTCAGAATCTTTTCCATATACTTTCGGAGTAGTCACCAATGTTCCGTCATCTGTAATCCGGGCGTTGGCATTCATGTAGCGGTATTCTTTTCTGCTACTCTCCTGCATGCCCCCGATGTTATCGAACGAAACGGATACTTCCGCCGCTAAGCCCTGAGTCAGCATATTCAGCTTCTGGCGAAGGCTCAAATCGGCCAATAGTGTTCCATACATACTCCTTATGTGACCGTAGTCTTTCAACAACGCTACGGGGTTCTTCTCTCCGTAAACGGCGCTTCCTCCATATATGCCATTGGCATAACGGATAGGGAATGCCGCCGAAGGAGTCCGGTAAACAGGCCGGAAGATGGCATTTCGTCCGTAATGCGTACCGTTCGTCTCATGCAGTTTTCCTACTATTCCCGCTTTCAGATACGTTCCTTCGGTGATATTCACATCGATATTGGTGCGCAGAAGCAACCGTGTGTCGGTAGGATTGGTGTCATAACGGTCATCTTCCGTATTCTTTTTCAACATAGACCGGTCGCGATAATAATCGATTACGGTGAAATAACGGAACTTCTCATTGCCTCCGTTGAACGACATTTTCAGGTTGTGCGTAAATCCGTTTTTATTCAGAATCTCTTTCCACCAGTCTACATTGGGATATTCGTACGGATAAATTCCCGTTTGAAACGCGTCCAGTTCCTGCACGTTATAACGTTCTTCCAATCCATCGGCTGCCAATGCCGTATTCAACGCTTTGGCATAGGTGTAAGCATCGGCAAACTCCGGTGAGCGAAACCGGCTGTTCACGCCAAAGTTATAATCCACTTTCACTTTCAGACGAGCGTTCGCACCCCGCTTGGTAGTAATCAGCACCACACCGTTGGCTCCTCTCATTCCGTAAAGAGCTGCCGCGGCTGCATCCTTGAGGATATAGCACGACTCTATTTCCATCGACGTGATATCATCAATGTTTCGCGGATATCCGTCTACCAAGACCAAAGGTGCATTCCGGTGAATGGACAGGCCCGACAGGTTGTCGGGCGACGCTCCCGTTCCCTGATATACGTTCAAGCCGGCTATTTTCCCGTACAGAGCTTTACTGACATCCACATGCGGAGACTTCTCAAAAGCGGAAGCATTGACTCCGCTTACAGAATAACTGCTTGTCAGGGAAGATACATTCATTTGGTAACCGACACTTAACGTATCGGGCAGCTTGCTTTCCGAAGCCACAACCGATGATTGCGCATTCGCGGAAACCGCTCCTCCCAGAAGCAGAGTGGTTAATATATAATTCAGTTTATTCATTTCTTCAATCAATATTAGTTAACATGCTATTTACCAACCCGGATTTTGAGTCATTCCGTATTTCTTGTTGATTTCGTCTTGCGGAATCGGGGCCAGATACCATTTCGTATCCCAGTTGGCCACCCAATAGCGGTCGGGGAGTGTTACCTTTTCAAAAGTGAATGCCGTAGGATGATTCAGATCATTCCCCCTGCTTTTCAGCCCGTACAACTTCTTCTTGAAATCGCTCTGACGGTCTCTGCGCACCAAATCGAACCAACGCACCTCTTCGAATCCCAATTCCAAAGCTCTTTCCCTGAGCACCGCCTCCAAAAACTGCTCGCGGTTCATTCCCGGACGAAGTTTCGAAAGCCCCACTCTCTCACGTACGTCATTCACCAATTGATAAGCCCGGTCGTTCGGGCGTCCATTGACCTCGTTGATGGCCTCCGCATACCCCAGCATGATTTCTGCCAGCCGGGTGTGCGGCCATTGTACGGGGCGGTTGGCGCGGTCTCCGTTTTCCTGCAAGATATATTTCATAATCAGGAATCCGCTACCCGATTTGTAGGAAGCATGGTTCATGTATACAGGCGCGGTAGTTCCGTCACAATACGTATCACCGGGACAGGCTACGTTTTCATACAGTCGCGGATCGCGGGTAGGCACCATGCTTTCGCTTTCGGAATATTTAAAGAACGGTTGGCGGGAAGGCGACTTCCAATTGAAATCTTCCGGAAAGTCCGAACCGTCTTCCCAAGGAAACATGTCAACATAATTCAGTGTAGGCCCGGTATAGTATCGCTGGTCGATAAAATCGGCATGTGTAGCGGGAAGGTAGCCTTTTCGTACCGAGATCAGCACTTCCGTTCCGCCACGGTCATAATAAGCTTTGCGATAAGCCGCACGTCTTGCCTGATGAGTATTCGCCGAAGGGAGAATCAATTTATAGCCGTTTTGTTTCTCTATTTCCTCGAAGAACTCCCTGCCTGCCGTTTCGGCATCTTTCCAGCGTTGCGCGTTATAATTTCCGTAACACGTGTATTTATCGGCTTCCGGATGCCATTTCTTATCGGAGTTGAAAGCGGGACTGGCAGCCCAGTGAAGTACTTTGAATTTCAATGCCATCGCTCCGGCTTTGCTCATCCGCCCGTCATTAATATCGTCCTGCTTCCACTTCAAAGTGGGGATGGCTTCATCGAGCAATGCCACTATCTTTTCCACTGTTTCCGCAAATCCAATCCGCGGGAAATTCAAGGCTTCATTCACATCCACATAATGGTCCAACCAAGTCACCCCTCCTACATACCTCAACATTTCGAAATAAGAGAGCGCGATCAGTGTTTTGGCCTCTGCCACTCCTTCGTTCTTTTCAGCATCGGAGATGTTGGGAACCTTTCCTATGTTTTCAATATACAGCCAGGCATAGCGTATCGTAGTCCAATCCGATTTGGCTCCAAACCTGTAAGCCGAATTCCTTGGTACGTTGTTGGCTCCTAAAGCCCCGTTATAATAGAGCTTCACCGGACCGTCGCTTATATTATCACGGAAGCTGTAACACAAGTCGGTAATAGATTCGAGTATATTTCCTCCCAGCTTATAATCCGAAGCGGTAGGCAATCCGTAACTCAATCCGGTATAAGCCTTTGTCAGCACCTTCTCCGCATTCTCTTTCGAAGAGAACATCTCTTCGGTAGTGGCGCCGGAGCTTTCCGGCTGTTTGCCCAGAAAGCTGTCTCCGAAACTTATCTCGGAGCAAGACGCCATCAGCGCGCAGCCCAACGCAACTCCAAAACCTTTTAATATGCTATTCATAAGTCGTCTTTTTTAGAAGTTAAGATTTAAACCGAAACTATACAGTTTGATTAACGGATAATCTCCCAACCGGTCGGGGTTGCTCTCCGGATCGATATACTTGAGCGGAGAGAACGTCAACAGGTTATAACCGCTAAAGGTGATTCCGAGAGATTTGACTCCCACCTTCTTCAGGAGGCGGTTGCCGCTAATGGTATATCCTACGTTCAAACTTTTCAACCTGAGATAAGAAGCATCCTGTAACCATAAGGTAGAAGGCTCGGAGTTCCAGCTTTCCGATTCTTCTGCCGGACGCGGATAAACAGCTCCCAATTGGTTTTCGGGAGTCCAGCAATCATTGTAGAAGTAAGTCAGCAAGCCGCGCTTGCCGGCGTTAGTGAACGGAATACGATATTCGATATCGTACATCCGGCTAACGTTGGCGGCGCCCGCCCATTGCATGGAGAAACTGAATCCCTTCCAGTTGCATCCCATGTTCAAACCGAATGTATATTCGGGGCGGGTAGCGTATCCTGCCACACACCTGTCTTTCCCATCCACAATGTTGTCTCCGTTGAGGTCGGCATACATCGCGTCACCCGGATATACCTTCTGGTACGGCTGTGGAAGTTCGGGTTTCAAGGTCAGCCCGCTTTCTGCATCCTTTATAAAGTCGTCCTGCTGGTAAAGGCGGATATATTTATATACATTGGTCTGGCGTCCGGTGGATCCTCCCGTCACATTCATATAGTTGAACTGCTTGGGTACTTCGTCGCGGTAAATGATTTTATTGCGCGCAAAAGACACATTGGCGTTCATGTAATAATTGAAATCCTTTCCTATCGCGTCGTTCCATCCGAGAGCCACTTCGTAACCGTGATTATTCACTTTACCTATATTTGAATTGGGTAAGGAAGTGGCGATGATGGCAGGAGTGGATTCGGGAGTGATGAGAATCCCCGTACGGCGCTCCATGAAATAGTCGAAATTGAGCGACAAGCGATTGTCGAGAAACTTAACGTCTATACCGTAATTCTGCTTGTCGGCGGTTTCCCAAGTCACATGCGGATTACCTATTTTAGTGATTCCAAAAGCGGGAGAATTTTCGGGTGTATTCACTCCGAAGCTGTATCCGCCCGATTGTTGCCAAACGGCAGGCATATACATGAAGCGGGAGTCGATGCCTTTATCGCTACCCACGCGTCCCCACGAGAGTCTTAGTTTCAGATAATCCACCACATGCTGGTTGGCCATGAACTTCTCCGCGCTTGCCACCCATCCGGCGGAGAATGCGGGAAAAATCCCGAAACGGTTCTTTCCGGGAGCGAAGTTTTCAGAACCGTTGTAACCCACGTTTACATCGAACAGGTATTTACTCAAGTAGCTGTAAGTAGCCCGGCCGACAAAACCGATATAGCTTCTGGGAATATAGGTATATGCGTCGGGGTAGTAATCGCGTGACTGATTATACAGCAAAAGCCCGGAAACTTTGTGGTTCCCGAAAGCGCGTTCGTAGTTCACACGCCCTTCTATATACCAGTTCTGGTCGCGTCCCCGCTCTTCGGCGTAGCCCAGCGGTGTGTCGCTGCCGGAAGGCAGATAAATCAACGACTTATCATAGTCCGGATCGGTGGCAGGCATATTGCCGTTGGAGTCGAAATACGACTTATAATAAACGGTTTGGCTCTCCACATCACCGCCCGGACGCTTTTTAAACAGTTTGAAGGCATTGTCGTACGCTCCTTTTACGGAAACGCTCAAGCCTTTCGTCAGGAAGTCCATTTTTTGAGTAATGTCCAAATCCAAATTCAAATTGGTACGATAGTTTTGCGTATAGCCCTTTCCGTAGAAGACGAACATACCGTCGCGAAGAACTTCGCCAAGCGGAACAAGGTCTTTCGGAACCAGCGTGCGCACCCCGTCTATAAATCCCGGTCCGGCAAACGGATGCGACCATATCTGTGCGATAACCCACGGGTTCTGGTCTTGTCCGGTGTCGGATACCACGCTGCGAGGCTCCTGCGTTTTACCCAGATTACCGCCGATACCCAACTTCATGGTCGTAGTTTTTGTTAGCTTGGCGTCGATATTGGCACGATAATTATAACGGTCGTAACGATAGTTGTTGTTGTACTTCTGTCCGGGAAGATCTTTTAAAAGTCCATTCTGGTAGAGGTAACCGATAGAGATGAAATACTTTACATCCTCACTTCCGCCCGATATGTTGATGTTGTTCTTGCTCTGTAGATACACATCGTGGAAGATATACTTCTTCCAGTCCATGCTGGGGTACATAATGGGATCCGAACCGGTGCGATAAGCCTCTACCTGCTCGGGAGTAAAATAACGCTTCTTGTCTGCCACTCCGTCGAGTTGCTGCTTGATGTTCCAGAAACGGGCAAACTCATAGCTTCCGGTCTGCTCTACGAGCGAGATAGGCTGTTGCAAGCCCAGCGACGTGCTTACATTGATTTGCGGTTTGCCGCTCTTTCCCCGCCGGGTGGTCACCAGAACCACGCCGTTGGCTCCCCGCACACCAAATACGGCTGTAGAAGAGGCATCTTTCAAGATAGAGATGCTTTCAATCTCATTCGGGTCGATTTGAGAAAACTCGCGTTCTACACCATCTACCAGTATCAACGGTTTGGATTGCGAATCATTCAGCGAGCCCGAACCGCGTACATAGATAGCTGCGGCATCCTTTCCGGGCTGTCCGCTGGTCTGCACCGACGAAACACCGGGCATGGCTCCCGCCAGCACATTGGTGACACTTGCCACCGGCGATTTTATCAGCTCTTTGTTACTGATGGAAGATACGGCGCTTGTAAGCAGGTTTTTATCCTGATTACCGTATGCGATAGCAACGACTTCCACCTCTCCGAGCACATTCGCGTCTTCCTTCAAACTGACATCGATTGTTCTTTTGTCTCCCACTGTAATTTCCTGAGTGACATAGCCCATGAACGAAAAGACCAATACCGATTTTTTACTCGGAACCACAATGCTGTAAGTTCCGTCGAAACCGGTGATTGTTCCGATGGTGGTACCCTTCACAGTTACGTTAGCTCCGGGAACGGCTTCTTTCAACGCTTCGTCTGTCACCTTGCCTCTGATTGTTATGCCTTCCGGAGGAAAGGCATGAATCATCATGGGCATGAACAAAAGAAACGCGATAAGAAAGCTGAATCTTAAATTAAGCGTGTTTCTCATACTGTTGAATTTGTTGGTTAATACTTACCGGCAACCGATTTTCGGAGTCGGCTACAATTATTTCGAGCCTTAGATTATATACGAACTATCGTCCAAGCCTCTTTATCATTCGCACAAAAATAGGAAGCAAGGGAGAGACGGATGTGCAATATTCTCCAAATTAGTTACACAAATTGTGATAAAGAGCCTATTAATTGCAAATACAGCTTAAAACTTCATACGCAACTGCATCTGCAGGTCGGCTTTTTTATTTCCCTTAATCAGATCATTGCCCGAACCTATTTCGCGACGGTCGCGATAGATGGTTTCGCCGAACTTCGCTATCAGCATCCAATGCTCATTCAGGTCGTAGCGCAAATGAGCGGTCCACCGCATGCCACGCCCCTGAAAGGAAGGAGTATGGAATGTATAAAGCAACCCTTTTTCGGCAATATACACCCGCGAATCGTAATCGCCGGTACAAAAATAGCTGCCCTGAACCTGCGCTTTCAAAGCCAACCAAGGCAAACGATAAGAGAGCATTTGCGATAGTTGGTATCCGACGGAAGCGGTTTCTCCCTTGACGTGGAAATGAACATAATCCATTGTCGTGCGGCATGAAATCGCTTCTGAAGGGTGGCAATCCAACCGATAGCGAAGCTGATGGCGAAATACGGGCTGCGTAACGTTTCCGCCCGTTCCCGTCGCATCCCGTTCTTTTTGTTTATAACGGTATCGGAGATACATAGTGAGATACTTCCGTGGCGAGAAAGTTGCCTGAAACAGTCCGTCGGCTCCGGCAGAAGGTTTGCTGATCCGGTACTTCTTCCACGGAAACCGGAACAGATCGAACGAAGCGAAGAAATTCCAACGGCGGAACGGAGCGGTTTCCACTGCCAGATAACAGCCGTTTTCATTCTGTACGCTGTTTCCTTCGGAAAACGAACGGGCAAACATCGCCCAATAGTCGTAAGCATAGTAGCGATGAATGAACATCAGTTTTGTTCCTTGCGCCGGAGAATATTCCAAACGATTGAGCGAAGCCCAACCCTGTTTTCCCATCGCCGTTTCGCCCTGAACAGAAAAACGATGGAAGCGACAAGCATAATCCATCCCCAGATTATAGAACCTCCGTCCGTGCAGACTGTAGCGTGAATATCCTGTTAATAACGGTTCATAACTCCGGTTGAAAAAGTAGTAAACCCCGCTTATACCCAGCTTTATACGGTGTTGTTCATAACTAACGTTTCCTCCCGCCGACTGCAAGGCGAAAGCGTCTTTCTTCTCCGCCTCTTTCCGGCTGCGGTGCAGGCCCGTTCCATACATGGAAGTAATGACGCCGTTCTCAACCGTACCGTCCATCAATCGATGCGAATAAAAAGCCGATACATTCCATCTGTCGGAAAGAGAAAGCGTGGCAGCCGCTCCCCTGAAGTAGTTCACTTCGTCGGTAGAGGCATGTCTGCGGATACCCTGCCCAACGGTCTGACCGGAAAAAGCATACGCCGTCTTCCCCGTCAGGTATCCGGAACCGAGCACAAGCCCCTGCCCGAAACTTATGCGGTAGTTGCCCAATGCCAATGCTTTCAGACGTCCGCAGCGACGAAGAAAAACATAAAACGAATAATAATCGTATCCCCTCCCGTTGTGTAAAGCTCCGAAAGGCTCTCCGGCATCTTTCTCGGCAGTCATTCCCGCATACAGATTGTCCCGATAACGAAATACGTATTTCAAAGAGTTATAAACAGAAGGCCCGAGGTAAGCATGTTCATAACCTTTTCGTTTATAAAACGGTATATCCAAACGAATTAATCCCTCATGCACACCATATTTCAGACTGTTTTTCAACATGCTTTTCCACCGGAAATCTTCCCGATTGTTGATATCTCTCACACAGACGAAAGGCAGCAGATATTCGATTGCTCTGCGGTCGAACCCATCCACCAATTGCAGTTCGTAAACAGTCCGCATCGGTCCGTTTACATAAATATAAGCCAACAGATTTTCTATTTGGAGATCGGTTAAAAAAGGAAACTGCCGGAGCTGCTCGCGTGTAGCCGTATTCATATCAAGCGGTTCCCGAAGGCGGCGGGAAAGCTCTTCCAACTCATCTTCCCAATCGATTTCTTCAACATCGTTATTAACAGACGATTCTTCAATTATATCTTCTAAAACACGTTCTGAAGGTGCTTGAGCATTACAAACGGAAGTTATCAACACACTGTTCATAATACTTATCAACCATATCAGCCGATTTCTTTTCATGCAGTAGATTCGTTTTTTTCAAGGTCAACACTTAATTTGCGGTGCAAAAATAAATGAAGTACGACCAACTGCAAGCAAAGAATATATTTTTTAGAAGCCAAAGAATGACATTTTTTCAAACCTTGCGGGTAGCTCTTCCTTTTTTACCATATCAATCGCCAATATTTTCAGCAATATGCCTGCAAAAGCAAGAAACCAAGTTAAATAAGAATGATTTTTTTGATTTTATATGGGAAAGCGCTATCTTTGTACTAAACAAAAGAAATTCAATCCATTAGGCAATAAGTATATGACAAAGTTCGAGCAACAAAAGATTATAGAAGTAGTACTCTATATTCTCAATAAAACGAGAGGTATAGACTATTATCGCTTGTTCAAGATATTGTACTTTGCTAATCAGCGTTCTTTGGTGGAATGGGGGCAATTGATGACAACCGATAAATTCTGTGCCCTTCCTCATGGACCCGTTCCAACGGAACTATACAATGCAATTAAAGGTCAAAAAAGCATTCTTCCCCATATAAAAAGTGACATTAATGTTGTAGATTACTATTTATTACCCAAACGTGATTCTAACACAGATTATTTATCGGAATATGATATAAAAGTTTTAGATGAATGTATTTCCAAATACGGGAAAATGAATTTTACGGAACTGGAAAAAACTTCGCATACAAGTTGTTGGGAAAAGGCAAGAGCACAGAAGGGGAGCCATGTAATTGCTCCGGGAGATATTGCCCGTGACGGTGGCGCCGGTGAAGAACTTATTAAATACATCAATGATTCGATAGCATTTAATGAAGCCTTCGGAAATTAAAATAGGAGATGTATTTCGCATTACGATGAACAAAGCCAATGGTGTAGTGCCAAAACCCGGAGATACCAGCCGTGATAAATACTTTGTCGTTCTTGGCTTTGATGATGATGGAAATGTTTATGGTGGCGTTATTTTTAATTCTTATATCAACATAAACTTACCTCCTTTCGTACAAGCTATGCAGCATCCGGTTAAAGGTAAGGATTATGAATTTCTTTCGCATGACAGTTATATAGATTGTTCTTCAATTAAAGCGGTAAAAAAGAATAAGCTTCTTAAAAGCAGCAGTTTGGGCACATTGAACACAGAAGATATTTCATCAGTATGTGAGAAAATTAAACATAACTCCAGAATCAGTAAAATTGAATTAAAAAGATTCGGATTGTTATAATAAAAGCCGGTTATTTCCGTCTTTTTCCAGTTAACACTTCGCCTTCACATTATAGTTGACAGTTGTTTCCATAGCGTATACATACGCTGAAGTATATCCTGTCATTGCTGAATCTTTGAACTTCGTAGTTGACAGCCGTTTCCATAGCGTATACATACGCTGAAGTTGCGCCGTTTGCTTTACACACGCTTTAGCCCGGTCATATACATTCACAAAAACGTTCGCCCAATCTTCCCTCCCAATGATCAATTCACTATCACACCGCAGATTAATAGATAAGAGTAGCGGTTATTGGCTCATCCCGAATAAGTAAAACTCTCCGGAAAGAATAAATCAATATATTAATTTACTTGTCGCGTAAATATTTTCATAGCATCCCATACATATATAGTCATCACTGATGACTATATATACTCAGCGTGGTGGATATATATGCTCAGCGCGGTAGATATATATGGCTACCACGGTGGATATATATGAATAACAAAACAGCTCTATATGATGATTACATATACCTCTCATGCACCAATAAAACCAATAAAAAACAGTAAGTTGAAAATCAAAAACAAACGTTTTTACGGAATGCAACTACTTCTGAGAATAACGCTGAATATCAATATTTCCGTATTTCAATTCCATAGGAACTCCGGGATAGAAAATCAATACCGGCAGTTTAAATAAGTTAATGAGCCTGAGAAAAAACAATCAAAGCTGATTATCAACAAATAATATTCTATTTTTGTAGGGTGAAGAAATATCTGTCCATAGCCATCCTATGGTTGTCGGTCGCCTTACTTTGCCCCGGCGTGCAGGCGCAGGAACAACAGCCCATCCGCGGATACCTCGTTCCGATGTGTATTTACGAAGGGGATACGATACCGTGCGTACAACTCAAGACAGTGTACATCTTCCGCCCGCTCTCGTTCAAAAGCGAAAAGGAACGGATTGAATATTACCGACTGGTGAGAAACGTGAAAAAGGTATATCCCATTTCCAAAGAGGTGAACCGGGCTATCATCGAAACTTATGAATACCTCCAAACGTTGCCCAATGAGAAGGCTCGCAACAAACACATCAAACGGGTGGAAAAAGGACTGAAAGAACAATATACCCCGCAAATGAAAAAACTCTCTTTTTCGCAGGGAAAACTGTTGATAAAGCTGATAGACCGGCAAAGCCACCAAACCAGTTACGAACTGGTAAAAGCATTCATGGGACCTTTTAAGGCAGGATTTTACCAGACATTCGCCGCCCTGTTCGGCGCCAGCCTGAAGAAAGAATACGATCCCGAAGGGGAAGACAAGATGGTGGAACGAATCGTATTGCAGGTGGAAAGCGGGCAATTGTGACCTCTCATAAACTCAATTTCTTGAACAAATCCCAAATCACAATACCTGCTGTGACCGATACATTCAACGAGTGCTTCGTACCGTATTGAGGAATCTCGATGCAACCGTCGGAATGGTCGATAACTTCCTGCTGAACGCCTTTCACTTCGTTTCCCATCACAACGGCATACTTTTTCGATTTGTCGAGCTCCAGATCGTTCAACATCACGCTTCCTTCAGCCTGCTCCACAGAGTAAACCGTGTATCCTTCGCGACGAAGGTTATCAACAGCTTCAACAGTGTTATCAACATGTTTCCAATCTACCGTGAACTCAGCTCCCAAAGCCGTTTTATGCATTTCGGGATGCGGAGGAACAGCCGTTATACCGCACAGATACACACATTCGATACGAAACGCATCGGATGTGCGAAACACCGAACCGATATTGTGCATGCTTCTCACATTGTCCAACACAATCACCAAAGGCAACTTATCAACCGTTTTAAACTCTTCCGCACTGATGCGGTTCAATTCTGTTATTTTCAGCTTTCTCATTTTCCAATCACCTTTTAATCTTCCATCAATCAACAAACCTTATACAAAATAAGAGAAACAGGATCATCTGTTTTCAACACCCGGAAACCTTATTCCATACAATAAGGATGCAAACAAGTATTAAACAAACGATTATCTTCATCATCTTCTTCCATGAAAAATGTTCACGATGAAAAAGAACGCTTTTTTTATCGTATGGAGTTATTCGTTCGTCACAATGCAATCACTGCCGCAAAGGTAACTCTTTTCTGTTAACACAACTGTTTATAACGGTTGAAAACCTGTCGAAACTATCGGCAAAGATTTTTAAAAACAATAGTTGCTTTATTCAGAATAAAATATAATAGAAGTACGGTATCAACATTCCAAAAAAACAACCTGCAATTTTTGACGAATACATAAACACATTTTTCAGCGTTCACCTGCCTGTTTATATCCGTAAAGTTTTTAACTTTGCATATTATCAACAAGAGGTGAATAGCCACTTTTCATTTCTGTAAAGTTTCATGATAATGAAACATATAGCAATAACAAATGGAAAAACAAAGCTGTTGATAATATACTCGTAAACCGGAAGCATGGACTAATAACTTATTTTGCAAGAAAAACGGAAAATAGTTTCCAACACTATTAACAGGCTATCATCACCAACAAAGATTTTTTTTAAAAAAGGAAAGAAAAAAAATATTATTATGAATGAACTCATAAAGAAAATACAGAAGCTGAAAGAAGAGAAGAATGCCATCATTCTGGCGCATTACTACCAGAAAGGAGAAATACAGGACATAGCCGATTTTGTGGGCGACAGCTTGGCGTTGGCTCAATGGGCTGCCCGCACGAAAGCGGACATTATCGTGATGTGCGGTGTTCACTTTATGGGTGAAACGGCAAAAATACTTTGTCCGGACAAGAAGGTGCTGGTTCCCGATCTGAATGCGGGCTGCTCGTTGGCAGACAGTTGTCCGGCGGATGAGTTTGCTAAGTTCGTCGAAGCGCATCCGGGATACACGGTTGTTTCATACGTCAATACCACGGCTGCCGTGAAGGCGGTGACCGATGTGGTGGTGACTTCCACCAATGCCCGGCAAATAGTGGAAAGTTTCCCGAAAGACGAAAAGATTATTTTCGCTCCCGACCGCAATCTGGGTAACTATATCAATTCCATCACCGGGCGTGATATGTTGGTTTGGGACGGAGCCTGCCATGTGCACGAACAGTTTTCCGTAGAAAAGATCGTGGAATTGAAAGCGAAACATCCCGAAGCTTTGGTGTTGGCTCATCCCGAATGTAAAAGTGCGGTGCTGAAGCTTGCCGATTTCGTAGGATCTACCGCCGCGCTGTTGAAATATGCCATCCGCCATCCCGAAAACACGTATATCGTAGCTACGGAATCGGGCATTCTGCATGAGATGCGTAAGCAATGTCCGCAGACGGAGTTTATTCCCGCTCCTCCCGACGACAGCACTTGCGCTTGCAACGAATGCAGCTTTATGCGATTGAACACGTTGGAAAAACTCTATGAATGTCTCAAAAACGAATCTCCTGAAATTACCGTAGATTCGGAAGTCTCCGCAAAAGCTGTGAAACCTATCCATCGGATGTTGGAGATTTCGGAAAAGCTGGGATTGTAATTCAGAATCTGCGATGCATGGATTGTTCGCTTAAGAAATCCTTTGGTTTACCGGCGAAATGGTAGTCCATCGTCAACCAGACGCTTACACGTACCTCCATCGCCTTGCAGCTACCGGTAAAATAGTGACTCCTCGTCGGTAGGTTTTGATTATATACCTTTTATATAATCGTACCGACAGTCGGCGTTGCGAGATGATTAGCCTGTTGCAAAGGACTTTGAATATACCTTTTATACAATCGTTACCGACAGTTTTCTGAAGTTGATACGGAAAACATAGCAGTTCGATACGGTAAACTTCAGGAGTGTGTTTGCGGCTTGTCCGGTCGGTATTCTCTCTGTAAAAATGAAAGTCTGCTTCCGGATAACAGCTTGTTGTTTGTTATTTCAACCGTCTTTTGTCGATAGATGGATAGCCAAATCGGTTGAATCAAAAAATGGAAAATATTGTTTGATATAACAAAATTAGTTCCTATCTTTGCAGCCGAAAACGTTACCGGACATCTATGTGTGTCGAAACCGGTAATTTTTCGACTGATGATTGATAATCGGAATGTAGCGCAGTTGGTAGCGCACTACGTTCGGGACGTAGGGGTCGGGCGTTCGAGTCGCCTCATTCCGACTCAAAAGCGACAATGGAAATTTCTCTATTGTCGCTTTTGTTTTTTATCTTTGCTATGACATTGGAAAACTTGCAGAAAATGAATAAAATGTAAACTTGAAATCAAGGCAGGCGAATGAAACAGATCAATGAAAATGAACAGCTTTATAGTAAGACCCTTGAAGAATTGTGGGAATTGTTTCCTATTATTCTGACAGCACACCAAGCATATTGGGCCGATTGGTTTGATGAAGAAAGGCAAAATTTGGAACATCGATTGCCCGCAGATGAAATTGTTCGTATTAGTCATATCGGAAGTACGGCTGTTGAAGGTATTTGGGCAAAACCTATCATTGATATTCTTTTGGAAGTAGAGGTAAATTGCAAGATTAGCGAGATAAAAAAAAATATACTTGATGCAGGTTATTTGTTAATGTCTGAAACTGAAAAACGCATATCATTTAATAAAGGATATACGTTACATGATTTTGCGGAAAGAGTGTTTCATTTGCATTTGCGTTTTGAAGGTGATAATGAAGAACTTTATTTTCGAGATTATCTTAAAACTCATTTTGATGTAGCCAGGGAGTATGAACGACTTAAGCTGTCGTTATGCAAATCATATCGACACGATAGAGATGGCTATACTGATAAAAAGACTTGCTTTGTGGTGAAATATACAGAAATTGGGAAAAGTATATATAAAGGTAGATATTAAGTATGGCAAAAATTTCATCGGCTGCATTTGCAGATACCAAACCGCATTACCATATACTCGACGGGTTGCGTGGAGTAGCGGCTTTGGTTGTGGTTTGTTTTCATATATTCGAAGCTTATGCGACCAGTCATTTAGATCAACGAATCAATCACGGATATCTGGCGGTCGACTTTTTCTTTATTTTATCAGGCTTTGTTATAGGCTATGCCTACGACGACCGTTGGAAAAGAATGACGATTAAGGAGTTTATCAAACGTCGGTTGATTCGCCTGCATCCTATGGTGGTGATGGGAGCTGTTATCGGGGCTGTCATGTTTTATACGCAAGGTTGTTCTGTATGGGATGTTACTAAAGTATCCATAGGCCTACTTCTTTTGTCTATGCTTCTGAATGCTTTGTTGATTCCTATGACTACCGGATTCGAAATTCGAGGTGTAGGGGAAATGTATCCTTTGAACGGACCTAGTTGGTCGTTACTTTTTGAGTATATAGGCAATCTATTGTATGTGTTTTTTATTCGTAAACTTTCTACTGTTGCTCTTTCGGTATTGGTATTGCTGGCAGCTTTCGGGCTGGGAATCTTTGCTATTTTTGGACCGCTCGGCGATATTTGCGTAGGATATGCAATGACGGGAGAAAATATCGTAGGCGGATTTCTCCGTTTGTTATTTTCATTCTCGGCAGGATTGCTCATGTCACGTCTATTCAATCCCGTTCGTATTAAAGGTGCTTTTTGGATAGGAGGTATATCTATCGTGATGTTGGCGGCCGTGCCCCGTATTGGCGGTAGCGAAAATCTTTGGATGAACGGCATTTACGATACCGTTTGCGTGGTTCTTCTCTTTCCTCTCATTGTCTGGTTGGGAGCTTCGGGAAAAACTACGGATAGGGTAACTACGCGCATTTGTACGTTTCTGGGTGATATATCATATCCTTTGTATATGGTGCATTATCCTTTTATATATTTATATTATGCTTGGGTGAAGAATGAGAATCTTACGTTTGCAGAATCTTTACCCGGAGCTTTGGCACTTATTGTCGGTTCTGTTTTATTGGCTTATCTGTGTCTGAAACTATACGACGAACCTGTTCGCAAGTTTTTGACGAAATGTTTTTTGCATAAACGTGCATAGTATTCAAGGCATAAACCGAATAATGCGACACTTCTTCCGACAACAAAGAAAACATCAAACCTTATGTGGTTATCTGAAAATAAACATGTAAATTTGCCCGTTCATTGGCAATAGAATATAAATCACTATAAATAAAAAGATTATCACTATGGAGTATAATTTCGGGGAGATTGAAAAGAAGTGGCAGAAACGATGGGTAGAGAACAAAACCTATCGGGTGACGGAAGATGAATCGAAGCAGAAATTTTATGTACTGAATATGTTTCCTTATCCTTCGGGGGCAGGATTGCACGTAGGCCATCCGCTGGGATACATCGCTTCGGATATTTACGCGCGTTACAAGCGTTTGCAGGGATTCAACGTCCTCAATCCGATGGGATACGACGCATACGGACTTCCTGCCGAACAATATGCCATTCAGACCGGTCAGCATCCTGAAGTGACTACAAAAGCAAATATCGAACGCTATCGCGAGCAACTTGACAAAATAGGATTTTGTTTCGATTGGGACAGAGAAATAAAAACTTGTGAGCCGAAATACTATCATTGGACGCAATGGGCTTTTCAGAGAATGTTCGGAAGCTATTATTGCAACGATGCTTGCCGCGCGCTTCCCATCGAAGACTTGATTCATCATTTTGAAGCGAAAGGAACCGAGGGGCTGAACGTTGCTTGTAGCGAAGAACTCTGTTTTACGGCTGCCGAGTGGAAAGCAAAAAGTGAAAAAGAACAGCAGGAAATTCTGATGAACTATCGCATTGCTTATCTGGGCGAGACGATGGTGAATTGGTGTCCTGCGTTGGGTACGGTATTGGCGAATGATGAAGTGGTGGACGGCGTGAGCGAACGCGGCGGCCATCCCGTTGTTCAACGGAAGATGCGCCAGTGGTGTTTGCGCGTATCGGCCTATGCGCAACGTTTGCTCGACGGATTGGATACGGTGGACTGGACGGAATCTCTAAAAGAAACGCAGAAGAACTGGATAGGACGCAGCGAAGGCGCCGAAGTACAGTTTAAGGTGAAAGACAGCGATTTGGAATTTACCATATTTACTACCCGTGCCGATACGATGTTCGGCGTTACTTTCATGGTATTGGCTCCGGAAAGCGAATTGGTAGAGCGGTTGACTACTCCGGAACATAAAGCTGAAGTGGAGGCTTATCTCGAACGTACGAAGAAACGTACCGAACGCGAACGTATTTCCGATCGCAGCGTGAGCGGAGTGTTCAGTGGTTCGTACGCCATTAATCCGTTTACAGGCGAAGCCGTTCCTGTGTGGATCAGCGATTACGTACTGGCAGGATATGGAACGGGAGCCATCATGGCTGTTCCTGCGCACGATAGCCGCGATTATGCGTTTGCCAAACATTTCGAATTGGAGATTCGTCCGTTGGTGGAAGGATGCGATGTGAGCGAAGAAAGTTTCGACGCCAAAGAAGGAATCGTATGCAATTCGCCGAGAGTGGGGAGTGAAAGTGATTCTTGCAGTCTGAACCTGAACGGATTGACAGTGAAAGAAGCTATCGAGACAACCAAGAAATATGTGAAAGAACATCGGTTGGGACGGGTGAAAGTGAATTTCCGTCTGCGCGATGCCATCTTCTCCCGCCAGCGTTATTGGGGCGAACCGTTTCCGGTTTATTACAAAGACGGAATGCCTTATATGATAGATGAAAGTTCTCTGCCGCTCGAACTTCCCGAAGTTGCCAAGTTTCTGCCTACGGAAACAGGAGAACCTCCGTTGGGACATGCTAAAAAATGGGCATGGGATACGGTGAACAAACGTGTGGTGGATAATGAGAAAATCGATCATCTGACCGTATTTCCGCTGGAACTGAATACCATGCCGGGATTTGCCGGTTCTTCGGCTTACTACCTGCGCTATATGGACCCGCATAACCGTGAAGCATTGGTCGATCCGAAGATAAACCGCTATTGGCAAAATGTAGATTTGTATGTGGGCGGTACGGAACATGCCACCGGTCACCTTATTTATTCGCGTTTCTGGAATAAGTTCCTGCACGACATCGGTGTTTCGGTAGTGGAAGAACCGTTCCAAAAGTTAGTAAACCAGGGTATGATTCAAGGACGGAGTAATTTTGTATACCGCATTAAAGATACCAATACATTCGTTTCCCTGAATCTGAAAGACGAATACGATGTGACTCCCATTCACGTAGACGTGAATATCGTATCGGGCGATGTGCTCGATGTGGAAGCCTTCAAGGCATGGCGTCCCGAATATGAGAACGCCGAGTTCATTCTTGAAAACGGAAAGTACATCTGCGGATGGGCTGTGGAAAAGATGAGCAAGTCGATGTTCAACGTGGTGAATCCCGATATGATTGTAGATAAGTACGGAGCCGATACGTTGCGTATGTATGAAATGTTCCTCGGTCCGGTAGAACAGTCGAAGCCTTGGGATACGAACGGTATCGACGGTGTGCACCGCTTCATCCGCAAGTTCTGGTCGCTCTTTTACAGTCGCGCGGGCGAATATCTGGTGAAAGACGAGCCGGCAACGAAAGAAGAACTCAAAGCGCTTCACAAACTTATAAAAAAAGTGACGGGAGATATCGAACAGTTCTCTTACAACACGTCGGTCAGCGCGTTTATGATTTGTGTAAACGAACTATCGGCCTTGAAATGCTGCAAGAAAGAGATATTGGAGCAGCTTGCCATCGTGCTCGCTCCTTTCGCTCCTCACGTATGCGAAGAATTGTGGCACACACTCGGACACGATACTTCCGTGTGCGATGCCCAATGGCCTCTGTGCAACGAAGAATATCTGAAGGAAGATACCGTAAACTATACTGTTTCTTTCAACGGCAAGGCTCGTTTCAATATGGAGTTTTCCGCCGATGCCACATCGGAGGCCATTGAGAAAGAAGTGTTGGCCGACGAACGTTCGCAGAAGTGGATAGAAGGCAAGACACCTAAAAAGGTTATCGTTGTTCCGAAGAAGATTGTCAACGTAGTTGTGTAAAACGTTGTAATCCTTATAAACACGAGATTAAAAACTTCGTCAATCTATAAACAAATCATATGTACAGACCTGCCAAAGCCGATATTATGAGAGAGGTGAAAGATTATTTTTACATCACTCTCGGATTGATCAGTTATTCATTCGGATGGGCGGCATTTTTGCTTCCTTATGAGATAACCACCGGAGGGACAACCGGTATCAGCGCTATCATTTATTATGCCAGCGGATTTCCCATTCAATGGTCTTATTTCATTATCAATGCCGTACTGATGACGTTTGCCATTCGTATTTTGGGACCGAAGTTCAGCATAAAGACTACTTATGCCATTTTCATGCTGACGTTTCTGTTATGGCTGTTTCAGTTGTTGGTGAATAATTACGTGCATGTTCCCGATATGTCAATAAACGGAAAGCCTCTTATATTGGGAGCGGGGCAAGACTTCATGGCGTGCATCATCGGAGCTGCCATGTGCGGTGTCGGTCTGGGCATTACCTTCAATTATAACGGAAGCACAGGCGGCACGGATATTATCGCTGCCATCGTGAATAAATATAAAGATGTCAGTCTCGGTAGGATGATTATGATTTGCGATGTGTTCATCATCACCTCTTGCTATTTTGTGTTTCATGACTGGCGGCGTGTTATCTTCGGCTTTGTCACGCTGTTCATCATCGGTGTCGTGCTCGACTGGGTAATCAACAGTGCCCGCCAATCGGTTCAATTCTTTATATTTTCTCAGAAATACGATGAAATAGCCGACCGTATCATAAAAGATACTCATCGCGGAGTCACTGTGCTCGACGGTAAGGGATGGTACAGCAAAAACAATGTGAAAGTGCTTGTGGTATTGGCAAAGAAACGCCAGTCGCTGGATATTTTCCGTTTGGTGAAAGGTATCGACCCGAACGCTTTCATTTCGCAAAGTTCTGTCATCGGTGTGTATGGCGAAGGATTCGACCAGTTGAAAGTGAAATAAAGAAGAATATTTACTGTTGCTTTCGGTTTCCGGATTATGAGTTTCCTGAAGAACTCTTCGGAAGACCTCACCGAATGATAGATACGGGGTTTCCCGGATGATGATTTGCCTGAAGAAGAGGCTGAAAGTGAAAGTAAGTATTTATAAAGTGTATTTGAAATAATGAAACTTGTATTTGCTACCAATAATGCCCATAAACTGGAAGAAATCTCTTCCATATTGGGCGATAAAATCGAACTTCTCAGCCTGAAAGATATCGGTTGCCATGCGGATATTCCCGAAACAGCCGATACGCTCGAGGGCAACGCTTTATTAAAATCATCGTTCATTTACCGGAATTACGGGTTGAACAGTTTCGGAGATGATACCGGGCTGGAAGTGGAAGCTCTTGGCGGAGCTCCGGGAGTATATTCTGCCCGTTATGCCGGCGGGGAAGGGCACGATTCTCAAGCCAACATGCGCAAATTGCTTCGTGAGCTGGAAGGAGTGGAAAACCGTAAAGCCCGGTTCCGTACGGTCATCTCACTTATTCTGGATGGTAAGGAATATCTTTTCGAGGGCATAATCAACGGAGAGATTATCAAAGAAAAACGGGGCGGCTCCGGCTTCGGTTACGATCCCATCTTCAAACCCGAAGGATACGAACAAACCTTTGCTGAACTGGGAGCTGAGGTGAAGAATGAAATCAGTCACCGGGCATTGGCTGTGAAGAAATTGGCTCAATTTCTGAAAGAAATAGAGGAATAGAAATGACTTGATAATATGATTATTGCCGTTGATACAATTAATTAAAAAGCTCTATATATCTTTATTAATCGGTGTTACAGGCATTTTGCAATATAGAGGCTTGTTTTTTAGATTACAAACAGTCTAAATCCAGAGATAAACTTTTATCTCGCTGTCGATCCCGATATTTTCCTTTTTCCTTATTTCTGCTTTGATTGGAAGCAGATATGTTTTACGTTTCGTGTCAAACCAAATGGCGGTTTCCCACTGGCTATGACCTATTTTTGCCACCGCTTTCATCCGTCCCCAACCTTCTTCCTGAAATTTCAGGTTTGCCCTGATTTCGTTTGACATTTCTTCGGGGAGGGAAACGAAATACCAGCACTGCTGCCAAAGTATGGCTGAAAACTCATATTTTATTCTGTTTTTCATTTCAATCGGTATTCGGGACAGAAATTGATATGTTACCGCCAAAAGCGCTCTATCAGCATCTTCGGATTCCTATTATACTTTGCCTTTACCGGGTACTCTCGCAATTATATGCTGCCATAATATCGAAGCGATTTTTTTCTTATACAAGTTGGCGGGAAAAAGTTTTACCGGACAGCATAAAATTGAATATTTTTTATTACTGATATTTTATTTAAATGAAATACTTACAACGGAATATTTGTGTTCAAAGAATAATAACGTGTGTAAAATATGTAAATTAAAAGATTATCTTAAGTGTATTAACGAATCCAATGGATGTTCCGGTGGAAAGTGTCAACGGACTTGCGCCGGTGAAAATTTCCATACACAAGCCCGTGATAGTATAACACGCATTCGGTTACCGTCAGGCAAGTACGCCTTTCAGTGTGGCAGAACTGGATTCGGTGATACGGACGTTTACGAAATCACCTATGCGGTGACCGCCACGGTCGAATACTACAACCCGATTTTGCTCCGTGCGTCCGAAAAGCTGCTCGCTCGAGCGTTTGGAAACACCCTCTACCAACACTTCGTACGTTTTTCCGATGCAGCGGGCATTCGATTCTGCCGACAGGCGATTCTGCAGAGCGATAATTTCGTTAAGCCGGCGTACCTTCACTTCTTCGGGCACATTATCTTCGAGATGTTTCGATGCATACGTGCCGGGACGTTCGGAATATTTGAACATAAAGGCTGCGTCGTATCCGCACTCTTCCATGAGCGAGAGCGACAGTTGGTGGTCTTCCTCTGTCTCTGAATGAAAACCGGAAAAAATATCGGTACTCAGTCCGCAGTCGGGGATAATACGTTTGATGGCGGCTACACGTTCCAGATACCATTCGCGGGTGTATTTACGATTCATCAGTTTCAGGATGCGCGAACTTCCGCTCTGCACAGGTAAGTGGATGTGTTTGCACACATTGGGCATTTGGGCGATGACTTCCAGCGTTTCGTCGCTCATATCTTTAGGATGCGAAGTGGTAAAACGAATGCGCACGCCCGGAGCCGCCTCCGCTACTGTACGCAGCAATGCCGGAAAAGTAATCATTTCACCCGAAGGCTTCTCGAAGCGGTAGGAGTTGACATTCTGTCCTAACAGTGTAATCTCTTTGTAACCTTTGCTTACCAGATCTTCTACTTCGTTCAGGATGCTTTCCACATCGCGGCTCCGTTCGCGTCCGCGGGTGTAGGGCACGATGCAGTAAGTACAGAAATTGTTGCAACCGCGCATGATGGAAACAAAACCCGAGATATGATTTCCGCAGATGCGCGAGGGAATCACGTCGCGGTAAGTCTCGGTAGTGGAAAGCTCTACGTTGATGGCTTTCTCGCCCGCCTCTACCGAAGCGATAAGTTCGGGCAAGGTGAGATAAGCATCGGGTCCCACCACCAGATCGACGTGGTGATTGGTGATAAGGTCATCCTTCACCCGTTCGGCCATACAGCCCAATACGCCCACGATGAGATTCTTCTTCTTTTTCTTCAGTGAGTGGAAAAACTCAAGGCGGTTCAGGATCTTTTGCTCGGCATTGTCGCGGATGGAACAGGTATTCATAAACACTGCGTCCGCTTCTTCGAGCGATTCAGCCGGAGAATATCCTGCCATTTGCATCACGGAGGCTATCACCTCGCTGTCGGCTACATTCATTTGGCAGCCGTAGGTTTCGATAAACAACTTTTTGTTGTCATCGGCAGTTGCGGATTTAAAGTCCGCTCCCGTCAATTCATTCATATTCAGTTTCTTTAAAAATTAGTGTGCAAAGATATAATAGAAAATCGGGAAATGCGAGAGATTGGTGAAGTTTAGGTGTGAACGGATATGGAGATTTATCATTGTATCCGGCTTAAAGTAAGAGAATGCAGTAAGGATTTTGGAGTAAAACAGTCTGTTTTGTTACCAAAAATTGTAAAATAAATGGAGAGAAAGTAGGGTAAAAGTTGCATTAAAGAGATAAAACTTATAATAATTGTTAATTGGTAACATATTTCTTCTTGAATTCTTGGTAAATTTCAGTTTAATTTTCAAATTTGCATGGTGAAAGAAACATTAGATTTTTTCATAGTTAAGGTTTAGGTTAAAAAAATTAAGGGGAGCTGTGAAGCTGCCCTTTTTTTATGTCCCGCGTTTGTGAAATTCGTGGCGAAAAGTTGGCAAGAATCAGATTAAATCATACCTTTGACGAACAACTTACATTAGAAACGAAAGTGAAACCATGAACGTCGTGACTTTTCTTCTTTTCGTAGGCGGAATAGCCTATTGGGTAGTTCGGCAAGCTCAAAAGAACAGCGAGGCAGACAACCGCCGCGACTTTTCCATTCCTCCGCAACCGGAGGTGTCTCCCGACGCTGCTCCCGTGTCCGAATCATGGGGGCGAACTCCTTCTTTAGACGACTTTCTGAATCCCATTCCTTATGAAACAGAGATTATCGGAGGAGAGGAGGGTTCTCGAAAGCAAATAGAGCAAGTGGAGAGGGAGACGGAAAAAAGCGGAAGAGCTTATAATCCGGCGGGCAGAAAAGCGTTTGAAGGAGAGAGGAGACAGATAAATCGACATCCGGAAAGAGCTGGGGAACTTTACAATCCGAAGGCAAGCAGGAAAGTGTCCGGAAAACAGAAGGAACTTTCAAGGCAGGTAGCAGATAAGAAAGCGTTGGAAAATCAGAAGACTCATCGGTGGGAAGAAGGAAATCGTTTCGGACAAGAAGGAGAACGTGTGAGCAAGGATGTGCACGATCAGCACGATGACCGGAACAGGTTCTTTGACGATCTGAGGACTGAAAATGAAGATTTTACCATCCATTCGCCGGAAGAAGCGCGGAAAGCGATTATTTGGGGAGAAATTCTGCAACGAAAACATTTTTAGCAATAAATCCACAGATAAGCATGTTTTATAAGACTTTGTTAATAAATCCGGATAGAGACGATAAAGCGCCGAATTTCACGGTTTATTTAATACGTTTCATACTTTCCCGTTTTTAGGCGGAACTGTTCAACTCCTTCGTATCATTTTTATCAGTAATTTTAAAATAAATAAGCTTTCTTTAAAAGTAACAACTCCCTGAAAATAATAAGTTCTAAATCAATGACTTCAAGCAACGACTTCGAAAATATAAACAACCTCAAAAACTAATAACTTCAAAAAACTAACAAACTATGTCATTTAATCGTATCTCGGCAGCAGAAGCTGCAAGCCTCATCAAGCACGGCTATAATATCGGTCTGAGCGGATTTACTCCTGCAGGTACGGCGAAGGCTGTTACAGCAGAACTTGCAAAAATAGCGGAAGCGGAACATGCTAAAGGAAATCCTTTTCAAGTGGGAATATTAACGGGTGCTTCTACGGGCGATTCATGCGACGGTGTTTTGACACGTGCCAAAGCCATCCGCTACCGCGCTCCTTATACCACTAATTCCGATTTCCGAAAAGCGGTGAACAATGGAGAAATAGCGTATAATGATATCCACCTGTCGCAAATGGCACAGGAGGTACGATACGGATTCGTGGGAAAAGTAGACGTGGCCATTATCGAGGCTTGCGAACTCACTCTCGACGGGAAGATTTATCTGACTGCCGCCGGAGGTATTTCTCCCACCATCTGCCGTTTGGCCGACCGAATTATCGTGGAATTGAACAGTGCACACAGCAAAGCGGGTATGGGGCTTCATGATGTGTACGAACCGCTCGATCCGCCCTATCGCCGGGAGATTCCCATTTATAAGCCGAGCGACCGTATCGGCCTGCCTTATATACAAGTAGACCCGAAGAAGATAGTGGCGGTGGTGGAAACCGACTGGCCTGACGAAGCGCGTTCTTTTGCCGACTCCGATCCGTTGACAGATAAAATCGGACAGAATGTGGCGGACTTCCTTGTTGCCGACATGAAGCGGGGAATCATTCCTTCTACGTTCCTGCCTCTGCAATCGGGTGTGGGTAATATAGCCAATGCAGTGTTGGGAGCATTGGGGCGCGACAAAACCATTCCGGCATTTGAAATGTACACCGAAGTAATTCAGAATTCGGTCATCGGGCTCATTCGAGACGGGCGAATCAAGTTTGGCAGTGCCTGTTCGCTTACGGTGACCAACGACTGTTTGGAGAGTATTTACAGCGACATGGATTTTTTCCGCGACAAGTTGGTGTTGCGTCCGTCGGAAATATCCAACAATCCCGAAGTGGTTCGTCGCTTGGGCGTGATCTCCATCAACACTGCTATCGAAGTAGATTTGTATGGTAACGTAAACTCTACCCATATCGGCGGAACGAAAATGATGAACGGCATCGGCGGTTCGGGCGACTTCACTCGGAATGCTTATATTTCCATTTTCACTTGTCCGTCGGTAGCCAAAGAAGGAAAGATCAGTGCCATTGTGCCGATGGTGTCGCACCACGACCATAGCGAGCATTCCGTAAAAATCGTAGTGACAGAACAAGGTGTGGCCGACTTGCGAGGCAAGAGTCCGAAAGAACGTGCACAAGCTATTATCGAGAACTGCGCGCATCCCGATTACAAACAACTTCTGTGGGATTATCTCAAGCTATCCGGCAACAAGGCGCAAACTCCTCACGCCGTACAGGCTGCACTCGGTATGCATGCCGAACTGAACCGTAGCGGCGATATGAGAAATACCGACTGGGCAAGCTATACGTTGAAGTGATACGGAGTCGTAACGGCTCAGAGGGCTATGCTTTGCATTGGAGCCGGTTGCTACAAGTAGCAGCTACGGAAGGATGCAATTACTTCACGTTCAATATCCCCAATACCGTATGCAACGACTGCAAGCATATCGACAAGAGGTATTTGTGCGAATGCCCCGTGTGTCACGGAACGAACGTCGATTACCTGACGCGTGTCATCGGTTATATGAAGCGCATCAGCAATTTCTCACAACCACGGCAACAGGAGGCCGCTCGCAGACATTATGCTTCGTTATGCTGATTACGATATCGTGTTTCAGGAGATACCCGACGAGGTGACACTTGCCATCAATGTGTCCAACTGTCCCAACCGTTGTAAGGGTTGCCACAGTCCGCACCTGATGGAAGATATAGGTGAGCCTCTGACAGAAAAAAGCCTTTCCGTATTGCTCGATAAATACGGAAAGGACATTACCTGTGTCTGTTTCATGGGAGGCGATGCCCTGCCTTCGGAAGTGCAACAGTTGGCGAAGTTCCTGCGCTGCCAGTCTATCGCTCCCGTGAAAGTAGGGTGGTATTCGGGCAAGTCCGCTCTGCCTGTCCACTTCAATACGGACTATTTTCAGTACATCAAGTTAGGCCCTTATGTAGAGGCTTTGGGCGGACTCCGCTCTCCAACCACCAACCAGCGTTTGTATCATGTGGTAAACGGGAAGCTGCAAGACATCACTTCCCGTTTACCCGGATAGGCGGATGATTGTTTCGCCTATTCGCAAGGAGGCACTTCGGATATGCTGCCATAGCGGTGATACTCGAACGAAATGCTTTGCTCGCGGATGTAGTGGATCAGCTCCATCCGCCCTTCCTTTACGGGAGGAGCCGTGGCGATGTACAGGTTCGTCTCCGCCGCCCGCTCGTACATGCTTCGCGGAATGTTGGGCGAACAGGTGCGTATCCGTTCGTATTCCGGCATTGCTTTGAGGAATTCCTCTGCCGATTCCTTGCGAAGTGTGCAGCCGGTGGCCCGGAGAGCCTCGGTGCGGTCGTCGTTCGGGTCGAAGCTGATGGTAAGCGGTGTTCCGCATGTGTTGGCGGCAAGCGCTATCATTTCGGCTTCTTCGTTCCTGTCTTCGGGGAAGAGGCGCAAAACCATGCTCTTCAGCGGGAGGTAGCGGAAGAGGTTCTGCTCTCCGTACAGCTTGTTGATGTCTCTTGTGCGCGAGAACTCGTCCCGGTAGGCTTGGGCGTAGCTTTCTCTGTAGTCTGTAGCGCTGTCGGGTTTGTCGGCGAATGTGACGAAGCATGCGCAGTAATTCGGTCCGCCGGCTTTCACACCGCCGCCGAAAGCCGATAGCTTCATGCCGCCGAAAGGCTGGCGGTTGACGATGGCTCCCGTGATGCCCCGGTTGATGTAGAGGTTTCCTGCCTGGATGGAGTTTTTCCATTGCTTCTGTTCAGATTCATCGAGGCTTTGCAGTCCGGAGGTCAACCCGTAGTCAAGTCCGTTCACCAGTTCGATACCTTCTTGCAGGTTTTCGATGCACGCCACGCTCAGTAGCGGGCCGAACAGCTCGGTGCGGAAGGAGAAGTTCTCCGGTCGTACACCCCATTTCACCGTGGGCGCCAGGATGTATTTCTTTTCGTCGATGAATCGGGGAGGAACGAGCCACGACTCGCCACGTTCGAGCGTGAAGGCTTGCAGCAACTTCTCGTTGCGGTCGGTAATCATCGGTCCCACAATGTTTCCCGCATTCCATACGCTTCCCGTCTTCAGGCTGGTGGCGGCATCTTTCAATTTGCTCCGGAAGTTTTCGCTTTCGTAAACCGAACGCTCCACCAGAAGTAGCGAGCAGGCCGAACACTTCTGCCCGGCGTTTCCGAAAGCCGAAGCCACGATGTTCATGATGGCATGGTCGCGGTCGCCCGAAGCGGTGAGGATGATGGCGTTCTTTCCTCCCGTCTCTGCCGATAAAGGAGTGGAAGGAGCGGTTCCGGCAATACGTTGCGCCGTATCCGTTCCGCCCGTCAGGATGATGTGTTTCACGGCGGGAGAGGAAGTCAGCTTGTTCAGCGCCTCGCGGTCGGTGATGATTACCTGCAACGCTTCTTTCGGCACTCCGGCATCCCAGAAAGCTTTGGCGAACATCCAGGCTACGGGAGCCGCCACAGTGGCGGGTTTCAGTATCACCGTGTTTCCGCCCGACAAAGCGGCCGATACTCCGCCTACGGGGATGGCGCAGGGGAAGTTCCACGGCGAGATGACCAGTATCGTTCCCTTCGGTTTCATCTCCACCCCCTCCAGAGCCGCGAACTTTTTCATGGCAGTGGTGTAGAAGCGGGCGTAGTCTACCGCTTCGGATACTTCGACGTCTCCTTCGAGCACCGTCTTTCCTGTCACGGCACACATGCAGCCTATCAGGTCGCCCCGCATTTCGGCCAGACGGTTGGCAGCGTCGTACATGATGCGGTGGCGCTCTTCCAATGTCGTCTGCCGCCATCCTGCCGGGTCGCTCTCCGCTATCCCGATAATCTCTTCCACCTGCCGGCTGTCCGCCTGCGACATTTCGCATACGCATACCTCATCGTTCTGGCAACGGTCGAAGTAGCGGTGGCGCTTCTCGCAGACCACCGTATCGGCGCCTATCTGCAACGGAATGATCTCCGGCTTGTCCTCCGGACTTTTCTTCCATTTGGCAAAGATGCGGCGCACCCATTCCTGATTCTGAACCAGATCGAAGTCCGTATCCGGCTCGTTCTTCATCGTGTCCGAAGGCGGCACGAGCGTGTACGGCTTGTTGCGGTTCTGCGTGCGTGGCGACACATGCGTCAGGCTGTCTTTCATGGCGTAGGCATCTTCGAATTGCTTGGCGAGGAAGTCCCACTCTTTCGTTCCCGGCTTCAGGTTGAACGAGTGCGTGAGGAAGTTGTCGGGCGCCGTATTCTCGTCCATGCGGCGGACAAGGTAAGAGACGGCGTTGAGGAAATGCTCGTCTTTCACCACGGGCGTGTAGAGGATGACACGGTTGCCCAGCATCGACTGCGCCCTCCACAAGTGGTTGGCCATGCCTTCCAGCATCTCGAACGTCATGTATCGGTCTGTTCCGTTGCGCTGTGCCAGCAAGTGGGCGTAAGCGATGGAGAATAAGTTGTGCGACGCCACGCCGACGTGCAGGGCGCGGGCGTTTTCCGGCAGCAGCGCCCGCTCGAGCAGGTGCAGATAGTTGGCGTCTACCTCCGTTTTCGAAGGGCGGATGGGGTTGGGCCAGCCTCTCAGCGAAGAAACCACAGTCTCCATCTCCAGGTTGGCTCCCTTCACAAGGCGCATTTTCACGGGCGCTCCTCCTGCTGCCACACGGGCTTTGGCAAATTCGAGCAGTTCGGTCTGGAAGTCGTAAGCATCGGGCAGGTAAGCCTGCACCACGATTCCGGCGGAATAGTTCTTGAACTGCGGCAGGCTGAGCACGGCTTTAAACAGGCGCAGAGTGAGGTGGGCGTCTTTGTATTCTTCCATATCCAGATTGATGAACTTGTGGCGGCGCACGCCCTCTTCATCGGTATACGGAAAGTCCATCGCTTTCTGATAGAGCACCGACATGCGCGAGATGAGCTCCGGGAAACTCTCTTCGTAGTTCAGGGCATGCGTTTGGGCGTATATGCCCGATATTTTCACCGAGATGTAGTTGATGTCCGGGGCTTCGAGCGCTTTCAGATAATGGTGGTAGCGGTGGTCGGCCTCGGCGTTTCCCAGCACCACTTCGCCCAGCAGATTGACGTTCTGCCCGATTTTCTCTTTGAAGCGGGCAGCCAGATGCTCGGTCAGCTGCGGGCGCGCTTCGTCGATGATGATTTTCGACGTATCGCTCCGAAGCCTCCTTTTAATGATGGGGATGGCGATAAAGTCGAAATGATGCCCGAATGCCTGATACATTTTAAAGAGGAACGTATCCCGCCTGTTCAGAAAGCGAGGAACTCCGTATCGGTCTATCAGCGTCTTGATTCGTCGGGCAAGCACCTTGCGGTCGCGTATTTGCGACGACTCGTCGAGCATTTTCACCAGAAACTTCTTGTCTTGCGGGCGTTGCACCATGACGGCGTATTTCTGCTGTTCTCTCCGTTCGTCTTCGGTGATTGTCTGTTCGCAGGTATGATACAGCTTCAGTACCCATTCCTGTACTTCGGCAAAGGTCGGTTTATTCTGATTTTCCATAAGGCTTGTATTTTATTAGATTGTAAGTTGATGCAAAGAGAGATTGTAAGTCGATGCAAAGAGGGATTCTCAGTCGATGCAAAGAGGAATAGTGAATACATACCCCCCGGAAAGGGCGGACGCCGGGCAGGTCAGCTTTTTTCTTTTTCTCCGCTTCGCTTTTGTCTTTTCTTTTTGTTTCCTTTTTGCCTTTCCTTTTGTTTTTCCTTTGTTTTTCCTTTTGTTTCTTTGGTCGTGATCTCTTATCCCTCTGCTATCCGCATTCTTTTTATTTTGCCGGGCTGTTTCTTTGTCGGCAACCGGTTTGGTGATTCCCCTCAGAAAAGCGTGGGGCTGAACATCACAATTCTGTTCGCGCGCCACTTCCAGAAGGCGGTTCCCCTCAGAAAAGCGTGGGGATGAACATCACAATTCTGTTCGTGCACCACTTCCAGAAGGCGGTTCCCCTCAGAAAAGCGTGGGGTCGAACATCACAATTCTGTTCGTGCGCCACTTCCAGAAGGCGGTTCCCCCCAGAAAAGCGTGGGGCCGAACATCACAATTCTGTTCGTGCGCCACTTCCAGAAGGCGGTTCTCCCCAGAAAAGCGTGGGGCTGAACATCACAGCCCGGTAGCGATGCAGCGTCTGCAAAGCCTGCTGGGAAAAGCAGTCGAATGGATGCGGCTGTTTCATATCTGTGTTTTTAGGTATTTGGAAAGATAAAACTGTTACGTTTTTTGCAAATTTAAAAATAGATTGTTGATTTGCAAGGAAAAAGTTGAGAATTTTAGAAATCATCCGGTTTTTCTCTCTTTTTCGGATTGCGATAATTTAAGATCTTTCGCATCGGCCATAATACTTATTGTGGCGGACATATATGTCTATTCCGGTAAGCATATATACACACCGTGGTAAGCATATATACTCACCGTGGTAGGCATATATACTCACCGTGGCAGGTATATATGTATACAAATGACAGCTGTTTTAAGCGTCGGAATTACGTTTAAGCAATAGTACGCATACAAATTGAATTCATGATTTGCTTAAATGGATGAGGTATTAAATAGAATTCTGCAAATAGATTTATGACAGCCAATAAAAATGTATCCAACCTCTCTGAGATTGAAGTTTAAATTATTTTCATCTTTTTATAGAGAGTACATTGCGCTGCCCTCTCTTTCCGGTTTTAGATGTTTCTCTGCCATCAGAACGAGGCAGCATTTCTGTTGTTTCTGCTCTACCGTTTCTCCCGCTTTCCTGCGGCGAGCGAATCGGCTTGCTGCTCTTTCTTCTTCTTGTCTTTGTTTCCCGAAAAGATTCTGAGTATCCAACTGTCGGCAATGCTTTGGGCGGCGCGGGATACCTGAGTCACTCCGTCGTCTACTTTCACAAGGGCGGTGTCTACGCTTTCACCCAGTTTCTTGTCGTGGATGAGGCGGGGCAGTACTCCTTCGCCGTGATTGATGGCATGAACCGTGCGGTGGATTTCGCCGATGGCGGAGTCTGCTCTGGATGAAGTGGTGTTCAGATTCTTCATGATGCCTTTTAGTTGGAGGCTTATGCTGTCGTTGTTCACCAGCTTGCCCAGATCGCCTTTGCCGTTGTTCACCTTGCGGGTGATTTCGTTGATGTTCGCCATCGAGGCATTCAATTGCTGAGTCGTGTTCGCCAGATGAGTGGTCAGGTCGTTGCGGTTGAGCAGGCGGGCGATGTCTCCGTCGCCGTCATTCATCTTTCCTACTATGGAGTTGACGCTCGAAACCACTTCGCCCACTTCTTCGATAATCTCTTTGGCTTTGATGATCATGCCTTCGATGTCCATTCCGTCGGCTGCCGCCAGATAGTCTCCGGCTACTACTTTGCCCGTTTGCGAGTTGCCCGGAGAGATAAGCATGATTTTTCCTCCCATGAGCCCCTCTTGCCCGATTTGCACGGTGGAGTTCTTGTAAATGTACTTGGTGTAGCTGCTGCGTATCGACATGGATACGATGACGGTGGTATCGGAGGTGATGTTGATGTTCTTCACCGTTCCTACGTTGATGCCGGCAAAGCGTACGTTGCTTCCCACTCCGAGACCGCGTATGTCTTTGAAAGAAGAAAATATCTCTGTGGTGGGCGAGAACAGATTTCCTTTGTTGCCGATGAGGTATATGGCTATGGTGAACAGCACGAGTCCCGTTGCAATGAAAATACCCAGCCGTAATACTTTTTTCGTATCTTTCATAATGCTATGTGTATGTTATGTTTCCGTTTAAATAAAATAATTCTGTATCTCTTTGTCCTTGCAGTTTTTCAGTTCGTCGTACGTGCCTTCCACCACGAATACTCCCTCTTTCATGATTTTGATGATATCGGTCGATATTTTGGCGCATTTCATGTCGTGGGTGATGATGATGGACGCCGTATTGTATTCTTCGCGTACTTTCAGTATCAATTCGCTTATTTCTCCAGAGGTGACGGCGTCTAAGCCCGTAGTGGGTTCGTCGTAAAGGATGATCTCCGGTTGCAGGATGAGCGCGCGCGCCAGCGCTATCCTCTTTTTCATTCCCCCCGAAAGTTCCGAAGGCATCTTGTCGATGGCATCCAGAAGGCCTACGCTCCGCAATGCTTTTTCTACCAGCTCTTCCGAATCGTGTTCTCTGTCGGTGAACTGGGTTCTGCGGATAGGGAAGTGAAGGTTTTCGCGTACGCTCATCGAGTCGTACAGGGCTCCTCCCTGAAAGAGGTATCCTATCTTCTTGCGCACTTCGTTCAGTTCCGCCGCGTTGCATGCCAGCACGTCTTCGCCGAGTATCGTTATCTTCCCTGCATCGGGCTCTATCAGCCTTACGATGCACTTGGTGAGCACGGATTTGCCCGTGCCCGACTTGCCGAGAATGCCCAGATTCTCTCCTTTATGGAGCTTGAGGTCTATTCCTTGCAGTATGTGCAGGTCTCCGAACGACTTATAGAGGTTTTCTATTACAATAACTTCTTCTTTTTTGTCCATGGCGCCTGCTTAAAAAATGTTGGTGATAAGAACAAACATCAGGTCGATGATGAAAATGGTAAGCGAGGATATGACTACTGCCGAGTTGGCGGCCTGTCCCACCGATTCGGTTCCCCGTCCGGCATGGTATCCTTTATAGCAGCCGATCAGAGCGATGAAGAACCCGAAGAAAACGGTTTTCACCGTTGCGGGAAGCAAGTCTTCGAACGTAACGACGTCTAATGCCCGGTTGACAAACAGGGTGATATTGGTACTCTCGAATACGTTGATTGCCAGAAAAGCGCCGATCAGGCTGAAGATATCGGCAAAGATGACGAGGATGGGAACCACTACGGTGGTTGCCAGCACGCGGGAAGCTACGACAAAGCCGAGCGGTTTGGTTCCGGATACTTCCATGGCGTCGATCTGCTCGGTTACGATCATTGCCGCGATTTCGGCGCCGATGCCCGAGCTTATCTTGCCTGCGCATATCAATCCTGTAATCACGGGCCCCAGCTCGCGTATCATCGCTACTGCGATTACTCCCGGCAGCAGTGTTTGGGCGCCGAAGTCGGTCAGTATGGGGTTCATCTGCATCGTGAGCACCAGTCCCATGATGAATCCGGTGATTCCTACCAGAGCGAATGACTTGTTTCCGATGATATATCCCTGCTTGACGAGTTCCCCGTGTTCGAACGGCGGCTGAAAGAACTGCTTGATTACATCTTTCGTAAAGATGGCCAATTGTCCCAGATCAATGAATATCCTACTGTAAAAATTGCGTGCCTCCTTGCTTATCTGGATATTCTTCAACCGGAGTCTTTTGAGCTTAATTTTTTTCGGATCAGTTTTTTTCATAAACCGTAAATAGTCAATGAGTATTTTATTAGTAGTATGTCCTAATGTTTATAACATGTATTTTAAAAAAAAGTTCCGTTTCGTTTGCAAAATTGCGTTTACTCCCACATTCTCACCCCTCTTCTCACGCCGGATGCGTTGCGGCCAAGCGATACGTCCGGCGGGGGAAAAAGCCGTCCGGATAATTTGCGTTTCGCCGGCTGCACGGCATCCGGAGCGTTTATCCCATAGTCGGTGCGCCTTCGTATTGTAGCACCCTTATCTTTCATCGCTTTTTATCCTTCCATACCCGAAGAGTCCGGAATCTTCGTATTGTAGTACCCTTATCTTTCGTCCCGTCTGCGTTTCCATTCCGCCACCGCCTTTCGACTTGGTGTTGGCATGCCCTTATCCTTCGTCTCTTCGGTGCAGTCACTTTTCCTTCTTGAACGGATTTGCTCCGTTGGCGGCGTGCCTTTATCCTTCCGCCTCTTCGGTGCAGTCATTTTTCCTTCTTGAACGGATTTGTTCCGTTGGCGGCGTGCCCTTATCCTTCGTCTCTTCGGGTAGCCGGATGTCGCTCCGGTTCATCGAAGAGTGCGGATGGAGTGCTCTTACCTTTCTTTCTTCGGATAGTCGATGGTGTAGTGCAGCCCCCGGCTTTCTTTTCGTTCCATCGCCTGCCGTGTGATGAGATACCCAACGTTGATCATGTTGCGCAGTTCGCAGAGCTCGCGGGTGGCTTTGCATTTCTTGAACAGGCGTTCGGTCTCCTCGTAAATAATGTCGAGCCGGTTCCACGCGCGGGTGAGGCGGAGATTGCTACGCACGATGCCTACGTACGCTTCCATAATCTGGTTCACCTCTTTCATGCTCTGGGTGATGAGCACACGCTCTTCGTTCGAGATGGTTCCCTCGTCGTTCCATTCGGGTATGTCGTCGTTGAAATCGTAACGCTCGAGCACACTCAGCGCATGGCGGGCTGCCGAATCGGCATACACCACCGCTTCGATGAGCGAGTTGGATGCCAGTCGGTTGCCTCCATGCAGTCCGGTGCACGAACATTCGCCCAAGGCATACAGGCGGCGGATGCTCGACTGCCCGTCGAGGTCGACCTTGATGCCTCCGCACAGGTAATGAGCTGCCGGAGCCACGGGGATGTAGTCTTTGGTGATGTCGATGCCGAGGCTGAGACATTTCTTGTAGATGTTCGGGAAGTGGCGTTTGGTCTCCTCCGGATCTTTGTGGGTGACGTCGAGATAGACGTGGTCCTCGCCCCGCTGTTTCATTTCGTTGTCGATGGCGCGCGCCACGATGTCGCGCGGAGCCAGCGAGAGGCGGGCGTCGTACTTCTGCATGAACTCATTGCCGTCTTGCGTGCGGAGCACCGCTCCGTATCCCCTCATGGCTTCGGTGATGAGGAAGCTGGGACGGTCGCCCGGGTTGAACAGAGCGGTGGGGTGGAACTGGATGAATTCCATGTCTTTCACCATTCCTTTGGCTCGATATACCATGGCTATCCCGTCGCCTGTGGCTACCAGCGGATTGGTAGTGTTGCGGTACACCGCCTCGCATCCTCCGGTGGCCATCACCGTCAGCTTCGAGAGGAAAGTGTCCACCTCCCCCGTCTGCTCGTTCAGCACATAAGCCCCGTAGCATTTGATGCCAGGCGTGTATCGGGTCACGATGATGCCCTGATGATGCTGCGTGATGATCTCCACGGCATAGAAGTTTTCGAACACTGTGATGTTGGGATGGCGCTTCACGGCTTCTATCAGGCTGGTCTGTATTTCGGCCCCCGTATTGTCTTTGTGGTGCAGGATGCGGAACTCCGAATGCCCTCCTTCCTTGTGGAGGTCGAATTCTCCGTTCTCCTTCTTGTCGAAATTCACCCCCCAGTCTATCAATGCTTTGATCTGTTCGGGAGCGTTTCGTATCACCATGTTCACGGCTGCGGGGTCGTTGATATGGTCACCGGCAATCATCGTGTCTTTGATGTGCTTTTCGAAGTTGTCTACTGCCAAATTAGTCACGGAAGCGATGCCTCCTTGCGCGAAATACGTATTTGATTCTTCCAGTCCGGCTTTGCAGATCAGAGCTACACTGCCTTTATGCGCCACTTTCAGCGCGAAACTCATACCGGCGATTCCGGAGCCGATGACGAGGAAATCGAATTTTCTGACCATAGTATAGTTGTTTCTCGTTGGCAAATCTACAAAATAACTTACTTCCTTGTGCGTTTCATTGCCGATAATTCGTAAAATTACTACCTTGCAGCCCAAAAACCGACGAAAATGAACCGAACGTTCCATGCCCGCGTTGCGTGGTATCAATATCTTCTGCTGATTGTGATTGCGGTCAACATGGCATGCGCCGTGTGGTACGGATACATCTTGCCCGCCGTGCTGCTGGCTCTTGTTCTTATCGGCCTGATAGAGAAAGTCATTCATACGGTTTACACCGTAACTTCGGATGGCGTGCTCGAAATATACCGAGGCAGATTCGGAGGCAAGACGGCGATTCCGCTGTGCGACATTTCTGCCGTGAAGCGTTGCCGCTCGATGAAGTTCGGCCGTTTCTCGGCAACGGAGTATCTGCTGATCGAGTATGGTGAAGGCCGGTTCGCATCGGTGATGCCCGTTGCTGAAGAAGAGTTCCTGAAAGCGCTCTCCCGACGCGGAGTCAGTGAAATGCGAGGCAACCGGTGAATGGCGGAACGCTGTCCATGTCCTTATTCTGAATAACGGCTTTCTTCGTTATTTTGCGTCATTTGGATAAAGACAGATATTGGAAAGCAGACAGAAGAAACTAATAAATGTGTATGTATATATGGCAATATCTTAAGGAAATGCAGGAATGAAAGATTTAACTATTTCAAACATAGAACGTCAGAATGTATTGAACAATCGCTTCGCTGTAGAAGAAATTCGGAAGACATTGGATGTGCCGGGTATGCTCTTTGAGGGAGAGTATCGGTTTACAAAAAAAATGGTAGCCGATTTTTATGAAGTTGAAGAACGTACCATAGAGCGATATCTGGAGAACCATGGGCAAGAGTTGATATTGAACGGATATGTTTTATGTAAGGGTAAGCGATTGAAAGAGTTGAAGTTACAATTTGCTCCCGTCATAAATGTCGGGAGCAAAACCACTCAACTCGGGCTTTTTAATTTCCGTTCATTTTTGAATATCGGGATGCTGCTTACAGAAAGTGATAAAGCCAAAGCTGTCAGGAGTTTAATTCTTGATTTGGTAATAGCTACTATCAATCAGAGAACCGGCGGAGGGACGAAGTTTATCAACCGTAGGGATGTACATTTCTTGCCGGCTGTGATAACAGAAGAAAATTATCGGAAAAATCTCACTTCTGCTATCAACCAATATGTAGACGGACACATTACCTATAAGTATGCTCAGGTGACGGATTTTATTTATAAGGCTGTGTTCCGAGAAAATGCCAGGGAGTATCGAGAGATTCTTAATCTTGGTATGAAAGATAATGTTCGAAACACTCTTTATGCAGAGGTTCTTCTTGTTATCTCCTCTTTTGAGAATGGCGTAGGTTCGGCTATTCAGGAACGATTCAAAAAGAATCATGGAATTAAACTGACAATGGATGAGGTAGAAGAAATTGTTAATGAACTGGTGGAACATCCCATGCAAAAACCTTATTTGAATGATGCCCGTACAAAAATGGCCTCGCGTGATTACAGCTTCAGGGATGCTTATCATGGCAATATCGGAGAGTATTTGCAAGCTGTGACACCGGAAGAATACGAACGTTTTATAGGCGATCAGTCCATAGATTTTGACCGGATATTGGAAGATAACAAGGATGTCCTTAAACGATTGAAGCAGGCAGATGGCGAGTAATGAAATACAATATATCGATTATGACGAAGTCTTGGATGTCTATCGTCGTATGATAGGAGCGAGCGGCGGGGGATTTGATGGCATTCGTGATGATGGTGGTATACGTGCTACGCTCGACTTCGTACAAAACAATTTATACTATCCCTCTTTTGAGGATAAATTGACGTATCTTGTTTTTAATTTTTGTTCCGGTCATTATTTCAATGACGGAAACAAACGTATAGCATTGACGCTGGGAGCTTACTTCCTTCATAAAAACGGTTATTATTGGCAGGCATGCATTTTCATGCGTCAATTGGAGGCGATAGTTTATCATGTGGCAAGTTCTAATATAGGGCAGAAGATGTTATCGCGAATTATTGTGTGTTTTTTGAAAGGGCAAGATTATGACGAAGAATTAAAAATAGATATGGCTAATGCCATGAATGGCGGAACGCTTAAAATATAAGGGCAAGGATTGTGAATGATCAGCGAACTTTCATTTATTCCGAATATTTCGATACCTTTGCTTGCAACATAAAAAACATTAACTAATCTAATCACCATGAAGTATCAAGTCATCATCATCGGCGGAGGTCCTGCGGGATATACGGCTGCCGAAACAGCCGGCAAAGCCGGACTGAGTGTGCTCCTTATCGAGAAGAACAGCCTCGGCGGCGTTTGCCTGAACGAGGGATGCATCCCCACCAAAACACTGCTCTATTCCGCCAAAACATACGATTCGGCGCGTCATGCCTCCAAATATGCGGTGACGGTGGCCGAACCGGCTTTCGACCTTCCGAAAATCATCAGCCGCAAAAGCAAGGTGGTGCGTAAGCTGGTGCTCGGGGTGAAGGCTAAGCTGACGTCGAACAATGTGGCCATCGTGACGGGCGAGGCGCACATCATCGACCGCCACACGGTTCGTTGCGGAGATGAGACCTACGAGGGTGAAAACCTGATACTCTGCACCGGGTCGGATACGTTTATCCCGCCCATTCCGGGAGTGGACAAGGCGGACTACTGGACACACCGTGACGCGCTCGACTGCAAAGAGCTGCCCGCTTCTCTCGTCATTGTGGGCGGAGGAGTCATCGGGATGGAGTTCGCTTCGTTCTTCAACAGTCTGGGCACGCAAGTCACCGTTGTGGAGATGCTCGATGAGATTCTCGGCGGAATGGACAAAGAACTTTCGGCGATGCTCCGGGCGGAGTATGCCAAGCGCGGCGTCAAGTTCCTGCTGAGCACCAAAGTCACGGCTGTGTCGTCGACGCCCGAAGGGGCGACCGTCTCTTTCGAGAATGCCGAAGGCGAGGGCAGCGTCACTGCCGACCGTCTGCTGATGAGCGTAGGCCGCCGTCCGGTGACTCAAGGGTTCGGGCTCGAAAACCTGTCGCTCTATAAGACCGAACTCGGGCACATCCGTGTAGACGCGCAGATGCGTACTTCTCTGCCGAACGTGTACGCTTGCGGCGACCTCACCGGATTCTCGCTGCTGGCACACACCGCCGTGCGCGAAGCCGAAGTGGCGGTGCACACCATTTTGGGCAAGGAAGATGCGATGAGCTATCGCGCCATTCCCGGTGTGGTGTATACCAATCCCGAAATAGCCGGAGTGGGAGAGACGGAAGAAACGGCGCAGCGCAAGAGCATCACCTTCCGTACGGTGAAGCTGCCGATGGCCTTTTCCGGACGCTTTGTGGCGGAGAACGAAGGGGTGAACGGAGTTTGCAAGCTGCTGCTCGATGAGAAGGAGCGTATCATCGGCGCCCACGTATTGGGCAATCCGGCTTCGGAGATTATCACCATTGCCGGCATGGCTGTCGATCTGGGGCTCACCACCGAGGCGTGGAAGAAGATTGTCTTTCCGCATCCCACGGTGGCGGAGATTTTCCGCGAAGCGTTGTAGCCGCCCTATTCAACGGTGAAGTTCTTAAATATTTTGAGGTTGTAAACAGGTTGCAGCGGCTCTGCTATTATTCAACAGAGGAGCGGTTCCGAATCGACGTGCAGAATAGGCGTCCGATACTTTGCATTTATTATCCAACAGAGGAGTGTTATGAAGAGGTTTTTGACAGGTATTTTATTCGTGGCGGCTTGCTTGCAGGCGTGGGGGCAATCAGACTGGTCGCGCATCGACTCGCTCATTGCGGCGATGCTTCCGGAGGGCTCGGAAGTCGGCATTTCGGTGTACGACCTTACGGAGAAGAAGCCGCTCTATACCTATCGGGATACGAAGCTCTCGCGTCCGGCCTCTACCATGAAGCTCCTCACCGCCGTCGCCTTCCTCTCCCGCGCCGATGCCCGCACGCCCTTCCGCACGGAGGTGTGGCACGACGGAACCATAGAACGCGATACGCTGAAGGGCAATCTCTACGTCGTGGGCGGGTTCGATCCGGAGTTCGACGACGAGGCGATGGACTCGCTGGTAAGTGCCGTGAGGGCTTTCCCCATTTCGGTGATCGACGGGCAGGTTTACGGCGACGTGTCGATGAAAGATTCCCTCTACTGGGGGAACGGCTGGGCGTGGGACGACAATCCGGAAGCCTACCAGCCCTATCTCTCTCCATTGATGTTTTGCAAAGGAGCGGTGAAGGTGATCGCCGTTCCTTCCGCACAGCAGGGGGATACCGCACGGCTCGTCTTCACCCCGTCTTCCTCTTATTATACCGCCGACAACCGGACAAAGACACGCACGCCTTCCGTCGGAAAGTTCTCCGTATCTCGCGGATGGCTTGCGAACGACAACCGTCTGGTGGTGAAAGGCAATGTGGCTTCCGTGCGTACGGGGTGGGTGAACCTGTATCATTCGGAGTCTTTCTTCATGCACACGTTTGTCGAGCGCCTGCATGCTGCGGGAGTCGCGGCCCCTGCTTCGTACGCCTTTTGCCCGTTGCCTCCGGAGGGAGCCGGGCGTATAGCCCGTTGGGAGACGCCCGTGCAAAAAGTGTTGGACCAATTGATGAAAGAGAGCGACAACTTGAATGCGGAAGCCTTGCTGTGCCGGCTGGGCGCGCATGCTACGGGCAAGAAAGGAGTCGCTGCCGAAGACGGGCTGAAGGAAGTGGAAGCACTCATCCGCCTTCTCGGGCACGACTCCAAGAGTTACAAGCTGGCGGACGGATCGGGGCTGTCCAACTACAACTACCTGTCGCCCGCCCTGCTGGTCGACCTTCTGAAATACGCCTACTCGCGCACCGACATCTTCCGCAGCCTGTACAAATCCCTGCCCATAGCCGGCATCGACGGTACGCTGAAGTTCCGGATGAAAAAGACCGCCGCGGCAGGCAACGTGCATGCCAAGACCGGTTCGTTTACCGCCATCAACGCCCTTGCAGGCTATCTGAAACGGAAGAACGGAAACCAAGTGGCCTTTGCCATCATGAATCAGAATGTGTTCCCGGCCGCTAAGGCGAGAGCCTTTCAGGATAAGGTTTGCGAGATGCTTGCTGCTGAGTGAGAGGGGTTCGTGTTCCTATTCAGTTAACAGGCTTTCATCGTTCCGAGATGCTTGCTGCCGAGTGAGAGGGGGTGCTGTTTTAAAGATATCAACGCCCCTCATGCCTGACGATGTATTGATAAACCAGATTTCTCCAGAATTTCTCAGAAGTTGATAGGGCTGTATCTCTCCGTATAGCTTCATGTCTAAGCGAGCCAATCCTTTGTATTTAGGGCATTTCGCGTCGTAGTCTCCGTAGTCCGCAAATAGTGCATGGCCACGGCTGTACTCTTCTTTATAGAAATCCATTATTTCTCGGATGGTATGCTCCGTTGTGTTTATATCTATTTTCTTGGCATAGGTACTTGATACAGTGGTTAGCTCCCCGCCCTTACAAGTTCCAACGCTTAGCAGGATGTAGTAATGATTCACCTTGCAAAGTTCAGGCTTCAGTAAATATAAGATGGGTACACCATTGTGGTAAACAGGTGTGGGACTCTCTTTTACAACCTTATCCTTGTCTACCTTGCCTGTATGGCTAAAATTATGGTATCCTTCCAGATCTGCGGGATGGTGAAATGTTAAAGGCTGGTTTCCTATCACTGCATATTCTATCACAGATGAAGACAAGTTTTTAATCGAAAGAAAATCCGCTCCGTTTTCCTGGAAATCTCTTTTTAAGGCGAGTTGGCTAAAAACCGTTCGACCGGAATGTTTCCCAACAATGCTGTCGTAAGTAACTTGAACTTCTTCTCCGCCTATCAGGCAAGGTGTTGACAGTCTCTCCGTTTTTACTTCGTTGCATCCGTTACGTCCCAGTACGCTGTAACGCACTTCCACTTCTGCAGGAGCATTGCCTTTGGTTGTTATTGCCATGTAATTATGCCGGAGAGACATAGTTTTGCTTACTCCCGTATCCTCCACGTCGACCTTCGTGCACATCGAAAGCAATATCGATAGAAAGCATAATGCGCAGAGTTGCAAAAAGAATGTCTTTTTCATTGTTGTGCTTTAACCTGAGTTCAACGAATCATAAGTGTTTGCAAACTTGGTGATCAGCAAAATTTGCTGCAACTTTATAGTATTGAAATACAAAGAATTGCAAACAATAATCGTTATGATCACTGCGAACAAAGTTAGTGAAATCTTTTTCAAAATCAATCACTGTTAAGAACTAGTTTGAATCACCTGAATAAAATAAAAAATACGGAACTCACTTTGAATCCCGTATTTTCCATTTACACAAAATATTTTATAGTGCCAGTTTAAATGACAACCTCTGCCCCAAATACCGGTCCAATACTAACGTTCTTGTGCCAATGCCGTCCAGAAGCGGTCTTCCTCGTCAATGCGTTCCGAAAAGAGCCAAACCTCTTTTATCAAACCATTCTCAAAGCGAAAGAGATCCACGCCTTTCATTTCTATCGAATGTCCGTTTGCCGACACCGCGAATCCGATTGCAGCCGCAACCAAGTCATCGTTTTCCGTCACGTAATCCACTTGGTCGATGGCGAACGTCCCATTGCTCAATTGAGCCATTCTTCCCAAATGGGCAAAAACATTCTGCTTGCCGTTGTAAACGCCCGACAGTGCTCCCTCTCCCGGTTGATGCCATGTCAAATCGTCGGAGAGCAATGCCCCCACCGTTTCAAAATCACCCTGTGCCAAAGCCGTGTAGAACCGGCGCACTTTTTCAGTTTTTCTTTCCATAAGTCTGTACTTTAATTGTTGAAGTCGCTGCAAAGTAATACCTTTGCATTATAAAATACAAGTACCTACAATATTGTATGATACATACTATATTATTAGATTTATTGATTATCAAGAATAAAAATGTTTGCTATGGAGAGAAAAATTTCAGACAATGAATGCCCCGTGCGGAAATCAATGCAGATTTTCGCCGGTAAATGGACACTGCTCATCATCTTCCAAATCAACCGCAGGATAATCCGTTACGGAGAGCTCAAACGTGCCATTCCGGGCATCAGCGAGAAGATGCTTATTGACGAACTGAAATTTCTTTGCGCCAAAGGGTTGGTTAAAAAGAAACAGTATCCCGAAGTTCCTCCCAGAGTGGAATACTCTCTCACGCCATTGGGAGAGAAAGTACTACCGATTATCGATGAGATAGCCAAGTTTGGAATGGATAATTTGTAAGCCCCGGATTAAACTTCTTTTTACGAAGGAGTAAGCCTTGTCAAGGAAAACATTACGATATAAAGAGTGTTGAGATGTTTTTATATAAATAAGCTCGTATTTTCTTTGGGGGAAACACGAAAAAACATATCTTTACAACGTTTTAAACAAGAAGCCCAAATTTGTTTAGAATAATGATATGACAAGTTGACGGTCTCCTCTACGAGGCTCAACTGAAAGAGCAGGAAGCGATTACAATGATGGAAGCAAGGATATTATTCCCTTTGTTTTGTGAAATATTAGATATTAAGGAGAGCAAATGATGATATATTCTCCATTGCGTTACCCTGGAGGGAAAAATAGATTAGCTCCATTTATATTGCTAAGATGTGTTTTTATAATGGAATTACGGAACACTATGTGGAGCCATATTCCGGAGGAGCTTCTGTGGCTTTATTTCTATTATTTGAGGGTTTTGTTGAAAAAATAACTATCAATGATAAAGATCGATCAATCTATGCTTTTTGGTACTCTGTACTAAATCAATCAGAAGAATTATGTAATCTAATAGAGAAAACATCTATTACGATAGAAGAATGGGAAAAACAGAAAGAAGTTCAGAAAAATATAGATAATGTTGGTTTGCTCGAACTTGGATTTTCAACATTCTTTTTAAATAGGACAAATAGATCTGGAATAATTAAGGCTGGTGTAATAGGAGGTTATAAACAAGAAGGTGTTTATAAATTAGATTGCAGGTTCAATAAAGAAAACCTGATAGAGCGTATTCGTAAGATAGCAGGCATAAAAAACAAAATAGATTTATATAATGATGACGCTCTTGTTTTGATAGATAAAATAGTAAAACAAAACGAACAGTTCAATAATACACTGCTATACTTTGATCCTCCTTATTATGGAAAAGGGAGTTCTTTATATATGAATTATTACAAGAAGTCTCATCATCAAATTGTTAGTGAAAAGATTAAAAGTTTACAAGGAGTCAAGTGGATAGTGTCTTATGATGATACTCCAGAGATTAAAGATTTATATTCTGGCTGTATAAAAAAAAGAATATAGTCTAATTCATACAGCAGCTAAATCTAAAGAAGGAAAAGAAATTCTCTTTTTTAGTCCTAATCTTCAGTTTGACAAAAACAAAAATCCCCTTAAGTATAGATTAAAAAAACAGAGAAAGAAAAAGAAATCATTTATGTTGATAAAGAAACCGACATTTAAATAGCTTGCAATTGCAAAAAGCAGCAACGTTTCTATAAGCGTGTCATCAATTTGGATAAGCAAATCCAAATCATCATTGCTGGGAACCGTCAAAACGTAGAACAAGGCGAAGACGAACGTAGTAAGTTTTACAAGGTGTATTACAAAGAGGAAGATTGAAAAAATGAAATATTATGGCACAAAAGCAAGCTGTACAGTTATTTGAGACGAAGAAAGTCCGCAGCATTTGGGACGAAGAACAGGAAAAATGGTACTTCTCCATCGTGGATACCGTCGCCATTTTGACGGATAGTATAGACCCCACGGCCTATTGGAGAAAACTGAAACAACGTCTTAAAGCAGAGGGTAATGAAACCGTGACGAATTGTCACGGTTTGAAAATGCGTGCCGCGGATGGCAAGATGCGACTAACCGATGTGGCTGATACGGAGCAGCTTTTCAGGCTGATTCAGTCCATACCCTCACCCAAGGCGGAACCGTTTAAGTTGTGGATTGCACAAGTGGCACGTGAGCGTTTAGATCAAATGCAAGACCCGGAATTGTCGATAGAACAGGCTATGAACGATTACAAACGTTTGGGCTATTCCGACAATTGGATCAACCAACGTCTAAAAAGCATTGAAATACGCAAAGAGCTTACAGACGAATGGAAGAAACGCGGATTGCAAGAGGGGGTACAATTCGTTTTCCTAACCGATATTATCTATAAGACGTGGGCAGGCAAAACGGCCAAGGAATATAAGAAATTCAAGGGGTTAAAAAAGGAAAACCTGCGCGACAACATGACTAACACCGAGCTGGTGCTAAATATGCTGGCGGAGCTATCGACAAAGCGCATTTCGGAAACTGCTAATCCCGAAACAATGGATGAACACAGCGACGTTGCTCGTCAAGGTGGAGAAATAGCGCGTAATGCACGTCTTGAATTGGAGGGCAAAACAGGCGAGAAAGTTATCTCTCCCCTAAATGCTAAACAAAGAGTTCTGTTAAATGATAAAAAAAACAAAAATAGCCAAGATATAGAATAGGGCAAAGACGAAGTGGTAAGTTTTATAATAAGGTGTATTACAAACAGGAAGAGTGAATTCGAGAGTTATGACATACGTGTTTTTGTAAAGAGCAAGAGAGTTTATGAGCTGGAATATTTTATAGTGCCCAGTTATCCGAAGAAAATCCAAACCGAACATGGAGAGACTGTGATATCCATTCCACGTGACCGTAATGGCCAGTTTGAACCGATTGTTGGACAGTGTTGCTTAACAAGCTATTTTTCAATTAATTCATTGTGAATTCCCCAGATTCGTAATTTCGTCATCTGCTTGTTCCGCCCCTCCCCTCTTTCGCAAACGGTCCGTATGCCCTTTTAGCATCCGAAATGCCCCCTGTCACATGGTCATTTGCCGGCGGATGGAGAATTTCACGATTGCCATGGCGTTGACGGCCGCAAACGGAATGTCCATCGGCTCGTGGTGCACGTTGTAGCTCACCAGCTTGATGTGCCTTTCCTTTTCCGACCGCTTCACGTATTTCACCGCCAGATACTCGTCTCCTTCGATCATGAACGACACCAGATATATCTCTCCGTAGATGATGCTTTCGAAGCTGTTCAGCTCCTTATACCCCACGATGTCTCCCGATTTCAGTATGGGGTACATGCTGTCTCCGCTCACGTAGACCGCTCCGTCGCAGTGCGGGACGTTGGGAATCTGTATCTTTCCCAACGAAAACTGATGTTTGTCGGTAAACAGCGTTTTCAGATTGGCGGCCGCCCCGATGTCGTACAATGTCACGCTGCGGTCGTCTGTGGCTTCCACCGTTTTCGGATTGTGAATTATGTGCACTTCGCCTTGCGCCAGTTCGCTTTCGCAGAATCCCGGTTGGCGATCCGGACTTCCTTTTCCCAGCAACAGCCAGTTGTAGTCCACCGTGTTTCCCAGTTTGTCGAGCAGCAGGCGGAAATCGATGCTGTTCCGTGCGCCCCAGTTGGTGACGGTTGCTCTTGAAACTCCCATGTAATCGGCCAGTTCGCTGTCTTTCTTCAGCTTCAGCACCTGTTTGGCACGCTTGATGATGCCGGGTACGTCTAAAATAGTGTCCATAGTGTTGTCATTTATTTCTGATGTAAAAATTCATAAACACGTTAATCGCTCATCTATAACTTCTTATCTATATGTTTAAAATTAAATTCTAAAACAGTTTGTTTTTAAAATGAAATCTGTTTTATATTTGTAGTGAAATTCCATGAATTTTGTTTCAAAGATATAAATTAAAAATAATCCGACCATGAAAAATAACGAAAAGTTTACGAAAGGCAGCGAAAAAGTTCATTCCCCACCTCCGGAGTGGCTTCTGTGTCCTTGTTCCTACCGGCATGTGCGCTTGCTGCGGTGAGCATATATAGCACCGCAGTAGCCATATATGCCTACC
>NZ_JACIDI010000007.1:65705-67926 GCF_014196225.1 Bacteroides pyogenes | reverse complement strand
ACCGTGATGACCATATATGCTTACCGTGATGACCATATATGCTTACCGTGATGACCATATATGCCTACCGTGATGACCATATATGCTTACCGTGATGACCATATATGCTTACCGTGATGACCATATATGCCTACCGTGATGACCATATATGCTTACCGTGATAACTATATATGCTTGCCGTGATAAAGATATGTGCTTCTCTTCGGTGAATCAGAAGCTTGCCGCAATAGCTATATATGCTTGCCTGATAAGCCATACATCTGCTGTGATAACCTGTGTATGCCTGCCCTGATAAGGATATATGCCCGCCATGCCGGATATATGAATTGTAAATAAATAACTCATTTTTTCAACATAAAAAATTTGAATATCATGAAACCTGAATTTTCTTTATCGGCACGACAATCCGTGTCCACCGTAATTTGTAGCAGTTGCAAACGAGAGCTCCCGTTGGATTGCTTCTATATGAGAAAGAAAAGCCGCTGTCCGGACAGTTATTGCAAAGAGTGCCGCAAAGATTTGAGCCGTCGGAAGTACACGAGCGAAAAGGCCGTCCGTATCGCCTCGTCCGTCCGCCTTCCCTATCCTGTCATCACCGAGATCGAGGACCGGGAGACGCGTATCCGGTTTATTCTGAACGCTCTCCGGGTGGTACGGCTTAGCGTTGAGTGCAAAAAGAGGAGGATGCTGGAGGAAGAAGAGAAGGCTTTGCTGTGATAAGCGAGTGGACTTCCTCGCCCGGCGGGTGAAACGGTGGCTTTGATTTCGGACGCGGGGCCTTGATGTGATGAGCGTGAGGGCTTCCTCGCCCGGTGGGTGAAACGGTGGCTTTGATTTCGGACGCGGGGCTTTGGTGTGATGAGCGTGAGGGCTTCCTCGCCCGGCGGGTGAAGCGGTGGCTTTGATTTCGGACGCGGGGTCTTGATGTGATAAGCGAGTGGGCTTCCTCGCCCGTCGGGTGAAACGGTGGCTTTGATTTCGGACGCGGGGCCTTGATGTGATAAGCGAGTGGACTTCCTCACCCGGTGTCCGGAATCGGATATGCAGGGGGGAGGAAGTCTTGCGTTTCTCCAAAGGATGCATCCGGCGATTTGGGAAGAAGCGAGAATCATAAACCTTTTTTATCATAAAAATAGTTACAATAATCATAGTAGTATGGCAAGAATAAAGAAAAAGGGATTGGATTATTTCCCTCTGAACACAGATTTTATCCACGACCGTGCCGTGCGCCGCCTCATGAAACGCGGGGGCGACTCCGCTCTCGGCATTCTGGTAGAAGTGCTGTCGTATATTTATGCCGGCGAGGGTTATTATGTCCGCGCCGACCGTTTGTTTTACGAAGATCTTTCGGCGGGTTTGTACGAAAACAGCGCGGACGATGTGGAGCGTATCATCCGCCTTGCGGTGGAGTACGGACTGTTTGACGCCGGACTGTTCGAGCGCGAGCGCATACTGACTTCCGCCGAAATACAGCGCCAGTATCTTTTCAGCACCCGTCGTAGGAACGTTCCGGGTTTGGAGGCGGCATACAGCCTGTTGACAGTAGAGGAATCGGTTGAAAACAAGGAAGATACGGATGAAAACACCCTTTCCTGCTGTGTAAATCAGGGTGACGGCGAAGACGTTTCAGCTGTTGAAAATGTAACATTTATCCCCGAAAATGTAACATCGGGTACACATAGCATAGCACAGCATAGCATAGCACAGCAAAGCAAAAAAGATCCCCTCCTCAGTCCTCCCCTGAGAAAAACAGGGGAGGAAGGGAAGAGGAAGAGGGGAAAGGAGGAGGTTTTTTCTGAAACTTCCTGCGGAAGGGATGCTGCGCGGCATTCTGTGGGCCCGTCCGCTGGTTCATCTGCTCCGTCTGGCGTGAATGCGTTGGCTGCAAACTCTTCCCGTGAGGATAGTGCCCGGCATTCCGGAGTTCCGCCTGTTGGTTCATCTGCTTCATTTGGTTCGTCTGGCGTGAATGCGTTGGCTGCAAGCTCTTCCGCGAGGGATGCTGTCCGGCATTCCGTAGCTCCGCCTGCTGTGCCATCTGCTTCATCTGGTTCGTCTGGCGTGAATGCGTTGGCTGCAAACTCTTCCGCGAGGGATGCTGTCCGATATTCCGTAGCTCCGTCCGCTGGCTCATCTGCTTCATTTGCTGCTAATGGGTTGGCTGCAAGCTCTTTCGAGGAGGATAGCGTTCGGCATTCCGTAGCTCCGTCCGCTGGCTCAT
>NZ_JACIDI010000007.1:49721-65607 GCF_014196225.1 Bacteroides pyogenes | reverse complement strand
ATCTGGTTCGGTTGCTACGAATGGGTTGGCTGCAAGCTCTTTCGAGGAGGATAGCGTTCGGCATTCCGTAGCTCCGTCCGCTGGCTCATCTGGTTCGGTTGCTACGAATGGGTTGGCTGCAAGCTCTTTCGAGAAGGATAGCGTTCGGCATTCCGTAGCTCCGTCCGCTGGCTCATCTGGTTCATTTGCTGCTAATGGGTTGGCTGCAAGCTCTTTCGAGAAGGATAGCGTTCGGCATTCCGTAGCTCCGTCCGCTGGCTCATCTGGTTCGGTTGCTGCGAATGGGTTGGCTGTAAACTCTTCCGCGAGGGATGCTGCCCGATATTCCGCAGCTCCGCTCGCTGTGGGTGAGCTGTTCGCAAATCCTTGCGGCGGAGGGGAGGCTCAGTCCCCAGCTGCTTGTGTAAAAGGGGATTCCCGTTCGGGGAAGCGGAAAATATGGACGCAGGAGGCTATCGACGGGCTTCTTCCGCCTGCCGACGGAACACCGCGCAACTATGCGGGGCTGCTCGATAACCTACGGATATACGGCATCCCGCCCGCAGAACAATATGCCATCATCCGAAAAAGCAACTTCGGAGCTATCGGCGGCTCGATATGGAAGGGGATTGCTGCTTTGCGCGGCAGCGGCGGGAAAATAAAACTTCCCGGACGTTATCTGCTGAGTGTGGTAAACAGGAGAGACGATGAGGCTGTGAGCTGATAATCAATGAATAACGCAGATTAATAATTTTGTTAAGACACAATTTGAAAACCGCTTGCATACAAAATGTATCTTTTCTATCTTTGTAGTGTCGATAAGCTTAAAGACGAAAACAAAACCGAATTAATCAAACACAAAAAATTACGACTATGCCAGTATTGTATGAAGCATTTCAGTCCGTTCTGAAAGACAAAAACGGTAAAAAACTATTCTATCCGCGTGTGTTGCGCGCAGGTAATGTAAGCACTGCACAGATTGCCAAAGAGATTGCGGCTTACTCGTCTCTTTCTCCGGGAGATGTGCTGAACACGCTGAACAATTTGGCGACGGTGGTGAGCCACCATCTTCAGGCCTCGGAAAGTGTGACGCTCGACGGCTTCGGAACCTTTCGCATGGTGATGAAGTCGAGCCGCAAAGGGGTGGAAACTGCGGAAGAGGTGTCTGCCGCCCAGTCTTCGCTCACGGTGCGATTCCGTCCTTGTGCCACACGCCATCCGGATGGCAAGGTAGCCACCCGTTCGCTGGTGACAGGCGCACGCTGTATACGCTTCGAGCGGACAGAGGTTGCCGCCAACGGGGAAGCCGGTAAACCCGGGAGCTCCGGAGGAGGCGTAAATACCGGAAGCGGCGGAGATAGCGGCAAGCCCGGCGGCGGAGGTTCGGGTGGCGTGGAAGCTCCGGATCCTTCGTTGTAACCCCTGCGACGAAGCACTGCATAAGAGCGGGTTGCAGATACTGATGCAAACGCAGGGGCAGGCGCAAATGTAGTTGCAGGCGCAAGCGTAACACAAATGTAAACGCAAAACGTAAACACAATTGCAAGTGATGTAACGCAAGCACAAACACAAATAGCTGCAAGCGCAAGCGTAACGCAAATGTAAACACAGGCGCAGTTGCAGGCACAAACGGATTTGCAAGCACAAATGCAAACCCGGTTGCAGGCGAAAGTGCAGCGCAAACATAACGCAAACGCAAATGTAAACGCAAATACAAACGCAAATACAAACGCAAATACAAACGCAAATGCAAGCGCAAACGCAAATGCAAACGCAAATGCAAGCGTAAATGCAAACGCAAATGCAAATGTAACCACAAACGTAGTTGCAAACATAACACAAACACAAGTGTAACCACAAACACAACACAAACACAGTAGCAAACACAAACAATCGGTTAATCACTAATCATTCACCAATCATGCGAATTATCAATTTGATTGTGGTGCATTGCAGCGCCACGAGGGAGGATCGTGCGCTCTCGCCGGAGGCTTTGGATGCGATGCACCGCCGCCGCGGATTCGCCGGAACAGGCTATCATTACTACATCCGCAGGGATGGAACGCTGCATCTCAGCCGTCCGCTCGAACGTATCGGGGCGCATGCGAAGGGCTTCAATGCGAACAGCGTCGGTATCTGCTATGAAGGCGGTCTGGACTGCCGGGGACGCCCGGCAGACACGCGGACTGCCGCACAGCGGACCGCGCTCCGGAGGCTGATTGGGCAGCTGCAAGAAGCGTTTCCCGGCTGCCGGGTGTGCGGACACCGCGACCTCAGTCCCGACCGCAACGGAAACGGTGTGATAGAGCCGGGAGAATGGACTAAAGGCTGTCCGTGTTTCGATGCGGAAAAGGAGTATGGCGAAAATGTGCCGGAGGCACAGAATAAAACAACCATTTAAAGAACGGAAAGGAGGTAAATTATGGCAATGAAGAAATCAGTATGGGATACGATCCTGAAGGTGATCATCGCAGTGGCTTCGGCCGTAGCAGGCGTTTTGGGCGCTAATGCGATGAATCTGTAAAAGCGAGAAGCTTGGTTGATCCCCGGCGTCGATAAGATCGTGCGCGCCGGTCCGTACGATGGCGGGGATCTGTAAAATTATCGAATCAAACACACACACAGCATAAACACAATGATGAAACGAGTTTTATTTTTATTACTGGCCGCGCTCTTTGCGCTGAAGTTGCAGGCGCAGACCGATCTGAATTGCGGGATTTCGTATGAGTACGCGGTCCCCGTTACTTTCTCTTCGGGGAAAACGACATTTACAGACATACGCGATACGAGAGTGGCCCCGCCTTATTATGCTCCGTACCGTTATGTTCCGAGAGCTGACACATATATTCCGAGCAATGACACGGCTTATACCTATACGCAGGGCAGGGCTGTTTATTACAGGATGGAGCTGCCCGTTGCAGGAGATGTGATTATTCATAACTGGAATTCATATCGGATGGGGTTCAGTTCTATATTTTTGGTAAGGCCCGTCAAACCGGGTGAAACGAAAGATTGGGGAGAAGGCATCTACTCCTGCAAGCGGGTAGCGACTTTCGAGCCGGGAGACTTCCTGTCGCCCGATTTTAACCCGATAGAGCTTGGCATGCCCGAAAACTCTTCGCTGGGGCTTGCTTATCTGCATGTGAGGAATCTGCCTGCCGGAACTTATTATATCGTTTCCGCAGGGTATAAGTACATGAATGGGTCCGTGCCTGACGGGCAATTGGGAACCACTGTCATAGTCGGTAAATGTTCCGATGTTCCCGATGAGCCGGATATAAAACCCGAAGAACCGAACAACTGCCCTATACAATACCGCTATGACCGGTCGGGCAATCGAATCAAAACCATTAAACAATAACACTGATATGAAAAATATGACACGGAAATTAATTGCTTTGGGAATTGCTTTATCAATGGCTCTTTCTGCAAGCTCACAAGAAACGGCCATGCAGGGAGAAGACCACATGGCACATGATGTAGGCGAAATTCCTGTTCGATATGCTCTTACTCCGGCAGGTGCCGTCACCTATCAGGTGCCGGTGGATATTCATCCCGATCCTGAGGAGTTTCATCCTCATTTGTCATTCGACTATAACAGCCGCCAGCCTGAAAGCGCAATGGGGTACGGATGGAATATCGGAGGACTGTCCGGTATCACCCATGTTGCAGGAACGATTTATTACGACGGAAAGTCGTCTCCTCTGTCGTTGAGCGAAGATAAGCTGATGCTGGACGGCGTGCGTCTGATAAAGACCGGCGCGGATAGCTGGCAGAGCGAACAGGGATTTGTGAAAGTGAGCCGGCAGGCGGACGGCACATTGGCAGTCCGTTATCCCGACGGAAGCACCGCGAAGTTCGAAGCCTCCCCGAAAGCTCCTTTCAGCTATGTGATGACTTTGCATACTAACCGCAAGGGGCGTACTGTGAAGTATATCTATACGCAGGCAGACAATCTGCCTTACATCCGTACCATTTTGTATGGAGAAACCGGAGGAGTCTACAACGATTCGATTGTATTCACCTACCGTAGCGTGAATGACAACATGACCCGTTATGCAGATGGAAAACCTTTGAAACGCAGTCGGTTGCTGGAGAAGGTGGAGTCGTTCCATAAAGGGAAACTGTGGCGCCGCTATCTGATTTCTTATCAGCAGCGAGGGGTGTATCTGCCGGTGCGGCTGGAGTGTGAGACGGAAACCGGCAAGCTCAATCCCCTGCGATTCGAATATGGCGACGAACGGACTATCGAGTTTCTTGGGGGGAGGAGCCTTTATTTGACTAACTATTTTCGTAATTCCGTTCAGGGAGCAAACTCGCACAAATCTCTTGTTTTGTCGCGTGGCAAGTTCAGCCGCGATTCGAAAAGCGACGGTTTGATTTCGTATCCCGCGCTCGGTGAAACTGCCGAGGACCAACGATTGCTGGTGTACAAGGATTTGTCGGAGCTGGTGGTTTCTCCCGTTGTGTTTACAGCCGGAAGAGGCTTTAAGCAACTGGAAGCGATAGACGTGAACGGAGACGGCTTGGAGGAGCCCTTAAGGGTGAATTATTATGATGGCAGGCTGGTAGCCTCTGTCTATACGAACGATGTCGACCCCGCACGTTATTCGGAATACGTATATCTGGAGGGGAGCGGATATGTGCATGAGCGGCAGATGCTGACCGGCGACTTCGATGGAGACGGGAAAATAGAGTTGCTGGCCATATCCAGTTGCCGCGACCCGAAAAAAAAGAAATATCCGTCACGCGCTTTATTGGTAGATCTGGATAAGCGCAAAACTATTTACGACGATGCTTGTTTCGATTTTACATTGTACCAAACGGACAACAGGGCCTTGTATGGAGACCGGCTGATGGCCATGGACTACAACGGCGACGGTAAAACGGACATTTGCCTGATCAACATAAACGGTCTTTATGTATATGAGTTCACCGGAAGCGGGTTCAGGCAACTGGCATATTCGAACGCCATCAACATTATGTACTTCAATTTTGAAAGCCCCGGCATCAAAGACAGGGAGCTGATGATGGCGGACATGAACGGCGACGGGAATATGGATATTGTTCTGGGTCCCCGGCGCATACATTGCAAGGAAGGATTCAAGCACTTGGGAGACGGGATTTGTCGCGGTGCGTGCAATGATGAAAGCCATCTGAGGAGTACCAGCGCAAGCGGATACAAGCACTATGTGCATCCCTATTCCGGGCACGAGTGTCTGGTTGACCCAAGCGTAAGGCAGCATGATTTGGTCGTATTCGATTGGAACGTGGAAAACGGGAAACAGTGGAAGTTTCTTATATCTACCGGAAACTCTTCTTACACTCCTTCCAATCCCGGATTCAAGGTACATACGGAGGAATTGTTCTATTGCTTTCACGAGACGGTAGGCCTGAACTTTATGCTGGTGGACGTGGATAAGGACGGGCTGCCTGACCTGCTGCGCAACGTACGCGGGAAAATCTACCTCCATCTGAATGAGAACGGGAAAATAAGCCTGAATCATAACATACGCTCCATTTTGCAAATGGATAATTTATCGGCACAATTTGCCGTAGCGAATGTCACTCAAGCCTACTATCGGTCGGGAAGCCTCATTTGTGTGGACAACGAGAAGCTTCATGCGTACAATTATACGCACGATGAGTCGATAGGGCGTATGCTGCACAATCTTACCGATAGTTACGGAGTAACCTCGAACCATTACTATACGGATATAATGGAAACGTCCGAGAGTCGCTATGTGGGGCAACCGGATATGTCGCTGGGGTATATCGACTATCCGTACGCGATAATGACTCCCCGCTTGTATGTGCCCGCATGGCAGAAAAAAACGAAAGGAGGCACGCAGATTTCATGGGAATATTACAAGTACACCAATGCCGTGTTCCATCGCACGGGTTTGGGATTCTGCGGTTTCCGGAAGATCGAGGCGAAAGATGTGGTGAATAAACGTACGATGGCTTCTGTGTTCGACCCCGAACTCTTGGGCGCGGAGGTGAGAAAAGAGACTCCTGCCGACACCATTATACGCAGCTATGTATTGGAAAGATCGAAGAATGAGACAGTGATTCTGAAACTGCAGAAAGAAACGGTGAAGGATGCTCTCAACGGGACGAGAAAAATTATCGCATATGAGCATAACGGGTATGGGCAAGTGACCGGCATGTCTACTGCATCTGGCGGCAATAAGATAGAAGCGAGATCGTACGGTTATCAGAATGTGGAAAATAGCGGGCTTTATCTGTTGGGACTGAAACGTTATGAGCAGACAAAGAGTTTTCGCAATGATTCGACCGTCACCCGCGAAACGAAAACAGACTACGACAGCCGGTATCTGCCTGTCCGCAAAACGCATTTTTTCAACGGGAATATCGTGTCGCAACAACTTTACGAGTATAACAACCGGATGCAACTGACCGCGACAAAGAAACGTGCTTACGAATCGACGGGCTGGTTGTCGAAAGCGTTTGCCTATGACCGGGACGGACGTCTGATAAAAGAAACCGATGTCATGGGCTTGTCGTCCACCTATGCTTACGACCCTGCAACCGGTCTTTTGCAAAGCAGTACCGATCATAAAGGACGCACGACCCGTCATGTGTACGATGCGTGGGGACGTCTTGTAGAAACGCGCAACCCTGACGGACATGTGAGGCATGTGTCTGCATCATGGAGCAAGGAAGGAGATCCGGGTTTGTACGTGATGACCGTTGTCGAAACGGGCAAACCTGTGACTAAAACGTATTACGACTTCCTTAAACGGGAAGTGCGCTCCTCGCAGCTCCGATTCGACGGACGTGAAATGAAAACGGATAAAATGTACAATCCCCGAACCGGCCTGCTTGAAAAAGAATCGTTGCCCGCTAAGGATGGCACTCCTTCACGGTGGAACATCCATGTGTACGACCGGTTCGGTCGCCGCACCTCTACCCGCTATGCTTCGGGTAAAGTGGATTCTTGCGCTTACGGGGCCTTGACCGATACGATTATCGAGAATGGCATACGCCGCATCCGCAGGTATGATGTAACGGGTTTGATAACGCAAGTGACGGATGATGCGGGAAGTATCTCCTATTATTACCGCCCCGACGGGCAGCCTGTTACCGTAGTGGCTCCGGGAGATGTTCAAACGCGCTTCTATTATGATAAGTACGGTCGTCGTACGGGGATTAAAGACCCCAGTGCGGGAATCCGGCAAACGGAGTATGATAAGAATGGGAATATCTGCAAAGAGACGGACGCCGACGGGCGTGAAATCAGGAAAGAGTACGACCGCTACGGCCGCCTCACGAAACAGATAACGCCTGATCTGACTACGGTTTATGCCTATGACAATACGGAAAATCTGCTGCTTTCGGCAGTGTCTGACAACGGCAGCGCCGCGCGCAACACGTATGACGCGTATGGCAGGCTGAAAACACGGCGCGAAGAGGCTCCGGACGGCAAGTGGCTGCAAAAGACATACAGCTATACGGCCGACGGGCAAACTTCATCCATCGCCTACGTCTCGCAAAACGGCGCTTTGGCTACAGAACTGCTGTCCTACCGCAACGGCTTCCTCACCGAGGTGCGTCTGGCGGACGGAACTCCGGTCTATCGCCATGACGAAGAGAATGCGTTGGGGCAACTGACGAAACTCACTGTCGGATCGATGCGTCGCAGCTATGAATTCAACGAATGGGGGCTGCCTGTAAGGCGAAGCATTACCCGTGCGGACGGAACCCTGATGTTTGCTCATAGTTACCGCTTCAACGTCTCGAACAACAATCTTGAAAGCCGTAAGGATGAAACGAGAAGCCTGTCGGAGAGTTTCGGTTATGATGAGCTGAACCGTTTGTCCGTATATGGCGACAAATCGGTGGTTTACGACAATCACGGCAATATCTTGCGTAAGGGAGATGCGGGCGAACTGGTCTACACCGACCCCAACCGTCCTTATGCCGTTACAGGCCTTAATCCGGTGCAAGACAATCCGGTGAAGTCCGTTCTCGACATCGCGTATATTGCCGGTGATCGTCCCTCCGTCATCACTCAGGGTGCGAAGAAAGCGGCGCTGACGTATAATGCCGGGCACGAGCGTGTACGCATGCAGTATGCTGTGAATGATTTGACCCGGTTGACACGCTATTATCTGGGGGGTAACTATGAATTTGATGAAACTGTTGGCGGATTCAAAGAAAAGCTATATCTTGGCGGAGGATATTACAATGCTCCTGCGGTATTGTTGAAAGAAGGAGGCAACTCGTCTGTTTACTTTGTTCATCGTGACTACTTGGGAAGTATCTTGCAGGTAGCCGATACTCAAGGAAATGTGGTGGAAGAGAATAGCTTCGATGCATGGGGAAGTTTGCGCAACCCGATGAATCAGGCGATCTACACACAGGGCGAAGAACCCGAACTGTTGTTGGGCCGCGGATATACAGGGCATGAGCATCTGCCGTTCTTTGGATTGATTAATATGAATGCCCGTCTGTATGACCCGCTGTTAGGCCGTTTTCTTTGTCCTGACCCGTATGTGCAGTTTCCTGACTTTATGCAGTCTTTCAACCGGTACAGCTATTGTATGAATAGTCCGCTGTGCTATGTGGATGAGAGCGGGGAGTTTCTCTTAGGTTATACATTCGGTTTCTTCAGAGGGCTGTTCACCGGCAAGAACCCGTTTAAGACAGGCTGGCAAGGCGGAGTGAATGAAGTAAAGATTTGGGGCGGCTTGTTCACCACAGACATGAGAAAAAACTTTTTGGGTCAAGCATGGGAAATGCTTTCTCGGTTCACCTGGCAGAGTCCGCAAACCTTTTTCGGATTAGCCTTTTCCACATTTTCCAATTGGGCCGGTCAGGTGGATGATGTTGATTACTGGGGCGGTGCTACGGTGGTAAGAGGAAACAATTGGAATTCCGTCGCAGTGACTTTAGGCAGCTATATCATTGGCAACAGAGATATTGAGGCAGACCCTAACAACTATCTTTTTCAGCATGAGTACGGACACTATTTGCAAAGTCAGGAGATGGGGTTGGCATATATCCCTACCGTGGGAATTCCGAGTTTAAAAAGCGCTGCCAAATCAAGTGACCATAGCCTTCAGAAGTTTGAGCAGGATGCAAATCGAAGGGCTTTCAATTATTTCAATGATCCGAAGAATAAGATAGATGGGTTTTATACATCGCAAGAGAGATATGATAAGTATAATAATGATGGCTCTTATCGTAATGGGACCGCTAAAGGGTGGAACTTTTTAAAGAATCCGTTGGATGTAAACAATAATCGTAATACATTGCAATTTAGCTATTATTACGATTACAAATTATCCGGTGCTATACACTCCCCCAATATGACATTGCGAATGTTTTGGTTAAAATATTGATGAATATAAAAAGAATGTAAATTATGAAACGAATCAGAAACTTTGTACTGTTTTTTGTTGCTTTCACGCTGTTATACGCTTGCAGAAGGGAGGGGCATTCTGACATTACGATAGTCAATCATTCCGATCGAAGTATATCTGTTCAGGAACAGTATCCCGGCAATGCGGAATTTGCTGTGCTGTTTCAGTGCGGAAACGGTGCAACTCGTATTTTGCCAGACTCTCAGCTTATTATTTCGAATGAAGATGGCCCTCATGGTTTAGGAGTTTGGGAAGGCTATTTTAAACGTAATAAATACCTTCAGTTTTTGATTATGGATTGTGACACTTATTGGGAATATCATTCCGAACCTTGCGATACCATTCGTAAGTGTGTTCCCATTCTCCATGTGTATCGGCTTACCTTGGAAGACTTGGAGCGAATGGATTGGAAGGTCGTTTATCCGCCGGTGGAATAAGAGGCACAGAATATTTACTCAGAGGAAGGAGGTGTAAAAGCCTTCTTCCCTTTTTTAGTTCGGAAGGTGGAACTATATCTTTGCATCGCTGATGTAGATGGTTTTTATGCGCCTGATTGCAACCGGGCGCAATGGGAAAGGAGTTGCATTGCAATTTAGCTATTATTACGATTACAAATTATCCGGGGCTATACACTCCCCTAATATGGCATTGCGGATGTTTTGGTTAAAATATTGATGAATATAAAAAGAATGTAAATATGAAACGAATCAGAAACTTTGTGCTGTTTTTTGTTGCTTTCACGCTGCTATACGCTTGCAGAAGGGAGGGGCATACTGACTTTGTGATGGTTAATAAATCCAATCGGGATATTGGTTGTCAAAGACAGCCTTCAACGTCAGAGAATGGCTTCTTATGTAACGATGGAGCATTGTGTATTTCATCGGATTCATCGTTCAATTTCTCCGCACCAGATAGTGAACGTAAATTAAGAGTTTGGGAAGATTATTTAAAACATCATAAATACATTCAGATTTTAATTACGGATTGTGACACTTTTTGGGAATATCGTTCCAAACCTTGCGATACCATTCATAAATATGTTCCCATTCTCCATGTGTATCGGCTTACCTTGGAAGACTTGGAGCGAATGGATTGGAAGGTCGTTTATCCGCCGGTGGAATAAGAGGCACAGAATATTTACTCAGAGGAAGGAGGTGTAAAAGCCTTCTTCCCTTTTTTAGTTCGGAAGGTGGAACTATATCTTTGCATCGCTGATGTAGATGGTTGTTATGTGCCTGATTGCAACCGGGCGCAATGGGAAAGGAGTTGCATTGCAATTTAGCTGTTATTACGATTACAAATTATCCGGGGCTATACACTCCCCTAATATGGCATTGCGGATGTTTGGGTTAAAATATTGATGAATATAAAAAGAATGTAAATATGAAACGAATCAGAAACTTTGTACTGTTTTTTGTTGCTTTCACGCTGTTATACGCTTGCAGAAGGGAGGGGCATTCTGACATTACGATAGTCAATCATTCCGATCGAAGTATATCTGTTCAGAGACAGTTTCCCGGCAATGCGGAATTTGCTGTGCTGTTTCAGTGCGGAAACGGTGCAACTCGTATTTTGCCGGACTCTCAGCTTATTATTCCGTATAATGGAGGCCCTCATGATTTAGGAGTTTGGGAAGACCATTTTAAGAGTCGAAAATATATCCAGTTTTTGATTATGGATTGTGACACTTATTGGGAATATCATTCCGAACCTTGCGATACCATTCATAAATATGTTCCCATTCTCCATGTGTATCGACTTACTTTGGAAGACTTGGAGCGAATGGATTGGAAGGTCGTTTATCCGCCCGTGGAATAGGAGGCACAGAATATTTACTCAGAGGAAGGAGGTGTAAAAGCCTTCTTCCCTTTTTTAGTTCGGAAGGTGGAACTGTATCTTTGCATCGCTGAGGTAGATGGTTGTTATGCGCCTGATTGCAACCGGGCGCAATGGGAAAGGAGTTGCATTGCAATTTAGCTGTTATTACGATTACAAATTATCCGGCGCTATACACTCCCCCAATATGACATTGCGGATGTTTTGGCTGAAATATTGATGAATATAAAAAGAATGTGAATTATGAAACGAATCAGAAACTTTGTACTGTTTTTTGTTGCTTTCACGCTGCTATACGCTTGCAGAAGGGAGGGGCATACTGTCATTACGATAGTCAATCATTCCGATCGAAGTATAGCTGTTCAGGAACGGTATCCCATCAATCCGGAATCGGAATTCATTCCGCTTTTTCGGTGCGGAACCGGTGCAACTCGTATTTTGCCGGGTTCTCAGATGACTACTTCGTATTATGGAGGACCTCATGATTTAGGAGTTTGGGAAAGCCATTTTAAACGTAATAAATACCTTCTGTTTTTGATTATGGATTGGGACACTTATTGGGAATATCATTCCAAATCTTGTGACATCATTCGTAAGTGTGTTCCCATTCTCCATGTGTATCGACTTACCTTGGAAGACTTGGAGCGAATGGATTGGAAGGTCGTTTATCCGCCGGTGGAATAAGAGGCACAGAATATTTACTCAGAGGAAGGAGGTGTAAAAGCCTTCTTCCCTTTTTTAGTTCGGAAGGTGGAACTGTATCTTTGCATCGCTGAGGTAGATGGTTGTTATGCGCCTGATTGCAACCGGGCGCAATGGGAAAGGAGTTGCATTGCAATTTAGCTGTTATTACGATTACAAATTATCCGGCGCTATACACTCCCCCAATATGACATTGCGGATGTTTTGGTTAAAATATTGATGAATATGAAAAGAATGTAAATATGAAACGAATCAGAAACTTTGTACTGTTTTTTGTTGCTTTCACGCTGTTATACGCTTGCAGAAGGGAGGGGCATTCTGACATTGTGATAGTTAATAAATCCAACCGGGATATTGCTTGTCAAGGACAACCTGTACGTTCAGTGAGTCTTTTCGTATGTAACCTTGGGGCGTTTCGTATTTCATCGAATTCATCGTTCAATTTACCCGCGCTCACTGGTCCTCATGATTTAGGAGTTTGGGAAGATTATTTTAAACGTAATAAATACCTTCAGTTTTTGATTATGGATTTTGATATTTATTGGGAATATCATTCCAAACCTTGCGACATCATTCGTAAGTGTGTTCCCATTCTCCATGTGTATCGACTTACCTTGGAAGACTTGGAGCGAATGGATTGGAAGGTCGTTTATCCGCCGGTGGAATAGGAGGCACAGAATATTTACTCAGAGGAAGGAGGTGTAAAAGCCTTCTTCCCTTTTTCTTTTTCAGAAAGCCTCAGGAATAATGTGAGTTATCGGTTGTAGAAATTTCTTTCTTCTATTAAAAGTACTTAAAGAAACCCCTTTACATCACATTTTATTTGTTTCTTTGCACCAAATTAGGGCATGGAGTGTACTGCCGAAACTGGTTGATACTTTGCGATTTCTTACCGTTCTTTCGCCGTACGCTCTTCATTTGGTTTTTATAGATGAATAAACTCACGATAAACGCTTGTCCTCTGTGTGGCGGCACACACTTGAAAGAGGGGATGACTTGTACGGATTTCTATGCTTCGGGCGAACGGTTTCAGCTTTGTTCGTGCGGCGAATGTGGGTTTACATTCACTCAGGGAGTGCCTGTGGAGGCCGAGATAGGACGATATTACGAGACTCCCGATTACATTTCGCACACCGACACCCGAAAGGGGATGATGAATACCGTATACCATTATGTGCGTTCGTATATGCTGGGGCGCAAGGCGCGGCTGGTGATGAAAGAGGCGCACCGAAGGAAAGGGCGTTTGCTCGATGTCGGAACGGGAACGGGATACTTTGCCGATGCGATGTTGCGTCGCGGTTGGAAAGTGGAAGCGGTGGAGAAGAGTCCGCAGGCGCGGGCGTTCGCGTTCGAGCGTTTCGGCTTGGAGGTAAAGCCGGAAGCTGCGCTGAAAGAGTTCGATCCCGGCAGTTTCGATGCGATTACCCTTTGGCACGTGATGGAGCATCTGGAGCGGCTGAACGAGACGTGGGAACTTCTGCGTGAGCTGCTTGCCGAACGGGGAGTGCTGATCGTGGCAGTGCCGAACGCCTCTTCTTACGATGCGGCGCGTTACGGCGAGTATTGGGCGGCTTACGATGTGCCCCGCCATTTGTGGCACTTCACTCCGGCTACCATTCAGCAGCTGGCTTCCCGCCACGGGTTCATCATGGCAGCGCGCCATCCTATGCCGTTCGACGCGTTTTATGTGTCGATGCTGAGCGAGAAGCACCGCGGAGCCTCATGTAGCTTCCTGAAAGGCTTGTACGCCGGCACGCTTGCATGGTTCAGCGCTTTGGGGCATAAAGACCGGAGCAGTTCGATGATATATGTATTCCGTAAAAAAAGATGATGGATGGGAAAAAAGAATAAATACAAACCGAAGTCGGCGTCGCTTTTCGATATGCAGTTCATCACTTCGAGCATCAGCACCACACTGGTTCTGCTGTTGCTGGGGCTGGTGGTGTTTTTTGTGCTTGCGGCGCACAACCTGTCGGTCTATGTCCGCGAGAACATCAGCTTCTCGGTGCTTATCAGCGATGACATGAAGGAGTCCGACATCCTGAAACTGCAAAAGAAACTGAACAAAGAGGCTTTTGTGAAGCAGTCCGAATATATTTCGAAAAAGCAGGCGTTGAAGGAGCAGAGCGAGGCGATGGGGACCAACCCGGAGGAGTTTCTGGGCTATAATCCTTTCACCGCATCCATCGAGATCAAGCTGCACTCGGACTATGCCAATTCCGACAGCATCGCGAAGATAGAAAAAATGATCAGGAAAGAGACCAACATACAGGATGTGCTCTACCGGAAGGAGCTGATAGATGCCGTGAATGAGAACATCCGCAACATCAGTCTGGTATTGCTGGCGTTGGCCGTAGTGCTCACGTTCATCTCTTTCGCGCTGATCAACAATACGATACGGCTTGCCATTTACTCCAAGCGCTTTCTCATCCACACCATGAAGCTGGTGGGAGCCAGTTGGTCGTTTATCCGGCGTCCTTTCCTGAGGAAGAACGTGTGGAGCGGTGTGGTGGCGGCTTTGCTGGCGGATGCCATATTGATGGGGGCGGCCTATTGGGCAGTGGCTTACGAGCAAGAGCTGGTGCGGGTCATCACGCCCCGGGTGATGCTCGTGGTTTGCGGAAGCGTACTGGTGTTCGGCGTGCTCATCACCTGGTTTTGCGCTTATCTTTCCATGAATAAATATTTGAAGATGAAGGCCAACACGCTGTACTATATTTAGCGGCTTTTCATCGTTTTAAAGAATTGAGAACTAACAATAAGAATCCCAAAATTTGAATAAAGATGTCGTCTGATAAACGGAAATTTGCCTTCGATAAAGTGAACTTTATCTTGCTTGCGGCAGGAATGGCGGTAGTCATCATCGGCTTTCTGCTCATGACAGGCCCTTCATCGTCTGAAACGGCTTTCCAGCCGGATATTTTCAGTGTGCGCAGAATCAGGGTGGCGCCTGTGGTTTGCCTTGCCGGCTTTTTGTCCATGATTTATGCCGTGCTTCGTAAGCCGCGCGGATGAGAAGAACGCTGCAGGCAGCAAGGATGCGGAGTAGTTATTGAAAAATCGGAAACTAAAAACCTAAGAACTCAAGAATGAATTGGTTAGAAGCTTTAATCCTTGGATTGATTCAGGGATTGACGGAATATTTGCCCGTTAGCAGCAGTGGACACCTCGCTATCGGGGCGGCATTTTTTGGTGTGAATGCCGAAGAAAACCTGTCCTTTACAATCATTGTGCATGTGGCTACGGTATGCAGCACGCTCGTTATTTTATGGAAAGAAATCGACTGGATATTCCGCGGACTGTTCAAGTTTGAAATGAATGAGGAAACCCGCTATGTGGGCAACATTCTGGTCTCGATGATTCCGGTCGCTATCGTGGGCTTGTTTTTCAAGGATTATGTAGAAGAGATTTTCGGATCGGGATTGTTCATCGTGAGTTGTATGCTGCTGCTCACGGCCGCCCTGCTCACTTTCTCCTATTATTATAAGCCGCGTCAGAAAGAAAAGATTTCGGTGAAAGATGCTTTCGTTATCGGTATCGCTCAGGCTTGCGCGGTGATGCCCGGCTTGTCGCGTTCAGGCTCCACCATCGCCACCGGACTGCTGTTGGGCGACAATAAGGCGAAGCTGGCTCAGTTTTCTTTCCTGATGGTGATTCCCCCCATTCTGGGTGAGGCGCTGCTCGATGGGCTGAAACTGATGAAAGGTCAGTCGCTGGCAGGAGACATTCCCGCATTCTCTCTGTTTGTCGGCTTTATGGCGGCCTTCATCTCCGGATGTCTGGCTTGCAAATGGATGATTAACATTGTGAAAAAGGGCAAGCTGGTCTATTTTGCCATTTACTGTGCAATCGTGGGATTGGCGGTGCTTGCCTTCAGCTTGATGGAGTAAGCGGGCGAGAGGTTGCAAGCCGGCGGAAGACAGGAGGTTTGCGAAGCTTTCTCTGTCGATGGCTTAGTGATGAAAGCATGGGAAACCGCC
>NZ_JACIDI010000007.1:0-49622 GCF_014196225.1 Bacteroides pyogenes | reverse complement strand
CAAGTGATATTGAGCCTGCGAAGTTTTTTCTATTGGCGGGTTCGTTATGGAAGGACGAAAAGCTGAGAAGCAGTATCGAAGCAGTGAAGCTTTTCTGTCAGTGGCTTAGTGATGAAAGCATGAGAAACCGCCAAGTGATATTGAGCCTGCGAAGTTTTTTCTATTGGCGGGTTCGTTATGGAAGGACGAAAAGCTGAGAAGCAGTATCGAAGCAGTGAAGCTTTTCTATCGGTGGCTTAGTGATGAAAGCATGAGAAGCTGCGAAGGAATATAGAGGCCCTGAAAGCTTTCTCTATCGGTGTCTGTACCAATTGTTAGAGAAATAGTAGTAAGGCCGTCGATATTGAAGTTGAGATTGAATTTAGGATTAAGATTAAAAGTCTGAAATCGCCGGTCGGATGCGGGATTTATCCGAAATCCTTCTCGCCGAACTTGGGCAATGATTAAAGCCGGTTGAGTGGAACAATTGATTCATTGGAACGAAAACAACAAAAAACGTGGATTTTAAGAAAGGAGAAGTATTGTATTTTAATAAGCCCCTCGGGTGGACTTCGTTTAAGGTGGTGGGGCATGCCCGCTACCATATCTGCCGCCGGATGGGAGTGAAGAAACTGAAGGTGGGACACGCCGGAACGCTCGACCCTCTGGCTACGGGGGTGATGATCGTCTGTACGGGAAAGGCTACCAAGCGCATTGAAGAGTTCCAGTATCACACCAAAGAGTATGTGGCTACGCTCCGGCTGGGGGCGACCACTCCGTCGTACGATCTGGAGCACGAGATAGATGCCGTTTATCCTACCGGACATATCACGAGGGAGCGGGTGGAAGAAGTGTTGGCAAGCTTTGTGGGAACCATCGAACAGGTACCTCCCGCTTTTTCGGCTTGCATGGTCGACGGCAAGCGTGCTTACGAGCTGGCGCGCAAAGGGCGGGAAGTTGAACTAAAGCCGAAGCGGCTTGTTATAGATGAAGTAGAGCTGCTCGAATGCCGGTTGGACGATGCCGAACCGAAGATACGGATACGGGTGGTTTGCAGCAAAGGAACCTACATCCGCGCTTTGGCGCGCGATATCGGCGAAGCGCTCCATAGCGGGGCGCATCTCACCGAACTGGTTCGCACGCGTGTGGGAGATGTCCGGCTGGAGGACTGCCTGAACCCCGAATACTTCAAAGAGTGGATAGACAAACAGGAAATAGAAACAGAGGAAGAATCTAAAAATTAAGACATATTATGAAGTTATCGCAATTCAAATTTAAGTTACCCGAAGAGAAAATCGCTTTGCACCCGGCAAAGTACAGGGACGAATCTCGCCTGATGGTATTGCATCGCCACACAGGCAAGATTGAGCACAAACTGTTTAAAGAGGTTTTGGATTATTTTGATGATAAGGATGTGTTTATCTTCAACGACACGAAAGTGTTTCCCGCCCGCCTGTACGGAAACAAAGAGAAGACCGGCGCGCGCATAGAGGTGTTCCTGCTGCGCGAGCTGAATCAAGACCTCCGGCTGTGGGATGTGCTGGTGGATCCCGCCCGCAAGATACGTATCGGCAATAAGCTTTATTTCGGCGAAGACGACTCGATGGTGGCGGAGGTGATCGACAATACCACTTCGCGCGGACGTACGCTCCGCTTCTTGTACGACGGATCTCACGAGGAATTCAAGAAGGCACTCTATGCCTTGGGCGAAACTCCCCTGCCGCACACCATCATCAACCGTCCGGTAGAGCCGGAAGACGCCGAACGCTTCCAGTCCATCTTTGCCCGCAACGAAGGGGCGGTGACTGCGCCGACGGCCAATCTGCACTTCAGCCGCGAGCTGATGAAACGGCTGGAGATAAAAGGCATCGACTTCGCTTACATTACGCTGCATGCCGGGCTGGGCAACTTCCGCGACATCGATGTGGAAGACCTGACGAAACACAAAATGGATTCCGAACAGATGTTCGTGAATGCCGAGGCGGTGAAAACCGTGAACCGTGCCAAAGACAACAACAGGAACGTCTGCGCCGTGGGCACTACCGTGATGCGCGCCATCGAGAGTGCCGTGAGCACCGACGGGCACTTGAAAGAGTTCGAAGGCTGGACCAACAAATTCATCTTCCCTCCCTACGAATTTACGGTGGCCAATTCGATGATCTCCAACTTCCACATGCCGCTTTCCACCCTGCTGATGATTGTGGCTGCTTTCGGCGGCTACGAACAGGTGATGGGGGCCTACGACGTGGCGCTGAAAGAAGGTTACCGTTTCGGCACCTACGGCGACGCGATGCTGATTCTGGATAAATAAACATTTTCTTTTGTATAACAAAACCCCGTGTGATGAAGATATGTCCCATTTGCCACGAAGAGGTGGAAGACAGCTTTGAAATATGCTGGAACTGCAATTACAGCTTTCCCGAAGGAGCAATCATCGAGCTGCCCGAAGGAGAAGACGGCGGACGGAGCCTGGACTGCCTGCGCTGCCACACGCACATGCTCTACTCCGGTAGCTACAAGTTTCATGAAGGTTTTCAGACGGGTATGCTGGGCAACCTGTTCGAAATCTTTCAGAACAAAGAGGCTTTTGATTTGTATGTGTGTCCGCGATGCGGGAAAGTGGAGTTCTTCTCTCCGCTGAAATAAGAAGAAAGGCGAAACAGCGTGTCTATGCACAGAGTATATATCAGTCTGGGAACCAATTTAGGCGACAAGGAGCGAAACCTTCGCCTGGCGCTGAAGCATATCGAAGAGCAGATAGGGAAAGTCGTTTCCCTGTCTGCTTTTTATGCCACCGCCCCGTGGGGTTTTACATCGGACAACAGCTTTCTCAATGCGGCGGCATGTGTAGAAACCCGGTTGCTGCCCTTGGATGTGCTGGAGCGTACGCAGTCTGTGGAGCGCCGACTGGGGCGTAAACAGAAATCGGTAAATGGAGCCTACAAAGACCGTCTTATCGACATCGACCTCCTGCTCTACGACGATTGGGTTGTTTCCGACGTCTCTCCTTCGGGAGCGCGGCTCACTCTTCCCCATCCGCTGATGGCGGAACGTGACTTCGTGCTTCGGCCCTTGGCGGAAATTGCGCCGCAGCTGCTGCATCCCGTTCTGGGAAAAACGGTTAGGGAATTATTGGAAGATTGATTTTCTTTTTCTACATTTGCATTTGTTATTCTGTAATTTATCTACTTTATTCAGATACCCGAAAGTCGGTATGGAGGAAGAAAAAGAGAACAGTCGGTCAGATACTTTGAAAGATAAATTTGAGACGCTTTTCAAAGAAAATTATTCCAGTCTTTATTATTATGCCCTTCATTTTATTCCTGATAGTGAAATTTGCAAAGATTTAGTAAGCGATACTTTTCATTTTATGTGGGAAAATATTGAAACTTTACGTATGGAAACGGCAAAGGTTTATATGTACACTCATCTTCAACGGCTTTGCATTGATTATCTTCGTCGTTTAGGTATGATAGTCGGTAAAACTGATTCTTATCTTGCGATGCTTCGAGAGTGGAATGAAAATGATTGGAGGGAAAGTGAAGAGCGTATTCAGAAGATTATGAGTTTGATAAAGCAGATGCCCCCACTTACTCGGACAATAATGGAGGAATGTTATATATATAAGAAGAAATACGTAGAGGTAGCCGAAATAACAGGACTTTCGGAGAGTGGTGTACGTAAGCATGTGATGAAAGGATTGAATATTATCAGGCAATATTTTTCCGTTAAATATAAAAAAAGGCAGTGACTAAGTTATTAACCGGTTCGTAATAGATAATGTTATAAATATCTTATATTATGAGGAAGTAAGCTTTATGAATGACTCAAATAATAAAGATAATAAATTTGATAAAGAAGTATATCAAGCACTGGAAGAGGGCTTGGATTACGAATGTGAACAAGCATTATTGCGTTGCCATTTTACAGAGCCTTCTGTTGATGATGAGTGGAAGAAATTTCAGCATTCGATACCGTCGACTTTATTGACTGTTAAACGTAAAAAGAAGTTTCTTGCCTATTATATTATCGGTGGAATTTCGGCAGCTGCAATGATATTGGGGGCAGTTTTCCTTGTTTTGCCAGATCATCAGGTACAAAGAGTGAAAGGACGCCAAGAAATGGAATTATTGATAACTTCAATCCCTGATGATCAGCAAGTTGTTTTAGAGGAATCAGAGAACACTGTATCTGAAGAACGGATGGTGGTAATTAATAATACAGTTCCTCGTATAGAACGGCAAGGTGCTGTTTTGTCGGCAAGGGAAGCCGATTATACTCATGTAAATGTCAAGAAGGTCCGTCATAATATTGTTTCCATACCCCGGGGTAAGGTTTATAAGATACTTTTAAACGATGGTACGGAAGTTTGGCTTAACGCAGACAGCCGTTTCTCTTTTCCTTCCCGTTTTTCCGGTAAGAACCGTGTCGTGACACTTGACGGAGAAGCTTATTTCAAAGTAGCACCTGATGAGCATAAACCTTTTATTATTGTTACTGATAAAATGACAACACAAGTGTTAGGGACAGAGTTTAATATCAAAGCTTATAAAGATTCCGAAACGCATGTAACACTGGTACGTGGTTCGATATGCGTACGATTGCCGCATAAAAATGAGGAAGTAACTTTAACTCCCGGTGATGACATTGTTTGTACCGAGAATGGCTATCAAGTGAGAAAAATCGATACAAGCTACTATAGTCAGTGGATGGAAGGTTACTTTTATTATGATGATGTGTCGCTTACTGATATTTTACGCGATCTCGGGCGTTGGTATAATTTTTCTGTTGAGATAGAACAGGACCCCTCACTTATGAATCTGCGATTACACTTTATTGCGGAGCGGGGCGATAATATCGATCAAGTAATTGAGAATTTAAATGCTTATGAGTATCTTTCTGTTATAAAAGGAGAGAATAAGTTGACAGTGAAATGGAAAAATAATGCAATCCAATAAAGGACAATCGAACTGCTATTGAAATAAGCTGAGATAAGCGTTTGTCTTAGAAAGCAAATGAAATGAATCGTTCTGCTTGCAGCGCATCCTGTGATAGACGAAGCATCGCTCTTAAAGAGCAAGTGAAATGAATCGTTTTGCGCAAGTGAGGGATGGCGTAAATTATAGCTTTTCAAAAATAAAGGTTTTGAAAAATAAAATAAAGAGCGTTTAGTGGGACTAAACGCTTTCTTTTTTCGTATTTAATTAAAAGTCACCTTTAATCAATCATTGTTTATGAAAAGTTTTTGTTTTTCGAGAAGCTTCCGTAAATGGTTTTTATTCTTCTTACTTTTCTTTTTTACCGGAAGTATTGGGAGTGAAAGTGTGTTAGCGCAAAGTACTTCACAGAAAATTGATTTGGTATGTCAGAATGAGGCCATGTCAACTGTACTGAAAAAGCTAGAACAAGAGACTAAATTCAAATTCTTGTTTACCTATAATGAGATTCAGCATTTTAAGGTAACAGTTGAAATTAAATCGAAAACAATTGATGAGGTGATGAATGCTATTTTAGCCTCTTATCCGTTAACTTATAAGATTAACGGGATATATGTCACGGTTTCAGCTTTGCAGAAAACGAAGCAGAAACGTATAAAAGGTCGTGTAGTGGATGTTGCCGGAGTCTCTTTACCCGGTGTGAATATTCTTACCAATGACCCTTCTGTGGCTGGCGTCAGTGATGTTGATGGGAATTTTGATATTGTAATTCCCTATAATACGGAAATAACGGAGGTGAAGTTTTCTTATATCGGGATGAAGACTGTATCTGTGTCTTTTACAGGGAAGCCACTTTTTATTTCCATGAAAGATGATACGCAGAGTGTGGATGAAGTAGTTGTTAACGGTATATTTGAGCGTAAAAAAGAGAGTTTCACAGGTGCTACTACTGTTATTAGAAAAGAAGAATTGATGCGAAACGGCAGTCAAAACTTATTGCAAAATTTGAAGAATATAGATCCGGCTTTCAAGATTGTAGAGAATATGGACTTAGGTTCCAATCCGAATGCCATGCCTGAAATTCGAATGCGTGGGCAGCAGTCAATGCCTGATTTGAAAGGAACGTATAATGGGAATCCTAACCAGCCGTTGTTTATATTGGATGGTTTTGAGGCCGATGTTACTGCTATTTACGACTTAGATATGAACCGTGTAGAGACTATTGTCTTGTTGAAAGATGCTGCTGCAAAAGCAATTTATGGTTCCAAAGCAGCTAATGGGGTTGTGGTTATAGAAACCCGTAAGCCTGAAGCCGGTAAACTGAGAATCACTTATAAGGGAGATTTGAACCTGACTATTCCCGATCTGACCGGATATAATCTTTGTAATGCCCGTGAGAAGTTTGAAGTGGATAAAGCGCATGGTTCGTATTCCGACCCGTGGTTTTGGGAACAATATTTGAATAATATACAATCCGAAATAGCACGTGGCGTAGATACCGATTGGCTGGCACAACCCTTGCGTACCGGCGTCGGACATCGGCATTCTGTTTATTTGGAAGGTGGTGATGAACGCCTTCGTTATGGTGTAGATTTACTTTACAACGATATTAAGGGTATTATGAAAGGCTCTGGTCGTAAAACGTTCACCGGAGGTTTTATTCTCTCCTATCGTTATAAGAATTTATTGTTTCGTAATCAATTCAATGCCACTTTGAATCATGCAGATGATTCTCCTTATGGCTCTTTTTCTGAGTATGCAGAGTTGAACCCATACTGGACACCGTATGATAAGAATGGTAGCTTGAAGCAAATAGCAGGTTCAACAGGTGGTGGAGGCCTAGTCGGTGTTACCAAAGGAAATCCATTGTGGAATGTTACTATTGGTACAAGAAACCTCGGTAAATACACAAATCTGACTAATAACTTTTATATAGAGTGGCAGTTGCTTGAATCATTGAAGCTGACGGGGCGGCTGGGATTGTCGAAAACATTCAATAGACGGGAAGACTTTTATCCTGCCTCTCACACTTATTTTTTTAATTATTCCGAAGATCGTTCTTTCGATAAGGGAAGTTATAGCAAATCTGATGGAGAGATCAGTTCTGTATCGGCCGATGTCACGGCAAATTATTCTTTGCTTTTGAATAAAAACCAGCTATTGTTTAATGTAGGTTGGAACATGCAGCAAAATCAGTCAGAAACTACTAAATTTAAAGTTATAGGCTTCCCCAATGACCGTATCAACTTCATTGCCTCCGGTCTGAAACCGGATCCGAATCAACCTTTTTCCGGAAACGAAAGCATTAATCGTTCGATCAGTGTACTATCGGCTTTGAACTATTCATATGATGATCGTTATTTGGCCGATCTTTCTTATCGCGCCAGCGCTTCTTCTCTTTTTGGAAAAGAAAACCGTTGGGGACATTTTTGGGCCGCAGGTGTGGGTTGGAATTTGCATAAAGAACATTTCATGGAAAACGCTACTTGGTTGAAGCAATTTAAAGTAAGAGCCTCTACGGGTTATACCGGAGCGCAAAATTTCAGTTCTTATCAGGCATTGGCCACTTTCGGTTATTATCAGACGCAAGCTTATGATAATTGGATAGGCTCTTACCTGATGACTTTGCCCAACGACAACTTGAAATGGCAGAAAACCCAAGATTATAATATTGGGGTTGATATTAATCTCTTTAGCCGTCTGAGTATTCGTTACGATTACTATATACAGAAGACCGAAGACCAACTTTTGGCGCTTACGATTCCGCCTTCTATGGGATTTCTAAGTTATATGGAAAATTTGGGAAGTACTGAAAACAGAGGTATGGAGCTGAAGCTGAATGCGCACCTTCTGTATAATCCGGCAGATAATCGTTACTTAAGCGCATTTTTCTCTATTGCCAAAAACTCGAATAAGCTTAAAAAAATATCAAATGCCTTGAAAAACTACAATGATGAAGTAGATAGTCAAATTATAGCCGGCAAAACGAACAAGCCTCAGCTTCATTTTATTGAAGGAGAATCAATGAACGCTATTTGGGCTGTACGGTCATTAGGTATCGATCCGGCCACAGGAGATGAATTATACCTCACTAAAGATGGAAAAACGACAACAGAATGGAGAGCGGAGAACCAAGTTGTGTGTGGAGATGCCATGCCGAAATGCACAGGTACCTTCGGATTGAACTTAGATTATAAAGGAATTTTCATGAACATGTCTTTCTATTATCAGTTGGGAGGACAAATGTATAACCAGACTTTGGTAAACCGTGTGGAAAATGCCTATGTCGGCCTGAACGTAGATAAGCGGATATATAATGCTGTTTGGAAGCAACCGGGAGATGTTGTTGATTTTTCTTATAGCCCTTATAAGACGACTAAACCAAGTTCTCGCTTTATTCAGGATTTGAATGAATTGCGTTTTTCTATATTGAATGTCGGCTATGATTTTCGTCATACAGCTTTTCTGAACCGGCTTAAACTCGCACAACTGAAGGTCAGTTTCTATATGAACGATATTTTTCGTGCATCTACCGTGAGGGTGGAAAGAGGATTGGACTATCCATTCGCCCGCACTTACTCGGTTTCTTTACAGGCAACTTTTTAATATAGTTAAGATATGATGGCAAAAATACAAAAAATAAGAAGAATACTTGGAATACTGCTTTTGTCTTTGCTAAGTGTTTCGTGTCAGGACTGGTTGGACGTCAGTCCGAAGTCTGAAGTGAAATATGATGATTTGTTCAGCTATAAAAATGGGTTTAAAGATCAGTTGACAGGAATCTATACTGCGCTTTGCGCTGAAAATCTATATGGGGCAAACCTTACTTTTGGTATGGCAGATGCTTTGGGACAACAATATGTTTGGAAACAAGAGGCGGGTACTTACTATCATCTGCACCGGTTTGAATACGGGAGTACTGCCAGCCGTGGGGTGATCAACAATGTGTGGAGCAGTATGTATAATGCGATTGCCAATGTCAATATCTTATTGCAGGGTATTGATGAACATCGGGGAGTTTTGTCCGAAGTAGAAGAAAAAGTCTATGAAGGTGAAGCCTATGCTTTGCGTGCCTTTTTGCATTTCGACCTGCTCCGGTGGTTTGGTAAGAGCTATGCGAGCGGTGCCGGTGAAAAGGCCATCCCGTATGTGAAAGGAGTATCGAAGGAGGTCACTCCGCTATCTACCGTTTCCGAGAGCATTGATCTGGTGATTGAGGATTTGAAGCGTGCATTGGAGTTATTGGCGGCAGACCCTATAAAGACAGGCCATTCTGCTACCGATTTCTTGGGTACACGTGATTTTCATTTCAACTACTATGCTGCTTGTGCTTTGATGGCTCGTGCCTATCTTTATAAAGATGATAAAAGTAATGCGTCGCGATATGCCCGTGAAGTAATCGGATCGGGCAAGTATCCTTGGGTAGCAAGTAGCAATGTTACCACCAATACACGTGAAACACGTGACGGGATTTTTAAGTCGGAGTGTATCTTTATGCTCAATAATACAAGGTTGAAGTCGTTGACGGAAAGATATTTGAAAGAAGGAGAAAGCAGCACTGCGGGTAATTTGCTTATCATGTCTGCGGAAGTATGTGCAGAAATATTTGAGACCGACTTGTATGGTTTTGATTGGCGGCATAATTATTATTTTGAAACACTGTCAAGTTATTATGTTGGTAGCACTAAGTTGTGGCAGGTTTCTTCCGACTATAACAATCGCCAGCCATTGCTCAGGATCAGTGAGATGTGGCTGATTGCGGCTGAATGCGCAGCCTCGAAGAAAGATGCCGTGGACTGTATCAATACATTGCGCAGGCATAGGGGTTTTGATGAAGGAAGCATGCTCTCCGAAGAGGGGACGACTGATGTGATGTTGAAAACCATTATCGGAAAAGAATACCGGAAAGAGTTTATCGGTGAAGGACAGTGGTTCTTATATTGCAAGCGGTTGGATATTGAGGAGATACCTAATGTAACGGTTCCTTTCAGTAAGGGATTTTATGTACTTCCGATGCCTGATAGGGAAAAGGAATATGGTGGCAGAAATTAAAAAAAGAAAAAGGAGACGATATATGAAACGATTCGGTTATGCGACAGGTTTATTGCTGCTGTTGACGGCAAGTTGTACCAAAGACGGCTACTTGCGATATGACACTGATGTAGCCTCTTTACGGTTTGTTTATTCTCCGGCAGGGAAAGACAGCACGGTTTACTCTTTTGGCCTGCATCCGGGAGTAAAAGAGGATATTGTAGAAATACCGTTCAAGCTGATAGGTATAAGCTCTTCTGAACCGAGAGAAGTTGCGGTGGAGGCTGTGAAGGATAAGACAACGGCTATAGAGAGTAATGACTTTGTGATTGAACCGTGCAGATTGCCGGCAGATGCCATTGCCGGTAGCGTAAAGATTAAAGTGAGAAAAAATGCAAGTTCGGATGCGGAAAGCAAAGTTGTTGCCCTGCGTTTATGTGCTAACAATTACTTCTCTGAGGCCCCGGTCAACGAGTCGATGTTCAGAGTTGTAATAACTAACGAATTGGCTGAACCTGTGGGATGGATTTTCAACGAGTACAGCCGTGTAAAGCATGAGTTCGTTATTTTGCATACAGGGGTTGCTACGAACTATAACCAATGGAGCACTTCGGAGCAGATCTATTGGAAAGGTGTATTGATCAAAGCGTTGTATGAATATAACAAAGCACATCCGGGAGAACCTTTGACTGATGAAAACGGTTTGGTGGTGACATTCTAAGTATTAATGGTAAAGACACGTGCAATGATGAAAAATATATTAAAATTCGGGCTATGCCTTATCGGACTGATGATAGGTCTGGCCGCTTGTTATGACGATCGCGGGAATTATGATTATTCCGAGTTGCCCGGCGTCGCTCTTGAGGCAAAAGATACGGTATATGCCACTCAATTCAAAACGTTGGAATTGCCGGTGGACATCAAACTGGATGGCGCCGACGAAAATGATTATGAATTTAGCTGGCGTCTTTGGTCAAATGAAGTCGGAGGTGTCTGGAAGCAGAAAACTATCTGCAAGACAAAGAACCTTTCTTATGCAGTGACCGAAATCCCGGGATCTTATTCGCTGGTACTCACCTGTCGCAATAAAGAATCGGGGGTAGATACTTACAAAAAGATCCTTTTGGTTGTACAGGGGATTATTACCGAAGGGTGGATGGTTTTGCAAGAGAAAGACGGAAAAACTGATTTCGATATGATTATGAGTCCTTATTTTTCCGACCGGGTAGATAAGGACCAGATATTGCATGATGTTTACAAAACGGTCAACGAAGAGCAGTTGGAAGGAAAGGGTGTCAAGATCGGTAGTTTTTTCTGTTTGGGACGTTATCAGAATGTGACGGTTCTGACCGATAAGGGAGGAGCTCGCTTGGATGCCATTACCATGCAAAAGACGTTCGACATTTCTACTTTGATGTCGGATATGAGCGACTGGAAGCCGGAGAATTATATTTTCTACCATTATTATTGGAGTCCCGGGCGATACGGTTATGACGCCATTATCTCCAACGGCCGTTTTTATGAATATAGCGCCATCAGCTCAATGGGCTTTACTACGTATATCGAACCTATTCTGAAAGATGGAATATCTTATAAATCAGCTTCTTATGCTCCTCGTTTTTTCGATTACTATCTGGCTATTATCTATGATGAATTGGGCGGGCGTTTCTTATGCTTTCCCAAAAAGAGCGGAGGCTCTACATGGATACTTCAGGAAATGCCGGACAATGCTTCCGGCTCGGTGTTCAACATAAAGAATATGCGTGCCAAGCTGCGATATATGGATACAGGTTTTAATAACTACGAGTATGGATTGTTTGAAGATTGGGATACTCATACGAATACTTTGTATGCGTTTAATTTTGATGCGAAAACCAATGTGGATAAGGCGATGTATAGTGCATCAAACTGTCCTGAGATACAAAATGCCAACTATTTTGCCGTAGGAAACTTAGGCCCGGTATTCTATTATGCCACAGACAGGGATATTTATCAATATGACTATATGGGCGCCAATATAGGCAAGAAGGTCTACTCTTTGGCTAACAGCGAGGAAAAGATCACCGGTATGAAAATCTTCAAACCTTGTGTCGATCGCTTCATTCGTTCGCATCCTTACAACAATAAGATTTTGATAATTTCTACTTATAATGAAAGTGCAAAAGAAGGAAAGGTGTATATGTATTATGTCAACGTAAGCAATGGAGCCATCGACACTTCTTCGGAGAAGGTCTTTAGTGGATTCGGAAGAATTCTGGACATGGAGTATAATTTCCCGAAATATGGTTCTTAAAAATATTTTCCAATGAAAAAACTGTTTATTCTAAAAATAGGGTTTGTTTTTCTGTGTTTTCAATGGGGAGAGCAAGTATTCGCCCAAGTAGCTTTTTATTTTGAGTCATTCAGGCAGGTAAAGATACAAGTTACTTTCCGAGACTCATCATACCAAGCCGTGTTGGACGAATCGGGGGTGGGAACTATTCAAGTTCCCGCCTTGCTGTCTCCCGGATATGCCGTTTTATATGGGCCGCGCAGTATCAATTATTTCTATCTTATTCCGGGCGGGAAGCAGAGCATGAATAAATATGCTGACGGCCGTCTTGAGTTCGATGGAGATGGAAAAACTATTAATGAATATTTAAACGGAAGATTCCTAAATACCTTGAATCTGAATTACGATCAGTCGGAGAGCGCTTTTTTGGAAGAATGGGAGCAGCTGCCGGATAGATTGCAATCTCATCTTGACTCGCTTCCGCTGCCTGAGAGTTTTAAGCCGTTGGAGAGAAAGCGGCTGTATTATCAGGCTTGTAATATGCTTCAAGCTTATCCGCTTCATCGTGCCAGAAAGCTGAAAACGAATGAGTACTCTCCCCAAGAAAACTATTACCGACAAGTGGAGAAAGCAATGAGGGAGGATGAGGAAGCCTACGAGTTGTGGGAATATCGGCAAACTTTTAAAAGTTATATCCGGTCATTAGCTGAAAAATTTACCGAAAACGAACCATTGGAGCAGTTGCGCTACGCATTGCATTATATACAAGACTCTGTGAGGGATTCCCGACTCGCTGATTATCTGGTCCATACTTTTATGTACGGACATGTCAGAAATTTTGGGGCAAAAGATGTTGAAGAATTTCTGCCTGTCTATAAAGAGAAAGTGAACAATCTTTCCCGAAAAGCGGAGTTTGATGAAATTTATCAGAAGTTTTCGCGTCTGGCGAAAGGGAAGAAAGCACCGGATTTTCGGTTTTCCGATATTAATGGAAAACAGGTTGCCCTTTCCGGTTTGTCGGGGAAATATGTTTATATAGATGTATGGGCTACATGGTGTGCTCCCTGTTGCCGGGAGCTTCCTTTACTGCAACAGTTGGAGGAAAGGTATAGAGAAAAGCCGATTCATTTTGTCGGTATTTCCATTGATGATGACGAGGCTGCTTGGAAGAGAAAGGTGAAAACCGATAATTTGGGAGGAGTTCAGTTGTATGCGGGCAAGAATCCTACATTTCGCAGCGATTATCAGATCTCTTTAATACCCCGTTTTATCCTGATCGATCCGGAAGGAAAAATAGTAGATGTAAAAATGTCCAGACCTTCTGAACCGAAGACTGTGGCTCTCTTGGACTCTTTATTTCAATAAAGAGTCCAAGAGGCTTTTCTCCTGCGGGGGATTGAAAAAAAGGGCTCTTTTATGTTCATATCTTCCTGCCTTGTTGACCATATATACTCACGATGCTGGCCATATATGCTCACCGCGCTGGCCATATATGCTCATCTATGCTGACCATATATACTCACCGTGCTATCCATATATACTCACATGCCCCCATGTATACTTCGCACACATCCCCCATCCCGACAGCAAAAAGTGTATCCGCCTATACCCGACAAACGCCTGTCTGCCTGACTGTATAGTTTTCTGCTTCCTACAGCCTTAGCATCTAAAACATCATATATTGCTGTCTGCCTGACTGTATAGCTCTCTGCTTCCTCGTCAGCGACTAAATGATAGAGGCACAAGCCAGCTGTCTGTCTGACTGTATAGCTTTCTTCTTCTTGCATGTTGCAGTCCCGCACGGCATAGCCGGTGTACCATCGAACAAGAATATTCTTCCCATCGGCTACTGCAAAAATATCGGAAATATAGATAAGAAGTGTGTATATTGGGGGCGAATATGTGTGTGTTTTGTGCGATTCTCCTTATCTTTGTCCCCCGAAATGAAAGTGTGGATAGATTTGAGCAGCTTGCAACCACCGAAAAAAATGCTAAAACACGATTATTTACTCCCGTTTTTCAGTGATTTATTGCAATATGCTCTTCTCTTCTTCCCCTCTTGCATGCCTTATTATTGATTTTTTTTAACGAGGAGTTTATAAACTAAAAAAGAAGATATGGGATACTTATTTACATCCGAATCGGTGTCGGAAGGACACCCCGATAAGGTAGCCGATCAGATATCGGATGCCGTGCTTGACAAGCTGTTGGCTTACGACCCCAGCTCGAAAGTAGCTTGCGAAACACTGGTGACGACCGGACAGGTGGTACTGGCGGGTGAAGTGAAAACAAAAGCATACGTCGACCTGCAACTCATCGCGCGTGAGGTGATCAGAAAAATCGGCTACACCAAAGGCGAATACATGTTCGAAAGCAACTCCTGCGGCGTGCTCTCGGCCATCCACGAGCAAAGCCCCGACATCAACCGCGGCGTAGAACGTCAGGACCCGATGGAACAGGGAGCGGGCGATCAGGGGATGATGTTCGGCTATGCGACGAACGAAACCGAAAACTACATGCCGCTTTCGCTCGATCTGGCTCACCGCATTCTGCTGGCTTTGGCCGATATTCGCCGCGAAGGCAGGGAGATGACTTATCTTCGCCCCGACGCAAAGAGTCAGGTGACGATTGAATACGACGACAACGGTACGCCCGTGCGCATCGACACCATTGTGGTGTCTACGCAGCACGACGACTTCATACAGCCTGCCGATGATTCGGAAGCTGCCGCGCTGAAAGCCGACGAAGAGATGCTGGCCGTGATTCGTCGCGACGTGATTGAGGTACTCATGCCCCGCGTCATCGCTTCCATTCATCACGATAAAGTGCTGGCGCTGTTCAACGACCGCATCACGTACCACGTGAACCCTACCGGTAAGTTCGTTATCGGCGGTCCTCACGGAGATACGGGTTTGACGGGACGCAAGATCATCGTCGACACGTACGGAGGCAAGGGCGCGCACGGCGGCGGAGCGTTCTCGGGCAAAGACCCCAGCAAGGTAGACCGTTCGGCAGCCTATGCCGCACGTCACATTGCCAAGAACATGGTAGCTGCCGGCGTGGCGGACGAGATGTTGGTTCAGGTGAGCTATGCCATCGGCGTGGCACGCCCCATCAACATATTCGTAGACACTTACGGACGCAGCCACGTGAAAATGACCGACGGCGAGATAGCCCGCAAGATCGACCAGCTGTTCGACCTTCGCCCGAAGGCCATCGAAGAGCGTCTGAAACTCCGCAACCCCATCTATCAGGAGACGGCGGCTTACGGACACATGGGACGCGAGCCTCAGGTGGTGACGAAGAAATTCGCCTCACGCTACGAGGGAGCTAAAACTGTGGAAGTGGAACTCTTCACATGGGAGAAGCTCGATTATGTAGATAAAATCAAAGCCGCTTTCGGCTTATAAATTAAATTCGTTTAGCGATTGATTGTTGTTATCATATAAATATTGAAAATCCGTAGCTTTGCTCCTGACCGGGAGTAAGGTTGCGGATTTTTTTTGATTAGGCGGATTGCAGGCAAAAGGCTTTTGTTCGTTTTCCGTCGCAGAAGTAAAAATTAAGGTAAAAAGAAAAAAGTTTCAAGATGAAAAAAACATTGTTATTAGCATTCGTATGTGCCGCATTGGCGGCTTGTGGAAAAGACGATCCCATCGATTTGCCCAAACCCGCGCCGGAGCAGCAGAAGGAGTCCGGCAACTCGGAAAACTCCGATTCCGATAATCCCACCCCCAATCCCGACCAACCGGATTCCGGGCAGCCTGATCCGGCTCCAACCGTGACGAAGGAAGAGATGGCGACTTATTTTGGTTTCGGATACGAGGATGTAAATACGGCTATTGCACGTACCCGCACGGCAAAGGGAGTTCAGAAGATAGGCGATAAGAACATCGAAGTCACCAAAGTAGAGGTGAAGAGCAAAGACGAAACAGCAGGCTCGTTCGTGCTGTATCTGGAAGGTAAAGTGAACGATAAGGCTTTCGATACGACATTGACGTTCGACGGATTCAACAAGCGTCCGGATAATTACAATATGGGAAAGCGTGTGCAAGGTAAGTGGAAAGCCGGGGTAGACAAATACGCCAAATTCGATCTGGACTATCTGCTGCGCCAGAAAAAAACCGATAAGTTTACCGCCCAATACCTTAGCGAGGCGATAGAGTTCTATTCCACCGATTTCGACGGGAAGGCCTTCTACTACACGGAAGAAGACATCAGGAAGTCTGTGATATCGGATATGAAATACAACTCGAATGGGGGAGGAGAAATCTCTTTCAACCTGACTTACAGCGGGGCAAAAAGTGATTCTCCCATCCGCCTCAGTATAGATAAAAACATTTACTACGCCGGAAAAGTGACGGTTGATGCTGATTTTGCGAAAGGATTGTATGTGAAAGGAGTAGAGAAAAACTATGCGCTGTTTGGTGGACGAGCTATTAGATATGATGAAAAGTTGTACGCTGTTCAATGTGTAGGAGCGAATAATGCTAATGAATCGGAGGGTAAGCTCACCCTCGATTTCAAATTAATGTCTGTGCATGGAGACGGAGGAGCACTTGCTATTTTCTCCAAAGAAGTTGGTGGCTTCAAGCTGCTGAAAGATTTGAAAGATGAATTGGTTCCTCTGTTCAATACCGATGTACAAGAGGTGATGAAGAAATATGTGGATATCAATACACCCGTTGGCGATGTGAAAGAAAAAATTAAGGCCAAGATTGAGAATTGGATAATGAAAGTGAATTTCAGCATTAAAAGAGAAGGGCAATGGTATGACCTTGTTTGGGATAGTGATCTTAGATTACTCATAGGAGAAGTGGGACAGGTGATGGATATATATTTGGAGCGACCAAAGTTTGAGCTGGTTTCCGCTTCTTTAAAAGATGAAGGAAGAAAGATGCTATACCTTGGCATTAAGCTTCTATATGCCAATGAAACATCATTGAGCGATAATAATGTCGTTTTTACATTACCGATACACATTCCTTCAAAGTAAAGCTACGCATTTTTAGCTGTAATCATTTAATCAAAATCCCCCGCTCCACCCGGACAAAGCGGGGGATTTTCCGTATATCGACGTCGCGGTTCTGAAAAACATTTGTGCTCTTAGCTGCTGATGCCGCCGGAGATTTTTCCGTATGTCGACATTACAGCTCTCGTTTTCGCAGGTGAAGAATGTCGATGCGCTTGCATAGGGGAGTGCCTTCCTCATCTGGCAAAGTGCTTCCACAAGTGCTCTCTCTCGTAAGAAGCTAAGGGCGATTTGTAAAAGGAATTCTTCCCAAATATTCTTAGAGTCTCCTAATGGAGAACATCGGCAAGCAATGCACCTGCGTTAGGTTCTTCCCAAATATCCTTAAAGCCTCTTTCATTGGTGTCGTTGTAAGAGTGTAAGAGCCGTTGGCAAAGGAGGGGTACGGCTCTCTGCCTGAAAAGTCGCATTTGGATATAACGTTGTTTGGCATCATCAGGTTGAGGTTGATGCGAGGGGCGCCTGCACCGATGTGTTCGATGAGTTGATGGTCTTTGGTCATCAGGTTGAGGTTGATGCGAGGGACGCCTGCACCGATGTGTTCGATGAGTTCACGGTCTTTGGTCATCGGGTTGAGGTTGATGTGAGGGACGCCTGCACCGATGTGTTCGATGAGTTGACGGTCTTTGGTCGTCGGGTTGAGGTTGATGCGAGGGATGCCTGCACTGATGTGTTCGATGAGTTGACGTCTTTGGTCGTCAGACTCAGGTTCATATAAGGAGGGGCAAGTAATTAGTATCCACGTCACCTATCCACCAGTTGCCGTTTTGTTCAGGTTCATGTAAGGGGAGGCAAAGAATGTGTTGCAATCATATTCTTGCATCGAGTGCGGATAATCGCCCGTTTTTTTGTACTTTTGCCTGCGAGTAAGAACATTAAACCCAGAGGAAGCAATGAATCAGATTAACTCCGTATGCGTATATAGCGCCTCCAGTACCCGGATAGACCCCATATATTTCGAAGCCGCCGAATCCCTCGGCCGTTTGCTTGGCGAGCAACAAATCCGCCTGATAAACGGTGCGGGATCTATCGGGCTGATGAGGGCAGTGGCGGATGCCGCGCTTGCCGCCGGAGGGGCGGTGACGGGAGTGATCCCTCACTTCATGGTAGAGCAGGGCTGGCACCATACGGGGCTCACCGAGCTTATCGAGGTGGAGTCGATGCACGAGCGCAAGCAGAAGATGGCAGACCTGAGCAATGGGGTTATCGCTCTGCCGGGAGGATGCGGAACGTTGGAGGAGTTGCTCGAGGTGATTACGTGGAAGCAACTGGGGCTATATCTTTACCCCGTAGTGATACTCAACACCAACGGCTTCTTCGACCCCCTGCTCGAAATGCTCGAACGGGCTATCGACCAAAGTTTCATGCGCCGCCAGCACGGCGATATATGGAAAGTGGCGAAAACACCTGAAGAGGCTGTCGATCTGCTGTATCGCACTTCGCTCTGGGATGTCTCCATCCGTAAATTCGCAGCTTTATGAGAGAAGGAATGCCGGATACGCTGCCTCTGTTCTATCGCGACAGGTTTGTTTCGACAGATACGTTGCGGCTGACCGAATATAAGTCGGTGCAGGAGCGTAATCCCGGCTTTGAGGGTACACCCCTCCCTTATTCTCTTCGCACGGATGATAACGTGGCTCTGATATTGCTCGCTTGTTTTTTTCTCACTTCCGTGGCTTTGGCCCGAGGGAAGAAATTCCTTACCCAGCAAATAAATGCTTTTCTGCTGCATCGCGAGCGAACCAGTATTTTCGATACCTCGACAGCGGCCGAAGTGCGTTACCTAATCGTATTGGTGGCGCAAACCTGTGTGTTGGCGGGCGTGTCTCTCCTTAATTATTTCCACATCGTGCGTCCGGTTTTGCCGGAGCGCATTCCGCCGCTTTTGCTGCTGGGCGTCTATGTCGGCATTTGTTTGGCTTATTTTCTGGCAAAGTGGGTGATCTACATGTTTCTGGGATGGATATTTTTTGACAAAAATAAAACGGGGGTCTGGCTGGAGTCTTATTTTACTCTTGTTTATTACCTTGGATTCGCTCTTTTTCCGTATGTTCTCTTTCTGGTTTATTTCGAATTAAGTCTTTTCAAATTGGTCATTTTCGGGACGATTATCTTCTTTTTTACTAAAATATTGATGCTTTATAAGTGGATAAAGCTTTTTTCTCGTCAAATCACCGATGTTTTCCTTTTAATTTTGTACTTTTGCGCTCTAGAAATTATGCCCTGTTTGTTACTCTATCAGAGCATGATACACATTAACGATTTATTGCTAATAAAATTTTAGGACGTTGAAAATTAAGAAAGTATTAGTCTCGCAGCCTAAGCCTGCGTCAGAGAAGTCTCCCTATTATGACATTGCGGAGAAGTATGGCGTAAAAATCGATTTCCGGCCGTTTATTAAGGTTGAAAGCCTTTCGGCTAAAGAATTCCGGCAACAGAAGATTTCAATTCTCGATCACACTGCCGTTATTTTCTCATCCCGCCATGCGATCGACCATTTCTTTCATTTGTGCGGGGAGTTGCGGATCACTATTCCGGAAACGATGAAATATTTCTGCGTGACCGAAGCTGTTGCATTGTATATCCAGAAATACGTCCAGTATCGCAAGCGGAAAATCTTCTTCGGAAACACCGGGAAGATTGAGGACTTGGTGCCTTCCATTGTAAAACACAAAACGGAGAAATACCTCGTTCCGATGTCGGATGTACACAACGACGATGTGAAGAATCTGCTGAGCAAGCACCACATCACTCATACCGAAGCGGTGATGTATCGCACGGTGAGCAATGATTTCGCGCCCGATGAGGAGTTCGATTACGACATGCTGGTGTTTTTCAGCCCGTCCGGAGTGACTTCGCTGAAGAAGAACTTCCCCGACTTCGACCAGAAAGATATCAAAATCGGTACGTTCGGGTCCACTACCGCTCAGGCTGTGCGCGACGCCGGACTTCGTCTCGACCTTGAAGCGCCTACCGTGAAGGCTCCTTCGATGACTGCCGCATTGGATATGTTTATCAAGGAAAACAATAAATAAGTTCACTAAAAGCTCAGTGTATACTTTGCGTAAAGCCGAAAGGCTGAATAGTAAGATTTTAATCGGAAAGATGTTCGAAAGCGGTACTTCCAAATCGTTTTCCATCTTTCCGATACGCATTGTATATATGCCGCTCGAAGAAGCGAAGCAACCGGCCTCGATACTGATCAGCGTGTCGAAGCGGAAGTTCAAACGGGCGGTGCGGCGCAACCGTGTGAAGCGGCAGATACGCGAAGCTTACCGGAAGAACAAGCACTTGCTGACGGACGAATTGCTGCGCCGCGGACAGTGTCTCGCCATTGCTTTTATCTATTTGTCGGATGAGTTCGTAACTACTTCCGAGCTGGCGGATAAGATGAAAACGGCGCTTTTGCGCATTTCCGAAACGCTTCCCGAATGAAAGCCTCTTCTTCGATAGGTGCTTCTTCCCGAAGGCGTCCGGGACATCCCCGACGGGCAGTCCGCAATCGCTTTTCTTCGGTATATGCTTTTTTCGGAAATGTTTCGAAATACAGACAAGTAATAGCGCGACTCTTTTCTTCCATATATGCTTCTTTCGGAAAGGGATTGAAGCGCGCACTCTCGTTCGTACTCCTACTCCCCATTTACTTTTACCGCCTCTGCATCTCTCCGCTAACGCCTCCCTCATGCCGTTTTACGCCTACCTGCTCCGCCTATGCGATAGAAGCCATCAAGAAACACGGACCGTTCAAAGGGCTGTATTTGACCGTGAGGCGCATCCTGCGCTGCCATCCTTGGGGCGGTTCGGGTTATGATCCTGTTCCTTAGATATTCATACCGACAATCAATTCCTCACCTCTCAAAAACCAACGATATGGCAGCAGATGTAAATCGCATATTGGATATCCACACCCATCGCACCGACCGTCTCGATGAGTCTGTTTACAACTGTCGTCTGCGGGCAGAAGGGGCAGACCATTACGATAAGCCTTTTCGTTCTGTAGCGGCCCCCCTTTTAGAAAGCCTCTCCGGTTCACAGGTTCGCTACCAAGAGTCTTCTCATTCGATAGAATCCGATTTTTCAGAGAACCCCTGCGGCTCGCCGTATTCCAGCGATGCACCTTCCCGCTCCATAGCATCCTCTCTTTCAGAGGGCCTTTCCGGTTCACAGTTTCGCTACCAAGAGTCTTCTCATTCGATAGAATCCGATTTTTCAGAGAACCCCTCCGGCTCGCCGCATTGCTGCGACGCGCCTTTTTGCTCGATAGGTATTCATCCTTGGGATTTGACTGCGGAAAATTCGGAGCGGTTGTGGGACGTTCTTCAGCGGGAGTTGGAACGACGGAAGTCCGAGAACCGGCCGTGCGTTGCGATAGGCGAAGCAGGGCTTGACAAGCTGGCTGCCGCCCCGATGGAGTTGCAGGTGAAAATCTTCGAGCGCCAAGTAGCCCTGTCGGAAGACTGCCGGTTGCCGCTCATTATCCACTGTGTGAAAGCGGTCGATGAACTGTTGGCGGTGAAGAAGCGTCTGGCGCCCCTTCAAGCTTGGATATGGCACGGATTCAGAGGGAAGGCGCAGCAGGCTTCCCAGCTTCTTCGTCACGGGTTTTATCTCTCTTTGGGCGAGCATTATTCGCGGGAGGCGATGCAGGCGATACCCGCTTCGCGGCTGTTTCTCGAAACGGATGAAAGCGTGCTGGATATCAGCGACATCATTCGGAGAGCCGCCGAAGTCCGCGGGGTGGATGCGGAGTGTCTGCAAGAGACGTTGAGGGAGAATGTGCAAAAAGTCTTTTTTAAACGCTAAAGAGTTGTGTATTCAGATAAAGAGTCGTAATTTTGCCTTTTCGGATAGATCGCCTGCTGAATCCGGAGTCACGTTGCGCGGCTTTGCCGTCGGGAAGGCTTCGCTTATTGCAGGATTATGGATTGAATAATAACCAAATAATATAAAATAACGATGAATTTTGTAGAAGAATTGAGGTGGCGCGGGATGTTGCAAGATATCATGCCGGGAACGGAAGAGTTGTTGGGCAAAGAGCAAGTTACAGCCTATCTGGGAATCGACCCTACGGCAGATTCGTTGCACATCGGTCACCTCTGCGGGGTGATGATGCTTCGCCATTTTCAACGTTGCGGCCATAAGCCGTTGGCCCTTATCGGAGGCGCTACCGGCATGATCGGCGACCCTTCGGGAAAGTCGGCGGAGCGCAATCTGCTCGATGAAGAGACGCTGGCTCACAATCAGGCATGTATCAAGAAGCAGTTGGCGAAGTTTCTCGATTTTGAATCGGACCAACCCAACCGTGCGGAACTGGTGAACAACTACGACTGGATGAAGAACTTTTCCTTCCTCGACTTCGCCCGCGAGGTGGGTAAACATATCACGGTGAACTATATGATGGCGAAAGACTCGGTGAAGCGTCGTCTGAGCGGTGAGGCCCGCGACGGACTGTCGTTCACGGAGTTCACGTATCAGTTGCTTCAGGGATACGACTTCCTGCATCTGTACGAAACCAAAGGATGCAAGCTTCAGATGGGCGGTTCGGACCAATGGGGAAACATCACCACAGGAACGGAGTTGATTCGCCGTACCAACGGGGGAGAGGTGTTCGCGCTGACTTGCCCGTTGATTACGAAAGCCGACGGCGGTAAGTTCGGCAAAACGGAGTCGGGCAACATCTGGCTCGATCCGCGCTATACCTCTCCGTATAAGTTCTACCAGTTCTGGCTGAATGTGAGCGATGCCGACGCCGAACGCTACATCAAGATATTTACCTCCATCGGCCGGGAAGAAATCGATGCGTTGGTTGCCGAACATCAGGCTGCTCCGCACCTGCGTGTGTTGCAGAAACGCTTGGCGAAGGAGGTGACCGTGATGGTTCATTCCGAAGAAGAGTACAACGCGGCTGTAGAGGCTTCGAACATCCTCTTCGGCAACGCCACTTCCGAGGCTTTGCGCAAACTGGACGAAGATACGCTGCTGGCTGTATTCGAGGGAGTTCCCCAGTTCGAGGTGTCGCGCAGCGCATTGGCCGAAGGTGTGAAAGCCGTCGACCTGTTTGCAGACCATGCCGCAGTGTTCGCCTCTAAGGGAGAGATGCGCAAACTCGTGCAAGGCGGTGGCGTATCGCTCAACAAAGAGAAACTGGAAGCGTTCGACCGTGAAGTGACCGTATCCGATTTGTTGAACGACAAGTATTTGCTGGTTCAGCGCGGTAAGAAGAACTACTACCTGCTGATTGCAAAATAGCGACTGCTTGCTGTTGGCGAATGCCTGCCTGTTTGAGGAAGCATTCGCCACGGCTTATCTTGATGCGATTTCACTGCTTGTTTGTCTTTCATGCTTCGTTGACGTGAGGATAGTTGTTCGCCTGTTGTAGGGAACCTGTTATCGGAGCCGTGCCGATTTGCCGGTTGCAAGGTCATTATTGTTCAATTTATATTAAGTGCAGCTAAGGACAATCCATTACAAATAATGAAAATATGTTGTGATTTACTTTTAATTTAGTCTCTTTGAACGATTGAGTACAGCAGCAATATGGCACACCGCAAGAGCTGTTTAGTTGTGATTTACTTTCAATTTAGTCTCTTTGAGCCATTAACTACAGCTTTTCATTGAAACATTCAGAGATCTCTTTGGGTGTTATTTTTTATATTAGTATCTAAACCATTATGATTGTAGTGAGTACGGGAATCGAACCCGCTTGAACCATTTGGTTCGTTCCCGTGCGCCCATCGAAGTGTTCTGTGATTTGCTTACGAATCACAGAACACTTCAAAAGAATATCGGTCAAAATCTATGGTTGCAAAGGTATGAAAAACGGAAGGTCGTCGTTATGTCTTCGGTTTTTAAGAGTATCGTACAGAATCTATGGTTGCAAGGGTTTGCTATCCGGTTCGTAGTAAAGGGGCAAAAATCTTCTCGTTCCACTTCAGGCAGATTGTCCGGTAACGTTTCTTTCATTTGGCCGTAAGACCTCCTCTTTTTTTGCAATCGCTGATACAATCAAACGCAATCTTTGAAATAATCGAATGTCATGGATGAAGAAATCGAGCCCAATCGGTAAAATAATCGAAGATAATCAGTGAAGCAATGGCGGACTATTGGTGAAGAAATCGAAAATAATCAGTGAAATGTTTGGATGTTTATTGGTATAACACTATCTTTGCACCGCTTTTTAACAGAAAGCGCATAAGTTTGGACTATGGTGTAATGGTAGCACAACAGGTTTTGGTTCTGTTTGTCTAGGTTCGAATCCTGGTAGTCCAACAACTGATTGCAGAAAAGCCCTGAGAAACAAAATTCTCGGGGCTTTCCTCTTATTTATTGGGGGACCCAAAGCGGGCTCAGCAGTAAACTAATGTGGGGATTCTCTAAAACTCCTATCTTTGCCCTCAAAAAAAATCTCGTGACTACTTATGATACTCTTTTAGCCTTAGTTCGTCTAAGGCTCCCTCCTGACCTGTTGGAGTGTTTTGACATTATGGTAGTCGCGCGTAATCTTCAACAGACTATTGACCAGCTGCGTGCTCTGCCCGCCAATGTTATTCGATGGTCGCACAGACAATATGATAAGAGTGATATAGAGACGTAAATCGGGATATTCAGTAAAACCTAAAGCCGGTTGGATTCCGGGGATTTTATGTACCTTTGCCATATATGTGTCCCGGTAAGTTTTCCCTCCAAATTATCTTATAGAACAATTCGGTTTGCCGAGGGCTATGTTCACCACCCAGTAAGTTTCCCCGAAATTATCTTATAAAACAATGCTGCCTAAGTAATTATAGACTACTTCACCATTCACGAAAGGAAGCAAATCGTTATACGCATCAATTCGAACAATATCCATATTAAGAGACCTCTCACCATAAACCTTATTCAGTGTTGACCAATTAAAATCAAAATTACGGCCTTCAGAAAAGACTAAAATTTTCTTTTCCGGCAATTTTACCGGCTGTTTCTTAATCTTAACATATACATACAGGCTAGCCATTGGTTCGTTATAAGAAGGAACGCCGGCGTATTTCCGCATCCCATAGAAGCCTTTGGCTCGTGTTTTTTCTGAAGGTAAGGACATAAAGAGAGAAGCATTGGCAAAAAGAAAAGCACATTCTCCCCACAAGCAATATTTGAGCCTGCTCAGTTCATCTTCCTGTTTAGTTTGCACATCAACACAAGAAAATTCTGATAAAGGGAAACATTCTTTTACCATATCATATGGCTGAAGTTCTGATAAGCATTTAAGACGAAATATCTTTGAAAAGTCGGCATTGCATAATTCTTGTTGCAATTTAGCTCTGTAAGATTTACGCATAGCATCTAATGCAAAAGGATCTTCGGATGCTTGTTTAAATTCATCAGGTACACATAATGAGGCATATTTATCAACAACCTTGTCATCAACAGCTTTTTGATAAAGTTTTAGCGCGTACACATACAAAATAGAGGGTGTCAAATCCACTGCCCCGTCAACAGACGAAATCATGTAATCGGACATTATATTTCCACAGCTTAGCGCTTTATTTAGGCTGATACAGAAATGATTGCCTCCACCTTCAGCCATGACAATCTGTAAATTTTCGGGTTGTTCGTAAATCCCCATATCCTGATATTATTGTTCATCGTATTCCGGTATAGAAGTAATAGTCACTTTCAAACCTGCAATATCTCTGTCAGGCATTGGAGACAAATCGCCTTGTTCGTTGACAGTACGTATAAATAAATACCCTGATAGTGCAGGCTTGCCTACAACAAGCGTATCACCTATGCCATAATTTTTACCATTACACCCTGTAATATAGCTTTGAGCATAAGATTCCGATATGGCTAAGCTGCCCATAAAAGCCATAAAAAGATTTAAATACTTAAGTACCATAAGCAAAGTTTTAATTAAACGTACACAAATATAAGCTATTCCTTATTAAGGATAAGAGAGCTTGTAATGATTATTCTTTTCTAAGCCTAAAAAACCTCTACAAAGTAAAAACATTTACTTCTTCTTCATCAGGCAGGCAAAAGAGTGCCTGCCACGCTATATAACTATAGAGTAAAAACGTCTACTTCTTCTTCCCGTAAGCAAAAATGAAGTAAAAGCCGATGATGATGAACGGGATGCTGAGCCATTGCCCCATGTTGAACGTCATCTGCTCTTCGAAAGACACCTGGTTTTCTTTCACAAATTCGATGAAGAAGCGGAAGGTGAAGATTGCCGCCAAGCAGAGTCCGAAAAAGAAGCCGCGATGCAACTCCTTGCTGTGGCGCCTGTACAGGTAAATCATCACGAAGAAAAGCGCGAGATAGGCCAACGCTTCGTATAGCTGTGCCGGGTGACGGGGTTGCATGTCGATGCGTTCGAAGACGAACGCCCAGGGTACATCGGTTGGTTTGCCGATGATTTCCGAGTTCATCAGGTTGGCCAGGCGAATGCTGCAGGCGGTGATGGGAGTGGCTACGGCAATCATGTCCAATACATCCACATAGTGCAATTTGGTTTTCCGGCAGTAGAGCCAGAGCGCGATAATCAGTCCCAGCGTACCGCCATGGCTTGCCAGCCCCTTGTATCCGATAAACTTCCATCCTCCTCCCGGAAGCAGCTTCACGGGCAGCAGCATCTCCAGAATGCCTCTACCGCTGGTGAGGTGATAGCCGGGGTCGTAGAAGATGCAGTGCCCCAGCCGGGCGCCGATGAGGATACCGAAGAAACAGTAGAAGAAGAGCGGTTCGAATTTCTTCTCGCCTATCTTCTTGTCACGGAACTGATAGTGAACGACGATGTAGGCCAGAAAGATGCCTACCGCCCACAGCAATCCGTAATAGCGGATGGAGATACCGAACAGGTTGATGAGTTCGGGATTGGGATTCCAGTGAATAGATAGTAACATAAGACTATTGATTGGTAATTGATTTCGGGCCGGCGAGCGGCCTCTGTTTTTATATCTCAACCCTTCATCCGTGCAATGCCGGCGGCGTTTGCTCCGGGAAGGGCTTGCGTTCTTTCATCGTACTTGCATGCTTACACATTGAATCTGAAGTTTGGAAATCGTGCCGTCCTTTCAATGTTTTCATCGGGCTTGCATGCTTACACATTGAATCTGAAGTGCATGATGTCTCCATCCTGCACCACATACTCCTTTCCTTCCACGCTCAACTTTCCCGCCTCCTTCACAGCCGCTTCCGAGCCGTATTGGATGAAGTCGTCGAACTTGATGACCTCCGCGCGGATAAATCCCTTCTCGAAGTCGGTATGAATCACTCCGGCGCATTGGGGAGCTTTCCATCCTTTTTCGTAAGTCCATGCGCGCACTTCCTGAACACCGGCGGTGAAATAAGTTTCGAGGTTCAGCAGTTTATAGGCCGACTTGATGAGGCGTGCCACGCCAGACTCCTCCAGTCCTACTTCGGCGAGAAACATCTGGCGGTCTTCGTACGTCTCCAGTTCGGCGATATCCGCTTCCGTGCGTGCAGCCACGATCAGTATCTCGGCACTCTCGTCCTTCACGGCTTCGCGAACCATCTCTACGTATTTGTTGCCCTTCACGGCGCTTGCCTCGTCTACGTTGCACACGTACATCACCGGTTTGCTTGTGAGCAGAAACAGCTCGCGGGCTATCTTCTGTTCGTCTTTCGTGTCGAAAGTCACGGTGCGTGCCGACCGTCCCTGTTCCAGCGCCTCTTTGTAGCGCACAAGCACGTCGTACGTCTGCTTGGCTGCTTTGTCACCACCCGTCTGCGCCTGCTTCTGCACTTTCTGTATGCGGCTCTCGATGGTTTCGAGATCTTTCAGCTGAAGCTCGTAATCGATGATCTCTTTGTCGCGGACGGGATTTACGCTGCCGTCTACGTGAGTCACGTTATCGTCGTCGAAGCAGCGGAGCACATGGATGATGGCGTCCGTCTCGCGGATGTTTGCCAGAAACTTGTTTCCCAATCCTTCGCCTTTGCTCGCTCCTTTCACCAGTCCGGCGATGTCTACGATTTCCACCGTCGTGGGAACGATGCGTTGGGGATGAACCAGTTCCGCCAAGCGGTTGAGACGTTCGTCGGGAACGGTGATGACGCCTACGTTCGGTTCGATTGTACAGAAAGGGAAGTTTGCCGCCTGTGCTTTTGCGTTCGACAGACAGTTGAAAAGAGTCGACTTACCCACGTTGGGCAGTCCGACGATACCACATTGCAATGCCATTTATATCTTTTGTTATTTATTTAAACTCAAATTTGTGCATGCAAAGATAGCCATTCTTTTACAAACTGTGTTCTTTCGGCACAGGTTTTCTTGGCTGCCGGGCGGCGATGCCGGCTATCCACGCACCGGCTGCTTGTGGATGCAACTCACCGTCACACGGCTAACAGGCGGCGATGCCGGCTATCCACGAACCGGCTGCTTGTGGATGCAAGACACCGTCACACGACTAACGGGCGGTGATGCCCAGTATCCACTCTGTGATGTCTTTCAGCACTTCGGGGCTGATGGTTTCCTCTATCTGCGCGTACTCGTTCACGGCTCCGGTGGTGCAATGCTGAAACAAGTGGTTCAGTCCGGGATACGCTTTCATCGTTACCCGTTTGTTTCCACCTTCCGTTGTATGCAGGCGGATGGCATTCAGGTTTGTCTCGGCATCCACTTGCGCGTCTTTCTCTCCGTTCAGGGCGAAAAGCGGGCACTTCACACGCTTCAGGTCTGCGGCGGGATCGTGTTTGAGGAATTCCAGAAACCAAGGCGATGTCATGGCTGCCGCTTCGGCTTCCGCCCGCTTTCGAACCGCTTCATTCGCCTGTTGCTGCGGCATTGACGAGTAGACATGGGCGAGCAGCTCTTCCCGCAGCTTTTCGGGAGTCTTTCCGGCCTGCATCAGCAGCGTGTAGCGTTCGCGCAAAATAGGTTTGAGGTTCTGCCAGCCGGCGTCGGGCATTCCCGACAGCTTAGAGAGGGTCTCCGTTTGCTTCAGTAACAGGCTGTCGCCCCGCACGGCGCTTCCTGCCAGCGAGACGATGAATGCGAGCTCACGGTCTTTCGCCCCTATGCCGAAAGCTATCAGTGCCCCGTTGCTGTGCCCTATGATTCCGACTTTCCGCGAGTCGACCTCTTTTCTGTGGCGCAGATAGCCGATGGCTGCTTCGGCATCGCGTGCGAACCCGGTATTGGCAGTGGAGGCGTAGTCGCCTTGCGAAGCGCCCATGCCCCGGTCGTCGCACCGCAACACGGCAATCCCGTTCCGGGTGAGATGGTCGGCAATGACCAGAAAGGGTTTATGCCCCATCAGCTCCTCGTCTCTGTTTTGCGGCCCGCTTCCCGTGAGCAGAACCACCGCCGGAAAGTTCCGTCCTTCGGCGGGTAAGGTCAGCGTGCCCGCCAGGTCGATACCGTCCTGCTCGTTTCTCACCTTCACCTCCTCGCTCTTGTAGGGGAACGGAGGTTGGGGTTCCTGCGGACGTTTCGGGCGGGGAGCTTCTCCTTTCTCAAGGTCGAGCTTGAGGGCAACCCCCTGTGTGAATGTGCCCGTAATCTTTCCCTCCTCCGTCAGCTTCCCTTCGTACGATGCCCCGATCGTGGGTATGCGGATGTGGAGCGTGGAGTTCTCGAAGGTTGTTTTCTCCGTAGGGATTCCCTTCGCCCCTTGGTCGGGACTGTCGAGCGTGGCGGTGTATCCGCCTTCGGGAGCCTGCTTGATGTGGAAAACGATGCTGAGCGAACCTACGGGCAGCTTCAGCTTTCCGTGCCAACTTCCCGTAATGTCTTGCGCCTGTGCCGGCGAAGGAAGACCTGCCATTGCCATCAGTCCGATGAGGATGATGAAAAGAGATGTTTTTTTCATCTGTTTTTTCATGTGTTTCATACGTATAAGTCTTTTTTTCAGGTGAATATCCGCAAATATAGTTTTTTCCGAAAGATATCCCCGTTTTCTTTGGCGGTAATTTTTGCCCGCTCCCGAAAAAAACAGTGAATCCCGCTTGAGAAATCAACTTCTGTTGTCGCGGCAGATATATGGTGGGGTATATCCATATGCCCGCAACGGGGGATGTGTAGCCGGAACGGCGGGTATGTATATTCCGGTTCGGTGGGTATATGTAGTCAGTCCGGTGAGTATATATGGCTACCGTGGTGAATATATATGGCTACCACGGTGAATATATATAGTCGACGCGATGGGTATTCAGTCGGTATGTATATGCGGGTATTTAGTCGACAAAGGCGGGTATGTGCCCCCTGTTTGTAGTACGAATTTACCACATCTGTGGTATTTCCGGCGGGCGGAGCTTTCCCTATCTTTGCAATCGGTTAAGATAAGAAAACTAAAGAAATATGGAAAAGATTGCAAAAAGGCTCACCGAGCTCGTCGGGAATACTCCTTTGCTGGAGCTGAGCAACTACAACAAAATAAACGGGCTGAAAGCGCGTCTGGTGGTGAAGATAGAGTCGTTCAACCCTGCCGGCAGCGTGAAAGATCGCATCGCCCTGTCTATGATCGAATATGCCGAAATGAAAGGGGTGTTGCACGCCGGATCGACCATTATCGAACCCACCAGCGGGAATACCGGAGTGGGGCTGGCTTTCGTGTCCGCCTCCAAGGGCTACCGCCTGATACTGACCATGCCCGACACGATGAGCATGGAGCGGCGTAACCTGCTGAAGGCGCTGGGGGCGGAGCTGGTGCTCACTCCCGGTGCGGAGGGCATGAAGGGCGCCATTGCCAAGGCCGAAGAGCTGAGGGCGGCTACACCGGACGCTGTAATCCTTCAGCAGTTCGAAAATACGGCCAATCCGAGCGTGCACGTGCGTACCACCGGACAGGAAATCTGGAGGGATACGGACGGACAGGTGGACATCTTCGTGGCGGGCGTAGGCACGGGGGGTACGGTGAGCGGAGTGGGCGAAGCGCTGAAAGCTCACAAGAAGGAGGTGAAGGTAGTTGCCGTAGAGCCGGCGGACTCTCCGGTGCTGTCGGGAGGAAAGCCGGGACCGCATAAGATTCAGGGAATCGGAGCGGGGTTTGTGCCTCGAACATACAATGCGGCGGTGGTAGACGAGGTGGTTCGGGTGGAGAACGACGAAGCCATCCGTACCGGGCGCGAACTGGCTCGTACGGAAGGCCTGCTGGTCGGAATCTCTTCGGGAGCGGCCGTATTTGCAGCGACACGACTTGCCCGGCTGCCGGAGAATGAAGGGAAAACGATTGTCGCCCTGCTTCCCGACACGGGAGAGCGTTACCTGTCTACCCTTCTCTACGCTTTCGAGGATTATCCGCTGTAAAACGGGATGTCAAGCTGTGAAGTTGTGGTAAACAAGACGCTTTCAGGGTTTCTCATGTCCCCGTAGTCCGAAGACCTTGCCGGTCATTCGTTCTACGGGGACTTTCCATACCTTCACGTTACGCAATGCCGGCTCGGAGTATCCGAACTCGTTGTCGGTGTAATGGTGCATGATGATGTCCAGAATGCGCCGCTTCTCTTCCATGTCTTCGATGAAGGTCACCCGCCCTCGGCACATGGCGCTTTCGGAGCGCATGCTGTAGCTGCAAGCCACCTTCGGGTGCTGGTAGACAAGCTCGTGCCCCCGGCTGAAGGTGATGCACACCCGGTTGTTCCGTTCGAGCATCTCCAGCTTGCCGCCTTCGGGTCCCGAATGCAGGTAGATGATGCCGTCTTCGTAGCCGAAGTTCATGGGGATGACGTACGGATTTCCTTCCGGATCGGTGATGCCTACATGGCATACGGCAGACTGGCGGATGATGGACTCGATCCGCTCCTTTTCTTCTATCGCAAAAGTTCTCATTTCTCGATCAGCTCAAAGTCCAACTGCTTCTTCTCGAGGTTGGCGCGCGCCACACGCACCGTAATCGCGTCTCCCAAACTGTAAGTGCGGTTTTTCCGGCGTCCGCGCAGACAGTAGTTCTTTTCGTCGAACTCGTAGTAGTCGTCGTCCAGATCGCGTATGGGAACCATGCCCTCGCACTTGTTTTCGTTCAGTTCCACGTAAAGCCCCCATTCCGTCACTCCGGAGATCACCCCGTCGTACACCTGTCCGAGGCGTTCGCTCATAAATTCCACCTGCTTGTACTTGATGGAAGCCCGTTCGGCATTGGCAGCCGTCTGCTCCATGTTCGAGCTGTGCTCGCAAAGCGCTTCGTACTTCTGTTCCGACACGCTGCGCCCTCCGTCCATGTATTTCGTAAGCAGGCGGTGCACCATCATATCGGGGAAACGGCGGATGGGCGAGGTAAAATGGGTGTAATACTCGAACGCCAGTCCGTAGTGCCCGATGTTGTGGGTAGAGTATCGTGCTTTCTGCATGGCGCGGATGGAGACGGTTTCGATGAGGTTCTCCTCCTTCTTGCCGTGGATATCGTCGAGCAGGTGGTTGATGGATTTCGATATGTCGGTTTTGCTTCCGCTGGTGCGTACTTTGTAGCCGAAGCGGGCGATGAACTGCGACAGGTTTTCCAGCTTCTCCGGATCGGGCAGGTCGTGAATGCGGTAGGGCAACACTTTCGCCTTTTTGTTTCTCGGCACACGCCCCACTTTCTCCGCTACGGTCTTGTTGGCAAGCAGCATGAACTCCTCCACCAGCTTGTTGGCGTCTTTCGATTCCTTGAAGTAGACGCTCACGGGCTTCCCTTTCTCGTCTATCTCGAACTTCACCTCATAGCGGTCGAAGTTGATGGCTCCGGCGGCGAAACGCTTCTCGCGCAATGCCTTGGCAATGGTGTCGAGCATCAGCACCTCCTCTTTGAAGTCTCCCTGCTTGGTTTCGATGATCTGCTGCGCCTCCTCGTACGTGAACCGGCGGTCGGATTTGATCACCGTATGCACCACGCGCGAAGCTTGCACTTCTCCCTTCTCGGTGATGTCGAATATGACGGAGTACGCCAGCTTCTCTTCGTCGGGGCGCAGCGAGCAGATGAAGTTGCAAAGCCGTTCGGGGAGCATCGGGATGGTGCGGTCGACCAGGTAGACCGATGTGGCCCGCTTCTCCGCCTCTCTGTCGATGATTCCTCCCTCCTTTACGTAGTGAGTCACATCGGCGATATGTACGCCCACTTCCCACAGCCCCTCTTTCAGCGGGCGGATGGAGAGAGCGTCGTCGAAGTCTTTGGCGTCTTTGGGGTCGATGGTGAAGGTGGTCACCTTACGGAAGTCTTCGCGTTTGGCAAGCTCTTCGGGAGTGATCTCCGCCGGAATGTTGTCCGCCGCTTTCTCCACCGCCTTGGGATATACGTAGGGCAATCCGAATTCGGCAAGAATGGCGTGCATCTCGGTAGTGTTGTCTCCGGCACGCCCCAGTATGTCTATCACCTGTCCGATGGGGTTCTTCGCTTTGTCGGGCCATTCGGTTATTTTCACGATGGCCTTGTCACCCGTTTTTCCTCCTTTCAGTTTCTCTCTCGGGATGAAGATGTCGTTGGCGAGCGTACGGTTTTCCGTCACCAGAAAGGCGTACGACTTAGCCACCTCGAGCGTGCCCACAAAGGTGTCGTTGGCGCGTTCCAGTATCTCTATCACTTCGCCTTCCGCCTCCCGGTGTTTCCGTTTGGCGTAGAACATGATTTTTACCTTATCGTTGTTCATGGCATGGGCGGAGTTCCGCTCGGCGATGAAGATAGGGTCGCTTCCGTCTTCGGGAAGGAAAGAATTCTTTCCGTTGCTCTTGCGCTGGAAGGTTCCCGTCATCTCGGTGCCGTGCATGTTGATGCGAAATTTGCCTTTGTCCACTTCGCTGAGGTAATCGTCTGCCACCAAGTCGTGCAGGATATCGACGCAGAGCATTTTCTGCGGATGAGTGGTGAGGCGCAACTCCGAGAAAATGTGTTTCATGCTCATGGTTTCGCCCGTCTTGGCATGGAAAAGCTCTGATAGCAGTGCGGTAAGTTGTTTTTTACCCATTCTCTTGCCTGCTTTTTTCTCTCTCTTTTCTTTCTTCTTTGCCATAATAAAAATGATTCTGTTATGTAGTTCAATCCGACCGGCTCTTCTTCCTTTCCGATGAACGCGCGATGGCGGGAAACGGAGAGTCCGGTTCGGTGCGGAACATTCGGGAAATGCCTGCGGCAACCTTCCCGCCGGAATGACGGATACCGAAAGCGGAAGTCCCGAAGAGGTTTCAATGGCGAATATAGTTATATTTTCCCGTTTATGAACTCAAATGGGGTGAAAAGTGAAGGGCGGCGCTTGTTTTTGATTGCAACTTGATGGTTGCAGTGCGGAAATTGTGTACATTTGCCCTTATCTTATCAAATCATATCGCAGCATGGAGACAGAAAAGCAGGTTCGGGAACGTGAGATTTACAAGGCGACCATCGTTGGGAGCGTAGTCAATCTGCTGTTGCTCGTATTCAAATTCACGGCGGGTATCGTGGGGCATAGTGCCGCTATGATTGCCGATGCCGTTCATTCGCTGTCGGACTTCGTGACGGATGTGATTGTGATTGTCTTCGTGCGGATTTCCAACAAACCTCAAGACAAGGGGCACGACTACGGACACGGGAAATACGAAACGATGGCTACCGTCATTATCGGCTTGCTGCTGCTTGCGGTGGGGTTCGGGCTGTTGTGGACTGCCGCTTCTTCCATCTACGCTTTTTTCGTCAAAGGCGAATCGCCGGGCGAGCCGGGCATGGTGGCCCTCATTGCGGCGCTTGTATCCATCCTTTTTAAAGAAGGCCTGTATCGGTACACCGTGCGCGTGGGCAGAAAGGTCGACTCGCAGGCGGTAGTGGCGAATGCCTGGCATCACCGGAGCGACGCGCTTTCGTCGGTGGGTGCGGCCATCGGTATCGGCGGAGCCATTCTGTTGGGTGATGGCTGGCAGGTGCTCGACCCTGTGGCGGCTCTGGTTGTGAGCTTCTTCATCATGAAAGTATCGGTCGAGTTGCTGGTTCCCTCGGTGGAAGAGCTGTTGGAGAAATCCCTGCCCGATGAAGTGGAACAACAAATCGAAGAGACGTTGCTCTCGTTTCCCGGAGTGAGCGAGCCGCATCATCTCCGCACCCGCCGCATCGGCAGCTATTACGCCATCGAGGTGCATGTGCGGATGGACGGGCGGATGTCTCTGGAGGAAGCTCATGACAAGACCACCGCCATCGAATGCAGGCTGAAGGAGATGTTCGGGCGGTCGACGCTGATCAATATCCACGTGGAGCCGTTGAAATGAAACAGATTAAAGTAAGCGATAAAAAAACAGACGTAAATATGAGAAGTATTTTAGTGACGGGAGCGAGCGGTTTTATTGGGAGCTTCATTGTAGAGGAGGCGTTGAGGCGAGGGTTCACCACATGGGCGGGAGTACGGTCTACGAGCAGCAGGAGATACCTGAAAGACTCCGCGCTGAACTTCATGGAACTCGATTTTGCCCGTCCCGATAAGCTCAAGGCTTGCTTGGCGGCGCATAAAGCCGCGAACGGAGCGTTCGACTATGTGGTGCACTGCGCAGGGGTGACCAAATGCCCCGACGAGCAAATGTTCGATGAGGTGAACTACCGGCAGACCTGCCTGTTTGCAGATACCCTGCGCGAGCTCGACATGGTTCCGCGTCAGTTTATCCATATCAGTACGCTCAGCGTGTTCGGCCCCATACGCGAAGCCGATTACTCGCCCATCCGTGAGACCGACACGCCGATGCCCGACACCGCATACGGGCGCAGCAAGCTCCGGGCAGAGGAATATATCCGCAGCATTCCCGGATTTCCTTATGTCATTTATCGCCCTACCGGCGTGTATGGCCCGCGCGAATCCGACTATTACCTGATGGCGAAGTCTATCCGCAGCCATGTCGACTTTTCCGTAGGTTTCCGCCGGCAAGACCTGACCTTTGTGTATGTGAAAGACATGGTGCAGGCCATCTTCCTCGGCATAGAGAAAGGCGTGTCGCGCAGGGCTTATTTCCTTACCGACGGGAAGGTGTATCGAAGCCGCGCTTTTTCCGATCTGATACGGAAAGAACTGGACAATCCGTTTGTTATTCGGGTGAAATGTCCGTTGATTGTATTAAAAATAGTATCTTTGCTCGCTCAATTCATCGCAGCGCGCTCGGGAAAGAGCAGCACCCTGAATTCGGACAAGTATAAGATAATGAAACAACGCAACTGGCAATGCGATATCTCTCCCACCATCAATGAGTTGGGCTATCGTCCCGAGTACGATTTGGAGAGAGGCGTTCGCGAAACCATTGCCTGGTATAAAAAAGAAGGATGGCTTTAGTATTGGACCTGTTTAAGCGTGTGGAATCCCGTAAAGGGTTGTTTGCCGTAGAGAAAGCGACACTCATCTACACCTTGTTGACCTCTGTCTTGATTCTGTTCCTGTTTCAGCGGATGGATCATCCCTGGCATATGCTGCTCGACAGGGCGATGATTGCCGCCATGACATTCCTGCTGATGTATCTTTACCGGTTGGCACCGTGTAAATTCTCGGCTTTTATCCGCATAGCCATTCAGATGAGCCTGCTTTCGTACTGGTATCCGGATACGTTCGAGTTCAATCGCTTCTTCCCGAATCTCGATCATCTGTTTGCTTCCGTCGAACAGTTCATCTTCAACGGCCAGCCCGCTATCTGGTTCTGCCACACGTTTCCGCATCTGGTGGTGAGTGAGGCCTTCAATATGGGATACTTCTTCTATTACCCCATGATACTGGTGGTGGCGCTCTACTACTTCCTTTTCCGTTTCGAGTGGTTCGAAAAGATGTCTTTCGTGCTCGTCACCTCGTTTTTCATTTACTACCTTATTTATATATTCGTGCCTGTGGCGGGCCCGCAGTTCTACTTCCCCGCCATCGGTTTCGACAATGTGGCGAACGGCGTGTTTCCTTCCATCGGCGATTATTTCAACCACCATCAGGAATTGCTTCCCGGTCCGGGCTATCAGCACGGTTTTTTCTACAATCTGGTAGAAAGTTCGCAGCAAGTGGGCGAACGTCCCACCGCCGCTTTCCCCAGTTCGCATGTAGGCATCTCCACCATCCTCATGATTATGTCGTGGCGTGCCAGCCGGAAACTGTTCTTCTGTCTGGTTCCCTTCTACATGCTGCTGTGCGGCGCTACGGTGTACATTCAGGCGCACTATGTGATCGACACCGTGGTAGGTTTCTTCACCGCCTTCCTTTTCTACGTGGTGGTGACGTGGATGTACAAACGCTGGTTTGCCACGCCGATGTTTAAGTGAGAAATCAAGCCACAACAACTTTCACAACGGATGGCAAGTCCTTGTTGTTTTACCGCTGCTGTTTGTTACGATCGTGGCGCAGTCTATTCCGAGACCTTGTTGTGTTACCGATTTGCATCCTATACATTATTTGTTCCGTTTCCCGGTTTTTGAGTATCTGCTTGGGAATTCTTTTATTTTTTATATTTTTGCGGGCTGAAAACTTTTTGTAAGCTATTCTGCTGTTCGATTGCAAAGAGTAGCAGCTGTATAATCGGATTATAATCAATAAACAACTGTCACATGACGTACATAATCATTACTTTTACATTGTTCTTTGTGCTTCGCCTGGTTTCTTTATCTTACTCCATCCGGAACGAGAAAAGAATCGTACAGGCAGGAGCGGTTCAGTATGGAAAAACCAATTCGCTTTGCCTTACTCTGGCTCACATCGCTTATTATTTTTCGGCATTATATGAGGCGTATGCGACGGGAGTGAGCTTCAACCAAACTTCATGGATAGGAGTTGCGGTGATGGCGTTCGCCTACCTTATGCTGTTTTATGTCGTTGCAAAATTGCATGATGTGTGGACCGTGAAGCTTTACATCCTTCCCGATCATCGCATCGAGAAGAGTTTCTTGTTTCGTGTGGTGAAGCATCCCAACTATTATCTGAATATTGTCCCCGAACTGATCGGGGTGGCTCTGCTCTGTAATGCGTGGTATACGCTGGCTGCGGGGTTGCCCGTGTACTGCATATTTCTCGCCATCCGCATCCGGCAGGAAGAGAACGCCATGAAAGGGCTTTGGGGCGATAGTTTGTGATAATCTCCGTTTATCGTAGGTGCGGATAGCGACGAAAGGCTGTTATTGGCTCTCTTTATCCAATGCGCTGACTCTTCTTACTGAATTCGCCCGTTTCCTCTTATCGAATATACCGCCTCTTTTAGGCGGCAAAATCTTGGAATCTTACTGTCGAGTATGCAGCTTCCGGTTACGTGCAGAAGCAAAAGGAGGCAAATCCATTATAAGGGAGTAATGCCGTTGCAATGGATAAAGAGACTGCCCGAAAAGCCGGTCTCTCAGTTTTTAATTTGCAGTCTGTCCATCTTTAAAGAAAGATCATCCTCACCTCACTCCAACCCGAGCTGCTCTATCCCATCAAATATACGGAACAGCTCTTCTTGGGTCTCTGCCCGCAGCATGGCGATCCGGGTGTCGCGGAAGTTCGGTATGCCTTTGAATAGCGGACTGGCAGCCAAATGACGGCGAACGTGCAGAATGCCCCGGCGTTCGTCGAGGAGATTCACGCTGTCTGTCACCTCCTGACGCAGCACATCCATGCGCCATTTGAAACTGAGCGGGGGAAGCTCCTCTCCCGTGCTGAGATAATGTTTGATTTCTTTGAATATCCACGGGCGTCCGAAGCTGGCACGACCGATCATCACGGCATCTACGCCATAACGGTCGAAGCATTCCTTGCAGCGTTGCGGAGTGGTGACGTCGCCATTGCCGATGATGGGGATGTGCATGCGCGGATTGTTCTTCACCTCGCCTATCAGCGTCCAGTCCGCCTCGCCGGTGTACATCTGCGCCCGCGTGCGTCCGTGAATGGTAAGGGCGGCAATGCCGCAATCCTGTAGCCGTTCGGCCAGATCGACGATGATTTTATTGTCGGCATCCCATCCCAAACGGGTTTTCACCGTCACCGGAATCTGTACGGCATCCACTACCGAGCGTGTGATATCGAGCATTTGCGGAATGTTCTGCAGCATGCCTGCACCCGCGCCTTTTCCGGCTACCCGCTTCACCGGGCATCCGAAGTTGATGTCGAGAATATCGGGCTTGGCCTGTTCCACTATCCGGGCGGCCTCCACCATGGTTGCGGTGTCTTTTCCGTATATCTGTATGGCTACGGGGCGTTCCTCGTCGCTGATGTTGAGCTTCTGCTCTGTCTTGCTCACGGAACGTATCAGTGCGTCGCTCGACACGAATTCGGTGTACACCATGTCGGCTCCGAACTTTTTGCACATCAGCCGGAATGCCGGATCGGTCACATCTTCCATCGGGGCGAGCAGCAGCGGCCGTTCGCCCAAATCTATATGGTTTATCTTCATATAAGCCTTTGTTTATTAGCGTCTTTGTCTGTTGCCTTGTCTCTGGCTTTAGGTCGCAATGCTCTTGCTTACGGGAGATTGCAGATTCTTTTGCCTTTTTGCAAACTCTTCTTTCAGATTTATTTTCCGCAAAAATACGGATAAATTCGTACCTTTGTATCATTATTTATGCTTAAATGATTGCTGACACAGAGAATGAATATAAAAGATTTTGAAATAATGGCTCCGGTAGGTTCGCGCGAATCGCTTGCGGCAGCCATTCAGGCAGGCGCCGATTCGATCTATTTCGGTATCGAAAATCTGAACATGAGAGCCAGATCGGCCAACACGTTTACAATCGACGACTTACGGGAAATAGCGCAGACATGCGACGCGCACGGGATGAAAAGTTATCTCACCGTGAATACCATTATTTACGACAAAGACATTCCGCTGATGCGTACCATTGTCGACGCGGCAAAAGAGGCGGGTATCTCCGCTGTGATCGCTGCCGATGTGTCGGTGATGAACTATGCCCGCCGTATCGGGCAGGAGGTGCACTTGTCTACTCAGTTGAACATATCGAACACGGAAGCGCTGAGGTTTTACGCTCAGTTTGCCGATGTCGTGGTGCTGGCTCGCGAGCTGAATCTGGAGCAGGTGGCGGAAATCTACCGTGTCATCAGAGAAGAGAACATCTGCGGTCCCGGCGGCGAACAGATCCGTATCGAGATGTTCTGTCACGGAGCGCTTTGCATGGCAGTTTCGGGCAAATGCTACCTGTCGCTTCACGAGATGAACCATTCGGCCAACCGCGGCGCATGCATGCAGGTATGCCGGCGGGGCTATACCGTTCGCGACAAGGAGACGGATGTAGAGCTGGATGTGGACAACGAATACATCATGTCGCCCAAAGACCTGAAGACTATCCACTTCATGAACAAGATGATGGACGCGGGCGTACGCGTGTTCAAGATCGAAGGACGCGCGCGCGGTCCCGAATATGTGCGCACGGTGGTGGAATGCTACAAAGAGGCGATCAAAGCCAATCTGGAAGGCACGTTTACCGATGAGAAGATAGCCGCTTGGGATGAACGGCTGAAGACGGTATTCAACCGCGGATTCTGGAACGGCTATTACCTGGGACAGCGGCTGGGCGAATGGAGCCGCAATTACGGCTCGGAGGCTACGGAGCGTAAGATATACGTGGGACGGGGAATCAAATACTTCTCGAACATCGGCGTGGCGGAGTTTCTGGTGGAAGCGGCCGAGCTGAACGTGGGCGATAAGCTGTTGATTACCGGACCTACCACCGGAGCCATGTTTGCTACCCTTGATGAGGCCCGCGTGGAGCTGAAGCCGGTGCAGACAGTAAAGAAAGGCCAACATTTCTCGATGAAGCTCGACAAGATACGTCCGAGCGACAAACTCTACAAACTGGTTTCTACCGCTGAGCTGAAAAGATTTAAAGGAATTGCCCCGGAAAGCGACAAGGAGGCAGCGAAACAATAATTTTATAAAGAAAGAATGGAATACATCTACGAACTGACATTGAAGGTGCGCGACTATGAGTGCGACCTGCAAGGCATTGTGAATAACGCAAACTATCAACATTATCTGGAACACGCGCGTCACGAATTCCTGCTCTCTGTGGGAATCGACTTTGCCGAACTCCACCGGCAAGGCGTAGACCCTGTGGTGGCTCGCATCAATATGGCGTTTAAGACTCCGTTGAAGAGCGGAGACGAATGCGTGTGCAAGCTCTATCTGCAGAAAGAAGGCATCAAGTATGTGTTCTATCAGGATATTTTCCGCAAAAGCGATAATAAGGTAGTGGTGAAGGGCATCGTGGAAACTGTTTGCGTGGTGAACAGGCGCCTGAATACCAGCGACTTGTTTGACAGCTACTTCGCTCCTTACCTGAAATGAACCCGGAAGAAGAACAACTCTATGGCATTGCTCTGACAATGATTCCCGGAGTGGGGCATATCGGAGCGAAAAGATTGATGGACGGAATGCACAGCGCCGCTGATGTGTTCCGTCTTCGTAAGGAGATACCCGGGCGTATGCCGGAGGTCAGCGAGAGGATCGTGCAAGCGCTGGACTGTCCCGAAGCGATTGCCCGTGCCGAGCGCGAGATGGAGTTCATCGTCCGGAACCGGATTCGCTGTCTGACGCTGAACGACGAAGACTATCCTTCGCGTTTGCGCGAGTGCGAGGATGCCCCGGTCGTTCTTTTTTATAAAGGAGAAGCCGATTTGAACGCCCTCCGCGTCATCAATCTCGTGGGAACACGGCATGCCGGAGATTACGGGAAGGGGCTTTGCGATGCTTTTCTGGGCGACCTGAAAGCCTTGTGTCCCGATGTGCTGGTCGTCAGCGGACTGGCCTACGGAATCGACATCCATGCCCATCGTGCCGCATTGGCGAATGAACTGCCTACGGTGGGCGTCCTCGCTCACGGGTTAGACCGCATCTATCCGCATGTGCACCGTAAAACCGCCGTCGACATGCTGCAACATGGCGGCTTGCTGACGGAGTTCCTTTCCGGCACGAACCCCGACCGCCACAACTTCGTCAGCCGCAACCGCATCGTTGCCGGCATGTGCGATGCCACCATCGTAGTAGAGTCGGCAGAGAAAGGCGGTTCACTTATAACTGCCGAGCTTGCCGAAAGCTACCACCGCGATTGCTTTGCTTTCCCCGGCCGGGTAGGCGATGAGTACTCCAAGGGATGCAACCGGCTGATTCGCGATAACAAGGCCTCGCTGCTGCTTTCGGCAGAAGACTTCGTGTCGGCGATGGGGTGGGGCGTGCCCGTCCGTCAAGATAAAGCGGAGAATGTTCAGCGTGCCTTGTTCCCCGAACTCACCGAAGAAGAGCAGGCGGTTGTCCGTATCCTGCAAAGGCAAGGAGCGCTTCAAATCAACACGTTGGTGGTGGAAGCCGATATCCCCGTACACAAAATGAGCGCTTTGCTGTTCGAGCTGGAGATGAAGGGAATTATCCGTGTATTGGCCGGAGGAATGTACCAACTGCTATAACTATTATCTCATAGAAAAGCTGCGCCGTATGCTTCTCCGGCGGGTATGCTTTGCCGCTGCGGTGGGTATATATATCCGCCGCGGTAGGCATATATGGCTACCGTGGTGTGTATATATGATTACCGTGGTGTGTATATATGGTTACCGTGGTGTGTATATATGATTACCGTGGTGTGCATATATGGCTACCGTGGTGTGTATATATGGCTACCGTAGTGTGTATATATGGATACCGTGGTGTGTATATATGGTTACCATGGTGTGTATATATGGCTACCATGGTGTGTATATATGACTACGACTGCGTGTATATATGGTTCTCGCGGTGAAAATATATCATGGATAGCAGCGCAGGGGTGCATGGCAGGATATTTAGCGGAAAAGCGGAGGTAACCGTACATCTGCCCAAAGCATGAGTCGTAACGGCCTGCAGTTTAAATGCGAGGCAAGTAGGAGCTATAAACTCCATATCCGTACTGGATAGCGATACCCCGGCAGTTTAAACGCGGCGCAGGTAGGAGTAATATAACAGTACATCTCTTTAACGATGGATTGGGAGAAGGAGAAGTCACAAGAGGGAGTAGCGTAATAACCGTATATCTGTTTAAACTGAAGTCCTTGAAACCTGCGTTCGCCTTAGGCTCTTGGAGTAATGTAACCGTACATCTGTTTTAAACAACGGCGGGAAGTCTCGAAAACTTGACTTTGCACAGGGAGTAAGCGCCGGAAGCCCACACCCTGTCTACCAAGATATCTCGAAAACTTGGCTTTGTAGAGGGAGTAATGCAACCGTACATCTGTTTAAATCGTGAACTACAGCAGAGAAAACCATCAGCCTTGAGCTTCTTTACAGAAAATTGCAATGGTCTCACGGTTAAAAAAAAGGAGAGAAATTGCACAGTTCTTTCAGAAAAACAGTATATTGCGGGACAAAATACGATGCCATGATATATCAGTTTAAAATTCAGATCAAAGGCATAACCAAACCTCCCGTATAGAGAAAAGTTGCCGTTCCGGGAAACTTCACTTTCCTGAAGTTTCATGAGGTCATACAAGCGGCTTTCGGCTGGGAAGACTATCATCTGTTCCATTTTGTGGATAAAGAATACGGTCATCGTCTTTGCATATCCATGCCCGAAGAAGAAGGCTTCGACTTCTTCAACGAGCCTCAGGATGCCTCTAAAGTAAAGCTGTCCGACATCTTTTCGGACAACCTTCGCAAACTGCTGTATGTCTACGACTTCGGCGACGACTGGGTGCATGAAATCACATTGGAGGTTGTTTCCGAAGATAAGCAGAAGAAAGCCGTTTGCCTTTCAGGGAAAGGCGCCTGTCCGCCGGAAGACTGTGGAGGCGTGTACGGATACGAAAACATGAAAGCGATTTTCCGTGAATCGTCGGGCGAACAAGTTGAAAGTTACCGGGAATGGCTCGGGCTGGAAGAGGGCGAGAACTGGGACCCCACCAACTTCGATATAGACGAGGTGAATGATTACCTGAAGGAGCTGTGATTGCTTCAGTTAAAAGGCATCATCCATAAATTTGTGTCTTCTGACACTTGCTGTCGGAATTGTTATTATTGCTATCCGGTAAAATAGCTACCTTTACCCATAGTTATAGCAGCGTAAAGGAAAGTTTTACCGGACAGCATTAATTTTTGAGATGACATTCAATAATACATATTGCGTGGTTTGCCATTGAGGCTTCCCGTTAGGGGCAGGTGCTAAACTAATCTTTTCTACGGATAACTCATAATTATAACCTTTCACATACTCGAACCCGTCAATTTTATTAAAGGGCACAACACTCCATTCTTCGTCTGTATCTTCTTTAATTTTCATTCCCGGAGCCGGCATATCCTGAGTCAACTCTCCCCCTTTGTACTCTCCGGTTTCTGAAGAAATAAGCAGACGGATGGTTTTTCGGTTTCCCTTTTTCTGTTTAGACAGGACCTCGATAAGTTTATATTTGTAAATACTTGCATCTGCAGGCGGGTTTGCTAACGTAGTTCTTGCAAGTCGGAGCCGGTATTCATTTCCACGTTCGTACTTGAAATTTTCAATTCCTCCGAAATTGAGGTAATCATAGTCGCTACTGCCATTGTATTTTACCAACATGCCCTCAATGGGATATGCAGTAAACAAGGCACGGGTCACAGCAGTCATTGCTGAAACCTCAGCTCTAACTTCATCTACCTTGTCAGCGATACCTTCATCACTTAAACAACCGACTAACACGAAACTGCTTGAAAGCAATGCCAGCAATGCTGTTTTAATCTTAGTAACCATAACGGATTGCTTTTAATTAAGTACTAACAATATACTGTGTAAAGCTACAAAATTTTTCGTATTTAACGAAAAAAGCACCTGCAAAAGATTTGTAAGTGCTTAACTTTCAGCGTAGGTCAGCCCGGACTTGAAACGTCGGCCTCCAGATTATGAGAACGATAAAATGATAGTCTGTGACAGTTCATTTTATTAATTTTGATTGTATATCAAGTAGTTGCAAAATTTGCTATCTCTATGAAACTCACTAAATACCCCTAACTGAAATCGTTTGTTTACGCATTGTTTACGCAGAATTGAGAGAAGGAATGAAGGGAAGTAGATATTGTTATTGCCTCATTTGAATGGGAGATATAGAATCCCATCCTTTTCACATATTCTGCTATAAACAAGAAATGTGATTGATGTTATTGCCAATTATTTGTAAAAAGATGCTCTTTTTTGGCGTATTTCTTCGTGATTCTCATGGTTTATTTGTACTTTTACATCGAAAAGGAGTCTTTTATGGAAAGAGAAATGATTAACAGGCTGAAGATTGTGCTTGCCGAAGAACAAAAAAGTAGTAAATGGCTGGCAGAACAATTAGGAAAAGACAGGGCTACAGTTTCCAAATGGGTGACGAATACCATGCAGCCAGACGCAAGAAATCTTCTACGTATAGCAGAGGCTTTGAATATTGATGCAGGCAGACTGCTTAACCAAAAACATTTGAACAATGAAGGAAGTAGATATTATCCAACAGATAAAACTTGGTGAGGTCAGTAAGGTGCAGTTCAAAGAGCGGATCCTTGATAACTATGATATTGGTTGCGAACTGGTGGCGTTCAGCAATGCACGTGGTGGTACACTGGTTGTTGGCGTGAAGGACAAAACTGGTAGCGTCAATCCTTTATCGTATCAGGAAGTACAGGAAACCACTAATACACTTGGCAATATCGCATCAGAAAATGTTGTTCCTGCCATCCTTGTTGATGTGGAAACAATTTCTGTGGATGGCGGAAGCCTTGTTGTGGCTCATATTAAGGAAGGACTGAATAAGCCCTACCATGACAATCGAGGAGTTGTGTGGGTGAAGAACGGTGCAGACAAACGTAAAGTGTTCGACAATGCAGAACTTGCCGAGATGATGACTGACTGTGGCAGTTTTTCGCCTGATGAAGCAGGAGTAAGAGATGCCACCATCAAAGATTTAGACGAGAGTACCATCAAAATCTTCCTAGGCAATAAGTTCGAAAAGGTACTAACAAGAAAAGGCTTGGTGGGAGATGCATTCCGCGAAGCCTCTTTAGATACTGTCTGTTTCGCTATCGCCAGTGGGCACAATGGAGAGAAACTATTGCGTAACCTACGTTTCATCCGTCCCGATGGAAAAATCACGGTGGCTGCCATGTTATTGTTTGGCAAATACACTCAGCGTTGGCTTCCAGTAATGACGGCAAAATGTATTTGCTTTGTGGGTAACAATCTTGGTGGTACACAGTTTCGTGATAAAGTGAATGATGCCGACATTGAGGGCAATCTGCTTCATCAGTTTGAGACTATTATGGATTTCTTCACCCGAAACTTGCGTCATATACAGGTTGGGGATGAGTTTAACTCGAAGGGAGTATTGGAGATACCATATACCAGTCTTGTTGAATTTACCGTAAATGCTTTGGTACATCGCTCACTTAATGCGAAAGCTCCTATACGCATCTTTATCTTTGACGACAGGGTTGAGATACACAGCCCTGGAACTCTCCCTAATGGACTTACTGTAGATGATATTGTTGTGGGAACTTCCATGCCACGCAATATGTTCCTTTTTACAAATGCCATTCATTTGCTTCCCTACACAGGAGCAGGTAGTGGTATGCTTCGTGCATTGTCGGAGGACGTGAAAGTCTCGTTCACTAACAACGACAGGACTAATGAGTTCGTGATCACTATAAATAGGCCGGAAAGTAATCAATTCAATGCTGACTCTGACACCAAACTTAGATACTCTGACACTGACTCTGACACTTCTAACGCCAACTCTGACACCAAACTTAGGTACTCTAACACTGGCTTAGATACCAACTCTGACACTAGACGTCCTAAAATAACGAACAAGCAGAGGGATATAGTAAACTTCTGCAGTGTGCCACGTAGCAGCAAAGAAATTCTTAAAAGGGCAGGTGTGACATATCATAGCAAGAATATTCAGACATACATCATGGCTCTTGTTGAGGCTGGTTATCTTGAGATGACCAATCCTGAGCATCCCAATGCAAGCAATCAAAAATATAGGCGAAGTAAAAAATGAACTCACATATATTCACCAACAAGAACGGCAACACACTGATGCGCGAATTTGAAAGAGTTCTTGATTTCATTACAAACAAAGACAAACTGTACAATATCTCTAAAAACACAACGATATGGAATACGGAATAGTTTATCTTCTGACAAACCCTGTGATGCCAGGACTTGTAAAAATAGGCATGACCACACAGGAAGACATTGATAAACGGATGAAGGAACTTTATACCACAGGAGTTCCTGTTCCGTTTGAGTGTAAGTTTGCGTGCAAGGTCAAGAAAAGTGATTGTCTCAAAATTGAGAAAGCCCTTCATAAAGCTTTTGATCCTCAGCGCATCAACCAGAACCGTGAGTTCTTCCGTATCAACGTGGAGCAGGCACAAGCCATCCTCGAACTTTTCCATCATGAAGATGTGACGGAAGAAGTGACGGATGAGATACAAAATGACCTCACTGATGAGGACAAAGCTGCCAGCACAAAAGCACAAGCCAAACGTCCACCACTCAACTTCTATGAGATGGGGTTGCAGAAAGGCGATATTCTCATATGGAAAGATGCCCCATCAATTTCTGTTACCATTCTTTCAGAGCGTAAAGTGTGTTATGAAGGAGAAGAAACTTCTATTAGTGCGCTTTCTGCTAAGCTAAAAGGCTATAAGGTCAAGCATATACAGCCCACACCGCACTGGTTTTTCAACGACCGTCCTCTAAGTGAAATCTATGACGAAACGTATCCATTTGAAGAGTGAAGACATATATAGGCTGCCTCTAAGCTTGCTCATGAGTGTGGCAAGGATATGCCAAGAGCAGGAGAAAAGCAAAACAAAAAAAGATAAACGAAACATTCAAAAGATTCTAATGTATTATGGCAACCTGGCAACATACAGACATCATCGTTGATGGGTTGCCTGTGAAAGCACAGGCTCCCCTCATCGTTTCTGCAAGTAGGAGTACCGACATTCCGGCATTCTATGCTGATTGGTTATTCCATCGTTTACAGAAGGGGTATTCCGCATGGACGAATCCGTTCAATGGCGTAAAGTCGTATGTTTCATATGAGAAAACTCGCTTCATTGTGTTTTGGTCAAAGAATCCACGACCATTGTTGCCATATTTGCATATTCTTAAAGAGCGTAGCATTAAATGCTATGTTCAATATACCCTGAATGACTATGAACAGGAGAAGTTAGAAAAAGTGCCTTCTCTTGTTAAACGCATAGAAACATTCAAGTTGCTTGTTGAACAACTTGGCAAGGGTGCTGTTATCTGGCGGTTTGACCCCATGATGCTGACAGATGACATATCTGTGGATGATTTGCTTTGGAAAGTTCAGAATATTGGTGACCAACTGAAAGATTACACAGAGAAGTTGGTATTCAGCTATGCTGACATTGCCATGTATAGGAAGGTAAAACATAATCTTGAAGTCAGTGGCATATCATACCATGAGTGGGATACAGAGCAAATGGAAGAGTTTGCCGACAAACTGTCTATTATGAATCGTGAGCGTGGCTGGAACTTCCAACTCGCGACTTGTGGTGAAAAAATAGACATCTCAAAATATGGCATTCAGCATAATCGCTGCATAGATGGAGACCTCATCACTCGTTTGGCTTGGGACGACGAGGAACTGATGGACTTCATGAAAGTAAAGATAGAGAAAGTTCCTGCACCAACGCTGTTTGGCGACCCCCAATTGCCCAAAGGAGCAATACTCCTGCCTCATAACCATTACTTCATCAGTAAGCACAAGAAAGACCAAGGCCAGCGGCAATTCTGTGAGTGCATGGCCTCTAAGGACATTGGTGAGTACAACACCTGTCCACATCTTTGCGAATACTGTTATGCTAACACCACCAAACAATTGGCATTGCAAAATTGGAAGCAACACCTGGAGAATAAATTTGCAGAAACAATAACAGGAAGATAATTATGCCATATGCAGAAGACATAAAACAATGTAATAATATTGATGACATTATTTTGTAAAGTATCAATAGATACGCTACACTTTTTCTTTTCGTAGGCAAATCTTAATCCGTATCTTCGTTGCATGAAAGAAGATATACGGAAAATACGGATGCGCCAAAAATGGCTTGAGCTATACGCCGAAACGGGTTCTGTGACAAAAACTGCCCTTCGGTGCGGGATTGCCCGTTCCACGTTATACCGTTGGATAAATCGCGAGAAAGAACAAGGCAAGTCGGAATTGTCCGATAAGTCTAAACGTCCATCAAGACTTGCCAACATGAAGATAACACCTGAAATTGAAACCATTATCCTTAATCTGCGTGAGACGAGAAGATAGGGAGCGCAACGGATTGCCAACTATCTGCTTAGGAAGAGAATAAAACTCTCAGCTATGACGGTGTGGCGTGTGCTGAAAAAGCATCAGGTCAAAGCTGTTGTGAAACGGCGTAAAAAGTCAGACTATATCCGATATAGTAAAGAAATTCCCGGGGAAAGGGTTCAGCTGGATGTAATGAAAGTACGAAACGGAGCATACCAGTTCACGGCCATAGATGATTGTA
>NZ_JACIDI010000006.1:19840-213247 GCF_014196225.1 Bacteroides pyogenes | reverse complement strand
ACTGTAAAGGTACGAAATCTTGCAGATATAAGCAAATAATTCGCATTATAATAAACTGCAAATCAGATGAGTATGAGGTTTTTAAGGGACGACTAGTTACGAAACAAACATACGGAATCTTTTTGGGAAAACATAAAAAATTAAGGGGAAAAGCTGCGGAGAAGAGCCTCTTTTCTTAAACGATTTATTCGTCTGCCGAACGTGTCGCATTCGTCTTTCGTCTGCGTTTTATTCGTCTCCCGTTCGGCAGACGAATAAAACGCAGACGAAAGACGAATAGTTTTTTAAAGAGAAATGCTTAGATAATAATACATAACCCGTTGGCGGAATTAACCCAGTGCATATTTAACCCGACCAATCGGTTTATTGTTAATGTAATTGATATATTGCAGAAAGGTGAATGCACAGATTTTGCCGATCACTCTGGTAAATATCCCTTCTGTTTGTTTAGCATACTTATCAGCATAAATTGGTCGCATAGTTGAGAGAATGTTGTTTCAATGCGTTTTCTGGTTTTTGCAAATGGTCCGAACTGAGGTTTTCAATCTTTCTGATTCAGCCTATAAGGGTACTTCCAGATGTATGTTCGCGGTTTCAGCATGCAACTTATAACCATAGTAATAAGCGCCCTGTGAGGCACAATAGCCGAAGTCCGGCGAAGTCTTGAAATCTCTCTTCATCTTACATTGCTTACCTCTGACGACACACTTCGATTGGTTTTGAGTCGATGCAAAACTTGTCATCTCCACCATTGATATATATAGCCAGAAGCTTACGAATCTCTTCACATAGCCGTGATAGCTTTTTTCTGCAATCGTTGAATTCCCTGCGTAAGATAAGGTTGGGCAGTTTGGAAGCATACTCTTTCAACTTGGCAAACAAATAACTTTCACTATCTATGCTCAATACCGCAGCTGTTAGACTTAACGCCACCACTTCAAGGTCCGAGGAACAACACCGATGCGTGGTATATTGCCATGTGCTCATTGGCTAATTCTTCTGAGAATTTCTTGCATATATCGAAAAATTTGACGAATATTGTATGTAAGTTGTGCATGTGACGATTTGAATTTAATAGTTTTGAATCCATTAAACTACTAAATATCAATAACATGTATAACCTTTCATTTGTCACCATTTTTCCAATCTAATTCCGCCAACAGGTTAATAATACGTATTATGATACCAAATGATTTATATAAGAACCTAGAGAAAGATTATACAACAGAAATTGACGTGTTCTCATATTTTTCCCAATATTTAAATATCAACGAAGCGTTAGACCAGATTATATGTAAAGAGCGTTTTCTACTTAATTATACTTTTTCAAATGTTTATCCAGAGGCAACAATAAAAGATAAAGATACTTTGATAGAGTATTGTAAAAACAGAGCTGATAATGTACTAAACCGCCATTTGGTAGCAAAATATAATGAGGCTTTATTGGTTATGAGCCACAACAATCAATACGCAACTATTGCAATAGAAGCGTATATGGAGGTTTTAAACTATTATCTCTCTACTTATGATGAGAAATTTCATATTCTAGAATATTTTGATATTCTAGAAAAAGTAATAAGCCTTTACCAAAAATACAAGAAGAATGGCCTTGTAAATATTAAAAGACATATAATGTTTGTTCTGTTCGACACTTCGATAGCATCCTCTAATCTTAAGTTGTTCATTTTACAAATAATTCTCGATTCTAAGAAGTTATTTACTGCAAATGAACTTAAAAAAATTCCATCACTATGCATTGACTTGTACAATAAAGAAGCAGACAAAAATATCTCTAAAAACCTATTGGAATATGCCATCGCATTTAGTAAAAAGACAAAAGACACGTTAAATTTAGCTACTGCTTCCGAATTATTAGGAGACTTGAAATGGGATGAGATTCAACCTTATGATAAAAATATTGCTATATCTCATATGAACGAAATAGTGTACGAGAAGATCATAAAACTCTATAAAGATGCAAAGAATAAAGAAAAATTAAGCCGAACAAAAAGAGCTTATGAAGCGAATAAGATACACCATCGGTATATACACATACCGATTAGGATTCCTATTGCCAACATGAAGCAGGGATATGACAAAATCAACGAACTAATCAAAAAGAAAATGGAAGAAACTCCAATTAATATTATAGCCTCATTGTGTTTTCATAACATTGATATTCTTCTTCCTCAATATGAAGTAATTAAGGAAAAAGCAGAAAAATCATTAAAAGGTTTTTACTATACAACTATGATGGGAGCTGTAAATATAGATGCATGGGGAAACAAAACAGAAACTACACATGAACAAAATGCCATACATCAACTATTCCATCGAATATTCTCACACTATTCTTTTAATTACATAATACTATTAATATACAATGCTATGAAGAAAGAAAAAAATAAATCCTATTGAACTGAAAAAGGTATTAGAAACTGCAGGTTTTGATGTTCCTCTGATTTTTAATCGTAATGGGAAACAAGAGCAAATAACAATGTATTCCATTTTAAATCGGGGATTAGATGAATTTCTAATTCAATGTGAAAACTATATGAATGAGAAAGAAGTTGATTGGCGTTTTTGTATAGACTTTTTGACTCCAAAATTTGAATCCATCATTCGTATGATAGCTCAAAAGCTAGGAATTCCCATTACAGAAGTCTTTGATAATGGCACCTCACAATTAAAAACATTGGAAAAGATTCTACAAGAGGAAAAAATAAAAGATATCTTTAATGATGATGACCTATTTCTATTTAAACACACCTTTATTAAAGAAGGAATGAACATTAGAAACAATGTTGCTCACGGTCTTCTTATGCCAGTTGATTATACGGCAGGCAAGGCTATGTTGGTATTCCTATCTGTATTACGATTAAGCAAAGCTACAATGTACTTTCAGAAGCAGAATTTGAGAGAGCAGGGTATCAAAATATGACCTTGTTTAGCCTATCGTATTTATTTTGCTCTCCGTTAAAAGTTAGTGAATTCTGAAACCTCTACAAATCAGGCACTATCAAATACAAACAGAGATAGTTTCATTTTTTATCCAAGTATAATATTACTTTTGCTTCATTGAGAAGCTCATCTTTGAAGTTGCAAAATGAAGTAGGACATAAAAGTCCTAACTTCCTTATTTCGCAAAGATCCGAACGTAAAGTCAAATCAAATGCCGATTTTGATGAATTAGGAAGTCTAAACAAAGCTATTCATTCAGGTAATCTAACACTGCTCCAAACAATATACCTCCATCGCACAAATCATACAAATGATTATAGTTTGCCGAACTAGCCCCATAATAGAAAAATCATTAAGCCTGCTTAAAAGGAACTTATAAAACCAATTGCAGCCCAAAGCTGTTGCTTTATCTATTATTTTGCATTACCTTTGCAAGCGAATTGGTTTCGGACAGTCGTATCGATTGTCCGGATTAAAAGGGAATCGGGTGAAAATCCCGGACAGTCCCGCTGCTGTGAAGCTCCAGCCAACTTTCCGATAAGGACTTTTAGCCACTGGCAGATTATAGAAACGCTGCCGGGAAGGCATCGGGAAGGGAGTCAGTCAGAAGACCTGCCATTTCATACTCAAAGGCTGTTTTCACTCGTGGGATAGGGAAACGACCAAAGTAAAGAATCGTCTGCGGCAATGCGAATCAGACCTGCACGACTGGCATGAACAATTGCCGGCAAGCATGTGTATTATATTACGGTGTCGCGACATTATATATCAATGTGTGACTTAAAAAGTGAAAAAGCACAATGGAAGTTCTTAGACATTTATTCGAAGGGTACCCCAACTTATGGGGTGGCGGAGTAGCCCACTCCGTTTTAATCTTATCGCTTGTGATTGCGTTCGGCATCATGTTAGGAAAAATCAAAATATGGGGGGTCTCTCTGGGAGCCACTTGGATATTGTTTGTCGGTATCCTTTTCGGACACCTCAATATGAATCTGGACGAGCATCTCCTCCACTTCATGAAAGAGTTCGGACTGATTCTTTTTGTTTACTCCATCGGTCTGCAAGTCGGTCCCGGTTTCTTCTCAGCCTTCAAAAAGGGCGGCTTAACGCTCAACTTGCTTGCCATTATAGTCGTTGTGCTGGGAGTGGGTATTACGGTTGCCCTGCACCTTATAACCGGCCTACCCATCACTACCATGGTGGGAATCTTGTCGGGGGCCGTAACCAATACCCCCGGTCTGGGAGCAGCCCAACAAGCTTATAGCGACCTGAGCGGGATAGACGCACCGGAGATCGCGTTGGGATATGCCGTAAGTTATCCGCTGGGCGTAGTGGGCATAATTCTATCGCTCATCGCACTAAAATATCTTCTCCGCATAAACACCGGCAAAGAGGAGAAAGATGCGGAACGAGGTTCGGGTCAACTGCAAGAGTTAACCGTACGCCCTACTTCCATCGAAATACGCAATGAAGCGGTAGAGGGACTCAGCGTAAAAGAGCTGCATCCTTTATTGAACCGGAAGTTCGTCATCTCACGCATCAAACATCGTGAGGGAGGAGAAACAGGGCTTGTCAACTCGGATACGACACTGCACGTTGGAGATAAGATACTGGTTATCTCTACTCCTGCCGACATTGAAGCAATCACCGTCTTCTTCGGAAAAGAGATTTCCATGGAATGGGAACAATTGAATAAAGAATTGATTTCCCGCCGCATCCTGATCACCAAACCGGAACTGAACGGCAAAACACTGTCGCAACTGAAGATACGTAATAACTTCGGCGCCAGCATCACCCGGGTCAATCGGTCGGGAGTAGACTTGGTGGCCACTCCTCAATTACAGTTGCAAATGGGCGACCGCGTCACTATCGTCGGGACTGAACTTGCCGTGAGCCATACGGAAAAAGTGCTCGGCAACTCTCTGAAACGCCTGAATCATCCGAACCTGATTCCTATATTCATAGGTATCGCTTTGGGATGTATCCTCGGAAGTATTCCGTTTACATTCCCCGGCATTCCGCAGCCTTTAAAACTCGGATTGGCAGGCGGACCGCTCATCGTATCGATCCTGATCAGCCGTTTCGGACCGAAATATAAAATGATCACCTATACTACCATGAGTGCCAACCTCATGTTGCGTGAAATCGGTATTTCCATTTTCCTCGCTTGCGTAGGATTGGGAGCAGGAAAGGGATTCGTGGAAACCATCATATATGAAGGAGGATACACATGGATAGGATATGGAGTCATCATTACCATCTTGCCGTTGCTGATTGCAGGGCTGGTGGGAAGATACTACTTCAAGCTGAACTATTTTACATTAATCGGCGTACTCTCCGGAGCCACCACCGATCCACCCGCTCTTTCCTATTCGAACGATCTTACTTCCACCGATGCCCCTGCGGTGGGTTATGCCACTGTCTATCCGCTTACCATGTTCCTGCGGGTGTTGACAGCGCAAATGCTCATCCTGTCGTTGGCTTAGAGAAAAAGCAACCACAAAAAACGCGGAGATTTCGGGGAATCTCCGCGTTTTTTGTGGTTGGGCTACCTGGACTCGAACCAGGAATGACAGGACCAGAATCTGTAGTGTTACCATTACACCATAGCCCAATAATCAGGTTTGCGGGTGCAAAGATACAAATATTTTGTAAAATCAACCTCTTTCAGTACTTTTTTTTCTAAAAATCATAGCGAAGACCCTGATAGATATAAAACCACATCACTAAAAAACACAAAAATCGGAAGATAACTTTCTTGTATCCAATAAATCACCGTATATTTGCCGCCAATATACGTTTCTCAAACAGAAACAAAGGATAAGCATTATTTGTTATAACACATACATAATCACTAATTTCAAATTGAAAGAATGAACGAAACCCAAGTTTTAATTGAAAAAATAAAAGAAGGAATTCAAGAAAAGAGAGGTAAAAACATCGTTATAGCCGACCTAAGCCATATAGAAGACACCATTTGCAATTACTTCATCATTTGTGAAGGGAGTTCTCCCAATCAAGTGGACGCAATTGTAGACTCGATTAAAGAGTTTGCCCGAAAAGGAGCAAAAATCAAGCCTTTCACCATCGACGGGCTACGGAATGCCGAATGGGTAGCCATGGACTATGCAGATGTGCTGGTACATGTCTTTCTTCCGGAAACAAGAGCCTTTTACAACCTCGAAAACCTTTGGGCAGATGCCAAACTCACTACAATACCCAATATAGATTAAAGTACCACTATGGACAATAATACGAATAATAAAAAGAGACCCGGCAATAAAGTAAACGTACCCAAGTTCAACTTGAACTGGATGTATATGATCATCGCCCTGATGCTTTTGGCATTATGGTGGGGAAGCAACTCCGGAAATGCCGGCAGCAAATACGTTTCGTACAGCGAGCTGCAAAAATACATATCCAACGGATACGTCAGCAAGGTATTGGGCTACGAAGACAAATCAATCGAGGCATACATCAAACCAAGCGCAGTAGGTGCCGTATTCGGCAACGACTCGAACAGAGTGGGCCGCAATCCGATGATTACGAGTAGAGCGCCGTCGACCGACAAGCTGGAGGACTTCCTGCAAGCAGAAAAAGAAGCCGGACATTTCGACGGCTCATCGGAATATTTACCCAAGTCGGATATATTCCCTGCCATCCTTGTACAGATACTTCCGCTGGTTCTGCTCATCGCCTTATGGGTATTCTTCATGCGCCGCATGAGCGGAGGAGGGAGCGGTGGTCCCGGCGGAGTGTTCAACGTCGGCAAATCGAAAGCGCAACTCTTTGAAAAAGGAGGCTCTATAAAAGTCACATTTAAAGATGTGGCAGGACTGGCAGAAGCGAAACAAGAGGTGGAAGAAATCGTAGAGTTTTTGAAAGAACCTCAAAAGTATACCGAACTGGGAGGTAAAATTCCCAAAGGAGCTTTACTGGTAGGCCCTCCGGGAACAGGAAAGACTTTGCTTGCCAAAGCTGTGGCAGGCGAAGCGAATGTGCCGTTCTTCTCTCTCGCAGGATCGGACTTTGTAGAAATGTTCGTAGGTGTGGGTGCTTCGCGTGTGCGCGACTTGTTCAAACAGGCCAAAGAAAAAGCTCCCTGTATTGTGTTTATCGACGAAATCGACGCCGTAGGACGCGCACGCGGCAAAAACCCGGCAATGGGAGGAAACGACGAACGCGAAAACACACTGAATCAGTTGCTCACGGAAATGGATGGTTTCGGCTCCAATACAGGCGTCATTATCCTTGCTGCAACCAACCGTGTGGATGTTTTGGACAAGGCATTGCTCCGTGCAGGCCGGTTCGACCGGCAAATACATGTGGACTTGCCTGACCTGAATGAGCGTAAAGAAGTATTCGGAGTACATTTACGCCCTATCAAGATAGACGACACCGTGGATGTGGACTTGCTGGCACGCCAAACACCGGGATTCTCGGGTGCCGACATTGCCAACGTCTGCAACGAAGCGGCTTTGATTGCTGCGCGCCATGGAAAGAAATTCGTAGGCAAACAGGATTTTCTGGATGCAGTAGACCGTATTATCGGCGGTCTGGAGAAGAAAACCAAAATAACGACCGAAGCGGAACGGCGTTCCATTGCCTTACACGAAGCCGGGCACGCCACGATTTCCTGGTTGCTCGAATATGCCAATCCCTTGATTAAGGTGACGATTGTTCCCCGGGGACGTGCATTAGGTGCAGCTTGGTATCTGCCGGAAGAACGCCAGATCACAACGAAAGAACAGATGCTCGACGAAATGTGCGCCACTTTGGGAGGACGTGCTGCCGAAGACTTGTTTATCGGACGGATATCGACAGGCGCAATGAACGACTTGGAGCGAGTAACCAAACAAGCGTACGGCATGATTGCCTACCTCGGTATGAGCGAGCGATTGCCTAACTTATGTTACTATACCAATGAGGAGTATTCTTTCAATCGTCCTTACAGTGAAAAAACTGCAGAACTCATTGACGAAGAAGTCAAGAGAATGGTTAACGAGCAGTACGAAAGAGCCAAGAAAATTCTTTCCGAACATAAAGAAGGGCATAATGAGCTTACTCAAATATTGATCGATAAGGAAGTTATTTTTGCAGAAGATGTGGAACGCATATTCGGTAAACGCCCATGGGCTTCGCGCTCTGAAGAAATCATGGCAGCAAAAGCCAGTCAGGAAACTGCCAAAGCAGAAAGGAAGCTGGCAGAACAACTGAAAGAGAAAGAGTTGCAAGATAAAAAAGAAGAGAGCTCTGAAGAAGAGAGGACAACTGAACCACAATAATTCTAAAAAACATAAAGTTTTGAACAACAATTTCATCAAACGGGCTACTACCGGAATACTTTTTGTAACCATTCTGGTCGGATCGATTCTTTACGCGCCGATCAGCTTCGGAATACTTTTCGTAGCAATCAGCTCACTAAGTATCTATGAGTTCGGACAAATCATTAACCGGACGGGGGAAGTAAGCATGAATAAAACCATTGCCATGTTGGGAGGAGCTTATCTTTTTCTGGCAGTAATGGGGTTCTGCATCAATGCGGCCGATTCTAAGATTTTTATTCCTTATATGCTCTTGTTGCTGTATATAATGATTAGCGAGTTGTATCTGAAAAAAAAGAATCCGGTACTCAATTGGGCGTACGCAATGTTCAGCCAGCTTTATATCGGTTTGCCTTTCGCTCTACTGAATGTATTGGCATTCCACAACGATGCGGAATACGATACGGTGAGTTATAACCCAATTTTACCTCTTTCCGTTTTTATCTTTCTTTGGCTGAGCGATACCGGCGCATATTGCGTGGGATCGCTTATCGGAAGGCACAGACTATTCGAACGCATCTCGCCGAAAAAGTCGTGGGAAGGATCGATAGGCGGAGGATTATTCGCAATAGCATCCTCTTTTGCTCTGGCTCATTTCTTCCCTATTATTTCGACTTTGGAATGGGTAGGATTGGCTCTTATCGTTGTTGTATTCGGCACGTGGGGCGACTTAACAGAATCGTTGCTCAAACGCCAGCTCCAGATCAAAGATTCCGGCACAATTCTTCCGGGACATGGCGGAATGCTCGACCGATTCGACAGTGCACTAATGGCCATACCGGCGGCAGTCGTATATTTCTATACATTGACTTGGTCGTAAACATTGCTTTTTGAGATGCAAATAAAAAAGATGATAATGCGCCGGAGCGGCTTTAAACTCATCTTAAGTTTTCATTTATAATAGCAATTAAAAAAAGATGTCCGAAAGATGTTTGGAAATAAACTTTCCTCTCGTCGAAGTCCATCCGTGACGAGGTGAAAACATCAAACACAAACTTTTCGGACACCGCCTTTTATCGTTATAGAAAACTGTAAGTTAAACTGTAACCTTCATGTACTTGTTGACATATCTTATTTTGCACTACCTCACTTTATTATGCAGAAATGTGAAAGCCTATGGATTCTGCCGTGGTATTAAATCCAGACAGCCTACTCCAACATCGAAGTATTATGTTCTTCTTTGCCTTCCTTAGGTATCTCCGCCTCATGCTTAATGTCAAGAACTATTTCCTTTTTCCCAGCTGTCTTCAAGTTAACGAGTACTTTAAATCCTTTCAGTTTCTGATCTGCTGATTCCTCTTCAGGATAAAAATCCTTCAGATTGAAAGACACCCTTCCCTGTCCTTTAAGGTTTGTCACATCCTTATAAGTGTTGTAACGCAATTGCAAATAGATGTACCCGCTTTCTGAAATCTCGGCCGCTTTTTTATCCTGCACAAGGCTGATACGATGCTTCTTTGCACGCGGTAAATCTTGAATGAAGACAAGATTCAAGTGCTTGCCTCCAAGCCACATACCACCTTTGACAATAGCAATCGGATCATTGCCGAAAAAGCTTTCGTTTTCTTCGGTCAACTCTTCAACCCGTTTAGTAAGAAGTTCATAAATTCCTTCCATCTTCACTTGAACTCCTTTTTTATCTTTCATATCGCTCAGCGGATTAAAGAAAGAGATTACACGTTGCCCATCCACCGGTCTATACCATGGTATGGAAGTAGCTACCGGATAAATAGTTCCCCAACTGTCTCCCTCCAGATAATAGCCTCCGCCGCCGGTGGTTTTCACCGTGCCCCAGTCGGAACCGATATCCCCCAAAGAATAACCATCATCATTATCGCACGACTGCCATACCGGTGTTAATGCAAGCAGTAACATTCCCAAAATAAATTTCATCCTTTTCATATCTATACTCCTTTCTTTTATAGTCTCCTTATACTCTTCTGCTTTATAAATAAAAAAGCCGGTCATTTACTGCACCGGCTAATATATTATTCAAAAAAAGAAGTTACTTTTTCAGCAAGTCCGACATGACACGAGCTGCATTTTGAGGCGCCCCGGGAGGTCCCAACTTCCGAGACATGTATTCGTACCCGGCAAGCATACACTCTCTATACGCAGTATCTCTCAGAAGAAGATGAAGCTCATTCCGCATATTTTCCACAGTCATGCTATCGGCTACAAGCTCTTTGACAACTTCGTGTCCGGCGATGAGGTTGACCAACGAAATAAACTTTACTTTCAGGATACGCTCGCGCAAGAATGAAGCGACCTTGCCGATGGGGGTATGATAGCAAACCGCTTGGGGAACACGGAACAAAGCGGCTTCCAATGTAGCGGTTCCCGAAGTAACGAGGGCCGCCTCGGCATGATGGAGCAGCCGGTAGGTTTGCCCGAACACGACTTTCACTTTCGCTTCACCAATGTATCGGGCATAATATTCCGGCGATATGCCCGGTGCTCCAGCCAAAACCACCTGATAATCGGGGAAAGCGGACGCAGCTTTCAACATATCCGGAAGATTATCTTTAATCTCCTGCTTACGGCTTCCCGCCAGCAAAGCGATCACAGGTTTCTCGTCCAGTCCGTTCTCAGAGATGAAAGCATTCATATCCTTCGGGTTCTCACGCCGGTAAGCGGACACTTCATCGACCGTCGGGTTTCCTACATAATGAATGGGATATTGATGCTTCTCCCGAAAGAATTCCTCTTCGAAAGGGAGGATGGAAAAAAGCTCGTCCACATCGCGCTTGATGTTCTTAATGCGGTACTCCTTCCAAGCCCATATTTTCGGAGAGATATAATAATAAACCGGAATCCGGGTTTTGGCACGAACAAACTTGGCGATATTGAGATTGAAACCCGGATAATCGACCAGAATCACAACATCGGGCTGCCAAGCTACAATGTCCTCCTTGCACTGTTTCATGTTTGCAAAGATAGCCGGCAGATGAAGCAACACGGGAATGAATCCCATGTATGCCATTTCTTTATAATGCTTTACCATCGTACCGCCTTCGGCTGCCATCAAATCACCTCCGAAAAAGCGGAATTCCGCTTCACGGTCTACGTTTTTCAAAGCTGTCATCAGATGAGATGCGTGCAAATCGCCTGAGGCTTCACCAACAATCAAATAGTACTTCATCAGATTCCCGCTTGGCGGCAATATCCGCGTAATTCATCCATAAACCCGTATGCCGTAAGGTCTACCGTAGTAGGAGTAATGGCAGCGTAACCATTGGCCAGCGCCCAATGGTCGTTTTTCTCATTCTCCGGGTCATGGTCGTCAAACTCTCCGGTCAACCAGAAATAGTTCGCGTCGTTTCTTCGCGGGCAAGGCTCCCACTCGTGTATCCATCTTCCTTTCGATTGTTCGCATACTTTCAATCCTTTAATATCAGAAGTATCGGGAAAATTCACATTCAAGCAAGTCAAAGGAGGAAGTCCTTTCTCCAATACTATTTCCGCAATTTTGCGAACATAAGGTGCGGTGGCATCGAAGTCGGCATCAACATCATGACTGCACAAAGAAAAGCCTATGGATGGAATACCGTTCAGGCAGCCTTCGATAACCACGCCCATCGTACCCGAATAATGTACATTGGTCGCAGAGTTGTCTCCATGGTTTATTCCGCCCACAATTAAGTCCGGATCACGGTCGAGTACCAGATGCTTCGCCAATTTCACGCAATCGGTAGGAGTGCCCGAACATTTATATATCGACAGCCCTACGTCCTTTCGCACCAAAGAATAATGCACCGGTCTTGTCGACGTGACAGCAGTTGAATTGCCTGACCGGGGCCTGTCGGGCGCCATTACCACTATTTCACCCAGAGGGCGCAAAAAACGGATCAATTCGTTCAACCCTTTTGCCATGATACCATCGTCATTGGAAATCAGTATCAACGGTCTTTTTTTTTCCATATCTTCCATCCTGTCTTTAATATGTGTCGGACAAAAGTAAGAAAAAGAACTTGCATTGCCAACCGAATAGCGGGTTATCACACAAAAGGAGACTTGTCCCCTACCTGAAGCCAACTATCCGCGGGGGTATAGCTATCGCCCGAACATTGATTTATTCGTACCCATCTAATAAAATCCATACCATATATAGTTACCGGATTCACTCTTGTTTGGGGAAATCGGCAGAAAAGAAACTTTCCTGAAAATGCGTTTGCTTGAAAACGGGCTTAGAAAGACAGCTGTTTCCCTTTAGCAAGAGAGGCCGCTCTATGAAATCTCAATGTTCGGCAAGCGAGTAGAAAAAAAGCAATAGAAATCCAATAAATATATATATATTTGCAAGCTTGGAAAAAGTTAAAAGATAGATTCACTGTAGTTTCACTGTTGCTGTAAAGAAAGCAGTTATTAACAAAACAGGTGACTTATCAACAAAAAATACAAAGTTTCTATTTTTTCGTAGGCACTCTGAAGATTTATCGCTTATTTCGCCATCAATAAAATGATAAAATATGGGAAAAATTATAGCTTTGGCCAATCAAAAAGGGGGTGTAGGCAAAACAACGACTACCATCAATCTTGCAGCCTCGCTTGCAACCCTTGAAAAAAAAGTACTCGTAGTAGACGCCGACCCGCAGGCAAATGCATCTTCCGGATTGGGGGTTGACATCAAGCAGTCGAAATGTACCATCTACGAATGCCTCATAGATAGAGCCGACGTAAAAGACGCCATTCACGATACCGAAATCGAATCTTTGAAAGTCATCTCCTCACATATCAATCTCGTAGGAGCGGAAATTGAAATGCTCAATCTGGCAAACCGGGAAAAGATACTGAAAGAGATGCTTACTCCGTTGAAAGAGGAGTATGATTTCATTCTGCTCGATTGTTCGCCTTCTCTGGGTCTGATCACCATCAATGCCCTGACAGCAGCCGATTCTGTGATTATTCCCGTACAGGCCGAGTATTTCGCACTGGAAGGAATCAGCAAACTGCTGAATACTATCAAGATTATCAAATCGAAATTAAATCCGGCACTCGAGATAGAAGGTTTTCTGCTCACAATGTACGACTCGCGGTTGCGTCAAGCCAACCAAATCTACGACGAGGTGAAAAGACACTTTCAAGAACTGGTATTCAACACTGTGATCCAACGGAACGTGAAACTTAGCGAAGCTCCCAGCTACGGAATCCCTACTATCCTTTACGATGCAGACTCCACCGGTGCCAAAAACCACCTGGCGCTTGCCAAAGAACTAATCAACAGGAACAAACAATAAATTGAAGAAGAAATGACAGCACAAAGAAGAAATGCATTGGGGCGCGGACTGGACGCATTGCTCTCTATCGACGAGGTAAAGACCGAAGGTTCTTCTTCCATCAACGAGATAGAGCTGGCAAAAATCATCGTCAATCCCAACCAACCCCGCCGGGAATTCGACTCCGCCGCATTGCAAGAGTTGGCGGACTCCATCAAAGAAATCGGCATTATACAGCCGATAACCTTGCGCAAACTCTCAGAAGACAAATATCAGATCATCGCCGGCGAGCGCCGCTTCCGTGCTTCACAAAAAGCCGACCTGAAAACGATTCCCGCATACATCCGCACAGCCGACGATGAGAACATGATGGAAATGGCGCTGATCGAAAATATCCAGCGCGAGGACCTGAATGCCGTAGAAATCGCACTTGCCTACCAGCATCTGCTGGAACAATACGAACTTACTCAGGAAAGATTGAGCGAACGCGTCGGCAAGAACCGCACCACAATAGCTAATTACCTTCGCCTGCTTAAATTGCCAGCTCCCATACAAATGGCACTACAAAATAAGCTGATAGACATGGGACATGCCCGAGCTTTGCTTTCACTGGGTGATCCGAAGCTCCAGGTACAGCTATTTGAAGAGATACAAACCCGCGGATATTCCGTACGCAAGGTAGAAGAAATCGTTAAATCACTCAGTGAAGGGGAAACCGTAAAAAGCGGGACACGCAAAATCACGCCGAAGCGGGGCAAGTTGCCCGAAGGGTTCAACCTTCTGAAACAACAGCTTTCGGGCTTTTTCAATACCAAGGTACAACTCACCTGTTCCGACAAAGGAAAAGGGAAAATCAGCATTCCTTTTGCTAACGAAGAAGAACTCGAACGTATCATGGAAATCTTCGATACGCTAAAACATAAATGAACAGATACGAGAAAATATATCAACCGCTTATCATCTCACTGTTTCTCTGTACATTACAGCTAACAGGGAGTGGTGCGAACGCACAGGTTCCCGTAGTTCCCGCACAAAAAGACAGCACAATACTGCGCAGGGAATTCCCCAAAGCCCGTGCCCGCAGGCATCGTTCGCCAGTTGCAGAAAAAGATTCGCTGATAAACGACAGCGCAATAAAAGTACTCAGACCGACAAAACCGATAGTGCTCGATTCCATATCGTTCGACACCACCTCGATAGCCAAAGCTCAAATAGCCGATAGTCTGGAGGCCATCAACCGGAAGGGATTGAAAAAGATAGAACAACCCGTAACTGTTATGCTGACAGACAGCCTCTCCGCTATATCCGGCATCAACAAGAAGATGTTTATACCGAATCCCGGGAAAGCCACATGGCTGGCTGTTGTCTTCCCGGGCGGAGGACAAATCTATAACCGTAAGTATTGGAAGCTCCCTATCATATACGGAGGTTTTGCAGGATGTGCCTACGCTCTCAGTTGGAACAGCAAAATGTATAAAGATTATTCGCAAGCTTATCTGGATATTATGGACAAAAACCCAAATACCAAAAGCTATGAGGATCTTCTTCCTCCCAATGCTTCCTACAACGTAGAGCAGCTCACCAACACGCTTAAGCGCAGAAAAGACATGTTCCGACGATACAGAGATCTCAGCATCTTCGCATTCATCGGAGTGTACGTCATTTCTATCATCGATGCTTATGTAGATGCAGAGCTGTCGAATTTCGACATAACTCCCGATTTGAGCATGCGTTTGGAACCTGCGATTCTCAACGACCAATTTCATTCGGGACGAAAAACGGTGGGAATGCAATGTGTATTGCGATTCTAAAATAAAACCTAATTAAAAATAGTTTGACTTGCGCAACCGGTCTCCAAAATTAAAAAACAAACTTAGTAAAAAACGACTCAACCAATTATTGAAGAATGAAGAAACTTATAATGTATTTCCCAGTCATATTTCTTTTCCTGACAGTAACTTTTCGGGCGGAAGCTCAAAGCGTGGATGTTGTCATCCGTGAAAATGGAACGGTACGCAGAGAGAATATCGATCTCCCTAAAAGCATGACTTACCCGCTCGACAGCTTGCTAACCGACTGGAAAGCCAAAAACTACATCGACTTAAGAAAAGATTGCAACACCGCCGAAGTTAATCCGTTCTTTACCGACTCGGTTTACATCGACCGCTTGTCACGCATTCCCGCCATCATGGAAATGCCTTACAACGAGATTGTTCGCAAGTTTATCGACCTCTATGCCGGACGACTTCGCAACCAAGTGGCCTTTATGTTGAGCGCATGTAATTTCTATATGCCCATTTTCGAAGAAGCGCTCGATGCTTACGGACTTCCTTTGGAACTCAAATATCTCCCGATTATCGAGTCGGCGCTCAACCCTTCCGCAGTATCACGGGCAGGTGCTTCAGGGCTGTGGCAGTTCATGATAGGTACAGGAAAAATCTACGGACTTGAATCCAACAGCTTGGTAGACGAACGCCGCGACCCGATAAAAGCGACTTGGGCGGCAGCCCGCTATTTAAAAGAGATGCATGCCATTTACGGTGATTGGAACTTGGTTATCGCTGCCTACAACTGCGGTCCCGGAACCATTAATAAAGCTATCCGACGCGCCGGAGGTGAAACCGATTATTGGAAAATATACAATCTGCTGCCTCGGGAAACCAGAGGATATGTGCCTGCTTTCATTGCCGCCAACTATGTAATGACGTATTATTGCGATCATAATATCTGCCCGATGGAAACCAATATTCCGGCAGATACGGATACTGTCCAAATAAACAAGAACCTGCATTTCAAGCAAATTGCAGAGCTCTGCAATGTTCCGCTGGACGAAATCAGAAGTTTGAATCCGCAATACAAAAAGCAAATTGTCCCCGGCAGCTATAAACCGTATACGCTACGGCTCCCAATTCATGCTATCAGCTCTTTTATCGACAGACAAGATACGATTTACGCGCACCGTTCGGAAGAGCTCTTTCCCAACCGAAAGGTAATCGAGATGAAAGACGACGCTCCGAGTACACGTAGAACGGCAAAAAAACGCGGAAGCGGCAATGTAACATACTATAAAATCAGGAAAGGGGACACACTGTCTTCCATCGCAAATAAATACGGCGTTCGTGTGAAAGATCTCCAACAATGGAACGGAATATCAAAAACTCAGATCTCAGCAGGAAAGCGTCTCAAAATATATAAATAAAAAGCTTTTTGCTTGCATCATTCGGTATTTTGGCTATTTTTGCAAAGCTAAGCAAGTGAAGGAAAAACAACTATGGATAACTTACTCCCCAAAGAAATGACCGACGAAGAGATGATCGAACAGGAGTTTCAAAAACTGCTGAACGATTATCTCGGCACAAAACACCGTAAAAGAATTGAAATCATCACCAAAGCGTTCAACTTCGCCAATCAGGCGCATAAAGGTATCAAACGGCGCTCCGGTGAACCTTATATACTGCATCCGATAGCAGTTGCGAAAATTGTATGCAATGAGATCGGATTGGGTTCGACATCTATCTGTGCAGCTCTGTTGCACGATGTTGTAGAAGACACAGATTACACCGTAGAAGATATCGAAAATATCTTTGGAACCAAAATCGCCCGGATTGTAGACGGACTGACCAAGATATCAGGCGGTATTTTCGGAGACCATGCTTCGGCACAAGCCGAGAACTTCAAAAAACTGTTGCTGACCATGTCGAGCGACATTCGGGTAATCCTCATTAAAATAGCCGATCGTTTGCATAATATGCGAACTTTGGGATCCATGTTACCAAACAAGCAATACAAAATAGCCGGCGAGACGCTCTATATCTACGCTCCCTTAGCCAACAGGTTGGGATTATATAAAATAAAAACGGAACTTGAGAATCTTAGCTTCAAATACGAACATCCTGAAGAATATGCTGAAATAGAGAAAAAACTGAATGCTACGGCTGCAGAACGTGACAAAGTATTCAACGAGTTCACAACCCCTATCCGTATGCAACTGGATAAGATGGGACTGAAATACCGACTAATGGCACGCGTCAAATCTATCTATTCCATCTGGAACAAGATGCAAACCAAGCATATTCCTTTCGAAGAGATATACGACCTGCTTGCTGTTCGCATCATTTTCGAACCGCGCAATCAGGAAGAAGAACTGAACGATTGCTTCGACATTTATGTAACCATCTCCAAAATATACAAGCCGCACCCCGATCGGTTGCGCGATTGGGTAAGCCATCCCAAAGCCAACGGATACCAAGCCCTGCACGTCACCCTTATGGGAAATAACGGGCAATGGATCGAAGTGCAGATTCGCAGCGAACGAATGAATGACGTAGCCGAACAAGGCTTTGCCGCTCATTGGAAGTACAAAGAAGGAGGAGGCAGCGAAGACGAAGGAGAATTGGAGAAATGGCTCAAAACGGTCAAAGAAATATTGGACGACCCGCAGCCGGATGCTATCGACTTTTTGGATACGATCAAGCTCAATCTGTTTGCTTCGGAGATATTTGTATTTACCCCGAAAGGTGAACTGAAAACCATGCCTCAAAACTCCACCGCTCTCGATTTCGCATTTTCGTTGCATACCGATATCGGAAGCCATTGCATTGGAGCCAAAGTCAATCATAAATTAGTACCGATCAGCCATAAGCTGCAAAGCGGCGATCAAGTAGAAATACTTACATCCAAATCGCAACGGGTACAGCCTCAATGGGAACTGTTTGCCACTACAGCCCGCGCCCGCACGAAAATAGCCGCTATTCTTCGGAAAGAGCAAAAAGCCAACCAGAAGAAAGGAGAAAAATTACTGAATGAGTTCTTGCAAAAAGAAGAAATCCGCCTTGAAGACAGTGTAATCGAGAAATTATGCAGATTACACAGATGCAAAGACTCAGAAGAATTGCTTGCAGCAATCGGGAGTGAAAACATTGTACTGGGAGAAGCAGACAGAAATGAGCTGAAGGAAAAGCAATCAAGCAGTTGGAAAAAGTATCTTACTTTCTCTTTTGGAAATAGCAAAGAGAAGCCGGAAGAGAAAAAAACAACCGAAATAGAAAAAATCAACCTGAAGCAAATACTGAAATTGACAGAAGAAAGCCTTCAGAAGACATACATCATGGCCGAATGTTGTCATCCTATCCCCGGTGACGACGTACTGGGATATATCGACGAGAAAAACCGCATTATCATTCACAAACGCCAATGCCCGGTGGCGGCAAAGTTGAAAAGCAGCTATGGAAACCGTATACTGGCAACCGAATGGGATACTCACAAAGAGCTTTCATTCTTAGTGTACATATATATCAAAGGAATAGACAGCGTAGGGCTTCTGAACGATATCACCCAAGTAATTTCCAAACAGATGAACGTGAATATGCGTAAGCTGAACATCGAAACTAACGACGGTATCTTCGAAGGTAAGATACAGCTATGGGTACATGATGCGGAAGATGTGCGCGCGGTTTGCAACAACCTGCGAAAGATTCAGAACATCAAACAAGCCAGCCGGATAGAAGAATAAACAAAGTAGGATTCATCTTCCGTCCAGCTCCTTTTTTATAGCCAAAAGCTCTTCTTTAATAGCTCTCAGGCGGGAGATTATTTCGTAATTGCGCACAGTACCCTCTTTGTTCTCTTTCAGTTTACGGCGGGCGCCGGTAAGCGTCATCCCTTTTTCTTTCACCAGATGGTAAATAAGGCCAATCGTCTCCACGTCTTCTTTCCGGTACTGCCTTACCCCTCTTCCTGCCGTTTTGGGAGAAATCTGAGGAAACTCCTTTTCCCAAAAACGAAGTAGCGATTGATTCACACCGAACATTTGAGCCACTTCAGCGATGGAATAGTACAGTTTCAAGTCTTTATCCGTATTTAGCATATCCCTCTTGCTTTCCTTATAATTAATCGAACACTTTTCCATGATTGGCGGCAAGCTGAATCATCCTGTCATAATCTTCCGCGCTCAAATCCATGAAGTAATAGTTGATCGGATTCACTACCTGTCCCTTGACATGCACCTCGTAATGCAGATGAGGACCAGTACTCTTGCCCGTACTCCCTACCCCTCCTATCACTTCTCCCCGTACCACCTTCTTACCCAGCTTGGTGCGAAAATCACTCAAATGTGCATACCACGTCTGATATCCGAAGCCATGATCTATCACAATGGTATTTCCGTATCCGGTCTCCCATCCCATCTTCACCACCGTTCCGTTGCCGGTTGCATACACGTCCGTTCCGGGAGAAGCGGAGAAGTCCATGCCAGAATGGAATTTCGCCGTTCCATAAATAGGGTCGATCCGAGTACCGTATCCGGAGGCTGTCTGGCGAAGATCCTTATTCGAAATAGGCTGAATGGCAGGCATACATTTCAGCATCTCACCGTGGTTTTTACACATTTCTACCACATCATCGAAAGATTTGGATTGAATGTAGAGTTGCTTGGAAAGCACATCCAGCTTCTGAGTGGTGTTGACCACCAGTCCGGCATTAGCCATATCCATCAGCTCTTCATAACGGTTCGTACCGCCATATCCTGCCTGCCGGATGGCGGGAGCTATCGGATCGGCCTGCATTATGACGCGGTAGAGGTTATCGTCGCGTTGTTGAATGTCGCGGAGTACTTCCTCCGCATCGTCCAATCGACGCGAAAGCACATTGTACTGTGCCAGAAGTCGGCTGTTCTCTATCCGCAGCTCCTTCTCCGAAGGAGAACCGAACAGCAGCAGAAGGAGAAGAAAGCTACCCGCTCCCAGCCCCATGCCCACAAAAAGCCTGCGCAGAATACTGAGCCCCCGCTGTCTTACAGTGGGATAGATCCGGTCATAAGTCTGTGTTCGTGGGTTATAGATGTAGTAAACTTTGCGCATCTTTTTGGAAATATTTCACTCGTTAATACGACAAAAGTAATAAAAACAAGCTATCTTTGCATCGTTTTTTTGAGAATATTAACCTCAACAATGGATATATAAAGAAAGTATGTTGACTGCAAAAGAAATCAGAGATTCATTTAAGAGTTTCTTCGAGTCGAAAGGACACCACATTGTCCCCTCGGCTCCAATGGTAATAAAAGATGACCCCACCCTGATGTTTACCAACGCAGGGATGAATCAATTTAAAGATATCATTCTGGGCAATCAGCCCGCCAAATACCACAGAGTGGCCGACTCTCAGAAATGCCTGCGCGTAAGCGGAAAGCACAACGACTTGGAAGAAGTAGGTCATGACACTTACCATCACACCATGTTCGAAATGCTGGGCAACTGGTCGTTCGGCGACTACTTCAAGAAAGAAGCCATCGAATGGGCATGGGAGTATCTGGTAGACGTGCTGAAACTCGACCCGGCAAACCTGTATGCCACGGTCTTCGAAGGAAGCCCGGAAGAGGGACTGAGCCGCGACAACGAGGCTTCTTCGTATTGGGAACAATTTCTGCCGAAAGATCATATCATCAACGGCAACAAGCACGATAACTTTTGGGAAATGGGAGACACGGGGCCTTGCGGACCTTGTTCGGAAATCCATATCGACCTGCGCCCCGCCGAAGAACGAGCCCAAGTTTCGGGACGCGACTTAGTGAATAAAGATCACCCGCAAGTGATCGAGATATGGAATCTCGTATTCATGCAATACAACCGCAAGGCCGACGGAAGCCTCGAACCGCTTCCGGCCAAAGTAATCGACACAGGGATGGGCTTCGAGCGTCTTTGCATGGCTCTGCAGGGCAAGACTTCCAACTATGATACCGACGTATTCCAGCCTATGATCAAGGCCATTGCCTCTATCGCCGGAACCGAATACGGAAAAGACAAGCAAAAGGACGTGGCTATGCGCGTCATTGCCGACCATATCCGCACCATTGCTTTCTCTATCACCGACGGACAATTGCCGTCGAATGCCAAAGCCGGTTATGTGATTCGCCGCATTCTTCGCCGGGCTGTGCGCTACGGATACACGTTCCTCGACCAGAAGCAGGCTTTCATGTACCGCTTGCTGCCGGTGCTGATCGACAACATGGGAGATGCTTATCCGGAACTGATTGCACAGAAAACGCTGATCGAAAAAGTGATCAAGGAAGAAGAAGAATCATTCCTCCACACGTTGGAGACGGGAATCCGCCTGCTCGACAAAACGGCGGAAGAGGCTCAAGCTGCCGGCAAGAAAGAAATCAGCGGCAAAGACGCCTTTACGTTGTATGACACTTTCGGCTTTCCGCTCGACCTCACCGAATTGATTCTCCGCGAAAAAGGAATGACTATCAATATCGAAGAATTCAATGCGGAGATGGAGCAACAGAAAGCGCGTGCCCGGAATGCAGCCGCTGTGGAAACCGGAGACTGGATTACACTGAAAGAAGGAACGAGCGAATTTGTAGGTTACGACTATACCGAATACGAAGCGTCTATCCTGCGCTACCGTCAGGTGAAACAAAAGAATCAGACGTTGTACCAGATCGTGCTCGATTATACCCCGTTCTATGCCGAAAGCGGAGGACAGGTAGGCGATACCGGAGTATTGGTGAACGAATTCGAAACCATTGAAGTCATCGACACGAAGAAAGAGAACAACTTGCCGATACATATCGTGAAGAAAATGCCCGAACACCCCGAAGCTCCGATGATGGCATGCGTAGATACCGACAAGCGCGCGGCCTGTGCCGCCAATCACTCGGCTACCCACTTAATCGACGCGGCTCTGCGTGAAGTGCTGGGCGAACACATCGAGCAAAAAGGCTCGTTGGTTACGCCGGACTCTCTGCGTTTCGACTTCTCTCACTTCCAGAAAGTGACGGACGAAGAAATCCGCAAAGTGGAGCAATTGGTCAACGCCCGCATCCGTGCCAACATACCTTTGCAGGAGTATCGTGACTTACCTATCGAAGAAGCCAAGGAGATGGGAGCTATCGCGCTCTTCGGAGAGAAGTACGGCGATAAGGTGCGCGTCATCCGTTTCGGCTCTTCCATCGAATTCTGCGGAGGTACGCACGTTGCCGCCACCGGAAGCATCGGAATGCTGAAAATCGTTTCCGAAAGTTCGATTGCGGCAGGAGTACGTCGTATCGAAGCTTATACCGGAGCTCGTGTGGAAGAGATGCTGAACAATATTCAAGATACCTTCGGCGAACTGAAAGCGTTGTTCAACAACGCCCCCGACCTGAAAGGAGCTATCCGCAAATATCTCGACGAGAACGCCGGACTGAAGAAACAGGTAGAAGACTTCATGAAAGAAAAAGAGGCGGCTCTGAAAGAGAGACTTCTGCAAAACGTACAGGAGAAGAACGGTGTGAAAGTGATTAAGTTCTGCGCCCCGATACCTGCCGAGATGGTGAAAAACATCGCCTTCCAACTTCGCGGGGAGATTACCGAAAATCTGTTCTTCGTAGCCGGAAGCAAAGAGAACGGCAAACCCATGCTGACGGTCATGATCAGCGACAATCTGGTGGCAGAGGGCCTGAAGGCGGGCAATCTGGTGAAAGAGGCAGCCAAACTGATTCAGGGAGGTGGAGGCGGACAGCCTCACTTCGCCACAGCCGGAGGAAAGAACCCAGACGGATTGAACGCTGCCGTTGAGAAAGTATTGGAGCTGGCGGAAATCTAACCGGAGAGGTTTGCAGATACGACACATTCAAGATGAAAAAGGAAAAAGCCCGACAAAAGCTTCTTCCGCAAAATCGCCCCTGCTGCAAGAAATTGTGGCAGGGGCGATTCTTATGTTTGAGACACGTTAGTCTCTCACCTTTTTCAACACACTGTAGTTCAATCATTTACATATCCACCCGAACAGCTATATTAAGTTGCCTTGGTAGCCATATATACTCACCAAGGTAGATATATATGCTCACCAAAGCGAGTGTATATATAGCGAATAGGAAGATTCGTCATCACTCCCGGTAGACAAAATTATTTTACAAACCAAACATAGTAACCTGAAAATTCTCCATATCTTTTGCGATCCTCAAACCGATCATATACCTTTGCGGGAAAACGATTAAAAACAAATTGATCCAATGAAACAGAAAGTCTTACTACTCCTGCTAAACGAATATGCAGATTGGGAGGGAGTGTTTCTTGCCGCATCTCTGCAAGCGGGCGTGCTTCCCGGAAGTGAAACGAAATACGAAGTAAAAACTGTAGCTCCCACATCAAATCAAGTCTGCTCCATCGGCGGCTTCCGCACCCTCCCCGATTACGACTTTACAACCATTCCCGAAGATTACGCGGCGCTGATACTCGTAGGAGGAAACCGGTGGCAATCGCCCGAAGCCGAAAAAGTCGTTCCTTTGGTCGAAACAACCCTGCAAAAAGGAAAAATCGTAGGGGCTATATGCGGTGCGGCTTCATTCATGTGCGCTCACGGCTTCCTGAACAATGTAAAACACACAGGCAACGGGATAGACCAATTGAGACAATGGGCAGACAAGCATTATACCAACGAAGCCGGATATATCGAGGCGCAAGCGGTGGGCGATAAAAATATCGTAACCGCAAACGGTGTGGGATATCTCGAGTTTACGCGCGAACTGTTATTGCTGCTGAAAGCAGATAGCCCTGAAAACATAGCTGCCTGGTACGATTTCCACAAAAACGGTTTCGTCCGAGGATAGCCGTCATTACCCGGTCGCCATTTGTCCAAAGAAAGCACTTAATAAGGTATTTAATACTTAGTATTTATAGATTGAAAGGTGCATATTACAGCCACAAAGGCGCAAAGAGACCTCTTTTACCTGAATCCTATCGGCCAAATTACAATGGCTATCACAAAACGATTCTGTTGCAACGTCAAAACTCGTCCTTTGCTCCAAACCCCAAGTTACAACGGCTATCACAAAACGGGAGGTGTCTCTGCGACTCCTCCCACATAAACGTATTTTTTCAGGCAAACCGTTTTTAATTTTCCGAAAGCTTGGAGCCCTTTTTCGCTTTTCACTTATTTTTCCTACCTTTGTCCGTAGATCCGTTTTTTCAATCATTATCCGACAAACAATCGAAAGATACAACTATAAAAGTAACCCATGAAAACACCTTTCCACCTGTTCGCTCTGTATGCCTGCCTGCTCGCGGCGTGCACTACCTCTCAAAAATCTGCGGAAACAGATTACACGCAATACGTCAATCCGTTTATCGGGACCGATTTTACAGGAAATACTTATCCGGGCGCACAAGCTCCGTTCGGCATGGTGCAACTCAGTCCGGACAACGGTCTGCCCGGATGGGACCGTATTTCCGGCTATTTCTATCCCGACAGCACAATCGCCGGATTCAGCCATACGCACCTTTCGGGCACGGGAGCAGGCGATTTGTACGACATTTCGTTCATGCCCGTCACCCTTCCCTACAAGGAGGCCGAAGCGCCGCTGGGCATTCACTCCAAGTTTTCGCACGCCGACGAAAAGGCGTATGCCGGATACTATCGGGTGCGCTTGCAGGATTACGGCATCGACGTGGAACTGACTGCCACCGAACGTTGCGGCATCCAGCGGTATACTTTCCCGAAAGCCCAAGCCGCCGTGTTCCTCAACCTGAAGAAAGCCATGAACTGGGATTTTACAAACGACTCGCACATCGAGGTGGTAGACTCCGTCACCATTCAGGGTTACCGCTATTCCGACGGATGGGCGCGCGACCAGCGTATCTACTTCCGCACCCGCTTCTCACGCCCTTTCGATAAGGTGACGATGGACACGACTGCCGTCGTGAAAGAAGGGAAACAGACCGGCACAGCCTTCATCGCCCGCTTCGACTTCAGCACCGAAGAGGGAGAACAGATACTCGTAAGCACTGCCGTGTCGGGAGTAAGCATGGAAGGAGCTGCCCGAAACCTGCAAGCCGAAGTGCCGGAGAACGACTTCGACAAATATCTTGCCGCAACCCAAAAGGCTTGGAACCGCCAACTCGGAAAGATCGACGTAAAAGGTAACAACGAGGATGATAAGGTGAATTTCTATACGGCTTTATACCATTCCATGCTCGCACCGACCATCTATAGCGATGTAGACGGCAGTTATTACGGTCCGGACAAGAAGTTGCACCGGACAGACGGATGGGTAAACTACAGCACTTTCTCTCTGTGGGACACATTCCGGGCTTCGCATCCGTTGTTCACCTACACCCAGCCGGAGCGGGTGAACGACATGGTGAAATCGTTCATCGCATTCTACGAACAAAACGGCCGCCTGCCGGTATGGAATTTCTACGCCAGCGAAACGGATATGATGATAGGCTATCATGCCGTACCCGTGATTGCGGACGCATATCTGAAAGGAATCGGCGACTTCGATGCGGAGAAAGCGCTGGCGGCTTGCGTGGCGACCGCCAACATCGACGAATACCGGGGTATCGGTCTGTACAAGAAGCTGGGTTATGTTCCTTACAACATAAAAGATGAGTACAATACCGAGAACTGGTCGCTCTCCCGGACACTGGAATACGCCTTCGACGATTACTGCATTGCCGAAATGGCGCGTAAAATGGGCAAGAAAGAGGTAGCGGAAGAGTTCTACCGGCGTTCGCAAAACTATCGCAACGTGTACAATCCCGCCACTTCGTTCATGCAGCCGCGCGACGACAAGGGAGCTTTCATCACTCCTTTCAAAGCGGACGAATACACTCCGCATATCTGCGAGAGCAATGCCTGGCAATATTTCTGGTCGGTGCAGCACGACATCAACGGGCTGATAGAACTTACGGGAGGCAGGCAGCGGTTCGCGCAAAAGCTCGACAGCATGTTCACTTATCATCCGTCGGCAGATGACGAACTGCCCATTTTCAGTACGGGGATGATCGGGCAGTATGCCCACGGCAACGAACCGGGACACCACGTGATTTACCTTTTCAATGCGGTGGGGCAGCCTCACCGCACACAAGAGTACGTGGCAAAGGTGATGAACGAGCTTTACCGCAATACTCCCGCCGGACTTTGCGGCAACGAAGACTGCGGGCAGATGTCGGCATGGTATGTGTTCAGCGCGATGGGTTTCTATCCGGTGAATCCGGTGAGCGGGAAATACGAAATAGGCACTCCCCTGTTTCCTGAACTGCGGTTGCGCCTGAGCAACGGAAAAACCTTTACCGTGCTTGCCCCCAATGTCAGCAAAGAAAACATATACGTACAGTCTGTGAAAGTGAATGGGAACCCCTACGGAGAGACGTTCCTTACTCATGAGCAAATCATGAACGGGGCGACCGTAGAGTTTGAAATGGGAAGCAGCCCCGCCGGAAAATAAAAGCCGTTCCTTCGGCTTCAATGGAAAGAAAGAGGCAATCAACTACAAGAACTTTACATTCAAGACAGAAAAGGTTCTCGCTACACCGGGCTTGAGAGGCAATCAACCAAAAGAACTTTACATCCGTGAAAGCCATGCTGCGGTTCGTCTGTAAATTCTTGGGCAGAAAGGAGACCCGACGGCAAGTAGAAACCATACTTCTACAATGTAGGATGTAAGTTTACCGAAAGAAAAATTCCGGTTACTCCCGTTTTCCAATATACATATAAAAAACAGAAAGAGCTGTTTTAGCGTTTCAGCCTTTCGGATTGTCTTTTATAATAGAGTTTATACGGAATAAGAAACAAGGCTTCCCGATTTCGGCACCCTAAAACCTTGTTCTATATAAATGTAGCAACTTCAAAACCTGCAAACGGATAATATCATATACCATGAAAATAAAAAAACTCTTTATGGGATGTCTGGGCGGACTCTTGTTCTTCAGCTCCTGCAACGCTCCGGTCGGCGAGCCGGATTACTGCGCGTATGTAAACCCTTTTATCGGAACCGGCGGACACGGACATACGTTTCCCGGAGCAGTGGTTCCGCACGGCATGATTCAGCCGAGTCCCGACACTCGTATCGACGGATGGGACGCTTGTTCAGGCTATCATTATTCCGACTCCTCCATCAACGGGTTCTCGCATACCCACCTCAGCGGGACGGGTTGCTGCGACTACGGCGATGTGCTGCTGATGCCTACCACAGGCAAGCAACATTATCTGACAACCGACCCGAGCAGCCAACGTTTGGCATACGCTTCCACCTTTTCACACCGGAATGAGGCGGCAGAGCCGGGATATTATTCCGTATTCCTCGACACTTACGGAGTGAAGGCGGAACTTACCGCCACGAAGCGGGGCGCCATCCATCGCTACACATTCCCCGAGAGCAAGGAAGCGGGATTTATTCTCGACCTCGATTACAGCCTGCAACGACAGACCAACTCGGAAATGAGTATCGAAATCGTCAGCGATACCGAGATACGCGGACGCAAAAAGACGACTTATTGGGCGTTCGACCAATACATCAACTTCTATGCGAAGTTTTCCAGACCGTTCACCTGTACGCTTATCACCGATTCCGTAACGATGGACAACGGCAAGCGTCTGCCGCAATGCAAAGCGCTGCTACAATTCAACACGAAAAAGGATGAACAGGTTTTGGTCAAGGTCGGCGTTTCCGCAGTAGACATGGAAGGCGCGCGCAAGAACGTGGAAAACGAGATTCCGGAGTGGGACTTCGACCGGGTACGAAAGGACGCACGCGCGGCATGGAACGCTTATCTTTCGAAAATAGACATCAGCACAGCGGACAAGGACGAAAGAACAGTGTTTTACACCGCCCTTTATCACACGGGCATCAGCCCCAACCTGTTTACCGATGCGGACGGACGCTACCTCGGAATGGATTTGCAAGTGAGACAGACGAAAGCAGACCGTCCGATCTACACCGTATTTTCCTTATGGGATACGTTCCGCGCACTGCATCCGCTGATGACCATCATCGAGCCCGAATTGAACAATCAATTCGTCCGTTCGCTCATCAGCAAGCATCGCGAAGGGGGCGTCTTTCCGATGTGGGAACTGGCGGGCAACTATACAGGCACGATGATAGGCTATCATGCCGTCCCCGTGATTGTAGACGCTTACATGAAAGGCTACCGCGACTTCGATGTGGAAGAAGCTTACAAAGCCTGCCTTCGTGTGGCGGAATACGACACCGCAGGCATCAAATGCCCCGCTTTGGTGCTTCCGCATCTGATGCCTGAAGCCAAGTATTGGAAGAATGCCATCGGATACGTGCCCTGCGACCGGGACAACGAGGCTGTGGCCAAAGCGTTGGAGTATGCCTACAACGACTGGTGCATCTCCGTCTTTGCCGAAGCCATGGGCGACACCGCCAATCAAAAGAAGTACAGCCGCTTTGCGAAAGGATATGAACGCTACTTCGACCCGTCTACCCGCTTCATGCGCGGTATCGACTCGAAAGGCAACTGGCGTACTCCGTTCAACCCGCGCGCTTCGACCCACCGTAACGATGATTATTGCGAGGGAACAGCCTGGCAGTGGACATGGTTCGTTCCGCACGATGTAGAAGGGCTTGTCTCTTTAATGGGAGGAGAAGAAGCATTCGTCGAAAAACTGGATTCTTTGTTTACCGCCGACTCTGCATTGGAAGGGGAAACCACTTCTTCGGACATAACGGGGCTTATCGGACAATATGCGCACGGAAACGAACCGAGCCATCACATCATCCATCTTTATAACTATGTCGACCGTCCGTGGCGGACACAGGAGTTGGTGGACAGTGTGTTCCGCAGCCAGTATGCAAACAGTGTGGACGGACTTTCGGGCAACGAGGACTGCGGACAGATGTCAGCATGGTATGTGCTCAATGCTATGGGCTTCTATCAAGTGTGTCCCGGCAAACCGGTCTACTCCATCGGGCGTCCCGCTTTCGACAAAGTGACGATTCGCCTGCCTGAAAAGAAAACATTCCATATCTTTGTAGAGAACAATACGAAAACCAACAAATACATCGAAAGTGTTGTACTCAACGGGAAACCGTTGACGACTCCGTTCTTCAGCCACGCGGACATTGCCGGCGGAGGAACGATGGAAATCAGAATGAGCAGTCGGCCGACGCAATGGGGCAAGAAGCATTAACTCGGAAATCAGCTCCGATGCAATTATCGGTAAGCATAAGCAGGCTTATATCCATTCACAAGCCCGGATCTGCTGCAACCGGCTACACAGTAAAGCTCGAAAGCGGGGAAAAAAAGAAACAAGTGGGAAGCAAAATCATGAAGCCAAAAAAACGATTTTACAGTAACCGCTCATACAGTCAGCCCTCAAAAGAAAAAGCAAAAGAGCCAATCTGCACATCAGAATTTTGAGAAAACGGATTGCTCTGCCAACTTAAAACAAAAAAACAGAGAAGTATTTATCATAAATCATACAGCATGAAAAGAATCTTACTTAGTATGTATCTCCTCGGTCTGACGGTTATCACCCAAGCCAAAGACCTGACGCAATATGTCAACCCGTTGATGGGAACACAATCGACATTCGAGTTGTCCACAGGAAACACATATCCCGCCATCGCACGCCCTTGGGGGATGAATTTCTGGACGCCCCAGACAGGAAAGATGGGAGACGGTTGGCAGTATGTGTACACCGCCAACAAGATCAGGGGATTCAAACAGACGCATCAACCCAGCCCTTGGATCAATGACTACGGACAATTCTCCCTCATGCCTGTGGTAGGCAAACCGGTGTTCGACGAGGAGAAGCGCGCGAGCTGGTTCTCGCACAAGGCAGAAGAAGCGACTCCTTATTATTATAAGGTATATCTGGCAGAACACGATGTAGTGACGGAGTTCTCCCCTACGGAACGTGCAGCTATCTTCCGCTTCACTTTCCCCGAAAGCGAGCATTCGTACATCGTAGTCGACGCGTTCGATAAAGGCTCGTACGTCAAAGTGATGCCGGAAGAGCGAAGAATCATCGGATATACCACCCGCAACAGCGGAGGCGTACCCGCAAACTTCAAAAACTACTTCATCATCGAATTCGATAAGCCTTTTGCTTACCGTGCTACCGTGAATAACGGAACCATCGAAGAGAAGCAAACGGAGCAGACTACCGACCATGCCGGAGCCATTATCGGCTTCCACACTCGCCGGGGCGAGCAGGTGCATGCCCGGGTAGCGTCATCTTTTATCAGTTTGGAGCAAGCGGAGCGCAATATGCGGGAACTGGGTACGGACAACCTCGAGCAGATTTGCGAAAAAGGGAGAAAGGCTTGGAACGATGTGCTCGGAAAGATTGAGGTGGAAGGCGGGGAGACCGACCAATACCGCACTTTCTATTCTTGCCTGTATCGGTCGTTACTCTTTCCGCGTAAGTTTTACGAACTCAATGCCGACGGAGAACCTGTTCATTACAGCCCTTACAACGGGCAGGTGTTGCCCGGATACATGTACACCGATACGGGATTCTGGGATACGTTCCGCTGCCTGTTCCCCTTGCTCAACCTCATGTATCCTTCCGTCAACAAAGAGATGCAGGAAGGACTCGTCAACACTTATAAGGAGAGCGGCTTCTTTCCCGAATGGGCAAGTCCGGGACACAGAGGATGCATGATTGGGAACAACTCGGCTTCCGTATTGGCCGACGCTTATCTGAAAGGCGTGAAAGTGGACGATGTGAAGACACTGTACGAAGGACTGCTGCACGGAACGGAGAATGTACATCCCGAAGTATCTTCTACCGGAAGGCTGGGACATGAGTATTACAATAAGCTCGGCTATGTGCCCTACGATGTGGAAATCAATGAGAACACCGCCCGCACACTGGAGTATGCTTACAACGACTGGTGCATCTACCGCATGGCAAAGGAGCTGAAACGCCCGAAAAAGGAAATCGCTCTTTTTGCCAAACGCGCGATGAACTACAAAAACGTATTCGACAAAGAGAGCCGGCTGATGCGCGGGCGCAATGCCGACGGCACGTTTATGGCTCCCTTCTCGCCGTTGAAATGGGGCGATGCTTTCACCGAAGGAAACAGTTGGCACTATTCATGGTCGGTATTCCACGATCCGCAGGGGCTCATCGACCTGATGGGCGGCAGGAAGATGTTCGTCGCCATGCTCGACTCCGTATTCTCCGTACCGCCTCTCTTCGATGAAAGTTATTACGGACAAGTGATTCACGAAATACGCGAAATGACCGTGATGAATATGGGCAATTACGCTCACGGCAACCAGCCCATACAGCACATGATCTATCTGTACAATTATGCCGGCCAGCCGTGGAAAGCTCAATATTGGCTGCGTGAAGTGATGAACCGCATGTACACTCCGCAAGCCGACGGTTATTGTGGCGACGAAGACAACGGACAAACCTCGGCCTGGTACGTGTTCTCCGCTTTAGGGTTCTACCCCGTCTGCCCGGGAACGGACGAGTATGTGGCAGGCGCTCCTTTGTTCAGAAAAGCCACACTGCACTTCGAGAACGGAAAGAAGCTCACCATCGAAGCGCCGGAAAACAGCAAAGAGAATGTCTACATCGACTCGATGGAGTGGAACGGAAACAATTATACCAAGAACTTCTTCCGCCACGAAGATCTCTTGAACGGAGGAACGATCTTCGTTAGCATGAGCGACCACCCGAGCCACGACAGAGGGACAAAAGAGAAAGAAGCACCTTATTCATTCTCCAGAGAATTAGCAGAATGACATCTCGGCAAAACTCACAAATGGCTAGAGAGGGAAAACATATCAAGGTTACAAAGGCATCTATTTTCAGCAATTAACAAGGCTACCTCATTTATCTTTTTGAAGTAGCCTTGCTGAATCAGATTATGTGTTCTTACAATGGATATGAAGCTAAAGACAAATCAGTCTCCCTCTTCGTCTAAAGACTCTGCATATTCCATTTCTCCTTGAACTACAAAGAGAATATCTTCGGGATCGTATTGCCCCATTCCATCTTTTCGGGACTCTTCCATGACGTATGCCACGATTGCTTCCAAATCCACTTCCACATAGCCATCTTTATCTGGTTGTACATCAAGAATTCCGCTTTCCGAATAATACTCATCAATCAAATCGATAAAATAATGCAATTCGTCATCCGAGAATCTCTCTTTCAGTTCTTGGGGCAAATAGTTTCTTATAAACTCAATTGTTTTTTCATCATCGGCATCCGCCAACAAAAAATCATCTTCCAATCCCATGTCTTTAAGCATTAAGTGATACGTAAATACAGAAAAAGCATCCGGTTTCTTAAAGCAGTTTCTCTATTTTTTCCACAAAAACGGATTTGCTCACAGCACCTACCTGCTTGTCTACAATCTCACCGTTTTTGAAGAATAGTACCGTAGGAATATTTCTGATTCCGTACTCAGCAGAGACTTCATCGTTTTCATCAACATCACATTTTCCGACAACTATCTGTCCTTTATATTCCTCTGCCAATTCTTCAATGATAGGACCTACCATTTTGCAAGGACCGCACCAAGGAGCCCAAAAATCTATAACCACGGGCTTACCTTCGGCCAACACTTCTTTGTAATTGCTGTTTGTAATTTCTAAAGCCATTCTTTTATAATTTTAATATATGAATATAACGCCATTATTATAATAATGTTCACACTGCAAATATAATTAATTAATGTGGAATCCCAGTTCAGGACGTTCATTTAAATAAGATATCAACTCTTTGCCTACCGACAGCTTCACCGGACGCGAAAACAGGTCAATATGCATACGATTCATATCCGTGTCATCGGTTACTTTGAAATAAAGCTCGGTCGTGCCGGGACTGTCTTTAATCAAAGTAGAAAGCTCGGTAATCAAAGCTGAATTCAACACGGACAAAGGAATAAGAATAGTCATCTTTTGTACCAACTCTTCTTTCACATCCGGCAAAAGTTCGATAGAGGTAATCTTAATTTCCAATTCATCTTTCCTCCATTGTTTCGGCTGGCAGCGCGCCTTGATATATAAGAAGGTACCTTCATGGAGATAGCCTTGATAAGCAACCCAGTCGTTTCCCCAGAAAGGAATCTCAGCCGAACCGGAATAATCTTCTATTTTAGCTATCCCATACGGATTTCCATTTTTGCTAACACCCTTACGAACGCTGGTCACGATGCCTCCCATAGTAATTTCCCGTCCTGATAACGCCGCTTTATCATCAAGTTCTGCCATACGTGTATTGCATACATGCTCCAACACAATAGAAAACTCATCCAACGGATGGGCGGAAATGTAGATTCCTACTAACTCCCGTTCCCGGTTCAAGCGTTCAAGGTCGTTCCACCTTTCCACATCTTGAGGAATTTCAGGAGTTGCAATATCAATCAGATTTTCACCACCAAATAGAGAGTTGACTGCAGAGGCTTTATCTGCCTGATAGCGATTCCCATACCGCATCAGCGTTTCCAGAAAAACCTCACCTCTGGAGTTGACAGCAAAGTATTGTTCCCGTTTCAATTCCGGGAAACTGTCAAAACCACCAGCCAAAGCTAGACACTCCATATTTTTTTTATTACAGGCATTCAGATTTACACGCTGCACAAAATCAAAAATCCCCTTGAATGGTCCATTCTTCTGACGCTCGTCCACAATACTTTGCACAGCAGCCTCTCCTACACCTTTCACTGCACCTAATCCAAAACGGATATTGCCTTCGTGGTTTACCGTAAACTTCAGGTTACTTTCATTCACGTCTGGCCCAAGAGTTTGAATACCCATCGCTTTACATTCGTCCATCAACTTAGTGATATCCGTAATGTTTGACAAACTCCGGCTCATCACTGCAGCCATATACTCAGGCGGATAGTTGGCTTTCAGATAGGCTGTCTGATAAGCGACCCAAGAGTAGCAAGTTGCGTGCGATTTATTGAAAGCATAAGAAGCAAATTTTTCCCAGTCTGCCCAAATCTTCTCCAGCATTTTCGGATCGTACCCGTTCTTCTTTCCCCCTTCGATAAACTTAGGCTTCATGTGATCCAGTTTATCACGTAGCTTCTTACCCATCGCCTTACGAAGAGTATCAGACTCCCCACGAGTGAAGTCGGCAAGCAAGCGTGAAAGAAGCATCACCTGCTCCTGATAGACGGTAATGCCATATGTATCTTTCAGATATTTCTCCATAATGGGGATATCATATTCAATGGGCTTACGTCCATGTTTACGATCAATAAAGTCGGGAATATAATCCATCGGACCCGGACGGTACAGAGCATTCATAGCAATCAAATCCTCGAATGTAGAAGGTTTCAATTCACGTAAATACTTCTGCATTCCTGCCGACTCAAACTGGAATGTACCGATAGTACGTCCTTCACTATATAGTTTATAGGTAGCCTCATCATTCATATCAATTGTGTCGACATCAACCGTCTTCCCATACCGCAAACGAATATTCTCAACAGCCTCCTTAATAATAGAAAGGGTTTTCAACCCAAGAAAGTCCATTTTAATAAGCCCCGTATCTTCAATCACCGATCCCTCATATTGAGTGACAAGCATTTTTTCACCCGTTTCCTTATCATCTGCAGTGCTTACTGGTACCCAATCCGTAATATCATCCCGGCAAATAATGGTTCCACAAGCATGTACTCCTGTCCCCCGCACATTTCCCTCAAGCATTTTAGCATACTTAATCGTGTCCCGGACCAAAGGATCGGATGAAGCTTCAGCCGCTTGTAACTCTGGTACATATTCAATCGCATTCTTCAGATTCATTTTCTTATCCGGTATCTTATCCGGAATAAGCTTAGTCAAGCGGTCTGATTCTGCCAACGGAAGCTTTTGTACACGCGCAACGTCTTTAATGGCAAGCTTCGTAGCCATAGTCCCATAAGTAATAATGTGCGCCACCTTCTCCTGACCGTATTTATTCGTAACCCAACGAAGCACTTCTCCACGCCCATCATCATCAAAGTCAACATCAATATCGGGCAACGAAATTCGGTCGGGGTTAAGGAAGCGCTCAAAAAGCAAATCATACTGAATAGGATCTATCTGAGTTATTCCTAAGCAATAGGCGACAGCAGATCCTGCAGCAGAACCACGTCCAGGACCAACAGAGACTCCCAATTCTTCACGCGCCGCATTGATAAAATCCTGCACAATCAAGAAATAGCCCGGAAATCCCATTGTTTTCATTATATACAATTCGAAGTTAAGACGTTCTTTCACTTCATCAGTCAATTGTTCTCCATATTTTTTTCTGGCTCCATCGAATGCCAGCTTGGCTAAGTAATCGCCCTCTAGCTTGATACGATATAATTTATCATACCCACCTAATCCTTTAATCTTATTCTGTCCTTCCTCTTCACTCAATACCACATGTCCGTTCTCATCTTGTGTGAATTCATCGAACAAATCTTTTTCCGTATATTTCTGACGGTATCCTTCTTCCGTTCCAAATTCTTCAGGAATGGCAAAAGTCGGCATGATAGGCGCATGATCAATGGAATAATATTCCACCTTATCCAGAATCTCCAATGTATTGCTCAGAGCTTCAGGCACATCGGCAAATATCTCATTCATTTCCTCACGCGTTTTCATCCATTCCTGCTTAGTATAGAGCATACGTGTAGGGTCATCCAAATCTTTACCCGTACTAAGACAAATCAAACGGTCATGAGCTTCTGCATTTTCCTCATCAACAAAATGGACATCATTCGTACAAATTAGCTTGACGCCAAATTTCCGAGAATATTCAATCAGATGTTCATTTACCTTCACCTGCATCGGATAACATTCATGGTTGGCATGAGGAACAGTAGCTTTATGGCGTTGCATCTCAAGGTAGAAATCATCACCGAATACTTTTTTATACCATTGAATCGCTTCCTCAGCTTCTGCAAACTGACCGGCTGTAATCCGACGTGGAATTTCACCACCCAAGCAAGCAGTGCTGACAATCAAGCCTTCATGATATTTCTCTAATTCACTACGATCGGTACGCGGACGCATATAATAACCGCGCGTCCACGCATGCGATACCAATTTGATCAAATTATGGTATCCCTGCTTATTCTTGGCAAGTACCACTAAATGATAGCCACTTTGATCAGGTTTTCCCTCTTTTAAGTCCATCCTACGGCGAGCCACATACATCTCACACCCTATTATGGGCTTAAAAAGTTTGTTTTCTGCTTCTTTTATTTTTGTTTTACAAATATCTATCTCCGTCTTCTTCTCGTCGTCGCATTCCAGTGTATCGGTTTCCAATGCTGAAAGCCTCTTTTTCAGTGCCTTTATTTCTCCTTGAAGCCCGCTATTTTTCTTATTAACATAGTTAGTAAACTCCTTAATACCAAACATACTTCCATGATCGGTCACAGCAATTCCTTTCATGCCGTTTTGCATGGCTTTGTCAACCAAGCGGCTGACACTAGCCTGCCCATCCAAAAGAGAATATTGTGTATGAACATGTAAATGGACAAAATCCTGCATAATAATACTGATAAGTAGATAAATTAATGCCATAAAATTACTGCCTCCCCCATTATAAACCAAAATAATCTCCAAAAAGTTATCAACACTCTTATTTCTATCCCCATTTACTTGCTGATTCTTTAAAATAACTCTATTTTTGCACCAAATATCATTAAAGAGCATACATGAGCCGACTGAAAAAATTAAAAAAGATACGCATTCATCGCGAAGGAACACATATATTAGCGGGTAGCCTACTGTTATTGTTATTGATCAATGCCGCCTTCTACTGGGGGATGGACTGCAAAATACCTTTCTACACAGTGTTAGTTATCAGCATTTCGTTTTATTTGTTGATGGTTAACTTTTTCCGTTGCCCCATCCGTTTCTTCGGTGAAGAAACCGAAAAAATCGTCGTGGCTCCTGCAGATGGGAAAATTGTAGTGATAGAAGAGGTGGAAGAAAATGAATACTTCCATGATCGCCGATTAATGATTTCAATCTTTATGAGCATTGTAAACGTTCATGCCAACTGGTATCCCGTAGACGGAACAATCAAGAAGGTATGCCATCATAACGGTAATTTCATGAAGGCTTGGTTGCCAAAGGCCAGCACCGAGAACGAGCGTTCCACTATTGTTATCGAAACACCGGAGGGAACGGAGATACTGACCCGCCAAATCGCTGGTGCTATAGCACGCCGAATCGTAACTTACGCCGAAGCAGGCGAAGAGTGTTATATCGACGAACACATGGGATTCATCAAATTCGGTTCTCGTGTAGACGTATATCTGCCTCTTGGTACAGAAGTTTGCGTTTCTATGGGACAACTGACAACCGGTAACCAAACGGTTATTGCCAAACTCAAATAATTAATTTCGAGAATGACACATGTTATAAAAAGAAATCTTCCAAACACTGTTACTTGCTTGAATCTTTTTTCGGGCTGTATCGCTTGTGTTATGGGATTCCAATCCCAATATGATTTGGCTTTACTTTTTATTATTTTAAGTGCCGTTTTCGATTTCTTTGACGGAATGCTGGCTCGCCTGCTTCACGCACACTCTTCCATTGGAAAAGATTTAGACTCATTGGCTGATAATGTGAGTTTTGGAGTTGCCCCTTCATTGATTGCTTTTTCCATTTTCAAAGAAATGTACTATCCACCAAGCATTACCTTTTTGGCTTCTCACCTGCCATATGCAGCTTTTCTTATATCTGTGTTTTCGGCTCTACGCTTAGCCAAATTCAATAACGACACACGGCAAACCACATCCTTCATCGGGCTTCCAGTCCCTGCCAATGCATTGTTTTGGGGAGCTTTGGCAGTAGGAACACACTCCTTTCTTATTTCCGATTTTTGCCATCCTTTTTATTTATTATTTTTGGTATGTCTCTCTTCTTGGCTGTTAGTATCGGAGATTCCTATGTTCTCTCTGAAGTTCAAAAACTTCTCTTGGCAGGACAATAAAATCAGCTTCATTTTTCTGATAGGGTGCATACCTCTCCTTGCATTATTAGGGATAAGCGGTTTTGCATCAATTATCGTATGGTATGTTCTACTTTCTCTTCTGACAAGAAAAGAGAAATAAACAAAATTCCGGCACGAATGTTGTAGATATAAACTATATCGTGTATTATATCAAAGCTAAAGTCTCATGAGTATACTTTTATTTCTACTCTTCTTTTTATTTATAGTTCTCTTATTCGGACTATCTATCATAATAACCATTCTAAGAGCTATTTTGGGATTCGGCCGCAATTCATCCCGACATAAGCATACAAACTTTGAACAGAGAAATACCCATCAAGATGCAAATAAAAAAGCAAAATCTTATTCTGGATATTACGATTATGAGGTGAATGATTTTTCTGATGGTGAGGAAAAACAAAACCAGAAAAAAATATTCAGCAAAGACGAAGGTGAGTATGTGGATTTTGAAGAAATAAAGGACGACTCTTCTTCATAATAAAAGAAATTATCTTTTTCTTTTATCGACAAAAAAGTCTTTCATCAATGCAGTACAATGCTCTGCCAATACTCCTTTAACAACTTCCGTTTTAGGATGTAAAGATTGAGCTGCATATTTTTGATATCCGCGTTTCTTATCCTCTGCGCCAAATACAAGTTTCCCCATTTGTGCCCAGGCAATAGCTCCCGCACACATTACACACGGCTCTATGGTTACGTAAAGAGTACATTCATTTAAGTATTTTCCACCAAGTACGTTGGCGGCAGCAGTAATAGCTTGCATCTCAGCATGGGCCGTCACATCATTCAACGTTTCAGTCAAATTATGTGCCCGGGCAATGATCCGCTCCTTGCAAACAATCACAGCCCCCACAGGAACCTCCCCTCTTTCGGCAGCTTTCGAGGCCTCTATTAAGGCTTGTTTCATAAAATATGCGTCATCCAATATCATATTAACGTCTCATATCATGTTCACCAAAAAGAGTCGGATAATCTTCTTCCATATTTCTGTGGATGAACATCAAAATCGTTTCGCGCAGCCAACGCGATTTATTTGTTATCTTATATTTTGCCAAATAGCGATCAACGATTAATTGTTCATCTTCACTCAGCAAAATACTCATACGGCGTTCGCGTTTGACACACTCCGGATATAAATTGGGGCTTCTTCGACTCTTTTTTTTCATATCTTCTGCAAAATTACTTTTACTTCTTAAAAAACAAAGAATAAAAACAGTAAATTTGCAATGATGAGTCTAAATTATAGCCATTTATATATATATAAAAGATACAGAATAAATATTCAATCATGGCAGCGCATAATGATTTGGGGAAAGCAGGAGAGGACGCTGCAACCCTTTACCTGAGAAAGAAAGGCTATGTTATTCTTCACCGCAACTGGAGAAGAGGGCATTTGGAGTTAGACATTGTAGCAGAAAAGAATAACAAACTGATCGTTGTGGAAGTGAAAACCCGCAAAGACACACAGTTCGCTCTTCCTCAAGATGCAGTGGGTGCATTGAAAATAAGGCGGACTGTACGCGCCACTGACACATATATGAAATTGTTTCAAATCGATGTTCCGGTACAATTCGATATAATAACTCTAATAGGTGATAAAGCAAACTTTAAAATAGAACACATAGAAGAAGCTTTTTATCCACCTTTATTCTAAAACGTTAAGAAACACTTATGAACATAGAATCTGTCAGAGAATATTGCCTGAGAAAAAAAGGCGTCACCGAATCTTTTCCATTTAATGAAACCTCTTTGGTTATGAAAGTAATGAGCAAAATGTTTGCTCTTATCGATCTCGAAAAAGCCAACTCCGTAGCTCTCAAATGCGATCCGGAACGTGCCATTGATTTACGCGAGCATTATGAAGGGATTGAGGGTGCCTATCATTTCAATAAGAGACATTGGAACAACGTCCGATTAGATAAAGATGTAAACGACGTACTGCTGAAAGAACTGATAGACCACTCATACGAAGAAGTAATAAAGAAATTCACCAAAAAATTGCGTACTGAATATGATGCCATTGCATGAATCGCTCCCTATGCCGTTAATACATCTCAGTAAAACTATATCTACGAATACATGGATTCAACAATTATGTGATCGGCAAAGCGTAGAGGCATGGACTACCGTTCTGTCCGATTTCCAAACCTCAGGAAGAGGACAGCGGGGTAATTCATGGGAATCGGATGATTCAAAAAACTTATTATTCAGTTTTGTCATCTTCCCTGATTTCCTCGAAGCGAACCGACAATTCCTTATCTCCCAGATTGTATCTTTAGCCATAAAAGAAGAATTGGATACTTATACGGAGGGTTTTTCCATCAAATGGCCGAACGACATCTATTGGGAAAACAAAAAAATAGCAGGCATTCTTATCGAACATGATCTGATGGGACAAAACCTCTGCCGAAGCATTGTAGGTGTTGGGCTCAACGTGAACCAAGAGGCTTTCCACAGTTCTGCCCCAAATCCTGTTTCATTATTCCAAATTACAAAAAAACAATACGAGACCATTGACATATTGAGAAACATCATGCTCCGGATTCAGTCTTACTATCGGAAGCTATGCATGAATAATGTCGACTCAATCGAGAAACGTTATAAAGAAGCACTTTTCAGAAAAGAAGGTTTCTATCCGTACAAAGATGCTACCGGAGAGTTTTGTGCACGAATAATAAACGTAGAACCTCAAGGAAAGCTGATTCTGGAAGATAAAAACTTAACAAAGAGAGGATATATGTTTAAGGAAGTAGAATATTTATCAATATAACATCATACAACTATCAAATTAAGCATTATCTTTGGCAATTATTTTTGTTATCTAAAAATTGTTTTAACCCAATGACAACAATATCTTATAAATTATCCGGCATTTTGCTTACCTTGCTGACAGTTATTCTAATCTCCTGTAAAGATGATGAAACACTGCAAGGCAACGGAATTACAGAGCAGGAATGGGTCGAAGGCCAAACATATACAATCCCCGCGGGAAAAGAGAAAACTGTTGCCTTTACGGCAAAGGCCAGTTGGATTGCTCAAAGCAGCTCCACTGCATTAGTGTCACTCAATAAAAACTCCGGAGGAGCAGGAAAAAACACGCTAATCATAAGAACGCACAACTCATCGGATAAAGAAGCAATCATTACCATTCGCGTAAGCGGTTATAGCACCAAAAGCAGTTTTAAAGTCAAAATAAAGATTAATGAAGAGGATAAAGACAGGGAAATAAATGATCTTGTGAATAACTATCTAAAAGAAAAGTATTTATGGAATGAAGAGTATAAAACTCTTACTCCTGATTTTACCTTAGCCTACGATGATTTTGTGAAAGAAACACTCGGAAGCATGCGAACAAACAATTTAGATAAGAAAGTTTATCAAGGAATTGACGGAAAGATTTATTATTCATTATACTCCTATATACGTAAGCTTGATCCGGATTTACGCTCGAATACCCGAGCAGGAAAAGATAAGATAGAAAAAGAGAAAGAATACAGCTATGGTTTTGTCGGATTGCAACCTGTGCAAGAGCTCTCTTCATCAAAATGGTTCTTTGTGATACAAGGAGTACATCCCGGTTCATCGGCAGATCAAGCCGGCTTGAAACGAGGAATGGAAATACATAAAGTCGGTGGAGAGTCGATTTCTACAAAAGAATGGAAGGATATATATATCAGTTTGATAGCCGGTGATTCCCGGTCTACACAACAAGTGACCGATAAAGACGGAAGAGTTTATAACATCAACTCCGGCCCGATAGAAGTGAATCCTGTTATTTACAGTCATGTAAAGAATAACCATTCGCATAGAATCGGGTATTTGGTATATAGCAAATTCGATGCCGGATTCGATCAGGAATTGTTCGATGTATTCAAGAAATTCAAAAAAGAAAACATTACGGACCTCATTCTTGACCTTCGCTACAATGGAGGAGGGCATGTAATATCCGCTCAATTAATCTCCAGTTGCATTGCCGGGAGCGCATACGAGGGAGAGGTGTTTTCTTCATACCGATACAATGAGGAGCGAATGAAAGCAATCGGCAACAAAAAGAAAACAGACCCATTTTTATACTCCACATACAAAAATCTGAACACTTCGCTTGCTGAAGGGGCGGTGAACTTATCCAAGGTCTATTGCCTTGTGAGCGGGCAGACAGCCTCAGCCAGTGAGCTTGTGATTAATTCATTAAGAGGTATAGACATAGAAGTCATCCTCATCGGTGAGCGGACAAACGGCAAAAACGTAGGAATGGAAGGAACCGAGTTCACAACTAAAGCGGGAACCTACGAATTCTTTCCTATCACTTTTCAATCCTATAATGCCAAAGACTTTGGAGCCTATGAGAACGGATTCGACCCCGACCATATTATAAATGAGAATAATCCTCGAGGCAGAGAGTTTGAAGGATACAAAGAATTCGGTGCTGAAGACGAACCATTATACGGAAAAGCTATCAGTCTTATCACAGGGAAACCCTTTAGGATGGGGGGCAGCACACGGTCGGCAATAGAGCAACCAAGACTGACAACACTGCCGGTTCCTGAAACCCGACAGATCGGAATGATAAAATAAATTTTTAAAAAAGAGGTGAACCACAAATATCATCGGTTCACCTCTTTTTCTATAACAGAGATTTTATCTAATGTTCTCCGCGCCTCCGTAGACGAAAACTTTGATACTACTTTTTGCAAAGAAACGCGGGCGCGCTGATAGCCATTTAAAAAAAGCTGTGACATCTTGTTACGGTAACTGGCATACTGCATTCTTGTAGGAGCAGAAAGTTTTTTATACTCATTTTCCAATTGCTCTTTTTCTTTTTCTGCCATCAAGTAATAATAATTACCTAAAAATATATTCGCAGCCAGATTATCGGCATCCAACTGCAATATTTGTTCGTATATTCTGACTGCTTCTTTCTCATGCCCACGCCCTACTTGCATTTCAGCACAACTCTCCAAGTAGTTTACATTATCAGGCTGTTTCTGCAATAATTCTCTATAGAATAAATAGGCCTTATCGTAATTTCGATTCTTTTTATATCCTTCAGCCAACTCATGAGCCAACTTCGAAGCCATAGCATTGTTCTTATCCACATTTGTCCAATAGAACATCTCCGACCGTTCTATCTTAAGTTTGACAGCCTGACGAAAATAACTGATTGCCTGTCTCTGTTGTTCTGCTTCAATAGCAGCAGATACTTTAGACAGCATCTCATCGACAGACTGTGCCCCTACCATTACAGGCACCGAAAACAGAGAAAAAAGAATGAAAGTTAAGGTCTTCATAATCCGATATATAGCTACTTGATTTTGAAATATGCAAAGATAAAAAACAAAATATAAAACTGAAAACAAAGAATGCAAAAAACGCAGATATGCACTTCTCACGACAGAGATAACCCGCCCTTTTAGTGCAAATCTGCATTTTTTCAGAAAAGACTGAAACGGATATTTAGATTTCAGTCTATTTAAACTTATTCCATTTATTCGGCAGCAGACTCTAATGGCTGAATTTCATTCCATGGTTTGAAAGCAACCCGAACATCCTTATGCTCGTTGATAAGAAAAATCTGCTCCGGTTCTACCGAACGAATGAGGACTCCATTAATCTTCCAATACTTGATTGTCCACGACTTGGAATGACTGGCAATAAAATGCACTTTTGTGCCTTTCACAATTTCCGCCGGAGATTCCAATTGTTTAACCGTCCCTGAGACCTTATCTTCCGGAACCGGTATAGCCGAAAGCCCACCTTCACCCTGATCCACTCCGAATACCAACACAACTTTCTCTACTGCGGGAGGAAGAGGAGAATCATCGTCATCGTTGCAGGAAATCGAAAGAATCGTAAGTCCACACAACAAAATAATGGCAGGGAACAGAGATTTAATCCGCGTCCTTAAGCCAACTCTTTTTTTTCGCATAGATGTTTCCATAAGTTAATAGTTTAGTGTACAAGCAAATATACTGTTTTCTTATGAATAAACAACTGTTTGAATAATAAAAAGATGTTATAAGTATCCGAAAATTACAACAATCCTACGATTCTTTTCACCACAAGCTCGTTATGCGCCTCGAGCGATGTATGCAGATATTCACGGTAGCGTTTGTAATTTTCAATCAAAGTATGGTAGAGTTCCCGTGCATCATAAGAGATCTTTGCTTCACTCCGCTCCGGGTCTTGCCCAAATACCCGCTTGAAATTTTCATTGTCCGTGCGCATCTGCTCCACTTCCGGTTCCAAATTCAATGTTGCTACTTGCGAAGAAAAGCGGGAAGTAGTGAGATTGAAGACCAATTCATTTATTCCCTCCGTTTCCACCTGAAAGTTCATATAAGCCAGCGTTTCATACTTGCTCCACATCTCGTTCAACTGTTTGTAGGCCGCTTCTTCATTGGGGTCTGTAGTGAGTTCAAACATTTGCATCTTCCTGCGAAAGACCGAGAGGGCCTTATCGCGTGCACGATCGGCGAGCAAGATACTTTCCGACACACTGTCTTTGGGAATTGCGGCAAGAGCTTCTTTCAGTTCACCCGCCCGAGTACGCAATGTCTTGAGATATTTCTCAATAATGGGGAATGCGCTTAAATCAAGAGGAGGCTCACATGTATCTATTGCCTGAAGGTGTTGCTCTACAAGTTCTGCCAACTCATTCATCGAGAGTTTCGCAAGGTTAAAATCTTCGTTTCCCATACTTTTATTCTATCTTATTTTATTAATTCTTTGATTGCTACAAAGATACAATAAAAACACAAAAAATGTACCTTTGCCTGCGAAAAGAACAATCTCCACCCGAAAAGCGTTGCAATAAGATGACAGAAAAAAGACAAACTACCATAAACAGGCAAATTTTACAGATTGCACTCCCCTCAATCGTTTCCAATATTACCGTACCTCTTTTAGGACTTATCGATGTCGCTATCGTAGGACATCTGGGCGCTCCGGCTTATATCGGAGCTATTGCGGTAGGAGGTATGCTGTTCAATATCATTTACTGGATTTTCGGATTTCTGCGTATGGGTACAAGCGGAATGACTTCACAGGCATACGGACAGCACGATTTGAACGAGACTATCCGTCTGCTGCTACGTGCTGTCGGTGTGGGAATGTTTATTTCTTTCCTCCTGATTGTCTTTCAATATCCGATATTGAAAATAGCGTTCATACTGATACAAACTACTGAAGAAGTAAGAAATCTGGCTACAGTCTATTTCCGTATCTGTATTTGGGGAGCTCCTGCCACACTGGGGCTTTACGGCTTTGCGGGTTGGTTTATCGGCATGCAGAATTCGAGGTTTCCCATGTACATCGCCATCATTCAAAACATCATCAACATCTTCGCCAGTCTTTGTTTCGTTTATCTGCTGCACATGAAAGTAGAAGGGGTAGCTGCCGGAACGCTTATTGCCCAATATGCGGGATTCCTTATGGCTATCTGGCTCTGTCTGCGTTACTACCGCATCCACCGCAAACAAACATATTGGAAGGAAGTGATACGTAAGCAAGCCATGTACCGTTTCTTTCAGGTAAACCGGGATATTTTTCTCCGAACGCTCTGCCTGGTTATCGTCACCCTGTTTTTCACATCGGTGGGAGCAGCACAAGGAGAAATCATATTGGCAGTCAACACATTGCTTATGCAGCTATTCACTCTCTTCTCTTACGTCATGGACGGATTTGCCTATGCGGGCGAAGCGTTAGCGGGGCGACATATCGGTGCGCGTAACCGGACTGCACTTCGGAATACTGTCAGGCAACTCTTCCGCTGGGGCATTGGACTTTCTTCGAGCTTCACTCTGCTGTATGCCATCGGCGGAAACCTCCTTTTAGAATTACTCACCAACGAACGGTCGGTGATCGATGCGGCCGAAGAGTATTCCTATTGGGCCATAATCATTCCCATAGCGGGATTCGCTGCTTTCTTATGGGACGGAATCTTCATCGGTGCTACCGCTACGCGCGGCATGCTTTATTCGATGTTCATTGCCACCGGCGGTTTCTTCGCCGTATATTACACTTTCAACTCCTTTCTGGGAAACCATGCCCTCTGGCTTGCCTTTATTATCTACCTCTCGGCACGGGGCATTGCACAAACCGTACTCGGAAAGCGAATCTTAAGCACAACCGACGTATAACTATCCGTGGCAAGCAATCTCCGAACCGACACTCCACAACATTCTTCAAACAGTTTGCCTCCATTTTCATTTTTCTGTTGTATCTTTGTCTTAAACAAAAAATCAGAAAATATGGCAAAGTATAGAAGAGTTCTGCTGAAACTCAGCGGAGAAAGCCTGATGGGAGAAAAGCAATACGGCATTGACGAAAAGAGACTGGCTGAATATGCCACCCAGATTAAAGAGATTCACGAACAAGGCATACAAATAGGCATCGTAATCGGCGGAGGAAATATTTTTCGCGGACTGAGCGGAGCAGGACGAGGATTCGACCGTGTAAAAGGCGACCAGATGGGCATGCTGGCAACCGTTATCAACAGTCTGGCTCTGAGTTCCGCATTGGTGGCCGTCGGAGTAAAAACACGCGTGCTGACCGCCATACGCATGGAGCCTATCGGTGAGTTTTACAGTAAATGGAAAGCCATCGAATATATGGAAAGCGGCGAAGTAGTCATCATGTCCGCCGGAACGGGTAATCCCTTCTTCACCACAGACACCGGATCCTCACTCAGAGGCATTGAGATCGAAGCCGATGTAATGCTGAAAGGCACCCGGGTAGACGGAATTTATACTGCCGATCCGGAGAAAGATCCTACTGCCACTAAATTTGCCGACATCACTTACGATGAAGTATTAAGCCGTGGACTGAAAGCGATGGATCTGACAGCCACTTGTATGTGTAAAGAAAACAACCTGCCTATCATTGTGTTCGATATGGATACGCCGGGAAACCTGAAAAAAGTAATCACCGGCGAAGGAATAGGCACATTGGTACACAACTGATCGTTATCCGACACGCAGCACCCTTATCCGAAAACAACAAAAGAAAATCCGGGTGATGCATCCGTATGCAGATATTTGGCGACACCCCCATTCAGTCCCGCCCACAGGCGGCATCATTGAAACCCGACCGACAGGTATAAATGGCATCAAACGCAATCTACACCAATCGGCGGGCTTTCTTGTATAAACAGAAAACCTGAGATACTTGTAAAGCACATTTCAAATTGTCAAGAAGAAGTTCGGAATCAATGTTCCTCCGTATCTTTCATTCACACTTATCCGGCAATATCTCGTTTAGAAAAATAGAGATTTAATTTTAGGAAAATAGCTTTGAGAATGAAGTCCGCAAAAGTTTTAACCAGGCAGAGAAAACCCTTTGTGTGACTTTTTTGTATATATTATAGCATAGTGTTCAAATACTTTTGAATATTTATCGGAAAAATCATTCATTTTAATTGATTTATTCAAAAAAGGAATGATTTTATGTATTTTATTCGAAGATATTGCATATTTTTGCGCCAACAATCAGAATAATTATACAATGAAGAAGAAAGCAGACCGATTAGATGCCATCAAGATGATTATCTCCAGCCAGGAGATTGGCTCTCAAGAAGAGCTGCTGCAAGAGTTAGAGCAAGAAGGCTTTGAGCTGACACAAGCTACTCTCTCTCGCGACCTGAAGCAACTGAAAGTAGCCAAAGCGGCAAGCATGAGCGGTAAATACGTATATGTGCTGCCCAACGACATCATGTACAAGCGGGCTACTGAACAAACTCCCGGCGAAATGCTGCGCAGCAGTGGATTCATCTCACTTCAGTTTTCCGGCAACATTGCGGTAATACGCACCCGCCCCGGCTATGCCAGCAGCATGGCTTACGATATCGATTCGCAGATTTTCGATGAGATTCTGGGCACCGTGGCCGGAGACGACACCATCATGCTTGTTCTAAAAGAAGGAATTACACATGCCGCATTGCTTCGCAGCCTGTCTTTAATTATTCCGGACATTAAATAAACCATACTTCGTTTTATATCTCGAGAAATGGATACTCAACAAATAGATGTTATGGTAGCCGACGCCTCACATGAGGTTTATGTTGACACTATTTTAGAAACCATCCGGCAGGCTGCCGCTGTACGTGGCACCGGTATTGCCGAACGCACACACGAATACCTGACAACCAAAATCAAAGAAGGAAAAGCCATCATTGCGCTCTACGAAGAAACGTTTGCAGGGTTCACCTACATCGAATCGTGGGGGAACAAGCAGTATGTAGCCACTTCGGGGCTGATCGTTCATCCGGACTTCCGCGGACTGGGACTCGCCAAACGTATCAAGCAGGCTTCGTTCCAGCTGGCACGGTTGCGGTGGCCGAAAGCGAAGCTATTCAGTCTGACTTCGGGCGGGGCGGTGATGAAGATGAATACGGAGTTGGGCTATGTGCCTGTCACTTTCAACGAGCTGACCGACGACGACGCTTTCTGGAAAGGATGCGAAGGATGCGTCAATCATTCCATATTGATGGCCAAGGAGCGAAAATTCTGCATATGCACGGCTATGTTGTACGATCCGATGGATCCGAAAAACATTAAAAGAGAACAAGAGAGACAATTTTTTTAAGGAAAAGAAATACGGCACTATGGAGGAAAAAAAGAAGAAAAAAGTAGTGGTTGCATACAGCGGCGGGTTAGACACATCGTTCACCGTCATGTACCTCACCCGGGAAAAGGACTGCGAAGTGTACGCCGCCTGTGCGAACACCGGAGGATTCAGTGAAGAACAGCTGAAGACCAACGAAGAGAATGCCTACAAGTTGGGCGCGGTGAAATACGTCACTCTGGACGTAACGCAGGAGTATTACGAAAAGAGTTTGAAATACATGGTCTACGGAAATGTGTTGCGCAACGGCACTTATCCGGTCTCCGTAAGTTCGGAACGTATTTTTCAGGCACTGGCCATCGCACGATATGCCAACGAGATCGGGGCGGATGCCATTGCCCACGGATCTACGGGAGCGGGAAACGACCAGATTCGTTTCGATATGACCTTTCTCGTACTGGCTCCGAACGTAGAAATCATCACATTGACGCGCGACATGGCCTTGAGCCGTCAGGAAGAAATAGACTATCTGAACAAACATGGCTTCCATGCCGACTTTACCAAACTGAAATACTCCTACAACGTTGGCTTATGGGGAACATCCATCTGCGGAGGAGAAATTCTCGACTCGGCGCAGGGACTGCCGGAAAGCGCCTATCTGAAGCACGTGAAGAAAGAGGGTAGCGAACAGCTGCGCCTCACCTTCGAGAAAGGTGAACTGAAAGCCGTGAACGACGAAAGATTCGATGATCCCATTCAAGCGATTCTGAAAGTGGAAGAGATAGGCTCGGCTTACGGCATCGGGCGAGACATGCACGTGGGCGATACAATCATCGGCATTAAAGGGCGCGTAGGATTCGAAGCCGCCGCTCCGATGCTTATCATCGGCGCTCACCGTTTCCTCGAAAAGTATACATTAAGCAAGTGGCAGCAATATTGGAAAGATCAGGTAGCCAATTGGTATGGCATGTTCTTGCACGAAAGCCAGTATCTCGAACCGGTGATGCGCGACATTGAAGCGATGTTGCAAGAGAGCCAGCGTAATGTGAACGGCACGGCGATTCTCGAGCTGCGTCCTCTCTCCTTCTCCACCGTAGGTGTGGAGTCGGAAGACGATTTGGTAAAAACCAAGTTCGGAGAATACGGAGAGATGCAGAAGGGATGGACGGCGGAAGATGCCAAAGGCTTTATCAAAGTGACTTCCACCCCGCTTCGCGTCTATTACAACAACCACAAGGACGTGGAATTATAAATGGAGTAAACTTAAAAACTAATAACATGATAAAAGCAGGAATTATTGGTGGAGCAGGCTACACTGCGGGCGAACTGGTCCGTCTGTTGCTCAACCACCCGGAAACCAAAATCGTATTTATACACAGCAACAGCCATGCGGGCAAAAGAATAACGGATGTACACGAAGGACTGTACGGGGAAACCAGCCTCGTATTTACAGACGAACTGCCCCTGAACATGATTGATGTGCTTTTCTTCTGTACGGCTCATGGCGACACAAGAAAATTTCTGGAAAGCCACAACCTGCCGGAGAACCTGAAAATTATCGACCTCTCGATGGATTACCGCATACAAAGCGACGATCACGATTTCATCTATGGATTGCCGGAGCTGAACCGGCGCGCTACCTGCACGGCAAAGCACGTGGCAAATCCCGGATGCTTCGCCACCTGCATTTCGTTGGGGCTTCTCCCGCTGGCGAAGAACCTGATGCTGAAAGACGACGTGGCGGTCAACGCAATTACCGGAAGCACGGGAGCAGGCGTGAAACCCGGATCCACCACACATTTCAGCTGGAGGAACAATAATATCAGCGTATACAAAGCTTTCGATCATCAACATATTCCCGAAATCAAGCAATCGCTAAGACAACTGCAAAACAGTTTCAACGCAGAAATCGACTTCATCCCTTATCGGGGAGACTTCCCGCGTGGGATCTTCGCCACAATCGTAGTGAAAACGAGAGTCGGCATCGAAGAAATCGAGCGCATGTACGAAGAATATTACGAAAAAGACTCTTTTGTACACATCGTGAAAGAAAATATCGACCTGAAGCAGGTGGTGAATACGAACAAATGCCTGATTCACTTGGAAAAGCATGGCGACAAACTGCTCGTTATCTCTTGCATCGACAATCTGCTGAAAGGAGCCAGCGGTCAGGCTGTTCACAACATGAACCTGATGTTCAATCTCGAAGAAACCGTCGGGCTGCGGCTGAAGCCGAGCGCTTTCTGACACCATCAAAAGAAAGACCCTCGGGAAGGAGGCCGGTATGCACGCCATGGGCGTGCGCCAATCGACTGTCTCTTTTCGGCTTTCTTTCCAGAAGCACGAACATCTTTGGGCGGAAGCAACCGGCTCTGCACGTAACGAGTTGCGGAGATACGTACAAAAGCAATGCGGACAATGTGTCAGAGACGAGAGACCTTCGCACGCGATGCAGCTGTGGCAGTACGGCACACAACATTGAAGTATAAACGTTAATCAGTAAAAAATGAATTTATTCGACGTATATCCTTTGTATGACGTCAACATAGTAAAAGGAAAAGGAAGCAAAGTCTGGGACGACAAAGGCACGGAGTATCTCGACCTTTACGGAGGGCATGCCGTAATCTCCATCGGCCACTGCCACCCTCACTATGTGGAAATGATCAGCAAACAGGTATCGCAGCTCGGTTTTTATTCCAACTCGGTGATCAATCCGCTGCAACAACAGCTCGCCGAACGGTTGGGCAAGCTGTCGGGCTACGAAGAGTATTCGTTGTTTCTTGTCAACAGCGGAGCCGAAGCCAACGAGAACGCATTCAAACTGGCCTCGTTTCACAACAAACGCACGCGGATCGTTTCATTCGAAAAGGCTTTCCACGGGCGCACTTCACTGGCGGTAGAGGCTACAAACAATCCCGCCATCATCGCTCCGGTCAACCGTAACGGACATGTCACTTATCTCCCGCTGAACGACATCGAGTGTATGGAGCGCGAACTGGACAAAGGCGATGTTTGTGCGGTGATTATCGAAGGCATACAAGGTGTGGGCGGCGTACAGATTCCCTCCGCAGAATTCATACAGGCACTTCGCGAACGCTGTATTTCGACCGGAACAATTCTGATTCTGGACGAAATTCAAAGCGGATACGGACGCACCGGAAGATTCTTTGCCCATCAGTTTTGCGGCATCAAGCCCGACATCATCACAGTAGCCAAGGGCATCGGAAACGGATTCCCGATGGCAGGTGTCCTGATAAACCCGATGTTCACTCCCGTATACGGACAGTTGGGGACAACTTTCGGAGGCAATCATCTGGCATGTGCCGCCGGCCTTGCCGTGATAGATGTGATGGAACAGGAAAACCTGATGAGAAACGCTGCGCAAACAGGCGAATATCTGTTGCAGGAACTTCGCAAGCTCCCGAAAATCAAAGAAGTGCGCGGACGAGGATTAATGATCGGAGTCGAATTTGAAGAACCCGTAAAACAACTGCGCAGCAGGCTTATCTACGAGAAGCACGTATTCACCGGAGCAAGCGGCGCTAATGTGCTCAGGCTCTTGCCCCCGCTCTGCCTCAGCATGGAAGAAGCCGACGACTTTCTCACCTGCTTTGCCGGATTGCTTTAAGGGCATGTCCGGCAAAGAGCTTTCCTACTTTCGTAAATGCTTCAAACATCGGGAAGAGTATAAAAAATCATAGAATTCGCTCCGACAAACCGTTTTTTCATACCTTTGTTCCGTATGCTGAAACAAGTGCTGTTTCGCCTCAAAATCAGCATTGTGACCAAAAGTTCTTTCTAACTTACTAACCTTAAAAACATGAAAGCACTATGATGAAGAAAGCAGTCATTACCCTTTTATTAGGGTTGATGTTCGGATGTCAGGACGACTACCGGACAGAAATTTGGACCATCGCTTCCGAAGAATGGTATAAGCCCGGGGGAGTACAGACATCAGGATATTGGGTTCGCAGGTTCGGCGCAAAAGAATGGGAACGGTTCACAGATCCGATTGAGGGCTTCTCGGAGATCTACCAACAGGGAAAAGAATACGTCATTGAAGTGGGAATCACCGACAGGGATATCTACGTTGCCGATCTGTCCGACGAAAAGTATACATTGCGCAGAGTGATATCGTGCAAAGTAAAGACAAGCGATGTACCTGAGCCCTAAACCCAACAACAGACATCACCTTTGGCAACATTGAAAAGGAATGGACACTTTGTCCTGAAGCGTCACTTTGACAAAAGCCGCCTTCGATATGTGTGAATATGGTAAGTACCTGAAAACTATACCTTATCGAATATAGATTGATTGCTGCGGTATACATATATGGCCACCGTGGTGTACATATATGGCTACCACGGTGAGTATATATGCCTACCACGGTAGCTATATATAGCCACCACGCTGAGTATATATGAACAACGCGGCAAGTATGTATGGCGGGCATGACGAATATCATTTTACCCCGAAAAGACAAAAAAACATGCTCCCGGTTTAGCAGATTTCATACGACAAACAGCCATTGATTCCATACCCGGCATTGAAAATTTATTTTAGCATATAGAAACAATGACTTCTTATCGGGGCGATTGTTTGTTTTTTCGCAATTTACCGTTACCTTTGCCTTTATCAATTCACCAAAAAACAAGCACATATGAAAACAGCCATTATCGGTGCAGGAAACATGGGCGGCTCTATCGCCCGCGGCCTGGCAAATGGAAGTTTGATTGCCGAATCGGACATCATAGTATCCGACCCCGACGCAGCCAAACTGGAACGGTTGAAAAAGTCATTCCCCGCAATCACGACCACCCACAACAATGTAGAGGCAGCGTCCGGAGCGGATATGGTTATCGTAGCCGTAAAGCCCCCGTTGATGAAAAGTGTTGTACGCGAATTGAAGTTGAAAAGCAAGCAGATACTTATCTCTGTGGCAGCCGGTATCAGCTTCGAAGAATTGGCGCATTTTGTCATGCTGCCGGAAATACCGATGTACCGTGTGATTCCGAATACAGCTATCTGCGAACGGGAAAGCATGACGCTTATTTCCGCACGCAACACAAGCAGCGAACAAGACGAGTTTATCCTCCGTCTGTTCAACGAAATGGGAATGCCCATGATAATCCCCGAAGAAAAAATGGGTGCTGCCACCGCCTTGGCCTCATGCGGCATAGCTTATGTGCTGAAATATATACAGGCTTCGATGCAAGCCGGTATCGAGATGGGGCTTTCTGCTGAAAACGCGATGACAATGATCGCTCAGTCGGCTAAAGGAGCAGCTGCCCTGATCCTGAATAACGACACACACCCCGGTAAGGAGATAGACAAAGTCACCACTCCGGGCGGTATGACCATCAAGGGGATTAACGAACTGGAGCACAACGGATTTTCATCGGCTGTAATCAAGGCTATGAAAGCAACTCTCTCGTAGCCTGAAAGAGCTGCCTGGCAAGAAAGAGCCGCGAAAAGAGATAAAAACAAATTCATAACTTAATATCAAAACACAAAGGTAGTGGAGCGGATCTGGCGAATGATTGGAAACATTCTCCGGACAGATCGGTTGCACTGCCTCTATTTTACTGTATTATGGACGATCAAATCAGACAAATAGCAGAACGCCTCCGCGGATTGCGGGATGTGCTGGAGCTGACTCCGGAAGACATCGCTCGTGACAGCGATATTTCTGTCGAAGAATATAAGCGGGCAGAAGCAGGCGACTACGATATCTCAGTGAGTATGCTGCAAAAAATAGCACGCACGTACAATATCGCCCTCGACGCGCTTATGTTCGGTGAAGAGCCGAAAATGAGCTCTTACTTTATCACCCGTGCAGGCAAAGGAACCAGTATCGAACGCAGCAAGGCTTATAAATACCAATCGCTGGCAGCAGGGTTTATGAACCGCATTGCCGATCCGTTCATCGTCACCGTTGAGCCGAAACCGGAAAACGAACCCATCTTTTACAACAGCCACAACGGGCAGGAGTTCAACCTCGTGCTCGAAGGGCGCATGCTTATCAGCATTGAAGGCAGAGACTTAATATTGAACCAAGGAGACAGCATATATTTCAACTCCAAACTCCCACACGGCATGAAAGCGCTCGACGGTAAAACCGTTCGTTTTCTTGCAGTAATCATGTAATACAATTATGGTAGAAAGATTTTTAGCGCAAACCACTTTTACTTCACAAGAGGATTTCATCAAAAACTTAAAGATAAACGTTCCGGAGAACTTCAACTTCGGTTACGATGTAGTAGATGCGTGGGCAGCCGAACAGCCCGACAAGAAAGCTTTGCTCTGGACAAACGATAAAGGGGATTTTCTTCAGTATTCGTTTGGCGACATGAAGCACTATACAGACCGGACGGCTTCGTACTTCCAAAGCCTCGGTATCGGGCGGGGCGATATGGTGATGCTTATTTTAAAACGCCGTTACGAATTCTGGTTCAGCATCATCGCCCTTCATAAACTGGGAGCGACGGTGATTCCCGCCACTCATCTGCTGACTAAAAAAGACATTGTATACCGATGCAACGCCGCCGATATCAAAATGATCGTGGCTGCCGGCGAAGAAGTCATCTTACAGCACATTCAGGATGCCATGCCCGAGTGTCCGAGCGTAAAGCATCTGCTCAGCGTAGGTCCCGATGGGGCAGAGGGATTCAAAGACTTCCATCAAGGAGTGAGCAACGCCGCTCCTTTCGTACGCCCCGCACACGTGAATACGAACGATGATATATCGCTTATGTATTTCACTTCGGGAACAACGGGCGAACCGAAGATGGTGGCCCACGATTTCACTTATCCGTTGGGGCACATCGTCACCGGGAGTTTCTGGCACAACCTGAACGAAGACAGCCTTCACCTCACCATTGCCGACACCGGTTGGGGAAAAGCGGTATGGGGCAAGCTGTACGGACAATGGATAGCGGGAGCCAACGTCTTCGTTTACGACCATGAAAAATTCACCCCCGGAGACATTTTACAGAAAATACAGGACTTCCGGGTCACCTCACTCTGCGCCCCTCCCACCATCTTCCGCTTTCTCATCCACGAGGACCTCAGCAAATACGACCTCTCCCCGCTTAAATATTGCACCATTGCCGGCGAAGCTCTGAACCCCGCCGTATTCGATACTTTCAAGAAACTGACGGGAATCAGGCTGATGGAAGGGTTCGGGCAGACGGAAACCACACTGACCGTGGGAACCATGCCATGGATGAAACCCAAACCCGGCAGCATGGGACTGCCCAATCCGCAATACGATGTCGATCTGATAGACAGTGACGGTCGTTCTGTAGAAGCCGGAGAGCAAGGACAAATCGTTATCCGCACCGACAAGGGCAAACCGCTGGGCCTTTTCAAAGAGTATTACCGGGATGCGGTACGTACGCACGAGGCCTGGCACGACGGCATCTACTATACAGGAGATGTGGCATGGAAAGACGAAGATGGATATCTTTGGTTTGTAGGCCGTGCAGACGATGTGATTAAAAGTTCGGGCTACCGCATCGGACCTTTCGAAGTAGAAAGCGCATTGATGACTCATCCGGCAGTAGTTGAATGCGCCATCACCGGAGTACCGGATGAAGTTCGCGGACAAGTGGTGAAAGCAACCGTCGTACTTGCGAAGAGTTATAAAGGGCAGGCGGGAGAAGCTTTGATTAAAGAGCTCCAGAATCACGTCAAAAAAGTAACAGCTCCTTATAAATATCCGCGCGTCATCGAGTTTGTAGAAGAACTGCCCAAAACGATAAGCGGCAAAATCCGCCGGGTGGAGATTCGACAGAACGATAAAAAGTAAACGATTCCGGCGGAATAGTTCTTAAGCTGCAACAGGATAGAGATTCGCCGGAACGATAAAAGGCAAAGAGCAGGTGGAAAGCAGGTAGTCGTTCGGTTACCGCAAAGATTCGACAGAACGAAGAGAAGTAACGAAAGCGGGCTGTTGTTCAGAATCTGCCCCGTAGTTTCTTGATTCGGGGGAATCATAAAGAAATAACGAAAGGAGCTCTTCCTCTCAGAAGAAAGGCTGTGGCTAAGACAAACAAACCCTTAGCGGCACATGCGCCTAAAACAAACCTGAGCGCAGAATTGCACAGAAGAACAAATTCGAATGATGCAATTTTGCGCTCAAGCTATATATCTCCCCATACCATCTGCCTTGATACAATAAAATCTTTATCTGTTTTTCTTTACACACACTCTCTGATTACCCCATCAGGCTATTGCAACACAGCGTATGTATCTTCACACATTCATACAGTATCTGCTAAATATTTTTTCTTACATAGAGCTATTTCGCAGTAAATAAAAAACTTTTTTTAATAAATAGATATATTTTTTCTTATTATTTCCTCTTATTTTTGCGCCCTGTTTTTGAAACTCAACAAGCAATAAGCATTATGATAAAGAAAAGACAAACCTCTCAAGTACGAGTATTTTCCGGGACTCCATGGGAAGTTGCCTATGTGAAAACCCTTTTGAACCAAGCCTATATTCAAACCGACACAAAGGAAGATGGCTTAAACGGTATTCAAATCACAGTTCCATACGAAAACTACAGTGCGGCCATACGTATTATTAGCAAAAAGACCGTATAAGATACAACCCGCATACACCATGCAGTTTGGATTTATAAGATGAATGTGCTGGAAGGATTGCATAAGAATGCAATCTACATATACCACTGAAAGGCGAGAAAAACTGCTCTTTCGAGAAGGATCGCATAAACAATGCGAACCGGATACATCACAGTTGAGGAATTTCTGGGTAGAAATTCCTCAATTTGTGTAATAGCTCCACACTTTCTTCGTACACCTACTTTTCCCTGAAAAGAAATAATCCATTGATTATCTTTGCATTATCCACAAAAGAATAAATTGGCATGCCTCTTGCCTTTTAAAATGGCATAAGAACAAAACCTATTTTTATTCACTTTAAAAAATTACGATTATGAAAAAGGTATTAGTAGCATTAGCAATGATTATGGGATTGGGAACTACGGCAATGTTTGCACAAACATTTGAAACGCCTTCTACAGAACAAACATCGCAAGTACCGCAAGACGAGTTTGTTAAAATGGATGTCAAAGACCTTCCGCAAGCCGTCATTGAGGCATTGGCGAAAAAGCGTGCCGGTGCAGGTATCAAAGAAGTTTTTGTTGCAGACAAAGAAACAGGAAAGGTATATAAGATTGTTCTCATTGTAACGAAAGAAGACAGAAACACCATAGAAGAAACGGTTTTCATAAATGAGAAAGGAGAGTTCATCGAAGAGCAAGACGCTTGAACTTAAAGAGCAAAGTTGTTTGTTTACTTGCTGTACCCCGGTTCGAAAGAATCGGGGCTTTTTGTTTGTAGCATGAAGATGTTGCGACCAGCTCGGGTTTCTGCTCCTGACCGGAAGGAGTTCTTTCATCAGTTAGAGATTAATTTAGTATACGAAAGAACCTTGTCCGTCGCAGCAGGAAGTGTATTTGTCTCTTAAAACCAAACAACCTTAATGGACAGACTATCTTTGTGACTGTAAATAGGAAAGAATGAATCTAAAGCATGAAGAAATGAATAAAAGAGAAACCGTACAAACCATTTCGGACAGCACCGGGATATCAACCGGAACATGTATCCGTATTCTGGATTCTTTGGAAGAGGTGTCGATGCATGAAATGGAAAATATCGGCGGGATAAGCCTGTTTTTCAACCATATCTATCGATTGAAGAATCGGCTGGAAAGGATGCGGGAGAAACAGGCCGAAGAAGATATGTGCGTTCTGGCCCGTAAGATTGCCCGTTCGTCCGGAACACGTATAGAGGAGACGCAACGCGTATTGAAGGCACTGGCCGATCTGCTGAATCATCAGTTGCAAACCTCGAAAAGCGCGAGGTTCCAATACCGCATTTTCTTTCTGCTGATTGATTTTTTCAGACATACATAACCGTAACATATAAAACCTAAAATGATGAAACATCTAATTTTATTCCTATTCGCAAGTTTCTGTGGCGTATGCTGCGCAAAGATGTATGCACAGGACGATAAACCCGTACAAACCATCCGTGGCCTTGTCATCGATTACGCTTCGGGAGCACCCATCGCCTGCGCTACCGTGAGTTTGTTAAATATGCCGCAAGTGGGAGCAACAACCGATAACGAAGGCCGATTCGAAATAAAGCATATCCCTGTGGGTCGCCATGATTTACAGGCAACTTTTTTAGGATACGAGCCGGCCGTTTTTCGAGAAATCCTGTTGACATCGGCCAAAGAAGGATATTTGGAAATTCAACTGCGGGAAAGTGTCTTGCAATTGGACGAAGTGGTCGTTCGGCCCCGCATCAATAAAGAAGTGCCATTGAATAAGATGGCCTTGTCGGGAGCGCGTATGCTGAGCGTGGAGGAAGCCGGTCGTTTTGCGGGCGGCATGGATGACCCTGCGCGTTTGGTCAGCTCTTATGCCGGGATATCGCCCGCAGTAAGCAGTAACGGCATATCCGTACACGGCAATGCGCCGAGCCTGCTTCAATGGCGGTTGGAAGAGGTAGAGATCCCGAACCCCAACCACTTTGCCGATGTCGCTTCGTTGGGCGGTGGTATCTTATCCTCGTTAAGCAAAAATGTATTAGGGAATTCCGACTTTTATACGGGTGCTTTTCCTGCGGAATACAACAATGCGGTTTCAGGTATTTTCGATATGAAACTGAGAAACGGAAACAGTCAAAAGTTCCAACATACCTTGCAAGCGGGCATATTGGGCCTCGATATGGCTTCCGAAGGACCGTTGAGTAAAAAACGGGAGGCCTCGTACCTGTTTAACTACCGCTACTCAACGACCGGATTAATGAACAAGGTAAATCCTGCCGGCGAGCAGGAACAGGCCTTGGATTATCAGGATTTGAATTTCAAGTTCCATCTTCCTACCGAAAAAGTCGGCACGTTCTCGCTCTGGGGAACAGCATTGGTCGATAAAGTCAAACCCAAGATCAACACCCCCGACAAATGGGATTACGCGGACGATGCGAAAGATTCGAGAATGAAACAAACGTCTGCGGCTACCGGGCTTACCCATCGCTATGCTTTCAAAAACGGGGGCGTATTGAAAACGACGTTGGCCGCTACTTATACCAAAACAAACGCATGGGAAAGCATATACGATTCGGAGATGAAGTCTTCGCCGCGCCTTGATTTCAGTAGTCAATATACGCATCTTGTCCTCTCTTCTTCGTTCAATAAGAAGTACAGTTCCAAGCACACGAATAAAACGGGTTTTACGGTAACGCACATGATGTATGATATGCATTTCGACTTGTCGCCTTTTTATACCCACCCCATGCACAGCATATCGGAGGGCAAAGGAAATACGAACTTGATAGCGGCTTATACCAGTTCTTTGTTCCACATCAACGATCGGTTATCCGCCACTTTGGGAGTGAACGGGCAACTCTTTACGCTGAATCACACATGGACCATTGAACCGCGTGCCGCCATCAAATGGCAGGCTTCGCCTCAAAGCTCGTTCGGACTGGCTTACGGGTTGCATAGCCGGATGGAGAAGTTGGACGTGTATTTTGTGAAGAAAAAGGAAGCGGGGAATAAATTAGTAAATAAAGCATTGGATTTTACGAAAACGCATCATCTGGCTTTATCGTACAGCCACAAGCTATCGGACGATATGAATCTGAAAATTGAGCCCTACTTCCAATACCTGTACGATGTGCCTGTCATTGCAGACAGCTCGTATTCGGTGCTCAACCGCAGTACTTTCTACGTGGAAGACGCATTAGTGAATACCGGGAAAGGACGCAACTACGGGATAGATCTGACGCTCGAAAAGTATATGACCCGGGGATTGTATTACATGGTAACGGCCTCCGTATTCCATTCGGAATATGCCGGTGGCGACGGGATATGGCATAACACGAAGTTCAACCGTAACTATATTGTCAATGGGTTGATCGGTAAGGAATGGATGACAGGACGCAATAAGCAGGACGTGCTAAGCGTGAACCTGCGGTTGACATTACAGGGAGGAGAACGACATTCGCCCGTAAACGAGCAGGCGACCTTACGTCATCCCGATAAAGTAACACAATATGATGAAACGAAAGCCTATTCGCAGCAGCTATCTCCCATGTTCCTCGCCAACTATACGGTCAGCTACCGGATGAACCGCAGGAAGGTGTCTCATGAGTTTGCCGTAAAGGGAATGAATGCTACCGGATACAAGGAATATTCCGGACATGAATACAACCTGAAAACGGGAGCGATAGAGCCCAGACGATTGAAAAATTCAATCTTCAACATAACGTACAGGATAGAATTTTAACGTATATTTGTCTATATTTGCAACGAATGATACGGATGAAAGAACATCATTTCATGCTCCGGTTTCTGTTTGCTCCGAATTACCGGATCGGCAGGCATGTGATTTTTATCATGGTTTGGGCTGTTATTACGTTTAATCAGGTGTTTATCGCTTATCGGGACAGCCAATCCGTTTTAGGCAATCGCATCTATCTGGTTTGTCTGATCTCATGTATGACCTACCTGATAGCGATGTATTTCAATTACTTCTATCTGGCGCCGAAATTCCTGTTGAAGGGAAAACATACGGCTTATGCCGTCGCCCTGTGCGTCATCGTGCTTGTATTGCCCACTCTGTCTGTCTGGAGCGAATACTGGGTGCGCAATGTATTGAATCTGCCCCATCGGATTACGTCATACACCCATCCGCTGATTGTGGTCGACAACCTATCGACGTCAGTGGTTACAGCCATTTGTTTTTGTGGAATCTCCGTGGTGCTGTTTTTCGGGAAATGGATCAAAGGCAATGAAGAAGTCGGCCGGATGGAACGTGAACATGTGAAATCGGAGCTGAATAAGCTGAAAGGTCAAATCGCTCCCGCGTTTTTATCGCAGACGCTTAAGAATGCTTCCTCATTGGCCGCATCTCAACCCGAAAAAACATCGAAGATGTTGATGCAACTGGGACAATTATTAAGATACCAGCTATACGATTGCTATCGGGAGAGGATATTGCTCAAATCGGAAATTCAGGCACTGGCCGTTTTGTTTGAACTGGAGAAGTCGAACCATCCGGCATTTGCATATCGGATTCGGACGGACGGAGAGGCGAATAATACGTTTGTTTCCCCGATGCTGTTTTTGTCGCTCGTCCAATGTGTCATTGCCGATAGCCGCTGGGTGGAATTGTTTTTCAGGCTGCAAGATGAAACGCTGTTCTTTACGTGCCGGTCTGATCATAACGAGCTACCCGGCTGCGATATCCTTTGGCCGATCAAACAAAGGCTGGAATTGCAATATCCTGACAGACATACCCTGCAATTAAGCGGGGGAACGATAGCGCTTACCATAAATTTATCGCAATGAAACCACGTAGAGAAAACGACAACCGGATGTCTTCGTTCGTGATGGATGATCAATATGGAATCCATCGGCATCTTATTTTGCAAGGTGTCATTCTGGCCATATCCGTCAGCATCTTTTTCGATGCCCCGGACAAGCTGAGCCTTACCCTGAACCGCTTCTACGGTTGGATCAGCTATTACCTGTTTCTCAATATGCTGGTCTACGTCAATGTGTATGTTCTGTTTCCCCGGTATCTGGCAAAAAACAAAGTGCTCGGTTATGCGGTATCGGTCTTCTTATTTACAGTTTTTTCCATCGTTATCATGGTTATCTTGCAGGATTTATTTTACGACATAACGGTCATGAATCAAGCATCTTCCGTCATTGCTATTCTTCTGAGTATAGCGTCTTCCATGTGTACGATTTTCCTTTTTCTGGGAGGGATATCGATGTTTATGCTGTTTCGGCAATGGGCCATCAGCAATCGGAAAGTCAACAGTTTGCAAGTGGCGACATTCCGATCGGAACTGAGCTTTCTTAAAAACCAGATCAATCCGCATTTCCTCTTCAATATGATCAATAATGCGAATATTATGGTAGACGAAGACCCGGAAATCACTTCCCATATTTTAGACAAGCTCGACAGAATGTTGCAGTATCAATTCTACGACAGCACACAAGATAAAGTGCTTCTGTCCGCGGATATCGTTTTTCTGACGGACTTTCTCGCCTTGGAGAAAATACGTCGTGACAATTTCGACTATACCGTTACCATAGAAGGCAATATGGAAAAGACGGAAGTGCCTCCTTTGCTCTTTATCCCCTTTGTAGAGAATGCCGTCAAGCATAATCCGGATGTGAACCGGTCGTACGTACACCTGAAATTCCGGAAGGAAGGCGACCGCTTGCTTTTTGAATGCGAGAACTCCAAATCTTCTAAACCAACGGAACGGGAGGTGGGCGGATTAGGCTTGGCGAATATCCGGCGTCGCCTCGATTTGTTGTTTGAAAGCAGCCATGTACTGGATATCATAGAAACAGAGACAACATATACCGTAAAATTACAATTAAACCAATGAGATGTATTATCGTAGATGACGAGCCGATCGCTCGCAAAGGAATTAAAAAACTAATCGATCAGATTCCCCAACTGGAGCTGTTGGAGTGTTTCAACTGTGCCGGAACAGCATCGGAGTATCTGCAAACAACGAGTGTAGATCTGATTTTTCTGGATATTCAGATGCCGGGTATCAACGGAATAGAATTTGCGCGGAGTATACCCAGACATACGCTTATTATCTTCACAACGGCCTATTTGGAGTATGCGCTCGACAGCTATGAAGTGGATGCTGTCGGATATCTCGTGAAACCAATTGATGCCTCCAAGTTCAGAAAAGCAGTAGATAAGGCGATTGCATACCACTCCTTGCTCCTGAACGAAGAGAGAAAGAGTATGGAGAACGTCGAAGACGAATGTATCTTCGTCAAATCCGACAGGCGGTATTTCAAAGTCAACCTCAAAGAGATTCTTTTTATAGAAGGGCTAAAAGATTATGTGATCATCCAAATGGAGGGGCAACGCATCATTACTCGCATGAATGTAAAGACGATACACGATTTGTTACCTAAAGACGTCTTCCTGAGAATCAACCGATCATATATCGTGAACAGGAATCATATCGATTCTTTCGACAACAACGATGTCTTTATCAAGAAATACGAAATAGCAATCGGTAATTCGTACCGGGATGCTTTCTTTGAGGAACTGATGAGAAACAGGACGTTGTAAAACATCCGGGCTTGTTTTACAGTTAGTTCGCTTGACCCAATATCCGTTGCCCCCATTCTTACACATGTGGCGAGGATGCACTTCTTCCGCTGCCGAGCGGTGGGATAGAACCGGCCTCCAATCATTTCAAAGCGGATAGCCCAACAGCACTTTCATGACAGCAAGGCGATGATACATAAAAGGACAAGCAGGTGAAGGCTGCCCAAACATGAAAGAAAAATACTCCCGCAAAGGATGTCATAAAGAACACTCCCCCGCACCTTCTAAAGTTTATCATCAAAAGAATACGGGATTTACTTTACTTTTCGTACTTTTGCAGTAAATATCCTCATATCATGAAGAATGAATCGATATATAAACTGCTGAATCTTATTGATACTCCGGATGACCTGCGGCGTCTCGACGCAGAACAGTTGCCGGAAGTATGCGATGAACTCAGAAAAGACATCATCGCAGAAGTATCATGCAATCCCGGACATTTTGCCGCCAGTCTGGGAACCGTAGAGCTGACCGTCGCGCTGCACTATGTGTTCAATACTCCCTACGACCGTATCGTGTGGGACGTAGGCCATCAGGCATACGGACACAAGATACTGACGGGGCGTCGCGAGGCTTTTTCCACCAACAGGAAGCTGGGCGGGATTCGACCCTTCCCCTCACCGGAGGAGAGCGAATACGATACTTTCACCTGCGGACATGCCTCGAACTCCATTTCGGCGGCTCTCGGCATGGCTGTGGCGGCAGCCAAGAAAGGAGAAGACAACCGCCATGTGGTGGCCGTACTCGGTGACGGGTCGATGAGCGGAGGGCTGGCTTTCGAGGGGTTGAACAACGCCTCGAGCACACCCAACAATCTGCTTATCATACTGAACGACAACGATATGTCTATCGACCGCAGCGTTGGCGGGATGAAACAGTATCTGTTCAACCTCACCACTTCCAGCCCTTACAACCGGTTGCGCTTCAAGGCTTCACAAGCCTTGTCGAAAATCGGCATACTGAACGAAGAGAGACGCAAAGCACTGATACGCTTCGGCAACAGCCTCAAGTCGATAGCCGCCCGCCAACAGAACATCTTCGAAGGAATGAACATCCGCTACTTCGGCCCCATAGACGGGCATGACGTAAAGAATCTGGCGCGGGTGCTGCACGACATCAAAGACATGCGCGGCCCGAAGATACTGCATCTGCATACCGTTAAAGGAAAAGGGTTCGCCCCGGCCGAGAAGTTTGCCACCGAATGGCACGCGCCCGGCAAATTCAATCCGGCAACCGGAGAACGCCTGATCAGCAATACCGACGGCATGCCTCCGCTGTTTCAGGATGTGTTCGGAGATACGCTGACAGAGCTGGCGGAGCTCAACCCGGACATTGTGGGCGTCACACCCGCCATGCCTACCGGCTGCTCGATGAACATGCTCATGGAGAAAATGCCGCAAAGAGCTTTCGACGTAGGCATAGCCGAAGGTCATGCCGTCACGTTTTCGGGCGGCATGGCGAAAGAAGGGCTACTGCCGTTTTGCAACATCTATTCCTCGTTCATGCAGCGGGCATACGATAATATCATACACGATGTAGCCATTCAGAAGCTGCCGGTGGTGTTCTGTCTCGACAGAGCCGGACTGGTAGGCGAAGACGGACCCACCCACCACGGAGTGTTCGACATGGCCTATCTGCGCCCGATACCGAACCTGACCATCGCTTCGCCTATGGACGAGCACGAGTTGCGAAGACTGATGTACACCGCCCAACTTCCCGGCAAGGGGCCTTTCGCAATCCGCTACCCGCGCGGACGAGGGGTGTTGGTCGACTGGAAATGTCCGCTGGAGGAGATTCCCGTAGGCACGGGCAGACGGCTGAAGGATGGCAAAGACCTCGCCGTTATCACGATAGGACCGATAGGAAACGCTGCCGGACGTGCCATTGCCCGTGCCGAAGAAGCGTCGGGAAAGTCGATAGCCCACTACGACCTGAGGTTCCTCAAGCCGCTGGACGAGAATCTGCTGCACGAAATCGGCAAGCGGTTCAGGCAGATCATAACCGTCGAAGACGGCACTGTGAAAGGCGGAATGGGAAGCGCCATCCTCGAGTTTATGGCAGAGAACGGCTATACTCCGTCGGTTAAACGCATGGGAATCCCCGACCGCTTCATCGAGCACGGCTCCGTTGCCGAGTTGCACCGGCTGTGCGGGTTGGACGAAGAAAGCCTTGCAAACGCATTGCTCGAAGAAGAATCCTGCCGGCAGGAAACGGGAAAATAGGCAGAGAAAGAAACCTGTATATAACTGTTTGCGCCCGGTCGGGTTACCGGCGACAACGAGCAAGACCGCTTCGCCGAAGGTTCATAAATTTGTATACAGACTCAGAAACACAAAAAGAGTAAAATGAAGATAATCATTGCAGGTGCCGGAAACGTAGGCACTCATTTGGCCAAATTGTTATCCCGCGAACGCCAAGACATCACATTGATAGACGACGACGAGGAGAAACTGAGCGCGCTCAGCTCCAACTTCGACCTCCTGACGGTAGCCGCCTCCCCCTCTTCCATCTCCGGACTGAAAGAGGTGAGAGTGAAAGAAGCAGACCTTTTCATCGCAGTCACCCCCGACGAAAGCCGGAACATGACCGCCTGCATGATAGCCACCAACCTTGGAGCCAAAAAGACGGTAGCCCGCATCGACAACTACGAATACCTCGAACCCGGCAACAAAGAGTTTTTCGAGCATCTCGGAGTAGACTCCCTTATCTATCCAGAGATGCTTGCCGCCAAAGAAATCGTTTCGTCGATGCGCATGAGTTGGGTGCGCCAATGGTGGGAGTTCTGCGGAGGCGCGCTCATCCTGATCGGCACCAAAATGCGCGAGAAAGCCGAGATTCTGGACATTCCCCTGCACAAACTCGGAGAACCCAACATCCCCTACCACATCGTAGCCATCAAGCGCGGAACGGAAACAATCATCCCACGCGGACATGATGTGATTAAACTTCACGACATCGTCTACTTCACCACCACCCGCAAGTACATCCCCTATATCCGTAAGATTGCCGGTAAAGAAGATTATGTAGACGTGCGCAACGTCATGATCATGGGCGGCAGCCGCATAGCCGTGCGTACGGCGCAAAACGTACCCGACTACATGCAGGTGAAAATCATAGAGAGCGACCTCGCCCGCTGCGGGCGTCTGACCGAATTGCTCGACGACAAGACCATGATTATCAACGGCGACGGGCGAGACATGGACCTGCTGACCGACGAAGGACTGAAAACCACCGAAGCCTTCGTAGCCCTTACGGGCAATTCGGAGACCAACATCCTCGCCTGTCTGGCGGCCAAACGCATGGGCGTAAGGAAAACCGTTGCCGAAGTGGAGAACATCGACTACATCGGCATGGCCGAAAGCCTCGACATCGGTACGGTCATCAACAAGAAGATGATTGCCGCCAGCCACATCTACCAGATGATGCTCGACGCCGATGTGAGCAACGTGAAATGCCTCACGTTCGCCAATGCCGACGTTGCGGAGTTCACCGTGCCGGCGGGCGCCAGAATCACCAAACATACCGTCAGGGATCTCGGATTGCCCAAAGGTGTCACCATCGGCGGAATGATACGCAACGGAGAGGGCATTCTGGTGACCGGCGACACGCAGATACAGGCGGGCGACCACGTGGTGGTGTTCTGCCTCAACATGATGATTAAAAAGATTGAGAAGTTCTTCCATTAACCGCTCCATACACCGATGATCAACTCGAAAATGATATTCAGGATACTCGGCTGCCTGCTTCTGATAGAAACAGGCATGCTTATCTGCTGCGGCGGGGTATCGCTTTTCTACGCAGAAAACGACTTGCAGAGCTTTCTGCTTTCATCTGCCATAACCTTCTGCGTGGGCATCGCAATGCTTCTTCTCGGGCGGGGGGCGGAGAAGTCGCTCAACCGCCGCGACGGCTACGTCATCGTCAGCTTCTCGTGGATTGCCTTCTCCCTGTTCGGAATGCTGCCTTACTGCATAGGAGGATACATCCCCGACATTACCGACGCGTTCTTCGAAACGATGTCGGGCTTCAGCAGCACAGGCGCCACCATCATGGACAACATCGAGTCGATGCCCCACGGGATACTCTTCTGGCGCGCCACCACACAGTGGATAGGAGGATTGGGAATCGTCTTCTTCACCATCGCCGTACTGCCTATCTTCGGCGCCGGAAGCATACAGGTGTTCGCCGCAGAAGCGAGCGGGCCCACGCACGATAAGGTTCATCCCCGCATCGGCGTCACCGCCAAGTGGATATGGAGCATTTACGCCGGAATGACGGGCACGCTCATCATACTGCTCATGATGGGCGGAATGGGCACGTTCGACAGCATCTGCCATGCCTTTACCACCACCAGCACGGGCGGATTCTCCACCAAACAGGCCAGCATCGAGTACTACCGGTCGCCCTACATCGACTACGTGATATCGGTTTTCATGTTCTTCTCGGGGGTGAATTTCACCCTGTTGCTCATGCTTTTCAACGGAAAAATAAAGAAGTTCATGCACGACGCAGAGCTGAAGTTCTATTTCCTATCCGTCGCTTTCTTCACGCTCTTCATCGCTTTCTGGCTCTACCGCACCACTCCGATGGAGGGTGAAGAGGCCTTTCGCAAGTCCTTGTTTCAAGTCATCTCCCTGCACACGTCCACCGGATTTGCTACGGCCGACTATATGTTGTGGCCCTCCGTCCTCTGGGGATGCCTTGTCATCGTGATGATTATGGGCGCTTGTGCGGGAAGCACTACGGGAGGGATAAAATGTATCCGGATGGTGATTCTCTTTAAAATAGCTAAGAACGAGTTCAAGCATATTCTGCATCCCAACGCCGTGTTGCCCGTGCGCATCAACAAACACGTCATCGCATCCGGCGTTCAGTCCACCGTTTTGGCGTTCACCTTTCTTTATGCGGTCATTGCCATCATCAGCATTCTTGTCATGATGGGGCTGGGGGTAGGATTCATGGAGTCTGTGGGAACGGTGGTTTCGAGCATCGGAAACATGGGGCCCGGCCTCGGTCAATGCGGACCGGCTTATACATGGAGCGCCTTGCCCGACGCGGCAAAATGGCTGCACTCGTTCCTCATGCTCCTCGGGCGTCTGGAGTTGTTCACCGTACTGCTGCTGTTCGACGCCGATTTCTGGAAGAAAAACTAAAACTTCTTTGCCGATACGTGCAGCTTTGCTGTGGATGGGCGTGCAGTGTTGATGCGGATGAGCGTGCAACGTTGATGCGGATGGGCGTACAGCGTTGATGTGGATGAGCGTGCAACGTTGATGCGGATGAGCGTGCAACGTTGCTGCGGATGGGCGTGCAGTGTTGCTGCGGACGGGCGTACAGTGTTGCTGCGGACGGGCGTGCAGTGTTGATGCGGACGGGCGTACAGCACTGCTTTGGATGGGCGTGCAACGTTGCTGCGGACGGGCGTGCAGTGTTGATGCATCGGTAACCTTAATTAGGCAGTGCGAAGCAGCCCAACTGTTCTCCCCTCCCCGGCAATCTTGTTGCTTCGCCGTCCGACAAGAAAAACGCAGACAGGGCACGCACTTTTGCGTGCCCTGTCTGCGGAACGGGCTGGGGGAAGACTTCCGTCACCCACCTCTTCCCTGCTGCTCCGCTTTCCGTCCGACCTGCCAACTTCCAAAAGCCTGCTGCCGGATTCCGAAAACCCGTCACCGGATTCTTCCTCTGCCGCCGGGCGTTCAACCTGCTGCTCCGCTTTCCGTCCGCCCTGCCAACTTCCAAAAGCCTGCTGCCGGATTCCGAAAACCCGTCGCCGGATTCTTCCTCTGCCGCCAGGCGTTCAACCTGCTGCTCCGCTTTCCGTCCGCCCTGCCAACTTCCAAAAGCCTGCTGCCGGATTCCGAAAACCCGTCGCCGGATTCTTCCTCTGCCGCCAGGCGTTCAACCTGCTGCTCCGCTTTCCGTCCGCCCTGCCAACTTCCAAAAGCCTGCTGCCGGATTCCGAAAACCCGTCGCCGGATTCTTCCCCCGCCGCCGGGAGTTCAACCTGCCGGGTCGGGCGCCTCGCCGTGTTCCCCCGAACCGCCGCCCGGACTTCCACCCGGAGAATGCTCCGGCGCCTCGCCTAAGTAAATCGTCTGCTTCACGCTGCGGGGCGTCTTCAACAACCGTCCCACTCGACCTGAATTAACATATTGCGTGGTCACCGTCAGCGTATATTCTCCGTCGGACAGTCCGGAAGGAATGAGGAATATAAGCTTCGAAGGGTCGTTCACCGCCCACATGTCGGGCGTAATCTTCGTCACCTTCCCCTTCGACGAGGTGAGTGTGATGCCTACCTCAGGATGGTCGCCCGCCACCTTGAGCTTCGAACCCGTGAGCGTGAAGTTTCGTCCCGCCTTCGCCCGGAACTCGTGCGCTTCGGCTCCTGCGCGCGTGGCAGCACCCATTCCGCCGGCGATGAACATGGCCGAACCCTTCTCGCCGATGATGTTCACCGACGTGCGGCGCATCGCCTCGCGCAGCGCAGCCCCTTGCGTGAAGAGAACGTACACCTCGTTCTTCTGCGGGTTCCACGCGCGGTTTTCCACCACGCCCTTGAATTGAGCCACCGCCCGGTAAAGCCCCATGTTCACGCTAAACCCGTTCAGCACCAGCTTCGTCACCACCCGTTGCTCCAGATTCACCACCGCCTCTACCACCTCGCGTTCCAGTCCCGGGTTCATCTCCATGATTTCCGATATTACCCGTTGCTTGTCCGCCGTGCCGGCGGCCACGAGCGTGAGAATCTTATCGTCTTTCACGTCCCGCGTCACCATGTTGTCCGTTAGCTGACCGTTGAGTACATACTTGATTGTTTCTTTTGCCATTCTTGTAAAAATTAAAGGTTAAACAAAAACCGGCGGCGGCAGCCTGCGCCGCCCGCCGGAGAAAATACTTGTATCGTTTGTGGCATGTTGCCGGATGTGTCGTGCGGCGTGTGCCTTCTCCCTCAGTCCCTCCCACTACTGCCGGATTCCCTTACGGCAGCCTTCCCTCCCCATCCGTCGCTCCCGTGCCAACCCCCTTCGGCACTGGGCAACGATGTTCCTTTCGTACCCTTGCGGGTGTTTCATGTGCCTCTTCTCCTTCACTCCAAGCTCCTGCTCCGCGTAGACGAGCTTTCCATTATCTCTGCATTCTCAAGCAAATCATCCGCACAAGTAAAGCGCCGTCTTTGATTATTCATTAGCGAACAGGCGCACCGAAAACCCGGCGTGCTTGGAGACTTGGACGTATGTGTTAGCCCACCCCGAGTAGAAGTACGCGGCCCGAGCATGAGAACTGTTGAACTCCGTGCCCGACCAGAATTGACCGAAGATATTTTTGCCGTGGAGTCTTCTATCCCGACTGCACGGTATCGCTCTTTCAATATGCCCGGCGGCAGGGAAGATACGGGTGACAATCTCGGAAACACGAGCATTCCACCAAGCATCATTGCCGATATCCTGAGGCCTCAAAGAAGCCCCGGCCTCGCCCAAGTAAATGCAGTCGACTTTCAGTGCTAATGGAGCGATTCGGGTGTAACGGTAAGCACAACACATATGGTCATCGATAGCTTTGGAGAATTCCGACAAGGGAGAACCGTCATTAGGATTACCGGTAGCCTTTTTGAAGCGGAGAGCATAACAAACGCCGTTACCGGTAGAATAATAATCATTGGTGAAAGTCTTCTTGATACCACCGAACTCGCAAGCCTCGTTGGCGGATTGTATGCCACCGGTAGAAGTAGCGTAGGCAGCATTAGATTGGTAAGAGAAAACACCCGTCAGTTCGTGGAGGGAAGGCAAATGATAACCATGTCCGGGATTACCCGCACTGAAGAAACTGTCGCTAAAGAGGTTCTTGCCTGCCGGGTTGTATGTGCTTTCGGTTATCCCCTTGAGCACGTACCAATTGTAATAACCGCTCTGGTCATTGTTATGATTCGTCGCCCAACGGAGCTGCAGGTCGGTCTGGGCAGAGGTGGGAGAAGCACCCGCAGGATTGGAAGAAGTGAAAGAAGAACCGTACAGGAAACCGCCCGCAAGATTATACTCCGCCACGAGTTCCAAAGGAGTGACGAGCTGCTCCACATTCACTTTCGTGTACAGCCGCCCGGCACGCACTTCGAGATACCCGTTCTTGAAGCCCTTACCGTTGGTAATCGCCTGCACGGTGGTATTCGCATTCGCTGCGCCACCGGCCGTGCTCGAGCGTAGCCAGCCTCCCGCAGGCACTTCCGTGCCATTGTTGTCGAACGACCACACACGGAATCCACCCGCGACGTTGGTCAGCACCTCCACCTTGTTGTCCGTGCTCGCAGTGGTGTGAGCTCCTTTGAGCGTCATCGCCGTGCGCGACACGGCAAGGAAGCCTTGTTCGTTGAACGTTACGTCGGTGTACGCCTCGTCTATCACGTGCGTCTCGATGGTGAGGGGCGAACTCTGGTTGGTCAGTATCTCGGGAGCCGTGAAAGCTTCCTCCCACGTTGAGTAGCCCGGCCCCTTCACCTCCTTGATGGTGAATACGTAGCGATGGTTGCGCAGGATGGGCATGGGCGTGCCCTTGGTAAAGTAGGGAACCGTACCGCCACCCTTCACCCCGTCCCAAGTGAAGTCGATGGGATACCACGTGTTCTGCCCTTTGTAATTACCCCTGAGCACGATGCGCGGGCGGGTGATGCCCAGATAGCTGAGGGCGGAAGGGCCTGAGGCGGGCTGTTCGTACAGGTAGTAAGTGTGCGCCTGATGACCCCATTCGATAAATAAGCCGTTAGAGCCATCGCTGCCGGAAGCCGGAGTCAGCCCCGAAGTAGGCAATGTGGGTGAAAGGTAGCCGCTGCCGCCGCTACCTGCATCCAAATCGACACCGTAAGCCGTCGGGGATACATACACCGCACCGTTCTCAGCCACGTTGTTGAAGAATACCGCATTAATCACAAAGTCCGGCGAGGTCTCCTGATTCACGAAGTCCACCCGCGCCATCGAGCGGATAAGCCCGACCGTGCCGGGGAAGACTTTCGGTACGCCCGCCTCGATCTGGATGCCGCCCATGGGAGCGTACTCGCCGTACATGGCGATGGTCTTGTCAGGTCCGAACCCGAGGTTGCCGTAACGCCCGGAGGTCTGCACATTCCGCAGGTCGGTGTAGGAAGAGCCGGAAGTACCGGCGGTGATGCCCGCGGCAGTCAGTTCCGTATGGGCATTCACCACCAGTGCCAGGCGAGAGTATTCTCCCGCAGGGATGCTCGTCGTGAGCCTCGCCTCGCCCGGAGTACCCGTGCCGTGAAGCGAAGTAGCCGGAACCGTGAGCATGGCGGCAACACGCTCCGTGCCGGATACGTTGCGGAACAGCAGCACGTCGATTTCGCTTATCTGCTCCTCATGCACGCCCGCCCGCGTTTCGGAGGCGGAGCGGAAGCCGGGAATCATCAGCGTGAGAGTCGCCTCAGCGGGCGGATCAAGTGGCGTAGGGAGAGAACCCTTGCCCGAGTCGTCGCTGCAAGACATGGCCAGCAGCACGATACAGATTGCAATGAAATACTGTTTCATGAGTCTTGTGTATTTAGGGGGTTAAAAAATAAGTTACGCGAGCAGGGCGCACAAACGAAAATGTCCCCGGCAGGGATGCAGGGATCCCCGCCGAGGACGGTAATATGAGGCGACGTACCCGCGACAGCTTCGCGCGCGCGTACGTCAGGAAAGTCTACTGTGTGTGTGTGTGTGTGTGTGTGTGTGTGTGTGTGTGTGTTATACAAATATCCGGAACCGCCAAAGGTTGACGGTTAAAAGAAGTGAAAGCCAAATGTATCGGATATGTCGTCATAGGTATCTCTAAGTTATGCGTTACGAGCGGGCGTTTTGCGGCAAATGCCGCATGAGCCGCACAATGCTCAAAGGCTCAAGGTTTTCGGCAAATGTATGGATATTTTATATGATATGCAAACATTCGGGCACAAAAACAGGTAAAATACTTTGGCGCAGCGATGCCCACATGCCTCACAAAGAGTCTTTCCGAAAGCACCTGCAACCGGACAACGCCCGATGCTCGCCTCCGGGAATTGACTTAAATCAATTTGAGTGCTAAAAAACCTTTTTTGCAACCTGCGTATTGCAGAAGGTATGGATATTAATTCTATCTTTGCGTCCGTTAAAGGGATAGAGGTAAGATGAAACAATGTTTTACATATGGGCTATTGCTGGCGCTCGCTTTGCTGACTCATTCCGTTGGCAACAGAACAACGGGAAAAAGCGACAAAGGTGTGCCGTCGGTTTACCGTCAGGAGCAATGCTTCGTATCTGAGGAGCACGCCGTTCATAACCTTTTCCAACACCTTTATCATTTCTACTCCACTCAGGCTTGCGATATAAGCCATGCGGATATGGCGCATGACTCTACAGACAAAAACCCGGAGCTGTTGCTATCCGGTTTTCGGGGATACGACACGTTCACCGTTCCGGCAGCTTCGCACATACCGCATGCGCATCCTTATTTCCGCCATCCGAACAACCATTATATATATGGTTTAAGGAAAATCGTCGTTTAGCCGACACTTATCGTCTGTATTTTACACCCGACTTTATCCGTCAATCAGTCTCTTCTCCGGTAGGCGAAGAATGAATTGGCTATTTCCTATCATATACCATCCAAACAACTGTTGAGATTATGAATTTTACATTATTAGTTGTTGTTTTACTGACAGCGATCGCTTTCGTGGGGATTGTCATAGCGCTTTCACGCGCCATCTCTCCACGCTCGTACAATGCCCAGAAGTTTGAGGCTTACGAATGCGGCATACCGACGCGGGGCAAATCGTGGATGCAATTCCGCGTAGGATACTACCTGTTTGCTATCCTGTTTCTGATGTTCGACGTAGAAACCGCCTTCCTCTTCCCTTGGGCGGTAGTGATGCGCGATTTAGGGCCTCAGGGCTTGGCGGGCATTCTTTTCTTTTTCGTTATTCTGGTTCTGGGCCTCGCTTATGCCTGGAGGAAAGGAGCGCTGGAATGGAAGTAAGCAAAAAACCGAAAATCAAATCGATTCCGTATGAAGAGTTTACCGACAACGAATCGTTGGAGAAGCTCGTCGAGGAACTCAACGCCGGAGGGGCCAATGTCGCTCTCGGCGTACTCGACGACTTTGTCAACTGGGGACGCAGCAACTCGCTGTGGCCGCTTACGTTCGCAACAAGCTGTTGCGGCATCGAATTCATGGCATTGGGAGCTGCCCGTTACGACATGGCACGCTTCGGGTTCGAAGTAGCCCGTGCCAGTCCGCGGCAGGCGGATATGATTATGGTTTGCGGAACAATCACCAACAAAATGGCTCCGGTATTGAAACGCCTGTACGATCAGATGCCCGACCCGAAATACGTGATAGCCGTAGGCGGATGTGCCGTCAGCGGAGGACCCTTCAAGAAATCGTACCACGTAGTGAACGGAGTAGACAAGATTCTGCCCGTAGACGTCTACATTCCCGGCTGTCCGCCGCGCCCCGAAGCGTTTTACTACGGAATGATGCAGTTGCAGCGCAAGGTGAAGATAGAGAAGTTCTTCGGCGGAACGAACAGAAAAGAAAAGAAACCGGAAGAATAAAAACAACAGTCACAATCATGCAAGAAATTACATATATATCCCCTGCGGCGCTGCACGATGAGATGCTGCGCTTGCGAAACGAGAGGCAGATGGACTTCCTCGAAAGTCTCACCGGCATGGATTGGGGAGTAGCGGACGAGAAAGACAATCCGGAGAAGCTCCGTGGGTTGGGCGTGGTTTACCATCTGGAATCGACAGCCACCGGCGAGCGGATGGCTTTGAAAACGGCAACGGACAACCGCGAACTGCCGGAGCTTCCTTCCGTGAGCGACATTTGGAAAATCGCCGATTTCTACGAACGGGAAGTGTTCGACTTCTACGGCATTCTTTTCATCGGCCATCCCGACATGCGTCGCCTCTACCTGCGCAACGACTGGGTGGGGTATCCCCTGCGTAAGGACAACGACCCGGAAAAAGAAAATCCGCTTCGTATGGACAACGAAGAGACGTTCGACACGACTCAGGAAATCGAACTGAATCCCGACGGAACGATCAAAGACATAGAGACGAAACTCTTCGGCGAGCAGGAATACGTGGTCAACATCGGTCCCCAGCACCCTGCCACGCATGGAGTGATGCGCTTTCGCGTATCGCTGGAAGGAGAAACCATCCGCAAGATCGATGCCAACTGCGGCTACATCCATCGGGGTATAGAGAAGATGAACGAAAGTCTTACTTACCCGCAAACGCTGGCTCTGACCGACCGCCTCGACTATCTGGGCGCTCACCAGAATCGTCATGCACTGTGCATGTGTATCGAGAAAGCGATGGGCATCGAGGTAAGCGACCGTGTACAGTACATCCGCACCATCATGGACGAGCTGCAACGCATCGACTCGCACCTGCTTTTCTACTCCTGTCTGGCAATGGACTTGGGTGCGCTGACCGCCTTCTTCTATGGTTTCCGCGACCGCGAGAAGATTCTCGACATTTTCGAAGAGACATGCGGCGGACGGTTGATAATGAACTACAACACCATCGGTGGTGTGCAGGCCGACATCCATCCCAACTTTGTGAAACGGGTGAAGGAGTTTATTCCTTACTTGCGCAGTATCATTCACGAATATCACGAAATATTCACCGGAAACATCATCGCCCGTTCCCGCCTCAAAGGGGTAGGCGTATTAAGCCGTGAAGACGCCATCTCTTTCGGATGCACCGGAGGCACGGGACGCGCTTCGGGCTGGGCCTGCGATGTGCGCAAACGGATGCCTTACGGCGTATACGACAAGGTAGACTTCAAAGAAATCGTCTATTCCGAAGGCGACTCGTGGGCACGCTACATGGTACGCATGGACGAAATAGAAGAAAGCATGCGCATCATCGAGCAGTTGATAGACAATATCCCGGAAGGCGCTTATCAGGAAAAGACGAAACCTGTCATCCGCGTTCCCGAAGGAAGTTATTATGCTGCGGTAGAAGGCAGTCGCGGAGAGTTCGGCGTATTCCTCGAAAGCCAAGGGGATAAAATGCCTTACCGGCTTCATTACCGTTCTACGGGATTGCCGCTGGTGGCAGCCATCGATACCATTTGCAGGGAAGCCAAAATCGCCGACCTGATAGCCATTGGCGGAACGCTGGATTATGTAGTTCCCGATATAGACAGGTAATGCAACAAAACAAATTCTAATCATTCAACCAAAAAGATGTTCGATTTTAGTATAATAACAAGCCGGATACATGGCTTATTGCTCTCTTTGATGCCTGAGGGAGCGGCTGTTTTTATAGAATGCGTGCTCATCGGCTTATGCATCATCGCCTTGTATGCCATACTGGCCATCGTATTGATTTATATGGAACGAAAGGTGTGCGCGTTCTTCCAATGCCGCATCGGGCCCAACCGGGTCGGGAAGTGGGGCTCCATCCAAGTGCTTTGCGACGTGTTGAAGATGCTGACCAAAGAAATATTCACACCGAAAGAAGCCGACCGTTTTCTTTATAACCTCGCTCCATTCATGGTGATTGCCGCCTCTTTCCTTACCTTCTCGTGCATTCCTTTCAATAAAGGCGCCGAGGTGCTCGACTTCAACGTAGGGGTATTCTTTCTGCTGGCAGCCTCCGGCATAGGCGTTGTGGGTATTCTGCTTGCCGGATGGGGAAGCAACAACAAATTCTCGTTGATCGGCGCCATGCGAAGCGGCGCGCAAATCATCAGCTACGAGCTTTCCGCCGGAATGAGCATCATGACCATGGTGGTATTGATGGGAACGATGCAGTTTTCTCAAATCGTAGAGAATCAGGCCGACGGATGGTTTATCTTCAAAGGGCATATTCCTGCCGTGATTGCTTTTATCACATACCTCATTGCCGGAAACGCGGAATGCAATCGCGGACCGTTCGACCTCCCCGAAGCGGAGAGTGAGCTGACGGCGGGATATCACACCGAATACTCGGGCATGCATTTCGGGTTCTTCTATCTGGCGGAATATCTGAACCTTTTTATCGTAGCCGCCGCTGCCACCACCGTTTTTCTGGGCGGATGGATGCCGCTGCACGTATCCGGACTCAATGGATTCAACAGTGTGATGGACTGCATTCCCGGTTTCATCTGGTTCTTCGCCAAGGCTTTCTTCGTGGTATTTCTGCTGATGTGGATCAAATGGACATTCCCCCGTTTGCGAATCGACCAGATTCTGAGTCTGGAATGGAAATATCTGGTTCCCATCTCGATGGTCAATTTATTATTAATGGCATGTTGCGTGGCCTTCGGCTTTCACTTTTAACAAACGAATATAACAGCAATTGATTATGAAATATAAAGAAGAGAAAGACTCCTATTTCGGCAACCTGACACGGGCCCTCGGCAGCCTGACTGCCGGGATGAAGACAAGCATCAGGGTGTTCTTCCGCAAAAAAATAACCGAGCAATATCCGGAAAACCGGAAAGAGCTGCGGATGTTCGATCGCTTTCGCGGAACACTGACCATGCCACACAATGAGAACAACGAGCACCGCTGTGTAGCCTGCGGGCTATGCCAGATGGCTTGCCCCAACGGCACCATCAGCGTAACCGGTGAAATGGTTGAAACCGAAGAAGGCAAGAAGAAAAAGATTCTGGCCGCATACAAGTACGACTTAGGCTCGTGCATTTTCTGCCAGTTGTGCGTCAATGCCTGCCCGCACGATGCCATCACATTCGACCAGAACTTCGAACATGCTGTTTTCGACCGCTCGAAACTCATACTGCGACTCAACCGCGAAGGCAGCAAAGTCGTACAAAAGTGATGCGGCACCAAGCACCGGTTGCCACTATAAAATGCCGGATCCGAAAACAATCCGGCAACACGAATCAGTAAACATTAAAACATAAGAAAGAAATGGGAGCAACACTCGAAACTGTAATATTTTACTTTTTAGCCGCATTCATCATCGTCATGTCCGTGATGACGGTCACCACCCGGCGCATCGTACGTTCGGCCACCTATCTGCTTTTCGTACTTTTCGGAACGGCAGGCATTTACTTCCTGCTGGGCTATACTTTTCTGGGATCTGTACAGATTATGGTCTATGCCGGAGGTATCGTCGTACTCTATGTATTCTCCATCCTGCTCACCAGCGGAGAAGGCGACCGTGCCGAACGTCTGAAACGAAGCCGTTTTCTTGCAGGATTCTTCTCTATGATTGCCGGGGCGGCTATCGTCCTGTTCATCACACTGAAGCATAAATTCTTACAGACCAAAGACCTTGCACCGCTGGAAATAGATATCCACGATATCGGGCACGCTTTGCTCAGCAGCGACAAATACGGCTATGTATTGCCTTTCGAGGCAGTCAGCATCTTGCTGCTGGCCTGCATCATCGGCGGCATCATGATTGCCCGCAAACGATAAGAGAGACCCGATATGAATCTTCAAAACGCAAAAAACATTGATTTATGATACACATGGAATATTATCTGGTGGTTTCCACCGTCATGATGTTCGCAGGAATTTACGGATTCCTCACCCGCCGGAACACGTTGGCCATCCTCATCTCGATAGAGCTCATGCTGAATGCCACCGACATCAACTTCGCCGTGTTCAACCGTTTCCTCTTTCCCGAAGACACCGAAGGATACTTCTTCGCTCTGTTCTCGATTGCCATTTCGGCGGCGGAAACGGCGATAGCCATCGCTATCATGATTAACATTTACCGCAATATACGGAGCATTCAGGTTCGCAGTCTGGATGAAATGAAATGGTAACTAACTAAAAACAAACAACAGATATGGAATTAACGATTCTCATACTTCTCCTTCCCTTTCTCTCTTTCCTCACCACAGGCATCGGGGGAAAGCGGATGTCACACCGGACGGCGGGCACAATCGGCACACTGGTGTTGGGCGCGGTAACGCTTCTTTCGTACCTCACCGCTTTCCAATACTTCACCGCTCCGCGTCTCGACGACGGCACATTGGCCACCCTGATACCTTATAATTTCACATGGCTTCCTTTCACCGAGACGCTGCATTTCGATTTGGGCATTCTGCTTGATCCGATTTCCGTGATGATGCTCATCGTCATCTCCACCGTATCGCTCATGGTACACATCTACTCATTCGGCTATATGAAAGGCGAAAAGGGATTTCAGCGTTATTACGCTTTCCTTTCGCTGTTCACCATGTCGATGCTCGGACTGGTTGTTGCCACAAACATCTTCCAGATGTATCTCTTCTGGGAACTGGTAGGAGTCAGCTCCTACCTGCTGATCGGCTTCTACTACACAAAGGCCGCTGCGATTTCCGCCTCCAAAAAAGCGTTCATCGTTACACGCTTCGCCGATCTGGGATTCCTTATCGGTATCCTGATTTACGGATACTACGGCGGTACCTTCGGTTTCACACCCGATACAGTTTCACTAATCGGCGGAGGAGCGGCAATGCTTCCTCTGGCATTGGGACTAATGTTCATCGGCGGTGCGGGCAAGAGCGCCATGTTTCCATTGCACATCTGGTTGCCCGATGCAATGGAAGGCCCCACGCCCGTCAGTGCCCTGATACATGCCGCCACAATGGTGGTGGCGGGAGTATATCTGGTAGCCCGCATGTTTCCGCTCTTCATCGCCTATGCGCCCGACACGCTGCACATCGTAGCCTGGGTAGGAGCGTTCACCGCTTTCTATGCGGCGAGCGTAGCCTGTGTCCAGTCGGACATCAAACGCGTACTGGCCTTTTCCACCATTTCCCAAATCGGATTTATGATGGTGGCCTTGGGCGTTTGCACCTCTGTCGACCCACATCACGGAGGGTTGGGATACATGGCCTCCATGTTTCACCTCTTCACCCATGCCATGTTCAAGGCATTGCTCTTTCTCGGTGCGGGAAGCATCATCCATGCCGTACACTCCAACGAGATGTCGGCAATGGGCGGGTTGCGCAAATACATGCCCGTCACCCATTGGACATTCCTGATTGCCTGTCTTGCCATCGCAGGCATCCCACCGTTCTCGGGATTCTTCTCGAAAGACGAAATTCTTGCGGCATGCTTTGGATACAGTCCGGCAATGGGTTGGGTAATGACGGTTATCGCCGCCATGACGGCCTTCTATATGTTCCGTCTCTACTACGGTATCTTCTGGGGCAAGACGCAACAGCCCGCCACCGACTCGCCATGCGAACAACGGCACGCTCCGCATGAAAGTCCGCTGACGATGACTTTCCCCCTTCTGTTCCTTGCAGGCGTGACTTGTGTGGCCGGCTTCATCCCTTTCGGACACTTTATCAGCGCCGACGGATCGGTTTATGACATCCACCTCGACCGCACGGTAGCCGTAACAAGCATCCTCGTTGCCCTGCTATCGATAGCTCTGGCAACCTATATGTATAAAGGAGAAAAGCAATCCTTAGCGAATGCCCTTGCCGGACGCTTCGGCAGGTTGCACCGGGCTGCCTATCACCGTTTCTACATCGACGAGGTTTACCGGTTTATCACTCACCGTATCATTTTCCGCTGCATCTCTGCTCCCATCGCATGGTGGGACCGTCATGTGATAGACGACTTCTTCGACTTCCTCGCATGGGCTACCGAAGCTGTGAGCGACGAGATACGCGGATTCCAGAGCGGGCAAGTGCAACAATACGCTTATGTATTCTTCTGCGGGGCGCTGGCACTGATCCTGCTGTTAATTCTTTAATTTGTAAATAGCTAAACAGTAAATAAAACAAGATGAATTTCTTATCTATCTTTGTACTCATCCCCTTATTGATGCTTGCCGCACTATGGGCTGCACGGGGGATTAAAGCGATTCGGGGAGTGATGGTCGCCGGCGCATCGGCACTGCTTGCCGCTTCCATCATACTGACATTCCTTTATCTGGAAGAACGCCATGCCGGGAATACGGCGGAGATGCTTTTCCGTGCCGACACGCTTTGGTACGCACCGCTTCACATCGCCTATTCGGTAGGAGTCGACGGCATTTCGGTAGCCATGCTGCTGCTTTCTTCCATCATCGTATTCACCGGAACTTTCGCTTCATGGCGCCTGCAACCGCTCACCAAAGAGTATTTCCTCTGGTTTACGTTATTGTCGCTGGGCGTATTCGGGTTCTTTATTTCCGTCGATCTGTTCACCATGTTCATGTTCTACGAAATAGCGTTGATCCCCATGTATCTGCTCATCGGTGTGTGGGGGTCGGGGCGGAAGGAATATGCCGCCATGAAGCTGACGCTCATGCTGATGGGCGGTTCCGCTTTTCTGCTGATCGGTATTCTCGGCATCTTTTCCGGTTCGGGGGCAACAACGATGAATATACTCGAGATTGCGCACTTGCACAACATCCCCTTCGAGCAGCAATGTATCTGGTTTCCGCTCACGTTCCTCGGCTTCGGAGTATTGGGGGCTCTTTTCCCGTTCCATACATGGAGTCCCGACGGCCACGCTTCAGCCCCGACGGCAGTCTCCATGCTCCACGCCGGCGTACTGATGAAGCTGGGAGGCTACGGATGTTTCCGCATAGCCATGTTCCTTCTGCCCGAAGCCGCCCAAGAACTTGCGTGGATATTCCTGATACTCACAGGCATCTCCGTGGTTTACGGAGCATTTTCCGCATGCGTGCAGACAGACCTGAAATACATCAATGCCTACTCTTCGGTTTCACATTGCGGACTGGTGCTGTTTGCCATCCTGATGTTGAACCGGACGGCGGCGACGGGCGCTATCCTTCAGATGTTGAGCCACGGACTGATGACCGCTTTGTTTTTTGCCTTGATCGGCATGATTTACGGGCGCACACATACGCGCGATGTTCGCCAACTTTCGGGTTTGATGAAGGTGATGCCTTTTCTCAGCGTCTGCTACGTCATTGCCGGGCTTGCCAATCTGGGGCTTCCCGGACTGAGCGGCTTCGTTGCCGAAATGACCATTTTCGTAGGTTCGTTCCAGAATGCCGATGTATTCCACCGCACACTGACGGTTCTCGCCTGCTCATCGATCGTCATCACCGCCGTCTACATCCTGCGACTGGTCGGAAAGATACTATACGGAACCTGCACCGACAAGCATCATCTTGAGCTGACCGACGCCACATGGGACGAACGTGTAGCGGTGATCTGCCTCATTGTCTGCGTAGCCGGATTGGGACTCGCGCCTTTCTGGGTGAGCCGGATGATCGGCGAAAGCGTGATTCCCGTCGTTTCGCAACTGATGCCGTGAACCGTGCGGTCGGAAACCGTTGTTCGTGATTTGCGGATGAAAGCCATAGGCGGAGCTTGCAACCAACTCCGCGCATCCGCCCGAACGGCTGTGACGCAACGACGGAAACAACCGGGAAACACCATCAAATGAATATCATGGCAACAGCAGATTGCTGTGAGGCAACGGCGGAAACAACCGGGAAACATCGGAAAACAACCAAGCAATCAATCGTTATTCTATAAACAGTAAACAAAAAGATGGATTATTCACAATTTCTATACATGCGGGAAGAGCTTTCGCTCATCGTTGTCCTGCTCGTTCTTCTCCTCGCCGACTTGTTCATGAGCCCGGACGCTCACAAGCAAACCGGAGCTCCGGTTCTCAATACGGTACTCCCTGTAACACTGATGACCCTCCACACCCTTATCAATCTGATACCGGGACAGACGGCCGACGCTTTCGGCGGGATGTATCACTACGTGCCCATGCACACCATCGTAAAGTCGGTTCTGAACATAGGCACACTCATCGTTTTTCTGATGGCGCACGAATGGATGAAGCGCGAAGACACGGCGTTTAAGCAGGGAGAGTTCTACGTACTCACAGTTTCCACCCTGTTCGGGATGTATCTGATGATTTCCGCCGGGCACTTCCTGATGTTCTTCATCGGTCTGGAGACAGCTTCCATCCCGATGGCGGCGCTGATCGCTTTCGACAAATACCGCCACCACTCGGCCGAAGCCGGTGCAAAGTACATCCTGACCGCCCTGTTCTCCAGCGCGCTGCTGCTTTTCGGTCTGTCGATGATATACGGTTCGGCGGGAACGCTTTACTTCGACGACCTTCCCGGACGTATCGACGGAAACCCTTTGCAGATTATGGCATTCGTGTTCTTCTTCACAGGCATGGCGTTCAAACTCTCGCTTGTTCCGTTCCATTTGTGGACGGCGGACGTGTACGAAGGCGCTCCGAGTGCGGTGACCGCCTATCTGAGCGTCGTCTCGAAAGGGTCTGCCGCCTTCGTGCTGATGACGATGCTCATCAAAGTCTTCGCTCCGATGACAGACGACTGGCAAACGGTGCTTTACTGGGTAACGATTGTCACCATCACCATTGCCAACCTCTTTGCCATCCGCCAGCAGAACCTGAAACGCCTGATGGCATTCTCCAGCATCTCGCAAGCGGGTTATATCATGCTGGGAGTTATCGGCGGAACCGCTCAGGGAATGACGGCATTGGTGTACTACGTGTTGGTATATGCCTCAGCCAATCTCGGTGTATTTGCGGTAATCACCATCATTGCCCTACGCAGCCATAAGTTCACGTTAGAGGAATATGCGGGGCTCTATCGCACCAATCCGAAAATCGCCCTGCTGATGACGCTGTGTCTCTTCTCGCTGGCAGGCATCCCACCTTTTGCAGGTTTCTTCTCGAAGTTCTTTATCTTCATGTCCGCATTCAATGCCAGATTCCATCTGCCGGTGTTCATTGCACTCGTCAACACGGTGGTTTCGCTTTATTATTATCTGCTCATCGTGAAGGCAATGTATATCACTCCATCGGACAATCCCGTCCCGACGTTCCGCAGCGACGCTTTCACCCGGTGGGCATTGGCGCTTTGCGTCATCGGCATCGTAGGGCTGGGCATTGCAAGCATTGTCTATCAGACCATCGACAAGTTTGCTTTCGGCATATAAAAGCCCCGTGCCGGCAAAACGCCCTGCCTGAAAAGGAATTTGCGTTCGCTTGAATGCCAATTCCTTTTCAGGCAAACGGCAATTCCTTTTCAGGCCAATGCGAAATCCTTTTCAGGCAAACTTGACAAAGGGAACACTTCTTTTCTCCATGCAGGGCACGGATGTTTGCGTCTCCGCTCCGAATGTGCCGGGCGTAAGCCGGTTTCGGAAAGCGGCGCCACCGAATCCGGACAGAGGCTCCGCCTGTTGCAAACGAAGCCTACGATTCGACCAAACAGAACCTCTGTGGGTATGAAACAGAGCCTTCGCCACAGAAGAGGCAGGGCAAAACACTGAATGCAGAAGAAGACGCGAACGAGAAACAGAGCCTTCGCCCCTGAAAAAGCAAGGCAAAGCACAGAAACCGGAACGAAGAGGCGAACGAGAAACAAAGCCTTCGCCCCTGAAAAAGCAAGGCAAAGCACAGAAAACCGAACGAAGAGGCGAACGAAAAACAGAGCCTTTGTTCACGCAAAAGCAAAAAACGGTTGGGGAAATCCCCTTACTTCAATCTTTTTTTCTTAAGTTTGCCCCTCCAATCAGATGAAACAGGCATGGCAGACAAAACCCCTTTATTATACAACGATTTCCCTACGTTCCTCCGAAGATTCTTTACGCATAAGGTACAGAAGATCTCCCTCAACGCAGGGTTCACCTGCCCCAACCGCGACGGAACGAAAGGGAAAGGAGGATGCACGTACTGCAACAACCAGACGTTCAACCCCGCCTATTGCCGGACGGAGAAGAGCATCGCCACACAGCTGGAAGAGGGGAAACTTTTCTTCGCCCACAAGTATCCCGAGATGAAGTACCTTGCTTACTTTCAGGCATACACCAACACGTACGACGAACTGGAAGGGCTGAAACGCAAATACGAAGAAGCCTTGGCGGTAGACGGCGTGGTCGGGCTCGTCATCGGCACGCGTCCCGACTGCATGCCGCAAGATTTGCTCCGGTATCTGGAAGAGCTCAACCGCCACACCTTCCTGATGGTGGAGTACGGCATAGAGAGCGCCTGCGACGAAACGCTGAAACGGATCAATCGCGGACATACCTATGCCGATACCGTCGATGCCGTACGGCGAACCGCCGCCTGCGGCATTCTCACGGGCGGGCACGTCATTCTCGGACTGCCCGGAGAAAGCCGCGACGACCTCCTCGCTCAGGCGACGACACTCTCGCAACTGCCGCTCGCCACGCTCAAGATACACCAGCTCCAACTGATACGCGGCACGCGCATGGCGCACGAATACGAGACCTCGCCCCAACGTTTCCATTTGTTTACAGACGCAGACGAGTATATCGACCTCGTCATCGACTACGTGGAACACCTCCGCCCCGATCTGGTACTCGAAAGATTTGTATCGCAATCGCCCCAAGAACTACTCATCGCTCCGGACTGGGGGCTGAAAAATTATGAATTCACAGCGCGTTTGCAAAAAAGAATGAAAGAAAGAGGCGCATATCAGGGAAAGAAGTATAGGGATTCGGAAAAAAGAGTTATTTTTGCAGAAAATAAATGAAGAAAGTAATTTATAACTCCGTGATTATAATTATTAATAAACTAAATAATGGTACAAAAATCAACAATTAAAGGAAACGTACATTACGTGGGAGTAAATGACCGGACCAAACACCTGTTTGAGGGGATGTGGCCATTGCCTTATGGCGTTTCGTATAATTCTTATCTGATTGACGATGAAAAGATCGCACTGATAGATACGGTAGACATCTGCTACTTCGAAGTCTACCTGCGCAAGATCAAGCAAGTCATCGGAGAACGTCCCATCGATTATTTAATTATAAACCACATGGAGCCGGATCATTCGGGATCTATCCGCCTGATCAAGCAACACTATCCGGATATCGTTATCGTAGGCAACAAACAGACGTTCGGCATGGTCGAAGGCTTCTACGGAGTGACCGGCGAACAACATCTGGTGGGAGACGGAGATTCCCTCGACTTAGGAAAGCACAAACTCCGTTTCTACATGACGCCGATGGTTCACTGGCCCGAAACCATGATGACATTCGACGAGACGGAGCACATCCTCTTCTCGGGCGACGCGTTCGGCTGCTTCGGCACAATAGACGGAGGCTTTCTGGACACGCGGATGAACATAGACAAATACTGGCGCGAGATGGAACGCTACTACTCCAACATCGTGGGCAAATACGGCTGCCCCGTGCAGAAAGCGCTGGCTAAACTGAAAGACCTGCCCATCAGCACCATCTGTTCCACACACGGTCCCGTCTGGACGGAGAACATCGCCAAAGTAGTCGGCGTGTACGACCGCCTAAGCCGTTACGAAGCCGAAGAGGGAGTAGTCATTGCTTACGGAAGCATGTACGGCAACACCGAGCAGATGGCGGAAGCCATTGCCTCAGAACTATCGGCGCAGGGAATCAGGAACATCGTGATGCACAACGTGAGCAAGAGCGACCCTTCGTACATCATCGCCGATGTGTTCCGCTACAAAGGGCTGATCATCGGTTCGCCCACTTACAGCAACCAGATCTATCCGGAAATAGAATCGCTTCTATCCAAACTTCTGGTACGCGAACTCAAAGGCCGCTACCTCGCATACTTCGGCTCGTTTACATGGGCGGGAGCTGCGGTGAGACGCATGGCGGACTTTGCGGAAAAAAGCAAATACGAACTGGTAGGCGACCCCGTAGAAATGAAACAAGCGATGAAAGACATCACCTATACGCAGTGTGAAAATCTGGCGAAAGCAATGGCCGACCGCCTGAAGAAAGACCGCTGAACACATACGACGACTTATTGACTAATCTATAAAACAAGCTATTTATGAGACTTATTATTCAGCCGGACTATCAGTCCGTATCTCTGTGGGCTGCGCACTATGTGGCCGCAAAAATCAAAGCTGCCAACCCGACGCCCGAGAAACCGTTCGTATTGGGCTGCCCCACCGGCTCTTCTCCGTTGGGCATGTACAAAGCGCTGATCGACCTGAATAAGAAAGGCATCGTTTCTTTCCGCAATGTAGTGACTTTCAACATGGACGAGTATGTCGGCCTGCCGAAAGAACATCCCGAAAGCTACTATTCATTCATGTGGAACAACTTCTTCAGCCATATCGACATCCGGCCGGAAAACACCAATCTGCTGGACGGAAACGCTGCCGATCCGGATGCCGAATGCGCCCGATACGAAGAAAAAATCAAATCATACGGCGGTATCGACCTTTTCATGGGAGGAATCGGACCCGACGGGCACATTGCTTTCAACGAGCCGGGCTCTTCGCTCTCATCGCGCACCCGCCGCAAAACATTGACCACAGACACCATCATAGCCAATTCACGCTTCTTCGAGAACGACATCAACAAGGTTCCGAAGACTGCGCTGACAGTAGGCGTAGGCACTGTGCTCTCGGCCAAAGAAGTGATGATTATTGTCAACGGACACAACAAGGCGCGTGCATTGTACCACGCCGTGGAAGGTTCCATCACGCAGATGTGGACCATCAGCGCCCTGCAAATGCACGAGAAAGGCATCATCGTATGCGACGACGCCGCTACCGACGAGTTGAAGGTAGGCACTTACCGCTACTTCAAGGACATCGAAGCCGCCCATCTCGACCCGGAATCGTTGCTTAAATAAGGCGACGGAAAGATTCCCTTAAAAGTCCCGGCATCGGTGCGATATGTCCGGGATAGCGGATTCGGAAGCATTCCGTAAATCGACGAGGCATTGTTTGAGCAGCCCGCACGGGCTTCAACCGAAGCTCTGGCAAACTCAAACGCCGCAGCATACGATGGCCCATACTGCCACAGGAGTTTCGACAGGAACTGGCGGTAAAATCCAAACGCCGCAGCATACGATGGCCCATACTGCCACAGGAGTTTCGACAGGAACTGCCGGCAAACTTCAAACGTTGCAGCATACGATGGCCTATACTGCCACAGGAGTTTCGACAGGAATTGCCGGCAAACTTCAAACGTTGCAGCATACGATAACCCGTACTCCCACAGGAGTCTCGACAGGAACTGGCGGTAAAATCCAAAGAAGGTCTCAATGTCTGTTTCCGGGCATTGAGACCTTCTTTTTAAGCCATAAAGCGAACGAGAAAACCGACGGTGGTTTGTCGCAACGGCACGGGAGCACCGTCGAGACGGAGAACGGCTGCCTATCCTCAGCTCCCCTATCATGAATCGAGAAGCAAATGCACCGGAATATCACAGGCAAAGGTAGTGTCTTGTTTTAAAATAGTAGTTTCAAAAAGTTTCCCACTATTGAAACAAAAGTTTCCCCAGTGGGAAACTTTATTTTCCCCGTATGGAAACTTTTGTTCCCCAAGCGGGAAACAAAACGAACTATCCATATACCTGCCGGATGAGAAAGATTGCCGCGAGCGAAGTCAGCCTATCAAATCACCTTTCCCCTGCCGGAGAATTTCCGGCTCATCGCCGGTGCACAGCACAACGGTGGAAGGTTCTACTCCTCCGATGCCGCCGTCGATTACCAGATCGACCGTCTCACCGAATTTCTCGTCGATCAGTTCGGGATCGGTCACGTATTCCTGCTCTTCGTTCTCATCGTGCGGCAACGTGGCGGTCATGATGGGGGCTTCGAGCAAGCGGGCAATCTCACGAATCACGGGATTATCGGGCATGCGGATACCGACTTCCCTGCGGTTGCGGAAAATCTTCGGCAACCGGTTCGTACCGTTCAGGATAAAGGTAAACGGACCGGGCAGATTGCGCCTCATCAGTTTAAACACATCGTTCGATATTTTGGCGTATTCGCTGATACTGCTCAAATCGTAGCCGATGATAGAGAGGTTATTCTTTCGCGGATCGATGCCTTTCATCCGGCAGATACGCTCGATGGCGCGCTCCTTTAGCACATGACAGCCCATAGCATACATGGTGTCGGTGGGATAAATGATTATTCCGCCGTCGTTCAGGATGTCGATCACTCGCTGCAAATCCTGCGGGTTGTTGTTTTTGTCGTACAGTTTCAGAATCATCGTAAAAGAGCTTTGTTTATTTCAGCTTCTTCTTCAAGAAGTCGAATACCTTCTCCGTTGCTTTTTCGGTCACCTTCTGCTTCAGCGAATCTTTGTTGGCGGTAGCGGCAGAGTCCAGTCCCAGCTTCTTCCCTATCCGCCCGATGGCTTCATCGGCAACCGTTTGAACCGCCTGATTGGCCATGCTCTTGGTGTCTACGCTCACCTTCGGCGAATCGAACGAACCGCCTATCTTCAGATCGAGCGTCGTCAGCTTGGCATAATCGCCTGCCAGCGATGCCGGAAGTTTCACCTTACCGGTATAGTCGATCGTTTGGTCGATACCCGTACTGCCCGAAAGGTTCAGCACATACTCGCCCAGCTTGATATCGAAAGGCTTCGTCGATACCCGCCCGTCTTTGATGGTAAAGTCTATATCCATGTCCTTCGCCTTCATATCCTTCAGGTTCGGCTGCTTGATGGCTTCGGCTATCAGGTCGATGGCTTTGATTCCGCTCAGGTTGATGTCGCGGGTAGACAGATGACCGTTGCCCTGCATCGTGTTCATCACCGGGCCCATTGTCTCATCTAAGTCGGTCGCCACATTCAGGTTGCCGTTAAAATGCCCTTTCAAATGTTCAAAAACCGGAGCCAGTTGCCGCACCATGTCCAGATCTTTGTAGGCTTGCGCAAACACGATATTATTCATTTTAAATGCGGCATTCAGTTGCGGCCTCTTCACGTCGGAGGTAGAGTAGTATCCGTTCATCACCACATTTCCGCCCATGGTGTTCATGGAGAGACTCTTCATATCCACTTTCCCGTCTTTCACCACCATCTTTCCGCTCATATCGTTGAACGACATTTTATTGAACAGCACCTGTTTCAGGTTGGCGTCTATCTGAAGATCGACATTGCGCGGAATTTCCACAATGCCGGTAGCCGCTGTCGAGTCGGCCGAAGCCGCCGCAACGCTGTCCGCCTTCATGAAGTCATTCAGGCTCAAATGATTGGAACGGACATTCAGATAACCTTTCAGCGTAGTACCCTTCAACGCATAGCCCATGTAGTTCTCCAGACGGCTGTCCGCTGTCAAATCATTCTTGCCTATATTGACAGTGGTCTCGCTCAACTGAAGATATTTCGGAGTAAACGTCAGCAAAGACTTACGGATATCCACATCGGGCATGTCTTTCATCTTCAGCTTCATGCCGGAGAGGCCTACCGTTCCGGAAGCCTGCACCCAGTCGTACTGTTCCTTCTCGATATACGACATCCGTCCCGCCATTTGCATATCGGCGTTGACCGTTCCGTTCAGTTCCATATCCTGCAACGGATACACCTGTTTCACCATTCCCAGATTAAGGATTCCCTTAGCTTCGGCTCTGAAGTCGGGGTCGCTCACGGGTGTTTTGATGTCCGCTATCACAGTGAACGGATTTCCCGCCATTCGGAAACTGAAAGGATTGAGGCGAATCGTTGTCAGGTCGGCGCTTCCTCCCGGATTCTGTATACGCGCGTTCACATTGATCCGGTCCACTCCCGCAGGCAACGACGGATAGCGGAACATGGCATCTTTCACCTGCATGTCGACATCGAAGGCCGGCACCGTATCCCCTTGCCATATTCCCTTCACCGAAGCCGTGAGCGTAGCGGTTCCGTCTGTCTTCAGGCTCGAAAACTCGGTGGCGTAAATGGCAGGAATCAAAGAAAGAATCTCTTTGAAGCCCACATCGTTGGTGTTCATCTTCAAATCCATATCGATGGCGGGGTCTTTCAAAGCCATCCATCCGTCGAGATCCGCCTCGATGGCATTCAGACGGAAAGAGTTGTCTTTCAGCGTGTACTTATGGTTGGCCAGATCGGCATCGATGTCCATCTTCGCTACAAGGTTCACTTTCGACAAGAACGGGATGCCGTTCATTTTATAAGTGAGCGATCCGGTTTCCGCCTTCAGCTTCAGAGTAGTCCGGTCGCTGCTCAAGTCGCCGGAACAAAGCGCGTCCAGAGCAAGAACCTCGACATACCTGTTTCCCTGCCGGTCGTCGTAAACCAAATCCACATTGTCGGCAACGAACTGTTTCAGTTTTATCTTGAAAGCGGAAGCCTCTTCGGCAATCTCTTCCTCCTTCTGCACAGTATCGGGCTTCACGATATCCCAGTTCACGCGTCCGTCGGGCAGCACAATGACATGCAGACGGGTGTCTTTCAATGAAACTTTGGAAACATCGTATCCTTTGTCGCCGAAAAGCGAGAACAAGTTGACTGAGGCAGTCACCTCTCCCGCCTGCACCAGCGTATCGCCCTCGAAATCTCCCGTGCCTTTCAGCCAGAAATCCTCGAGCGTGAGAGATGCCTGCGGGAAGTTACGAAACAGGCTGATGCTCAACTTCCTGAAATCGAACTGAGCATTCAGCATCTTATTTCCTTCGGTCTTCACGATTCCTGCTATCTTTCCCTGAAAGGCGAAAGGAAGGAGGAGCATCAGAATGATAATCACACCGACAATGACGCCTCCGATTTTTAATCCTTTTTTCATTTGCATTTATTTTTAAACGTTTTAATATAATAATGTGGCTAAGCCGATAATAGTCCTTTTCTTCACCGCCTCCATACCAATATCCGGAAAATATCTGCAATATCCGTTTTTCCTTTTCAATGCGCAAGAAATATAAGGAAATCTCTCGCGGATAACTCTCTCTTGCGCAGAAAAGCGAAAGAAAAGAACATGAAAATCAGCCCTGATGTACTGTAAGCTGGGGGAACGGGAAATCGATTCCTCTTTCATTAAAGGTCTGGTATATCTTTTTATTGATTGTGAAATACACATCCCAATAGTCTTCCGTTTTCACCCAAACACGGGCTATCACATTCACGCTGCTTGCGGCCAGCGCATGTAAGGCAACAAACTGCTCCGGTTCATTAAGTATGCGTTTATCCGCCGCAAGTATTTCACGTACAATGGCTTCCACCTTTCCGAAGTCTTCACCATACTCTATACCGACAACCCATTCCACTCTGCGCGTCACCTGATTACTGTAATTAATAACCACACCGCTGCTCAACGCTCCGTTCGGGATAAAGATTACCTTATTATCGGCAGTAGTAAGAATGGTATGAAATATCTGGATCTCCCTGACTGTTCCGGATACATTCTGCGCTTCAATCCAATCGCCCACTTTATAAGGTTTGAACAGCAGAATAATCAGTCCGCCCGCAAAGTTCTGCAGATTGCCCGAGAGCGCCATACCGATAGCCACACCGGCGGAAGCCAGCAAAGCGGCAAATGAGGTTGTTTCGACACCCAGCTTGCTGACAACAGCCACCACAAGCAGAATCATCAGCAAAATATTCACCAGACTGCGGATAAACGTCTTGATGCTGACATCCACCTTTCTTCTGTCGAGCAATCTGGCAACCAGTTTATTCAGCACCGAAACGATGAACCGTCCGACAATGAAAACAATCAAAGCGGCGAGAATACGCCCTCCGGCAGAAATCCCCCACTCTATGAATTGTTGCGTCAACTGAGATACTTTATCGATGCCCTCGCCGCTTGCTGCCTGCTTCAACAGCTCACCGGCCTCTTGTTTGGTATGCCGCGCAATGGAATCGGCGACTTGTGTAAGTTGCAATAGAAATAACATATACAAAATAGCAGTATTTATAAAGAATGATACATACAAAGCGCCCCATCCGTGCGGGAGCGAACGAACAAAAATACAACCTTTCAAGCAATTAGAAAAACTTTTTTTGTTTTCTTCAGAGGAAAGCAGTAATTTTGTGCCGATTCATTCGATAGGGGTGCCTTAACAGGACGGGCTGAGAACATACCCATAGAATCTGAACCGGATAATGCCGGCGTAGAGAACCAATAAATTACCAATGATGAAAAAAAGAATTTGGATGGCCGCCGCTATGTTAGGGGCAGGCATCGCTGTCAGCGCACAAAAGAGCGCGGCCGACAGCCTGAAAGTCGTGCATCTGCAAGAGGTGCAAGTAGTATCCACACGTGCCACAGCCAAAACTCCCGTGGCATTCACCAATGTGAAGAAAGAGCAAATCGCGAAACAGAATATCGGACAGGATATTCCTTTTCTGCTGTCCACCACGCCTTCCGTACTGACGACCTCCGACGCGGGGGCGGGAATCGGCTATACGGCCATTCGTGTACGCGGTACGGACGCCACGCGGATTAATATAACCTCCAACGGCATTCCGATGAACGATGCCGAAAGCCACGCTATCTTCTGGGTAAATACGCCCGACTTCGCGTCTTCGCTGGAAGACATGCAGATACAGCGGGGAGCAGGAACATCGACCAACGGCTCCGGAGCGTTCGGAGCCAGCATCAACATGCGCACGCAAAGCATCTCTTCTACTCCGTATGCCGAACTTTCGGGCTCTTACGGCTCGTTCAACACGCACAAGGAAACGGTGAAGGTGGGATCGGGCCTTATTAATAAGGTATGGGCATTCGATGCGAGGGTATCGAACATCAAGAGCGACGGCTACCGCGACCGCGCTTCTTCCGACTTGAAGTCGTATTTCTTGCAGGGAGGCTACTTCGGAGAACATACAACCGTCAAGTTCATTACCTTCGGAGGAAGGGAAGAAACGTATCATGCGTGGGACGGAATCAGCCGCGAGAAGCTGAAAACCAACCGGAGATACAACCCGAACGGAGCGATCAAGGAGGGGAACGATAACGCCCCGGAAGCCAAAACCATCGGTTTCTACAACGACCAGATCGACCATTACCGCCAAACGCACTACCAGCTGATAGGCAATCACATCTTCTCGCCGGAGTGGAACCTGAACGTGGCTTTCCATTACACGCGCGGATTCGGGTATTATCAGGAGTATAAGAACGGTCGCAAGCTGAAAGAATATGGCTTGACGCCTTTCGAGCTGCCCGACGGAAGTAAGGCGAAAAAGGCGAACCTTGTCCGCCAAAAGCTATTGGACAATGATTTCGGCGGCGGAGTGTTCTCGCTCAATTACCGCAACGAAAGGCTGGACGCTTCGCTCGGCGGAGGGCTCAACCGTTACAGCAACGACCACTACGGCAAAGTGATATGGGTGAAGAATTACATCGGGCAGCTCGACCCGGAGCATGAATACTACCGCAACAACGGCGCGAAGACGGACGGAAACGTATACCTGCGCGCCAATTATCAGCTCACCAAAGCATTGAGCGCATACGCCGACCTGCAATACCGCCACATTCACTACACCATCGAAGGCGATCACGATAAATGGGATTTCAATGCCAAGCCCGAACGCCTGCAATTGCTGAATATCAAAGAGAACTTCGACTTCTTCAATCCGAAGACTGGAGTATTCTGGCAAATCGATCCGAACCACAGTGCGTACGCTTCATTCTCCGTGGCGCAGAAAGAGCCGACGCGCAACAACTATACCGACGGCAGGTTCAACGAACATCCGAAAGCGGAAAAACTGTTCGACTACGAATTGGGTTATACATACCGCAACCGTTGGTTTACGGCGGGAGTCAACCTTTATTATATGGACTACACCGATCAGTTGATACTGAACGGCAACGTAAACGAAATTGGCGAACCGCTGGCGGAAAATGTGAAAGACAGTTACCGCATGGGTATGGAGATTACGGCAGGCGCGCAATTGACTGACCGGCTTCGTTGGGACATCAACGGCACATGGAGCAAAAACCGCATCAAGAACTATGTAGGCTATTTGTACGACATGAGCATTACAGGCGGAGAGATCCGGGACGATATGTGGACAGTGACTGCTTTCGAAGCAGGAACCACACCGATCGCTTTCTCTCCTTCGTTCATGGCCAACAGTCTGCTGTCATTCAGCTACAAAGGAATGGAGGCTTCTTTGCAGTCGCAATATGTGAGCCGCCAATATCTGGACAACTTCGGAGTAAAGGAGAACTCGCTCGACCCGTATTTCGTTCACCACCTCAGCATTGCCTACCGCTTTAAGGCGCGATATACGAAAGGCGTCACGGTAGGGCTGACCGTGTATAACCTGTTCGATACCCAATACGAAACGAACGGATATGCGCAGAATGCGGCCTTGTATCCCGACAAAGACAAGCAAAAGCCTTACACATGGAGCAAAGACCCGCGTTTCTACCCGATGGCGGGCACCAATGTGCTGGGACATGTCACCATACGCTTCTAAACCGTTTACGACTTTGGAAACAAGCATTCTTGAAATCACAGGTACGGCAGTCGGCATCCTATACCTTTGGCTGGAGTACCGGGCAAGCATCTATCTGTGGATAGCGGGCATCATCATGCCGGCTATCTACATCTTCGTGTATTATAACGCCGGGCTTTACGCGGATTTCGGCATCAACATCTACTATCTGGCAGCTGCCGTGTACGGATGGTGCTTCTGGATGTGGGGACAACGGAAAAGAAAAGGAGAGCCGATGGAAACAGCCGAAACCTCCGATGCCACAAACTCCCTTCCCATCATACATACTCCCCGAAAGTATTACCTGCCTTTATTGGCGGTCTTCCTGCTCGCCTTCGTGGGAATCGGCAAAATCCTGATCGAATATACCGACAGCGACGTGCCCTGGTGGGACAGCTTCACCACCGCACTCAGCATCGTCGGCATGTGGATGCTCGCCCGTAAACACATCGAGCAATGGCTGGCATGGATATTGGTCGACATCGTGAGTTGCGGACTTTATATCTACAAAGAGATATATTTCACCTCCGCTTTATACGGAATTTATGCCATTGTAGCTATCTTTGGCTACATGAAATGGAAAGAGTTGATGGCAAACGGACAGTGTTCTTTAAACAAAGCGTAGCAAAGCCGTCGCCCGAACATCCGCAGACTAAGAATAAACGATACAGAAAATGGAAGAAACAACCGAACATCCCGCCTCTTGCAGCGTTACCGGCAGCGAGTCCGTCGGCCTTAAACCCGAAGCCGTGATACTCGCCAACGGCGAATATCCTGTACACCCGCTGCCTTTGCGCATATTGGCGGAAGCCAAATTCACGGTCTGCTGCGACGGGGCAGCCGATGAATACATTGCACAAGGCAAAACTCCCGACATCATCATCGGAGACGGAGACTCTCTTTCAGCCGAAAACAGAGAGCGGTTCGCTTCCATCATTCATTATGTTTCCGATCAGGAGACGAACGACCAGACGAAAGCCGTCCGCTATCTTCGGCAACGGGGGTTCCGGCGAATCACAATTGTCGGCGCCACGGGAAAACGTGAAGATCATACGCTGGGCAATATCAGCCTGCTCATCGAATACATGAGAAGCGGAATGGACGTACGTATGGTAACCGATTACGGTATCTTCGTTCCGGCAAGAGGCACCCGCCGCTTTGCCGCACAACCCGGTCAGCAAATCTCCATCTTCTCTTTCGGCGCTTCGGAGTTGCAGGCGGAGGGTTTGGCCTATCCGTTGAGCGACTTCAACAATTGGTGGCAAGGTACGCTGAATCAAGCGAAATCTGCCGAATTCACTATCCGTTGCCAAGGAGATTACCTCGTATTTCTTGCTTTCTGCCGGGAAAAAGATTCGCATCCGCAATGAAGATGCCTGTTTTCCCCCTCATCATCGCCACGCTTCTTTGCGTTCTGCGCTTGCAACCTCTCCCGGCACAAACGCAGGAGAAACCGACAAAGCAACTTATTGTTTACTTCTCTTGGAGCGGAAACACAGAAAAGGTTGCCGCTGCACTACAGAAAGCCGTAGGCGGAAAGCCGGTGAGGATAGAGCCGCAAACGCCCTATCCTGAAAACTATATGGAAACGGTGCTGCGGGCACGCGCAGAAAAGAACGCCATCTACGAGAGAAACGAGTATCCCGCCATCCGCACCCGGTTGGACGATATGGAAGCGTACGATACGGTTTTCATCTGTTATCCCCTGTGGCTGGGAAAAGTCGCCATGCCGATGCAGACTTTCCTGCACAATCACCGGGAAATGCTGAAAGGAAAGACTGTGATACCGGTATGCAGCAGCGGAAAGAGTCCGGCAAGCAAGACACTGCCCGACCTGAAACGCCTTTGCCCTTCCTGCATTGTATCGGGGCTGTTCTCCATCAAGCGAGAAGAGATGGAGAAGGTGGAAGAGGTTGTAGCGGGATGGGTGAAGGATTTATGCCGGCACAAAGCGGGCATTGCATGGGAGAGAAGTACCGCTCCGGCGGATATCCGGCAAGACTCCTGCCTGAAGGTTGGGCACTAAACAATCATTCGCCTTGCGATTGCAATTCATTCAAACGGAGCTTCTATTTTACATCAGCAGAAGCTTTGTTGGTGTGAAACAGAAGCTCTGTTTCATACAAACAAAGCTTCCGTTTCAATTCCGGGCGAAGTCCTACAAAGCAATTATTGAAATTCGTTTCACACCAGCAAAGCTTCCGTTTCGACACTGAAAGCAAATTCCCAATCCATCGAAAAAGCTTTACGACATTCTGAAAGAATTTTCTCCGTGTTCCGGGAAAAGGCCTTCAACATACCGAAAAAGCAAACCCCGCTTTACGCCGAAGCGAAAACTCAATAAAGGGACAACCGATTCTTTCCCGCGACCGCCCCGCCCTCACTTCAAACGAAAACCGGAAACGGTCGCCCTTAAATGTACGGGTATCCCGTTTCCCGAAAGACTTCCAAGAGTTTTAAACGGAAGAACGGCATACTCTTGAATGAGGCATACGCCTTTGATAAGGAATGTCGGTAGCGGAAACGGCTGTCACGCACAAGGAGGGAAAAGCTCGCTTCCTCGTCACAGCGAGAGCAAGTACCGCTTGAAGGCCTCGAGCAGAAGCGAGCCGCCCTTCAGAGGCAGGGTCACAGCGAGAGCAAGTACCGCTTGAAGGAGGCGAAATCTTTGTGCATCGGCAGGCTCCGCTTCTCTCCTTTCATAAACGCCTGTAACTTGGCAGGAACTTCCACCCTTTCTCCTACAATGCCTTCCACCGTCTCCAAGAATTTGGCGGGGTGCGCCGTCTCGAGGAATATGCCCGTTTCACCGGGTTGCAAGCTTTCCGAAAGAGCACGGTAGCCGCACGCCCCATGCGGGTCGAGAAGATAACCGGACGTTCTCCACGTCTGCGCAACCGTCTCGCGAATCTGTTCGTCCGTATAGGTAGCGCCGGAAATATCGGCGGTAATGGCGGCATGGGAATTTCCGTAGAGGTCGATGATACGGGCGAAATTGCTCGGATCGCCCACGTCCATGGCATTGGCGATGGTGGCGATGGAAGGACGGGGAGTGTATGTGCCGGTTTGCAGATACCGGTAAAAAATATCGTTGCGGTTGTTGGCGGCGATGAAACGCTTCACGGGAAGCCCCATCTTCTTGGCAAACAGTCCGGCGGTAATATTGCCGAAATTGCCGCTCGGCACGCAAACAACCACATTCTGCGCTTTTCCGATACGTTTCAACTGCGCGTACGCATAGAAGTAATAGAAGGCTTGGGGAAGAAAGCGGGCCACATTGATGGAGTTGGCGGAGGTGAGGGAAAGGTGTCGGTTAAGCTCTTCATCCATGAAAGCGGCTTTCACCAATGCCTGACAGTCGTCGAATGTCCCGTCCACTTCAATCGCCGTGATGTTCCGTCCCAACGTGGTAAACTGTTTTTCCTGTATTTCACTTACTTTCCCTTGAGGATAAAGCACGTGCACGCGAATCCCTTCCACGCCGAGGAAGCCGTTGGCTACGGCACTTCCCGTATCGCCGGAGGTAGCCACCAGCACATCGACCTGCCCATGCCTCTCCTTCCGGATGAAATAACCCAGCAAGCGCGCCATGAACCTTGCGCCTACATCTTTGAAGGCGAGCGTCGGTCCGTGAAAGAGTTCCAGCGAATAAACATCCTCCGTCACCCTTACCAACGGGACGTCGAAATTCAGTGTATCGCATACGATTTGGCGCAAAACATCCGCAGGAACATCTTCACCGAAGAAGGCTTCCGCCACACGAAACGCTGTTTCCTGAAAAGAAAGCGTATCGATCGAATCGTAAAACTCTTGCGGAAGAGTTTCGACGGTTGCGGGCATAAACAACCCTTTGTCTGCGGCAAGCCCTTTCACCACAGCTTCTTGCAGCGAAACCGCCGACGTTTTTTTATTGGTACTGTAATAGTTCATAGTTCTTTTTTATTTTATGACAAAAAAAGTTCTGCAAAAGCTTGCCCAGACAATGCGCCGGAAAGAAAACGCAACACTTTCACAACCATTCGTCTTCCTTATTATCCCAACAGCAGTGCATCAGAATCCACCGACGGTACAGCGCAAAGAAAAGGTTATTCCTTTTTTCAGTCTGCCCACGTCTTGTGCCAATGACGACGGTACGTTGCAAAGCAAAAGTTATCCCCGTGCACTCTCCGGAGAACCTTCTCCCATGAACTTCTTCATAAATTCATCTTCTTTCAGCAATCCGTAAACGCCCTCGCAAGCGGCCGCCTCGTCATACGTCTGCACCCCGTCGGGCTCGATGTCCGGGTGCCAAATAAGAAAAGGAACCGGCTCTGCGGTATGCGTACGAAGTTCGCAGGGTGTGGGATGATCGGGCAGCACGGCCATCGCAACCGGCTCGCTCCAATCTTTCACAGCCTCATAAATCGGGCCGACAACGCGCCGGTCGAGGTTCTCAATCGTCCGGAGTTTCAAGGGGACATCCCCTTCATGCCCCGCCTCATCGCTGGCTTCGATGTGCAAATAGACAAAATCATCCGTCCGCAAAGCCTCGAGAGCTGCGGCAACCTTGTTCTCGTAGTTCGTATCGTACAGCCCCGTCGCTCCATCCACCGCAATACGACGCAGTCCGGCATACGCCCCGATGCCGTTGATGAGGTCTACCGCCGAAATCACAGAGCCTTTTCTTATCTGCGGAAAGATGGCGGAAAGCGCAGGCATCTGCGGACGATAGCCCGGACTCCATGGCCAGATGCTGTTGGCAGGATCTTTTCCCTCGGCCATTCGCCGCAGGTTCAACGGATGATTCATCAGCAGTTCCTGCGATTTCAGTATAAGATTGTTGATCAGAGCCGCCGTCTCTTCCGCTTCGGGAGCCAAGGGTTTCACCAGCAACGGGCGGAACGGCTGCAAAGGCACATCGTGCGGAGGGGTACAGTCCAATTGTTTGTTTCCTCCTTCGACGACTAATAAATGACGATACTGTACGCCTGTATGGAAGCGTACGCGTTCGTTCCCCAGTTCCTCTTGCAGGAAACGAATCAACACATCGGCCTCTTCGGTGGAGATGTGTCCCGAAGAATGATTCTTCAGTATTTCCCCTTCCACGCACACCAGATTACAGCGCATCGCCATCTCGCGCGGTTGCAGGTCGACACCGATGCTGGCGGCTTCGAGCACGCCGCGCCCTTCGTACACTTTCGGCAGGTCATACCCCAACACAGACATGTTGGCGACTTCGCTGCCGGGATGAAAACCTTCGGGCACGGTAACCAAACGTCCGTTTCGTCCCATGCGGGCGAGCTTGTCCATATACGGCGTATCGGCATATTGCAACAAAGTCTTGCCGCCTAACGACTGCACCGGCCAATCGGCCATGCCGTCTCCCAGTATGATAATATGCTTCATCTTTATACGTTTGCTATACTCATGATATCGGCAAATACTCCGGCTGCGGTCACTCCGGCGCCGGCACCGTATCCCTGAATCATCATCGGATACTCTTTATAACGTTCCGTCGTGAGCAGAATGATGTTGTTGCTGCCTTCCAGTCCGTAAAACGGATGGTTTGCGGCAACCTCCTGCAGGCCGACGGAAGCTTTCCCCTCTTCCAGCTTGGCCACAAAGCGCCAATGCTTGTGTTCTTTCTCCAGAATCCGGCGACGCTCTTCGAAAGCGGCATCGAGGCTCGGCACTTTCTTCCAGAAGTCGTCCAGAGAACCTTCGAAAAAGTCGTTCGGCACAAAAAGATTCTTCTCCACATCCTCCTGATCGATGCGGTAACCCGCCTCGCGCGCCAGAATCACCAGCTTGCGAATCACGTCCTTTCCGCTCAGGTCGATGCGCGGATCGGGTTCGGAGTATCGCTCCTCCTGCGCCATCCTGATGGTACGGCTGAAAGGAAGGTCGGCACTGATCTTATTGAAAATGTAGTTCAGCGTGCCCGAAAGCACCGCCTCGATCTTCAATATCTTGTCGCCGCTGTGAATCAAATCATTGATCGTATTGATGATGGGCAGTCCCGCACCCACGTTGGTCTCGAAAAGAAACTTAACGCCACGCCGGCGCGCGATGGTCTTCAGCTCGCGGTAGTTCTCATACTCCGAAGAAGCGGCAATCTTATTGGCTGCCACCACAGAGATATTGTGCTGCAGGAAGTCTTTGTAGAGCGACGCTATATCGGGACTCGCCGTACAATCCACAAATACGGAGTTGAATATATTCATCCCTATCACCTCGTCGCGGATGGTCTCGCGGCTGCTGGGCATCCCGTGGGCTTTAAGTTCTTCACGGAAATTGGCAAGGTCGAAACCATTGCGCCCGAACATTGCTCTACTTCCGTCGATGATGCCTACCACGTGCAACTTCAATCCGTTTTTCGCCATCAGCCTTTCCCGCTGGCTGCGGATTTGTTCTATCAGACTGCCGCCTACCGTACCGATGCCGCATATAAAGAGGTTGAGTACCTGATACTCGGAAAGGAAAAACGAGTCGTGAATCACATTCAACGCTTTGCGAAGCGAGCGGGAATCGATGACAAAGGAGATGTTGGTCTCCGAAGCTCCCTGCGCACAAGCGATTACATTGATGCCGTTTCGCCCCAACGTACCGAAAAGCTTGCCGGCAATACCCGGCGTATGTTTCATATTCTCGCCCACAATGGCCACCGTTGCCAAATCTTTCTCGGCCTGCATCGGCGAGATTTCTCCCATTTCTATCTCTTTGGCAAACTCTTCGTTCAACACTTCGCAAGCCAGATCGGCATCGGCAGTGCGCACTCCGATGGACGTGCTGTTCTCCGAAGAAGCCTGCGAAACGAGAAACACACTGATACCGTTCTTGGCCAACACCTTGAAAATGCGGTAGTTCACACCGATGACGCCGACCATTCCCAAGCCCTGCACCGTAATGAGGCTGGTATCGTTGATCGAGGAGATTCCTTTGATGGCCTTGCTTTGCGAGCTGGATACCTCTTGCTTGATAACCGTACCCGCTCCATCGGGATTGAACGTGTTCTTTATCAGAATAGGTATGTTTTTATGGCACACCGGATAGATGGTGGGCGGATAAACGACTTTAGCTCCGAAGTTACAAAGCTCGGTGGCCTCCACATAACTCAGCTCGGTGATGGTGTAAGCATTCGGGATTACACGCGGATCGGCAGTCATGAAGCCATCTACATCCGTCCATATTTCCAGACTGTCGGCATCGAGCGCGGCGGCAATCACCGCTGCCGTATAGTCCGAACCGCCGCGTCCGAGATTTGTCACCTCTCCCGTTGTTTTGTCCGAAGAGATAAAGCCGGGCACTACCGCCACCTTGGGAATGGAACGAAACGTTTCCCTCACCAGCCGGTTCGTCAGATCTTTGTCCAATGTGTGCTTACTGTGCTTCTTCTCCGTCTTGACGAATGCGCGGGAATCGAACCGTTCGGCTCCTTCAATCAGTTCGGCGACAATGATGGAAGAAAGCCGCTCGCCGTAGCTTACTATCGTATCGGATGTTTTCGGCGAGAGATCTTTGATGAGGAAAATTCCCTGAAAGATGTCTCTCAACTCATTCAGCAATTCCCCGATCCGCTGTTTCAACGCATGTTTCCTTTCACCCGCCGGAATAATATCCTCCACCATCTCTTCATGGCGGCGGACAATCTCGCCGAAGGCTTCCTCATACCCCGAATCCCCGGCCGCCGCCATCTTCGACGTATGTATCAGTTTGTCGGTAATTCCTCCCAATGCGGAAACGACTACGATTACCGGATCGCCGGCAGCCTCAACGATTCTCTTTACGTTTAATATGCTTTTTGCGGAACCCACAGACGTTCCGCCGAATTTCATTACTTTCATGATTGTTGTTTTACAGATACAAGCCGGCAATCTACAGAAGCGAGACATGGAGCGGCAGAATATAACCGGCTCATTTAATCTCCTTGCCAACTAAAACTAAAATTTTGAATTTTGCCTACTTACATAGGCGTGAATCGCGTAGATACACAAATACTATCCCTTAACCCCTAAGGGTCATGGTGCACATGAACATGACTGTATGTGGATAGTAATTCATCATAGTCTCTGTTTCTACCTTTATCATTGATAAGTGTCGCAAAAATAAGAATAATAATATTCAATCTATCACATTTTTCGATATTTTTCTAATAAAAAGCATTTCCCCTTTCCGGAGCATCCGAAACAACAAATGCACTTTTATGTCATTTTGCTATTTTATATCCATAATTTTGCTACATTTGCAAAAAATAAAAGCATCATATCCGCTTATGACGGCACCAAACACTTCCGTATTGCTAATATACACCGGAGGAACGATTGGAATGATCGAGAATCCGGAGACAGGCGCATTCGAGAATTTTGATTTCGAACATCTGCAAAAGCATGTCCCCGAATTGCTGAAATTCAAATTCCCTATCGATACCTACCAGTTCGATCCTCCGATGGACTCTTCAGATATGGAACCGGACATGTGGCGGAAACTGGTGCGCATCATTTACGAGAATTACGACCGATACCGGGGATTTGTCATCCTACACGGAACGGACACGATGGCTTATACCGCTTCGGCACTGAGCTTCATGCTCGAGAATCTGGATAAGCCGGTGATTCTGACAGGTTCGCAATTGCCTATCGGAGTGCTTCGCACGGATGGGAAAGAAAACCTGATGACCAGTATCGAAATAGCCGCCGCTTGCAACGGAGAGGGGAAGTCACTCGTGCCGGAAGTCTGCATCTTCTTCGAGAACCATTTGATGCGGGGAAACCGCACCACCAAACTGAGCGCGGAGAATTTCAACGCATTCGGATCGTTCAACTACCCGGTACTGGCGGAAGCAGGCATCCATATTAAATACAACAATGTACAGATTCACGTCAACGGCGAACGGCGCAAGCTGATTCCCCATTATCTGCTCGACACCAACGTGGCGGTACTGAAACTTTTTCCCGGCATTCAGGAAGATGTTGTCGCCACCATTCTGGAAATCAAAGGACTTAAAGCGCTGGTGCTCGAAACCTACGGGTCGGGCAACGCTCCGCGAAAGGACTGGTTTATCCGCCGGCTATGCGAAGCCAGCAAACGAGGCGTGGTGATAGTGAATGTGACTCAATGCAATGCCGGAACCGTAGAGATGGAACGATACGAAACCGGTTACCAGCTTCTGCAAGCAGGCGTGGTAAGCGGGTACGACAGCACTACGGAGTCCGCCATCGCCAAACTGATGTTCCTGTTGGGACACGGATACAGCCCCGAAGAAGTCCGCCTCCGGATGAACCGCTCGATAGCGGGAGAGATTACCATTCAAACAGAAGAATAGACGTATTTTTGCCCGCTCCGACAAAGATACTGAGGCGATATTCGCCTCTTTCCGATAAATTATCGCTATTTTTGTAGGCTGCAAAAGAGGGTGAGGCTATGCCGTTCAAGGTTTTTCGAACAAACGATTTCCGTTGGCGAACATGCAACATCGGTCGTACCTACAGGATCAGAGGGAGTTCAGAACAAACCGTCCGGATAGAACTTGCGGTACGGACCTCTCGAATGCTGCCGTATGGACAGGAAGAGAGAAAGTTGAAAGCAAACCGCCCCTTGTTTTGCAAACCGTAAAAAGAAGGAGAAGCGCCGATGGCTAAAGAGAAAACAGTGTATGTATGCAGCAACTGCGGACAGGATTCGCCGAAATGGGTCGGCAAATGTCCGTCGTGCGGAGAATGGAACACGTATGTGGAAGAGATTGTGCGGAAAGAACCGGCAAGCCGGCGTCCCGTGTCGGGTATCGAGACCCCGAAGGCGAAACCGCTTGCGCTGAGCGAGATAGAAGCGGACGACGAACCGCGCATCGACATGCACGACGAAGAGCTGAACCGGGTGTTGGGAGGCGGACTCGTACCGGGTTCGCTCGTGCTGATAGGCGGTGAGCCGGGCATCGGGAAGTCGACGCTGGTGATGCAAACCGTGCTTCGTATGCCGGAACGGAAAATCCTCTACGTCTCCGGCGAAGAGAGCGCACGGCAGTTGAAACTTCGTGCCGACCGCCTTTCCCGTGTGTCGAGCGATTGCCTCATCGTATGCGAGACTTCGCTGGAGCAAATATACGTGCACATCAAGAATACCAACCCCGATTTAGTCATCATCGACTCCATCCAGACCATCTCCACCGAGACTATCGAATCTTCGCCCGGAAGCGTCGCCCAGGTACGGGAATGTTCGGCCTCCATCCTGCGGTTTGCCAAAGAAACCCATACGCCGGTGTTGCTGATCGGGCATATCAATAAGGAAGGAAGCATCGCAGGGCCGAAAGTGCTGGAGCACATCGTCGACACCGTTCTTCAGTTCGAAGGCGACCAACACTATATGTACCGCATCCTGCGAAGCATCAAAAACCGTTTCGGCAGCACGGCGGAGCTGGGCATTTACGAGATGCGGCAGGACGGACTGCGGCAAGTGAGCAACCCGTCGGAACTGTTGCTGAGCCAAGACCATGAAGGGATGAGCGGAGTGGCGGTGGCCTCCGCCATCGAAGGCGTGCGCCCGTTTCTGATAGAGACGCAGGCTCTGGTAAGCACGGCGGCTTATGGAACGCCCCAACGCTCGGCTACGGGATTCGACATACGGAGGATGAACATGTTGCTGGCGGTGCTCGAAAAGCGCGTCGGCTTCAAACTTGCGCAGAAAGACGTGTTCCTCAACATTGCCGGCGGACTGAAAGTGAACGACCCCGCCATCGACTTGGCAGTCATCAGCGCTATCTTGTCGTCGAACATGGACGCTCCCGTCGAACGGGAAATCTGCATGGCGGGAGAAATCGGACTTTCGGGAGAGATACGCCCGGTGAACCGCATCGAGCAACGCATCGGTGAAGCGGAAAAGCTGGGCTTCAAACAGTTTCTGCTGCCCAAATACAACCTGCAAGGGATAAATACCCAAAAACTGAAAATTGAACTGGTTCCGGTGAGGAAGGTGGAAGAGGCGTTCAGGGCGCTATTCGGATAAACCCGCACGAAACCGGCAGATAAACGAATCTTATGATACAAGAATACCAACTGCGCGTTCTCCCCGAAACGGCCGCCAACGAGCAGCGATTGAAAGAATATTTGTCGAAAGAGAAAGGAATCGGACTGCACGAGATGACTGCCGTCCGGATATTGAAGCGGAGCATCGACGCGCGGCAGCGCACCGTGTTCGTCAACCTGAAGGTACGGGCGTACATTCGCGAAGTTCCTCAGGACGATGAATACGCGCATACGCACTACCCCAACGTAGAAGGAAAGCCACAGGTTATCGTAGTGGGTGCCGGCCCGGGCGGGTTGTTCGCAGCCCTGCGCCTTATCGAACTCGGCTTGCGCCCCGTTATCGTAGAACGTGGGAAGGATGTACGCGAGCGGAAGAAAGACCTTGCGCAAATCAACCGTGAACATATCGTAAACCCCGAATCGAATTACAGTTTCGGAGAGGGAGGGGCGGGTGCCTACTCCGACGGGAAGCTCTATACCCGCAGCAAAAAAAGAGGAAACACGGACAAAATCCTGAACGTGTTCTGCCAGCATGGGGCATCCGCAGCGATACTGGCGGACGCTCACCCGCACATCGGTACGGACAAGCTGCCTCGCGTGATTGAGAATATGCGCCGAACGATTCTCTCATGCGGGGGCGAAGTGCATTTCCAAACCCGGATGGATGCTTTGATTATTGAAGACGGAGAGGTGAAAGGCGTCGAGACGAACGCGGGACAGACGTTCTCGGGTCCTGTCATTCTGGCAACGGGGCACTCCGCGCGCGATGTTTACCGGTGGCTGGCAGCGCAGCGCATCGCCATCGAGCCGAAAGGGATTGCCGTAGGCGTTCGTCTGGAACATCCGGCGGCGTTGATCGACCAAATACAATATCACAACCGGAACGGAAGGGGGAAATACCTCCCCGCAGCCGAATACAGTTTTGTCACTCAAGCCGAAGGGCGGGGAGTGTACAGTTTCTGCATGTGCCCCGGAGGATTCGTCGTTCCGGCAGCCAGCGGAGCGGAACAGGTGGTGGTGAACGGCATGTCTCCTTCCAACCGCGGCTCGCGCTGGAGCAACTCGGGCATGGTGGTGGAGATACAGCCCGAAGATCTCGCAAGCGGCAAGCTGAAAACCGGAAGCGAAGAACGGAGCGAACAACGCGACGAACAGCTTCTCGCCATCAACCCGTTGCTGACAAACGGAGAACTTTCGGCGCTTCATACCCGGATTCTCCCGCTACTTTATTTCCAAGAAGAACTCGAACGACAGTGCTGGCAACAAGGAGGAAGACGGCAGACGGCTCCCGCACAGCGCATGCTCGACTTCACCCTCAGGAAGCTCAGTTACGACTTGCCGGAAACATCGTATAATCCGGGCATCGTCTCCTCCCCTCTCCATTTCTGGATGCCGGAGTTCATCACCCAACGCCTGTCAATGGGTTTCCGACAGTTCGGACGCAGCAGTCACGGTTTCCTGACGAACGAAGCGGTGATGATAGGAGTCGAAACACGCACCTCGTCGCCTGTTCGCATCGTGCGCGACAAAGAGAGCCTGCAACACGTCACCGTGCGCGGACTCTTCCCTTGCGGCGAAGGGGCGGGGTATGCAGGCGGCATCGTCTCCGCCGGGATAGACGGAGAACGCTGCGCCGAAGCGGTAGCCGGCTATATGGTGCAAAGAGGCGGACAAGGATAACGGAAGCATGAGAATCGACCGGAAAAACCCGCAACATCTGCCCGGAATGAAAAAATTATATGAAATAAACAGAGAAGGAACAAGCGACAAAAACAAACGAAGATGAATAAACCCGAAATAGCCATTATAGATCCCAATACCCTGACTTGCTTAGGATTGAAGAACCTGTTGGAAAGAATGATTCCGATAGCCGTCATCCGCACGTTCCGGAGCTTCGGCGAACTGGCGGACGACACGCCGGACATGTATGCCCATTACTTCGTTTCCGCACAGATTTACATGGAGCACAATGCCTTCTTCCTGCCCCGCAAACGGAAAACGATCGTACTGGCAAGCGACAGTCCGCAGTTCCAGCTCTCCGGCATTGTCGTGCTCAATGTATACGAAACGGAAGAGGTGCTGGTGAGAAACCTGCTCAAGCTGCATCAGCACGCCCATCAGCACGGCTATCCCGTAAAGGGAATGCCTCCCATTCCGGCAATGGTTCCCCAGCAGGATATACTGTCTGCACGGGAAATCGAAGTGTTGGTGCTCATCACCAAAGGCTTGATCAACAAAGAGATTGCGGACAAGCTGAACATCAGCCAGACTACCGTCATCACGCACAGAAAAAACATCACGGAAAAACTGGGTATCAAGTCGGTGTCGGGACTGACCATCTATGCCGTGATGAACGGATATGTGGAGGCCGACCGCATTTGAGCGGATTTTCCCGATAGGATTGCTTCATGCAAACAGAGAGTTTGTTGCGTCAGAAAGATAGCGGGGAACAGAAGTTGCGCTTCATGCCCGCCGATTTTTCGGTTTGAAGCTATCTTATTGAGGAGTAGAGTTTTACCGATTTGGATTGGAAAGATGGCGATAGTACCTTATAGGTACGCTTAAAGTGGGAAAATTAGGAACGTCCCATCCTGCTTGATATAATAGAGGACCGGCATGGACGCAAGTCTATCATCATTATCTCGCAACTGCCAAATAAACTAAAATAACGTGAGTTCGACGAATTGTAAGTGCTTATAAATTTGGTGATTAGCGAAATTTGTTGTAACTTTATAGTACTAAAAAACAAAGGATTACAAACAAAAATCGCTATGATCACCGAAGACAAAGTTATTGAAAAATGCTGGAATAACCGAGAGAAATGGGAGAAATGACGCTAAATGACTTTGTACCAATATCGTTACGGTATCAGATGAAGACAAACCGAAAAAGCGGAAAATGCAAGGAAAAGCAGAATATAGCAGGAGAACGGTTTGCAAATCATTACCTGAGAAGATGTAAGATTTAACACATGTAGGACACTATTGCACCGTTTGTCACCGTTTTGCGTATCAAGGTTTAACTCGTTGATATTTAACTTTGCAAACAAAAAACGAGTATGGCAAGAAGTACATTCAAAGTGCTGTTCTACGTGAACGGCAGCAAGGAGAAAAACGGTATTGTCCCCATCATGGGACGAGTGACAATCAACGGTTCTGTGGCGCAGTTCAGTTGCAAACAGACCATCCCGAAAACGCTTTGGGATGCGAAAGGCAACCGAGCCAAAGGCAAGAGTATTGAAGCGAGGGACATCAACCACGCTTTAGACAACATCAAGGCGCAAATCATCAAGCACTACCAGCGCATTTCAGACCGTGAAGCATACGTAACGGCAGAAATGGTACGCAATGCCTATCAAGGAATCGGCAGCGAGTATGAAACGCTGCTCGGAGCGTTTGACAAGGACAACGCCACGTTTCAAAAACGTGTGGGGACTGACCGTGTAAAAGCCACTTACATGGCAAAGGTTCGTGCAAGAAACCATGTGGCAGCATTCATCAAGGCGAACTACAAGCGAAGCGACCTGTCAATGCTTGAACTTACTCCCGACTTCATCAAGGAGTTTGCCGTATTCCTTTCCACGGACAGAGGATTGCAGAATGGCAGCATCTGGACTAACTGTATGTGGCTGAAAGGTGTGGTCATGCGTGCACATTTCAACGGACTGATACCGAGAAATCCGTTTGCCCAATTCCACATAAGCCCCAACATAAAGGAACGTGAGTATCTGACGGAAGAAGAACTGAAAACATTGATGACACACGAATTTGCGGATGCCAAACTTTCCTACATCCGTGACATCTTTGTTTTCGCCAGCTTTACCGCACTGTCATTCGTGGATGTCAAGGAACTTACCACTGATGATATAGTGGAAGTGAACGGTGAGAAGTGGATATTATCCAAACGGCACAAGACCAAAGTCCCGTTCCAAGTGAAACTGCTTGACATCCCCTTGCAGATTATCAAGCGTTACGAGGAGTTCCAAACGGACAAGTCCATTTTCCCGAATCTGAACTATTGGTCTATATGCAAGCCATTGAAAAAGATGATAAAAGAGTGCGGAATCACAAAGGACATCTCATTCCATTGTGCGAGGCATGGGTTCGCCACCCTTGCGCTGAGTAAGGGTATGCCGATTGAAAGCGTCAGCCGTGTGTTGGGACATACGAATATCGTTACGACCCAACTCTATGCGAAGATAACAACGCAGAAGATAGACCACGACCTTACGATGTTCGGTGACAAGCTGAACCAGTCTTTTGGAAACACAACAATGGCATAGGACTATGGAAAGAAACATCATTAGAATAGACGAGTTCGGCAATGTGACTTTACCGAACAGCCTCACTGATGTATGGATGAACGAAGCCGAGTTGTTGGATTTGTTCGGTGTAACCGCCCCGACCATTCGGGCTGGGATAAAGGTTCTTTGCAAGAGTGGCGCATTGAGGGAGTACGAGATAAAGCGTACCATACGCCTATCCGACAAGTGCAGTATGGAGTTTTACAACCTTGAAACGATAATCGCCCTCGCTTTCCACTTCGGCACATTCGGAGCGAAGCAGGTGCGCAACGCCATTCTGAAAAGGCTGTACTTGCGAAAAGAGAAACAAGCCATCTTATTTTCGCTGAACAATGCCGATATCGCCAATCCCAAATACCTCTCGTAGATTTGGATGAGGGACTGACGTAATGCTGTCGGTAAATCTGCAAGTCAGTACAACAACACGACAGATACTCTGATTTTTCTCCCGAAAAGCGAATGATTGCATTTCGCTTTTCGGGAGTTTTTCGTCTTTTCAATCCGACTCCATTGACAAACCATTGAAAGTTTTTGTTCCGAGGGGCTTTTTTCTACATTCTGCTATATTTTGCGTAACAACTTATCCATTAAATGCTTATACTTTTGTAACTGGTATTTTTCAAACTTAAAACCATTTGATTATGTCAGCTAACAAACAACAAGACAGCCACAAACCGCCATCAGATGGCAGCGTGGCAAAAGAAGAGTTCATCCGAGTGGGAACAACACTTTACAAGATTGTAGAGCAGCCAAGACTGAACGGAGGGTATGTAAAGAAACGTATCGCGTGGAACAACGAGACCCTGCGCCAAGACTACGGCAAGGACTACATCGGCAGCGTTCCCAAGTATGACGGTTTCTGCACCGTACCCGAACACATCGGCTACCGCCCCGTGGTCGGCAAGTTCCTTAACCTCTATGAGCCGATAGACCACCAACCAAAGGAGGGTGATTTCTCTCACATCCAATCATTAGTACGGCACATCTTTGGAGAGCAATACGAGTTAGGCATGGACTATCTGCAACTGCTCTACCTGCAACCTGTACAGAAATTGCCCATCTTGCTATTGGTATCGGAAGAACGCAACACGGGCAAAAGCACATTCTTGAACTTTCTGAAAGCCCTCTTTCAGAACAATGTCACGTTCAACACCAACGAGGATTTTCGCAGCCAGTTCAATTCCGATTGGGCAGGAAAGCTCCTTATCGTGGTGGATGAGGTGCTGCTCAACCGCAGGGAGGACAGCGAGAGGTTGAAGAACCTCAGTACAACTCTATCCTACAAGGTGGAAGCCAAAGGTAAAGACCGTGACGAGATAGCGTTCTTTGCCAAGTTCGTGCTATGCTCCAACAACGAGTATCTGCCCGTAATCATAGATGCAGGAGAAACACGTTATTGGGTGCGCAAGATAGATCGCTTGCAGTCCGATGATACCGACTTCCTGCAAAAGCTGAAAGCGGAGATACCTGCCTTTCTCCACTTCCTGCAACACAGACAGCTATCCACCGAAAAGGAAAGCCGTATGTGGTTTGCTCCGTCTTTGCTACATACCGAAGCCTTGCAGAAGATAATCCGCAGCAACCGCAACCGATTGGAGATAGAAATGCAGGAACTTATCTTTGACATCATGGACAGTATCGGCACGGACACATTCTCGTTTTGTTACAACGACCTTCTTCTTTTGTTGGTACACTCGCAGGTAAAGGTTGAGAAGCATCAAGTCCGTAAGGTATTGCAGGAGTGCTGGAAACTAACTCCTGCACCCAATACGCTTACTTATACCACCTATCAGATGGACTATACCCGAGAATGCCGCTACTCTCCCATACGGAGGATAGGACGGTTCTATATCGTAACAAGAGAACAATTGACAGCACTCTGATTATTTTGATGAAATGATGAATAAGTATATAACTACACTGACAGATAAAGGTTTGCACTTTCATCAAACACTCATCAAAAACAACTTACTGATGAAAAGAGAAAACAGATCAGACAGACCATGCCCAATAAGACAACTGATGATTTTCTCTTTTTGTAAGTGCTTTGATGAAACTATGATGAGGGTGTATAATACTGCTATCCAATAGTTTGGCATACACATTCATCAATTCATCGGTTTTACAATCACCATCAAACCATAGGAAATTTATGAACATACAGGAAGTAAAGAACATACGCATTGCAGACTATCTGCAAAGCTTGGGCTACACGCCCGTCAAACAACAAGGCAACAGCCTTTGGTACAAATCACCGCTGAGGGAAGAAAAGGACGCTTCTTTCAAGGTAAACGCCGAGCTTAATAAGTGGTACGATTTCGGACTTGGCAAGGGCGGCAACATCATCGCTTTGGCAGAGGAACTATACGCAACCGACTATGTGCTTTACTTGCTCAACAAGATAGCGGAGCGAGTACCGCACATCCGTCCCGTATCTTTCTCTTTTCGCCAGCAAGCATCCGAACCGAGTTTCCAACGGTTGGAGGTGGGAGAACTTACCCATCCTGCATTGTTTCGTTACTTGCAGGAAAGGGGCATAAACACCGACTTGGCAAGATTGGAATGTAAGGAGCTGCACTTCATTTATAACGGCAAACCCTATTTTGCCATCGGTTTCCCGAATGTGGCAGGAGGGTATGAAGTGCGCAACCGTTTCTTCAAGGGCTGCATTGCACCGAAGGACATCAGCCATATCCGTCAGCAGGGAGAACCAAGAGAGAAATGTCTTGTATTCGAGGGCATGATGGACTACCTGTCATTCCTCACGTTACGCATGAAGAACCGCCCGACCCAGCCCAACCTTGACGGGCAGGATTACATCATCCTCAATTCGGTTGCCAATGTTTCCAAAGCCATAGACGTACTGCACGGGTACGAGCGTATCCACTGCCTGCTTGACAATGACGAGGCAGGAAGAAATGCGTACCTGGACTTGGCGAGTGAGTTCAGCGGACGTATCCGGGACTTCTCCGACAACTACAACGGACACAAAGACCTGAACGACTACCTATGTGGCAAGCCCATGTCCAAATCGGCGGAGCCGATAAAAGAGAAGAAGCAAGTCCAATCCGCAAGGCGGATGATACAGCCACCGAAAAAGAAAGGGCTGAAGATGTAAAGTGATGCTTGCAGCGGCACGGTTATTTACCGATGGAAAATACCGTAGCTTATTAGGGAATTTTCCGAGCCGCATTGCAAGCAAAGCTGAAAATTCCCCAATAAGCCAAAGAGGTTGCACCTCTCTGGACTCTCCAAGACCAACGGCAACAGCCGTACATAAGCAATAATCAAACGATGTTTCACAAGTAAAAGAATAAAGGATTTATATATGGGATTCGTAGTATTACACATGGAAAAGGCGCACGGTTCCGACAGTGGAACGACTGCCCACATCGAGCGTTTCATCATACCGAAGAACGCAGACCCCACACGCACACACCTTAACCGAAAACTCATCACATACCCCGATGGGATAAAAGACCGCACGGCAGCCATTCAGAAAAGATTGGAAGAAGCAGGATTAACACGTAAAATCGGGAACAACCAAGTTCGGGCTATCCGTATCAACGTGTCAGGAACGCACGAGGATATGAAGCGTATCGAAAAGGAGGGCAGACTTGACGAATGGTGTGCCGACAATATGAAATACTTTGCCGACCTGTTCGGCAGGGAGAATATCGTGGCAGCACACCTGCACAGGGACGAGGAAACTCCACATATACACATTACTCTTGTTCCGATTGTCAAGGGAGAGCGCAAGCGCAAGAAACGTGAGGAACAGGTAAAGAAGCGGTATCGAAAGAAACCAGCCCATGCCGTCCGTTTGTGTGCCGATGACATCATGACACGCTCGAAGTTGAAATCCTACCAAAACAGTTATGCCGTAGAGATGGCAAAATTCGGTCTGCAACGTGGCATAGACGGCTCACAGACTCGCCACAAGTCCACGCAACAGTATTATCGGGACATACAGAAACTTGCCGACAGCTTGAAATCGGAAGTGGTGGATTTGCAGGAACAGAAAACCGAAGCGGAGCAGGAACTCAGACGAGCCAAGAAAGAGGTGCAGACCGAGAAACTGAAAGGCGCAGCCACCACCGCAGTCACTAACATAGCAGAGAGTGTCGGTTCTCTTTTCGGAAGTAACAAGGTCAGAACATTGGAACGCAGGAACGAGGACTTGCAAGACCGTATTCTTGAACTTGAAGAAGAAGCTCGACAAAGGGAACAGCAACAGGCGAAGCACATACAGGAGATAACGGATGCTTACGAACAACGACACCGCAAACTGTCCGAGTTCGTGGATTATGTCAAGCACTATTTCCCGTATCTGGAGAAGCTGATGCCAACTATCAAATTTCTACGTGATACGCTGAATTTTGGTGATGCCCTCATTCGAAAATTGTGCACGTTCAAGGATGTTTCCATCACAGGCGAACTATATTCTTGTGAGTTTAACCAACATTTCAGGGCTGAAAAAACGGTATGTTCACTAAGAGAGGACAAGGATGGAAACTTTGACTTCAAGATAGACGGTGTTTCCCATGTCAATTGGTTCAGACGCAAGAAAGAAGAGTTTATGGAGAAGCTGAGACCACAAGCGAGAATACAAAATCGTGGTATTAACTTGTAAATCATCATAAAGTCCGTGATAGTTGAATGACGTATCACGGATTTTTTGTACTTTTGTATTCAAATAAATGTAACTACATGAGACCTTTATCACTTATCATTCTTTTTCTTATTACCACAATACCCGTTTCTGCTCAGCAATGGGTATTGGATGAAATCGCAGAGGAACATGACTCTTCGGAAAGTATTCCAACATGGCTTGTTGGCGTTTTGTTAATTATCGGCTTTTTTGTCTATAAGCATTTACAACGTAAAGATGATGAAGAACAAGAAAGACGCATCAAGGAGCAAAAATATGAAGAGGAACAACAACTTGAAGAGCAACTTCAAAAATATAGAGAGCAACATGACGATGACATAGACTTTTACGAAGATGATGACAACCTCATTATCCCCGATATACCTTCTGCTCGTATAACAAATAAAGAACCATCAGCAACAAAATCTGTAAGTGATGAACCTACCATTCAATCAACACCAATTGAAACGGAATTTTACACCATTTCTGCTGATAGAAAGACTTTTATAAAGGCGAAAGATACAGATTCTATCATAATTCCAGATGGAGTTGAAGTTATCAAGTTTGAAGCTTTTATGATGAGAAAAATAAAAAGCATTGTCATTCCCAAGTCTGTAAAAAAAATAGAGGATTTAGCTTTTTCGGGTTGCAGCGTAGAAAAATTGGTTATTCCCAATTCTATTAGTGATTTCGGTGAATTCGCTTTCGATGGATGTGATAGTTTAACGGATGTTATTATTGAAGAGGGTATAACCAAACTTGGCATAGGTATATTTCAGAACTGCATGTCACTGAAATCAGTTTTATTACCTCAATCGCTTTTATCTATTCCCGATTCTGCATTCGATGGTTGTATTTCTCTTGACAATGTAACATTACCACCTAATATCAAATATATTGGTGATGATGCGTTTTGTAATTGTCAATCGCTAACAGAATTATGTATTCCCCCATCCATTTCAAATATTGGTTTTTCTGCATTTCGAGGATGTGGCTTGAAAAGCATCAATATTCCAGAGACTCTTTTTGGCATTTCTGAATATATGTTTTATGACGCATATGATTTAAAAAAAGTGGAATTGCCCAATACAATTACTTGTATAATGTCACACGCATTCTACGGATGCGGACACTTACATATTATTATTCCACCTAGTGTATCTTATATTGCGCCAGACGCTTTTGATCAATGTAATGAATACAGTTATGAAAATTTGTGCATTGAAGTTCCTAAAGGGAAAAAAGAAAAATTGGAACAATTGAATGAACACTTAAAAGGTAAAATTTTAGAATATGATGTAACAGAAGATATGGCTATATCATCAGACTTACAAGAGCACAAAACACGATTTATCGATTTTCATATTTTTAAGGAAAAAGAAAACCTACGAAACCAAGAACCCATGTTTTACAACGGAGTTCAGGTTGCTTTTAGATACGATAACAAATGTACCTATGACAATTTCGAGTAGTGCGAAATAGCTGTTTACGCGAGTTCGGGATAAGTCCTCGCGCTATTATGTGATCATTAAAAAGCAAGTTATGGCAGTATTGTTTGACCAATTTAGCTATAGGATGAACAAAACATCCGAGGGCATTTATTATGATCGCTGGCATGGGCATATGTTCCCTGAAATATCAATGCCCGAAAAACTTTACTTTTTGAATCGAATTATTTCGGCACTTTTGACGCACGATAAACTTTTCATCAGAACAGACTCAATAGAAGAAATAATTGAGTGTCTTGGATTTGATGCTTTCAGAATGCTTTATAATGGAGGCGAAATAGTAATTTTAGATAATTGGTGGGTTCCTGCTTTTATGTGTAACGGAAATTCCGTATTATATATGAATATGCATGAAACGCAATATCAAGATAAAATATGCTCTCGCCTATTAGAACGCAAAGGATTAGAAGCGTCACGTTTCATGAATTCAATTTTAAAAAAGGTGTGTAATACATCTGAATCCGATACATATGACTTTTGGGACAACACTTCACAAGAAAACATGTATGAAGATTTTTCTTACAATGATAGAATTCGAGCTCTTTTGAATATTAAATCTGAAAGTATCATGTCCATTTCAAATGAGGATGATACTTGGTCGGCTGTAAGACTTTGCTTGTTTGAACGAAGTATAGAATGGTCTAAACAGCTTCAAACAGATGAAATTTTGCTTGAAGATGAAGCCAAAAGATACTTATTATACAAAAGTGACATTCAAGCAGACAGCATTATTCAATACTTTAAAAAGATTCTATATGCAAAAGGCATACCCAATTTGTCAATTTTATACTATAATGGTGTAATTTCAATGAAAGATATTATCAGAGTCAGAGATAAGGTTGCTTTTGGGAAATTTACGTCTTGGCTTAAAAGCCACAATTATAGTGTCAGTGAATTGGAATTGGCTCTGCTAAATGGTCGTTCCAAAAATAGTATGGTTGAAAAATGGCTAAGATGGGCTATTGTTTGTGGCTCGCCATTATTTATATCATCAGGTGCAGTGCAGACACTTACAGGTGTTGGTCTGAGTTTTATAGAACAGCTTTTACCACAATTTTCTGGACAAAAAATACCTGCTCTATACTTTGACGATGTTATATCAAAGCAATTTGACTCAAGTAAGATGAATAGGAAATTGCTATCAAAGTTTGGATTTTAGCTGATACAGAGAACAAGCATTGGTTAAAATTAGCGAGACCTATTTTCTTGTTCAAAAATTTAGCTACATTTGCGCCTGAAAGGGTTACTTGAAACGCAAAACGAGGTAGAACGCAGCAAATGGCACGGTTGCCAAGTCATTACCTTAAAATTGGGTAATTCTCCCAAAGTCCTTTGTATAAGGAACTAACAAAGGTATTCCAAAGTTACTGGAATATTTTGTATGGCAGACGATTTCTGCAAGTTTTTTGATGCCATGATGGCAAAATATACTATAAGGCTGGTTCACAAGAGAAAGTATCATCGTTCCTCCACTATGTCCAAAGCAGAAGTTATGCTGATAATGATTCTCTTTCACGACTCCGGTTATCGCTGCCTGAAAAACTTTTATCTTGAGAAGGTATGTATCCATCTCCGCAATCTATTTCCGGAAGTGGTTTCTTACAATCGCTTCGTAGAACTCCAAAGGGAGGTTGCCATCCCCCTGGCTTTGTTTATCAAGAAGGTGCTTTTGGGAAAATGTACGGGAATCAGTTTTGTGGACAGCACGCCACTTCGTGTCTGCCGTAACCAGAGGATACACATTCACAAGGTATTCAAGGGGATTGCGCAAAAAGGAAAATGCTCCATGGGATGGTTCTTCGGGTTTAAGCTGCACCTAATCTGCAACGAGAAAGGGGAACTGCTCAACTTTATGATAACACCTGGCGATATTGATGACCGCAAGCCTTTGGAATACAGGGAATTCATAGAGTTTATATATGGTAAGCTGGTAGGAGATAAGGGGTATATCAGCAAGAATCTGTTTCAAAGATTATTCGTTGATGGAATACAGCTTATTACTAAGTTGAAGAGCAATATGAAAGGGGCTTTGATGAGCATCTCCGATAAGCTCTTGCTCAGAAAGAGGGCTATTATAGAAACCGTGAATGATGAGCTGAAGAATATTGCACAGATAGAGCATTCCAGACACAGATGCTTTGATAATTTCATCGTCAATCTGCTCGGTGCTATTGCTGCATATTGCTTGTTCCCAAAGAAGCCGTGCATCAATGTACAGAGGACACTGGATACACAACTTGCACTATTCTAAATTCGTCGAACTCACGTTAAAATAAATAATAACCCCATCGGTCAAGACGTTTTGAGGGGGCATTATTGAATATTTTCAGGGGGTAGAATCATTTTGGTTTTAACGGACATCTTACACTGGATTTTCCATAAATAAGGTAACATTTAAACAAAAACAAATACGCCACCGTTTAATAGTAAAACACCCGAAACATGAAAGCAAAAATTTTATTTGTCTCCTTATTGAGCATACTATTCGCCTGTAATTCAGCGGATATGAACTCAAATTTTGAAACCGGTTTAGAAAGTAACGCCCCCAATCAGGTGCTGCTGCTGAGAGTGGACTACACTACCAACACGTTTGAAGGTGGAACGATATTGGGTTTCGACAAGAAAACCGAAGACTTTACTATTGAAAACGAGTACGTTGTGCCAAGCGATTTCGGCAGCGTGAAGTTGATTTACAAGGAACTCTGGCAACCACTTTTTGAGGGAACCATTCATTGGATGGGGCGGGGTAAAATGACGTTCCCCAAAAAACTCCAACCCGCTTCTGCTTTTAAACACATATCAACCTACGACCTCCGTTATCCCATCGGTTTTGAAAATGTATTTAACCCCGACAATAGGGAATTAGATTATGATAAACCGTGGATTTCCGTTCAAGGTTTGGCAAAAACGCGCGAATTTCTCACTGCCAATCCCACTCAAAAAGCCAAATTGTTTCTTTACACGCCGAGCGTGGGTGCGGGCGACCCAAAAGATTGGTATTGGCTTATTTACCTGAAAAAATAAATCGCGACAAACAACCTTACTGCGCTATCGGCAATTTCGGGATAACGTTTCCGAATGTACTCGCGAACGGTGTGCAACGCCCTCGAAAACGTGTTATGAACCGTTTGCGGTGTGGTATTCAATTCGTTGGCAACCTCTTTGGCGGAAATGTTATCCACCCGCATCCAAAAAGTTTTTTTTGTGAGCAACGTACTGTTTTTCAGTGCATCGCACACAATATGCAACAATTCCTCTTTCTCCATGTCCGCACCTGCCAAAAGCGGCGAAACAATATCGGTTTCATCTATCGGAACGGTTTCGGGAACGGCAATTCGATAGATGTCGTAGATGCGGAAACGCAGGTATTGCATCAGAAAAACCTTTGCGCATCCGTCTTTATCGGGGCGCAACATACGCGGATTTTCCCAAAGAGCCAGCCAAAAATTTTGCACAATCTCTTTCGCCACATCCGCATGGTGCACCTTCGACAACACAAAACAGAGAGCGACACGACTGTACCGCTCATAAAACCGCAAAAACGCCCGCTTGTCTTTTTGGGCGATGGCGCGCAACAATATTTCGTCCGTTGTGTGCAAGGTGAAACAAAAGTACGCAAAATCTGCGAAATCTGCAAAAAAAAAAGTACTTTTATCCGCTCAAATAGCTTTGGAACAAAATGAAAGAAAAACGAAACATTTCACACGAAACGTTGTCGGCACAGGAAAAGGCGGCGATTACCCGCAATTTGTTTGAGCGATACCGCCGCGGCGAAACCTCGCCCGAAGAAAACGAAATGGTAGAGTCGCTCGAAACGGCGTTTATTCCCGAAAAAGAGTTTGCCGTTACCGATGAACTCATTGCCGAATTGAACGCCGAAACCAACGATTTTGTTTACAAAACGATAGGCATCGAAAAAACGAAAAAACGCCGACTTTCGCCCGTTTTGGTCGGTGCGGCGGCAAGTGTCGCGCTGCTGATTATCGGGATGCTGCTGTTCAATAAACCTGCAGATAATCAAATCGAAAAAGTTGTTACCGAAACCGCCATCGAGCGCATCGCGCTTCCCGACGGGTCGGAAATAACGCTCAATGTGGGCACGAGCATACGCTACAACGCCGCGCGCGAAGTGTGGTTAGACGAGGGCGAGGCGTTTTTCGATGTAACGCCCGATATCGAAAACCCATTCACTGTGCATCTTCGCAATGGATTGTCGGTACGCGTGCTCGGCACGAGTTTCACGGTGCAGAGCTACGCTGAGTTGCCATTTCAGCAAATTGACGTGTTGAGCGGAAAAGTAACGGTTTCCGCGCCCGATAACGAAACCGTGGAATTGGTTTCCGACCAAAAAGCCACCTACCGCGCCACCAAACTTTCGCGACAAACAACCAACGCCGCGCAAAAAGCGGCGTGGCGTACAGGAACGGTTGTTTTGGTAAACGCATCGTTTGCAGAACTTCGGTTGCGCATGCGCCAACTGTATGGCAAAAATATTGTTTTTGAGGATGTTTCCCAAAATATTTCCATCCACATCACGCTTCACAGAACTGCGCAACCCCTCGAAATTGCCGACGAAATCGCCGCCCTTTACGGTCTGTCGTATCGCATTACGCCCGACAAAATCGTTTTCCAACCTCAAAAATAATGTCGCCAAACTGCCCGAAAATAATTCTCATTACCACCTTTCTGCTGCTGTTTTTCGCACAAGAAACAACGGCGCAGTTTGTTTCGTTTCCGCAAGAACCGATGCTTTCGCGCATCCAAAAAATTGCCGAATGGGCGCAAAAAAACGCACAATCCATTACGTATGAAACGCGTTTTTTGGAAGGTGTAACGGCGCGGGCGTTCACAAGCGCGTCTGTCGATGTGGAAGATTGGCTGCGGATGTCGGTTGAGGATACTCCCCTTGCTTACAGGAAGATAAACCGTTCGCGCTTTGTGGTGTTTCGCTCAATTGATACGCTTGCGGCATCGGGAACATTGGCGGGAAAAATTACTGATGCGTTCGGCACGCCGCTCGCGGGCGCAACCGTATGGTTATCAGCGATTGGAAAAGGCACGGCAACGGGAATGAACGGCGATTATGCCCTGAAGTTGGCGGCGGGAATATATGCCGCCGAAATCCGTTTTTTGGGTTTTGAGCCGATGCGCGTGGAGCAAATTGAAATCGGAAACGGACAAACCACCCGTTTGGACGCAGCATTACAAGAAACAAAAATTGCCCTGCACGAAATTGAAATCGGCCGAAAACTGCCCGAAAACGTCATTGCAGGCGCGTTGCGGGCGCAGCGTAACACACCGTATATCAGCACGGTATTGAGCAATCAGGAAATAAACCGCTCGGCGGCAAACAGCGTGCGTGACGCGCTGAAACTCGTTTCGGGAATGGAGGTAACGGAAAACGACGGCCTCATCGTGCGCGGCGCGGGCGGACGGTGGAACGCGGTTTTGCTCGATGGAACGCCACTGCCCAATTACGACCCTTCGTATAAACTTTTTTCGTTTGATTTGCTGCCGCTTGCCGCCGTGGACAACATTCGGCTGCTGCAATCGGCAACGCCCGACATTCCCGCGACGTTCGGCAACGCGGCAACCGAAATCATCACAAAAGACATTCCCGAACAAAATTTCGTGCAACTCACGGCCGAAGCCTCCATTCACGCGCAAAGCACGTTTCACGACCAACGTACACGACGGCGCGGACGGCTCGATTTTATCGGTTTCGACGACGGCAGTCGGGAAACGGCAACCGCGTTTCCGCCAGAACATTTCGGCATTCGCGACCAAAAAACGCCGCCCTCTCAATGCTACGTCGCCACCATCGGAAGAGCCTACACCGCTGATAATCAGAAAAACCGCTTCGGACTGATTTTTTCGGTATCCTACGGCAACACACAGCGACAAACGGCGGTGCACCACACCGTGCGCGGACGGTGGAAAAATATGGACACGTACACGGGAAGCTACGGGCAAACCCGAAATTCGGGGCACATTTACGGCTATCAAACCACCATGGGCGGAATGCTGAATGCGGGCTGGCAGCGGGGAAAAAACCGCGTGAGTTTTCGGAATGTTTTTTCGCGAAATTTTGAAAACAATCTTACCGAAATCGCGCAACATTTGGAAGATATTGATTATAACGAGCAGAATATCAGTCATCAGTTTTTCAATTACCCCACGTTTTCGAGCCTGATACAGAATAAATTGGAGGGACAACACGGTGCGAAAAACACGTTACTGCGGTGGAATGTTTCGCACACGTTTGTGCGGCGTGAACGTAAGGATGCCGCTTTTTCGGAGGTGTACAAACCGATGCGCGATGATTCGCTGGTTTATTTTTTGCACCACAATCCCGCGCTAAAAACGCTTTATCCCGCTTCGAGCGGATGGTACCACAATACTGAGCGTGATTTTTGGGTGGGCGTTTCGACCACTTTTCCGTTTCAATGGAAAAGCATAAAAAGCAATGTCACAATTGGTTACAACGGAAGTTTCGGAAATATTCGCTACGCATATCGCGAAAGACTTCATCGCTACAACAACAAATCGGATATAGACAATCCCGAAGCGCGTATTTATCAGGAGATTATTCAAGACGAATACCGAAAAACAGCCATTCGCCACTTGCCGTTCGTAATGCTGGAACACCGTTGGGGCAAGGCATTGCGGCTTGTGTGGGGCGTGCAGGGAAATTACGAAAATAGCGCCCGAAAGTGGTATGCGCCATCGGCAAACGTTTCCTTTGCTCCTGTTTCCAATGTAAACGTGAGAGCGAGTTACCAATACACCTTTATCCGCCCGCAATTAGTTGATTACGTGCCTTTTCCTGTTTACGACACGCATTTGTTAGGTACATCGGTCAATCGCCCCGTTGAGCCGTCTTTTGTGCAATCGCTCGATTTTCGGGTTGAGAAATACGCAAGTACACTCGATTTGTTTTCTTTCGGTTTGTTTTACAGAGATATACGAAACCCGATTGAGCGCACCACGTTTGAATATCGGCACGATGAACGGATGTATATTCTGCAAAATTCAGACCGCGCACGCCATTACGGTTTTGAGATACACGTGCGAAAACATCTCGATTTTTTTAATGGAAACGATTGGCTGCGGAAAACGCAACTCACGGTAGGATATGTTTTTACGCGTTCATCAGTACACGGAAAACGGATGCGGTTGATAACGCACGAGAACGGAGACACCAAATTTAAGGAAATTCCAACCACGCAAACGCGTCCGCTTTCGGGGCAAATGCCGTATCAATTTAATGCGGGCATCCGTTATGCCGACAATAAACTATTTGTAAATGTGCTGTTTAACCGAAGCGGGCGACAACTTTTTTTGTTGGGCGAAAACGCCCATGCTCACGAGTACCGCGCGTCGTTTAACTCGCTCGAAGCAAGCATCGGTTATCGTTTTCCCAAAAGTGGTATCTTGTTGAAATTGAGCGGCTCAAATCTGCTCAAGGCCCACGAAATTTTCTATACCAACACGCCCGTCGATTATGTTCACGATGAATATAATTTCCCCACCGACAACCTTTTGCCCCGCAAAACCGAGAACTACGACAAAGGGCGCGACCCTATTGTTCACAAAACTCGCGGTGAACGCACGATTACTTTTTCAGCAAGCGGCACGTTTTAACACTTTTCTCTTCCTTTTTTAACTAAAATCACGGTTAGGTTTTCCGCCGTTTTCACGTAATACTAAAAATAACTTACGGATTTATGTATTCTCTACATAAATCCTCCCAACTGAAAACGGATATATGCAACAACGACATACGAACAGAAAACAATATTTTAGGGAACTTGCACAGACGTGCGAAAAATATTTCCTGCCATTCGTCGAAAATCATCTGAAAATTACGCCCGAGCACCGTATTTTAGAAATCGGATGCGGCGAAGGCGGCAATTTGTCGCCATTTTCAAAGCGTGGATGCGAGGTAACGGGCATTGATATTTCTGCCGTGAGGATTGCCGAAGCAAAACAGTTTTTTCAGGAAGAAGGGTTGGCAGGTCGTTTTTCGTGCCAAGATATTTTTTCGGCAGAAATTGACGGCAAATTTGACATTATCATTATTCACGACGTGATTGAGCACGTGACGCAAAAAAGGAAACTGCTAACAATAGCCCAAAAACTACTGAATCACAACGGTTTAATTTATGTAGGTTTTCCGCCGTGGCAAATGCCGTTTGGCGGGCATCAGCAAATTTGCAACAACCGAGTTGTGTCCTTGTTGCCATTTATTCATCTGTTGCCAAAAAAAATTTATAGAGTTTTTTTGAAACAAACGGGAGTAAAAGAACGGGCAATCAACGAACTGATAGAGATAAAAGAGTGCAAAACAACCATTGAGCAATTCAAAAAATTGGTAAAGGAAACTGATTTGGTACAAATAGACGAGGAGTATTATTTCATTAATCCGCACTATGAGAGCAAGTTCGGATTGAAACCCCGCAAAACAATTCCGCTTTTTTCGGCCATTCCAATTTTAAGGAATTTTTGTACTACATCATATTTTGCGGTTTTGAGGAATAAACAGTAAACTTTTTAAATAGCATAGATGGATTTTAGATAATTACCTTACTCTTAAACAAAAGTTAGCCAATTATTTACAAATTAAAATTTTACGTTACGAAAACAAATCTATTCAATAAAATCGGCTTAAGCATTGTGCTTCTGGTTCTCTCTGCTTTTCTATTCTCAAAATCGTATTCGCAGATACGATATAACTCTAATGGGAAATTGACAATTGGAAATACACAGCCTTATGAGTTTTATTCGCAAACAGTAGAAGTGGAAAATCCAGTGTAAGATGCCCCTAAAACCAATCGATTCTATCCCCTTGTTCCCAAATAATCCTGCCCATTGATTCCAATATAAAATGCCCTTGTCAGACAATGTCCGGCAGGGGATTTTTCCGTAGATTTGATACCCGTCTTGACCGGTGGGATAAAATCATTTCTACTATGACAACAAAGATAGCAAACATTCTCCAGTGGTTCCGTCACAACGCCAACTTGAGCTTGAGGCACTTCTTCCTGAGTATGCCGCCCGACTTAGCCGACGGGGCGTAACAGTGAAAACCCTGTACGAAGAGTACCGCGAAACACATCCTAACCCATGTTGTAGGCCATGTCGAGCATTATGCCGAAGACCGGATGTACATCGACTTTGCCGGCGATAAACTTGAGGTAGTTGACAGTGAAAACGGCGAATGCCGCAGCGTTGAAGTGTTCGTGGTCATACTTCCATGTAGCCACTATACCTACTGCGAGGCGGTCTGGTCCCAGTCAAGGCAGGACCCGATCAGGGCGTGTGAGAACGCTCTTCATTTTTACGGTGGGGTTCCGATGGCGATAGTACCTTATGGGTACGCTTAAAGTGGCAAAATTAGGAACGTCCCATCCTGCTTGATATAATAGAGGGCCGGCATGGACACAAGTCTATCATCATTACCTCGCAACTGCCGACGGATAATTGGTATGACGCAATCGGGGATTCTACCGTAGCAGATGCCATAATGGATCGTATTATAGGTTTTGCACTTTATATCTCTTCCATAAATAGTATGTAAGCCACATATTACGCTTCCTTTGTGTGTCCTAATAAATTCTACGGCTGACAAGTGAATTAGTCGAGTAGAATTGCATAAATGAGCGCAGATAAGTCTTTTGCCACAGAGGATTCTCTAAAAGAGTATCATTTAACCCTTAAATTAAGGATTATGAATGTGCCTAACCTTTCAGTTCATCCTTATATAGGAACAATACTTGGCAAGCAGGTTTTCTAATGGAAGGTCGCCTTTTTCAAACCGCTCTGCATCAAGAGGCAAAATTCTTTCGCACACTTGTAACTTACCCTTGTAGAGAGCTTTGATGTATTGATTCCCGTTTTGCTGCTCGATGCTGATTTCAGAAAAAAAGGCTGTGATGTCTTCCGGGTCGTATATAATGGAATAGCTCGGTCGTTTGGCACCGGGAATGTCTTCTCGAAGGATGTCTTTTTCTACAAGGTCTTGAATATCTCGTATAGCTGTGTCTTTGGAACATTTAGCCAATGATGCCCAAGTTTTGGAAGTTATCTTTGCTTCATAGCCATCAAGAAACAGGTTCAGCATATCGGTCTGCCTTCGGCTAAGTGGCACAGAAGAAGCCTTTTGCCAAAAGAAATTCTTGTTCAAGACGGTACTGACGATATTTTCCGCTTCGTCAAGTGCTACAGACAACGTATGGGCGTACCAGCATATCCATTCGGTGATGTCACCATCGCCGTGTTGAGCCTTTTCCAAAATATCGTAATAGTGGTTTTTATCCTTATTTATTTGAGAGGAAATATTATAAAATCTGAACTCACTCTTATCAGCACGAGCCAACAGCATATCAGAAAGTATGCGTGCCAAGCGTCCGTTGCCATCTTCAAATGGATGAATGCTGACAAACCAGAAATGTGCAATGGCTGACCGTATGACCGAATTTATATTTTCCTGACTGTTAAACCAATCAAGAAAATGTGCCATTTCTTCGTCCACGCGTTCCGGTGAGGGAGCAATATAATGGATTTTCTCGCGACCGAACATCCCGGAAACAATATGTTCCTCGCTTGTACGATACTGTCCAACTTCAATCTGCGAACCCTCGCTGAAACCTGTCGGGAAGAATGCTGCTTGCCATGCACAAATTTTCTCTTTCGTCAATAACTGGTCGTAATGATTTACTGCATCAAGCATGACTGCCACAACAGAATCTATGTAGTGCGATGGCGCTGTCTGTCTGATAGTTTCTATACCCAATTTTCGAGCAATGGATGAACGTACTTCATCTACATTCAATCGTATTCCTTCTATTTCTGACGAATAAACGATATCATACGTCAGATTCTCCGCCATCGCTTTTAATTTGCTATCAAAGCCAAGCGAGGCAAGCCTGCCATATAACAAACCCTGTTTGCGGTTCACTTCTTCAAGAAGCGCTGTCAGTTCAGTCGCATTCCAACGGAATGCAGTCCAATTGTCTCTTTCGTGTATATACATACTTAGAACATGTTTGATGCGTCATTAAACAATGAATAACGTCGCAATGTTTGCGACAAAAATAACCGATTATTGTCGTATTATCAAGTAGAATCCTATAATGTTGCAAAAAATGCGATGATTTATGGTACAAAACGTCTGATTAGCTTGACTTGCATCTGTATTTTCGAATCAAATTAGGGATTGCGCATCTGCAATGTCTTTTTTGCGAAAATAATTTTACAATAAAAAACAAAAGAGAATCGTTTACGCCCTTACAAACATAAAATATATAACCAAATACAGTTTTCCGACTCAGTAAATAATATCGACTTTTTATCCTCCCCTCACATACACCGTAAGCCGTCCGGCCCCCTCCCGTTTCAACACTCCGCGCTCTACCCAAGCGTTCAGTTCTTCCAATGCCAGGAGGCGCTTCCGTCCTGTCAGTCCGGCATATTGCGGGCGGGTGATGAAGGCGTGTTTCAGCAAATAGTTTTCGAGAAGGGCTTTGCATTCTTTCTCGGGCAAAGGGGGAGCTTCCGGCGCACGGGGAGCCTCTCTGCGTTGCAGCCTCATCTTTTCCTTTATCTCCCGCTTAATCTGACTGCTCGCCCGATAATTGACACCTTTCGGCTCGACAGAGGCGGCACGGATCTCGCTTTTATCGCTCACGGCAGGACAGCTCAGCGAAGCGGAGAAGTAACCCAAGCTACCCACCTCCACCGTCCACCCTTCGGCGAGCAGATCGCGCGCTTCGCTGCAAAAGGCTTCCAGTGCGCCTGCCAGCAGGCTGCGGCTGATTCCGGTAAACCGGTGAACACGGTCGAGAAACTCCTCCCGCCTCACCGTGCCTTTCGACACGATGCGGGCATGCAGGCGCGTGGACTCTCTTTTACTGCGTTTCGGGGTTGCGAACAAATCGTATATGGCACTCATGTTTTTATGGATTTAGATTGTTATCAAAAAGTTTGTTTGCTGCAAAAATAAGAAGTTTATTTTCCCCGATAGCGAAAATCAAGCCGTTAGTCTTAACAAATTATTAATCACCCATCCGCGTTTTATTCGTCTGCCGAACGGCAGACGAATGAGTCTCAAGCGAAAGACGAATGGGACACGGCCGGCAGACGAATTACTTTTACTACAAAACGAGCAAGTTGTTGCGATGCAGGGAAATAAAAGAATGAAGAAGATTATGAAAGAAAAGAATCAAGTATTGCCTGATGAGGTATTAAGCAAGGAGTTCCTTAGCCAGTTCAAGACAGAATCGGATGTGAGCAAGTTCTTGAAGCAATTGCATGCCCAAGTACTGGAGAGTTTACTGCGGATATGAAGAATATCTATAATGCACCCAATAACCATGCGATGAATAAGGGCGTAAGGCTCATCGTTCAGCCACGCCCCTTCGTAAATCACGCGATACGCAGGGTCTTCGTCCGGAATGAAACAAAAAGTGCCCACGACATCGCCCTCTTCGCCGATGCACACGAAGCTGTGCCCGTCGGCAATCTCCCGGCGTATCAGTTTTCCTCCGAAAGGTATCCGTTCACCCATTGCGCATGATTCCCGTTGGCGCACATAAAGTGACAGGCGGCCTCGTAAGCCTCCATCACAGCGGGCAGATCTTTCCATTCCGTCGGTCGTACGCGTATCATATCCGTTTTCTCCAAAGCTCTCATCATTCGTTCATGGCGCCGCAATGGGGGCATACGCCTTTCTCTTTCAGTTTTGCGCCGCAATGGCCGCAACAGTAACGGTAACTGATGTTCTGCTTCACTTTCTTCGCAAAAATCCAGATGAAAAGCAGCAGGAAGAGGTAGCCGATATAGATGTGCGTCGTCAGGATAAAGAAAAAGTAGCAGAAGATGCAGCAAGACATCAGTCCCAGCATGTAGAAAATGGCAGCCGCAGGGGTGAGCTGGCGGAACAAGGCTTCGAGTACCGCCAGAGCGACAATGAGGAACAGCCAGATGCTGAGCAGGAACAGCGAAAGGATGAAAGGCACTTTGAAAGGCGACAGGGTGGGGTTGAAATAAAAATGTTCCCAAGTGTCGGGCACAAACACCTGCATTGTTTCGTACACCGTGGCGCTGAATGCCAGCAGCAGACAGAGGAAGAGCGGATATACGCTGTCGATATCGTTGAAATAGACCATGCGCAACTGCTTTTTGCGGAAGGCGCGAAGCAGGTAGACACCGACAAACAAGGCGAAAATAACGATGAAATAAGAGGCGTGCGTATCGCTGAACAGGTAGATGGCCTGCGAAATGCTGTCGGTAGGAACGAACGAGCCGATGAGTTCTTTCTCGCGTATCCACCCTTGCGCCTCCTGCGTATGCGCCAGCTTCACCCATATACTGTCCACGCTGTCGGCGGGATGGACGGCAAACTCCGCCACCACCACGCGGTCTCCTTTGTACAGGCGGACGAATGTGTTCTTGATGGGTAGGCATTCCAAGTCGACGGAATCGCCGATCACCTCCAGATTGGTGTTCCAGGTGTAATGCCGTTCGTACAGATACCGCAGCGAATCTCTCGTTTTTTCCGTAAGTTCGCCCGAATCCAAATCGGGAACCCGATACCGGCAGCCCGACAAAAAGAACAGGCAGCACAGCAGGCCCGCCACAGCGCAACAAAGGGTAGTGCGAAAGCGACCACCCATGGCATCTGCTTTCATAGGCCTCAGAGACACGGCGCAAGAAAAAGCAGGGCGAAAGCTCCCTGTTTCCGATGCAAAAAGGTTATCCCGACACCGTAAAAACCGAGTTCGGGAAGTTTGACGGACTGCGGCGCCCGATGCAAAGAGGCTATGCCGATACGCTCCCGCCCCTGTTCCGATATGTAAAAACTTTCTTATCTTCATTCGTCGATTCCATTCGGATATCCGGTTATTCTTTCTTTACTCTTGCCCGCCAAGCACGATTTATCGGGCGATTTTTTCTTTTGCCTCATACTCATTCATTAGTGCGCATTCTGCTCCTTCACCTTCATCTGGCAGTTCTTGCAATCGAACTCCAGACGGAAACGCCGTCCGTCGTTCGACACCAGCGAGTAAGGTTCCTTATAGGGCGAACGTTGCCGCTGATGAACGGGACACCAGCCCATGCTGTAACGCAGGCAATGCTTGCAGAACATAAGCACGGCATCTTTCACCGCTTCTTTCTCGTAGGCCGCCCCTACGCTCTGCACTCCGTGCTCTTTATAGAACGAAGCGGCAAGCGGGTTCATCACATTTCCCAGATACGTGAGCGCTGTCTGCGGAAAGGCGTGGGCGGTCTGTTTCCACACAGCCACTTCCCTGCGGTAATTGATGCGGCGGGCTGCAACCAGTCTCTCGACAGCCTGACGCCGGAATTCCGCCAGCACCGAAGCAGGCAAGAACCAGTTGTCCGAGAACGAGACTTCTATTTCCGCCGCTTCGAAAGGCGTGTTTCCCAACTTCGCAAGTTGCGCTTTCAGGTTATCGCGTTGAGGAGTGCGCGCAAGCTCTTTTTCACGCGTGAGCGACAAAGTGACGCGGATGTTGTCTTCGTCCGCCAACGTCAGCGAAAAGCCCGTGCCGTGATCGGCAAGCCAGATGTTCACGGCGATTTTACGCTCCGCCGTCTTGCGCGACAGCATCCGTTCGAACTCCCGGTCGCAGTTCCTGTACAGCTTTGTCCGGGGTTTGATGCGCGGCATCTCCTGCGGATAAATCTTATTCCCGTCCACCCGGTTCACGCGGAACCCCTGCATCCGCCCCTGCTCGTCGATATAGCAAACCCCGTCTCCGTTGTTGAAGGGCTTCACCCCCGCCACAACCAGAAAGTTGCCGCGCACCTCCTTCATCGTGCCCATCTCTTCGCCGAGCGACTTCGGAGTATCGAAAGAACACACATCGCCCTCCCTTCCGTGCAGGAAATAATCGGTGAAACCGCGGCTGAAACTCTTCTCGAGTTGCGGGCGGAACTCCGGCCGGCAGCTTCCCGAAGAGGCTCTCACATATTCCGGACGACGGGCAAGAATCTCATCCAGCTTCCGGCGATAGGCAGCCGTCACATTCTTCACGTACGACACGTCCTTCAGCCGTCCTTCTATCTTCAGCGATGAGACTCCCGCATCGAGAAGCTCCTCCAGATGATCTATCCGATTGAGGTCTTTCAGGGAAAGCAGGTGCTTGTCTTTCACCATCACTTTTCCGTCGGCATCCACCAGCGTGAAAGGCAGGCGGCAGAACTGGGCGCATTCGCCCCGGTTGGCGCTCCGGCCGAAACAAGCCTGGCTGACATAGCATTGTCCGCTGTAGCTCACGCACAGCGCACCGTGCACGAATACTTCCAACGCCGTTTCCGGGCAATATTCATGTATCCGCCTTATCTCCCTCAACGAGAGTTCGCGCGCCAGCACCACCTGCCGGAACCCCGCATCGGAAAGGAACTTTACCTTCTCCGGCGTGCGGTTGTCCATCTGTGTGCTGGCATGAAGCGGCACAGGAGGAAGTTTCAGCTTCGTAATTCCCATGTCCTGAATGATGAGCGCGTCCACCCCGATGCGGTACAGCGCGCGAATCATCTTTTCCGTTTCCGGCATCTCCTCTTCCTTGAGAATGGTGTTCAGCGTCACATAGATGCGGACGTTGTACAGATGGGCGTACCTCACCAGCGCCTCGATGTCTTCCAGCGAATTCACCGCCGCCGAACGGGCGCCGAATTTGGGCGCACCGATATACACCGCGTCCGCCCCGTGGTTGATGGCCTCGATGCCGCACTCCAGATTCTTCGCCGGAGCCAGAAGCTCTATTTTACGCTTACCCGATTTCATTGATATTGTACGGTGTTTCCTGATATACAAAGTAGTTCAGCCAGTTGGAGAAGAACAGGTTGGCATGTGCCCTCCACCGCACCAGCGGTCCCTGAGCGGGGTCGTCGTTCAGATAATAATTGCGAGGCTTCTCTATCGGCAGCCGCTTGTCCAAGTCGCGGCGATACTCCGTGTCGAGCGTCGACGGTGAATATTCCGAATGCCCGGTAACGAAAAACTCGCGCCCGCCGCGCGCCATCACCATGTATACACCTGCTTCCGGCGAGTCGGAAAGCAATGTCAGTGCGGGATTCTTCAGGATATCCTCCCGGCGCACTTCCGTATGGCGGCTGTGCGGAACAAAAAAACAACTGTCGAACCCCCGGAAAATGGGATGGAGCGGATTGAGCACCCGGTGTTCGAAAATGCCGAACATTTTCTTCTCCAACGGATACTTAGGAATGCCGTAATGATGGTAAAGCCCCGCCTGAGCCGCCCAGCATATATACAGAGTGGAGGTGACATGCGTGCGCGCCCATTCGAATATCTCCGTAATTTCATTCCAATAAGTCACTTCTTCAAAGGGCAAATGCTCCACAGGCGCGCCGGTGACAATCATCCCGTCGTACTTCTGGGCGCGCATCTGCTCGAAATCGGTATAAAAAGCCTTCATATGCTCTATCGGCGTATTCTTAGGCGTATGGCTCTTAATCTTCATAAAAGAAATTTCCACTTGGAGCGGAGTGTTCGAAAGCAGACGGATCAGATCGGTTTCTGTCGTTATCTTCAACGGCATCAGGTTCAGAATCGCGATCCGCAGCGGACGAATGTCTTGTTGCGTGGCACGTGAAGTATCGATGACAAATATATTTTCTTCCTTCAGCAGCTCTATCGCAGGAAGCCTGTCGGGCAAATTAAGGGGCATAGTTGCTTTGCATTTGGTTATCTGCCTGCAAAAATACGAAAAATAAGAGAGAATAAAGAGAAGAAGATTATTTAGAATTTATACAAATTAAATCATTTTAAGCAAGAAAAAAAACAACGAACGAATAAAACACTTAATTTTGCCGCATAAATTAGTACTAATAATTTAAATTTTTGACAACATGGCTTACGTAATTAGTGACGATTGTATTGCTTGCGGAACTTGCATCGACGAGTGTCCGGTAGAAGCTATCTCTGAAGGTGATATCTACTCTATCAATCCTGATGTATGCACAGACTGCGGTACTTGTGCAGATGTTTGTCCGTCTGAAGCTATTCACCCGGCTGAATAATACAATCTGAAAAGAAAAAATGAAAGGCTGCTTTCCACGGAAAGCGGCTTTTTTTTTGGGGGGGGGACGTCCGGTAAAGTCCTCGCCATGCGAGGAGCATTCCGGAAGGCATACGCATAAACGCAGAATAAAGAAGAGAAGCAGCTCAAGTCTCATGCACGCAAAAAACTTTTCGACTGAAAAGATTCCCACAAACAACCGAAGCAAGTCTCACAGCCCAACGGAATGAATCGCATGTCCGACCGGAAAGACTCTCACAAACAACCGAAGCAAGTCTCACAACCCAACGGAATGAATCGCATGTCCGACCGGAAAAGATTTCCACATTCAGAGGGATGCGTTCTAAGTCAGCAGAACAAGTCCGGCAGTTATAAAAAAAAGCGGCAGACGGGCTTTCCGGATAAAGGAAAGACGCTGCCGCACGTTTTTTTTCTGTAATATCTTACTTCAGTTTAGCCAACGCTACTTTGATACGCCGGATGGCTTCGACAACATTCTCGTCGCTCGTGGCATAACTCATGCGGATGCAGTCGGGAGCGCCGAAAGAAGCACCGCCTACGCAAGCCACGTGAGCGGTTTCGAGCAGATACAGAGCCAAGTCGTCCGAATCCTTGATGACACGGTCGCCCGCACTTTTGCCAAAGAAACTGTCGCATTTCGGGAAGAGGTAGAACGCTCCCTGCGGCACATTGACTTCGAAACCCGGAACTTCTTTCGCCAGCCCGACAATCAGGTCGCGACGGCGTTCGAAAGCTTTCTGCATCTCTCTCACCGGCTCCTGAGTTCCGGTGTAAGCGGCCTCCGCTGCTTTCTGGGAAACCGAACAAGGCCCCGAGGTGTACTGCCCCTGCAATTTGTTGCACGCCTTCACGATCCATTCGGGAGCGGCAATGAATCCGATTCTCCATCCGGTCATGGCGTACGCCTTCGAAACGCCGTTCACGATAACCGTACGCTCTTTCATTCCGGGAAGCTGGGCGATACTCCGGTGAGCGCCCACATAGTTGATATGCTCGTATATCTCGTCGGCAATCACGATCACCTGCGGATGTTTCGCCAGCACGGCAGCCAGTCCCTCCAGCTCTTCTTTGCTGTACACAGACCCCGTAGGGTTCGAGGGAGAGCAAAGAATCAAGGCTTTGGTCTTGGGAGTGATGGCAGCCTCCAACTGCCGGGGAGTGATTTTGAAGTCCTGTTCGATGCCTGCCGGCACGATGACCGGCGTCCCTTCCGCGAGCTTCACCATTTCGGGATAGCTCACCCAGTAAGGAGCCGGAACGATTACTTCATCGCCCGGATTCACCAATACCAGAATGGCGTTGCATACGGATTGCTTCGCTCCGTTGGCGCAAGAGATCTGGGCGGCGGTATATTCAAGACCGTTTTCTTTCTTCAGCTTCTCCACAATCGCGTTACGCAAGGCCGGATACCCGGGAACGGGAGAATAACGGGAAAAGTTATCGTCGATAGCTTTTTTCGCAGCTTCCTTGATGTGGTCGGGAGTATTAAAATCGGGTTCCCCCACGCTCAGGTCAATCACATCGATGCCTTGCGCCTTGAGTTCACTGCTCTTTTGCGACATGGCAAGCGTCGCCGAAGGCGACAAACTGTTCAAACGGTCTGATAGTTGAGTCATTTCGTATCTGTTTTATTGTTATTGAGTGAATTTTGTTGTAAATATAAACAATAATATTCGAGGGGTAAAAACAAAAGAAAGTTTACTTGTTGAAATGAAGGGTATGCCCCATTCTTTCTTTCTTCGTCCTGAGATAACGCTCGTTATATGTATTGGGGACGGTTTCCACCGGCACATTTTCCGCAATCTCCAGCCCATAGGCTTCCAAGCCTACACGTTTCACGGGATTGTTTGTCAGAAGCTTCATCTTGTGCACGCCCAGTTCGCGCAGCATCTGCGCCCCTACCCCGTAATCGCGCTCGTCCGCCAGATGTCCCAGACAGATGTTCGCATCCACAGTATCCATGCCCTCTTCCTGAAGTTTGTAAGCCCTCATTTTTTCCATCAAGCCGATTCCGCGTCCTTCCTGATTGAGGTAAATGATCACTCCCTTTCCTTCCTTATCGATCATCTCCATCGCCTTGTGCAGCTGTTCGCCGCAGTCGCAGCGCTTGGAGCCGAATATGTCGCCCGTAGCACACGAAGAATGTACGCGTACCAAAATCGGTTCGTCCTCTTTCCATGTGCCCTTGAACAAGGCTACATGCTCCAGTCCGTTCAGTTTCTGCTTGAAAGGGATGAGACGGAACATTCCATAGTCGGTAGGCATGCTTACCTCCACGCCTTTCTCCACGATCGACTCCTGCTTCAGGCGGTAGGCGATCAGATCATGAATGGAAATCAGCTTCAGCCCGTGCTCGTCTGCCATCTTGCGAAGTTCCGGCAGGCGGGCCATCGTGCCGTCTTCATTCATTATTTCCATCAAGGCCCCTGCGGGATAGAGCCCCGCCAGGCGGGCCAGGTCGATGGTGGCTTCGGTATGTCCGGCACGGCGCAACACGCCTTTCTCCTGTGCATACAGGGGATTGATGTGTCCGGGGCGACCGAAGGTGGCAGGCGTTGCAGAGGGATCCGCCAGTGCCCGGATGGTGGCTGCGCGGTCGGCAGCGGAAACGCCTGTGGTACATCCTTCCAGTTTATCCACAGTCACCGTAAAGGGGGTTCCCAGCACGGAAGTGTTGTCGCTTACCTGATGCGGCAGGTCGAGCTCTTTGCACCGCGAAACGGTGATGGGAGCACACAGCACCCCGCGCGCATGCTTCAGCATGAAGTTGACTTTCTCGGGGGTGATCTTTTCGGCGGCGATGATCAAATCACCCTCGTTCTCACGGTCTTCATCATCTACCACTATCACGAATTTGCCTTCCTTGAAATCGGCAATCGCGTCTTCTATCCTATCCAATTCAATTTTTTCCATACTGTATATTTATTTATTAATCTTCTCTTCTATAATAAGCCTGACCTGCCCGTTGTTCTTTATGATACGCTCCATGTCCTTCGCCAACCGAAGACGGAAGGCCCAGATGCGGAAATAGAAGAACAGGCCTACGGGGAAAACAATGCCCGCCGCCAGATTGAGCCAATATGTATGAAACGGGCGCACATGAGCGGAAACGGGAATAATCGGGTAATTGTTCAACGCATTGAGCAAAGCGGCAGATTTCGTGTTCGACATTTCCTCCACCAGTGCCTCGAGTTTTCTGTTAATGGCTATCATCTCGTCGTCTTTCGCGGCCGACATCCACAGGCGGAAATAGTTGGGGGCTTTAGTCAAACGGTTGTTCGAGGCATACCTCCGGCAATCGGCGGTCAGGGCTTCCAGGTCGGCGGGGATGCGGGCATAGTCGGGGTCATTGATAATCACCTCTTTCTTGAACAAGTGGCGCACGCTGCGGATGCCCACTATTTTCCTGAACCAGTTGATATATGCGTCGGCGTTCAGCACCACGGAGTCTTTGTTCGATTTATAGGTGAGGAAGGCGCCGAGCGGGGCCAGCACCGCGCTGCTCGTCCATATCCCCATCCATACGATCCATTTGCCGTCGCGTGCCATCTTGTATCCCGTATTGTCGATGATGTAATAGATGATAAACAAAAGCACGGACACGATGACCGGCATGCCCAGGCCTCCCTTGCGGATGATTCCTCCCAGCGGTGCGCCGATGAAAAAGAACAGCAGGCAGGAGAGCGAGATGGTGATCTTCTTGTGCCATTCCGTCTCGTGCTTACGCATGCTATAATCGTTGGCGTCCATCGTATAGCTCTTGAACGTCAGGTCGCTGACCAGATTCTCCACACGGCCCACGGCGGCGGAAATCACTTTTTGCTTCTGCACCAGAGGGGCCACTCTGTAGAGGCTGTCGGTATTGTAGTCGCGGAGATTTGCTTCCTTTATCTTCACGGTATCCTCTTCGCTCAATCCGTAAGGTTGCCTGAAAGCCCCCTCCGAGAGTTCAAGATAATATTGTCTTCCCACGCTGTCGCCCACCAGCTTCATAGAGTCGATAGATGCCCGCAACACCCTCATGTTCTTGGCAGACGACTGGTTGCTCATAATGCTTGCATCCGCCATATTGAAATCGGAGTCGAACTCGATGATCATATGCTTTTCGCGGAATGACTCGCGCCGGTAAGGCACATTGTCCGACTTCATGTTCTGGCTCTTGAGGTTTTCGAACAGATCGCCGCTATATAGATGCAGCCAAAGATGCTGCTTGTCCGCCGTCATCTCCATGCGTCCGGAGTCGGCATAAATGATGTGCGCATTCTCAAACCCGTCTTTCATATTATAAATGAGCACATCGTGCAGCATTCCCGTTCTCCTGTTTTTCTTGGATATTTTCAGGTTATAATCGGGGATGGCTGTATAAAACACTCCTTCGGGGATATCGAGCTCCGGCGACTTCTGCTTCACGGAGAGAAGAAGCGTGTTCAACTTTACCTGCACCATCGGCCCCACCACATTCTGAAAGTAGAAAGAGACTCCTGCCAACAGACAGACCAGCAGGGCAAGCGGACGCATGATCCTGAACAAAGGAATGCCTGCCGCTTTCATGGCAAGCAATTCATAACGCTCACCGAAATTTCCGAAAGTGATCAAAGATGCCAACAGTATCGCCAACGGCAGGGCTAACGGAACCATAGCCAATGCGGAATAGATGAAGAACTTGGCCAGGATGTCCATACCCAATCCCTTTCCTACCAAATCTTCCACCCATCTCCACAAAAACTGAAGCATGAAGATGAAAAGGCAAATGAAGAAAGTACCGACAAAGAGCATCAGAAAGCTCTTTACGATAAATATATCCAATTTCTTTATGCGTAGCATCTCAATACGGTTCTCATACTTTTAAAGATGCAAAATTAGCAGAAAAAAAGAAGCCCCGAAAATATTTGGTTGAAAGTTAACTAAAAACCGCACGTTCTTCTCAGTTTAGCCACTTGCGACTCCCAAAGCTCTCTCATATCATCCGCCTCGTCGGGATGAGCGAAGTCTACGATCTCCAGCACATAGTCGCCCGTAAGTTCATTATAATTCATCTTCATTTCAAAATAGTCGCGTTCATCGGAATCATCCTTCCAACGGAAGCGGATGAATGCAAACGAGCGGATCGCCACTATTTCGGCAAGCCGCCGCTCGATCTTCCCCCAATGGAACTCGACGTTTTTATCGTCGGAGACGACTTTATCGGCAAACCAGTTCTCCAAACCGGTAGGCGTGCTGATAGCCTCCCATAAAATAGTCTTCGATGTCGCGTTCAAGAGATATTCCAAATGAATCTTTTCTTTTTTCATAGCAGATTTTATTTGTTTTTGTGCGTGCCAAGATAAATACTTTTTTCTGAAAACAAAGCATAATGCATATACTTTATTGAATATTTTATCCGTTTTTCAGACAAACGGCAGTCTATTTACAAAAAAAGAGAGTGTCGGCCAAAAAACTTTCCAAAAAAATAATCATTTATTTTGGAGGTTATAGAAAAACATCTATCTTTGCACCCGCAATCGAGAAACGATGGCGGGATAGCTCAGCCGGTTAGAGCGCATGATTCATAATCATGAGGTCCCCGGTTCAATCCCGGGTCCCGCTACCAACAAAAAATAAGGCGTTTGAGAGGCTTCCGCTCTTGAGCGTCTTTTCTTTTTCCAGCAAAGATATATCATCAAACCGCGTTTGTCAATACCCTACGGAATGTTTTTTCGACCGGCGCCACAATCCTCACAATTTCGCTGCCCGGAGGATTCCTCGCAACGGGCGATTGACGGTGTGGACGGGATTGCTTCAGAAGCAGAAAGCAAACAGAAACTCCGCCGGGATCAAACAGAGCCTCTGCAACGCAAAAACAGAGTCTCTGTCGGGCATGAAAAAAGGCTCGTAAAAGTGGAACACTAAGTGAAACACTCTTACACCTTCGTAACATTATGTATAATATACTATTACGATAATTTCGTAGTTTACCCTGGAACGCTTTGTGGAACACTTAATAATATAAAGAAATAATAATAATATATTTTAATAAAATATATTCTGATCGATTTTTGCATTTTCGGCGGTTTTTCCCGGACTGCCGGGTGCATCTCCCCACACGGCGGACGGATTGCCGGGTATAACCCGCAATCTGCCCCGGTAAAGCACCGTGAGGGTATAGTCGGGCATGTTGGTTTGCCGGGCATAACGTGCAGTTTCCGGCTCCGCTTTCAGTTTTTTGTTTTTTTTCGACATTCGCCCGCACCTTTTTTCCTACACCATTGTTATTAATTATAGCTTATAAGCTATTTCACTTCCGGCTTGGAGAAATACTTAGGCTCACTGTCTCGCAGCTTTCTCCTGCCGAAATATTGTCTTTCATAAATCAAACCTTTAGTTAATTAAGGTTTTTAATATCTAAAAACACAACACAAACAGAGTAAAAAACGATTAGTTATTATCATTTTAGCTGTCAATTTTAATAACCAATCGATCGTTGTAAATACTTATCTTTTACTGCTTATAATTTATAGTATTGGGCAACCAATAAAAATGTAATTTAATTTAATTTAATTATGAAGGACTTTATTTTTTTCATGAAAGAGGTGATCGGCGAGCTTCAGCATTCGGGCAATCAGGGCACGGTGCACGTGTACCGCAGCAGCCTGAATGCTATCCTTGCTTTCCGGGACGGCGAGCCTTTACGGTTTCGCGACATCACCCCCGAATGGCTGAAGAGTTTCGAAGTCAGCCTCCGCGCCCGCGGATGCAGTTGGAACACCGTATCCACCTACCTGCGCACGCTGCGCGCCGTTTACAACCGCGCCGTAGACCGCGGCATGGCGGAATACGTGCCTCGCTTGTTCCGGTCGGTCTACACCGGCACACGCGCCGACCGCCGCAAGGCTCTCGACGGAGAGGAGATGCGAAGAGTGCTCGGCAGCCTTCGCGAGGGCCATTCCGTACCTCCTTCGCTGAAGTGCACGCAAGAGTTTTTCGCGCTCATGTTCATGCTTCGCGGATTGCCCTTCGTCGATCTGGCCTATCTGCGCAAGAGCGATTTGCGAGGCAACGTAATCACCTACCGCCGCCGGAAGACCGGGCGTCCCTTGTCGGTCACACTCACGCCCGATGCCATGCTGCTGCTAAATAAGCACATGGACCGCAATCCGCGCAGCCCTTACCTTTTCCCCATCCTCCGCAGCAAAGAAGGCAGCCGCGAGGCATACCGCGAATACCAGCTGGCGTTGCGCAATTTCAATTACCGTCTGGCGTTGCTGGGCAAGGCGCTGGGACTTTCCGAGCGGCTGAGCTCGTACACCGCCCGCCATACGTGGGCTACGACAGCTTACTACTGCGAGATACATCCGGGAATAATCTCGGAAGCCATGGGACACTCTTCCATCACCGTGACCGAGACTTATTTAAAACCTTTCAGAAATAAGAAAATCGATGAAGCCAACAAGCGTGTAGTAGATTTCGTAAAACGCTCATCCTGTGGATTAGTAATCTGATTCTCTGCCCATTACTTCGTAGGTAACGGGGTGATAATGCTGCAAATATGAGTATATTTCTGAAAAAAAACAAATAAAAACGCTTTTTTTAAAACAACCAGCAAAAAAAAGATTAGAACATGTGACTGATAAAAAGGAATATACCAAGACGGCATCTCGAATTTAAAAAGCATATAAGCTCCTTATCGAAGGGGCTTATTTTTTGTTTTTTTGGATAATAGCATCCCTATCTCTGCTACTGTTCAGAAGCAGAAATGAGATATTTTTATCTTTTTCAAAGATTTTTTTCGCAAAAAGGTGTTTCTAAAAGCTGTCAGATAAAGGTTTTCCCGTTACCTACGAAGTAACGGATTGATTTTTGCTTACTCCTTTTGAGATTTTATGAGAATGGAGATATTTTTTGTTATATTATTTCAAAAACAATGATATTTATCACCAATTAATTGTAATTGCTAAACTTAACTAAATTTAAAAACAAAAAAATGAGAAGCAAACAAACTTTTTTTCTGTCGATAATCAGCGTATTATTGATAGGTTGGGCAACATCTTGTACGGATGTCGACATTACCATGCCCAAGGGGCCGAAAGGAGACACAGGACTTTCAGCGTATGAGTTCTGGAAGGAAAAAGTGGCCGACGGCACGATCGACTGGCCTAAGAACGAAGTGGAAGTGACCGACTTCTTCAAATACCTCAAAGGTAAGGACGGTAAAGACGGCAAGAGCGCTTACGAAGTGTGGAAAGAAGAAATCGCTACGGGTAACGTGGACGATCCGCACAATCCGGGACAGAAATGGGATCCGGCGAAGAGTACCGTATCCGACTTCTGGAAATTCCTGACGGGAGCCACCGGCGAGAACGGACAGACTCCGCACATCGGCGAGAACGGCAACTGGTGGATAGGCGACGTGGATACTAATGTTCCCGCTCGCGGTAAGGACGGCAAACCGGGAGAGCCCGGCAAGGATGCCGAACCTCCTGTGGTGACCATCGGCGCTAACGGCAACTGGTTTGTGGACGGTGTGGATACCGGCAAACCTTCGAAAGGAGCCGACGGTAAGGACGGCAAGACTCCTACGATTACCATCGGTGACAACGGCAACTGGTTCGTCGACGGCGAAGACACGGGCAAACCGGCTCTGGGTAAAGACGGCAAATCGCCTGAGGTGATTATCGGCGAGAACGGCAACTGGTGGATCAACGGCAAAGACACGGGCAAACCGGCTTACGGAAAGAAAGGTGACAACGGCAAGAGCGCGTACGAACTTTGGAAAGAAGAAGTGGCGGCAGGTTATGCCGGAACGGGACCGAAGGTGAAAGATCCGAAGAACCCGACAGAGGATTGGCCGCAGGATAAAGTTTCTCAAGCCGACTTCTGGGAATTCCTCCGCGGAGCCGACGGCAAGAGCGCGTATGAAATCTGGAAAGAAAAGGTTCTCGACGGCACGATCGACTGGCCGAAGGATGAAGTGGAAGTGACCGACTTCTTCAAGTTCCTGAAAGGTAAGGACGGTAAAGACGGCATAGACGGCAAGAGCGCTTACGAGGTGTGGAAGGAGGAAATCGCTACGGGTAACGTGGACGATCCGCACAACCCCGGGAATAAATGGGATCCGAACAAGAACACGATATCCGACTTCTGGAAATTCCTGACGGGAGCCACCGGCGAGAACGGACAGACTCCGCACATCGGCGAGAACGGCAACTGGTGGATAGGCGACGTGGATACTAATGTTCCCGCTCGCGGTAAGGACGGCAAACCGGGAGAGCCCGGCAAGGATGCCGAACCTCCTGTGGTGACCATCGGCGCTAACGGCAACTGGTTCATTGATGGAGTGGATACCGGCAAACCTTCGAAAGGGGCCGACGGCAACGACGGAGCGACACCTACCATCGGTACTAACGGTAACTGGTTTATCAACGGTGAAGATACCGGTAAACCGGCGATTGGTAAAGACGGGAAAGCTCCCGAAGTCATTATCGGCAACAACAATAATTGGTGGATAAACGGTGTAGATACCGGTAAACCCGCCTACGGCAAAGACGGCAAGGACGGTAAAGACGGCAAGAGCGCGTACGAACTCTGGAAAGAAGAGGTTGACGCAGGATGTGCCGGAACAGGTCCGAAAGTCAAGCATCCGCATAAACCGACCGAGGACTGGCCATGCAGCATGACTTCGCAAACGAACTTCTGGCAATACTTGAGCGGAAAAGACGGAACAAGTACTGTGATCGAAATCGTGAAAGGCAAATTCAATGTAATTCCACAGTACTACAACGCCGATTTGAATGAGTATGTCACTCCAGTCGATGGTAGCGTGAAGTTTCAGATATACGATAAAGAAGGGAACAAAGCTCCTGAAAACTCCATCGTAAGAGGGCTTCCGGGAGTGACAGACCCAAACCATGAGTTCAAAACCAATGCCGACGGTATCATCATTGTGCCCAGAAACCTTCTTCCGGACAACCTGAAAGATCCCGAAAGGCGCGGAGTTACCGCTGCTGTGACTATCAACGGTGTGACGGAAGAGTCTGCTAACAATACGTACGTACCGAACAGGATCAATACCCGCATCAGGATGACCGAAGCCACACTGGAAGGTGATCGCGGACGTGCCATCGGCGCCAACAGTAGTTGGACTAACGCAAACTTTATTTACGAACGTCAGGTGGACGGCGCGTGGAGCCAATATCCCAACACTTTGCCGAAACCGTTACTTCAGGTGATTCAGGTTAAAGATCCTCAGAAAGAGTTTAACGGCGCCAACATAGACGATAGCCAGGAAATACATAAAACATGGTTCCGCTCCGATCAGGGCTCATACATCATGATTTTCAGACCTCATGTTTTACTGCCTGATGAACAGACTTATTATGCTTCAAATCCGAACCATGAGCTAAGGAAAAGAGAGTGGAAAGGAACGGATATGTACTTCGCTTTGCGCGGGAAAGAAAATTTCTACGGAGAAACACCCATTACGGACGCAGCCGTACTCTCGCCCGAGATACAGCCTTATCCGGGACTTCAGAACAACATAAAGGTGCATGTCGAACATGGAATCACCTACATCTGGGGAGAAGTTGACTTTGACGGCTTAAAGACTTTCTATGAGAGGGAATTCACTCAAACAGCCGGCGGGAAACTGTGGAGAACCGAAAGAAAACAAGTGAGCGCATTGGCTCCCGACTTCATCTTGCGTGTAGCATCGGTTTCAAATGTAGGAGGTTCTATAATAGATTCGTATGTAAGGGTAGCCAAAAACAAGAAACGCTTCCAACTGACGGGCGCATACCCCAACAACAGCAACATTTACGTTTATGAAGCCTCAGGCGCTTGGTACTACCGCAGCATGCACTATTATAAATTCACTAAGGAAGGAGAAAAATATTATTTGGTAAATCGCCTGAACCCATCGGATAAGATGGAAGTGAAGTATGAGAAAATGCCTTCTGATTATTTAAATTAACGAACATAAAGTAAAAAAATAATGAAAAAGACATTATTATCCTTATTGGCATGTACTCTTATTAATATTGCTCCGTTGTCTGCACAAGACAACAACAAGGAGGATATGACGAGAGAAGAACGCAAGCCTAAGCGTGCATGGGAAATCGGTGTCGGCGGCGCGTTGATCAACTGGGACCGGGTTTCGGTGACAGGATTCCAAAGCACTCCCGATCAGTACCTTTATCACCTCAAGGTGAAACATCTCTTGGGCGGGGGCAATCTTTATATAGCCCGTGAATTGAACCGCTGGTTCTACCTCGACTTGCAAGGGACAGCAGGCTTCGCCGGCAAGGAAGAGGGCACTTCCAACGACAACAAGAACAACTATACGCTCATGGGCGGACTCGGTTTGCAATGGCGTCTGAGCCCCATGTTCAGGTCGAAGTACGTAGAGCCTTACCTGCGTGTGGGTGGAAACGTGTTGCACAAAAACTTCCTGACCACCGGAACGGGAGTGTTCTACAACGATCCCACAGGGCAGGCGGGTTGGATTTCCGATGATACATGGAACGAGAAAGGTTACTCGCACGACAAGAAAACTTATTTCCCCGTATCGTTCGGAGCAGGCGTGAACGCATGGCTGAACAACTCCCTCGGACTGGGTTTGCAGGGCGAATACCTCACTCCCTTCAATAAGAAGGCTCCTCGTTTTGCCCAAATCACCCTGCGTGTGATGTGGCGCATCGGCGGACATGACAAGCGTCCGGCGCCGGTGGTTCAATATGTGGAAATAGACAGGCCGGTGGAACGCGTGGTAGAACGCATCGTGGAGAAAGAGGTGCGTGTTCCCGCCGAGCAGAAGATTTGCGATATGTTCGACAACGTGAACTTCGAGTTCGACAAATATGTGCTTACCGCCGAGTCGGAAACGATTCTCGACAAAGCTGCCGAGATGCTAAAGGAGCATAGGGATTCGCGCTTCCTGATTACGGGGTATACCGACGCCCGGGGAACGGACGCCTACAACATGCAGCTCTCGCGCAACAGGGCGAAAGCCGTTGTGGACGGGCTCGTGAAGAGAGGTGTACCAGCGGATATGCTCAAGTGGCGAGGTGTGGGCAAGCGCGCCGTATCGGTTCCCGCAAGCGAATCCGTCAACGTCCGTCTGGGCGACCGCAAGGTGACCATCGAGCGGATCACCAAGTCGGAATACTGGGATAAGCTGCCCAAGCGACAAGATTGATGCCCTATCGATCTTCCGATATAGAGAAAAAGAGATAGCCCCGTAAAGTTTTTAAACGTTTGTACTTATACCGCTATCTCGAGGATGTCCGGACACCCCTTACGGACATCCTCTTTTTTTATGCACCCCCGCTTTCGATGCTCCGCTTTTACGTTCCGGCTTCCGTACATCCTTGCAGCAGCCCGAAAGGTTTCTTACTCTCCCTGCACTAATCGTATATGCCCTTTTTCAATCGCATCTTCAGCAGCCCGAAAGGTTTCTTATACTCTCTGCACCCCTTTTTCTTTCTAATTAAAAATTAATAAGTAACTTTGCGGGGAATTGATTTAGTAGAATTATGTGGATACTCATCATCGGTCTGATGCTGCTTGGGGTTGTCTCCATGATAGCCGGAAGCGTGCGCAACCAAAAGCTGCAAAAGAAAATAGAGAAGGGCGAACTGGACAGCATGCCGGAAGTAAAAGAAGTGGATACGGAATGCTGCGGACAGCACGAAACTTGCGAGAAGGACAGTCTGCTGGCTGCCGTGAGCAAGAAGATAGAGTACTACGACGACGAAGAGCTGGATGAATTCGTCGGGCGCTTCAGCGACGAATATACGGAAGAAGAGGCCGAACTGTTCCGCGATGTGCTTTACACCATGCAGGAAGTGGAAGTGGCAGGATGGATACGAAGCCTGCAACTGCGGGGCATCGAGTTTCCCGACGTATTGAAGGACGAAGTGTATCTGATCATCGGAGAAAGAAGAACCAGAGGAATCTGGAAGGAGTAAAAGGAAAGCTCCGCATGGTCCGGCAAACCTGATAAATCGAAAATAAAACAAAAGACAGTGGACCTCCTACATTATACATTTTTTCAGCATGCCTTGCTCGGAAGCCTTCTGGCAAGCATTGCCTGCGGCATTATCGGCACTTACATCGTAACGCGCCGGCTGGTGTTCATCAGCGGAGGAATCACGCACGCTTCTTTCGGCGGAGTGGGTTTGGGCTTATTCACCGGAGTTTCACCCATACTTTCGGCGGCGGTGTTTTCCGTTTTGTCGGCTTTCGGCGTGGAATGGCTCAGCAAACGGAAAGACATGCGCGAGGATTCGGCAATAGCTGTCTTCTGGACGTTCGGCATGGCGGTGGGAATCATCTTCAGCTTCCTCTCGCCGGGATTCGCGCCCGACTTGTCCTCCTATCTGTTCGGGAACATTCTCACCATCAACCGGGCGGATTTATGGATGCTCGGCATACTGTCCGTCGTGTTGGCGGTGTTTTTCAGCCTTTTTATCCGTCCCATCGTCTGCATCGCCTTCGACCGCGAGTTCGCCCGCTCGCAAAAGATTCCCGTGGAGCGGTTCGAATACCTGCTGATGATGCTCATCGCCCTCACCATCGTATCGTGCCTGCGGATGGTAGGCATCGTGCTGGCAATCTCGCTGCTCACCATTCCGCAGATGACCGCCAACCTGTTCACTTACAGTTTTAAAAAGATTATCTGGCTGTCCATCGCCATCGGCTTCCTTGGTTGTCTGGGTGGCCTGTTCATCTCTTACCACTGGAAAGTTCCTTCGGGAGCTTCCATCATCTTCTTCTCCATCTTGATTTATGCCGGTTGCAAGACGGGGAAAAGCTGCCTGACGAGAAAGTTATCATAATATATACACACAGAGGATATGGAAATCAAAATTCAATCATTAGAGAACATCCGCGAGGCTGCCCGCCAATTCATTGCCGCGATGGGTGAAAGCTCCGTCTTTGCCTTCTACGGAAAGATGGGAGCCGGCAAAACGACCTTCATCAAGGCGCTGTGCGAGGAGTTGGGCGTATCGGACGTTATCAGTTCGCCGACTTTCGCCATTGTGAACGAGTACCGCTCGGACGAAACGGGGGAGCTGATTTATCATTTCGACTTCTACCGCATCAAGAAGCTCAGCGAGGTGTACGACATGGGATACGAGGATTACTTCTACAGCGGCGCGCTCTGCTTCATCGAATGGCCCGAACTGGTGGAGGAACTGCTGCCCGGTGATGCCGTGAAGGTGACGATAGAGGAACAGGAAGACGGCAGCAGAGTGATAAAACTATGATCGGGCAATACATCGTACAGGGGATATTCGTATTGGCGGGAATCACTTCGCTGATGGCGGCCGTGTTCAACTGGGAATGGTTCTTCACCACGCGAAACGCGCAAAGCATCGTTCGCAACGTGGGACGAGGCAGGGCGCGGCTCTTCTACGCCGTATTGGGCTGTATCCTCATCGGCATGGGAATCTTTTTCTTCGTAGAAACACTGAAGGCGACGGGGAGTCTCCCCTTATCGGGGCATTAGTCCGTCGGCGATGCCGGGTTCCGGATATTGCGGAATATCGTTCCATGCACGCCATGCTGACATTCGGTGCTATTGGCGGCTATATCCGAATGACGGGGACAGAGGCTCTGTTTGATAGCAACAGAACTTCTGTTTGATAGCAACAGAGCTTCTGTTCGATAGCAACGGAGGCTCTATTTGATGGCAACAGAGGCTCTGTTCGGAAGTGACAGAGGCTTTGTTTGATGTCAACGGAGGCCTTGTCATCAAGCAACGCTGTTTCTGCCTGCGAACGGCACAGTGTTCCGAACCTCATTTCATAAAAAGCCCCATTCCCGCCCGGCACCCCTCCGAAGAAGCCACGCCGTCGTTTCACCCGCCGCATGCCATACCGTTTTGCATGAGTCGGACCGACTTTTCTTTCTGAATCGACAACCAAAGAGTAAAAGACATTCAACCGATATTCAAAGGGCGTCGGCCCCAAACGCAAATAGCAGGAAGCGGCATCAAAACCACTTACAAGTGAAAAAGGAAAAAGTGAATCCGAAACGTTAAACCACAGCCAAAGCGGTAAGTCAAATAGGAAAGAATAGTTTCCCACTGGGGAAACAAAAGTTTCCCGCTATTGAAACAAAAGTTTCCCCGGTGGGAAACAAAAGTTTCACCGAAGGGAAACAAATGATTCGACGAAGGGAAGCAGAGGATTCAATGAAGGGAAACAGAAGATTTGTTGAAGAGAAAAAGAAACTTCACCGAAGAGAAGCGGAAGGCCCAACGAAGAGAAACAGAGAATTCGTTGAAGGGAAGCAGAGAATTCGCTGAAAAGAAGCGGACGATTCGCCGAAAAGAAAACAAACGTTTCACCGAACGAAAACCCAACGCAAACACAGGCAAAGGGTTTCAGCCCGCAAATCAATGCTCCCGGACAACGGTTTCCGGTCCGGCAAACCGTACGCCTCATCCCCGCTAAACTCCTAAATCAGTTGCCTCGACTTCATTTCGAGATACTTGTTGATCACATCCGCCGAAAGATTCTCCGGCGTGGTGAGCAGCGCCGGAATGCCTTGTTGCTTCAGGGTGGACACGATGAGCCGCTTTTCGAAGACGAACTTCTCGGCAATGACGTGTCGATAGTACTCTTCCGTGCCCTGCGGAGGACGGGAGATGTAAGCCTTCAGTTCGGCATCTTCGAAGAAAACCACCAGCAGACGGTGGCGATGATTGAGCTGTTGCAGGTAAGTCAGTTGGCGGTTCATACTGCTCATGGTCGAGAAATTGGTATAAAGCACCAGCAGGCTGCGCTTGCCCACGTATTTGTTCAGATGTACGCAAAGAGACGAGAAGTCGGTTTCGCCGAAATCCGTCTGCTGGCTGTACAAGCTCTCCAACAGGCTTTGCATGTGCCCCGTCTGTTTGGAAGCGGGGACAAAAGAATCGAAGCTCTTGCCGAAGGTTGCCAACCCGGCTTTGTCTTCCTTCTTCATCGCCACGAACGAAAGCACCAGCGAAGCATTGATGGCATAATCGAGCAACGTCATGCCCCGGAAAGCCTGCTGCATCACCCTTCCCTTATCTATCACATTGTATATCTGCTGCGAACGTTCGTCCTGATAGACGTTCACCATCAGTTGGTGGCGGCGCGCGCTGGCTTTCCAGTTGATAGTGCGGTAGTCATCTCCCTTCACATAGTCTTTTATCTGTTCGAACTCCGTGTGATGCCCCACCCGGCGTATGCGCTTGATGCCAAGCTCTGTAAGATTGTTGCTTATAGCCAGAAGTTCGTAGTGATGAAGCATCCGGTAAGAAGGATATACTTTGATGTCCTGAGGCTCTGCACAGGTGTAGCGGCGAGAAAGAAAACCTATCCGCGTAGCGGCGAACACCCTGATTCGCCCGAACGAATAGACTCCCCGTAGCGTAGGGCGAAGGGAATAGACAAGCGTTTTTTCTCCCTCGCGGCGGAGCGCGACGCGCATCTGCCGGTCGCGCTGCTGAAAGATGAAAGGGATTTCGTCGATTACCTCCAACCGCACCGGATGTCGGTAACTGCTTTCCAAGCGGATGCGGACTTCATTCTCATCGCCGTTGGAGAAACGGTCGGCGCAGCTGCGGAAAGCCCGTATGCCCCGCACACGGTAAAGCAGGAAGCCGTCCGCCGCCACAAGCAGGATGAGCAGGAGCAACGCCCACCGCCCGGCAACGAACAACGGAGCGAACGCATAGCCGCTACCCAGCAGGAGGATAACGAACGTGAGGGCTATATAGAAACGACGGGTAAGGTACAAGGGGCAACGATATAATGGTGATACAATCAGGCTAAATTCAGTCAAAACTTTCAAAGAAAAGCAGGCTAAGACGACGCTGCATACTCGATGATCGGGCGATGACGCGAAATCTTTTCCAAATTATTTCGGCACTTCCACCTTATCGATCAAACGCCGGGTGACTTTCACCGGCGAATAACCCTCCATCTCCGCCTCTGCCGTAAGTATGAGACGGTGCTGAAGTACGTACGGAGCTACGAACTTAATGTCTTCGGGCGTCACAAAGTCTCGTCCCTGCAAGAGGGCGTAGGCCTTGGCACACTGCATCATCGCCACCGACGCGCGGGGCGAAGCGCCGAGGAACACCGCTTTGCTGGTACGTGTCTGCTGCACGATGAGAGCGATGTATTGCAACAAGGTGCGGTCTACAAACACATGGTTCATCATTGCGCGCAAGGCGAGTATCTCGTCGCGCGTGATGACGGGCGAAACATCTTTCAGTTTCACCAAAGCAGCATTAGCATGGTGGCGTTCGAGGATGCTCACCTCTTCTTCCAAAGAAGGATAGTCGACGGTTATTTTCATCAGGAAACGGTCGAGCTGGGCTTCGGGAAGTTTGTAGGTTCCCTCCTGCTCCACCGGATTCTGTGTAGCCATGATGGTATAAAGCTCGCCCATCCGCCGGGTCGTCCCGTCGATACTCACCTGCCGCTCTTCCATCACTTCGAACAATGCCGACTGCGTTTTGGCGGGAGCACGGTTGATTTCGTCCACCAGCACCACATCGGCGAATACCGGACCGGGATGGAAGTCGAAATCATTGGTCTTCATGTTGAACACCGTCGTGCCCAACACGTCGCTGGGCATCAGGTCGGGCGTAAACTGCACGCGGCTGAACCGTGCGTCTATCAGCCGGGCGATGAGTTTCGCCAGCAAGGTTTTCGCCACTCCCGGCACTCCTTCTATCAGCACGTGCCCGTCGGCGAGTATACAGGTTATCAGCAAGTCCACCGTACGCTCCTGTCCTACAACGACAGCGGCGATCTGCTTCTTCAACTCGCCGATCTTTCCCGAAAAGAGTGTCAAGTCCACCCGTTGTTCTGCATGTTCTTCCATAAGTTCTTCTTTATATGTGTTCGATTATTTCATTCATTTTATCTATATACTTCTTCATGTCTTCCACCGTAATGTCGCGACCGCCGTAGATTACCGGACGAAGTTCGCGTATGAAGGCGGCTATTTCCGCAGCGTCCATTCCTGTCTTCAAGGCGATTCTGCCGAACGTACGCTCGTCCTCCGCCACATCTTCGACATCCGCCTGAATCTCGCGCCGCAACACTTCGGCAAAGTAGACGAACTTCTTTTGCACCAGATCGGCATGGCTTTTGCGCTGATAATAAAGGGTTCCTATGAGTTGCGTAAACTCCAACGAGCGGTTCGCGGGTTCTTCGATAACGGGAATGGCACGCTGCCGCCTTCTGGCGGTGAACAGCATAAAGAGCACTATTCCCGCCACGGTGAGGTACAAAGCCCATCGGAGCGGTTGTCGCGAAAGGAAATAGCGGAAAGGCGACTGCTGCTCTTGGGCAGTCTCTTTCAGATAGCTTTCCAAGCGAATCACCGGAACATCTCCCATCTGCGAAAGGAGGCGGAAGATGTAATTTACATTCTCTCTGTCGAGCACTCCGTAGTTGGTAAAAACAAGCGGAGTGGAAACAAGAATAATCTCTCCTTTGCCCCAAGGTTGCGCAAAGGCTACGGGCATCGGAACTTCTTCTTTTTCGGGAATCGCAGCCCGTGCCGCAGTATCGGTCGCCGCCGCGCTGTTTGCCGTTATGCCGTCTGCTGTCACCCGGTCAGCTGCAACGTTCTCCGCCGTCATGCTGTCTGCTGTCATGCGGTCCGCTGCCGCTTTCTTCGCCGTAACGCTGTTCGCTGTCACGCGGTCAGCCGCCGCTTTCTGCGCCGTAATGCGGTTCGCCATCACGCTGTCCGCGGTAATGTCTGACGAATGAAGCTTCCCTTCGTGACGAACAGAGTGGTTCGCCGTCACGCTCTCCGCAATAATGCTGTCTGCTGTCACGCTGTCCGCTGTAACGTTCTCCGCCGTTATGCTGTCTGCCGTCACGCTGTCCGCCGCAACCGGAACACCTGTTGCGTGTTTATCGTATGCTCCTCCTCGAATCGGTTTCCCCTCTTGTTTTACTGCAAGCGGCTCCTGCACCGACGCGGAATCGTAACGCAAGAAGAACGACTGGCAGAAAGGAGGATAGAAGAGATAAACCTGTGGGGAATAGCGTGCCGAGTCTCCCAACCAGCAAACGGTATCTTTCGCGAAAGCAGAGGAAGTGGCCATTTTCTTCAAAACGGCGGGAATAAAACGGGAATAGCCGCATGCGAACCGCAAAGTGTCTTCGAGGGCACGGCCGAACGAAGTGCTTGCAAGCATTATCTTATCGCCTCGCTCCGCCATTTCGAGCAGTGCCTTGACGTCTGTATCCGTGAATGAAAGGTTGTTGGCAACAAGCAATACGCCCCGGCGTTGCGTTGAATCTTCGCGCGCCAATTGCGGAAATGTCTTTCTCGACACGTCGTATCCGCGGGGAAGAGATTTGCGAAGCAGGCTGTCGAACAGCGCGCAACCGAAAGGCTGTTCGTCGTAACGGCTGAAAGTGGGACTCCAGACAAACTTCTTCGGCAACCGGTATTGGAAGGCAAATACCAAAACAATGAAAACAAGTACGAAGCCTACGAACCAGCGGTTTCCATTCATCTCTCGCCTCCTTCCTTCATCTCCGCCTGCAATGTCCGCATCGCGTCGAACAGTTGTTCCGACGCATCGAAGTTGCCGTACCTCACCCGCAGGAAATGGTTGGTCAGCCGGGCAAAGGCAGGTGTCCGTTCTTCATGCACATATTGCGTAGGCGTCTTATACAGTTGCCAGTCGATGCGCCCCTCATCGCTGAGCAGCTTCAGTGTCTGCAAATAAAGCAGCCGCACGGCCTCGCGGTAATCGGGGCGGGAAAGCGCCTCATCGATGGCTTTCTCAAAGTCTACTCCGTAGATGGTGTCTTCCTCTATCGCATAAGCCGGAGTTTTTTTGCCGGTACGGACGAAAAGCCCCGGGTATTTCTTATAAACAAGCCACCCCAGCAACCCAAGAATGATGATGGCAATCACGATTAAAACAACCGCCGAATACTCTTCGACAAAACGGCTCCCGAACACTCTGCGGAGCAAGCCGAAGAATTTCTCGAAAAGCCACTCGAAGACATTGATATCGGGAGTGACCAGCTCGCGATGATAGGCAAACCGCTTGTCGGACTGCCAAACGGCAATCTGCGCGGTATCGCACACCAACGTATCGACGGAGGAAGTAATCTGCATCTGCCAGCTTTGTTCTTAAAGGGTGTCGAAGTTTTCGATGTCGCTCTCTACCGTTACGCTGTCTGCCGTTTCCGAAGCATGCCCGTATTGATAAGCGATTCCCACCAAAGAGAAAATCATCGCGAGATAGGTTCCGAAGCCTTGAACCACTCCGAGCAGATAAAGCATGAAGTTGTATGCGGGAGATACAGCGCCGGCACCGGCATCACTCATGACAAAGACGGCTTTGATAATGGAAGCGACATACCAAGGAAGCATGGTGACGCCTTGCAGGATGCTTCCTATCAATCCCATGACAAACATGATCAGGAATGCGCCTCCCCAAGTCATGAAACCCAAACGCAACGCTTTCTTCAAAGAAGCGATGAGTCCGATATCTTCGAACAGATAAACGGGAGCCCACAGCATCAGCGGAACGATTACTGCAAACATAAACGGCAGGGTGAATATCAAAGTGTACAGAGACAATGTCGCAAGAGCGCCGATGAGAAGCAGAAGAACGATTACGAGCACGACCGACAGGAGCATCAGTCCGATCATCCGTTTCACATTGCGCAGCAACAAAGGCTTCAGGAATCCGAGCGTCACTCCCTGCAAGCCTTCTTCACGCTCGCGGTAAGTACGCATCAACGCATAAACCAAAGACGCAATGAGAATGGCGCCTATCAAATAGAACACCAGATACACCGCATAGTAAATGATCAGATACGACAACGCCGCTACATTCGCGCCTTCCGCCGCCATCTTCTCCATGGAGAAGGCTCCCGCCATCATTCCGTTCAAACCGATGGCTTGTACCAGACAGACGGGTAAAAGGAGGTAGACGGTAAACTTCAACAGCAGTTTCCAGTTCTCTTTTATAAAGTCGAAAGAAGCATTCATTTTCGCGCCGAAAGAGCGCTTCGCGTACAATGCGATTTTAGTTTTTTGTGATTCCATGTTTTCTCCTGTTAGGTAAATAAATATAGTAGAATATGACAAAAGCCAAAGAGACGAAAATCAGACTGAGCCTCAACGCATCGGGCAAATGGGTGTGACGCGTAATAAAGCCCTCGATGAACCCCGCCGCGATAAATACGGGAACAGTGCCGACAACAATCTTCGCTCCGCGCTTTGCGCCCCTGCGAAAAGATTCGCCGCGCGAATAGCTGCCGGGGAACAACCATCCGTTTCCTAAAGCCAGCCCTGCCGCTCCGGCAACGATGATGGCGGAAATCTCCAAAGTACCGTGTAGCCAGATGGCCAATGCCGATTCCCAAAGCAGGTCGTGCCGGTAGAAAAAGGTTTGGAAGGCTCCCAGCATGATTCCGTTGGACACCAGTATATATCCTGTGCCGAAACTCGTCAGCACTCCCATGGCGAAACAGGAAAACGAAACCATCACATTGTTCAGGGTGATTTGCAGAAACATGGGAGTTTCGCTCATTCCGCCGTAAACCGCCATGGGCTTTCCTGCGGCAATGTTATCGAGTGTCATGTCTACGTAGTGATTGCCCAGAATCAAACGTACGAAATCGGGATCGTTCAATGCCGAAACCGCGCCGATAAACACACCGGCAAGGAGAACCAGAAAAGAAACCAACAGTTCCTTACGGGCTTCATACATTATATCGGGCACTTCCCGTGTCCAGAAAGTGACGAGCCGACTCCACTTCTCGCGTTTGCTCCTGTATATTTCATTGTGCATGGCCGAAGCCAGATTGTTCAAATAAACGGTGATGCGCGAAGTGGGGAAATGGGTTTGGGCAAATGCCAGATCGGCGGTGAGCTCCATATATACGTCGGCAAGCCGATCGGGAGACAGCGACTTGGCTTCCTCCAGCCTCTTCTCGCTTTCTTTCCACTTATCGATGTTCCGACGAATAAATGTGACCTCTTTCATACGTGTTTGTAAAATATCCCGGAGAAGTTTTGTCCGAAAGTGGAAGCAAAAGTAAGAGATTTATGATATATTTGCAACCTAATCTTCAAAAGATTTGATAGAGCAATGGCAGAATCTACGATCATTACCGGACAATTTGTGCGCATCAGTCAGACGCCCGCCAGTATCGGCGAGCGGTTGATCGCCCGATTTATCGACCTTCTCGTTATTGTGATTTATGTATATTCTACAACGACTTTGCTGTTCCGCATGCTTCTTCCTTCGGGCACGAACCTGTTTATATTCATGGCGGCCATCTATCTGCCGGCGCTGTGCTACCATCTGCTTTGCGAGATATTCAACCGCGGGCAGAGTCTGGGCAAGCGCATCATGAAAATACGGGTAGTGAAGGCAGACGGTTCAACACCGGGACTGAGCGCGTACCTGCTTCGCTGGCTTCTGATGCCGATCGACGGCCCGCTGACCGGAGGTTTGGGAGTTTTAGTGATACTGCTTACGAAAAACAGCCGGCGGTTGGGCGACTTGGCTGCGGGAACAATGGTGATCAAGGAAAAGAATTACCGCAAGATACAAGTGAGTCTCGACGAATTCGAGCATCTGGCACGAAATTATCATCCGGTCTATCCCCAATCGTCCGACCTCTCTCTGGAACAGATCAACCTCATCGGCCGCACATTGGCATCGAAGCAAAAAGACCGCGAAAGGCACATCGCCCAGCTGTCGGAAAAAGTACGGAACAGCCTCTCCGTTACTCCCCGCGAAGGAAGTGCGGAAAACTTTCTCCGCACGGTTCTCCGCGACTACCAGTATTATGCGTTGGAGGAAATATGACCTTTTCGGCACACCACCGAGCACAAAACTTTGAGGATGCAGTTCAGAGTGCAGCATACAACCTCAATCTTTTTAATCAAACGCGAAATTTTTCTTAGGTAAAAACGTTTTTTATCCCTTGAAAAAAACAGAATATTCTATAAAACAGTATCTTTACTTTCAGATAATAAAAGAATAAGTAAAGGAGGAAGAATATGAGACTTGACGGTAGACGAGAAAGCAGCAATGTAGACGACCGCAGAGGTCGCAGAGTTGGTAAAGCCTCTTTAGGAATCGGGGGCACGATCATTGTCGGACTTTTAATCTGGCTGATGGGAGGCAATCCGCTCGACGTTGTCAACAGCGATTTGCAGGGAGGATCATCGGCAGTATCGCAAGAAGGGCAGTACGTCCCTACGGAAGAAGAGGAGGCGCTGGCGCAATTCTCCAAACAAATATTGGCAGGAACGGAAGATGTATGGACCAAAGTGTTCGCACAAAAAGGACTGACGTACCGGCCTCCCAAAATGGTTTTATTCACCGAGTCCGTCCACAGCGGTTGCGGAAGCGCTTCGGCACAGTCGGGACCGTTCTACTGCTCAGCGGATCAGTCTTTATACATCGACCTCTCGTTCTTCAGAGACATGAAAAAGACACTCGGAGCATCGGGAGACTTTGCGTATGCTTACGTCATTGCCCATGAAGTGGGGCATCACGTACAATACCTGTTGGGAACGCTCGACAAAGCGCATGCGCAAATGAGGCAAGTGAACCAAAGCAAAGCCAACGCCATCAGCGTGCGCCTCGAACTTCAGGCCGATTACTATGCGGGGGTATGGGCGCATCATGACGATGACATGTTCAATTCGATGGAGATAGGCGATCTGGAAGAGGGACTCATTGCCGCCAACGCCATCGGAGACGACCGGTTGCAAATGAAATCGCGCGGGTATGTAGTGCCGGAGTCGTTCAACCACGGAACATCGAAGCAACGATCTTCGTGGCTGAGAAAAGGATATCGGATGGGAACCATCGAAGACGGAGACACCTTCAACCTTCCCGATCCGGAATAAAGTCGGAAAGACTTGTTCTGTAAGGGAATGAAAGCGGCTTCGAGCAATTTTTCCGCCGGCAAAAACCGAATCGGCACAACCGGATGAAAATGGGGCAACGGGTCACAAGCTGCCGTGCTGAATCAGGTTCATAAACTCTTCGCGGGTTTTGGCCTGATTGAATGCTCCGGTAAAATCGGAAGTGGTAGTAATGGAGTTCTGTTTTTCCACTCCGCGCATCTGCATGCACATGTGCTTGGCTTCTACGACAACCATTACACCCAATGGATTTAGCGTATCCTGAATACATTGCTTGATCTGCAGCGTCATACGCTCCTGCACTTGAAGGCGGTGAGAGAATATATCTACCACACGGGCTATTTTGCTCAACCCCGTGATATAGCCGTTGGGAATATAAGCCACGTGCGCTTTCCCGTAAAACGGCAACATGTGATGTTCGCAAAGAGAAAAGAAATCGATATCTTTTACGATAACCATCTGGCTGTACTCTTCCTTAAACTTCGCCGAAAGGAGCACTTCATGCGGGTCTACACGATAACCGTGGGTAAGATTCAGCATCGCTTTCGCCACCCGCTCCGGTGTTTTCAATAATCCTTCACGGTCGGCATCTTCGCCCAACAAAGTTATAACACTGCGATAATGGCTTTTCAGTTCCTCCAAATTAGGAGAATAGTTCTTTTCTTTTTCAAACATGATCGTATTATAAAGGAACATTAATTTGATCTCTGACGATAGAGACCTCTTTAAACACACCCGTTGCTTTGAGCTTTCGCATCATGGCATCCGCTTCCTCGATACTGCGGAAGTCGCCCACACGGCAAATCCAGCGAGGCGGATTGAAAGAAGTATACACAGCCAACTGCGGAAAATATTGCCTGACACGGGCAGCAACTCCGTAAGCGTCATTCTTGGCTGCACGAGTATTGTTGCCGGCATAAGCCTGTATCCTGAATCCTGTCGTCTTTATTACTTTCTGCTCGCCGATGGATGAACGTTCCACACCCAACAGCGCTTCGATGCGGGGATCTTGATGGATCGTCACTTTGCCTTGCCCCGGCACCGTACGTTCCAGACTCTTGATAATGCTTTGCGCCTGTGCACTCGCTCCTATCAAGACAAACAATAAAATAAGTAAAGAAAGTTTCTTCATCGGAGTTTAATAAAGAGTATAACGGATTTCGAAGAATCACACAACGGAAATATGAGGCTGTGCAATTCTGCGAAATCCGCAATAAAATTAATTATGCGTTAAATGCGTCGATGATTCCTTTGAAATCGGAGACCTTCAAAGCCGCGCCGCCAATCAGGCCACCGTCTACATCAGGATTGGCAAACAGTTCCTTTGCATTGGAAGGTTTGCAGCTCCCGCCGTAAAGAATCGAGGTATTATCCGCAATTTCTTTGCCATATTTGTCGGCAACGATTGAACGGATGAAAGCATGTATCTCCTGTGCTTGTTCCGGAGTAGCAGTCTTACCTGTACCGATAGCCCAAACCGGTTCATAAGCTAAAACAATCTTAGAAAAATCTCCAGCCGACAAGGAGAATACAGATGCCATTTGAGCGGCAACAACCTCATTCTGCTTGTTCGCCTCGCGCTCTTCCAGCACTTCGCCGATACAGAAGATGGGAGTCAGTCCGTTTGCCAGAGCCAGCTTCACTTTTTCTTCGAGAATAGCAACCGTTTCGCCGTAATATGCACGGCGTTCAGAGTGACCCAAGATCACATATTTGGCGCCGGTAGAAGCAACCATGGCGGCAGAAACTTCACCGGTGTATGCGCCCGATTCCTTGTCCGCACAGTTTTCAGCTCCTACACCGATCTTCGCAGCATCCACCAACGGAGTGACAGAAGCCAAGTGAATAAACGGAGTACAGATTACTACATCACAATTAGGCTTTTCGTTAGCCAACGCTTCATTCAACTCTTTCGCCAAAGCAATACCCTCCTGAAGGGTTTTGTTCATTTTCCAGTTTCCTGCAACAATATTCTTTCTCATTTTTACTTTTATTTAAAGGGTTACTAATATAACTTCTTATTTATTCATCATCCTTTATTGATCCGGCCGCCTCCGCCGCCTTCTTGGCAAGCCGTCTCTCTTTACGACGGATAATCAGAATATCTGCTCCCAACACGAACAGCAGCGGTACGATAAACCATAAGAAGACGTACCCTACGGTATGGAGGTCGCTCTTAACCTTCTGCTTTCCCAAAAGAAGATTCTCCAGTCTGTCTGTAAGCACATACTCGTCAGGCAATTCTTCATCGCTCCACTTATTCAAAATCACGCCGTTCTTTATCAGCATCAGCCCCGGATTAGACCGGATCATTGTTTTTAACGCAATATCATCCGTCCGGCAGAAAGGATATTCTGCTCCGGATTTATCTTTCCATTGTTCTATCTGTTCATCCGATGAAGAAGTGAGGCAATAAAACCCGTAACCATGCTCCATCGAATAGTCGTAAATTTCATTGATCAAATCGATATTGCTGTCATCCGCTATCTCGATGCGATGGGCTATCAGCAGGAATGTGTAATTCATATCAGTCAACACATCCTCAGTTATATCGTTTCCCGTAGCCGATTCAATCATAGAGAAATCGCGGATAGGCGGCTCATAACCTTTCTTTTTAAGAATTGAACGGGCATCTACGAATGTCCATGTGCTGTCGGGATAATTCTCCAGTGTAAACTCTTTCTTTACTCCATTCTTCTCCAATATAAAGATATTCTCGTATATGCTCGGTTGTGCCCCATCGGGAACGGTCATTCCCTCAAGAATATTGTTGCCTATTTTATAAGGACGGAAGTCTAAAACTGGCAGATGATTCAAACAATAAAACGACAAAGCGAAAACAAACAATATCGTATACAAAGAAACCAACCATTCCATTTTGAAGGTAATAAAGCGAATCACCGATTTACGATGCCTGAACACTACAACGGCAAGCATAAGCAGCACTGCATTTTTCAGGAACGTTTCCCAATTTGTGAGTTTCCATGCATCTCCGAAACAGCCGCAGTCCTGCACCGGATTGGAAAGGGCCAGATATAAAGTCAGTGGAGTCATGAAAACCATGAATATCAGTGCCAGCGTAGAGGAAACAGTCCTACGAACTCCAAAGAACAAGAAAACACCGATGGAAAATTCGACTGCCGACAAGACGATACCGGTGAGTAAAGGAAAAAAGGAAGGAAACCAAGACAGTATGCCAAACGCAGCGAGATAATCCTGTATCTTATACTGCACACCTAAAGGGTCGACAGCTTTAACGAAACCGGAAAAGATAAAAACTGCGGATAGAAAGAAGCGGCACAAATTGACTCCTGTCTTTCGAATAATATGTAAATTCTTATCCTTCAAACTCTATTTTAATCAGACCGAAAATGGCATAATTGATCATATCCATGTAATTGGCGTCGATTCCTTCGGAAACCAACGTATCTCCGGACAGGCTCTCAATCTGCTTGGTCCGGTATATTTTCATTAGAATCAGGTCGGTATAAGAGCTGATTCGCATGCTTCTCCACGCTTCATCGTAATCATGATTTTTTGCCAGCATTAAATCCAATGCTTTGTGCGAATATTTATCATACAAAGCCAAAGCCTCTTCATTGCCGATATCAGCCGATTCGGCATACCCTAATTCAAGCTGGATTAACCCAATAATTCCGTAATTAACGATAGCTATAAACTCCGAACGGATGCCCTCGTCTATCAAGGTCACCCCTTTTGTTTCAATACTGCGGATGCGGTTGGCTTTAATAAAAATCTGATCGGTTACGGAAGCCGGACGCAGAATGCGCCATGCGGGACCGTAATCATGTAGTTTCTTAGAAAACAACTCACGACAAAAAGCAATGACATGTTCAAACTGTAACTTGGTATCTTTCATTTCTTTCCAAATAGAACGCAAAGGTAACAATAATTAAGTAAAAACAGAAAGAGGGGCACTCTAAATAATATTAAAGTGCCCTCTTGTATTATGAATAAGATACTATTCTTTATGAACAACGCAATACCTGTCCTATACGCAAGGTAGTTGTCGGCTTTATACGGTTCAGCTTGCACAGTTTGCTTACAGAAACCCCACGTAGTTTGGCTATACGCGACAGCGTATCTCCACTCTTCACTTTATGATAACGAATAGCCGTTTCAACATCACCTCGGTCATGAGAACCCGCACGATGACGCTCCATTCCTTTCGTCTTGCGGAAAGTATATGTATCAGCTACCACATCTTGTTTCGGGAAATCGAACATATAAGCCGGGTTGATGGCAATACCCAAAAAGCGGGTTTCAAAATGAAGATGCGAACCTGTGGAACGCCCAGTGTTTCCACCCAATCCAATCGCTTCGCCGGCTTTCACCAACTGGTTCTCTTCAACCAACTGTTTCGATAAATGCCCGTATACGGTTTCCAAACCGTTATCATGTCGGATTACAACGTATTTCCCATATCCTCTGCGTTCATACTTTACAATGCGTACCTTTCCGTCAAAAGCAGAAACAATTGTATCTCCGACATTTACTTTCAAATCTAAACCATTATGCATTCTCCTCCAGCGAGGCCCGAAAGGCGAAGTAATTTTCGTACTCGGAGTAGGCATGCAGAAACCTGTCAGATCAATATTGTAAGTCTCCGGAATAATAGCCTCTTTTCCATAAGCATGTACGTACTGATTGTTCCAATTCGGATAAAGATCCAAAGCAGGATATTCCGACTGCTCAATGCGAATCTGCCTTTGTAAAGTCAAAGAGTCTACTGCTTTTAATTTTTTATCAATGGGAGCCTGACGCGCAATCAGATCTTGAGAGAAAGAACTCAAACTAATCATAGCCGCCACGGCAGTAAGTCCTGTCTTAATAATACAACTGAAATTCATTCGTCTTTGTCAATTGTTCGATTAATATTCATCATTCGCATACAGAAAGTCGAAAGCGATCTGCCTGTATTCAAATAGTTCTTCCGGTTTAAAAAATCTCTTTAATTCGATGGCTGCCGTTTCCGGTGAATCGGAAGCATGAACAATATTTTCCTGAAAGCTCATGCTATAATCTCCACGGATTGTTCCGGGCGCAGCCAAACGTCCGTTCGTCGGCCCGGTCAGTGTACGCACGGTTTGAACAGCATCTACACCCTCATAACAACAAACGATGACAGGAGCTGCCATCATCGAATCTTTTACTCGTTGAAAAAAGGGTTTGGCACTCAAATGCGCATAATGTTCGCTTAACAGTTCATCCATCAGATGCATCATTTTCATACCGGCCAACCGCAAACCTTTACGTTCGAAGCGGCGAGTAATCTCTCCAACCAGTCCCCGTTGAAGGGTACACGGCTTCAAAATGACCAGTGTTTTTTCAAGCATATTATGTGACTTTTTAGATGGTTAAACGAATACATTCACTTAAAAATTCCCCCAAAAGTAATGTTTTCTGATGAAACAACCACTAAGTTATTAACTATTTTTCAACATCTATGTGATTCATCAAGCCTTCATAAGCTTCTAAAAGTCTATAAACAGGGAAGATAGCAGAGGAATATGTTTTTCAACATATCCATAAAATCAGCGGCCTGTTTAACCCATATTTCAACTAATTACCGCCCAGTTAACATTTGTTTTTCTAAGCGATTTAAGTTGTTGCCACAAGATTTCGTTCTCCGGATGCTGCGCTCCGGGATCGCGTTCCACAATATCTTCCGCTACCGAACGGACGTATTGCAGCAGTTGCCCATCGCGGGCAATATCGGCAATCTTCAAGTCGAAAGGGATGCCGCTTTGCTGAGTACCTTCCAGATCTCCGGGCCCTCTGAGCTTCAGATCGGCTTCGGCAATTTCAAACCCGTCATTGGTACGCACCATAATCTCCAACCGCTTCCGGGTATCTTCGGTCAGTTTATAGTTTGTCACAAGGATACAGTACGATTGCTCTGCCCCACGCCCGACCCTTCCGCGCAACTGATGCAATTGGGAAAGCCCGAACCGCTCGGCATTCTCTATAATCATGACCGAAGCATTAGGGACGTTCACTCCTACCTCAATCACCGTAGTAGCCACCATTATCTGCGCTTCACCCGAAACAAACAGCTGCATTTGCCTATCTTTCTCAGATGCTTTCATTTTGCCGTGCACTTTACATACCGTATATTCCGGAAATTCTTCGCAAATATGCAAATATCCTTCTTCCAGATTTTTCAGGTCAATCTTTTCGCTCTCTTTTATTAAAGGATATACGATATATATTTGGCGCCCCTCTTCAATCTGCTTCCGTACCGAACGATAAAGGCTCTCTCGCCGATTATCAAATTGATGAATCGTAGTTATTGGCTTCCGTCCCGGCGGAAGCTCGTCAATAACGGAAACATCCAAGTCACCATACAAGGTCATGGCTAATGTACGTGGAATAGGCGTGGCAGTCATGACAAGCACATGCGGAGGCTGGGTGTTCTTGCTCCAAAGGCGGGCACGCTGCTCCACACCGAAGCGATGCTGCTCATCGATAATGACCAACCCCAATGAAGAAAAATGAACGGTTTCTTCGATTACGGCATGAGTACCTATTAAAATATTCACTTTGCCCGTCAATAATCCTTTTAAGACAGCTTCTCTTTTTTTCCCTTTCACAGAGCCCGTTAACAGTTCCACGCATACGTCCATGCCGGAAAGGAGCTTCTTGATCGTTTCATAATGCTGACCGGCCAATATTTCGGTAGGTGCCATCATACAAGCCTGATAACCATTATCCATTGCCAGCAGCATACTCATCAAGGCAACCAATGTTTTCCCACTTCCTACATCTCCTTGCAGCAACCTGTTCATTTGCCTGCCACTGCCTACATCATTTCGGATTTCTTTCAACACCCTCTTTTGGGCCCCGGTCAGTTCGAAAGGGAGGTTGTTCGTATAAAACGCATTAAAAACATCGCCAACTTTTTCAAAAATATAGCCGCGATACTTTCTTTGCCGATCTTTCGCATATCGAAGGATGTTCAACTGCACATAAAAAAGCTCTTCGAATTTCAGACGATATTGTGCCCTGCGCAATAAATCGGGACTACCGGGAAAGTGGATGTTTTTAAGGGCCTCGGTCAAAGACATCAAATGGTGTCCCGTCAAAATTTGAGGAGAAAGAGTTTCGGGGAGTGGTTCTTGCAGTTGCTGAATGACAGTTCCCATCATTTTTTCAATGGCATGAGAGTTAAGAAAACTCCGTTTCATCTTCTCCGTTGTACTGTAATAAGGCTGTAAACCCGAAGAAAACAATTGCCCGTCATCAGGTTTATCCATATCCGGATGAGCGACATTGATTCTGCCGTTAAACACAGTCGGCTTTCCAAAAACGATGTACTCCTCGTGAAGCTTGTACCTATTAAGCACATATTTTAAGCCTTGAAACCATACCAACTCAACAACTCCCGTACCATCGGAGAAGTAAGCAACAAGGCGACGGCGGCGTCCTTCTCCGAACGTTTCAAATCCTACTATTTTACCCTTCAACTGGATATAAGGCATGTTCCCATCTATTTCATGAATGTAATAGATGCGGCTCCGGTCGACATATTTATAAGGGAAATAATAAATCAAATCTCGCAAGGAGTGTATTCCCAGCTCCTTGTTCAACACTGCTGCTTTCTGAGGGCCTACGCCGGAGATAAACTTGATGTCGCGTGTGGTTAAATCAAACATGTAGAAGGGCAGTTCCTATTTTCAGATCAAAAGGAGTCGTTATCTTAATATTTTCCCGATTGCCTTCAGTGAGAGAAACAGGTATATTCATTGCTTCCACAACAGAAGCATCATCTGTAAAAATCGGATTAAAGTCTTGCATGTATGCCCGTTTTAGAAGCTCCGCATCAAACACCTGCGGGGTTTGCACCAATTTATACTCGGCACGGTTTACCGTCCGGCTTCCGTCTTTCGTAACTACACGAAGGGTTTCGAACACATCTACTACCGGAATCACCGCCTTTCGTTTAGCCGCTAAATCATAACATCGGCGAATCACCTCCAACGACACAAAGGGGCGAACTCCGTCATGTACCGCCACTAAGCCCGGCTCCTGCACAAACGCTAATCCGTTCTTAACCGAATGAAAACGTGTTTCTCCCCCATCAGCCAGCTGATGCTCCACTTCAAAAGCACATTCACGACAAAGTTTCTTCCAAAAGTTTTGTTGATCTTTCGGAAGAACAAGAATGATTTGAAGCGATGTATCATAATGGCGAAAAACTTCGATGGTATGCATTAAAACAGGTTTTCCGCCGACAGGCAAGAACTGTTTGGGAAGCTCGCTCCTCATTCTCAGCCCCCTCCCGCCGGCGACAATGATAGCATACTGTTTCATAAGCCGGGTTCTAACCTTTCACACACATAGCAGCCTTCAGCTCGTCTACTTTGGCTTGTCCCATCAGCAGGGCTACAACAGCCAAGGCGAAGTCCATGGCGGCCCCCGGTCCTCTCCCTGTTACTATATTCCCGTCACAGACAGCCGGTTGTTTCAGGTATTCGGCTCCTTCCAGATAGTTTTCAAATCCCGGATAACAGGTTGCTTTCTTTCCCTTCAGCAGTCCCAGCTTACCAAGCACCATAGGAGCGGCACAGATAGCGGCAAGAGGTTTGTTCTTCGAAGCAAAATCCTTTAAAAGTTCGCACAATTTCTTGTGTTCTCCGAGCGTAGCCGCTCCGGGCATCCCGCCCGGCAACAACAGAAGCTCCGCATCACGAAAATCACAATTATCAAAATTCACATCACATAGTAAAGATACATCATGAGCGCCTACCACAATTTCATCCGGAGTAACAGATACGATTTTCACATTCAATCCGGCGCGTCTCAACACATCAACAGCAGTCAAGGCTTCGATCTCCTCAAAGCCATCCGCAAAAAAAACATATACAGTTCCCATAAGCCTCCTTCTGTGCTCATTACCGGCAAGTAAGGACCTCAAGCCAGTTGCGCACTTTTTATAATTTAGTAAAACAATAAATTCGTTCTTTGTATAAAAACCTCTTTAAAGGTCCCTTTTAAAGAGCAAACTCGATTACCGTCGAAAAAGCGACATTTCTCATATCTATTCGTGTTTTGAGTGATTATTTTACCTCACATTCACTTCAACATTCAAAATTCAAGCCTCAAAACAAGAAAACGAGGCAATAGCTCTTCTTTTATCGCAAATTGAAATAATACGTAATGGTTCCGGTTTGATTGTTCAGCCCGTCAATCTCATTAAAGCGTGCTTTTTTTGCAGCATCTTCCGCCGCTTTGCGCAAAGCGGAGCTTACCGTATTCGTTTGAGGGTTGATACCGGTTGCAATCACTTGTCCTGCAGGATTCACCGTAATGTTCACTACCACCCGTCCTTCTTCCTGCACATTATAAACAGGCTTGGGCAGGCTACCCGTACCCAAAGAACGGCCTCCGAGGTTAAACGTACCGTAACCGCCACTGCCGGTCTTCGATCCGACAGAAGAGTCCCCCCCCTTACTGCCTTCGGTTCCGGCTCCCTGACTGGAAGTTCCTTTATCCCCTTCCATCTGAGCTCCTTTCCCGAAAGCGCCTGCCACTTTCTTTCGCGCCTGCTCTTCTGCTGCTTTCCGTTCACGTTCAGCCTTTTCTTCAGCCATCCGCTTGGCTTCCGCCGCTTTTTCAGCCTCGGTTTTCTCCGGTTTCTTTGCCGGTTCTTTGGGCTTTACAGTCTCTTTGTTTTTTGTCGGCTTCGGTTTCAAAGCAACGGTTTCCTCTTCAGTCTGTGTCAGCAAATCTTCTTCTGGAGGAAGTGTTCGTCCCTCATCCGGGGCATTGACGGACTCCTTTGGCAATAGGTCCACATCAACCAAAGAAGGGTCGTCTAATCCACTCGCTTCTTCTATATTTCCCAACATAACAGGCACTCCGCCCATCTCCTCATCCTGCGGAGGAACAGTAAATCCTATCAGAAGCAAAAGAGCAATCACCGCCATGTGCACCAACAGTGTACCCAGCGCGCCGATATATTCACTCTTTTTTCTTCTGTCCATTTTTTCGTCATTTTTAGCCTACAGAGTCACAAGACAAGCAAAAGAAGTTCCTTTTGTCCAATCTGTGCTCCTGCCTTTATATCTGCATTCTTTTATTTCTTCCCGGGCGGGCGTGTAGCCAGCACCATCTTGAAATGATTCTCATTGGCAATATTGAGTATCCTCACAATTTCACGGTAAGGCACTGTTTCGTCGGCATACAACGCCACATACATTTCCGGTTCTTTTTCAGCGCAACGCTGTAAGAACGGAGTCAGTTCATCCAACGTCAGTTGTTTTTCCGTTTCATTTCCAAAACCGGCATAATAATTCAGGTCTTTATCAATAACGACCCTTGTCAGCGGTTTTGCAGAAGTTTGCTGTTTCCCTTGCGGTAAAAGCACTTTAATAGCATTGGGAGAAACGGCCGTAGAGGTGATCATAAAAAAGATCAGCAACAGAAAAATGACATCCGTCATGGAAGCCATACTGAAATTGGGCGATATTTTATTTCTTCTTTTTAGTCCCACTTGGTTAGTTTTTAATGAGTGACAAATAACCGGCAAGCTCTACTCCAGCGTCCGGCAATCGGATAAAGCGATAAGGAATAATCTTTGTCAGCCCGCCCGATCCGGAAATCCTGTCCGGGAATTTCACTTTTTCTGTGCCGGTTCGTTAAGCAAATCCATAAATTCCATGGTACGCGACTCCATCTTATTCACCACACGATCCACCAGCATCACCAGATAATTGTAAGCAAACATCGCGATAATTCCGACAATCAAACCACCCACCGTAGTAATCATCGCCTCATAAATGCCTCCCGAAAGCAATGTGATATCTACATTGCCGCTTCCGGCATTCGCCATCTTATAAAAAGCCCGAACCATACCGGTCACCGTACCCAAGAAGCCAATCATCGGAGCGCCTCCCGCAATCGTAGCCATTACGGTCAGTCCTTTTTCCAATTTAGCTACTTCGATATTTCCGACATTCTCAATGGCAACCTGCACATCATTAATAGGGCGTCCCAAGCGATTAATTCCTTTTTCAATCATACGTGCCGAAGGAGTATTCATATTTCGGCAATAAGCAAGAGCCGCTTTCAACTCCCCACTATGGATATAATCCTTTATGCGTTCCATAAACATAGGATCTTCTTTTCCTGCCTTACGGATAATATAATTCCGTTCGAACAGAATATAGAAACAAATCAAGGAAAGTAGACCGAGCACAATCATTATCCAACCTCCTTTAGCTGCCATATCGAGCATATTCATTTCAGGTTCACCGACCGAAGTCAGGACCGGATTGGCAGTTGCCAAAGAGTCGGCCATACTCACAGTTCCCTGTAGCAATAACATCCATGCATTCATTATTGTAAACAGTTTTTATATTCCCTAATGGTACGCTCCAGTCCGAGATACAATGCGTCACTAATCAACGCATGCCCGATAGACACCTCGTCCAGCCAGGGAATGTTTTTATAAAAATAATTTAAGTTCACAAGACTCAAGTCGTGTCCGGCATTCAGCCCCAAGCCGAGACTGCGTGCTTTTTTTGCCGCCTCTATAAAAGGTGCGACAGCCGCTTCCGGGTTTTCCGCAAATTTCGAGGCATAAGGCTCCGTATACAATTCGACACGATCGGTTCCCGCTTTGGCAGCATACTCCACCATTTCCGGATCGGCAGCAACGAATACGGAAGTGCGTATACCTGCGCTATTGAAACGATCGAGCACATCCGTCAGAAAATCCAGATTGGATTTCGTATCCCAACCGGAATTAGAGGTTATCTGCGAAGGGGCATCGGGAACCAGCGTCACTTGGTGCGGCTTCACCTGTAAGACCAGTTCGATGAACTCCGGAGCCGGATAACCTTCAATATTGAATTCGGTCCGCAACAACGGTCGCAAATCATATACATCCGTCCGACGAATATGGCGTTCGTCCGGTCGCGGATGCACCGTAATACCATCGGCCCCGAAGCTTTCACAATCAAGCGCTACCTTCACCACGTTCGGCACATCTCCTCCGCGCGCATTCCTCAGCGTAGCGACCTTATTTATATTTACACTCAGTTTAGTCATAGCTCAACACGCAATGTTTGGTGCAAAAATACAAATATTATTATTAGTTGCCTAATAATGGGAAACGCATTATCCGTTCTTTTTTTGTTATTTAAAGTAGAAATCCAAGAAAAAATGCCAAATTTGCAAACACATATAACTAAATCGCTTATGAAATTTGCTATTATCGGGAATACATATCAAGCCAAAAAGTCATCGCATGCCGAAACTTTGTTCCGGATACTCAAGGAGAGACAAGCCGAGATTCATGTATGCCGAGAGTTTTATCGTTTTCTGACTTCAGACCTGCGCATCGGACCTCATGCAGACAGCTTGTTCGACGGAGAAGATTTCAATGCGGATATGGTAATCAGTATCGGAGGCGATGGCACATTTCTGAGGACAGCCAGCCGGGTAGGACGGAAAGGCATTCCTATTTTAGGAATCAACACCGGGCGTTTGGGGTTTCTAGCAGATATATCACCCGAAGAAATGGAAGCCACATTCGACGAGATTTATGCCCACAGATACAGGATAGAAGAACGAAGCGTACTGCAACTCATCTGCAACGACAAGCAACTGCAATCTTCGCCTTATGCGTTGAATGACATAGCGGTGCTCAAACGAGACAGTTCTTCGATGATCAGCATACACACCGCCATCAACGGAGCGTACCTGAACACGTATCAGGCGGACGGACTGGTGATAGCCACTCCTACAGGCTCCACCGCCTATTCGCTGAGCGTAGGCGGCCCGATCATCGTCCCCCACTCCAACACCATTGCCATCACCCCGGTAGCTCCGCATAGCCTCAACGTACGACCTATCGTCATTCGCGACGACTGGGAGCTATCATTGGAGGTAGAAAGCCGCAGCCACAATTTTCTCGTAGCTGTGGACGGAAGAAGCGAATCGTGCAAAGAGACCACCCGGCTTACTATTCGGAAAGCAGATTACAGCATCAAAGTTGTGAAACGCTTCAAGCATGTATTTTTCGATACACTTCGCAGTAAGATGATGTGGGGAGCTGACGGAAGGAACTGACGAGTCACTTTTCATTCCAATTCGAATTTCCGGGAACCGATCAGATTACCGCCCTCGAAAATATCCACCCGGTAGGTTCCGGCATACAAAAACTCTTCCACATCCCAATAGACGGTGATATTCTGTTCTTCACCATCGTATTCTATGTATTTTTTAATGGAATACCCCAATTCGCGGTTCTCATAGGGAAACGTATTGGAGGGATTCTTCGTCAACACATCGTTGTCGGGCTTGGCTATGCGGATATAAAGGGTTCGCTCGCCGTTCTCCGCCGTAATGTTCTTTACAATGGTAAAACTGACCGCCATTTTCACCACATCCTTCACTCTTTTCGCCACCTTTCCCCTTTTGTTTCGCGCCTCTACACGGATATTCGTAGCATCCAGCTGTGCGGCAAGCGTCACTTTTTTATCCAGATTCTTTTTTTCTTCCGAAAGGTTGCTGATCTGGCGCGAAGCATCGTTGTATTTCCGGGTCACTTCGGCAATCACTTCTTTCTGTTCTGCGGTAAGCCTGTTCAACGAGTCGATCTGATTGATATACCCAACCATTATCTTACGCAACGTGGCCAGTTCGTTCTTCAACCGCCGGATTTCGGAAGCATTCGAACTTTTCACCGTACGCAACTCTTCCAGCAGACGTTGGGTCTTGAGTTGCTCTTGTTCCAGCAATTGGGCAAGCGAATCGTTCGAAACCGTCATCTTCAGTTCGTCATATTGCTGTGAAAACCGGGTATATTCTTTTTCCAAATCTTCCTTATCCAACTGAAACTCCTGCACCAACTCACGATTCGCACGCTTTTCAGTGATCAATAAATATGTAATGCCGATCATTGCTATTACCAGCACAGCTACAGCGGCAACCAGAAAGCCCTTTTTATTCATAAATCTAATAATTAAACGGATAACAAACGCAAAAATAAGCATTTCAGTTCATTTTGCGAATGCTCTATCATTCTATTTCCAAAAAAAAATTACTTTTGCGACATTTTAAGTATTGCGACCTATTTAAGAATTATGACCAAATCAAACAAAAAACATGAAACACATTAAACATTGCCTCCTCTCAGGCCTGACGGCCACACTTATGGTTTGCAGCCCATACATCGCCGCTCAAACAACCAACATGCCTCCTTTACTCCGGACCGATTCGGTCAATGTGTGCAATTCGGATGAAAACGCTTTCAGTTCCGCCGGACAGACTCAAACCTCAACTGCTACGGCATTCGCAGAAAAAGGGGCAAGGAAAACACGAAAAAAGCAAGTGCCCCGCCATACAATGGCTGTCAACGCAGGAGCCGGGTTAATCACCAGCACGATAGAAACACCAACAAGAAGATACAAACGCAAAATGATGACACAATGGCAGGCAGAGTACAACTGCATATTCAAATCGGGACTGGGATTCGGATTGAAATTCTTCAGCTCAAGCACCACTATCTCAGACGACAGTTTTCAGGAAAAAATAATTACCCCTACATTCGTAGCCCGAGCCAAATTAGCCCCCAAATGGATGGTAAAAGCAGATTTAGGTTTGGGATACAGCAGTTTCAACAACTCGTACGAGCAGCAAAACGGCCCTGTGTTCAGCACCTCCGTCGGATGGGAATATATGATCTCCAAACACATAGGCATAGGTGGAGAATTCTCGTTATTAATCTGCGCCTTAAAAAAGCCGAAGCACTTCCAAATCGACAAAGACGAATCGTATGGCATAAAAAAAATAGCATTCATCGGAGGACTGCGTTATTACCTCTGACGAGCCCTCTACTCGGCTCATCCGGAAAGGAGTTCTTTCTTTAACGAAAATTATTGTGGAAAAATTTCTTTAATCAGGAATAACATTGTAATTTTGCGGATACGAGAAGAAAAACCAATTATCAACTTTTAAATAAATCGTATTATGTCAAAAGTAACCGTAGTAGGCGCAGGTAACGTAGGCGCTACATGTGCAAATGTGCTTGCTTTCAATGAAGTAGCAGACGAAGTAGTAATGCTGGACGTAAAAGAAGGCGTTTCAGAGGGTAAAGCAATGGATATGATGCAGACAGCTCAACTATTGGGCTTCGACACTACCTTAGTGGGCTGCACGAACGATTATGCTCAAACAGCCAACTCGGACGTAGTGGTCATCACTTCAGGTATTCCCCGCAAACCGGGTATGACCCGCGAAGAGTTGATCGGGGTGAATGCCGGCATCGTAAAATCAGTGGCTCAAAACATCCTGAAGCATTCTCCCAATGCCATCCTCATCGTAGTTTCCAACCCGATGGATACCATGACTTATTTGTCATTGAAATCTCTGGGATTGCCGAAAAACCGCATCATCGGCATGGGTGGCGCTCTTGACAGCTCTCGCTTCAAATACTTCCTTTCTCAGGCTTTGGGATGCAATGCCAACGAAGTAGAAGGCATGGTCATCGGCGGGCATGGCGATACGACCATGATTCCGTTGACCCGTTTCGCTACTTACAAAGGGTTGCCCGTAACCAACTTCCTGTCTGAAGAAAAGCTGAACGAAGTAGCTTCCGCTACAATGGTTGGAGGTGCAACTTTGACCAAATTGCTGGGCACTTCAGCATGGTACGCACCGGGAGCTGCCGCAGCATTCGTTGTAGAATCCATCCTTCACAACCAAAAAAAGATGATTCCATGCTCAGTATATCTGGAAGGCGAATACGGCGAATCAGACATTTGCATCGGTGTTCCTGTAATCCTTGGCAGAAACGGCATCGAAAAGATCGTCAAGCTGGAACTGAACGCTGACGAAAAAGCCAAATTCGAAGCCAGCGCAAAAGCTGTTCATGCTACAAACGCAGCTTTGAAAGAAGTAGGCGCACTGTAAGAAACCGGCGCAGACAACACAGGTCTATCGGCTATACATTATATATAGTAGCGGATAAGACAACGCAATGCGGATGAACGCAGATTGACACGAAACGAATCAAATTCGGTAGTGGAAATCGGTGCTCATTCGCATTTTTATATATAGTCGTTCCTTATAAATTTAAATTATACTGAAAATTTTATTTTATCTTGGCGGAAAAACCATTGGAAAATAAAATATTATTGCTGTCCGGTAAACCTTTTGAGTTCATAAAAAAACAGGGCTGACACTTCTCACGAGGTATCAGCCCTGTTGGCTATCTTTGAGTTGCAAAACAAAAAAGTATAACCATGGGTAAAAGTACACATTTCTTCGGACAGCCGGTGTATGGTCAGTTGATAAAATCGCTTGATCGTGATAAAATAGTTCAAATGAGTCGGACACAGGGTGGTGAACGCTATGTAAAATCGTTCGACGGTTGGCATCATCTGCTCACAATGCTTTATGCTGTCATTATGCGTTTCGACTCCCTGCATGAGATAGAGGCTTCTATGCAGGCTGAAGTATGTCACCAAGATGAAGAAAAATCTCACCTACAAATTACTTTCTGACCGTATGTATATGACCCGGCAAGGAGTGATGGAGTATCGGGAACAAACGGTGGTGTTCAACAAGGGGAACACCCGGCATAAGGCGCGTATCGTTACATACGTGGATATCAAAAAGGGCAGGCAGCCTAAACTTGTGAGCTTGCTGACCAACGATTTTGACATGCCACTTCAAACCATCGTGGAAATATACCGCAAACGATGGCTCATAGAATCACTCTTCAAGCAAATCAAGCAGAATTTTCCACTCAGATACTTTTATGGAGAAAGTGCCAATGCTATCAAGATACAGGTTTGGGTGACACTCATTGCTAACCGGCTTATGACACTTCTGCAAAGACGGCTGACACGCCCTTGGAGCTTCTCGGGATTAGCCACGATGGTAAGAATCGTTCTGATGTACGACATCAATATGGATACATTCTTCGAACGACCTGACGAAGGCTTGAAATTACTCCTAAAACAAGCAGCGGAAGAACCTCCGGAAGAAGAGAATCTGACATAAGGGGACTTGTCCCCAAGCAGAAATACTTCAAACACGTAATAGTTAACGAGTTGGGAGTAGATAATTATGGTTTAGCGAACAGTAATAATTATATTCTAACCTCCCGCACCGCATACTTTAGCCTGTTTTTTAGCAAAATCTATTCGTCTGCCGTTCGTGTCGCATTCGTCTTTCGGTTGTGTTTTATTCGTCTCCCGTTCGGCAGACGAATAAAACACAACCGAAAGACGAATTATCTGTTAATACCAAACGGCTAATATAACCTATCGGCAGTATTAAATTAGCCCATATTTAACTCTTCCAACCGAACATTAGTAGCTTCAAAGAAGTCTGGCTATACTTCAGAACTGATATATCTGCTACTTTCTATGATTGATGTTACAAAAAGCTGTAATAAATTCACATCTGACATTGTATTATCAATGCCATATCCAGGCTGAGGCCCCCTCTATATTCCTGCAACTTGATAAAAAGAAAGACTTATCGCTCTTGGCGATCATACCTTCCACTTTCACGACTTTGCCTTCCACAAGGTCTTTGTACTGGGCATCAGAGAGCGTTACGCCCTTAATCTCTGTGGGAATGTTCACTCGGTCGGCACGCAAGACGATGATTTCATTTGTCTGCGGGTCAATGGAGACACAGGCAGAGAAAGGTTCTCCGTTCTTGGGAGTCACGTCAATGGTCTTGCCCAGATTATCCGTAGTGAGGAGTTACCCTTCTCTTCAGGAGAGAACTTGTAACCCATATAGGGATAGTCAAGTTATGACTCTTTACGCATAGAGTGGACTGCCAAGCCGATGTTGCCATTGTCGTCTGTACGAAAAGCGAGGCGGGCTTCGGTATAGATGGTGGTATCACCGACGGGACAGCAATCCACCTTTTCGGGATCGATGGCAGTAGCGTTCTTCTGCCGGGGCAGAAAGTCCTCAAACGATACGCCCATCTTTGCCAGTTGTTCCTGCGTTTCGGGCTTCTCTCGGCTTTGGAGCATGATGCGGAGATTATCCACGCCTTACTCCACATTGCTGGACAAGACCTTGTACAGTCCAAAACGGGTCGGGTCGTTGAACTGTTTGAGGGAATTGCTCATGTAGTTCTTCTGCAGTCCGTCCCTGCTATTGAACTTCAAGAACAAAGTCTGATTTGTCGCTTCGGCTTCTGTGGTTTTGAAATAGTCCTTCTCGTCAATCCCGAAAACGACGGAGAGCTTACCTGCCTCCTGTCCGTTCTTCACATCTGTGCGATCTTCTAAAACCAATACATAGTTGTTATTGTTGTTCAACTCCATAATTCTTTATGTTTAAGATGAACAAATCGCTATCGAACAGCAAATATATAAGTAGAAATCGGAGTTTTTACAAGCCAAGGATTTCGTAGGAAGAGTGGGGAAATTTTAAGAATCACAAAAATATATCATGAAAGTTTTGGCGTTCTCGATTTTTCTCTGTAATATTATTGCAGGAAGAAGATGGTATTTTTAAGTTTAACCGGTTTAAATTAAATGCAATGAAAGAATTTGAATTAAACGTAGCGGGCTTGGAACCCTTGCACGAAGAAGAAGTTAAGTCTGTGTATGGAGGTATAGGGCCATTTGCTATTGTGTTGATCGCAGTAGCGGTAGGCACTTTCATAACGGAGTTTAAAGATGTTAGAGAAGGACTTAGTGATGGCTATGCAGGACGGAAACCAAGACACTAAGAACAGAAGAAAAAAAATGATGTCTTTCATCTCTTTTGGGGTCGCTGTAGTCGTAGGACTTTTGGCTTATGTGATAATTATTTACGGTCCTGATATTGTTCGAGGAATCATTAGTGTTTTCTCTAAGAAATAGGTTTAAAGACAAAGGTATTAAAAACAAAGAATATTATGGCAAAACTAGATTTATTTGAAAATTCCGAAATGAACGGATTGAAGAACTCACTCTCAATGAAATTGTTGAATGTAATGGAGGTGAATCCCTGTGGTATTGGGTTGCATATGGTGTAGGTTCCTATTGGAAGAGGAGTTAAATACGTATGGGAAAAGCATACAGAAATGGTAATGCAACAAGGAGGACATGCTTCAACAATGCCTTTCAAATAAATTCTCTAAACATTAATCTATAAGAACATAGTTCTGCAGATAATCTATTACCCGCAAATGGCACTTGGGTCGGTTAAAATCCATTAACTGCCCAAGTGTTATTTGTAATAAATCTTCGATACAATGAATAGGATTTTCAAATGGTTGACTGATGCACCAATAGTATTATTTATAAGCATTTTCTGGTTTATCGGATGCCTATGGAATATTTTCGGGAGCGTAAAATAAACTGTGTCAATGCTCTTTTTACTCTATACTCATCGCTCGGGGAGCGCCTAGCGGCAAGGGGCGGGAGCACCCGTCCCGACGAGCGTAAAGTTATAGTATTTTGAATCGGTCTCCAAACTTAATGGCAAGTTGCTGAGCCGTCGTTCCTCAATTAGACAATGGCATACTCCATTTCTTGCGGATATTACGGTAGGCCAAATAAACGAGTTTTTCAGTGCTGTGTCGCTTGGGAAAACTCCTTTGTTTTTGGTAACCTTTCGTAGCTGCCTATGATATCCCTCTACCGTGTTAGTGGTGTAAATCATGCGCCTGATGCCCTCTGTGAACTCAAAATAGGCAGAAAGCAGTATCCAATTGTCACGCCAGGACTTAATAACAATAGGGTATTGTTCGCCCCATTTGAGTTCTAAATCGTCCAAAAATCTTCAGCAGTTTCTCGATTGACCGCTTGATAAACGCGCTTCAAATCCTTAAGAAACTCTTTTTGGTGCTTGCTGCCCACATATTTGTAGCTATTTCTAATTTGATGTACTACACAAAGCTGGGTTGTTGTTGCCGGAAAAACACTTGCGATGGCATCAGAGAAGCCTTTGAGGTTATCAATACAAGCGATAAGAATATCTTGTACACCACGATTTTGGAAGTCTGTAAGAACGGATAGCCAGAAGTTAGCACCTTCACTTTTAGCAATGTACATACCTAGAACATCCTTGTGTCCCTCCTTATCTATGCCAAGTACATTATAAATGGCACGTGAGACAGCACGCCCCGAATCATCCATCACTTTATAATGAATGGCGTCCATCCAAACAATAGGGTAAACAGCATCTAGAGCGCGAGATCGCCAAGCTTTTATCTCAGGAAGCACACGGTCGGTAATGGAACTGATGGTTTCGGCAGACACACGATTTCCTAGATTCTCCTCCATCCAATCACTAATCTGACGAGTACTGTTGCCCATTGCATATAATCCGATAATACGGTCAACAACGCCTTCAGCTAGGATGGTTTCACGTTTCTTGATAAATTGAGGATCGAATGAAGCATTACGGTCACGAGGAGTTGAAACCGTTACCGCACCAAAGGGAGTTTGGACTTGTTTTTGCATTTTGCCATTGCGACGATTGCCACTATAACGTTCTTCAACATCCAAGTGGGCATCCATCTCGCCCTCTAATGCATCATTGAGGATACATAATAAAAAACTGTGTTAGTAAAGATAATTAATTTTCCTTACTGACGCAGTTTAAATTACAGTCTCTAGCCTGCCATCTGATTATAACCATGACAATATAACCCGAAGCGGTTATGTCGTCACCCTGCAACCTTTCCAAAGAATGAGAAAGCTTTCTACCCCACTAGTTCAATGATTTCCAAATCTTTAAACACTCCCTGATCGATCGCGAAACGAACCAATGTACGTACTTTATGGAAGCCGGACATGCCCGCCGCACCGGGATTGATGTGCAGCATATCCAGCGTCTTATCGTATTTCACCTTTAATATATGAGAGTGTCCGCTAATGAAAAGCTTCGGCGGACGCGTCATCAGGCTGCCGACAATCGAAGGGTCATATTTCCCCGGATAGCCTCCGATATGTTTCATCAAGATTTCCGCTCCGTCGACGGTAAAACGGTTGACTTGTGGAAAACGCCTGCGGATATCCTGCCCGTCGATGTTTCCATACACGGCCCGCAACGGTCTGAAAGCCGCCAGCCTTTCGGCTACTTCCAGCGAACCGATGTCTCCTGCGTGCCAGATTTCATCACACGGTTTGAAATACTCCAGATACTTTTCGTCCCAATAAGCGTGGGTATCCGATAAGAGACCAATTCTTGTCATAAATCCTTTGTTTAGTCCTGCAAAGATACTATATTTGGGCAAATCTTAACTTACATGAAAAGCAAATATAGTTATTTCAAACGGGATATCAGTTGGCTCTCTTTCAACTACCGGGTGTTGTTGGAGGCCCTTGACGAACAGTTGCCTCTGTACGAACGAATTAACTTTATATCTATCTATTCGTCGAATCTCGAAGAGTTCTACAAAATACGGGTAGCCGATCATAAAGCGGTGGCATCGGGCGTAACCCAAAACGATGAAGAAACCGTGCATTCGGCACGTGAGCTGGTAGAAGAGATCAACCGGGAAGTAACCCGCCAGTTGGACGACCGCGTCTTCATCTACGAGCAGAAAATACTTCCTGCGCTCCGGCGCAATCATATCATCTTTTATCAGGACAGCCATCACATAGAAGATTTTCACAAATCATTTATCAGAGATTATTTCAAGGAAGAGATTTTCCCTTATCTCCAGCCTGTTCCCGTAGTCAAAAATAGAATAGTTTCTTTTCTGCGAGATAACCGGATTTATCTGGCCATCCGGCTTTATCTTAAAGAAAACAGAAAAGACAATGAAGGACACGCAACACCCACAGAGGGTGAAAACAATGAATCCTCCTGCCGCGAAGCTCATTATTTCGTGATGAAGCAACCGTATGCCAAGGTTCCCCGCTTCATCGAGCTTCCGTCAGACGGCACGAACTACTACCTCATGTTCATAGAAGATATCATCAAAGCAAACCTCCCTCTTATCTTCCCCGGTTATGACATCGATTCGAGCTACAGCATCAAGATATCGCGCGACGCGGATATTTTGATCGACGACGACATAGACAGCGCATCGCTCGTAAAGCAGATGAAAGAAAAGGTGAAGAAGCGCAAGATAGGAGCCGTCTGCCGGTTCGTATACAACCGAAGCATGCCGAAAGACTTCCTCGACTTTCTGGTGGACGCATTCGGAATTCATCGCGAAGAACTCGTACCGGGAGACAAGCATCTGAACATGGAAGACCTGAGCCGCTTGCCAAACCCCAATCGTTCTCTCCCACAAATGGAGAAACCGAAACCGGTGAAACTCAATATTTTCGGTGAGAAAGAGTCGATCTTCCGATATGTAGAAAAGAAAGACCTGCTGTTGTATTACCCGTACCATTCATTCGAACACTTCATCCACTTTCTGTATGAAGCGGTTCACGATCCGGATACCAGAGAAATCATGGTAACCCAATACCGGGTTGCCGAAAATTCGGCAGTGATAAATACGTTGATAGCCGCCGCCCGGAACGGAAAGGAAGTAACCGTTTTCGTAGAACTGAAGGCACGGTTCGACGAAGAGCACAATCTGGCAACGGCAGAGATGATGCAGGCGGCGGGAATCAAAATCATCTACAGCCTGCCGGGACTGAAAGTACATGCCAAAGTAGCACTTATCCGCCGGGAAAGCACTCACGGAGAAGCCGTTCCGAGTTATGCTTACGTTAGTACGGGTAACTTCAATGAGAAAACCGCCACCCTTTATGCCGATTGCGGATTATTCACCTGCCACCCGGGAATAGTGAACGACCTGCACAATCTTTTCCGTACGCTGCGCGGAGAAAAAGACTTGGCGTTCTCTACCCTCCTGGTCACCCGCTTCAACCTGATTCCGGAATTGAACCGGCTGATCGACCGGGAAATAGCGCTTGCCAGAGCAGGAAAAGCAGGACGAATCATTCTTAAGATGAACGCGCTTCAGGATACCACAATGATAGATCGCCTCTATGAAGCTTCAGAAGCAGGCGTGCAAATCGACCTGATCGTCCGGGGTATCTGCTGCCTGATGCCCGAACAGCCTTACAGCCGCAACATCCGTATCACAAGAATTGTAGACAGTTTTCTGGAGCATGCCCGCATCTGGTACTTCGGCAATGAAGGCAATCCGCTGCTGTTTCTGGGCTCTCCCGACTGGATGAGACGCAACCTCTACCGGCGCATCGAAGCCGTTACTCCCGTACTCGATGATGATTTGCGCGACAGCCTGATCGAAATGCTCGACATCCAGTTGGCCGACAATCAGAAAGCTTGTTGGGTGGACGGTCAGTTGCGAAATATTTTCAAAAAACGCTTATCGAGCCAGCCCGCCGTGAGAGCGCAATATACATTTGCCGAACTGCTTGCGCAAAAGGCCCGTGTCCCCCGAAAAAACACCGACACAACGGACACGGTAATACAAATGTAACAAGTATGACATTCTGTTGCAACGTCAAAACTCGTCCTTTGCTCCAAAAAATAACATACACATTATTTTATGGAGACAATTTACTTATGTATTATCATTTTTCTGTTTGCCCTCGCCATATTCGACTTAATGGTCGGAGTAAGCAATGACGCAGTAAACTTTCTCAATTCTGCGGTAGGAGCCAAAGCCGCTTCTTTCAAAACCATTCTGTTCATCGCCGGAGTCGGTATCTTTATCGGCGCTTCTCTCTCGAACGGCATGATGGATATTGCCCGGCACGGAATTTATCAGCCCCAGCATTTTTATTTCGCCGAGCTGATGTGCATTCTGTTGGCTGTGATGCTTACCGACGTAGTGCTGCTCGACGTGTTCAACTCAATGGGCATGCCCACCTCCACCACCGTTTCACTGGTATTCGAGCTATTGGGAGGTACGTTCGCCCTATCGCTTATCAAAGTACACAACAACGACACGCTCGGTTTGGGCGATCTGATCAATACCGACAAAGCCCTTTCCGTTATCATGGGTATCTTTGTGTCGGTAGCTCTTGCTTTCTTCTTCGGAATGATTGTGCAATGGCTTGCCCGCGTAATCTTCACGTTCAACTACACAAAGAAGATGAAATACAGCATCGCCCTCTTCGGGGGCGTAGCGGCAACCTCCATCATTTACTTCATGCTGATAAAAGGATTGAAAGACAGCTCGTTCATGACTCCAGAAAATAAAGAATGGATACACCGTAACACTTTCCTGCTGATTACTTCTTTCTTCGCGTTTTTCACCATATTGATGCAAATACTCCATTGGCTCAAAGTGAATGTATTCAAAGTAGTGGTGCTGATGGGAACCTTCGCGCTCGCCCTCGCTTTCGCGGGCAATGACCTTGTCAACTTTATCGGCGTGCCGCTGGCAGGCTTCTCGTCTTTCATGGATTATACCGCCAACGGCACCGAAGCCGGAGCAGACGGTTTCCTGATGAGTTCGCTGTTGGGGCCTGCCAAAACGCCCTGGTATTTTCTGGTCGGAGCCGGCGCCATCATGGTGTACGCCCTGTCGACCTCAAAAAAAGCACATGCTGTAATTAAAACATCGGTCGACCTCTCCCGACAGGATGAAGGCGAAGAAAACTTCGGAAGCACACCGATGGCACGTACGCTTGTACGTTTCAGCATGGGACTTGCCAACGGGATGGCCCGCATCGCACCCGAAAGAACCAAAAAGTGGGTCGAAACCCGCTTCCGAAAAGACGAAGCGATTATAGCCGACGGGGCGGCATTCGATTTGGTGCGAGCTTCCGTCAACCTTGTGCTGGCAGGTTTGCTTATCGCCTTGGGAACTTCGTTGAAACTTCCGCTCTCTACTACATACGTCACCTTCATGGTAGCCATGGGTACTTCATTGGCCGACCGGGCATGGGGACGCGACTCAGCCGTTTACCGCATCACCGGTGTACTGAGTGTTATCGGCGGGTGGTTCATCACAGCGGGAGCAGCCTTCACCATCAGCTTTTTCGTAGCTTTGATTCTCTATTACGGAGGCAATACTTCCATCTTCATACTCATCGGGCTGGCAGTGTTTATCTTGATACGCAGCCAAATAGTATACAAGAAACGCAAAGCGAAAGAAAACGACAACACTACGCTGAAACAGCTGATGAAATCTACCGACAGCAAGGAAGCTCTGCAACTGATGCGCCGGCACACGCGCGAAGAATTAGGCAAAGTATTGCAATACGCCGAAAACAACTTCGAGCTGGCAGTTACATCGTTCATTCATGAAAACCTGCGCGGACTCCGCCGGGCAATGGGGGCCTCGAAATTCCAAAAGCAACTGATCAAACAGATGAAACGTACCGGAGCGGTAGCCATGTACCGGCTCGACAACGCCGTTGCGCTCGAAAAAGGATTGTATTACTATCAGGGGAATGATTTTGCCAGCGAGCTGGTATACAGTATCTCCCGACTCTGCGAACCTTGCCTTGAACATATCGACAACAACTTCAATCCGCTGGACGCTATTCAGAAAGGAGAATTCGGAGATGTGGCAGAAGATATCACTTACCTCATTCAGCAGTGCCGACGACAACTGGAAAACAACGATTACGGCAATCTGGAGGAGGAGATCGGACGCGCCGGCAATTTGAACGAACAGCTCTTACAGCTGAAACATAAAGAGTTGCAAAGGATTCAAGACCAGACCGGCAGTATTCGTGTCAGCATCGTCTACCTCACCATGATACAAGAAGCACAGAATGTGGTAAACTATGTAATCAACCTGATGAAGGTTAGCCGTAAGTTCCAAACCGATACAAAGACGGCATAAACAGAGATTCACCTGGCTATTGCCGGAATATATTTGCTCAACGTGCCACGCAGGAGTTCCAATGAGACAGGCTTCACCAACATCTCATCGGCTCCTGCGTTGAGCGTTTCTTCGTCCGTCTGCCCCAATGCAGCTCACACTTTTTCTCTATAATGGCTTTTTCAGTTTAAAACTGTTCTCATTGTCTCCGGCAACTAAAACAAGAGGTTTTTCGTCTATTGTTATCTTCCCCTTTATATACAGGCTTAAATGACAGTTTTATATTCGTATGTTCCTGTTTATCTCTTCTGTATATAACAAAAAACAATAAAAACTGCTATCTTTGCGCCTCAAATTTTAAAAAACATATGATTTCTGTAGACGGACTGGCCGTAGAATTTGGCGGCACGACTTTATTTAGCGACATTTCCTTCGTAATCAACGAAAAAGACCGCATCGCCCTCATGGGGAAAAACGGAGCGGGAAAAAGTACCTTGCTCAAGATTCTTGCCGGAGTGAGGCAGCCTACGCGCGGTAAAGTGTCGGCGCCCAAAGATTGCGTCGTGGTCTATCTGCCGCAACACCTGATGACCGAAGACGGACGCACGGTGTTTGAAGAAACGGCGCAGGCCTTTGCTCATCTCCATGAGATGGAAGCACAGATAGACAGGCTGAACAAAGAACTCGAGACCCGCACCGACTACGAAAGCGACAGTTATATGGCACTAATCGAAGAGGTTTCGGCTCTGAGCGAGAAGTTTTATTCCATCGACGCCACCAACTATGAAGAAGATGTGGAGAAAGCATTGCTCGGACTGGGCTTTGCCAGAGAAGATTTCGGACGCCAGACGAGCGATTTCAGCGGCGGTTGGCGCATGCGCATAGAGCTGGCCAAGCTGTTGTTGCAGAAACCGGATGTGCTTTTGCTCGACGAACCCACCAATCATCTGGATATCGAATCTATCCAATGGCTCGAAGAGTTTCTGATAAACAACGGAAAAGCGGTCGTCGTCATCAGCCACGACCGGAAATTCGTGGACAATATCACCACCCGCACCATTGAAGTGACCATGGGACGGATATACGACTACAAGGTGAATTACTCGCAGTATCTGCAACTGCGCAAGGAACGGCGCGAACAACAGCAGAAAGCTTACGACGAGCAGCAGAAGTTCATAGCCGAAACCAAAGAGTTCATCGAACGCTTCAAGGGAACCTACTCTAAAACACTGCAAGTGCAAAGCCGGGTGAAGATGCTCGAAAAGCTCGAACTGCTCGAAGTGGACGAGGAAGACACTTCCGCCCTGCGTTTGAAGTTTCCTCCTTCTCCCCGCTCGGGGAGTTATCCGGTGACGATGGAAGGAGTGGGAAAATCGTATGGTGACCATATTGTGTTTCAAAACGCCACCCTGACCATCGAACGGGGAGATAAAGTAGCTTTTGTAGGGAAAAACGGCGAGGGCAAGTCCACGCTTGTGAAATGTATCATGAACGAAATAGAGCACACCGGCACGCTGACACTGGGACACAACGTACAAATCGGCTATTTTGCGCAGAATCAGGCGTCATTGATGGACGAAAACCTGACGGTGTTCCAGACTATCGACGATGTGGCAAAGGGAGAAATCAGAAACAAGATACGCGATCTGCTCGGCGCTTTCATGTTCGGCGGACCGGAAGAGTCGATGAAAAAAGTAAAAGTGCTTTCGGGCGGCGAACGTACCCGGCTTGCCATGATCAAACTGCTGCTCGAACCGGTGAACCTGCTCATTCTCGATGAGCCCACCAACCATCTGGACATGAAAACCAAAGATATCTTGAAGCAAGCGCTGGCAGATTTCGACGGGACGCTTATCGTCGTTTCGCACGACCGAGACTTTCTCGACGGTCTGGTGAGCAAGGTTTACGAATTCGGAAACAAAAAAGTCACCGAACACTTGTGCGGCATCTACGAATTTCTCGAAAAGAAGAAGATGGATTCGCTGCAAGAGCTGGAAAGGAAATAGGCACAAGGCTGACTGTCGGTTGAACAGGTTTTTCGTCGAGCTTGTAGGACCGGAAAGGTGATAAGCACAAGTCCGACGGAAAGCAAGCAGTCCGGAAGCAAATTACTGCCATGGCGGAAAGGAAACAAAGAAGGAATGATGGAGCTCTGCCCGAAAAGCCTTAAACAGGAGTAATCACTGTGGACGAAAAAGAGCATAAAGCCCCAAGGCCAACAGCCAGACCACCGAGAGTGCGGCGAGCAAAGCCAACGCCCCGTAAAGAAATACTCCCAACCAAGTAAAATTCTTAAGAAGCTTATGCCTGAAAAGTCTCTTAAGAATATAGAAAGAGAGCGGAAGATTTACGAACAATGCTGTAACTACCCCGGGAGAATACCCCCGGACAATTACCGAAACAGCCACATGCTGAATGGAGTTTAAAGCAAAAGCTCCCAAAGCCACAGCCAGAATGCGATTGTCCCACTCGCGTCCCGCCACCATATATGCGAAAATCATCAATAAAGCCGTTACAATAACGATCGCATAAGGAAACCCTCCAATCAGCATTTTTTCGGAAACCGGCAGGCAAGCAAAAAAAATGTCATAGTGTTCCCGCATCCATGCCGGCATTGTTAACGCTTCTTCCAGATTGTGCACACACCATGCCCCCGTCATGACATACCAATACAAACCGGTATTTTTCATCATTCTCTGATTATATACATGAAAACACAGTTCCTCCCGACAAATATATGCAAATGAACCGGAAAATATAAAAACCAACCTGTTAAAATAACGATGAAACGATCTGTTCCGAAATGAAAATTAAAGCAAACCCGGACGTTTTCTCAGATTCAACCCAAACAGACTTTTTAAATTCAAACAAATATCATATCTTTGCCCAATCATAACATAAAAGCAGGATGATAAGGAGAAAGCGGATAACAGTAACCATATTGCTTATAATCAACATTTTCATGTTGGTGATTCCCGTTATTCCCCATCACCATCATCCCGACAAAATGATTTGCATGAAGCAAGACCTGTCCGAAGTACCCGGCTGTCCCGCACATCACCACCATCCCGGACAAGACTCTTGCTGCGACAGCGAGTGCATGACTCGCTTCCACTCTCCCACTCCGGCGAGACAAACGGATAGCGGACCGCATTACCTGTTCGTTACCACTCTGTTTACGCATCAAATCATCGAGCGATTATTCCATCCGCAGGAGAAACAACTGAAAGACTATTCCGTATATCGAGAATCCCTGCACGGTACGAATATTGCCCGTACCTTCTCTCTTCGTGCCCCTCCTTGCACGATTCCCGCATAATCCGTCTGTTCCGGAAAGGATTATACGGCTCAAAGCCAAAGCGTATCTGAAGTCCGATTCACAGAAACCTGTACGAAGTCGGTTCGTTATGCACGTCAACCCGCATTCATCAGCGTTCTTCCACACATCGGCACCTTTGACGCATACGGCAAAATCCATTCAAAAATTCAAGCCTCCGGGCTTTATTCAACAAGGAGAATATATTTATGAAAAAACTAATTTATATCGCATTCCTCGGATTGTTTATTCTGGGATCATGCACCCATAAACACAAAGAGGGAACGTGCGGAAGCACCCATACTCATGCCATCGGCGACAACCATACACATGAAGAGGGAGATGAACACGACCATGAGAAAGAAGTAGGCCACAACCATGAGGAAGAAGGCCACAATCATGAAAAAGAAAGTACCTGCGGCGGAAATGAAGACGAAATCATTCTCTCTGCCGCAAAAGCCGAAGCGGCAGGCGTGAAATGCAGCATCGTCGAACCCGCCCCTTTCCGGCAAGTCATTAAAACCAGCGGGCAAATTTCAGCAGCGCAGGGAGACGAGTCCGTCATTGTAGCCACAGTGTCGGGAATCGTTTCTTTCCACGGGCAAATCACCGAAGGGATGGCGGTTAACCGGGGTAAGCCTCTGGTCAACATCTCGTCGAGCAAGACCGCCGAAGGCGATGCCGCACAACGTGCCCTCATCGTTCATGAAAGCGCCAAAAAAGAATACGAACGCGTAAAAGCGCTGGTGGAGAGCCGGATCGTATCGAAGAAAGAATACGAGCAAGCCAAACTGAACCACGACAACGCGCACATTGCCTATGAGGCGCTTTCCAAAAATTATTCGCCCAAGGGACAGGAAATATCATCCCCGCTTGGCGGATACGTCAAAAACATCCTGATACGGGAAGGCGATTATGTATCTGTGGGACAGCCGTTAATGAGTGTCACTCAGAACCGCCGCCTTTTCTTGCGCGCCGAAGTGTCGGAGAAATACTACTCCCACCTGCGCAACATCCGCTCCGCCAATTTCCGCACCCCCTACCACAACCGGGTGTATGAGCTGAAGCAGCTCAACGGAAGACTTCTTTCTTTCGGAAAATCTTCCGGCAGCCAGTCGTTTTACGTGCCTGTGACTTTCGAGTTCGACAATACGGTCGATGTTCTTCCCGGCTCATTTGTCGAGGTCTACCTGTTATCGTCGGACATGGAGAACGTGCTTTCGCTCCCCCGAACGGCGCTCACGGAAGAACAGGGTTCTTTCTTTGTGTACCTGAACGTGGACGAAGAGGGCTACCGCAAGCAGGAAGTGACTTTAGGCGCCGACAACGGGAAAAACGTACAGATTCTTTCGGGACTGAAAGCCGGCGACCGCGTCGTTGTCGAAGGAGCCAACCAAGTTCGTCTGGCAGGCATAAGCACAGCCATCCCGGGACATACGCACAATCACTAAAACGAGGAGACACATCATGCTGAACAAAATCATATACAAGTCGCTGCACAACCGGCTGGTGGTGCTCTCTGCCGCAATCCTCCTGCTCATCGGAGGAACCTACACGGCCATGCACACCGAAGTGGATGTGTTTCCCGATCTGAACGCCCCCACGGTGGTAGTGATGACCGAAGCCAACGGGATGGCCGCCGAAGAGGTGGAGCAACTCGTCACATTCCCGGTGGAAACCGCTGTGAACGGAGCCACCGGAGTACGCCGCGTACGCTCTTCTTCCACCAACGGATTTTCCGTCATCTGGGTAGAATTCGACTGGGGAACCGACATTTATCTCGCCCGCCAGATCGTTAGCGAGAAACTCGCCGTAGTCAACGAATCGCTGCCGCCCTCTGTGGGCAAACCGACGCTGGGTCCGCAATCTTCCATACTCGGCGAAATGATGATCATCGGGCTGACTGCCGATTCCACTTCGATGCTCGATCTGCGCACGCTGGCCGACTGGACAATCCGCCCGCGCTTGCTCTCCATCGGCGGGGTGGCTCAGGTATCCGTGCTGGGCGGAGAAATAAAGGAGTACCAGATTCTGCTGGAGCCGGAGAGGATGCGCCATTACAACGTATCGATGGACGAAACCATGCGCGCCGTGCAAGACATGAACCTGAACGCCAACGGAGGGGTGTTATACGAATTCGGAAACGAATACATCATCCGCGGTATGCTTTCGACCGACCGTACCGGAGAGCTGGAGAAAGCTGTCGTCAAGACGGCCGACGGATTTCCCGTCACCCTCGCCGATATAGCCGATGTGAAGATCGGCCCGAAAGTTCCCAAGCTCGGCACGGCGTCCGAACGGGGAAAGGCAGCCGTGTTGATGACGGTCACCAAGCAGCCCGCCACCAGTACGCTCGAACTGACGGACAAGCTGGAGGTTTCATTGAAAGAGCTTCAGAAAAATCTGCCGCCGGACGTAAAAGTCTCTACGGACATCTTCCGCCAGAGCCGGTTCATCGAAAATTCCATCCGTAACGTGAGGAACGCTCTGCTCGAGGGAGGATTTTTCGTGGTCATCGTGCTGTTTCTCTTTCTGACCAATGTACGCACCACGCTCATCTCTCTGGTCACTCTTCCCATCTCCCTGATTGTTTCGATACTGACGCTTCACTACATGGGGCTGACCATCAACACCATGAGTCTGGGAGGCATGGCCATAGCCATCGGATCGCTGGTGGACGACGCCATCGTGGATGTGGAAAACGTGTACAAGCGTCTGCGGGAGAACAGGCAGAAACCGGCAAACGAACGGCTCTCCACGCGGGAGGTGGTGTTCAACGCGTCGAAAGAGGTGCGCATGCCGATACTGAACTCCACGCTTATCATCGTTGTGAGCTTTGTTCCTCTCTTCTTCCTCAGCGGGCTGGAAGGACGGATGCTGGCGCCGCTCGGAATCGCTTTCATCGTTGCCCTCTTCGCCTCCACCGTGGTGGCGCTCACGCTCACTCCCGTACTCTGCTCCTACCTGCTCGGGCAGAAACATACAAGCGGCGAGATGAAAGAATCGTTTGTGGCGAGCCGGCTGAAAGGAGTGTATAAGACATCGCTGGTATGGGTGCTGAAACACAAGCGGGTGACGCTGGGAAGCACCATCGTCTTATTCCTCATCGCGCTGGGATGTTTCTTCACGCTCGGACACAGTTTCCTGCCTTCTTTCAACGAAGGTTCGTTCACGATCAATCTCAGCACGCTGCCGGGCGTTTCGTTGGAAGAAAGCGACCGCATGGGACGCAAAGCCGAAGAGCTGTTATTGCAGATTCCCGAGATACAAACCGTAGCCCGGAAGACAGGACGCGCCGAACTGGACGAACATGCTTTGGGAGTGAACGTATCGGAACTCGAAGCTCCTTTCGAGTTGAAGGACCGTTCCCGCCATGAATTAATGGCCGACGTGCGTGAAAAGCTGGGCGGCATCAGCGGCGCGAACATTGAAATCGGACAACCCATCAGTCACCGCATCGATGCCATGCTTTCGGGCACAAGGGCCAACATCGCCATCAAACTGTTCGGCGACGACCTGAACCGGATGTTCTCGCTCGGCAAACAGATTAAAGAAATCACCGGTGACATTCCCGGCATTGCCGACCTGAACGTGGAGCAACAAATCGAACGGCCGCAGCTGAAAATACACCCCAAACGGGAAATGCTGGCACGATACGGCATCACGCTGCCGGAGTTTTCGGAATACATCACGGTGGCTCTGGCGGGAAAAGCGGTGTCGCAGGTGTACGAACGGGGCAAAAGTTTCGACCTGACGGTAAAGATAAACGATCATGCCCGCGACGAAATGGAAGCCATACGCGACTTGTCCATCGACACGGGCGACGGAAAGAAAATCCCGCTGAGCTACGTCGCGGAAGTGGTGTCGGGCATGGGGCCGAACACCATCAACCGCGAAAACGTGAAACGGAAAATCGTGATCTCCGCCAACGTTTCGGGACGCGACCTGCGCAGTGTGGTGAACGACATCCGCGAACGTATCGACCGTGCCGTTCGCCTGCCCGAAGGATACCACATCGAATACGGCGGCCAGTTCGAAAGCGAACAGGCAGCCAGTCGGACACTCACGCTGACCTCCGTCATCAGTATCGCCATCATTTTCCTGCTGCTGTATCATGAGTTCCGTAGCCCGAAAGAAGCCGGAGTCATCCTGCTGAACCTGCCGTTGGCGCTGATAGGAGGCGTATTCGTGCTGCTTGCCACTACCGGCGAGCTCAGTATTCCCGCCATCATCGGATTCATTTCACTGTTCGGAATCGCCACCCGGAACGGGATGTTGCTCATCAGTCATTACAAACATCTGCAACAGGAAGAGGGAATGAACGTGTACGAAAGCGTCATCCGCGGTTCGCTCGACCGTCTGAATCCTATTCTCATGACGGCCCTCTCTTCGGCTCTGGCCCTGATTCCGCTGGCTCTGGGCGGCGATTTGCCCGGCAACGAGATTCAGAGTCCGATGGCAAAAGTGATATTGGGCGGATTGCTCACCTCTACGTTTTTAAACGGTTTCATCATTCCCGTGGTCTATCTGCTGCTTTCCGCAGATACCACGCATTTAAAAGAAAAAGAAGACTATGTATAAGAAAACACTCCTACTCGCACTCACCGGCATGCTTTCCTTTTCGTATGGAAGAGGGAACGATGGAGGCGGAAATATCGACCGGGTGCTTCGTTCGATCGAAGCGAACAACAAAGAGCTGCGCGCCAAAGCGCAGTGGACGGCGGCGCAAAAGCTGGAAGACCGGACAGAGAATAACCTCGCGGACCCGTCGCTCTCGTACGCCCATCTGTGGAAATCGAAAGACAAAAGCGAAACCATCGGCGAACTGGTGGTGTCGCAGAGTTTCGACTTCCCGAGCCTGTATGCCACACGCCGGCAACTGAACCGACTGAAAGCCGGAGTTTACGACAACCGCGCACTCCTTTTCCGCGAGGAGCTGTTGTTGCAGGCCAAAGAAACGTGTCTCGACATCATCCTGCTGCGCCGGCAGAAGAAGCTGCTGGACGAACGGCTGCGGAATGCCGAAGAGCTTTCGGAAATGTACGCCCGGCGTCTGGAGGCGGGCGATGCCAACATATTGGAAATGAACAAGATTAAATTGGAGCTGCTCAACGCGCGCACAGAGGTGTCGATGAACAAGGCCGCCCTGAACAACCTGCTGCAAAAGCTCACCGCGCTGAATGCCAACCTCCCGGTCGACTTCGACGACGACCGTTATCCCGACGTAGCTTTCCCCGCAGACTATCAGGCGCTGAAGGCGGAGGTGATGGCATCGGACCACACATTGGCGGCGTTTGAAAAGGAAAGCCTGACGGCGCACAAGCAAGTAACGGTGAACCGTTCGCAATGGTTGCCCAAGTTCGAGCTGGGATACCGGCGAAACACAGAGTCGGGCACTCCGTTCAACGGGCTGGTGGTAGGATTCTCATTCCCCCTTTTCGAAAACCGCCACAAAGTAAAGGCCGCCAAAGCCCAAGCGCTCGACATAGACTTGCAGAAAGAAAACGCAACCCTGCAGGCGGAGGCGGAATTAATGCGCCTGTACCGGGAGGCGGAAACGCTCTACCGCTCGATGCAAGAGTATCAAAACACTTTTGAGTCGGGCAGGAATTTGGATTTGTTGAAGCAGGCTGTAACGGGCGGGCAGATCAACATGATCGAATACTTCGTAGAAGTTTCGGTGATTTACCAAAGCCGCCAAAATCTGCTGCAATTGGAAAACCAATACCAAAAAGCAATGGCACGGATATATAAGGGCCGCCTGTAAAAAAGACGGCGGGCTTTGAAAAAAAGACGGCGGGCTTTGAAAAAAAGACGGCGGGCTTTGAAAAAAAGACGGCGGGCTTTGAAAAAAAGACGGCGGGCTTTGAAAAAAAGACGGC
>NZ_JACIDI010000006.1:0-19742 GCF_014196225.1 Bacteroides pyogenes | reverse complement strand
GCGGGCTTTGAAATCAAACATGCTGATGTTTGATTTCAAAGCCCGCTGTGTATCCCAAACGTTTCACTGTGTTCCGGAACAACCGACGAATGCTTCTCCCGCCGGACCGGCAACTATCCGATATCATCGAAACGGTATTTTACCGTACTTGCCCGGTAAAATACGATTGTCGCTGTTCATCCTTGATAAAACCCGTCTGAACAGAACTTATCGAAAAGAACCAAAGAGAATCCGAAGAAAAGAACAGGAAAACCGATACAAAAAATCAACACAATACATCAGTCCCCCAAACGAAAAGAACAAAGCGAAACAGCTTTTTTCATCGCCTTTTTTTAAGAAGGGAAACCAACGTCTCGTATGCTAAGGGAGTGAAGAATCATATCCGGACAGTAAAGACATATACGGTTTACGAAGCCGATTTGCCCTTTTCGTGCACGAAAACGAGTAATTTTGTGCACGTAAACGCAAAAAACGTCCATTTTTAACGCCTAAGCCGATAAATTAGTTGTTTCGCCTTGCAATAAAGCGGAAAAGGTCGTATTTTTGACACGTTTTGCGTTCGTTGCCTCTTCGGAGGGAAATAGTATTTTATCATTAAAAACATAGAAAAAATAGAACAGAATGGAATCAGTCTTTAAGTACATTATCGGTCTGGGTGCGGCAGTAATGATGCCGGTTATCTTCACAATTTTGGGAGTGTGCATCCGTATCAGATTTGCCAAAGCATTCAAAAGCGGCCTGCTTGTGGGAGTCGGTTTTGTCGGGTTGTCGGTTATCACCGCATTGTTGACAAGCAGCCTCGGTCCGGCACTGAGTAAAATGGTAAAAATTTACGGTCTGGAATTGGGTATTTTCGACATGGGATGGCCTTCTGCCGCAGCAGTAGCCTATAACACCTCCGTAGGCGCCCTCATCATTCCGGTATGCCTCGGAGTCAATTTGCTCATGTTGCTCACAAAAACCACCCGTACCGTCAATATCGACCTCTGGAACTACTGGCATTTCGCATTCATCGGCGCCATCGTTTATTTTGCGTCGGGCAGTATCCTGTGGGGATTCTTCGCAGCCATTATCTGTTACATCATCACGTTGGTAATGGCCGACCTGACCGCTCCTTCATTCCAAAAGTTCTATGACAAGATGGACGGCATCTCCATTCCGCAGCCTTTCTGCCAAGGTTTTGTTCCTTTCGCCGTTGTCATCAACAAGCTCTTGGATAAGGTTCCCGGATTCGACAAACTGAATATAGATTCGGAAGGAATGAAAAGAAAATTCGGTCTGCTGGGCGATCCTTTGTTTTTGGGCGTAGTGATCGGATGCGGTATCGGCGCGCTGGGATGCAGCACCTGGCAAGAAGTTGTCGACAATATTCCCGCAATTTTGGGACTGGGCATCAAGATGGGAGCGGTAATGGAGTTGATCCCTCGCATTACCAGCCTGTTTATCGAAGGGTTGAGGCCGATTTCCGACGCGACTCGCGAACTGATCGCCAAGAAATACAAGAACAACACCGGACTGAATATCGGAATGAGCCCCGCATTGGTTATCGGACACCCGACAACGCTGGTTGTTTCGCTGCTTCTCATTCCGGTTACCATCTTATTGGCAGTCGTTCTTCCGGGCAATCAGTTTTTGCCGTTGGCTTCCCTGGCAGGAATGTTCTATCTGTTTCCGCTCATTTTGCCCATCACCAAAGGGAATGTGGTAAAATCGTTCATCATCGGACTGGTAGCTTTGATTGTCGGACTATATTTCGTGACCGGATTGGCGGGCTTCTTCACGGCAGCCGCGAAAGACGTGTACGCGCTTACCGGTGACCCTACCGTAAATATTCCCGAAGGATTTCAGGGCGGAGCACTCGATTTTGCCTCCAGCCTGTTCTGTTGGGCTATCTTCCACCTGACGTACACCATAAAGATTATCGGTCCTGCCCTGCTTGTGGCATTGGCTCTCGGAATGGCTATCTACAATCGTACACGGATAAGGAAACAAGAAAAAATGCCGGTGAGCGGACAAGCGGATGAACAAACAAGTTATAAACAATAAACGGATTCAATACATTTAAAAGATTCGAAATATGAAAAAATTAGCAATTGCAATGATGTTGGGGCTGGCGGGCATATCCGCTTCGGCGCAGGTGAATTACAAGATGCAGGTGGCTTGCAACCCGCAAGACGTGAAGACGTATGACACAAACCGCCTGCGTAGCAGCTTCCTGATGGAGAAAGTAATGGTGGCCGACGAAATCAACGTTACCTATTCCATGTACGATCGCTTCATCTTCGGCGGGGCCGTGCCCGTAAGCAAAGAGCTGGCGCTGGAAACAATCGATCCGCTGAAAGCGCCTTACTTCCTGTTCGCCCGCGAATTGGGCGTGATCAACGTCGGCGGACAAGGCGTTGTGACCGTAGACGGCAAAGAATACACGTTGAACTTCAAGGAAGCCTTATATGTAGGCAGGGGTAACGAGAAAGTCACTTTCAAAAGCAAGGATTCGAGCAAGCCGGCTAAGTTTTATATCAACTCGGCTCCGGCTCACAAGGAATACAAAACGCAACTGATTACCCTCGACGGCCGCAAGGGTTCGCTGAAAGCCAATTCGATGGCTGCAGGAAAGATGGAAGAAAGCAACGACCGTGTCATCAACCAGCTGATCGTAAAGAACGTTCTTCAGGAAGGTCCGTGCCAATTGCAGATGGGATTGACGGAACTGAAATCGGGAAGTGTGTGGAATACGATGCCGGCACATACCCACAGCCGCCGCATCGAAGCGTATTTCTATTTCAACGTACCCGAAGGAAACGCTATTTGCCACCTGATGGGCGAACCGAAAGAACAACGCTTGGTATGGATGCAGAACGAACAGGCGATTATGTCGCCGGAATGGTCGATCCATGCAGCAGCCGGTACGAGCAATTATATGTTCATCTGGGGCATGGCGGGCGAAAACCTCGACTACAGCGACATGGACAAAATCAAATATACGGAAATGCGTTAATCGTTCGCAAGCTTTAAAAGCAGGAAAAATAAAATTCTCGGGAAACCTCATACTTCCTCTTCAACGGAAGCTATGGGGTTTCTTGTTTTTAAGGTATGGGGGGCTTATTTTTCATGCTTTTTCCCCCGAAACCGATATCTCACCCGTCCACCGGGCGGCATCCCCCTATAGCCCCGCATCGGGAACACGGCAGAAAGTAAGAGACAACACATCCGACAGGAGTGTGAAAAGAATCGGGGAAGCCTCGCAACCTCCCCGATTCACAAACCTTAAATCTAAATCTCTATGAAAAACGCTTTGCAAATATAGCCGTTTGCACGACAAGCAGATGTTAACAAATCAAATAAAGTTGAGGAGTAAAAGCGAATGATTGCAAAAAAGCAAGCGCAGACTAATCCGTCTCTATGAAATCCAGCAAACTCTTATATAAAGAGTTATGCTCGAGAAGCGCGGGAACGCCGATAATAAACATTTGCTTTCTGGCACGCGTCAAAGCGACATTCAGCTTCCGGTCGATCGGGACTCCTTCTTCCTCCGTAAGATTCGACAAAAGCCTCAACTGGTAGGGAAAATTGACACAGAACGAATAAATGATCACATCGCGTTCGCTCCCCTGGAAACGCTCTACCGTATCCACCAGAATGCCGTCGAGCGCAGGAATCGCCAACGCTCTTATCTCTTTCTTAATCAGCGCAATCTGACTGCGATAAGGAGTAATCACCCCCAATGTACGGGTTTCGTCGAAACTCTCCCGGTACTCGTTGTAAATACGGGCAGCCAGTCGGGCAACCATACGGGCTTCCGAACGGTTCACCTTTGCCGGCATTCCGGGTTCTTCGGGTATGGAAGGATAAAAAGCCAGACGAACCCTCTCTTCCGCAGGTTCCGCCTGATGAGGAAGCCCCACAGGTTGCAGGCGTCCGCCGTAAAAAAAGCGATTGGCAAAGAGGGCGACTTCGGGATGCATGCGCCCTTGACGGCAAAGCATGTCGTAAGAGCGGGGGATGTCGCGCGTCGTCCGGTAAAGACGTTCGAACAGGGAATCTTTCAGGTTCGCCAGTCCGATGGAGCGCAACGAAGCTTCAGAAATCTCCGACTGCCCGGGACTTTGAAGGACGACTGCGGGCAACTGTTTGTGGTCGCCTATCAGGACGAACTTCCCCACCGCGTCGCTCCCATCTGCGGCACGTGCGGAGAGAATGCCCAGAAGCTGGGGTTCCAGAATCTGCGTGGCTTCATCGACGATCGCCACATCGAAACGTTTCAACCGGAACAATTCCGGTTTGCCCGAAATGGCTGCCACCGTCCCCACAATGACACGGCAATTGCGAATACGCTCGTACACTTCCGCCCGCCGGCTGCAAGAGGAAAGTTTGTTTTCGATCAGATGCTCCCGGTAAGCTTCCTCACAAGAAAGCTCGCTCCCCACACGGATAAAGTCGACTTCCGGAGCAATGGAAGCCACTGTCTTGCATATTTCATCCACCGCACGGTTTGTATACGACAGCAACAGGATCTGCGTATCTCCCTCCCCATAAAAAGTCTCCACCATTTTCTTCAAAGCGCACGAAGTCTTTCCCGTTCCCGGAGGACCGACGAGCAAGAAGTAGTCCTGCGCGGCTTTCGCTTTCAGGGCGATGCGCGAAAAATCATCGGCGGCTTCCGCAATCTGTCCGTCCGGAGTCTCGTCGAACCGTGGCGGGCGTTGCGCCAGCAGTAAGTCTCTCCGATCCTGAGTCGCGCACAAAAAAGCATAAAGTCCCTGATACATCATCCGGAAAGAGGTATCCATCGTGTCGTGCTCTATGGCGTACGAACTGCCGGCGGGCAACACCGACGGGTTTTGCTGCGCGGAACGGAGGCGGACGCGAACGGTTTCTTCCGAAAGCGACTCGATATTCCCTTTGAAAATCATCTTGTTCGTTACATTGTCCACATCGGAATTCCGTTCGTACAAGACGATAGCATCGCCTTGGCGGAAGTTGGGAAGAGCCGTTTCGTATCCGTTTCCGCTCCGGCAAAGCGTCAATCCCGCTTTATGCTCGTCCGCCGCACGATTCTCCGTAATCTTCAAATCATACATAATCTCTCCCGACTCGCATTTTTCCGCCAGTGTGGAAAGCCATAGCGCAGCCGCCCCCGTACGCCCCTCGTAGTCGGCGTCGCCCGACTTGGAAGTATACAGTTCCTTCGTGATGAAGTTGTACAACGCGTAGAAATAGTCTTGCTCCAGAGGCGAGAGTTTCTGCAACTTCGACGGAAAAGCCTCTATGGAAGGGCGGAGATAGTTCTCCCAGAAACGCCCCGACAGCCTTTTCTCGTTCAAGGTGGAGGGATCGATCTCCGCCAGCTTTTGCGCCGTATATCCGGTGCTGTTCCGCAACTGCACTCCGTACTCGTCGGCAACGATGCGGTTGCGCAGATCGATGGCACGGCGAACCATCGCCCACGAAGGGCGCGCGGGATAAAGCAGGGGGTATCGCGTATAAAAAAGATACGCTTTCACCTTGCGGTGATCCATTCCCATGGAATATTCCAGCACCGCCTGATAAAGCAACATCTGTATCTTATTGTTTTCTTTCGGTTCCACTTTGCCTCGAATCGAATATTCATCCGCCTTGCCCGACTTCATTTCGATGAAAGAAGACATATCGCGCTGCATATAGTCGAGACGCCCCTGCAACCCCAGCGGTTCGCATATGTAAGAGGGTTCGAGCACAGCGTCTTTCTTGTCCAGCTCATATCCCGGAGCATGAAACGTATGGCAAACGGTGTCGCGGATATGCTCGAAGTGCATCTTGCAATCATCGAAAAACCGGCGTTCCTTCTCCCGGTCGTACAGGTCGGTACAAGCCGCCAGTTCGATGGGATAACGGCGGAACGCTTTCTGCATGCAGGCACGATAGTCCACTTCCTCTCCTTCGGCATGTATCCATTCGTCCAGAAACAAGTTGGCTATATTTCCCAACAGCAAAGGCCTCGCATTTTCAACCGGTTGCAGCCGCGAAAGAAAGTAGTTGGCAGGATGATGCCCGTATTCCCGGAAACATTCCGCCAGCGAACTGATGTCGATAAGATAGTCCGGTTCGAGCACGATAAACGACGGAGTGAGTACGCCTGCCTCATCGACGGCCACGTCGAGCAGGTTCAATTGGGCATGGCTCCACAGCAACCGGCACGTCGCGGCGAACTCTTCGTTGATTCCGGCAACGTTATAACATACCCGAAGCGTATCTTCGGAAAGTTCATCCAGGCGATTCACATAAAGATACCTTTCATCGGCATATTGGAAGCATACCCGCATCCGCCGGATACGGCGCAAGGCAAGAGGGGCGGCGTGATAAGTCGCGTCGGCACGCGGAAGCAGTTTGTAGAGTTCGCCGGGAATCTCTTCCTTAAAAAGCCGGCGGACTAAAAACGCCAGCGTCTTCGCGTCTCTCAACAGATGCTCTCTCGTGGCGTCTTCCACACGATTCAGTATCCGGTTCGACGTTAGCCGGAACGTATGCAGGCGATTCTGCTCCGCCACCGAAAGCCCCTCCTTAGCCGAGAGGAAGCTGATACGAGCCGAAAGGTCCGTCATTTGCAAACTTTCGTTCCGTATCCGGGCCCGGCAGATACGTTCGAGAAGGTCGCGCATTTGTTTGTACCCGACCGACAGCCTGCTGTCTTCCATCCGGCAGACAGCCGTCAGCAAACCGTACGATTCCGTGGCTTCACCTTTCAATCCGTGCAGACTCATTCTTCCGGCTCCGATCTTTCTACGGTTCTCGTTTTATCGCGAATCATCAGCACGCTCATTTCATAGAGCAAATACAGCGGAATGGCTACCACGCTCAACGTGAACGGATCGCCGGTGGGCGTGATGACAGCCGCCGCGATGACAATAACAACTATCGCATGGCGGCGGTATTTGCGCAGAAAAGATTTGTCGACCACCCCCAGCAACGACAGGAGCCATGTGACCAACGGAAGTTCGAACGCCAGTCCCATGCACAGGATAAGCATCATGAAGTTGTCGATGTAGGAGTTGAGCGAAAGAATGTTTTCGATTTCTCCGCTCAATTGGTATGTGGAAAGGAAGCGGAGAGTCAGCGGATAGACCATGAAATAGCCCACGAGCACGCCGACAAAAAACATCAGTGTGCCCAGAACCAATGCTTTCCGGACTCCTTTGCGCTCGTTGGGATAGAGCGCCGGACTGACGAAATGCCAGATTTCGAAGAAGAGATAAGGCATAGCCGTAACCACAGACATCCAGAACGCAGTAGAGAGATGAATGAAAAAGGGGGCTGCCAGATTGATATTGACCAGCTTCACGTGAAACTGCTGAGTAAAGAAATCGTCGGTCAAATCGAGTCTTTCGCCGATGGCTCGCAACAGATCGTAGAAGATGAAGTCGTTGTGGCACGGGGCAAGTATGACGCGGTCGAACAGATACGGCATCGCCATAAAATAGCCTACGGCCAACAGCGTCCACACGCCGATTACCCGAAACAGTACCCGCCGCAGCTCATCCAAATGATCCCAAAAGGTCATTTCCGCCATCGCGTCCCCTTTACTTAGCCGAATCCGAAGGTTGATCTATCTCGTCTTTCGCTTTATTCAGTTCCTCCTTGGCCTCGTTCACTCCTTCCTTGAAACTTTTCACACCTTTTCCCAGACCACGCATCAGTTCGGGAATCTTTTTTCCGCCAAAGAGAAGAAGAATCACCAGAGCGATGATGATCCACTCGGAACCACTCGGCAAAAAGCCTAACAATAAGTTTGTCATAAGTTATATCGATTATAAAGTTTCCTCTTGTTTCATGCAAATATACGATAAATTCGGCAGAGAGCCCTACACAGAGCTGCGGAGTTTTTCCGTCAATCCTGATAATACACCCGCTTTACCCTTGCGGATACGCTCGTCAACACTTCATACGGAATGGTTTCGAGCTTGTCGGAGAGCACCGTGATAGGCAAATCGTCGCCGAAAATAATTGCTTTGTCCCCTTCGCGGCAATCAATGTCCGTAACGTCGATCATACACACATCCATACATATATTGCCTACGTACGGAGCTTTGCTGCCGTTCACCAGACAATAGGCGTTGCCGCGTCCCAGACGGCGGTTCAGTCCGTCGGCATAGCCGATAGGTATGGCGGCAATGCGCGAAGGGCGCTCCAAATGCCCCATCCGGCTATACCCCACCGTATCTTCTCCGGACACATCCCTTATCTGAAGAATGGTCGTCTTCAGCGTACTGACGTTGTGAATAATCGAATTATCTATCGGATTGACTCCGTAAAGCCCGATGCCGAGGCGCACCATATCGAACTGGGCTCCGGGGAAGCGTTCGATGCCTGCCGTATTGCAGATGTGGCGCAGTATCTTATGCGCAAAAGCCGACTGCAATTCTTGCGCGCCCTGCTCGAACAACTCGATCTGCCGACGGGTGAAAGCGTCGAACCGGGAGTCGTCGCTGCCCACAAAATGGGAGAATACCGAGCGGGGAATCACCGCATTCTGGTTTTTCAAGCGGCGGACGAGCTGCGGTATCTCATCGACGGTAAACCCGAGCCGGTGCATTCCCGTATCCAGCTTCACGTGGATGGGGAAATTGGTGATTCCTTCTTTCTCCGCCGCCTTAATCAACGCGTCGAGCAGATGGAAATTGTAAACTTCGGGCTCCAGCTTATAATCGAACAAGGTTTTGAAAGATGTTGTCTCCGGATTCATGATGATGATGGAAGCCGTGATGCCTGCTTTCCTCAGCTCCGAACCTTCATCCGCCACGGCTACCGCAAGATAATCGGCGTGATGTTCCTGCAACGTTTTGGCTATTTCGTACGAACCCGCCCCGTAAGCGGCGGCTTTCACCATGCAGACTACCTTCGTTTCCGGGCGGCGAAGCATCGAACGGTAGTGGTTCAGGTTGGCTATCATCGCGCCGAGATTCACTTCCAATATGGTTTCGTGCACCTTCAGTTCCAGCGCTTCCGAAAGCAGATCGAAGTTAAACACCCGCGAACCTTTCAACAAAATAGCTTCCGAATGCAAACGTTTCAAAAGGTCGGACGCCAGCAACGCCTCCGTGTTGGGGAAGAAATACCTTTCGGACAGGCCTTCGAAGCGGGCCTCGCACGAAGAAATCTCCGCCCCCACTCCTATCAGTTTGTCTATTCCGCGACTCTGCACCAGTTGTGCCACCCGGCGGTAAAGAGTTGCCGTGCTTTGTCCGGTTTCCAGTATGTCCGACAGGATGAGCGTGCGCTTCAGCCCTTTTTTCTCGGAGCGGCGCACGAGGAAATCGAGCGCGATATCCAGCGAAACCAAGTCGGAATTATAGCTGTCGTTGATCAGCACACAGGCATTTTTGCCTTCCTTCACTTCGAGCCGCATGGCTACCGGCTCCAGACGCGCCATGCGTTCGGTGATCTGTTCGGCAGGTGTCATCAGATAGAGGCACGCCGCCAGACAGTTCAGCGCATTTTCAATGGACGCGTCATCAACGAACGGTATCTGAAAACTGTTGTCCATATCCAGATAACGATAGGCAACGGTCGTATGGTCTTCCGCCTTCGTCACCTTACTGATATACAGCGGCCGCTCGATGTCGGTGCGGCTCCATGCGATCTCCCGCGCTCCAAGCATCGACTTGAGCACGCAGTTGCTGATGAGTTCGTTGTCGCCGTCGTAAATAATCACATCGCAGTTTTTAAAAAGCGACAGCTTCTCCATGCACTTCTCCTGAAGCGAAAAGAAGTTTTCCTGATGCGCTCCGCCTATATTGGTGAGGATGCCGATGGTCGGTTTAATCATTCGCTGCAAGGCGCTCATCTCTCCCATTTCGGAGATGCCCGCCTCAAAGATGCCCAGTTCGGCCTCTTCGCCCAACTGCCATACAGACAGCGGCACGCCGACCTGCGAATTGTAGCTGCGCGGCGAACGGACGATAAAACGGTCGGGACTCAGCAACTGGTGAAGCCATTCCTTTACGATGGTTTTGCCGTTGCTGCCCGTAATCCCGATTACGGGAATCCGGAATTTCTCGCGGTGCAGCTCCGCCAGTTTCTGCAAAGCCTTCAAAGGATCGCGAACAACCAAGAAGTTCAGCTCCAGAGAGTTTTTCTCTTTCAGCTTCTTGTAATCATCCTCGCTCAACACGAAATTCGTTACGCCGCGGGCGCAGAGTTCGGGAATATAGCGTGCGCCCGTATTACGCTTGGTAGTCAGGGCAAAAAAAAGAGTCTCTTCGGGGAAGCTCAGCGAGCGGCTATCGGTAAGCAACCAGTCGATGGCAGCCTCACGCGAGCCGATACGGCGTGCGCCGATACATTGGATTATGGATTCAATCGGGTATGACATGTTTCTGTTTCTTTTCTGAAGTCTAAGTACGGGTATTTTCCGTTAAGTCGTTCTATTTTTAACACTATTTGTCCTAAAAAGCGTTGATAAGCCTCCGAACCGGGATGGAAGGGGCGGTGTTCGAGGTCGCGCCGGATTTCTTCCACCGCAGCGATTATCTGCTTTGTCGCGGAAGAGAAGAATGTTTCGGCAAAACACTCCCACAGGTAACGGACAGCCAAAGGCGAGGGATGCAGCATATCGTCCGCATAAAAACGGTAGTCGCGCAGCTCGTCCATCATAATCTCATAAGAGGGAAAGTAAAAGACCTGCTCGGGCAGACGCTGCTGAAGGCGGTCGGCCGCCAAAAGCAAGGTCGCTTTGCTGATTTGGTTGGCGTGCATTCCGTCGCGCGCATGGCGTATCGGGCTCACGGTAAAGAGTATTTTCAGACGCGGGTTGAGTTCCCGAAGCATGGTTATAAGCTCCAGATACTCCTCCGCCGTTTCTTCTGCCGTAAGCAACCGGCGGCGGAACAAACGCTCAGGGCGTTTGTGGCAGTTGGAAACAACCCCTCCCGTTTCTTTTTCCTCGTACACATAAGCCGTCCCCCAAGTCAGCATCAGCCAATCTGCCTTGCGCAAATAGTCCCGCGAGCGGCGCAGACGTGCGTTGACGCGTTCGAGAACGGCGTCGGGCGAAGCGTCCGAAAAGCTGCCGTGATGCATCGGGCTGTGCCAACGATCGTTGTAAAAAAACAAATCTCCCGCCTTGTATTCCCTTCCTTGCAGTATATCGCGCAAGGCTTTCGCCACAGAAAGCGGGTTATACAAAATGCCGAAAGGATTTATATCCACATCGAATTTGCTCTCCGCCAGCAATCGTCCTATGTTCTCGGCAAAGCACGACCCCATCAGGAGAATCGGTTTTTTGTGCCCGACAGAGGGCAGGCGGACAGGCAGTTCAACTTTGGTACGGAAATCCATCATCGTAATCGTTTGTTTTTCTATCGGCAAAAGTAATGAAAAAAGAGATGCGGCAAAAGTTCTTCGCCCGTCATTCATGTGCCGTCCGGTTTTTCGCCGGGCACAACTTTAATTCGCAGGAGGCGAAGCAGCGGGTTTCATGAAAGCGAAGCGGAGTTTTAGTTGGAATAAAACAGAGCCTTTATTTGGATGAAACAAAGGCTCTGTTTGGAGGAAACAGAGGCTATATTCGGATGAAAAAGAGACTCTGTCGGGATAAAACAAAAGCTATATTTGGAACGAACAAAAGCAGCGTCAAAATAAAAAAAGATTTTATTCGAGCTCACAAAAGTTGTGTGAGAATAAAACAAAAAATTTATTCGAATCAAACAGAAACCCCATCAACCGGAAACGATGCCTCTGCCGGAAAAACAATGCACATGAGAATCGCAATTCTTCCGAACATGCGGCGTGCCAAACGCATCCCGCCATTCCGCTCCTCATGCCCCATCCCGCTTTATACTACCACATCGACATACCCGAACCGAATCGCTCCTTTTAGGGGAGAATGCCGCTTCGACTCTTTAGCGCAAGCCAAAACCTTCCCGATTCGAAGCACTCTCTTCAGAAGAATGAATCGGATGCAAGACAAAATACATTTTTTTCAACTAATTTAGACTGGTTCTTTATACGACAGTCATTATTTTTTCATATTTTTGCCGCCCGAAACTCTTTTAAAATCAGAATCGACGAACGAAATTGTTATAATATACGAATAGATAATAATGCTGAACAAATTTCTTTTGACCGGCTTTCTGCTTGCAGCATGCCTACACACGAAAGCCCAGATTCCAACCGTCAATCTGAAAGACATCGACGGTAAGTCCATCAATACCGGCAAAGTCAGCAATGACGGAAAGCCCCTTATCATCAGTTTTTTCGCGACGTGGTGCAAGCCTTGCCTACGCGAACTCAACGCCATCAACGAGGTGTACGAAGAGTGGCAGGAAGATACGGGCGTGAAACTCATAGCCGTATCCATCGACGAAGGGGCGAACAGTTTCAAGGTAAAACCGCTGGCACGCACGCAAGGCTGGACTTTTTCCGTTTGGCTCGACAGCAATAAGGACTTCATGCGCGCGATGAACGTAAACATGGTTCCCAGCGTATTCGTGCTCGACGGCAAAGGGAACATCGCTTACCGCCACACAGGGTATGTGGAAGGCGGAGAAGCCGAATTGATCAGACAGGTAAAGGCAACAATACGATGAAAAAGCTATTATCCGCTGTTTTGTGCATGGCGGCGACACATGCCATGCTCTCTGCCCAAGACATACAGGGCAACGATTCTTCGCGCACGGACAATCCGTGGCGATGGAAAGCGAGCTTCAGCCTCCAATCGGACATCCACTACGCCACCCGCAAAGGGGAGCTGAACGATCGCTGGAGCGGAAACACTTACGTGACGGGCAGCATACAGAATCAATTTCTTGAAATAGGGATGCGTCTGGAAGAACTCAACCATCCCTTGCCGGGACATGAGGACGAAAAAGGATGGGGAGTTCCGAATATCTATGTGAAAGGGCGGTATAAGTTCGTAGAAGCCACCGCAGGAGACTTTTACGAGCAGTTCGGCAGCGGCATGCTGCTCCGGTCTTACGAAGACAGAAGCCTCGGCATCGACAACTCCATCCGCGGAGGACGCATCGTGCTCACGCCGGCGCGATGGGCTACCATTAAAGCGTTGGGCGGACAACAGCGCAATTACTTCGACCGCAAAGGGCGGGTGTTCAGCCGTGAGCGCGGCTATCTCTGGGGAGGAGACGTCGAACTGAGCGCAAGCCAATGGTTCAAAGCAATGAACGACAACGGCTGGAACCTGAATGCAGGCGCCTCGTGGATAACGAAACACGAGTCGCCCGACCCTATAACACAGGTAATAGACGGAAAATTGCACCGCCTCAACCAGCCGGAAAACGTATCGGCCTTATCCGCCCGCCTTCGGTTACAGCACGGAAACTGGGATGTTTATACCGAATATGCGCATAAGCTCAACGACCCGAACGCAACCAACAACTACATCTACAGAAGCGGTTCGGCGGCGATGCTTACCGCAACCTACGCCCGTAGCGGAATGAGCGTACTTCTCGGAGCGCGCCGGAGCGAAAACTTCGACTTTCGTTCCGAACGCACCGCCACGCAGACTGCCCTGCGCATCAACCACTTGCAACCCTTCACGCAGCAGCAAAGCTATACGCTTGCAGCCCTCTATCCGTACGCCACCCAACCCGGCGGCGAGTGGGCGCTACAGGCGGAAATGCGCTATCGCTTCAAGAAAGGTTCATGGGCAGGAGGCAAATACGGCACGGGAATCAAGCTATCCGCCTCACACATAAGGGGGCTGAAGAAGAAATGGAACGACCCGCGATGGGAAAGCAATCCGCAAGACGCCTCCATGATGGGGACAGACGGATACAAAAGCGATTTCTTCGGCATGGGCGAAAGGTATTTCCACGACATAGATCTGGAAATCAGCAAAAAGATATCGCGTACATACAGCTTCACATTCACCTATATGAACCAGTATTACAACCGGCAAATCATCGAAGGGCATGCCGAAAACGGAGATATCATCCGCAGCAACCTGTTCATATACGATGGCAAGCACAAGCTCTCACAACGTCTTTCGCTGCGTACGGAACTGCAATACCTCCATACCCGGCAAGCGGAAAAGGACTGGTTGTTCGCTCTCGTGGAATGCTCGGTGCTTCCTCATTTCATCTTCTCCGTCAGCGATCAGTGGAATACCGGAGTCACCAATAAGCATTACTACATGGCATCGGCGGCAGGAATGTTCGGCAATCATCGCCTGCAACTATCTTACGGACGCACACGCAGAGGCATCAACTGCTCCGGCGGGGTATGCCGAATGATGCCTGCCACAGAAGGCGTTTACTTATCTTATAATCTGAATTTTTAATCCGACCAGTCATGAAAACAAATCTGAAATACATCATCATTTCCACCGTTCTTCTTTTATTTGCCGGCGCATGCGAACAAATAGGAAACAATGAGCGATGGACGCCCGAAGAAGAAAACCTGCTTCCCGAAAAAGAAAGAAGCACGGTGCTTGTAGAAGAGTACACGGGACAAAATTGCATCAACTGTCCCACAGCGGCAGCCGAACTGAAGAAAATCTCCGGAAGCTACCCGAAAAACGTAATCACCGTATCCATGCACGCCGCCCGCACAGGTCAGGTGAGAGAAGAGCTGGCTTCGGAAGCTGCCGATGCTTATGCTGCGCAATATGATATTCCCGGCTCGGTGCCCGGCATACTGATCAACCGCCGGAACCTTTCCGGAGAAGGAAAATATTCTCAGAAAAAGGCTTTATGGAGTTCGCTCATCCGCCGGGCAGTCAACACAAAAGCCGGATACCGCATAGATTTAAGCGCGGAACAAACAGCCGGCAAGAAATTCGATATCAAGGTCGCAGCCCTCTCCCTGCAAGAAAAAGCCGCTTCCGCGAAATTAGGCATACAGCTTTGGGCGGTAGAAGACATACGCGCGGAACAAATGCTTCCCGCAGGCAAGAAAGCCGATTATTTTCATCACAACGTGCTGCGCGGAGCACTCAACGGAAATTCAGGAGCAGATTACACCTTAGGCGAAACTTACCGTCTGCAAGTCGCTCTGCCCGAAACGGTAAAAGAAACGTCCAATGCCAAAATAGTCGCTTTTCTGTTCGACCGCGACACGAAAGAAGTGCATGAAGCCGCCATCGTTGCCTTAGGGCAAGGCATACAGCCCGATGAAGCGGACGAGACGGGTGAGGAAGAAAAACCGGAAGCCGAAAAGAAAGAGGCTATTTCATTCCGGTACGACAATGAGACAATAAGCTCAGGAAGTACAATCAAAGCGAGTAAAATAGAATTATCGGGCAAAGACGGAGCAGAAACGGAAGTTATAAGCCCGCTCATCTATACAATACCCGGTAAAAAACATGCAGAGGGCGAATATACACTCGAAATAACCAAAGAAAATCACCCGGGGAAAGAGCTCGGCGGGCTCTCACAAATATGTGCCGGTGGGCAATGTCAGGATTCTCCAAGCACAGAAAAGTTCACCAAAGAGCCATACGAACTGAATGAGGAAGATTTCATTCAGATCCATTACAAAATAGCGAAAGCCCGCGAAAATGAGAAAACGGACTACCGCACACGCCTCTCCATCAAGCATAACGGGAAAGAAGTGGCTTATATACACATCATCTTCAGCTACGATCCCGAAAAGAGACCGGAGAAAAAGCCTGAAGACCCCACGCCGGAACCGATAGAACCCGCCCCTGTTCCGGAACCGGAACCGGAGCCGAACCCCGCACCTTCACCGCTTCCTCCTGCGCAACCTCAGGAAAAAACGAAGTCGAACGTACTGGTAATGGATTTCACGGGACAAAGATGCGGCTATTGCATATATGAGATAAGAGAGCTGGCGGCACTGGAAGAGGAATACCACCCCAACCTGATAGTTGTTGGTATTCACACCTCACATTATAATGTCAATCGGAACTTTACCTTCAATCAATGGTACGAATACGCCGACAAATGGGTTACCGGATATCCTACAATTATATTCAACAATAAAGTCAAATCAAGAAACTTGTCGTATCAGGCAAAAGAGCATATAGGAAAAGCTCCGGTATTGTCTTCCGAACTTAAAGCAAAAGTAAATGCGCGCAGCGTCGAACTTTCTTTCAAAGCAACAGCCGTTAAAGGAAAAGAAGGTGAGCTCGGAAGCAGAAAATTGAACGTGCTGTTCTGGGTAACGGAGAACGGCTTGCAAGGTTATCAGGCCGGGGAAGGATACGATTTCATCCACAACCATATCTTGCGAGGCTATCTTAACGGATTATGGGGAGAAGAGTATGCGCTGAACACAAAAATCGATATGCAGAAAGGACTTCCTGAGAAAGTTCTGGTTCCTCAAAACTGTGAGCTTATTGCCATCGTGCTCGATGCCGAAACCAAAGAGTTTCTCGACGCAGTAAAAGTGAAACTTTAATCCTGTTTTTAAAACTTCACCCATAAATAGCATCATAATCGGAGAATGAATTTTATGTATTCAACCGAACACTTACAGTTCAAACATATCAAAATATCAATGAATTCTTTTATATATCTTGTTTGCAGGAGGCGCTTACCGCGCCTTGCAAGCTATTTCTTTTACCTGTCGGTATTTTGTCTGTCATTTTATTCCTGTGCTCAGGACTCACCCATCGATATTCAGGAACCGGAGAAAACCAAAGAGGAGCAAACGGCCGACCAATCCGACAACCAACCGAAAGAGCAGCCGGAAGAAGACAATCAACCCGGTGAACAACCGTCCGGAGAATCCGATCCGAAGGGTTCCGGAGAAACTCCTGAAAGCGACTCACATCCTCAGACATATACACTGCAAGAGTTGGAAGCAATGACTTATGAACTGGAGGTTATTTTTCACGTGCTTGCATCTTCCTCATCCGAGCTAAATGAGAAAATAACTTCAGAACGAATGCAAGACATATTAAATGGAGTCAACGATTTATATGCCGGAAAATCCGGCGGGCCGGACATACGTGTCCGATTCGTTTTGGCAAAAAACGACCCGGAAGGAAACAGGCTTGAAGAAGCAGGCATTGTCCGCACATCCATCGCACAAGACCACTTAGCCTACACTACAGTAAGGCTCGACAGCAAAGACGGAGAATTTCACCAACAATCCTGGGACATAAAGCAATATATCAATGTCTATATTTTCCGCTTCGAAGAAACAGGAGTTTATGGCGTATCCACTTATCCCGACATGCCTGCGAACCATCCATTAAAGGGACTTCAGAGCTATCATCCTTCAAACCTTGACAGGCATAATCCTTGTGTAGCACTCAATGAAACTGCATTCGGAGGATGGAAGAAAAGCACAGGAAAATCGCCGGTGAATACTCGTGCTGCCTATGTAACGGCACACGAACTGGGACATTATCTTGGATTGTACCATCCTTTCAAATACGGAACAGACTTTCAAGACTACTGCGACGACACCAAAGAGTATGACCGCCATCAATATGAAAACAAGCGCAAGAGCCTTCTGCAACAGGAAATAACAGACATATACGAAAAGCACGTCCCCGAAGAGGAAGTCGTGAAAAGACGATACATGCGTACTCCGTTAGACGGCAGTTCACCTTTCTTGTCCACTAATATCATGGATTATTATGATACCTACGGAAACCGATTCACCGATGATCAGGCAAAACGCATGCGGGAATGCCTCTATTACAGCCCCACACTGCCGGGCCCCAAAATAAAGACCGGAGTATCTACACGAGCAATCACACCCGTTCAGCCATATAAAACCCAATGTGTAGTGTGCGGCTCTTAACTTTTCCCATTAAACACACAACAAAATAAGTCATTCGGTATAATAAAACGGAAAACGTGTTTGCAAGTTACCTCCCCGTTGCTTGCAAACACGTTTTCCAGTTATCGTCCCTTATCCCCTATTATAAAGAAGGATCCGGCGCTTCATCTCCCCCTGCATCCGGATTCGGCTTCCCACCGGAAGGAGCGGGCGTCACCGTTTTTTTCTGGGACTCCGTTTGTCTTTCAACGCCTACCGTACGCAACATGCTGCGGAATTTATTCCCCGGCGTAAAGACAATCTTAACCCTTTCGATCGTGGTACTATCCACCTTTTCGGCAACCTCCTGGCTTCTCGACTTAATTCCCGGACGGAAACATCCGAAATCTCCCAACTGTACCGAGATGCCCTTTCTCAAGTTAATGTTCAGCGTATCGATCAACGCGTCGAGCACAAACTTCACAACGCCGCTGGGAACCAACCCCACCTTCGTTATCTCCTCACACAACGTTTGAAAGTCCACCGTATTGGTAATCACATTCTTTGCTACAAACTTTTCGGTTTTCTGCTTGTCGAAACCGAAGACCGTTTTTTTAACGACATATCTAAGTGCCATACTCTTTTTTTTTTAAAGTTCAATACATTCAATTATCATTTCTCCTTGTGATCACGACACAAAAGTATGAACACCAAATCAATCATACAAATAAAAATCGAGAAGTGTCTTAATCAAATTATTAATATATATCGATAGGGCAGAAAGGAAGGTCGGCTCTATCTACCGCACTGTTTTAAACATCTTGTCAATACATTTTTTCTTTTGTTCCATATTTGGATGCACATACAGATTGAGCGTCGTACCAATATCTGAATGACCAAGTATCACACTAACAGTTTTATAATCACAATTACTCTCAATACAACGTGTAGCGAAGCTGTGGCGAAGTCCATGAAATTTTAGCGGTGGAATATCGAGCTGCTCCATCAATCGTTTATAATAGTTACGATAGGTACGTGGCTCTGTTGGCTTTTCCTCATTTGTAAGAACATAAAAATCACCATTAACTATCTTCTTTAACGGACGAATCATCTTTATCAACTCCCTATTCATCGGAATATCACGAATAGAGCTTCTCGTCTTAGGCAGTCCTATTATTACCTTAGTATATCTTTTATTTCCATCAACCGAATAAATGCGTTCAATAGTTCTGCGAACACAAATCACTCCATTCACCATATCAATGTCATTCCAAGTCAAAGCACAAATCTCACCGATGCGCATACCCGTAGTAAGACAAATATATATGCCGAGATTGCGAAATGTAAAATGTCCTCCGATGTACTGCAATATCCGCTTATGGTGAGCGATACTAAGCACCTCCAATGTTTTACTCTCCTGCATTGTCGGATATTTTAAGCTCCATTCTTTATGAGTTATCCATCCCAACTTCGCACCAAACTTCACGATCATTTTCAGTACTATAAGCATATCTTTCACAGTCTTAATACTTAAACCTTGTTGAATTTTAAGTAAAATAAAATTTTGCACTTTCTCCTCCTCTACTTCAGACATATCACCAAATACCGGAAGTAAATGATTTTCTAAGATGAGAACATAAGCCGAATAAGTAGAAATTTTCACATACTTACGTTTGTCTTCTTTCCACAAAATAGCAATTTCCCTAATACTTTTATTTTTTTCCATAGCGTAATTAATTATTGATTAATACATACATTAATAGTTCGTTAAAAATTCGCCAAGGCTAAGCGGCTCTGGCAGTAAATAAAATGAGTTCTTTGAAAAGTTTGTCAATAACTTGCGGGTCTGGGTTAATCCCGAACACGCAAATAAATCGTTCAAGCATATAAGCATTGTGTATGAATGACTTGCAAGAGGATATGGAATAGACTATTCCGAGCCTCTTACATGCCGCTTTGGCCAAGTTGATGGCAGCCAGGGATGCATTGAAGTGAAAATCCAACTTTCTAAAGTCAGTTGACTGACAGTTGGTGATTCCTGCATGCTGCTTTCCATCTCTAAAGCAAAATTCCAA
>NZ_JACIDI010000005.1 GCF_014196225.1 Bacteroides pyogenes | reverse complement strand
GAAAAATTCTTAGGTTTAGGAAGTAGCTATACACTTCTGAAGAGTAGTTATGTCTATATAAGAACTTACCCAAGGATACGTTAATATTCGTAAACCTGGGTAAGATTTTATAGATATTGTTTGGAGAGGACTTAGAATTCACCCTCTTTCAAAAAAACAACCAACAAATCAACCCCAACAGGTAAAGATATCCTTCAAACAACCATCTTCACCCCCTCTTTCTTGTGGCAATAGCGTTTGCACTGCTGACATATGTCGTACCCCAACATTGCCCCCAATATAAAATCTTCTTCCGCGCTCAATTCGTTTAAAGGGCGGATAATGATGTGGCGTATAGCCTCCATGCACTCCGGCTTTCCGAAAAACAAATTGATTTTGTTGGCTCCCACTTCCTGAATCATGTAGCTGATTTGCTGGCTTTCCAACCGTTGTATGGCAAAAGATTCGTGCTTTCTGTTCATCGTATAAAGCACCATGCTCCGTACTCCCTTTTTAAACTCATAAATATGGTTGAGGAATATCCGGATCTCGCCGGGGACAATCTTTCGGGTAGTCATATTTTCTAAAACAGATTGTATGGTAAAAAATCAGATTTAGCTTATTTCTTGTTTGAGTTGTTCGGCCCACCGGGCAATACGATCTTCTGTCTGGCTCTCTTCGTTCACTTCATCCAGCGGAAGTCCGATGAATTTGCCGTCTACCACCGCTATCGAAGAGTCGAACGTGTAGCCGTTTGTAGAAGTGGCTCCGCAGAATTTGCAGCGGGTGTCTTTCAGCTCCTCGTACAAGATTCCTATCGCGTCGCAGAATGTATCGCTGTACGAGTCCGAATCCCCGCAGCCGAACAGAGCCACACACTTATGAGACAGGTCGCATGATTTTAAAATCTTCACTCCGTCGTACCAGTCATCCTGCAATTCACCTGCTCCCCATGTCGACGAACCCAATACCAGCACATCGAACTCCTGTACCAACGCTTCCGTGAGCTTCGATACGTCATACACGTTTTTTGTGTCTACATCCAAGGCTTCCGCCACTCTGCGGGCCAAGTCTTCGGTGGTTCCTGTGGTGGAACCGTAAAATACTCCGATTTTATTCATTTTATTTGTTTTTTTAAATATGATATTGCAAAGATATGCCCTTTCCTGTAAAAGGAAAATCCCCATTTGTAGTGGAATAACAGCCTCGTAATCACAATAAATAGGGATGTATGATGGTGTGAAAAAGAAAATACCTATATTTGGTGGTTGTATGGCTGCATTTTTTTTCGTTTCTTTGCAAGTCATAATATAATTAAAATTAGATATAGATGGATAATCTGCAGAAATATAAAGCTACCGATAAGATGGTCGATCTGATCAGCGATAACTATTCTTTATTGCAAGTGATGAGTCGTTTCGGCCTTTCGCTGGGGTTTGGAGACAAGACCGTGAAAGAAGTCTGCGAATCGAACGGGGTAGACTGCAAAACTTTTTTGGTCGTCATCAATTTCATGGCCGAAGGATTTTCCCGTCTGGACGGAAGCAGCGACGAAGTTTCTATCCCTTCTTTAGTTCATTATCTGCGTCAGGCGCACAGCTATTTCCTCGACTTCTCTCTTCCTTCCATTCGCAGGAAACTGATTGAGGCTATCGACTGCTCTCAGAACGACATTTCTTTCCTCATTCTGAAGTTTTTCGACGAATACACTCAGGAAGTGCGCAAGCACATGGAATATGAAGAACGAACCGTTTTTAAATATGTCAGTGCGCTGCTTGAGGGGAATGTATCCAAACAATATCAAATCAGCACTTTTTCCAAACATCATGATCAGGTAGGGGAGAAACTTACGGAACTGAAAAACATCATCATCAAGTATTGTCCTGCCAAAGCGAACGAGAATTTACTGAATGCCGTGCTGTTCGATATATACGCCTGCGAAGAAGGGCTCGAATCCCATTGCAAGGTGGAGGATTACATATTTGTTCCGGCTATTCTGAAACTCGAAAGGAGGATGAGAGAGAATGAAAACTAACGATATCATCCGGGTGGCTATTGCCGAAAACTCCGTTATTATCCGTAGCGGCCTGACTGCTACTCTGAAGCGCCTTCCCAATCTGAAGGTCCAGCCTGTCGAATTGCTTTCCGTAGAAGCCTTGAACGACTATTTGCGTACGCAATGTCCCGATGTGCTCATTGTCAATTCCAATTTCGGCGATTATTTCGATGTGGCCCGTTTCCGCGAAGAAACGGCAGGCAGGAACATACGTCTTGTCGCATTGGTGACTTCGCTGGTCGACGCATCGGTACTGAGCAAATACGATGAAACGGTTTCTATTTTCGATGGCCTGGATACCCTTTCTGAAAAGATACAAGGATTGCAGGATGCTCCCCGCGAAGAAGCGGAGACCGAGAATACCGAATCTCTCAGTCAGCGCGAACGGGAAATCGTGATATGCGTAGTTAAAGGAATGACTAATAAAGAGATTGCCGAAAAACTCTTTCTATCCATTCATACCGTTATTACTCATCGCCGGAATATCAGCAAGAAACTCCAGATACATAGCGCCGCCGGATTGACCATCTATGCCATTGTGAATAAACTCGTTGCTCTGGATGAGGTGAAAGATTTATAGTTGAAAAATAACGTTATAGAATCTAAAAATGTTTGCGTACACGAAATCTTTTCGTACCTTTGCAAGGCAATTGGGAAATTGCTGTTAGTTTTAAAAGGTAAAAACAAAATTGTTTAGGTATTAGACTTTTATATTATTGTAATTTCAAATAGGGAAAGTTTTTTATAAAGGTAAAAGGATTACAATAGGTAGCAAGTTTTTAAGGTAAAAAGAGAAAATGTTTTCAGGGAAAAAGAGGTAACAAAAAGAAAAGCCTAAAAGGCTTTTCTGATGCTGCGGCGGGTGGTTCCATAAATGGGGTCGACTCGTTTTTTTATTTCTGTACTCCGAGTGTATTCGATATCCTGCTCTTCTTCTTAAGATTGTCAAAGCACTGTGTCCGAAAGAGTACTCCACGCATGCTTTTCGTTCTGATCGCCATCTCTTTTCTTTGCGGGGCTGTACAAGAGGAACGATTGTCTGGCTGGCTTTCTCTCTCTCTCTCTTTCTCTCTCTCTTTCTCTCTCTTTCTCCGTTGTCTGTATAAAAACAAAATCCCGGCGAAATCACTTCGGCGGGATTTTGTTACATTCTTACTTAAATGTGGCTACGTAATAAAATTATGACTAATTAATTCAATTCTGATACTGCAAAGATAGAGAGTTTCATTTCTCCCCGCAATACCTCTAATAGGGTATATTGCAGCGGTAATCTCACTATTAATAGTTATAATCGGTCATTCATTCTATTACTTTCTTGATGCGTGTCTTCAATTCCAGCGGATCGAACGGTTTCAATATATAATCCGCTATTCCCTCTTCTAATAGTCTGATCCTTTCGGTCGCGTCCTCCTCGCTTGATAAGATAACGACCGGAACGGATGCTAACGGCTCGTTTTCTTTGAGGTATTTCAGAAAAGCCTTTCCCGGCATATGTGGCATATAAAGATCCAAAATAATCAAATCTGGACGATTTCCCTGCTTCAGCCACTCTATCGCCGTAAGCGGATTTTCCAGATATATCAAATCATATTTATCTTCCAGATACACGCTTACAACCTTCCCAATGGCAGGTTTATCGTCAATAAGCAATATTTTCTTTTTCATATTCGTTCGTTTTCAACGCTTGGTTTTTCATCCATCCTTATCGTTTGGTAATCTCTCCTGCCAATGAGGAGTTCATTTTTTGCCGTATCTCGCTGTCGGTCAGTCCGTGTCCTAACAGAAACATCAGTTTTGTCACTGCACATTCCGGGGTACTGTCGTATCCGCTTATCACGCCCGCTTCCAGCAGGTGCATTCCTGTTTCATATCGTTCCATTTCCACTCCTCCCGAGGTGCACTGAGTGATGTTCACAATCACAATACCTCGTTCCGTAGCCTCTTTCAGTTGCTTGATAAACCATTCTTTTTGCGGAGCGTTTCCCGATCCGAAAGTCTTCAGAACCACCGCCTTCAACCCCGGTACGTGTAGCAATGAAGTCACAATACGTTCCTGAATGCCCGGGAAAAGCGTCAGAATCACTACGTTCGTGTTGAAAAGGAAGTGCGGTTTGAGCGGCTTTGTCCGGTCCGCCTTCCGTATCAGCCCCGGTTCATACTTAATGTGTATGCCCGCTTTGGCAAGTACCGGGTAGTTGAACGAACGGAACGCGTTGAAATTTTCCGCGTTAATCTTTGTGGTACGGTTTCCTCTCATCAAATGATTCTCGAAGAAGATACATACTTCGGGCACTGTGGCTGTTCCATCACAGTTTTTGGCAGCAGCTATTTCGATGGCAGTGATCAGATTTTCCTTTCCGTCGGTCCTCAGCGTGCCGATGGGCAGTTGCGATCCGGTCAGAATTACCGGCTTGCTCAGATTCTCGAGCATAAAGCTCAGCGCCGATGCCGTGTACGCCATCGTATCCGTTCCGTGCAGAATCACAAATCCGTCGTACATCTCATAATTTTCGGCGATAATTCTTACCATCCTTGCCCAATGAGAAGGCTCCATGTCCGACGAGTCGATGGGAGGGTCGAAAGGATAAGGCGAAATCCGGTAGTTAAGCCTCTTCAACTCGGGAACGTGTTTCAGCAGATGGTCGAAGTTGAAATTCTCCAGAGCGCCGGTTTCCGGGTTGGCTATCATTCCGATGGTCCCGCCCGTGTAAATCAGTAATACAGAAGATGTCACATCTTTCATGGTTTTTGTCATTTGAGAAAGTTACAATATCTCCGGATTCTTTCACGATGTGCAATAAACTGTAAGGTGAAAAACATATGATTATTTCCGGAGCAGAGCTTCCATATATGGTAACGAAACGCAAATGTAAAGACTTTGTTCGAGCTTTCAAACGATTTTTTTTATTTTTTTATCATTCCCGTATTCCCGAAAAATGCTCTTGGCATTGCGGTTCTGCATAAAAAGTCCTATCTTCGCAACAATAAGTGGATAAATTGATTAAATTAAAGATATATGAAAACAACTAATTATTCTCTCATTCGCATCTTGTTCGCCCTCGTGATAGGGTTGGTTCTGGTCATTTGGCCCGATGCCGCCGCCGCTTATATTGTCATAACATTGGGAGTCGCTTTCCTTATTCCCGGCATTATCACTCTTTTCGCTTATTTCGGCCGTAAAAGGGGTGAAAATAAAAAGGCCCTCCGTTTTCCTATCGAAGGAGTAGGAAGCCTTTTGCTCGGTCTTTGGCTGATCATTATGCCCGACTTTTTTGCCGATGTCCTTATGTTTTTGCTTGGCTTTATCCTTATCATGGGAGGTGTGCAGCAAATTACCTCTCTTGCCCGGGCACGTGAGTGGATCAGAGTGCCTGCGGCATTTTATCTGATTCCCGTGCTCATCCTGATTGCCGGTTTCGTAACCCTGTTCAACCCCACCGAGGCACGCAACACCGCCTTCCTTATTATCGGTATATGTAGTTTGGTATATGCGGTTTCCGAGTTGGTCAACTGGTTCAAGTTCATGCGTTTTCGCCCCGAGTCGCCTCTTTTTCTTCATCCGGAAGAAGTCGAAGACGACGCCGGGATCATCGACTGACGTACTCTTTCAATATCTCTTGGAGCTTCACCGGTTCGTTCGTCGTGATGAAGTCCGTCTTCCGTTCGATCAGCCACCTCATATCCTCCGGCTTGTCTACGGTCCATGCATTTACCTTCATTCCGAGTTCGTGGCTCTCCTTGATCCATTCCGGATGTTTTTTAAGCACTGCCAGATTATAGTCGGGACCGCTGCAACCGATCGCTTTCAGTTCCGCGGGAGAAAGATCCCCGTTCAGATAGTATACCGGGGTTCCCTCCGGCGCCAGACGGATGAACTCTTTCACGGCATGCAGCGAAAAGGAAATATACTCCATCCGTCTTTCGAGTCCCATTCTTTTCGCCAGAGCTACGATTTCCCGTACAGCTCTTGTCTCACGGGCGGGACTGCTTTGTTTTTTCAGTTCCAGTATCAAGCGTATGCTCCCCTCCCGGGCAGCGTCGAAATACTCTTCAAGTAAAGGCAGCTTTTCTCCGTTTTCCAGTCTTAGCTTAGTCAACTCTTCCGCTTTCGAGCCCTCCATGCTTTTCATCTTATACACCGGATCATGGTTTACCACCGGCTTATTGTCCTTTGTCAGCCACACATCGAATTCCGAGCCGTAGCAACCTGCCGATTCAGCCTCCCGGAGTGCGGCGATACTATTTTGTGCCGAACCTTCCACCTTCCAGAATCCTCGATGTGCAACCACCTGTGTATGTTGTGCCTGCAAGTATCCGGTCATTCCCATCAATGCAAAAATTACCGTCATTTTTTTCAGTTTCATCGCTCTTTTCTTTATTGGTTATAAATAAATGTTTTGCCTCAAATATATGAAAAATTAAACAATATTCATCAGCCCTTATCCTTTTTATATGCTTCGAAATGCTTATCTTTGCGTTTTCTTTCAAAAAAGAAACCGATAGTGCATGAATTTTTAATTCTGAAAATTTAATGGAACAACTGAAACACGAATGCGGCGTTGCGATGATACGCTTGCTCAAGCCGTTGGAGTATTACGAGGAAAAGTACGGAACATGGATGTATGGTCTCAATAAGCTCTATCTGCTGATGGAGAAACAGCACAACCGGGGGCAGGAAGGCGCAGGGCTGGCCTGTGTCAAGATGCAGTCCGACCCCGGCGAAGAATACATGTTCCGTGAGCGTGCGTTAGGTTCCGGAGCCATTACCGAAATTTTCCAAAACGTTCAGGCCAATTTCAAAGACCTCACACCCGAACAACTCCACGACCCCGAGTTCGCCAAGCGCACCCTGCCTTTTGCCGGTGAAGCCTATATGGGACATCTGCGATACTCCACTACCGGAAAGTCCGGCATTGCCTACGTACACCCGTTCCTGCGCCGCAACAACTGGCGTGCCAAAAATCTTGCCCTTTGCGGCAATTTCAACCTGACCAACCTCGATGAAATTTTTGCTCGCATCACTGCTATCGGTCAGCATCCTCGCCAGTATGCCGATACCTACATCATGCTCGAACAGGTAGGGCACCGGCTCGACCGCGAAGTGGAGCGCGTGTTCAACCTTGCCGAAGCCGAAGGCCTTACCGGCATGGACATCACACACTACATCGAAGAGCATATCGACCTTGCCAACGTGCTCCGTACCTCCACCAGAGAGTGGGACGGTGGATATGTTATTTGCGGCATTACCGGAAGTGGCGAATCTTTCGCTATCCGCGATCCTTGGGGCATTCGTCCCGCTTTCTGGTATCAAGACGACGAGATAGCCGTGCTTGCTTCCGAACGCCCTGTTATCCAGACTGCCTTGAACGTTTCTTCCGATCGTATACAGGAACTCCTTCCCGGGCAGGCGCTGCTCATCAGCAAAGACGGACAGTCTCGCATCACCCGCATCAACAAACCTCGTGAAAAACGCGCCTGTTCGTTCGAACGCATCTATTTCTCTCGCGGCAGCGATGTCGATATCTACAAAGAGCGGAAACTTCTGGGCAAAAAACTTGTTCCCAACATTCTCGAGGCCATCGGCCATGACATCGACCATACCGTCTTTTCCTTCATTCCCAACACCGCCGAAGTGGCATACTACGGTATGTTGCAAGGGCTCGACGAATACCTGAACCAAGAGAAAGTCCGGCAAATCGTCGGTTTAGGCTCCCAGCTCCATTCCGAAGAACTGGAGCGCATCCTTTCCCGCCGCATCCGCAGCGAGAAAGTTGCTATCAAAGATATAAAACTTCGCACTTTCATCGCCGAGGGCAACAGCCGGAACGATCTGGCGGCACACGTTTACGACATCACCTACGGAAGCCTCGTACCCGACGTCGACAATCTGGTGATTATCGACGACAGCATCGTGCGCGGCACCACCCTCAAGCAAAGTATCATCGGCATCCTCGACCGTCTTGGCCCGAAGAAGATCGTCATCGTATCCTCTTCCCCTCAAGTACGCTACCCCGATTATTACGGCATCGATATGGCGAAAATGAGCGAATTCATTGCTTTCAGAGCTGCTATCGAGCTGCTCAAAGAGCGAGGGATGACGTCCCTCATTGCCGGAGCCTACCGCCGGTCGAGAGAGCAGGCGTCACTTCCTAAAGAACAGATGGTCAATCATGTGAAAGAAATTTACGCCCCGTTCACCGACGAAGAGATTGCCGCCAAGATGGCGCAACTACTTGTCCCAGATGGAACAAAAGCCCAAGTGGAAATAGTTTTCCAGCCTCTGAAAGGGTTGAGTGAAGCCTGTCCCGAACATACGGGCGACTGGTATTTCAGCGGCGATTATCCCACCCCCGGTGGCGTGAAAAAAGTAAACAAAGCATTCATCGACTATGTGGAGCAGATATTCGGGATGGAGGTACTGCTCCCTGAATCTTAGTAATTAAAATGAAACATTACCAAGATTAACGAAAAAAGCGTGAGAACGCTAAATGTTTATTAAGATTTTTGTATATCTTTGTGCACGATTGTAATTGTTCGTTGCTCCGGCAACGGATAAAATGGGGTAAAATGAATTTAATCGATAAAAACATGGCTAACGCTGACTCGCACGGTGGGACAGGGGAAAGCGTAGCGCGCTCAAAACGTTGGTATGTCGCTCTCGTGCGTATGCATCACGAGAAGAAAGTCGCCGACCGTTTATCCAAGATGGGAATTGAAAACTTCGTTCCCATCCAGCAGCAAGTCCGCCAATGGAGCGACCGTCGCAAAGTAGTCGACTGCGTGCTGCTCCCTATGATGGTTTTTGTCCATGCCGATCCTTGCCAGCGCATGGAAGTACTCACCATACCTGCCGTCAGCCGCTATATGGTATTGCGCGGCGAGAGTTCTCCCGCCGTTATTCCCGATGAACAGATGAACCGCTTTCGCTTCATGCTCGACTATTCCGACCAAGCCGTCTGCATGAACGATTCTCCGTTGCTTCGGGGTGAAAAAGTCTGCGTCGTTAAAGGCCCTTTGAAAGGGCTCGAAGGCGAATTGGTTACCATCGACGGTAAAAGCAAAGTTGCCGTCCGTCTCAATTTATTGGGAAGTGCCTGCGTCGACATGCCTGTAGGCTATGTGGAGCCTGCAAATGAAAAACAAAGCAGTAAATTAAGAAACCTGAACTATGAAGAAAAGATTTGATAACCTTGTCCTATACCTGCGGAACAATTACTTCAGCTATTGGGTAGTTTTGGCTTTGGATACATTCATTGCTTTATGCTGTACCCTCATCGCATACACGGGTATCCACTACATCACCGCAACCTCTTTTCAACCTGCCATGCTCTTACGGGTGGCAGTCGTTTCCGTTTTGGCATCTTTGTTGGGATCTTACGCGTTCCGAACCTATCGCAACACCATCCGTTTCTCACAGTTGCGCGAACTCTGGAGGCTCATCTGCAGCTCACTCGTCAAAACCGCCGCCATGGGTATTGCCTTATGGATATTTCTTTTGCATCCTGATTGGCATCACAGTCAGAAGATATTCTTCTTACTGTTCGACGGTATGCTCACATTCATTGCCATGGTCGTTGTCCGCAACCTTCTCATACTCGTCTACGAATTCATATTGAGTCGTATCACCAAAGAAAATATGCGGATTCTTATTTACGGCATCGGCGATAAAAGCGTTTCTCTCAAAGTGCGCCTGCTCAACAGCTCCCATTATAAAGTCGTGGGGTTCTATACCTACGGTAGCAAAGATACCGTTCGACGCATCGCCGACCTTCCCGTTTACTCTTTCCGCGATAAAGACGAATTCGAGAAGCAAATCTTCAACCATCGCATTCAGGGCATCCTCTTTGCCGGACACGAAGACACCCGTGAAGAAGAAAAACGCCTCTTGCAGTATTGTAAAGAATACGATATAAAGACATTGATCGCCCCTTCCATCAGCGAGGCCGACGAAAAAGGCGTTTTCCACCAGTGGGTGCGTCCCATCAAGATCGAAGACCTACTGGGGCGTCCCGAGATCAATATCAATATGGAAGAAGTCGTCAACGAATTCCGCGGCAAAGTTGTTATGGTCACCGGAGCCGCCGGTAGCATCGGCAGCGAGCTATGTCGCCAGTTGGCTCAAATGGGCATCCGCAAGCTCGTTATGTTCGATTCTGCCGAGACCCCCCTGCATAATGTCCGTCTCGAGTTCGAGCACAACTATTCCTCGCTCGATTTCGTTCCTGTCATCGGTGATGTCCGTGTCAGGGAACGCCTGCGCATGGTGTTCGACACCTACCATCCGCAAATCGTCTTCCATGCCGCCGCCTACAAGCACGTTCCCTTGATGGAAGAGAACCCCTGCGAAGCCGTTCTCGTCAATGTCATCGGCTCGCGCCAGGTAGCCGACATGGCAGTAGAGTACGGAGCTGAAAAGATGATTATGGTTTCTACCGATAAAGCCGTTAACCCCACCAATGTCATGGGGGGCTCCAAACGGTTGGCTGAAATCTACGTCCAAAGCCTGGGCTGTGCTATTGGCGAAGGCAAGGTAAAAGGGCATACCCGTTTCATCACCACCCGCTTCGGCAATGTGCTGGGCAGCAACGGTTCCGTTATCCCCCTTTTCAAAGAGCAGATCGAAAATGGCGGTCCCGTTACCGTCACCCACCCCGATATCATCCGTTTCTTTATGACCATCCCCGAAGCCTGCCGCCTTGTGTTGGAAGCCGCCACTATGGGGCAGGGCAACGAAATCTTCGTCTTCGAGATGGGCGAAGCCGTCCGGATTGTCGACCTCGCCACCCGCATGATCGAGTTGGCGGGCTACCGTCCCGGCGAAGACATACAAATTGAGTTCACCGGTCTCCGTCCGGGCGAGAAACTTTACGAAGAAGTACTCAGCAACGGAGAGAACACCATACCTACCGAAAATAAGAAAATCAAAGTTGCCAAAGTCCGCCGATACGAATATGCCGACATCCTTCCCGACTATATGGAATTCGAGCGTCTTTCCCGTGCGGTAAATATTGTCGATACGGTAAAGCTGATGAAACGCGTCGTGCCGGAGTTTGTTTCGAAGAATTCGGATTATGAAAAATTTGATGCATGAGTGTAAAAGGGGCTACTGTGCTATTAGAGAAGAAATATGGTAAGATAGTAAGTCGTTTAAGGGGAAACGCACTTATTAAAGATTCTTTTTGGGCTTTGGTAGGTAGTGTGCTTGGAAAAGGATTATCTTTGGTTGCTGGAATTATAGTTGCTAGATTGTTGGGAAGTGAAGCATATGGAGAATTTGGTACTATAAAAGTAACATTAACTTATATTGCCATAGTATCTACTTTAGGTTTTGGTTATACAGCAACTAAATATATAGCTGAATATTCTTTGAAACAGCCACAGAAGATAATTTCGTTAGTAGGGGCTATTTATAGAATCACTATTTCATTTAGTACTTTCTTAGCATTACTTTTGTTTATTTTTGCCGAACAAGTTGCTTTATTTATAGATGCTCCACACTTATCTTTTATTTTACAAGTCTCGGCAATCATTGTTATTACTAATGCTCTTAATACAGCACAGATAGGTATTCTATCGGGTTTTAAGATGTTTAAAGAACTTGCAAAAATTAATATTTTTGCGGGTTTGATTACTTTTTTGAGTAGTATCTTGTTTTCTTATTTTTGGGGAGTAGATGGTGCTGTTTATTCTTTATTAATTTCCTTTTTTTATCAAGTAATCTCGAATGAAGTTTTTATACGGAAGAAATTGAGGAAATATTTGTCAAGCAGCTTTAAGGTACAACCGCAGGAAGTAAAAGAAATGTTGTTCTTCTCTTTACCAATAGCTATGCAAGAAAGTTTGTATACTATTGTTCATTGGTTAAGTGTATTATTGTTGATAAAATATGCCAATTACATAGAAGTTGGAATTGCTTCAGCTGCTTCTCTTTGGCAAAGTATTGTTATTTTTATTCCTAGTGTTTTGAAAAATGTAATGTTTTCGTATTTAATGAGTAGTTCTGATCATAAAAAAATGGTTGATAAGATGCTATTGATTAACTTCTTTTCTTCAGTAGCATCTATTTTCATTATTCTTTCATTTTCTAAATTGATTTGTAACTTTTACGGAGAGAGTTTTATTGGATTATTTCCTGTTTTTTTCGTGAGTGTTTTAACTTCAATTCCAATATGTTTATCAGAAGTCTATTGTTACGAATTTATATCTGTAGGAAAGCCATGGTTTGTTTTTTCTAGTCGTTTAATAAGAGATGTGTTAATATTATTTTTGGGGGCCTCTTTAGTTTTAAATATGTCTGATAATCAAGCTTTTTGGCTGTCATTATCTAGTCTTGTAATGAATTCTGTGTTTTTGTTTGTTCTATATTTCTTATATAAAAGATTCCATGTTAGTGAATACCATAAATAGAAGTAGCCATTTTATATTTATCCATGTAATAGCTTTTATTTTTTTATATTTATTGATTAATTATGTGGATACTCTTCATATCTTTTATGCTAATTTTGAAACTATATATTTAAAACCTGAGATATTACTGTTATATGCTTTTGCTTATATAATAAGTTTTATTTATATTATTTGTAATGTAAATTTGAGTGATAAGAAAAGGATTTTAATTCCCTTTTTTTACTTCTATTTTTATTTGCTCATTTCTTCTTTTGTGAAAGGTGAGAGTGGACTAGAAATTGTGAAAATTACTATGTGGCTTTTAATGTTTATTCTTGGGCTACATTATGGAACAATGTCTGATGAAACAGTTTTATTCATAGTTAAACGATTTCTTCTAATTATTTTCCTCCCATTATGTATATATATCGTTTTTTTATTATTAAGAAGTCAAGAACATTTTATTAATCCGGATATCTACTTTTTATTAATTATATTTCTCCCATATGTTTTGCTTCTAGAGAGAGGTTATTATAAAGCTATTTTATTAGGTGTAATGGCATTGCTATTTCTATTTTCCTTCAAGCGAACCATTATAATATCTTTTGTTTTGTCTTTAGCTTTTTTCTTTGAAGTGCAGAAAAGAAAAATATTTTTAATCATCATTGGGGTTTTGGTATTTATACTTTATATAATAGATATAGAATTTGTGAATCTTCTGTTAGGAAGATTTCTTGCTTTAGAGCAGGATGGTGGAAGTGGTAGAGATCAGCTTTATGAATCTATTTTGACTTTGGTCTTTTATAAGTCATCTAATATAGAATTACTGTTTGGGCATGGATTAAAATCTACTTTGTCTTTGTTTAATATGTATGCACATAATGATTTTTTACAATTATTAGTTGATTTCGGCATCATAGGACTTCTACTCTATTTATTAGCTATTCTAAAATTACTTATTAGAACTTTTCGAGTGCGCTGTTCTTATAAGTGTTATTCGAATGCTTATAAGGCTACAGTTGTTTTATTATTTGTCTTAGTGTTCTTCAATTGTTTTATATATCATCCTTATTTTATGCCGATTATGATGTTTTCTTTTGGTATTATAAATGGTAAAATTCTTTATTGTAAATAATATCATGAAAATTCTAATAATTTCACATAATCCTTTTTCCTCTACATCAAATAATGGAAAAACACTTGAAACAATCTTTCAAGAATATAATTCGGAGGATATTTCAATGTTTTATTTTTCTGAAATGTTGCCAGACTTGGATTATAATCAGAACTATTTTCGTATAACGGATAAAGATGTAATAAAAAATACTCTAAGTTTTACAACGAAATATTATAAAAGTTTTTTCTCTAAAGATGAGAAAGTCTCTACTATTATGAGTTTTTCGTTAGAAAAGAAGAAGAGAATCGTAGGTTATGTTAAAAAAATACCATTTTTACGTGATTTCTTATGGAAATGTGGAAAATGGAAAATAAAACCCTTATTCAATTGGATTGAATCTAATGACCCTGATTGTATATTTTACGTTGCAGGACCCAATAGTTTCTCACATTCTGTTGCAAATTTTTTATCTAAAAAATATAATCTTCCTTTAATACTTTTTTTTACAGATGATTACTTATTAAATCCTAAATGTCGGAATTGGATTGATGTTTGGCAAAGAAAGAGGATGGCAATTTTTTATCAGCATAGTATAAACCGTGCTTCTTTGTGTTTTGCTATAGGCGAACTAATGGCGTCAGATTATCAGGTATACTTTAAGAAACCTTTTTTCCCTATCATGAATATAGCAGAATTGAGCCATAAACTCCCTACTGCTAATAATGAGGGAATTGTAATATCATATTTTGGAGGTTTACATTTAGGGCGTTGGGCAGAAATCGCAAAACTAGGCAAACTTCTTACGTTAATCCAAAAAGATGGAGATGTGCCAAATATACAATTGAAAGTTTATTCTGCTACTCTTTCTTCTGAAGTTGAGCGTTGTTTTAAAGAATGTAATGTTAATTATGCTGGGTTTGTTAATAGCGATAAAATGCGTATGGAATTGGCTAAAGCAGATATTTTACTTCATGTAGAAAGTACAGATGATTATTATCGCTCTTTGACTAAATTATCTGTTTCTACGAAATTACCTGAATATATTTCGACAGGTAGAAGTATTTTAGGGTTTGGCCCTTTTGAAGTTGCTTCTATGAGATTGTTGAGTGATCATAGAATTGGCTATGTAATATCAAGTGATTGGCAAGAAGATAAGATAAAAACACATTTAAAGAGTTTTATTAAAGATGTTTCGTTGAGGGAAGAATTAGCAAATAATGCTTATGAATATGCTTGGACAGCTTTTAACCCCGACTTTGTTCGAAAGCAGTTTATGAAAAAAGTGGATGAAATAATTAAGAAAAGAAGAATAGATTATGACACTATTTAAAGGCAAAATTTTACTTATCACAGGTGGAACAGGTTCCTTTGGCAATGCTGTTTTGCGTCGTTTCTTGAATTCGGATATTAAAGAAATTCGGATTTTCAGTCGTGATGAAAAAAAGCAAGATGACATGCGACATCAGTTGCAAAATCCGAAAGTGAAATTTTACATTGGGAATGTGCGTGATCGCCAATCTGTGGATGAGGCAATGCGCGGAGTAGACTATGTATTTGCAGCTGCTGCGCTGAAACAAGTCCCCTCTTGTGAGTTTTTCCCGTTGCAAGCAGTACATACCAATGTGATTGGTACGGACAATGTATTGGAGTCAGCTATTGCACATGGAGTGAAAAATGTGGTGGTGCTTTCCACCGACAAGGCGGCTTATCCCATCAATGCTATGGGGATTTCCAAAGCGATGATGGAAAAAGTAGCTATTGCCAAAGGACGTGCTTTAGGAGATAATGCCGTTACAACAATCTGCTGTACACGTTATGGGAATGTAATGGCCTCCCGTGGATCCGTTATTCCTTTATGGGTGGATCAAATTAAGTCGGGCAAGCCGATTACGGTGACTGATCCAAACATGACTCGTTTTATGATGACATTGGATGATGCCGTGGATTTGGTAATGTATGCTTTCGAACATGGAGTCAATGGAGATTTGTTTGTACAAAAAGCTCCGGCCGCTACTTTAAGTGTGCTGGCTCAAGCTTTGAAAGAGTTGTATCAAACCGATACAGAGGTGAAGACCATTGGTACACGTCACGGAGAAAAGCTTTATGAAACATTGGTGACGCGTGAAGAGATGGCGAAAGCGATTGATATGGGTGAGTATTACCGCATTCCTTGCGACAATCGTGATTTGAATTACGATAAGTTTTTTACTGAAGGTAATGAAGATGTTGCAAAGATAGAGGATTACCATTCGCATAACACAACTCGTCTGGATGTGGAAGGAATGAAGCGGTTGTTGTTGAAACTTCGATTTATTCGTGAAGATTTGGGGATGGAAGAAAAAGCGAAATCAATTGAAATTAAAAGTGAATAAGAGGGCATGAATATTTTGGTTACCGGTGCGAAGGGGTTTGTCGGAAAAAATCTAGTTTCTCAATTACATAACATTCAAGCGGGGAAAGCCCGGAATTATAATTTATCCGAAGATTTGAAGATCTTCGAATATGATGTAGACAGCGATCCTGGCGAGTTGGATGTGTATTGTAAAAATGCAGACTTTGTATTCAATCTGGCTGGGGTAAACCGTCCGAAAGAAACATCCGAGTTTATGGTGGGCAATTTCGGGTTTGCATCTACATTGTTAAATACCTTAAAGAAGCATCGAAATGCTTGTCCAGTTATGATTTCTTCATCTACACAGGCTGCGCTGGATAATCCGTACGGAGAATCGAAACGGGCTGGTGAAGAGTTGGTGTTCAACTATTCTAAAGAAACAGGGGCAAAAGTATTGGTTTATCGCTTTCCCAATGTGTTTGGAAAATGGTGTCGTCCCAATTACAACAGTGCAGTGGCTACTTTCTGTAATAATATCGCGAACGATTTATCCATTCAGGTGAATGACCCGAGCGTGTTGATGAATTTGGTGTATATAGACGATGTGGTAGATGAACTGATTGGCGCTTTAAGCGGCAATGAGCACCGGGAAGGAAAGTATTGTAAAGTTTCTGTCGTACATACCATTACTTTAGGTGAAATTGTTGAGTTGCTTTACTCATTCAGGCAGATGCCGGAAAATCTGAATGTACCGAATTTAAAGGATGCTTTTACCAAAAAACTATATTCAACCTATTTGTCTTATTTGCCGAAAGATAAATTCAGCTATCCGCTGAAGATGAATGTGGATGATAGAGGAAGCTTTACAGAAATCATTCGTTCCGATGACCGGGGGCAGTTTTCCGTAAATATTTCTAAACCCGGTATTACTAAAGGGCAGCATTGGCATCATACCAAAAACGAAAAGTTTGTAGTGGTAAGTGGCCGGGGGCTTATTCAGCTTCGCAAGATTGGAACGGAGGAAGTAATCGGCTTCGAAGTGAGTGGTAAGAAGATAGAAGTGGTGGAAATGATACCCGGATATACGCATAATATTATTAATCTTTCCGAGACAGAAGATTTAGTTACTTTTATGTGGTGTAACGAATGTTTTGACCCAAACCGCCCCGATACTTATTTTGAGAAAGTATAAAAAATAATTGTTATGGATATAAAATTAGATTATTCAGATATCCGGTTTCAGGATAACGGTAAACTGAAACTGCTCATCATTGTCGGAACCCGTCCCGAAATTATTCGCTTGGCGTCAGTAATTAATAAATGCCGTAAATATTTTGATTGTATTCTTGCCCATACAGGACAGAATTACGATTATAATTTGAATGAAGTGTTCTTTCGTGATTTGAAGTTGAAAGATCCCGAAGTATATATGAATGCCGTAGGTGATGATTTAGGATCGACGGTAGGTAATATCATTAACTGCAGTTACAAACTCATGTTACAGACAGCTCCTGAGGCTGTTTTGGTGTTAGGGGATACCAACAGTTGTTTGTCCGTCATTTCTGCCAAACGTTTGCATATTCCTATTTTTCACATGGAAGCAGGTAATCGATGTTTTGATGAATGTCTTCCAGAAGAAACCAATCGCCGAATTGTCGACATCATTTCGGATGTCAATATATGTTATTCCGAGCATGCACGTCGTTACCTCAATGCCTCGGGAGTGGCAAAAGAACGTACGTATGTTACCGGTTCACCGATGGCAGAGGTCCTGCACGAAAATCTGGCAGAGATTAAAGCAAGCGATGTGCATCAACGGCTTGGATTGCAAAAAGGAAAATATATACTGCTTTCTGCCCACCGGGAAGAGAATATTGATACGGAGAAGAACTTTCTTTCTCTTTTCTCTGCCATCAATGCGTTGGCAGAGAAATACGACATACCTATTCTTTATAGCTGCCATCCACGCAGCAAGAAAAGACTAGAGTCTACAGGTTTCAATTTGGATACTCGTGTCATTCAACATGCCCCTCTTGGATTTCATGACTACAACTGTTTGCAGATGAACGCTTATGCTGTTGTGTCCGATTCGGGGACATTGCCCGAAGAGAGTAGCTTTTTCATTAGTGTAGGGCACCCTTTCCCGGCTGTATGTATTCGTACTTCTACCGAACGTCCCGAAGCTCTTGACAAAGGTTGTTTCTTTTTGGCGGGAATAGATGAAAAGTCGCTGTTACAAGCTGTGTCTACCGCTGTGAATATGAATAATAACGGGGAACATGGTTTGCCAGTTCCCGATTATACGGACGAGATTGTGTCTACTAAGGTAGTAAAGCTGATTCAGAGCTATACCGGAGTGGTAAATAAAATGGTTTGGAGGAAATATTGATTCCATGAATGTAATATTTTTGACAATCAGTCGCATTAATGATATAAATGAAAGAGGAATATATACTGATTTAATGCGAAAGTTTAGAGATGAGGGGCATAATGTTTATATTGTGACTCCTTATGAGCGACAATTTGGTCTTTTAACTTCATTAAAAGAAGTAGACGGAATTCATATTTTAGGAGTAAGAACTTTAAATATTCAGAAAACAAATGTAGTAGAAAAAGGTATAGCCACAATTCTAATTGAAACTCAATATCGTTTAGCCATTAAAAGGTATTTTTCAGATCTTTCTTTCGATTTGATTTTATACTCTACACCCCCTATTACTTTTACGAATATCGTAAAATATCTAAAAAAGAGGAATCCTAATTCTATTTCTTATTTGTTGCTAAAGGATATCTTTCCACAGAATGCGGTTGATTTAGGAATACTTTCTAAGCGTAATCTTTTTTATTCCTATTTTCGAAAAAAGGAGAAAAACTTATATCGAAACTCTGATTATATAGGCTGTATGTCACCTGCGAATGTAAGGTATATATTAAAACATAATTCTTTTATCTCTGCCGAGAGAGTTGAGGTTGCTCCCAATAGTATTGAAATCGTCGAAAAAAAAGAAGATGTTGATAAAGGAAGGATTCGAGAAAAATATAATTTACCTGCTGACAGGCCTATCTTTATTTATGGAGGAAATTTAGGAAAGCCGCAAGGTGTTGATTTCTTAATTAATTGTTTAGAACATAATGGAAATAGAAAGGATTGTCATTTTTTAATAGTTGGAAATGGAACGGAATATTCAAGATTAGAAAAGTGGATTGTTGATAATCAGATAAATAATATTTCTCTTTTTCCTCGTCTATCTAAAAAGGATTATGATGCTTTAGTTTCTTCATGTGATATAGGGTTGGTCTTTCTTGATTATCGTTTTAAAATACCTAATTATCCATCTAGACTTTTGTCTTATTTGGAATGTAAAATGCCTATTATTGCAGCTACAGACGTCAATACCGATATAGGTATCATAGCTGAGGAGAATGGGTATGGATATTGGTGTGAAAGTGTTGATGTCAACCACTTTACGAGATGTGTTGATCAATATTTGAGTAATCCTGCTAAGATTAAAACAATGGGAGAAGCAGGGTATCAGTTCCTGTTAAATAATTATTCTATAAAGAACACTTATGAAAAAATTATAAAACACTTAAAATAGCTCTCATTATGTATAAAAACTGTATAAAACGTGGCTTAGATTGCTTTTTAGCTTTTTTGATGTTAATTGTTTTTTCCCCTTTATTATTGTTTGTTTCTATCTTACTTTTTATAGCTAATAGGGGGGATGGTGTTTTCTTTTTTCAAGAAAGGCCTGGGAAGAAAGGAAAAATATTTAGAGTTATAAAATTTAAGACTATGACAAACGAGAGAGATGTTAAGGGGCAGTTACTTTCAAATGAAAAAAGAATAACTCCTATTGGCTCTTTCATTCGGAGGATGTCCATTGATGAGTTGCCTCAATTAATAAATGTGTTAAAAGGAGATATGGCATTAATAGGACCAAGACCATTAATGATACGTTACCTAGAGCTATACAGTAAAGAACAAGCTAGAAGGCATGATGTTCGTCCTGGAATTACTGGATGGGCACAAGTTAATGGTAGAAATGCTATAACATGGACAAAAAAGTTTGAATTAGATGTGTGGTATGTAGATCATCTTTCTTTTATTTTGGACTTGAAGATAATACTTTTGACAATAAAAAATGTTTTTTTATGCAAGAATATTAACTCTGCTGAAAATAAAGTTGGTGCGATAGGTTTTGATGGAACAAATTAATATTAGAGGATATGAAAAAGGTAATGGTATTGGCTGGAGGGAATGACCAGATCGCATTTATAAAAGAGTTGAGATGTTTTTTTAATAATGAGGTCGAAATATTATTAGTAGATCAATCAACTAATGTTAGAGCTATAGAGTATTCCGATAAATTTTTTCCTGTAAGTACAATGGATAAACAAGCGGTGCTTACGATAGCAAGATCTGAAAAAATAGACTATATCCTAACTGCTTGTGGAGATCAACCATTGTCTACAATGGCATATGTAGCTACACAATTAGGAATCCCCTCATATCTGACAGAAAAGGATGTTCGTGATTTAACGAATAAACTATTTATGAAGAAAAAAATGGTAGATAATGATATTCCAACTGCCAAATATGTATGTCTAAATGAAAAGAATGATGAGAAATCACTTTCTTTTTTATCATATCCGTTAGTTGTTAAGCCTGTAGATAGTAACGGTTCTAAGGGGGTAAAGAAAGTTTTTTCTCATGCTCAATTAGATTCTGCTTTAGAAGAAGCTTTTAGATATTCTATTTCAAAAAAAGTTATAGTTGAAGAATTTAAAAAGGGAGAAGAGTTATCAGTGGATATATATGTTGAAGGTACTACTCCTAAACTATTATTAGTTACTGCCTCAAAAAAAATAAAAGAGAATCAAGATTCTTTTACCATTATACAGAGTTATTACCCCCCTGTCATTCCTTATGTTGAAAAACAGATATTGGATATTGCTCAAAAAATTGTTAACTCTTTTAACTTGAAAGATACGCCCTTATTGATTCAATTAATCGTTAATGGAGATGAGTATAATGTCATTGAGTTTAGTGCGAGAATGGGAGGAGGATCAAAATATAAATTAATAGAAATAATGTCCGGAGTAGATATTATGAAAGTTTATGTTGAGATGTTAATGGGAAATAGGCCACAAGTAAATCCACAAAAGATGTTTAATAATGCCATTATGAGTTATGTCTATTGTCAGCCTGGAATATTTTCAACATTGAAGAATTTTGATAAACTTTTGGAAGAAAAAAACATTTATGATTATTTTGTTTATAAAATGTCAAACTCTAAGATAGAAAAATCTAATACCAGTAGCGATCGGGTTGCAGGCTTTTTGATTGTGGGAAATTCGGAAGAGGAAGCTCTCTTAAAACTTAAATATGCCAATTCGAAGCTACAAGTACTCGGTATAGATGGAAAAGATATAATGAGGCATGATTTTTTGTTTGAGGAATGCTTATGAGATTCGCTGTAATAGGGGCCGGGAATGGAGGACAAGCCATTGCCGGATATTTGGGGTTAAAAGGATATCATGTGAATTTGTACGATCGTAATGTTGAAAAGGTTGAAAAAATAAAAAATAAAGGTGGTATAAAATTAGAAGGGAAAATAAATGGTTTTGGCAATGTCAATTGTATTACAAATGATTTGTCGGTAGCTGTGACTGGTACGGATATCATTATGATAACAACTATTGCTAATGCCCATCGGGAATTGGCAATACAGCTAAGCCCTTTTCTACAAAACGATCAAATCATTATTCTTAACCCAGGTAGGACTTGTGGAGCTTTAGAATTTAAGTGGGCTTTGAATAGAGCTCACTGTAATAAACGTCTGTATATTGCGGAGGCCCAAACACTGATATACGCATGCAGAGCAAAAGAAGTAGGAATAGTCAATATAATAGGTATTAAAGATGATGTGCTGATATCAGCTTTGCCTTCTATTGATACCGACTTTATTATTAGCAGGATAGGGAAGGTCTTTACATGCTTTACTCCCACCTCTAATGTGTTAAGAACTAGTCTTGAGAATATTGGAGCCATCTTTCATCCTTGTGTTATATTATTTAATGCAGCTACAATAGAAAGAGGGGAAGAATTCTATTTTTATAGAGATATAACGCCTAATATTGTTTCTTTTATAGAAAAGTTTGATGCAGAAAGAATCGAGGTCGGAAAAGCTTATGGAATAGATTTACTTAGTGTTAATGAGTGGATATCCTTTGCTTATAAAGGTATACAGGGAAATACATTATGTGAGAAAATGAGAAATAATCCTGCTTATCATGATATCTTGGCTCCCTCTTCTATATATACCCGACAACTTATGGAAGATATTCCTACTGGAGTACTTCCTATTATGGAATTAGGTAAAGCAGCTGGGTTAAAAATGACTTTGTTTGAATCCGTTATAAACATATGCTGTGAATTACTAAATATTAATTTTAGAAAAGAAGGAAGAACACTTAAACATTTAGGTCTGGAAAATCTTTCTATAGATCAAATATTAAATCATATACAATGATGAAAGGTAAATTAGTGGGTGATGAAGTTTTCGGTTTTGTAAAACCCAAAATAGATGTACACACTTTAGGGGTTTCTACAATTTCTAATTTATTGAAAGACTGTAAATATAAATCTTATATAGCTCCTGATGAAGTAAATGAAGCATTACTAAATATTAATAAATTGAATAATTATGGTCTTGTAAAAAGATGGTTACAAGAGAAAGGTATTACTAATCTTGGATTTAGTTATCGTTTAGATCCTCAAGAAGGCTGTCATTATTTTATGTCTTTATTTTCTCTTTTGCAACAAGATAATGTTTTTGTACAAAGAAAAGGATGGTTAAGGCAGATTTTTTTTGCAGGTCTACCGGATACTTGTGAACTGGTTAGTGAAAAAACCAATCATTCTGTTTTGGTATTTGAAGGAGACGAAACTCCTTTAGAGTCTCTCCTTAAACTAGGTGTTCCACAGGAGAGGTTACCAAATACTTTATTGCAAGATAATGAATATGATAATGTAAGGTGGAAATTTGCCAGCGAGTTAATTGCTTCAGAAAGATATAAAACAATTATCCCACAAGATCATTATGGATATGCCTCTTGTGGAAAAGATAATGATACTTTTATTGATAGATTGAATTATGCAAAGTCTAAAGGAAGTTTACCTCTTATAAGGGCTCATGTAGGTCCTTATAATCCCAATCGTTTAGAAGCTTTAAAAGAATTTCAATCGTGGGTGAAAATTTTGGCTTCATCTAAATTATTAGATGTCCTCTCTATAGGAAGCTCACAATTGACTCAGTCAAAATTTGGTGAGGATTGGGAAGGATTACCGAATGGTGGTGGGGTTCCTATTAACTCGGAGATAGAATATCAATTGATAAAGGAAGCAGCATCGCCAATGCTTGTGAGAACATATTCTGGGACTAAAGATGTTCCTAAATTGGCCAGAATACATGAGAGAGCGTTGAATATTTCATGGCATGCTTTATCTTTGTGGTGGTTCTGTGAGATTGACGGAAGAGGAGAAAATTCTTTGTTGGAAAACCTTAGAGAGCATCTTGAAACAATTAAGTATATTGCATTTACTGGAAAACCAATGGAGCCAAATGTACCTCATCACTTTGCTTTTAGAGGTGCTGATGATTTAACATATATTATTTCTGGATTCCTTGCTGCAAAAACTGCCAAGAAATTGGGTATTCAACATCTTATTCTGCAAAACATGCTGAATACCCCTAAGTACACTTGGGGAGTCCAAGATTTAGCAAAGGGACGAGTTATGATGAAATTGGTAAGAGATTTGGAAGATGATTCTTTTCATGTTAGCTTACAAGCAAGGGCAGGCTTAGACTATTTTTCTCCGGATCTGGAAAAAGCTAAAGTTCAATTGGCAGCCGTCACTGCTCTAATGGATGATTTAGAGCCTGATAATATTAACAGTCCAGAGATTATTCATGTCGTTAGCTATTCCGAAGCTGTAAGGTTGGCAACCCCATCAGTTATAAAAGAGAGTATTCAGATAACTTTATCCGCATTGCATTCATACAGAACAGCTCGTTCTGTAGGTAAAATACCTAATATGAAACACGATAAAGATGTTCAAAATAGAGTAGATGAGCTGTTCTATGAAGCAAAAGAGTCTATAAGATTATTAGAAAACTATATACCTAATCTATATACACCGGAAGGATTATATAGAGTTTTTGATGAAGGTTTTTTCCCTGTGCCATACTTAATGGATTATAAACAACAATTTAGAAATGCTACAAACTACACCACTGCAATAAAGAATGGAGGCATTCGTGTGGTAGATGAAGAGGGAAATATTATAAATACAATTGAAAGATATAAAAAAATTATAAGCAGGAACAGTTAGTTGTATTGTGTGAATTTATATAAATATTTTTAAGATGAATCAAGAAAAAATATATCTTTGTCTCGCACATATGAGCGGCAAAGAACAAGACTTTATAAAAGAAGCGTTCGACACCAATTGGGTAGTGCCTTTGGGACCGAACGTAAATGGTTTTGAGGAAGATTTGAAGACGTTCTTAGGGCAACAGAAAGAAGTGGTGGCTTTGTCTGCCGGTACGGCGGCCATTCATTTGGCATTGATTCAATTGGGAGTGAAAGCGGGAGATGAGGTAATTTGCCAGTCGTTTACATTCTGTGCTTCCGCCAATCCGGTGACTTACTTGGGGGCGACCCCGGTCTTTGTAGATAGTGAGGAAGATACGTGGAACATGAGTCCGATGCTGTTGGAAGAGGCAATTAAAGACCGGATAGCAAAGACAGGAAAAAAGCCGAAAGCAATTATTCCGGTACATCTTTACGGAATGCCTGCTAAAATGGACGAGATTGGTGTCATTGCTGAAAAGTATGGAATTCCCGTCTTGGAAGATGCGGCGGAAGCATTGGGCTCAGAGTACAATGGACGGAAGTGCGGTACGTTCGGCACGTTCGGGGCATTGAGCTTCAACGGTAATAAGATGATTACGACCAGCGGAGGGGGAGCATTAGTCTGTGCTGATGAGGAGGCGAAGAAGAAAACGATGTTTTATGCAACGCAGGCGCGAGAACCGTTCCCATACTATCAGCATGAAGAGATAGGATACAACTATCGGATGAGTAATATTTGTGCGGGGATAGGCAGGGGGCAGATGACAGTGCTCAAAGATCATATCACTCATCACCGCCATGTGCATACGCTTTACGAAAAAGGGTTTGCAGGAGTGGAGGGGATCGAGTTGAAATCGAATCCGGATGAACGCTTCGATGCGAACTATTGGCTCTGCACCATCCTTGTAGAGAAGGAAGTGGCGGGGTTTGATTATGAGGAATTGCGTGTGTATCTTGACCGGAGGGGGGTTGAAACGCGTCCGTTGTGGAAACCTATGCACTTGCAACCTGTATACAGTGGTAATCCTTGTTACGTGGACGGAACTTCAGAGCGTTTGTTCAATATGGGGTTGTGTATCCCGGCAGGGCCTTGTGTGACAGATGAAGATGTGGCATACATTATAGATGAGATTAAGAAGTTTAAGTTTATAAAAAATAACTAATACGATAATAATATGAAGACAGTAAACCGAACCTTATGCGGCTTGTTGATGCTGGTGTTGTTCACAGCCTGCCACTCGTACAAGAAAGTGCCTTACCTGCAAAATGCGGAGGCGTTGGACCCCGAAGCGCAGGGGGAGGAGATGTACGACGCGAAGATCATGCCGAAGGATTTGCTTACCATCGTGGTGTCGTGCACAAGCCCGGAACTGGCCGCGCCTTTCAACCTGACGGTGGCGACACAGGCGAATGCAAATCTGAGTTATACGACCACGCAGCCGGTGTTGCAGCAGTATCTGGTGGACAATGAAGGGAAAATAAACTTTCCGGTGTTGGGCGAACTGTACGTGGGAGGCATGACGAAAAAGGAGACCGAACGAATGATTGTAGACCGGCTGAAGCCGTATATGAAGGAGGAGCCGATCGTGACGGTGAGGATGGTGAACTACAAGATTTCGGTGATCGGGGAGGTGGCCCGCCCGGGCACTTTCACTATCAACAACGAAAAGGTGAACTTGCTGGAGGCACTCGCGATGGCGGGGGATATGACGGTGTACGGAAAGCGTGACAACGTGAAGCTGATACGGGAAGACGCCAACGGGAAGCGGGAGATTGTCACGCTCGACCTGAACAAGGCGGAGACAATACTGTCGCCGTATTATTACCTGCAACAGAACGACATCGTTTATGTGACGCCGAACAAGGCGAAAGCGAAGAGCTCGGATATCGGGACGAGCACAAGCCTGTGGTTCTCTGCTACTTCGATTTTGGTATCGGTGGCAAGCTTGTTGTTTAATATCTTAAAATAAAACAGGAAGAGAAGGAATTTATGAAGAAAGAAATTTCGAACGGAAATTCACGGGAGAAGGAAGAGGAAGTGATCAACCTGCGGGAGATACTGTTTAAATATATCATCCACTGGCGATGGTTCGTGGCGGCGGTGGCGACCTGTCTGATCGTCGCTTATGCGTATCTGTACGTAACCTCGCCGGTGTACAATGTGGCCGCCACGGTGCTGATAAAGGATGATAAGAAAGGTGGGGGAAATAACGCGATGGCGGGGCTGGAAGGCTTGGGGCTGACGGGGATCATGAGCTCGTCGCAGAGCCTCGACAACGAGATGGAGGTGCTACGCTCCAAAAGCCTGGTGAAGGAGGTGGTGGAGCAACTCAACCTTTACGTGACTTACCGCGACGAGGATCCGTTCCCTAAAGAAGATTTGTATCTGACATCGCCGGTGCAGGTGAGCCTGACCCCTCAGGAAGCCGCCGAATTGAAGAAGCCGATGGAGGTGTATATGGTACTGTATCCGGAAGGCGTTTTGGATGTGAATGTGGAAGTGGAAGAAAAACGGTATGAAAAGCGGTTCGACAAGCTGCCCGCCGTATTCCCTACGGATGAAGGCACACTGGCATTTTTCGCTTCGGGAGACTCGCTGAAGAAGGAAAAGCGGCATATTACGGCGGTCATCAGTCGCCCGATGCAGGTGGCGAAAGAATATGGGAAAAACCTGAACATTGCTCCCACTTCAAAAACGACTTCGGTGGCGGTGATTTCACTGAAAAATACGAGCAAGGAGCGCGGAAAGGACTTTATCAACAAGTTGGTGGAGATGTACAATCGCAACACGAACAACGATAAGAACGAGATCGCGCAGAAGACGGCGCAGTTTATCGACGAGCGCATCGGTATTATCTCGAAGGAGTTGGGGAGTACGGAGGCGAATCTGGAAGCGTTCAAGCGGAGCGCGGGGATTACCGACCTGAGCAGCGATGCGCAGATAGCGTTGACAGGAAGTGCCGAATATGAGAAGAAGCGGGCGGAAAACCGTACACAGATCAATCTGGTGCAGGATCTCCGGAAATATATGCTGCGTAACGAGTACGAGGTGTTGCCCAGCAATGTAGGGCTGAAAGACGTTTCGCTGACAGCTTCGATCGACCGCTACAACGAGATGCTCATCGAGAGGAAACGGCTGTTGCGCACATCGACGGAAGATAACCCCGCCATTGTGAATCTGAACACGAGCATTCAGGCGATGAAGGCGAATGTACAAGCTACGCTGGACGGCACGTTGCAGGGATTGATGATTACGAAAGCGGATCTGGACAGGGAAGCGGGACGTTTCTCCCAACGCATCAGCAATGCGCCGGGACAGGAACGCGAATTGGTAAGCATCTCGCGTCAGCAGGAAATTAAAGCGGGGTTGTATCTGATGTTGTTGCAGAAGCGGGAAGAGAACGCTATCACGCTGGCGGCTACGGCAAACAATGCGAAGGTGATTGACGAGGCGATTGCCGAAGACACGCCGGTGGCTCCGAAAAAGGGGCTGATTTATCTGGCGGCGCTGATGCTCGGCATAGCGCTTCCTGTGGGAGTCATTTACCTCATCGACCTCACGAAGTACAAGATAGAAGGTCACATGGATGTCGAGAAATTAACCTCGGTGCCCATCATAGGAGATATCCCGTTGACGGACGAGAACGGCAGGCAGGGATCGATCGCGGTGTTCGAAAACCGGAATGATATGATGAGCGAGACATTCCGCCACATCCGTACGAACCTGCAGTTTATGCTGCAAGACAAGCAGGTGATTCTGTTTACCTCGACGGTGAGCGGCGAGGGAAAATCATTTACTTCGGCAAATCTGGCGCTCAGCCTTTCTTATCTGGGTAAGAAGGTGGTAATCGTGGGGCTGGATATCCGGAAACCGGGGTTAAACAAGGTGTTCCGCCTCTCGACCAAAGAAAAGGGAATCACGCAGTATCTGGCAAACCCGTCGATGGATATCATGGAGCTGGTACAGCCTTCGGACGTGAGCGGGAACTTGTATATTTTGCCCGGAGGGATGGTTCCGCCGAACCCGACGGAGCTGCTGGCGCGCGAGGGACTGGACGAGGCGATAGCTACCCTGAAAGAGAAGTTCGATTACGTGATTCTGGATACCGCTCCCATCGGCATGGTGACGGATACGTTGCTCATAGCCCGTGTGGCAGATGTTTCGGTGTACGTGTGCCGTGCCGACTATACCCGCAAGGCTGAGTTCATGCTGATTAACGATCTGGCGAAAGAGCAGAAGCTGCCGAAACTGTGTACGGTGATCAACGGCATCGATCTGAGAAAGAAGAAATACGGCTATTATTACGGGTATGGCAAGTACGGATATGCCCGTCATGCCGGATACGGACAAGAATCGGAAAGATAAGAAAAACGACCTGACGAATAGCTAAAATAATTGATAAATAAGCGGCTGATCTTTTGGGATTCAGCCGCTTATTTATTGTCTTTATCGGATGCTTACGAAGAAAAAATACATTCATAAGAAGAATACAAAGTTTTTTTATAATTTTGCAATTATGAATATAAGCTGGTCTGAAATAAAGCCTTATCAGGATGAATTACCTACCCACTATGCCGATAGAATAGGCAAACTATATGCTGATACGGTTAGCGCTACTTTCAAAAAAAGTAATGGTCAGTTTTTTACGCCTATATCTATCGGTCACTTTATGAGCAAACAAATCGATTGTGACAAAGATTCCATTACCATATTAGATCCGGGATGCGGAACTGCTTTGTTGTCCTGTGCGGCAATTGAGAGTCTGGTTTTGCAATCAAAGGTAAAACGAATAGAGCTAGTTGCATACGAAACCGATGAAAATCTTATGCCGGCATTACAAAGGGTGCTGGAATATCTGACAACATGGGGAGAGCGTCATAATGTTCGCATTGATTGTCATTCATCTTGTAAGGACTTTATTTTGTCCAATTATTCAGTGTTATATGCTGATACGATTTACGAAAAAGTAGACAACTTACAGAAATTTGATTTAATCATATCGAATCCCCCTTATTTCAAACTTTCTAAGGAAGATAAAAGGGCAAAGGCAGCTCAACGCATTATAGACGGACAACCCAATATTTATTCGATATTTATGGCTGTGTCGGCCTTGCTGCTTACTGAACAAGGTCAGATGATATATATCACTCCAAGAAGTTTTACTTCGGGAAGATATTTCCGTTTGTTCCGTAATTTTTTGTTCGAGCATGTGCAGATAGACTTTATTCATCTCTTCAATACAAGGAAAGATACATTCTCAAAAGATAATGTTCTTCAGGAAACACTTATAATGAAGTGTTCCCCTAAAAAGGAAACGGATTATAATATTATATTATCATATAGCGAAGGACTTTTTGATCTAGCTGCTTCTGTAATTAGAACTGTACGGCAGAAAGAAATTATTGACCTTACTTCAAAAGAACAGATATTGCATTTGCCCGTCAATCTTCGAGACGAGAAAATTATTAAGCTATTCAAGTCATGGAATGGTAACTTGAATAAATACCATATTCAGATTTCTACCGGTCCGGTAGTGGCTTTTCGGTCAAAGGAACAATTATGTGATACTGCCGAAGAGGAGACCACTTCATTATATTGGCTGCATAATGTGGTAAAGATGTTGGCAGATCATCCTGTTGTAAAAGAAGGAAAACCGCAATTTATCCGTATAAATGCAAGTTCTGTATCAACTTTATTGCCCAATAAGAATTATGTCCTTTTGCGGCGTTTTAGTTCTAAAGACGATAGCAGCCGGTTAATTGCCGCACCTTATTTTGGCAATATGACTTCTTGCGGCTACGTAGGAATAGAAAACAAACTGAATTATATTTATCGTCCTAAAGGACATTTGAATCGTATGGAGGTAATGGGAATAGCCGCTTTATTGAATAGTGATTTGTTTGATAATTATTTCAGGACATTCAACGGGAATGTAAATGTCAGTGCTACGGAACTGAGAGAAATGCCCATGCCTCCTCTTGAAGTTATTAAGAGTATTGGGAAAGACTTAATTGCCACGAATGATTATTCTATGGTGAACGTAAATAAAATTGTAAATAAATATTTCATGTAGTATGAGTAAGATAAGTGAAGCACAAGAAATATTGTCTGTATTGGGGTTACCACCCGCACAGCAGAATGAAATTTCCGCTCTGACTTTACTTGCGTTATGCGGACTGAAGGAGAAGGATAAGTGGACAGATACTACTCGCAACAGCTTAAAAATCAGTAAGGATATTATGGCGTTTGTCAATAGGAACTATAAAAAGGAACAACCGTATGCTCCCAACACACGGGAAACTTTCAGACGCCAGGTGCTTCATCAGTTTTTGCAAGCACGTATTGTAGATTACAATCCTGATAATCCGGCTTTACCGGTAAATAGCCCGAATGCCCATTATAAATTGACAGAAGAAGCTTGTGAAGTGATAAAATCATATAATACCGGAGAATGGAAAACTAAAGCTCAGAGCTTTAATAATGCTGTCGGACGATTGATTGAGGAATATGAGAAAAATCGTATGATGGAAATGATACCGGTTACCATTGAAGGTGTGGAGTTTAAATTATCTCCGGGTAAGCATAATGAAATACAAGCAATGGTCATTAATGAGTTTGCCCCTCGTTTTGCGTCAGGTTCGAAGGTTCTTTATATCGGTGATACGGCCAATAAAGATCTTTATTGCAACAAGGAGCTTTTAAAAGAAATCGGCATTCCAATAACCGAACATAGCAAATTGCCTGATATTGTTATTTATGATAGCTATAAAGAGTGGCTGTTTTTAATTGAGGTGGTTACCTCACACGGTCCGGTATCTCCGAAACGTGTAATTGAGTTGGAAGATTTCACAAAAGAATGTAAAGCGGGGAAAGTGTATGTTACAGCTTTCCCTGATAAGACTGAATTTAAGAAACATGTGGCAGACATTGCATGGGAAACAGAAGTTTGGATCGCAGAAAATCCGGATCATATGATTCACTTCAATGGAGATCGGTTTATCGGACCAAGAAATTAGTTTATGGATTAAAGGAGCATAGCATTTTCGGATAAGAAAAACGACCTGACGAATAGCGAAAATAATTGATAAATAAGCGGCTGATCTCTTGGGATTCAGCCGCTTATTTATTATCTTTATAGGGTAAAACCTATGGAAAAGACAGTATGGAATTGAATGATTTTGTAGTAAAATGTTATGATAAAAACGAACTGGCGAGGATGTATTTCCCCGACCTCGAAGCGGGGGTGGCGGTGAACAAGCTGAGGCGGTGGATGCGCCGGTGCGAACCGTTGATGCAGGAGATGCGCCAAACGAATTACCATCCGAAAACAAAGGCTTTCACGGCCAGGGAGGTGAGGCTGATCACCCGCTACCTGGGGGAGCCTTGAAGGCATTCGTACTCTTTCCGGGCGTCGAAGCAGGGACAGGCTTTGCGGATGTCGGCGGTGACCTGGTTGTGCCCCACGATCAGGGCATCGGGGTATTGATAGGTCAGGATGCTGAGAAGGTCGGCCAGCGCCAGCCGTTGCATGCGGGTGCGGGTGTCTGTGGGGCGTCCTTGCTCATCGAGCCCGCCCTCGTAGCAGATGCCGATGCTGTGGCGGTTGAATCCGCGTACATGCGCTCCGGGCTCGCTCACGGGCCGGCAGTGGTGCAGCCTGCCGTCGCGGGTGATGTAGAAGTGGTAGCCGATGTCGCGGAAACCTCGTGCGAGATGACTTTCACGAAGACGCTCGACAGGGAAGGGAACATTGCAGCGCGTGGCGCTGCAATGGATGACCAGTAGCTTGATCTCACGGGGGAGATATTGTTCTGCGGACTGTTTCATGGCACGAACGGTTAATGGCCCATACAGGAGACTACTCCGATGGCGGAGATGATGGCTGTGGCTACTGTGATGATGAATTGGAGAATGTTTTTGACGACTTGTTTTTTCATGATTTTTTTAAGATTAAGTTTTTACTTGTGTTCTGTACTTTTTTCTTTCGCCTCGACTTTGGAGGTCAAGGCGAAGGAGAGGGATTATAATCTTCGTCGATAAAGAGAATATAGAGATAGACGGACGAAGGTTAATGCGAAAGAGAGGGATTATAATCCCGGATCGGGAGCTTCGGGAAGTCCGCTTCCGCCGCCTCCGTGCGCATTGTCACCGCTTGTTGCGGGCGGTTTCGGTTTTCCTTCCGTTTCGGGTTTGGTGTCGGGCTTGTAGAGCACGAAGTCCATCGTCTTGCAGAGTTTGCGGAGGTCGTTGCCCGGATGGAACAACACCCGTCCCTGTTTGATGCACGAGGTGGTGAACTCTTTCTCGGTCTTGGTGGGTGTTCCGGTTTTGATGGACATGCGGAAGTTTCCCAAGTCGCCCAGTTGCACGATGTTTCCTTCGCCCAGCACGTTCAGTATTTCGATAAGGAATTCGCCTATGCAGCCTTCGAGTTCTCCTTTCGAGTACGACGACCGTTCGGAGATGCGTTTGCAGACATCTTTGACGCTCACTTTGCGGCCGCTGCGTGCCATGGCGTAGAACTTGGGGGATTCCTGCGGTTTTTGCAGGTTTTTACGGGATACGACAATGTAATTTTGCATAATGATTTGTTTTTGGTTAAACATTGGTTTTGAGTACGTTGGTAATCGATTACATGGCAAAGATAGCATAGCGGAATGCGGGCGTGACGCTCAATGACGTTCATTGACGGGGTGGGAAAAAGAAAAACCGGAGGCTGCGGATGGGAAAAAGCCGGCGGGCTTTGAAAAAAAGTCGGCGGGCTTTGGCATCGAACACGGCGGGCTTTGAAAAAAACATGGCGGGCTTTGGCATCGAACACGACGGGTTTTGAAAAAAAAGGCGGCGGAGCTTTTCACAAAACGTTTAAACGCATTCATGATGTAATAATAGTTTACTATTTATCAAAGGCTTTCCCCGGGACGCTTCTCCGAACGTCCCGGGGATTTTTTGAGGATTTGAAAACGCCAAAACGTCAAAACGCCACTATGTCCCCTTTTTTTTGCAACTTTTCATAGACTCCATGCTTTATTTTGTTGATTTTCAGTCCGTTTAACCCCTTTAGCAGCCTTGTGACAGTGCGTTTGCTCAGTTGGGTGTTTGCAGCGACTTCATACGCTTCTTCGGTGGTGAAAACAGACGGGAGACAGTTGAAAAAATCCGCATATTTGTCAGGATTATTCAAAGGTTCTGCTTTCTCGCAGGTCATGGACGAGAGTAGCAGCCGGCTGTGTTCGTAGCAGCAGAGCACGAGCTGCATCGCATGCTCGAAGTCGACGTCGGAACAGTAGATTTCGGGGGCCGTATCGAGGTTCTCGAACTGCCGTATCCGGGTTTGAATCATGCTGACACGCATCACTATGAAGGCATAGCGCTTCACCACAGCCTGCAAATCGTCGTTGCTGGCAAGCACGGTGTCTTCGAGCAGGCCGGCGAAGGTGCGGTTCAGGCGTTTCCACTGTCTGGGCGTGAAATGAAACAACAGGGGATGTTCGAGGCAGAAACGGTATAGCTCGCTGACGCGCCGGGCGAGGGGAATGAAACGGTCTTCGAGCGATTCGCTCTGGTCGCCCATCTCTTTCCAGCGGGGCGCTTCCCGATAGGTGTAGTAGAGGATGCGGCTTGCCAGCCCGTTCTCGGAACTGTTGAGCAGGGTGGCGAGCTGTCCCGGTGTGCCTGTGAGCAGCATGGCGAGCTTGGGGTGCGAGATGCAGATGGGGCGCATGCCGTTGCTCTTGAACGAGGAGTCGATATTCTCGTGTTCGAAAGCTTTGCGCAACATATCGTCGAAGTTGCCGCAATCGAGGTGGTTGGCTGTGGAGAGCGACTGGGCTTCGGTGTCGAAGATGATGCTTCCCATGCTGCCGTTGTCTTGCATCTGCATCTGCATGCGCGTGTAGCTGGTGGTGGCGGGGATGATGAACATCTTGAAGGGTGGGTGTTCGGGTTCCGGCTGTTCCGCTTGCTCCGTCTTCTTCTTGCGCTTCCGTACGTTCGCCAGCCATGCGTCGTGCGCCTGTTCGTAGGCTTTCATCGCCCGGTCGCTCTGGCGCAGGATGTCGCGGTGCAGCTCTTCGATGAGGTAACGCCCGGTCTGCACGATACTCTTTCCGCTGCCTGCGGGGGCGATGACGACGCTGTAGAGGTGCGGCGAGTATTTCTTGTGGTTGTACACGCCGAAAGTGCAAGGCAGGGCGGCGCTGAGCGCAGTGAGGTCAGCAAGGAAAGAGATGTCGCGTTGCCTCAGGTCCTCTTCTTCCACGATGCATTCGCTGAGCATTTTGGGAAGATTTTTAAACAAATCTTCGGGAAAGAAAGGGGTTGTTTTCCGAAGTTCTTCTCCTTCCCAGTAACGTTCCGACTCGTTTTCATCGTTTGTAAAACAGTCATAGGGGCGTTTTGGCGTTTTGACGTTTTCAAAAACGTGCTTTTGGCGGGCGTTCTGTTCCTCTTTCGATTCATTAACTTTCTGATAACCAGCCGAAAGAACCCTTTTAATCTCGTTTTCGGAGAAGTCCGTACCGCTGAATCGGGGCAAAATTTCACGGAAAACGGCTTTTTCGGGATACCTTCTCCGGGAGGCTTCGCAGGCCAGTTTGAAGAGGTTGGTATGACGCATTCCGGGTGTCAGCGGATTTAAGAAAATATAGGACATCAGGAACTGCTTCAGGTCGGCTGTCGCCTCTTCTTTTTCCGGCCATTCGCCGGCGCCACCCGTTTGGGGTAGGGCAGGCCCTTCCGGGCACAGGCAAGGTTCGGCTTCGGGCAGCACGAAAGGTTCGAACCACGTGGATAGGTATCCGCCGGGCGAGTAAGTGAAATAGCAGAGGCGGCTCTCGTCTTTGCAGGCGGGATCGCTCTCCATTCCCAGCAGGCGGTCGTAGTAACGGCTCACGAGGCGTTGCGCTTCGCGGTATCGGCCCTCGATGTTGTCTACGTAGGCGAACACCTTCAGCCCGTCGGTGGGGCTTTCGAGCGCGGCTACCGTGTGCGGGTCGTCGGCACAGAGGCGGATGAGCGCGTGGCGGTCGGGCACATGGTCGTAGTCGAGCCCCACGATGTGGCTGGGCTTGCGGAAGTTTCGGACGGCATGCGCCCCCTCGAACGTGCCGGCGGGCGTGAAGCAGGGCAGGGCGCGCTTGAGCCGTTGCGCCGCTTCGTTGTCGCCTTCGGCGTGATACCTCCGGATGGTTTCCACAGCCGAAGCATGTACGGGTTGGATACAGTCGCTCATCACTTGCCGGAAAGAGCTCGTCCGCGGTTCGCGGGAATACACGCTTCCGTATACGGAAACGAAAATCTCATCAATAGTTTTCATAATACGATGATTTTTTTTAATAATAAGGTTAAATAATTTATTCCTCACGGGAGTCCGCCCTTCTCCGCATTTGCCTGCGGGCAGGGCGTTTCCCGTTTTCCGGCGGCAAATATAAGTCGGCGGTTTTTAAAAACAGTTCCGGCGTGTGGAACTGTTTTTATTTATTTTTTTATTATGGGAGGGGCTTTTTCGGGGAGGTTTTTGTGCAGAAAAAGGGTGAATTCCGTCAAAACCAAGCGAAGCTGCTGTCAAACGGACGTACAATCAGTTAGAGTTTATAATGAATCTGACATTAAAACCAAGCGAAGTTCCTGTCAAACACGGGGCTGCTAATAAGAAAATCAGCAATATCGAGCATTAACACCAAGCAAAGTTCCTGTCAAACCCGATCGAAGCTTGTATTGAAAAATAAGTATGAATTGCATAAAAAATCATCCGACGTGCTTGTAAGTTTCGAAAACTTGTCGTATTTTTACACATATATTTCGAACAAACACACATAAACAATGAAACTTTTTCGCTACGATTCGATTTCGAAACTGGTGGTGGCTTTCATGAACGCCGACCGCCTGATTACGTATAACTATCTGGCAGGCGAGCTTCATATCCGCAAAGCTACCGTGAGTGCGGCGAAGAAAGGAGACGACCTGTACATCAGTCAATACATCCGTATCATTCGCCTGATGGCGGAAACCGTTCAGATCACCCTGCTTATGCCCGTGCTGGTGCGGCAGATGCGCAAAGCGCTGGCAGAGCGTCGCAATGTGGTGGTAGGCACTGTTCCCGCCAACGAAAAAGGCAATCGCCAGCCCGACGACTGGGAGGTGATGATGAAATGGCGGGATGTTTGAAACCCGACAGAGCAGGCCTCTCACAGATAAACAACATGCCCAATGATGGTCTTTGCCATAACGGACGGACTGCCTGAGGATTGGGACATGATAATGGATAATTTGTAACCCCCGGATTAAACTTCTTTTTACCAAGAGGTAAACCTTGTCAAGGGAAAACGTTACGATATAAAGAGTGTTGAGATGTTTTATATAAATAAGCTCGTGTTTTCTTTGGCGAAAACACGAAAAAACATACTTTTGTAAGGATTTGGAGCAATAAAGTTCAAAATAGCCTAGAATAATGATATTACAAGCCGACGCTCTCCGCTACGAGGCTCACCTGAAAGAGCAGGAAGCCATTGCAATGATGGAAGCGGTAATTCAAGGAAGAATGTTGAATTTTTAAAAGATAAGGAGAAATAACTATGGCGAGTATAGACCATCACAGCAAAGCATTTGATGAGGCTACTTTAACGAAACTCATAATATTTGAGGATTATGCAAAAGAGTGGATACCTACTTTTGTAATGGGTGGATACAAAGAATTATGGATTTTTGACTTCTTCGCAGGTCCAGGTTATGATAAAAAGTGTGTTGAAGGCAGCCCAATACGTATTTTGAGGCAGATTAAAAATCAAATAGGAAATATTTTTCAAAAGAATACAAAAATCAATTTATGTTTTAATGAGTTTGATAAGACTAAATTCGAAAAACTTAAAAAAGCCTGTGAAACATATATGCAAAACAATCCGGAACTTAGGAGAGCTAATGTTCATATTGAATATTGCAATAAAGACTTTGAAGTTTTATTTTTCGAGAAAATTTCAACCATAAAAAACAAACCATCTCTTGTTTATATAGATCAAAATGGTGTTAAATTTTTGTCCGATAAATATTTTTTAGAATTGGCCAGCATAAACACGACAGACTTTCTATACTATGTAGCTTCATCGTATTTTCTGAGATTTGGGAATGAACCAGAATTTAAAGAGAATATCAATATAGATATTGAAAAAGCCAAAAAGGACCCTTATAAGTATATACATAAAAGTATCTTAGAACAGCTGAAGAGTCGTTTGCCTCAAAATACAAAACTATCTTTATACCCATTCACTATAAAAAAAGGAACTAATATATACGGAATAATTTTTGGAGCCACGCATCCTCGTGCCGTCGATAAATTTTTGAAAACAGCATGGAAACGTAACGAATTGAACGGAGAAGCGAATTTTGACATTAATAATGATGAAGAAAAATCTCTGTATCAGCAAGATCTTTTTGGAAAACCTATATATAATAAAATAGAAGAATTTTCAATAAAATTACGAGATACGATTTTAAAGGGTGAAATCGATAATAATAAAAAAGCATACGATTTTACATTAAAAGAAGGACATATCGACAAACATGCATCAGAGGTAATACTACAATTAAAAAAGGATAAATTGATAACATTTGAGGGGAAAAGTCCGTTAGTTAATTATGAACAAGTGTACAAAAACAGACGAATTATTAATTTTGAGATTGTAAATAGGAAGCAATGAAAACAACCAAAATAGAATGGACGGATAAAACTTGGAATCCGATAACTGGCTGCACAAAGTTCTCGGCAGGCTGTCAACATTGTTATGCAGAAGTTATGGCTCGTAGATTGCAGGCTATGAGGCAAGAAAAATATAAAAATGGCTTTGCTCTTACTCTACATGAAGCTAATTTGCAAGAACCTTTATTATGGAAAAAATCTCATACAATTTTTGTGTGCTCGATGAGTGACTTGTTTCATAAAGATGTTCCTATCGAATTTATTGATAAGGTCATGAATATTATCAAACAAACACCTCAACACAGATACCAAATTCTCACAAAAAGAGCAGAGAGAATGAATGAGTATTTTAGCAATCGGGAGATTCCCAAGAATGCTTGGTTAGGAGTTACAGTAGAAAATATAGCATCAAAAAGCAGAATAAATATTCTTAGAAACCTTGATGCTCCTATTCGTTTTCTATCTTGCGAACCTCTTTTAGAAGATTTGGGAAATCTTGATTTAAATAATATTGACTGGGTTATTGTTGGCGGAGAAAGTGGAGTAAATGCGCGACCAATGCTTGAGGAATGGGTTCTTTCGATTAAGGAACAATGTGAAAGACAAGAAACCGCATTCTTTTTTAAACAGTGGGGTACATGGGGGAGTGATGGCATAAAACGGAATAAGCATTTGAATGGCAAAACGATAAAAGGAAAAATATATCAGGAAATGCCTGTTAAATCATCATTGCCAGGAACTGTCAAAACGTAGAACAGGGCGAAGGCGAACATGGCAAGTTTTACAAAGTGTAATGACAAAGAGGAAGATTGAGTTCGAGAGTTATGACACACGTGTTTTTGTAAAGAACTGCAAATCTATCGGGTATATTACAAGCAATTAGATCTTTTATGAGCTTGGGTTGCCCCCACAGGTTTCTGCCATGTTGTAAATAGGGGCAATCAAAGATAAAAAAAGTATCAAGCGAAGCCATTCTGATACACACCAGCTAATAGTTGTAAAAAGCTGCTTGAGTTGTTGTCTAATATCAATTCTTCGTGAAACATATAACGTGATTTTTAATATTTACATTAACTTCCAAATACGAAGTATATGCGTCAGAATAAATTTAAAAAAATCGAAAAGGAGAAAAGGAAACTTGCTTTTGAAAAAGCCCACGAGATTAGAAAGTTTGAAATAGGGCTTTATTGGAAACGAGCCACTTATTTTTGGGCCTTTATAGCCTCTGCCTTTGTCGCTTATATTGCAGTTATATCTTCCAAAAACGAAGCATTTGAGGATAAGGACAATTATGCTTTCATTATAACATGCATTGGTCTCATCTTTTCTTTTAGTTGGTATCTTGTCAATAGAGCCAGTAAACATTGGCAAACCAATTGGGAGAAGATTATAGATGATTTAGAAGATGAATTTACAGGAAACTTGATGAAAAGGCATATAAAGAATAATAACAAGTGGTATGAACTGACATATCGTATAGATTCTCCGTATCAAGAATTAATCAGATTATAAGCCTTTTTATTACTGTAATATGGTTCATATTCTTATGCTCTTCTGGTTATAAAGTTCTCTGCATTTCCACATTTTCCTTATTTGGCAGTTGGCTGCTCCCTATATTTTCTTTTGTAACTCTTATTTTCATAGTTGTCCTTATCAAATACGGGATATCAGGAAAACCGGAAGAAAAGGTTTCTCTTAAACCTCCGTACGAGAAAAGAATGTACTAGGGAAAGAACAATTAACTGATACCTTTATTGATTAACAGGTTCTTTCGCTTCGCAAGGGATCTTTTTTTACTCTTTAACAGGAACTTGAGGAGAAGTAGTCGAAAAATCTATTACTTACGCCATTTTGAGGCAATTTTTCCTTTTTTCAAAAAAATGCATATTCCGGAGTATATCTTTGCTTCATTCTGAACAGTGCAATGCCTTGTAAGCGTTTAATCTCATTATTATGGATATTGTTTTTGCCGATCGAATTTTCTATTGAATGTAATAACTCATAGGATTTTCTATATTGTTCTATGTGTAAAAAGTTTTTAGCCACATTTATTTGAGTTGATATGTTCATGTCGTGAAATGCAATATCTTCAATACACTGGTTGGCAAGTGTCTGGTATTTAATAAACTTCTTATACAACGATAGTTGATTCGCATTGGCTTGCTTTTTGTTTTTCAAAAGCGTACTTTTGCAGGTAAAACCATTTCTAATTTTCTGTAAAGATGGAGAATCACATTGTAATTATGGCGGGCGGCGTAGGCAGCCGTTTCTGGCCGATGAGCACGCCCGAATGCCCGAAGCAGTTTATCGACGTGACGGGATGCGGACGGACGCTGATCCAGCTGACGGTAGACCGCTTTGCGGGGATATGCCCCGAAAAAAACGTATGGGTGGTGACTGCGGAGAGATATGCGGCGCTGGTGAAGGAGCAGCTACCGGGAATACCGGAGGAGAATATCCTTGCGGAACCTTGCGCGCGGAATACGGCGCCCTGCATCGCTTACGCCTGCTGGAAGATCAAGAAGCGATATCCCGACGCCAACATTGTGGTGACTCCCGCCGACGCGCTGGTGATAGACACCACGGAGTTCCGCCGCGTGGTGAACAAGGCGCTCGCCTTTACGCAACGCAGCAGCGCCATCGTGACGCTGGGCATTCGTCCCACGCGTCCGGAAACGGGATACGGCTATATCGCCGCCGCGCATCCGATAGCCACCGACAAGGAGATATGCACGGTAGACGCTTTTAAGGAGAAGCCCGACAGGGAGACGGCGGAGAAGTATCTGGCGGAAGGCAATTATTTCTGGAACGCGGGCATATTCGTATGGAACGTGCGCACCATCACGGCGGTGATGCGCGTGTATGCTCCGGGCATCGCGCAGATATTCGACCGTATCTTCCCGGCTTTCTATACCGGACAGGAGAAGGAGCTGGTAGACCGTCTTTTTCCCACTTGCGAGAAGATTTCCATTGACTACGCCGTGATGGAGAAGGCGCAGGAGATTTACGTGCTGCCCGCCTCTTTCGGATGGTCGGATCTGGGTACGTGGGGCGCTCTTCGCGGCCTGCTTCCGCAGGACAAAGAGGGGAACGCCGCCGTTGGTCCCGACATCCGCCTGTACGAAAGCAAGAACTGCATCGTGCATGCCGCCGGCGAAAAGAGGGTAGTAGTGCAGGGGCTCGACGGATACATCGTTGCCGAAAAAGACGGCACGCTCCTCATTTGCCGTCTGGATGAGGAGCAACGGATCAAGGATTTTTCGGAGGAATGAGGCTGCCGTAAGAGACCGGGTTATAACAGATCGCTGTCCATGTAATATCCTTTCTGGCTTGCATCCCCATCAACCAGACTTTCGGTGTTTCCTTTTTTGCTTTTCTTTTCTTGGTGCAACTCTTCGTAATCCTTGGTATAAAGAGCATTGGGCACTACATTCACGTCGAAAACGACTTCTTTGATATGGGTGTTCGTAAAATTGCCGTACAGGGTGATGTAATGTTTTACGTACCCGATATTCTTACTACTGTCGTATTGCAATATGAGATGCCCGGTTTTGCCTGCCGGAATGGTGTTTACAGATGATTTCTTAACTACGACACATCCGCAGGAGGTCAGGATATCCGATAATACCAGCGTTTTTTTGCCCGTATTGCGTATTTCGAACATAATATCCAGCTGCTGTCCTGCCTGAATAGGATAATAGTGCCGGTAATTATCTTTGATCTCAATGGTCGTTTTATCGTTTTTCGAAGGAGAACACGCAGTCAGGGATAATAAAAGAAAGAGGAGTCTGCCCAAGTTTTTTATATTAATCTTCATGCTGCTTCTATTTGTTTAAAGTTTGTATTTCGTCTATGGCTAAAATACTTTTAGGCGCCTGCTTCCGTATAAACTTCAGAGTTACCTTTGAAGTTCCCGCCAGATTCGTGCGTAAAGAGTAGGTTACGATAGAATGAGGAGAACCGGGTGAAGTTTGAATGTCTTTACCGATCGATGCGGAAGCCGGCTTTCCATCCATATGCAGTTCGATCTTTTCCGGGGCGAAAATGCCATGCTTCTCTATCTGCAAGCATCGGATCTGAATCCGATTTGTGTTTTGTATGTTTGCGGTGGAAAATTCAACTTCCAAATCGTCGGTACTGCTCAGATACCATCCTTGATGGTAATCTTGTGCGAAGCCGCAGGTTCCGTCGTTCAGCAAACGGGGGTTTTCGAAGCCTTCGTCCGGCTTTGATACCACTTTTACCGAACCGTTTATCAGGCCGTTCTCGTAATATCCGGCTTGTATCATCTTTTTCCATTCGTCGATGTATCTTGGAATATCTCCGCCCGACTCTTTATAGCTATTCAGATCGGAATATTTGCCGCTTTGTTCCAAATCTTCGATCAGGGTGTTCATCTCCCGTTTTATTAAAACCCGATCGCCCTCTTTGGTGCCATATCCCCATTTTCCGGTTCCTTGTATGTAGGCTATCTGCAAACGAGTGAAGGTGAGGGCTGTATATAGTTTTTCCAGCTTCTCGCGCTCTGCTTTTTGCGTTTTTTTCAGCCGGGTGCGCAGCTCATTGTAAAAGGCGATAAAGTCGTCGACGTTTAGATAAGTCTTTATGTTTTCTCTGATTCCTCCGTAAAGGTTGTACGCTTTTCCCCGTTTTTCATAGCTCTTTTCCAGTGACAGATAGTAGCCGGATAACAGCTGATGGGTGTCGGGATATGTCTTTTTAAAGAATTTTTCAGTAAGTGAATCTACGTCGCATTCGGTGTCCATCATTAAGGCTGCCGCGACATAGGTTTTTACATCGTCGAAAGGCGAGTAGTCATATCCGCTTGCATTCAGGAAAACGCCCCTGACGCCTTTCTCTTTGAAAAAACGCAATTGTTTTTGCAATCCGTACAATACAGGCAACGGGGTAAGATAATCGTCGAAATTCGCGGCATAATCCCATAAATAGATATTGTTTGTCTGTACCCCCCATTCGTGTAAGGCTTCCGTAAATTCTTCCGCAGCGGGTTGATCTTCGAGCGCTACGCCTTTCGGCAGTTTGATGGTACTGAAAAGTACGCCGGCATTTGAAGGCAGCGGTTCGATGGGCGCGGCGTAGGTGGTCCGGTAGGCTGTGGTAAAGAATGAATGCGACGGAAAGGTCGTCGATAATTTGCGTATCAGCTGCGAGACACTTCGCGAAGCGTCTTTTTCGGTATTGCCCGATTTTGCGCAAGCAGGGCATGTGCAGGCAATGTCGTTATCGTTGGGCATGATAGTAAAAGAGTATCCTTTCTCGTCTCCATAGCCGAAATTGTCAATGATATACTCTTTAAGCCGGTCGAAGAGAACGGGAGAAGAAAAGCAAAATTGATCTTTGCTGCGTACTCCGCCCGAAAGGGCGTAGATTTCTTCCGAATCTGCATTTTTCATTATTTGGGGAAGCATGTGCCCCCAGACACCCCAATCGCTTTCTACATTGTTTGTTCCGATAAGAAGCGAATAGTCCGTATTCAGGTTTGGCCTCCAGAAAGGCTCCCGGTATGTAAAGTCGAAGTCTTTGTTCGCCGATTCGAAAGAGATGACGGCGGGAGGAATATCGGAAGCGTCGAAACGCTGATCTGCCTGTGCCAGATTATCTATGAGCTGATATACCAGCCAAAGGGCGGTGCGGCCGTCGCGTGCGCGCAAATGAAGGCGGTGGGGGAGGTGTATGATCACGTAATCGTTCTCCAGTTCGGGATCGACTTCAAAATGAATGTTTTTAGTGTCTCCGGACAGTTTTATTTGCGGAGCTCCTTTATATAAGGCTACACACCCTTTGTCGGCGCTTCTTTTGGAAAGGTGATTGAACAGGTATTCCGCCCAGCGCTCGCTTTGTGCGTTCTCTTCTGCCGTTATAACGTACTTTTCCGCTTTCAGCTCCGGATTGCCCGCCGAGCAGCCGGCGGATAATAGAGATAGCGAGAAAACACAGGCTTTCATGTATTTCTTAAAAAGTGATGTTGGCATGTAGGTAAACAGTGTAAAGGTTTTTATACTTGTTTTCATTTACGCTATAATTGTACCAAGTCCCAATGACCCCTGCGGATACATTCTTGAAAATTAGATATCCCATTCCGGCTCCTACCATTGTATTGACTTTTGAAAAGCCTTCATAAAGCTGGAAGTTGATGAGATCTACATCCGGAGAGGTTCCGACACCGGCCATTCCCATCAGGTAATTTTTCGGAGAATCCCAATGATAACGCGCTTGGCCTGACAGGCTGTATAGCCATTTGTTTTTCTTCAGGCCGTTGTCGACGGAGTTGCTCAGCAGAAAATTGTTGAATATAACATTCAATCTCCATGTGTCCAGTTCTTTGGAGCACCCTAACTTCAGGTTACTCAGATTCTCTTTTCCGGGAAGCCGCTTGTAACCGATTCCGATTTCCGCTTCCAGACCGCCTAAGGGGTTGATGTCTTTATACACAGAGGCGTTGATAGCTATTTTGGGAAAAAACCTTGTAGCCCACGCCGCATCGACTTTGGTGTACGTACTTTCATTCCAAATTTTCGTCCATTCGGCTTGCAACTGATATCCTTTTCCCGTTTCTCTGCCGGAATAGTTCACTCTTCCGGTGTATACGTTTTTATTCTGCCTGCGGCTATATTCTATGGTAGAAACCGTGTTGAGCACATCTTGATCTCCGTGCCGGCTATATAAATGATATATGCCTACTTCGTTCGGGAATCCTCTGTATTGCAGATATTTCAAATGTTGCCTGAATTCGGCGGCTTCTATCACGGCGGGATCGTAAAACGATTGATAATAGAAGGCGGAATCGAACCGGTTCATTTTTTCGTAAGCAATTCCTTTGAGGTATTTCATGGTTCTGTCTGCCGGAGCATATCGAAGTCCCCGATTCAATACATCTAATGTTTCTGTGAACTTCTTTTCTTTTATTAACTGCCTGCCGTACTTTTCTGTTGCCTGCGTAAACGTATTGATTAAATCTTTATGATAGGGCTCTTTCTCTAATTCCTCCGACAGCAGGTGATAGACGGTGTGATAATTTTTTGTTTGCGCCATCTCTTCTTCCGCCATTTTTATTCTGAAAAACAAGTTGTCCGGATGCAGTTTGCTGCCTTGCCGGACATACGTGTATGCGTCTTGATTTTTGTTCATTCTGTAAGAAAGATTGACGGCATGCGTGATTGCTTCGATATTGGAAGGGTCGTTTGCAAGCCATTTCTTTATATATTCCATGCTTTCCTTATACCGATAACTTTCATTTAAGTCTTTTATAATGGGGATTATCATTTCGGAATAACCTTCTAAAAGAATTGCCTTCTCTTTTTCTGCGGCCATCGAGACAGCCGTCTCGTAATCGGCCAATGCCTTGTCGTATTGCTTCATTTTCTGATGCGTATCCGCCCTTTTTACATACAACTCGGGCAGTTGGGGGGCGGAAACGATCATATCGCGAATTATTTCCAATGCTGCTTCGTAATCTTTCTGCAGCATGGTTGCACTATATAATGCGTTGTTGAGTTCTTCCGCCGTTTCGCTTTCTGCATATACGAGCGCTTCTTTCAGATCTGTGACAGCGTCACTGTAGTTCTCTTCGGAAATTTTTTCTTTGGCTTCTTCGAACAGCAGTTTCGCGTACGCTTCCTTTAAATCGTAATCGTCGGGATATTTCGTCAGAAGCTGTTGCATCAACCGGCGGGCCTTACCTCTGTTGCCTAATTTGATATATACCGAAAGCTCTTTCATCAGTATATTCTTCGACTCTCCTTTCGCTTTGCGGTATTTGCCGGTAATATGCAGTGCTTCTTCGTATTGGCCTGCTCCGTATAGATATGTGAATACATAATTGAAGGCTTCTTCATCTCCGGGATTTCTTTCCAGAATTTTTCCGTAAAGTGTCACGGGGTCGCTCTCCCTGGCATCTCGGGCAGCTTCTGACAGGTAATAATTGTATTGTGCCTGAAAAGCCGGTGACTTTTGCTTTTGTAGGTAGCTTAACAATTGGTTGTATTGTTTTTGTTCGGCCAGCAAACTTATTTTCTTTTCGATCAGTGTGTGGTTGTCAGGGGTGTGAGAAAGTCCTCTTTCTATATAGGACAAGGCTTGTTGGAAATCACCGGCTTTGATATGGCTATTGGCAATTTCGATATAGTGTTCCGGATTTTTCGGATCGTTTTTGAGCAGCTCCATCCGTAAAGCAATGGCTTCGTCCGTTTTTCCTTTTTTTTGACTTTCGAGAGCCTCCATTTCCAAGCCGTATACATAGTCTTTTTGAAGAACCGTGTCTTCCGGATAGATTTGGCTGATCCGTTTAAAGAGGCGGTTTGCCTCTACGGTGTTTCCCTGCAAGCGGTAAAGTTCTATTTTTTTTCTCCAAAGTCCTCTCCAGTAGGGATTGACTTCCAATAATTCGTTTACGTAGCAGATGGCGCTTGAATATCTTTCCGTAGCCATCTCTACATTGACTAATATCTGTTTGGCCTCTACGTTGTCTTTATTTTTCTCCAAAGCTTTTTTAAGTTCGTAGCGCGCCTGATTGTATTGCTTTTTATGGAAATAGTATTTTCCGAGAAGCATTCTTAAATAAGAATCGTTGGGAGAATCTTTCAGGCCTTCTTCCGCGATTTTTTTACCGGCCTCCCAGTTCTCCTTGTCGAACTCATGCTTGACTCTGGATATATAACTGTCTTCCGGATTGTCTTTGGTCTGAGCCGGAAGGTATGCCGTATGGCACAATAGAAGACACAGAACGGTTAATATCCGGATGGATATGAAGATTGTACGTATATCGGTTACTTTGCGCATAAAGCTGATTGTTTTTATTTTTTCGGATTATTGAACCCTTGACGTTTCATTTCTCCCCATTTGATCTTTCGTCCGCTGATGAACTGCCAATATCCCAGCAGGCTGAAAACCACGACAAAAGGGTGATAAAAAAAAGATTCCAAGCAAGAGAAAAACACGAGTCGCAGGTATTCTTTGAAAGTATTGTACTGCTTTTTGATTGTGAGGTCGTACGTAATCGTAATAATTGAAATTGTGATGCCGATGAGGTATACGAATAACAGCATCAGCCAGAAAGTCGCGAAATTGATCTGTTGGCTCACAAGCAGATATATCATAAACACTACTCCTATGCTTTCGACTATCGGAGCGATGAACTCGAAAAACAGTGCGTAAGGCAATACCACCAATCCTAATTTCCCATATTTATAATTTAATATTAGTTTCCGGTGGACAAAAAAGATTTGAGCCAATCCTCTTCCCCATCTTGTACGCTGTCTTTTTAATACTTTGATATTAGGCGGTCCTTCTGTCCAGCAGCAGGAGTCGGGGATTTGCTCGATTTTAAATTTTTTTCCCTGTTCATGCATATACATGCTCATGCGTATGGTCATATCCATGTCTTCAGCATGTGATTGGGTGTCGAACCCTCCTATGCTGGTTACCACTGCTCGACTGAACAGCCCGAATCCTCCGGATATGTTCGGGATACAGTTGATTAAGCCCCATCCCATTTTGGCTACTACATAAGAGCGCAAATACTCCGTTTCCTGAAATGTAGGGATAAATTTGGAAGGGGGGGAGACTCTTTTTATCTCACCGTTTTCTACAATACAACTGTTAGCCATACGCAAAGTTGCTCCGACTCCTATCACAGGTATGTCGGAGTCTAATACCGGCAGAATTATCTTCTTCAGGGTGTCTTTTGCAAGGATGCAGTCAACGTCTGTATTGATGAAATAGTCGTTTTTAATGTAGTTTACGCCGGCGTTCATGGCATCGGCCTTCGTCCCTCCGTTTTCTTTATCGATGACGGTAAGTCTGTTATATGCCGGGTTGGTAGATTTGAATATTCTTTTCACCGGATGGCACGGAACCTTGTAAAGGTATTCAAAAGGAATCTCTTGCAACTCAAATCTTTCGATTAACAGTTCGAGGGTTTTATCTTTGCTTCCATCATTAACTACCACAACTTCAAAATTAGGATAATCCAAATTCAGTAGCGAACTGACGTTGTCGATAATGATAACCTCCTCGTTGAAAGCCGGGGCAACTATAGATATGGGAGGGGCCATATCGGGATATTGGGTAAAAAGTTGCTCTTCCTTCAGGGTATAACTACCTTTTTTCCGACGGATATTGATGAACCCCAACATGGCCAATGCTATATAAATAATGGTGATAGCTAAGGCATAAAAATAGATTATATATTGGTAAAACAGTATGATTGATTCCATAATTCCGGGGGTGTAAAATAAACGGTGTCAGCAAAGTTAGTATTTTATTTCATTGATGACACAGTTTATTTTACATTTTTTATTTTGATTTTCAGGAATGATATCCTTATGTTATTTTTCTATTTCGCTTTATATGGCGTGGAAAGGATACATCGGCTTAAATTTTGAGTTTTCCTCTGTTGCTTCGTTTTCTTCTTTCTCTTGCAGTCGGCGAATAGCTTTCGCTATCTCTTCCTGAAGTTCATTGTTGTAAGATTCTTTATACTCTTTATGCAGGAAAGGAATATTCTCTCTTTCTCCCAATATTCCGATAGCTTTGATGATGCTCAATTGTACAACCTTTGGGTTTAAAGCATATTCCGAAATAAAAAAGGGCAATGCTTCCGTATGGTTTAACGCTCCGATGGTGTTTACGATTTCGGCCTTTTCTTTATTGTCTTTGCTTTTTTTGAAAAGGGCTAATAGATATGGTATACTGTCGTATTGCTTAAATATTGCAATCTCTTTGATTAGAAAGCACCTGTAAGCTATATTTTGAGCTTCCTGCATCCAATGTGTCAATAAGGGTAGCTTATGCTCTTTTGATTTTTGTATAAGAGCATCGTGCACCCGTATTTCGTCTAAGCGGTTGAACTTCTTGTCAAAATTATCCTCCATAAATTTGTATGGATCGTGACTGTCGAATTTTACAAAAACGCTTCTTGATAACTTACGAAGCTCTTCGTCTTTATGCTGGAGAAGAGGAGTAAGATAACTGCTTATTTGGGTGTAGCTAAGTTCGTCTAACATTCGCAAGGCCTTCTTTTTACGCCGGATATTCCGGTTGGAAAGCTCTTTTAGCCAGTATTTATTAATCCGGAAGAGGTCGAGTAATGTCCTGTAATTATTGTCGTTGAGAGAGGAAATATCTTCTTCTTTATTCTTCTCTTCTTCGTTTTTTACATATAAAATCAGTTTGGACAGATTTTCTTTTTGCCATCTCTTTTTAAAAGTGTTTATGCGGATACCCATTTCTTCTGCGATTTCCTCTTGGTCCATATTGTAAGGGGCATAGATTATCCGGTTGATTTTTTGCCGGTACGTTTGTTTAAGATGCTCCCATCTTTTCTTTTTTCTTTTTATTTTGTTTTGAATGATAAAAAGCCGGAATAAAAAAGTTATATATAAGAGGCTCAGAAGCATTACTGCGAAAACAGTAATACGAATGATCGGCGCAAATCCTGTAAAAAGAGAATCGAAATAATAAAAATAAAATCTCAGAGTATCCATTTGTGGTATTTTCTATACGTGACATAAGAGGAAGTCATCATACCGCTTATTTTTTTTGCAAAGATGGTCAATAAACGGATGAAATCTACAACTTTTGTAGTTAAAAATATGAAAATGCTAAGAATGATGCCGAATGAAGCATCGATTGCTTTGGGAAAATGTGTTTGGGATGACTTTATCATATATAAAACAATAGCCGGACGATCGAAATCGCCCGGCTATTTTGCTTGAGAAACCGTCGGTCGGTACTCTTATTTCTTGTTTCGGTTTTGCTTTTGCTGACGTTCTTTCATCAGTTGCTCCTGCTGTTTCTGCATCGCTTCCAGACGGGCGGCAAATCCGGAGGTTTTCATTTGCTTCGGATCTTTCTTTTTCGCTTCGAGAATAGCGAGGAGTTTTTCTTCGTCGGTCGTTTTGCGGAGCATGATCATGATTCCTACGCTGATGAGCGTCGAGAGGAAATAGTAGTAGTTTAAACCGGCAGGGTAGGTGTTGAGCACGAACAGTAACATCACCGGCATGAGGTACATCATCCATTTCATCGCCGCCATCTGCGGTTGCGCACCGGTGTCCTGCATGGACATGGTGTATTTGGTGTTCAGAATATTGGTCACCGTCATGAGCACGCAGAACAGGCTGAGGTGGCTGCCCAGGAACGGGATGTGGAATGGGAAATGGATGAATGCGTCGTAGGTGGAAAGGTCGTCTGCCCAGAGGAAGCTCTCCTGACGCAACTCGATGGCACTCGGTACGAACATGAACAACGCCATCAGGATGGGAAATTGCAGTATCATCGGCAGGCATCCGCCCATCGGACTCACCCCGTACTGGCTGTAAAGTGCCATTACTTCCTGTTGTTTCTTCATGGCGTCTTCCTGTTTCGGGTATTTCTTGTTGATTACCTCTATTTTAGGCTTCAGCACACGCATCTTGGCCGACGACATATAGGTTTTCCATGTGGCGGGATATACTGCCGCCTTGACCAGAATGGTGAGGATGAGCAGAACGACACCCATGCTCAGTCCCCAACGGGTGAGCCAATCGAACACATTGATAGTGATGTATTGGTTGATGGTGCGCACGACAGGCCATCCCAGATAGACCAGCCGGTGCAGTTGCCATTTGTTTTCGCGTCCTTTGTCGAGCGCTTTGAGCGTTTTGAAATGGTTCGGACCCAGATAAAAGAACAATTCGGTAGGTTTGGCTCCGGTGGGATCGAAGAAGGTGTTCATCTCGGCGGAGTAGTCTTTGACGTATCCGCTTCCCTCTTTCTGTAACTTGGAGCGTACCGATACCTTGTCGAAATCCTGTGCGGCGATGAGCGCGGAGGAGAAGAACTGGTTCTTGAAGGCGATCCAGTCGGCGCGTCCTTCGAGTTGCTTCTCGTCGTCTTTGGCAGCGGAGAGATTGTCCACCTTTCCTCCGCTCAGCTTATAAGTCAGTTCGGCGAGGCGGTTTTCGAACCCAAACCCTTTTTCGAGCTGGCGCGCTTTCTGGCTCCATTCGATATCGACATATTCCGTGTTCGCCAGCTTGTCCGCCATGCCGGTGGCCTGAATGCGGAAATCCATCAGGTAACTGTCTTGTTTGAGCGTATAGATGAAGTCGATATAGCTGTGCGCATCCGCTTCGAGACGCATCACCACGCTGCTGTCGGTCTTGTTGACAGGCGTAAAGTAGTAGTCTTTGGTCTGTATGGCCCCCTGCTTGTTGTAGAAGTTGAAGCTCATGGCGGCGTCGTTTTCGCTGAAAAGAACGACAGGCGTCTTTTTGTCTTGCCCCTTATATTCTTTCAGCATAGCCGACCGTACCCGTCCGCCTTTGGTGGTGAGTGTGATTTCGGCCAGATTGTTGGCGATGATGACCGGCGATTCGGCTCCCTTTGCCGCATTGAAGAATAAGGCGGAAGAATCGGCGGCGACCGCCGTTTGCTTTTGGCTTGCGAGCGCGGCTTCGGTTTTGGCTTTCAGCGCTTCTTCCTGCTGCTGTACCAGAGCGATAGAGTCGTAGTATCTCTTTTGTGCGGCAAGCTGCTCCTGACTCGGGCGACTCAGTATGCTGAATCCGATCAGCAATATGCCTATCAGCACGAGACCTGTAATGGTGTTTTTATCCATCTTTGTTGATTATAGAGAATTAATTAATACTTGTTTTTTCGTTTTCGATAGCTGCCTTTACAAAAGCGAGAAACAACGGGTGAGGGTTGAGTACCGTACTACCGTATTCGGGATGGAACTGTGTTCCGACAAACCATTTCAGCGCGGGTATCTCGACGATTTCCACCAAGTCCGATTCGGGATTGATGCCCGTACACTTCATGCCGGCAGCTTCGTATTGCGCCTTGTAGTCGTTGTTGAACTCGTAGCGATGGCGGTGGCGTTCCTGAATGTGCTCTTTCCCGTAGGCTTCGAAAGCTTTCGATCCTTTCTGCAACACGCATTCGTAAGCTCCCAGACGCATGGTTCCGCCCATGTTGGTTACGGCCTTCTGCTCTTCCATGATGTCGATGACATTGTGAGGCGTTTTTTCATTCATCTCGCGCGAGTTGGCGTTGGCATAACCGAGCACGTTGCGCGCGAATTCGATGGCGATGCACTGCATGCCCAGACAGATGCCGAAGGTTGGGATGTCGTGCGTGCGGGTGTATTTGATGGCGACAAACTTGCCGTCGATGCCCCGTTGCCCGAATCCCGGACCGATCATGACGCCCGCCATGCCTTTCAGCGTTTCCGCCACATTTTCGTCGGTGAGGGTTTCGCTGTTGATGAAGTGTACTTCCACTTCCCTGTCGTTGTATGTTCCCGCCTGCGACAGCGCCTCGCGGATGGATTTATAAGCGTCCTGCAAATCGTATTTCCCCACTAGTGCGATATTTACCGGAGCCTTCGTCCGGGCGGCATGACGGCGTTCGAGGAAAGTGCGCCAGGGTCCCAGTTCGGGAGTCTCGCCCAAGGGAAGTCCCATCTTTTCGAGGATGGTGGAGTCGAGCTCCTGCTCCTGCATCAGCAGAGGCACTTCGTAGATGGTGGACGCGTCGAGCGATTGCACTACCGCTTTCTCGTCCACATTGCAGAACAGGGCCACTTTCTTGCGCAATCCTTCGTTCAGCGGATGCTCCGCGCGAAGGACGATGACATCGGGCTGGATTCCGACGCTTTGAAGCTCTTTCACCGAATGTTGCGTCGGCTTGGTCTTCAGCTCTCCGGCAGCCGCCAGATAGGGTACGTAGGTGAGGTGCACGCAAAGAGCGTTTTTGCCCAGCTCGCGCTTCAACTGACGGATGCTTTCGAGATAAGGAAGCGATTCGATATCGCCTACCGTACCTCCGATTTCGGTAATCACGAAATCGAACTTGTATTTGTTGCCCAGCAGCTTCACGTTCCGCTTGATCTCGTCGGTGATGTGGGGAATCACCTGGATCGTCTTGCCCAGATAGTCGCCCCGGCGCTCTTTGTCGATGACGCTTTTATAGATACGCCCCGTAGTGATGTTGTTTGCCTTGGTGGTCTGTATGCCCAGGAAACGCTCGTAGTGTCCCAGGTCGAGATCGGCCTCGTGGCCGTCTACGGTGACGTAGCACTCTCCGTGTTCATAAGGATTCAATGTGCCCGGATCGATATTGATGTACGGGTCGAACTTTTGAATGGTTACCTTATAACCTCTTGCTTGCAGCAACTTACCGATGGACGATGAAATGATGCCTTTTCCGAGTGAAGAGGCCACACCGCCGGTAACAAAAATATACTTTGTTTCTCCCACAGCTGTAACTGTTTAAATTATGTTTACTTATGTAGTATGATCGGAATTAAAAACTGCAAAATTATAAAAAAAAGAGGAAGTCGGAGAGTTTCGCCCTTACAAAATTATTAAAAAATGCAATTTTAAAAGATTGCTATGAATTCTAAACAAAATAATGTATTTTTGTGCCAAAATTTAGAAATATCATGAGGAGACGTTTTTTTTTGCCGACGGTTTTTGCATGGCTTTTTGCTTCGGCATTTTCCGTACAGGCCATAAATATGAATATTGCGGAAACGGGGGTAAGTAGAACGGATTCGCTTTCCACAGGTTTGAGCCGATATCTGATGCTGAAGCTGAATACGCACGGAAATACTTCGAAACCGGATACCGTCTCTATATTATATAATAAATATATCGGACAGTTGGATTACCTGAACGACCCTTCGGTACCCGAGCGTTATATCGCTTCCGATCCCGCTTATTACCGGCTTTTTACCCTGCCCGCTTATTACCGTTCGCCCATAGCCCGCTATTCGACGGTGGAGTGGGCGCCTTTTCGCCCGGGCACCGAACGGGAGTGCTTTGCCGACAGCCTGCTGGCTTTCGACGATGCGCCCTTCACCCGATATAAGCGTGTGAACGAGCTGGTGGACAAGGCGTTGATGAACCTGTATCTGAACCGCCCGGAACTGGTGGTCACTACCGAAGACCGCATTATGAGCAGGGATGTGTTTCGCAGTGATCTGAAGCCGAAAATTTCTTCCAAAGCCAGAGTGATTCACCTGTTCGAACCCGAAGAGATGAATGGGGATGTGGGACAGGCGGATATGCTGATCAGGAAACCCAACTGGTGGATAACCGGGGGTGTCGGATCTTTACAGATTAGCCAGAATCACGTTTCGGACAACTGGTACAAAGGAGGGGAGAGCAACTATTCCGGACTGGCTGCCTTGCAGCTTTTTGCCAACTATAACGATAATGAGAAGATACTGTTTGAAAATCAGGTGGAAGCGAAGTTGGGCATGAGCTCTACGCCTTCGGACAAGTTTCACGATTACCTGATCACCACCGACCAGTTCAGAATGACGAACAAGTTGGGGCTGCGGGCGGTAAAGAACTGGTATTATACCATTTCGTCGGAATTCAAGACGCAGTTTTGCCACGGGTATAAGGCCAACAGCGAAGAGCTGATTTCGGCTTTTCTGGCTCCGGCGGATTTGTCGGTCAGCGTCGGTATGGACTATAAGGTGAAGAAGAAGAAATATAACCTTTCGGTATTTGTTGCTCCTTTGATGTATAATCTGCGCTATGTGGGAAATAAAGAGGTGGATGAGGTGAAGTTCGGTCTGGAAGAGGGAAAATGCTCGAAAAACGACTTCGGTTCGCAGATTAAGCCTACGCTCAATTGGGTGATCATGCGTTCGGTGACGCTGGAGTCGCGTCTCAACTATCTGACGAACTATCATTGGGCTCGTGTGGAATGGGAAAATACATTTAACTTCGTGCTGAACCGTTATTTGTCTACTAAACTTTATATCCATGCGCGCTTCGACGACAGTGCGAAACCTAATGAAGGCAACAGTTATTTCCAGTTAAAAGAATTGTTGAGTTTCGGCATCAACTATAAATGGTGAGTCCGGCAAAATGACAAATGATACTATAACTCATCCGGGTGTTGTGGAAAACATACAAGATTCTCATCTGTCGGTGAGGATTGTCCAAACATCGGCATGCGCTTCTTGCAGCATAAAGGGACATTGTTCTTCCGCCGACAGTCAGGAAAAGGTAATCGATATTTTCGATCCCGCGGCAGCTTCGTACCATACGGGCGAGGAGGTGACAGTGGTAGCTGCCACATCGATGGGGGTGATGGCGGTGATTCTGGCTTTTGTAATTCCTTTGGCACTTCTGGTTGTTTCGCTGTTTCTGCTTATGGCATGGACGGGGAGCGAAATGTACGCAGGAATCGGCGCATTGGCCGTGTTGTTGCCCTACTACCTTATCTTGTGGCTGAACAAATCGCGTTTGAAGCGAAAATTTTCATTTACTGTAAAACCAAATAAATAACTAACAAACATTATGAATTTGATTCTGATTGCAGTGGTTTCGTTGGGTTCCATAGCGCTGGTGCTGGCTGCCGTGCTTTATGCGGCCTCCAAGAAATTTGCTGTGTATGAAGATCCGCGGATTGCGCAGGTAGGGGAAGTATTGCCTCAGGCCAATTGCGGCGGATGTGGTTACCCCGGATGCAGCGGTTTTGCCGACGCTTGTGTGAAAGCGGGTTCGCTGGAGGGAAAGTACTGCCCCGTAGGCGGACAGCTTGTTATGGCACAGATTGCAGACATTCTGGGACTGGCGGCTACTGAAAGCGAACCGAAGGTGGCGGTGGTGAGATGTAACGGAACTTGCGCCAATCGCCCGCGTATCAACCAATACGACGGTGCCAGAAGCTGTGCGATCGCCGCTTCGCTGTACGGAGGCGAGACGGGATGCAGCTACGGTTGTCTGGGATGCGGAGATTGCGTGGATGCCTGCCAGTTCGACGCGATTCACATGAATCCCGAAACAGGGTTGCCGGAAGTCGACGAAGAGAAGTGTACAGCTTGCGAGGCTTGCGTGAAAGCTTGTCCGAAATTGATTATAGAAATACGCCCCAAAGGGAAGAAATCGCGTCGCGTGTACATATCCTGCGTGAATAAAGACAAGGGAGCGACGGCACGCAAGGCATGTGCGGTAAGTTGTATCGGTTGCGGCAAGTGTGTAAAGACTTGTCCGTTCGAGGCGATTGCTCTCGAAAGCAATTTGGCTTATATCGATCCGTACAAATGCAAATCGTGCCGCAAGTGCGTGGAGGTTTGCCCGCAGCATACGATCATCGAACTGAATTTCCCTCCGCGTAAGCCGAAGGAAGTTGAGATGGTGGCCGGAGAGGCGGCAAATCAAGGCGCGGGGGCATAGTGAACGGCCGGCTTCGGAAAAACTCCGGCTTTTTTTAAAAAAAGAAGAAATCAACAGAATTATAATACAGAATTGTATGCTAAAGACATTTTCAATCGGTGGAGTTCATCCACACGAAAATAAACTGTCGGCACATCAACCCATTATCGCGGCGGAGGTTCCCCAAAAGGCAATCATCCTGCTGGGACAGCATATCGGCGCTCCTGCCCGTCCTGTGGTAGGCAAGGGGGATATGGTGAAGGTGGGCACGAAGATTGCCGAACCTTCCGGTTTCGTTTCGGCTGCCATCCATTCTTCCGTGAGCGGGAAAGTGGTGAAGATAGATACGGTGGTAGATGCCAGCGGCTATGCGAAGCCTGCCATTTATATAGATGTGGAAGGCGATGAGTGGGAAGAGACGATAGACCGGAGCACGACATTGGTGAAAGAGTGCGAATTGTCGTCCGAAGAAATTGTGAAAAAAATTGCCGATGCAGGCATCGTGGGATTAGGAGGGGCTTGTTTCCCTGCTCAAGTGAAGCTGACTCCGCCGCCGTCGTTCAAGGCGGAATGCTTAATTATCAACGCGGTGGAGTGCGAACCGTACCTGACTGCCGACCATCAGCTGATGCTGGAACATGCGGAGGAAATCATGGTGGGCGTTTCCATTCTGATGAAAGCGGTGAAAGTGAACAAGGCGTTCATCGGAATTGAGAACAACAAGCCGGACGCCATCAAGCTAATGACAAAGGTGGCTTCGACGTATGCGGGCATCGAGGTGATTCCGCTGAAGGTGCAATATCCTCAAGGCGGTGAGAAGCAACTGATAGACGCCATTACGAAGCGGCAGGTGGCTAGCGGCGCGCTACCCATCTCGACGGGCGCGGTGGTGCAGAACGTAGGAACGGCTTTTGCCGTGTACGAAGCGGTGCAGAAGAACAAACCCCTGTTCGAACGGGTGATTACGGTGACGGGAAAATCGGTGGCGAAACCTTCGAATTTCCTGGTGCGCGTAGGTACGCCGATGAGCCAGCTGATAGACGCTTGCGGCGGACTGCCCGAGGATACCGGAAAGGTGATAGGAGGCGGCCCGATGATGGGAAAGGCTTTGATGAATGTCGAAGTTCCCATCGCGAAAGGAAGTTCGGGTATCCTGATCATGAACCGCAAAGAAGCGAAGCGGGGCAGGGTGCAGACTTGCATCCGCTGCTCGAAGTGCGTAAACGCTTGCCCCATGGGGCTGGAGCCTTATCTGCTCGGGGCTTTGTCGGAAAACGGAGATTTTGAAAGAATGGAAAAAGAAAAGATCATGGATTGCATCGAGTGCGGGTCGTGCCAGTTTACCTGTCCCGCCAATCGGCCGTTGCTGGACTATTGCCGTCTGGGTAAAGGAAAGGTGGGAGCGATGATTCGTGCACGTCAAGTTAAAAAATAAAGGAATATGGAAAATAAATTGATCGTATCACTGTCGCCCCACGTGCATAGCGGAGACAGCATACAGAAAAACATGTACGGGGTGCTCATCGCGCTTGTGCCGGCTTTTCTGGTGTCTCTCTATTTTTTCGGGCTGGGAGCCCTCATCGTAACGGCTACTTCGGTGGCGGCCTGCCTGTTGTTCGAATGGGCGATCGTTAAATTCTTAATGAAACAACCGGAAACGACGATACTCGACGGTTCGGCCATGATTACGGGCGTACTGCTCGCATTCAACCTGCCGTCGAACCTGCCTCTATGGATCATCGTTCTGGGTGCTCTGTTCGCTATCGGCGTAGGGAAAATGTCGTTCGGCGGACTGGGTTGCAATCCTTTCAACCCGGCGTTGGCGGGACGTGTGTTCCTGCTGCTCTCGTTTCCCGTGCAGATGACCAGCTGGCCCGTAGCGGGACAACTGACGGCTTACACCGACGCTACTACGGCGGCCACTCCGCTGGCGTTGATGAAGCAGGCCATTCACGGAAATACGGCCGCTTTGGCCGAATTACCCGATGCTTTCAGCCTGCTGATCGGGCAGAGCGGCGGATGTATCGGCGAGGTGAGTGCGCTGGCGTTGCTATTCGGGCTCGTTTACATGCTCTGGAAGAAGATTATCACCTGGCATATTCCCGTATCTATCTTTGCTACCGTATTTGTGTTTGCAGGGTTGATGCATCTGGCTGACCCCGTGAAATACGTATCGCCGATGATGCAGTTGCTTTCGGGAGGACTGATGTTGGGAGCGGTGTTTATGGCTACCGATTACGTGACTTCGCCGATGAGCAAGAAAGGAATGCTGATTTACGGTGTTTGCATCGGTCTGCTGACAGTCGTTATTCGTTTGTTTGGCGCTTATCCCGAAGGGATGTCGTTCGCGATTCTCATTATGAACGCGTTCACTCCGCTCATTAATACTTATTGTAAACCTAAACGCTTCGGGGAGGTGGCTAAGAAGAAATGAAAAAGTTACAATCATCTTTAAAGAATATGTTGCTCGTGCTGACGGGCGTCACGGTGGTTTCGGTGTCTCTGCTTGCCTGGGTGAACGAGCTGACGAAAGGACCGATAGCCGAAGCCAATGCCAAGGCTCTGAATCAAGCCCTGAAAGAGGTGCTTCCGGAGTTTACGAACAATCCGGTGGAAGAAAGCGATACTCTTTTCGGTGAAAAAGACGGAAAGAAAATAGTGAACTTCATTGTGTATCCCGCCAAGAAAGACGGAGAATGGATAGGCAGCGCGGTGGAGTCGAAGTCGATGGGATTCGGCGGCGAACTGAAAGTGCTGGTGGGCTTCGATGCCGAAGGCAGGATTTACAACTACTCGTTGCTGGCCCACGCCGAAACGCCGGGACTGGGCTCGAAAGCCGACAAATGGTTCGGAGCGTATTCTCCGTCGAAAGGAGAGAAGGGAGTACTGCACGGAAGTAGTCCGAAGTCGATTCTGGGCCTGAACCCGGGAGAAGGAGAACTGAAAGTGAACAAAGACGGGGGGCAAGTGGATGCCATCACGGCCTCGACCATCACTTCACGCGCTTTCCTGAATGCTGTGAATGCCGCTTACCAGGCTTACCGGGAAGGTGAATCGGATGTGAACGCAGTTACCGGAGCGTCGCAGAAAAACGAGCTTTCCGCCGCACCTGCGGGCGAAGAGACGGCTAATGATTCTATTTATTAAGAAAGGAGAAGACAGCTATGGATAACTTGAAAGTAATGATAAACGGGATTCTTAAAGAAAATCCCATTTTTGTGCTCCTGCTCGGTATGTGTCCTACGTTGGGTACGACCTCTTCCGCCATCAACGGCATGGGCATGGGGCTGGCTACCATGTTTGTGCTTATTTGCTCGAACGTGGTGATTTCGTCGGTGAAGAAACTGATTCCCGATATGGTGCGTATTCCTTCGTTTATTGTGGTTATCGCTTCGTTCGTGACCCTGCTTCAGATGATTATGCAGGCTTATGTGCCCGAACTGTATGCTACGTTGGGGCTTTTTATCCCGCTGATCGTGGTGAACTGTATCGTATTGGGCCGTGCCGAAGCCTTCGCCGCGAAGAATAATCCGGTGGCCGCGATGTTCGACGGCATAGGGATGGGGCTCGGCTTCACATTCGCGCTGACGCTGCTGGGAGCTGTGCGCGAATTTTTGGGAACAGGCAAGGTGTTCAATCTGGCGATTCTGCCCGAAGAGTACGGCATGCTGCTGTTCGTACTGGCTCCCGGCGCGTTCATCGCACTGGGATACCTCATCGCGGTGATCAACAGCCTGAAAAAAGCCTGAATGTAATTGATAACTCGATAATTAGGAATTCATTATGGAATATATATTGATTTTTATCTCGGCAATCTTTGTGAACAACATCGTATTGTCGCAATTTCTGGGAATCTGCCCGTTTCTGGGAGTTTCGAAGAAAGTGGAAACGGCAATGGGCATGAGCGCTGCGGTTACATTCGTATTGACAATCGCTACCATTGTGACTTTCCTCATTCAGAAGTTCGTGCTGGACGCTTTCGGATTAGGATATCTGCAAACCATCACGTTCATTCTGGTCATTGCCGCTCTGGTGCAGATGGTGGAGATTATCCTGAAGAAAGTGTCGCCCGCCCTGTATCAGGCGCTGGGAGTTTTCCTGCCATTGATTACGACCAACTGCTGTATCCTGGGTGTCGCCATTCTGGTGATTCAGAAAGACTATGATCTGCTGACCGGTGTGGTATATGCTTTTTCCACCGCTCTGGGATTCGGCCTGGCTCTGATTCTTTTTGCGGGGCTGCGCGAGCAGATGAGTCTGGTAAAAGTGCCGAAAGCCATGCGGGGAACCCCTATCGCTCTGATTACCGCCGGTCTGCTGGCAATGGCATTCATGGGCTTTTCGGGCGTCGTATAAAAAAAGGATTTTATTTTATAACTTTTTACATAATATGATTGGTTTTTCGTTTTAATTCTATATTTTTGTGAATCGAACGGAAGGAAACGATGAACCAATCGCCGGAGATAATATGAAAGAAAGAATTTTAGTAACGGGGGGAACAGGATATATCGGCTCTCATACCGTTGTAGAGCTGCAAAACAGCGGATACGAAGTCGTAATTATAGATAATCTGTCGAATTCAAGTGCCGACGTGGTTGACAACATTGAAAAGGTATCAGGTATCCGCCCTGCTTTCGAAAAGCTGGACTGTCTGGATTTTGCCGGACTTGATGCTTTGTTTGCCAAATATAAAGGGATCAAAGCAATCATTCACTTTGCTGCCAGCAAAGCGGTGGGCGAATCGGTCGAGAAACCGCTGCTTTATTATCGAAACAATTTGGTTTCTCTGATCAACCTGCTCGAATTGATGCCCAAACATGGAGTGGAAGGAATTGTTTTTTCTTCTTCCTGCACGGTATACGGTCAGCCTGATGAATTGCCGGTAACGGAGAAAGCGCCGATTAAGAAAGCGGAATCTCCCTACGGAAATACGAAACAGATCAATGAGGAAATTATTCGCGATACGGTGGCTTCGGGGGCTCCGATAAACGCGATCATGCTGCGTTACTTCAATCCGATCGGCGCGCATCCCACGGCATTGCTGGGCGAGCTTCCCAGTGGAGTGCCACAGAATCTTGTTCCTTACCTCACTCAAACGGCGATCGGTATCCGTGAAAAACTGAGTGTGTTCGGAGATGATTACAACACCCCCGACGGGTCTTGCATCCGCGATTTCATCAATGTGGTGGATCTGGCAAAAGCACATGTGATAGCTATCCGCCGCATCTTGGAGAAGGCCCAGAAAGAGAAAGTGGAAGTCTTCAATATCGGTACGGGACGCGGAGTTTCCGTATTGGAGTTGATCCGGGGATTTGAGAAAGCTACCGGAGTAAAACTGAATTATCAGATTGTAGGCCGTCGTGCGGGAGATATCGAGAAGGTGTGGGCCAATCCGGACTTTGCCAATAACGAGCTCGGGTGGAAAGCGGTAGAAACGTTGGAAGATACGTTGCGGTCTGCGTGGGATTGGCAATTGAAACTTCGTGAAAGAGGTATACAATAATAATTTCAGCAGAATAAGAGCCCTTGGCTCTTGTAACCGATCGGGATCGGACCGTCAGTGTGTATGTGAATATGTGTTGAAGGTAGCTGTGCCTCCCCGGCACGAACGTCCCGATTGAGTAGTAGTTTTGTCGTGTTTTATTTTGTGTTTGTGTTGTGACGGTACTCCGATGTGAATCGGAGTATCGTTTTTTTGTAGGGAGATATTCATTATCTTTGTGGAGAAAGCAAATGAGTTGGTTTGATAGTGGCTTGGATATGAAAGAGATGTTATCGATAGAGGAAAAAGCGTTAGTGGCACAGCTGAAGCGTGGCAATTGCCTTGCTTTTACTGTGATTTACAAGAAATATGCCCGGCAGGCTTACATCTTGTCTTTTAAGTATCTTTGTAATAAGACATTGGCGGAAGATGCCGTTCAAAACTTATTTATGAAGTTATGGCTTAAGCGGGAAGATCTGCAAGAGGATATTCCTATCAACCATCTGCTGTTTACTATGCTAAAGAATGATTTGCTGAATATTTTACGTGATTCGAAAACCAACATTTTTGTATTGGAAGACTGCCTTGAGATGTTGAACTATATTGATGGCGGCGATGTTGAAGAGCAAGAGCTGGAACAAGAACAACTGGAGTTGATTAAGCATGTAGTGGATAAACTTTCGCCCCAGAGAAAGAAAATCTTTTTTATGAAAATATCCGGAAAATATTCTAATCAGGAAATTGCCGATGTACTGGGACTTTCGGTGAACACAATTAAATTTCAATACAGCCAATCGCTCAAGCAAATTAAGTTTTGGATTCGGGAAGCCGCTACATTATGTTTGCTCCTTCTATAATTTTTTTATTTTCATATCATACTTTTGAGTTTCCTTTGTGTATTATGTATAAAGAGCTGATAAAATGCAGAGAGGGAAGAAATATAGTATAGACAGTGAAATCATAGATTACATCGAACGTTATCTTGACAAAGATGTGAATTTGATATTGGAAAACAAACCTTTGGATCTGGGCAAAAAGAGTCTGCCGGAATTTGACGAGTTTGAGGCGTACGACCATATTTATGCACGGATGAAAAAAAGGAAGCGTCATTCGTTGGCTTTTCTGTTGAAATGGACTGCAGTTGTTTTGCTGGTGGTCGGTAATGTCGGGTATTTTACTTACAACTTTGCGGGTCGCTCGAAAAAGCCTCTAAGCCGGGAAGTAGCAGTTTTGAAAGGAGATAAGATAATAGTCATGTTGACCGACGGAAGTCGTGTGTGGCTGAATTCGGATACCAAGCTGACATATCCGGAACAGTTTGTGGGAAATGAGCGGAGGGTAGCTCTCGAAGGCGAGGCTTATTTCGAAGTAAAGAGTGATCCCGAACATCCTTTTTATGTAACTGCCGGAGATTTGCAAGTGCAGGTGACAGGAACAAGCTTCAATATTTCGGCTTACCCAAGCGATGAGGAGGTTATTACAACTTTGGATGAGGGGAAAATCAGTATAGGGCGTTTTATGGAGAATGCGGCTTTGCATATCATGAGGCCCGGACAAACTGCAGTATACAACAGAGTGCATGGTAGCTGTAAGATTTCAAAGAATGAATATTATAAGGAAGCTTCTGGGTGGAAGGAAAATCGCCTGACATTTCGAAATGCCACCTTGGAATCTGTTTTGAAAGTGCTTTCCAGACAGTTTGATGTCTCGTTCGAGATTGAAAACGATAAGATACGAGGCTATACGTATAATTTGTCAACCAAAGGAGGGGATCTTAGCAATGTGTTGAAGATGATGGAGTCTATTACTCCTGTTCGAATCATAAAAAAATCAGAATACGCGTATGTGATAAAATAAAGTCCATAAATCTAATAATTACAAAATTTTTATTCATGGAAAAAAAACACTTTTTTTCATACATCCGATTGTGGTGTATGGTAGGCGGATTTTGTTTTTTCATTCCGCTTTCCGCCTTGGCTCAGAGCCAGAAAATTTCTGTAAAAATGCGGGATGTTTCTTTGGAAAAGGCCATGCAAATTATTGGCAAACAATCTTCGATGGATGTGGCTTACAGTAAAGAGTTTGTAGATCCTAACCTTAAGGTTAGCTTGAATGTGAGAAATAAAACTCTTGAGAAAGTGCTTCGGGATTTGTTTCAAAACACAAATGTGGGATTCCGCTTTCAGGAGAGTTGCATTTTACTTTTTAACAAGGTGGTACAGAAGGGTAGATTAGATGATAAGAATAGGGTGCGTATTAAAGGCAGGGTAACCGATAGACAAACAGGTGAACCTATTATTGGAGTTACCGTTTTTGTGCCTGGAACATCGCATGGCACCACAACCGACATTGACGGTAATTATTCACTAAATGTGCCTTTGGGAAGTACGGTTACATTTTCTTACATAGGATATGCGGATTTTAATCGGGAAGTTCGTGAAGAAGGAGTGTTGGATGTCGTTCTTACAGAGGATGCTGTGACACTGGATGATGTAGTCGTAGTGGGTTATGGCGTTCAAAAGAAGGTAAACTTGACAGGCGCCGTATCAATGGTAAAGGGCGATGCCCTGGAAGACCGTCCGGTGCCCAATCTGAGTTCGGGTTTGCAAGGTCTTCTGCCGGGAGTAACCGTTACTTCTTCATCCGGTCAACCCGGTGCTGCTCCGGATATTAAGATTCGCGGCGTAAATACCATTAATAGCAGTACCTCGCCTTTGATTTTAATTGATGGAATAGCCGGCGGGGATATGAACCTGCTGAATCCGAGCGATATTGAAAGTATATCGGTACTCAAGGATGCGGCTTCGGCAGCTATTTATGGAGCTCGTGCAGCCAATGGCGTGATTTTGATAACAACCAAGAAAGGTCGCAAACAGGAGAAAGCGCAGATAATCTATACAGGCTATGTGGGATTCCAAGCACCTACCGCATTACCGGAGGAGGTGAACGGAAGACAATATATGGAATTATACAACGAGGCGATGAGCGCTGCGGGTTTCTCTAAACCTTACGGTGAAGATGCTTTTGCAAAGTACGATTCGGGAGAATCTCCCAATGAATATTCGAATACCGATTGGGTAAATGAACTTTTTAAAAAGAACGCATTGCAGACGGGACATTCTGTCAGTGTAAGGGGAGGCGGCGAGAAAAGCGGCTATTTCATGTCATACGGTTATTTGAATCAAGACGGTTTAGTAGTAGGGGATGCCTTTAAGTCGAGACGCCATAATGCACGCATCAGCGTAAATACAGAATTGAATAATCGGCTGAATTTGAATGGGGCAGTCAGTTTTGTGGATTATTATCGGACTACATCCGGATTTTCCGGAACATCCGGGGTGTTTAGGTTGGCCCAACGTATGTCGCCATTGTTGCCCGTTAAGTGGAAAAAGCAAGATGAAAACGGGGTGTGGCATGATACTTCTTATTGGGCGACCGGTTCTGTGATAAATCCCCTATATGTAGCTTATGAAGGTGGAACAGAAAGCAGAAAGTCAAGAACATTAAACGCTATCGTAGAAGCCAATCTCAAGATTATTGAGGATCTTTATCTGAATGGTCAATATTCAGCCAATTATTACTTCCGGGAGACCGACCAATTTCGTCCTACTTTGCCGGAATTCGATCCGAACGGGGTGCCTGATCCGGATAATGAGGCAATGAAAAATTATGTGTATCAAGGTCATCAAGACGCATTGACACAAAGTCTGCAACTGACACTGAACTATAAAAAAAACATCAAGAAACATGAACTTGGAGCTTTGTTGGGATACTCCCAAGAGTGGTATGACTATAGCGAGTTGGATGGAAGTCGCAAGAATATTCTATTAGACAATATTTTTGTTCTGGATACCGGGACTGAGGATCTGACCAATGGAGGTAATAAAAAAGATTGGGCACTTCAATCTTATTTTGGACGTTTCAACTATGCATACGATGAAAAGTATTTATTTGAAGCTAATATGCGTATAGATGGTACTTCTCGATTTGCGAAGAATAACCGTTGGGGATATTTCCCTTCATTCTCCGCAGGATGGAACTTTACCAAAGAAAGTTTTATGCAATTTGCCAAACCTGTTCTGGAATCGGGAAAACTGAGAGTATCATGGGGTGAATTGGGTAACCAGAATGTAGGTGATAGTTTCTATCCGTATCTTACTCCAATTGAACGTGTTGAAAAGTCATATCCTATAGGTGGACTTAACAATGTAGGATTCGTGCAGAAAAAACTCGGTAATAAAAACATCAAGTGGGAAACAATCCGTATGCTGAATACGGGTGTGGACTTGAATTTTATGAATAACCGACTTATTATGTCGTTTGACTGGTTTAAGAAAGAGAATGTGAATGCTTTGGTAAAACCTGTATATCCTACCATTGTGGGTGTGACTAAATCTGCTTTTCTGCCTTTTGAAAACATGGGTAAAATCGAAAATAGGGGATGGGAGATCGACCTCGCTTGGCGTGACCGCATAGGACAGGTAAAATATGGCGCCAATTTTAATATATCCGATTCAAAAAATAAAATTACGGATTTGGGATCCAGTGAGCCGACTTTAGGCAATAAGATCCGTAGAATAGGAGATGCGATCGGTGCTTATTATGGCTATCTGACTGATGGATTGGCTCAAATTTCAGATTTTGAAGGAAAGAACGATGACGGTAAATATATTAATCCGAACTTTGTAGTTCCTAAAACGAGCACAGGTATCGTACAACCGGGTGATATTAAATATAGAGATATCAGTGGTCCGGAAAATATTCCTGATGGAATAATTGATGAATACGATAAGGTTGTATTCGGTGATCCGTTTCCTCATTACACTTACTCTTTCAAAGGTTATCTATCATGGAAAGGATGGGACTTCAGCTTCTATTTGCAAGGTGTGGGAAAGGTAAACGGGTATTTGGAAGAAGAGGCACGCCATTGCTTTATTAATGACTATTCTACTCCGAAGGTTGAACACTTGGACAGATGGACACCCAACAATCCGAGCGCTTCTTACCCAAGACTTTATCAGGGGCAGACCCACAATTTATTATTTAGCGATTATTGGTTGGAAGACGCTTCTTACCTTCGTCTGAAAAATATACAGTTAGGTTATACTTTTCCAAAAAAATGGCTGGTCCGTTTGGGTATTTCTAATTTGAGGGCATACGTCTCTGCCGATAATTTATTGACTTTTACCAATTATTTCGGCGCTTACGACCCGGAGGTACGGGAAACATCAGGAGCCTCTTATCCTCAGGTGAAAACTTATGTATTTGGTATGTCTGTAACGTTTTAATTAAATATCAGAATATTATGAAAAAATATAGTTGTATAGGAGTATTATTGATGGGCTTGTTTATAAGTTCGTCGTGTTCGGACTTCTTGGACAAATATCCTCAGGATTCGGTGACCAATGAAACTTATTGGAAAAATGAGGAACAATTGCGAGCTGCCTTATATCCTTGTTACAACGCTTTCGATTATGAAACATTGATCAAGTGGGCAGAATCTACTGCTGAAACTGTGATGTGGGGCAATATTACGAGCGGACTGAGCAAAGTGTCGGGAGGAAAGCATACTTATACCGACGGATTTCCGTTTTCTTCTTATTGGAGGAACGCATATGAATATATTTATATCTGCAACAATTTTTTAGATAATTATAATACAGCGAAAGTCAATCAGTCTGTGAAAGATACATATGCTGCTGAAGTGAAGGTAATTCGCGCTTTTGAATATTTTATGCTAACTACTTTTTTCGGTGATGTGCCTTGGGTAGATCACGTCATTACAGCGGACGAAGCTTATGTTCCACGTAATCCGAGAGAGCAAGTCATAGATTATGTATTAGCTGATTTGGATTGGGCTGTACAAAAATTGCCTGCTGAAAGACAGTCGGGCAGAAATGTGGGGCGTATTGACCGTTGGGGAGCTTTGGCGATGAAAGCGCGTATTGCCCTTCAGAACGAACGCTATGAAGTGGCGAAAGCTGCTTGTGAAGAAATTATCAAGAATAGTCCTTATGGGTTGTATGATTATGCAAAGCTTTATCAATCTGAAGGAGATGTGGAAATTAATCCTTCCAACAATGAATCGATTATATATAGTCTATATATAAAAGATGTGCGTATGCATAATGCGTCAAGGGAAATCTGCGCACCTGTTGACTATGTGCGCTTTATGGCTTCTAAAACATTGGTAGATGCTTATTTGTGTATTGATGGCAAACCGGCGAAAACAGGATTGGAGTATTACAAGAATGACAATGTAGTTACATCCGATTTGTATACATATCCTGAAAATCATTATGCAGACTATTTTAAGAATAGGGATCCGCGTATGAAAATGACTCTTTATACTCCAGGTAACAAATGGCCGGGTGGAGATGACGGAGACCCTGATATTAATAAAATAAATACAATTTTCAATTTACCTCGATTTGCTTCATTGAGTGGAAATAATAGAAATGGAGCTAATTCTTATACTGGTTTTTATTTTAAAAAATACAGTGTAATGGGTATGACCGGGGTCAATAAAGCACATAATAACTTGAATGTGATACGTTTTCCGGAAATTCTCTTGACGTATGCCGAAGCGCTTTATAAACTAAATGGTACTCTTACACAATCTGAGATTGATAATACGGTAAATAAGTTGCGAGATCGTGTGGGAATGCATCGCATGAATCTGGATGAATTAAAACGTTGGAATATGGATCTTTGGACAGAGCTGAAGCGTGAACGCCGTATCGAGATGACTTTTGACGGTATGCGCTACGCCGATATTATACGTTGGAAAGAAGGAGAACTTCGTTTTGGACGTGCCATTACCGGTCCCAGTGAAACTGTATGTCTCAATGACTTGGGCAAGAATCCGTATCCGGATACCGGCTTGGATGAATTTGGAGATGTTATCCATGAAAAATCGACAGCCGAGGGTGGAGTCCGTTATTTTGATCCGAAGAAGCATTATCTTTGGCCTGTACCTTATGAAGAACGGGCAAAAAATCCTCTTTTGGGACAGAATCCCGGGTGGGAGGAATAAAATGTATATTATTAAATTTAAGAGTCAAGTCTGCAGAAATGTAGGCTTGACGATTTAAAACATCAAACAGCTATGAAAAAGATTTTATTAGCAGTAACTTACTTTTGTTGTGCTTTGGTTGGATGCGGAAGCGGTAATGACAAAGAGATTCCAGGCGGAAACGGTTGGGATGACGATCCGGAGGAAAAGGTCTATCTTGCTGTCATGAGTTATAATGTTCGTCATTGCGCACCTTATTATGGTTCGGGAGTTCCATCGGATGCCGAAGTGAATAATATAGCAAAGGTGTTGAAAGAAAAGAATCCGGATGTCGTACTTTTGCAAGAGGTAGACTCTTGTACCAGCCGGAGCTTCGGTATAGATCAAGTAGAAGAGCTTTCTAAATTGTCCGGATTCAAATATTATTATTTTTTTAAGCAAAAGACCTATGGAAGAGGCGCCTATGGCGCCGGAATCTTGTCTAAATATAAACTGAGATCTATCGTTAACCACAAACTTCCCACAGAAATAGACGGACAGCAAATAAGAGGAAGTAATGTATTAGGAAGTGCTCGAATAACTTTTAAAGGAAAGGATATTTATTTGGCTACAACGCATTTGTCTGTAACGGAATCGGAACGTGTAAAGCAATTTCCATTTGTTTTAGCCGAACTTAATAAACTGACAGGAGCTCCCGTAATCTTAGGAGGCGATTTTAATTCGAAACCGGATCACTCTGTTATTTCTTCATTAGACAGTAATGGCTTTAAAAGGACCAATAATGACCCAACCAAGTTTACTATTCCTTCCGACAAACCCAACCGCGAGCTCGATTACATTGCCTTTAAACCCGATAATGCGTTTAATGTAATTTCTCACACTGTTTTTACAGGGATTAATGCTTCGGATCATTTGCCTATTGTATCTGTATTGAAACCTTTATAGCTTATTGGTATGAAAAAAAACATGTTGTTTTTTATTTTTGTCTTGCTGACGGTCAGTCTGTATGCCAGTGAACCTTTGAGAATACGCGTGATGACTTATAACCTGCGTTTTGGAGAGCTGGCCTCTTTGGAAGAATTGGCTATGCATATCAAATCTTTTTCTCCTGATTTTGTGGCTTTGCAGGAAGTAGACTGTAATACACAGCGTGAACGTGCTCCGAAACAGAACGGTAAAAATTTCATCTCCGAACTGGCATATTATACCGGTATGTTTGGCTTGTATGGCAAGACCATTGATTATAAAGGAGGATATTATGGTATCGGAATACTTTCCCGTTATCCGTATATCAGTAGCCAAAAGACTTTATTACCTCACATTCAAAAAGATGTTGAGCAACGTGCCGTACTTGAAGGGCTTTTCGAGATGGATGGAGATACGCTGGTTTTTGCTTCTACACATCTTGATGCTCAAAGAGCCGATGCGCGTGAATTACAAGCCGATTTTATTTGCAACCATTTTATGAATGTGAAGTATCCGCTTGTTTTGGGAGGTGATTTTAATTCCATTCCTTCATCCAAGGTGGTGAAAACAATGGAGAAGAATTGGTTTTCCGATCCGGATGTTAGACCAACTATTCCCTCTTCAAATCCTGTTCGAAGAATCGACTTTTTGTTTGCTAAGCCGATGAAAGGATGGAAGGTAATTCGAAGCCAACCTGTTTTTTCCACTCTTTCCGATCATTTACCTGTTGTGACTGATTTGGAGTATCATAAAATTAAGTCGAGTACTGAAGTTCGTGCTGCCCGTGATGTTATCTATAGGCAAATAGGGAGTCGGGCGGCAGATATAAATTTGGAAATCATTCCTGCTGTTGGGAATAGAGATGTTTATGAAATAAAAGCACAACATGGTAATTTGACCTTGAGTGGCAGTAGCAGTGTAGCTCTATGTTATGCTTTTCATAGCTATATGAAAAAAGCTTGTCATTCATTGAAAACTTGGGGAGGAGAGCATTTCCAGTTACCGGATCAATGGCCTGATTTTGGTGAAAAACAGACTTCGCCGTATGAGTTCAGGTATTTCCTCAACGTTTGCACTTTCGGTTATACAGCACCTTATTGGGATTGGGAGCGTTGGGAACGAGAAATTGATTGGATGGCACTTCGAGGTGTGAATATGCCTCTTGCTACTATTGCCAATGAAGCTATTGCTGAACGGGTGTGGATGAAGATGGGATTAGAGAAAGACGAGGTACGTATGTTCTTTACCGCACCTGCTCACTTACCGTGGCATCGTATGGGGAACCTGACTACATGGGAAGGTCCTCTTTCTGATGAATGGATGGAAAAGCAGGTCGAACTGCAACACAAAGTGCTTGATCGTATGCATGAGCTTGGGATGAAACCTATTGTTCCCGCTTTTGCAGGTTTTGTGCCGACAGCCTTTGTTGATCAACATCCTGAAATAAGTTTTAAACGTTTAGAATGGGGCGGTTTCCGACCTGAATATAATGCTTACGTGCTACCACCCGACTCTCCTTATTTTGAGGAGATAGGTAAACTGTTTGTTCAGGAATGGGAAAAGGAATTCGGCAAACACACTTATTATCTTTCGGATAGCTTTAATGAAATGCGCCTTCCGGTTGATCAAAGTGATGTGGAAGGGAAGCACAAGTTGCTCGCTCAATATGGCGAATCTATTTATCGATCTATTGCAGCAGGAAATAAAGACGCTGTTTGGATCACGCAAGGGTGGACCTTCGGATATCAACATGATTTTTGGGATAAAGAAAGTTTGAAAGCTCTTCTCAGTTATGTTCCCAATGATAAGATGATTATTGTTGATTTGGGAAATGATTATCCTAAATGGGTATGGAATACCGAACAAACTTGGAAAGTGCACGATGGATTTTATGGTAAAAAGTGGATATTTAGTTATGTCCCTAACTTTGGAGGAAAAACTCCGATGACCGGTGATTTGCAGATGTATGCCTCTTCATCTTCGATGGCACTTCACACCTCGAATAAAGGCAATCTGGTCGGCTTCGGTTCTGCCCCCGAAGGTTTGGAGAACAATGAGGTCGTTTATGAGCTTTTGGCAGACATGGGCTGGACTGACGAACCTATTCATTTGAATTCTTGGATTGACAACTATGGTAAGGCGCGTTATGGCTCTTTCCCTTCAAAGATGAAAATGGCATGGAATATCTTCCGGCAGACAGCTTATTCGAGCTTATATTCTTATCCGCGCTTTACTTGGCAAACGGTTGTCCCCGATACTCATAGGTTAAGCAAAATAGATGTCGGCGACGATTTCTTACATGGCGTTGAATTGTTTCTGGATTGTGTCGATAGTCTGAAAGATTCCCGGCTTTATGTTAATGATGCTATTGAGTTTGCTGCTTATTATCTAGCGGCAAAAGCTGATAAAGCCTATATTGCAGCATTAAGAGCGGATTCTGTAGGACACAAAGAAAATGCCCGGGATAACTTGAAAATAGCTGTTGACATTTTGTTGAAAGTAGATCGTCTTTTGGCTTCTCATCCGTTATATCGTTTGGAACCTTGGGTAAAGATGGCCCGTGATTGTGGCGTTACCTCTGATGAGAAAGACCATTATGAGATGAATGCGAAGCGTCTTGTTACGACTTGGGGAGGGCTTCAACGAGATTATGCCGCACGTTTTTGGAGTGGATTGATAAAAGATTACTATATTCCGAGAATGGAGCTATATTTCTCTTCACATCGCGATCAACTTCAAAATTGGGAAGAAGAATGGCTTTCTCTCCCTTGGAATAATAGTACGCAACCTTTTGAAAATGCATTGGACGCTGCCATAAAAGAAGTAAATAAACTACGTAATATGTAAACCGTTATGAGAAAGATTGTACTGGCTTTCGATTCCTTTAAAGGGTCTTTGAGCGCTTCGGATATAAGTGACTCTCTGGCTTTAACCATCCGCCGGCTGTGGCCGGAATGCGAGGTGAAGTCATTCCCTATAGCCGATGGAGGAGAAGGAACGGCCCGGGCGATAGGCAGGTATCTGCCTGTAGAAACCCTTTCCTGCCGGGTCCATGGTCCTCTTATGGAAGAGCGGAGTACTTCGTATGTTGTTTCACAAGATGGTACGGCGGTTATTGAAATGGCGGCTGCCGCCGGTTTGCCGCTGGTGTCTATGGACCGCCGGAATCCCATGAATACGACAAGCTATGGAACAGGGGAGCTGATAGCCGACGCGTTGGATAAAGGATATCGGAAGTTTGTCATCGGATTGGGAGGTAGCGCTACCAACGATGCCGGTACGGGAGCGATGCGGGCATTGGGCTTGCGTTTTCTCGATGAAGCCGGTGATGAACTCCATCCTATCGGGCGGAATCTGGGAAAAATAAAGCGGATCGATTTTTCGCGTTTGAGACCGGATTTGAAAGAGGCTTCGTTTGTCATAGCGTGCGATGTGAGCAATCCGTTTTACGGCAAGGAGGGTGCTGCATACGTGTATGCTCCTCAGAAGGGAGCTTCTCCGGAAGAGGTCGACCTGCTCGACAGAGGGCTTCGGCATTATGCGGAGGTGCTGCTGAGAGAAACGGGGCAGGATGTAGCCATGCTTTCGGGTGCCGGTGCGGCCGGCGGGATGGGAGGCGGCTTGCTTCCTTTCATGGATGCTACGTTGAAACCCGGTATCGATATTGTACTTGATCTTATCGGCTTCGACAAGGAGGTGGCGGATGCGGATGTGGTGCTGACCGGTGAGGGAAAGATCGACGCTCAAACAGGTATGGGCAAGGCATTGAGCGGTGTATTGGGCAGGGCTGTGGCCAAACAGGTTCCCGTTGTCGCTTTGGGCGGTTGCATAGAGGAGGTGGAAAAATTGAACGAATTGGGCTTTACGGCTGTTTTTTCCATTCAGCCGTCGCCGTTTTCGTTGGAGAAAGCCATGCGGAAAGAAATAGCTTTAGAGAACCTGAACCGGACGGTTGTTCAGATCTTGCGATTGATGCTACGTGTGAAATCTTGATAAAACGACAAATGAAATGTATACGACTTTGGGTGCCTTGCTAGGTTTATTGCTGGCTATTTGGCTTATTATAAATAAAATCCACCCTGTATATGGACTGATGACGGGTGCTTTGGCTGGTGGGCTTGCTGGTGGGCTTTCGCTTATAGAAACGGTTAATGTGATGGTCGATGGTGTCAGAGATGTGTCTCCGGCTGTAATTCGCATCTTGTCAGCAGGAGTGTTGTCCGGCGTTTTGATTGAAACGGGAGCAGCTGCTAAAATTTCCAATACCATTATTTTACGTTTAGGCAGGAAGCATATTTATTTAGCCTTATCTTTCGCCACCTTCTTATTGTGTGCAGTAGGGGTGTTTATCGATGTGGCAGTTATCACAGTAGCACCGATAGCTTTATCTATTCAGCAGCGGTTAGATATCCCGACCTCCTTTTTATTACTGGCTATGATAGGCGGAGGAAAGTCGGGAAATATCATTTCTCCTAACCCAAATACCATTATCGCTGCTGAGAATTTCAACACCGATTTGTCATCGGTAATGTTTGCAGGTATAATTCCAGCATTTATTGGATTAGTAATGACGATGATTCTTGTTGAATGGATATCTCAAAAAAAACAGGTTTCGAAAGAATTTGTTTTTGAAGTTAAAGATAAGTCGCATGAACAACTTACTCTTTGGTCTAGCCTGATGGCTCCTTTAGTTACTATTGTTTTGCTGGCATTACGTCCGTTGTTCGGTGTCGTTATTGATCCTCTTATTGCTTTGCCCTTAGGTGGCGTTGCAGGCATTCTCAGTATCCGGTGTTGGAAAAAAGTGCCCCAAATACTTGAGTTAGGACTACAAAAGATGGCACCTGTAGCTACATTGCTTATTGGCACAGGAACTATTGCTGGAGTTATCAAAAACTCGGATCTTAACAGCTTTCTTCTTTGGTTTCTGAACTATTGTCATTTAAGCGATTCTATAGTAGCCCCGGTTTCGGGAGCTTTGATGTCGGCAGCTACTGCATCTACCACAGCTGGAGCGATGTTGGCATCCGCGTCTTTTGCCGATACGCTCATATCAGTCGGAATTCCTGGTGTATGGGGAGCTTTGATGGTAAATGCCGGTGCTACGGTATTAGATCATTTGCCGCATGGCTCGTTTTTCCATACTACAGGAGGCGTGTGTGGATTGATATTTAAGGACCGATTGAAATTGATTCCTTATGAGACATTGATAGGAATGATATTAGCCGTTTCTTCAGCATTACTTTACTTTTTTATTTCTTGATTTTATTCTATTATTTTTATTTTATGACTCGAATATATTGTTTTTTATTGATAAGTTTGACATGTCTTCCTTTGTCGGCGTTATCCGATGAGGCAGTTGTGGTAACGAATTTAGCTAAACGTTTGATTCCCGAATATACTGCCTACTTCTGTTTCAGTCAAGAGAAGAAAGAAGATGGAAAGGATTCTTTTACTTTGGAAAGTAAAGATGGAAAAATCTTGATTCGTGGCAATTCCGCTAATTCGATGGCAGTAGCGCTTAACTATTATCTGAAGTATTATTGTAAAACTACAGTTTCTTGGTATGCTGATATTCCTGTAGAGATGCCGGAAGTGCTTCCTATCATACCTCATCCGATTCGGAAAGAAGCCAAAGTGGAACGACGCTTTTTCCTTAATTATTGTACTTATGGTTATACTATGCCTTTTTGGAAGTGGAGCGATTGGGAACGATTAATTGATTGGATGGCGTTGAACGGTGTCAACATGCCGTTGGCTATTACCGGACAAGAAGCTGTGTGGTATAAAGTGTGGAGTAAACTGGGGCTGACCGATGAAGAAATCCGATCGTATTTTACAGGACCGACTTATCTCCCTTGGCATCGTATGGCCAATATTGACGGTTGGAATGGACCTTTACCAAAACATTGGTTGGATACTCAGGTAGAACTTCAGAAGAAAATATTGGCACGTGAACGTGAATTAAACATGCGACCTGTACTTCCCGCTTTTGCAGGACATGTGCCCGGAGCCTTGAAACGTCTCTATCCCCACATAAATATTAAATATTTGAGTAAATGGGCAGGGTTTTCAGATGCAAATCGTTGTCATTTCTTAAATCCTGAAGAACCTTTGTTCGCGGAAATTCAACAATTATTTCTGCATGAGCAGAATATGCTTTTCGGTACTGATCATATTTATGGAGTAGATCCGTTTAATGAGGTAGATCCTCCCAGTTGGGAACCGGATTATTTGAAGCAGGTCTCATCCGATATGTATAAGACTCTGACGCAAGCTGATCCGAAAGCAGAATGGATGCAAATGACCTGGATGTTTTATTTTGATCGCAAAAAATGGACTCCATCCCGTGTCGAGGCTTTATTGACAGGTGTTCCTCAAAATAAAATGGTGTTATTGGATTATCATTGCGAGAATGTAGAGCTTTGGAAAACGACAAAAAGTTTTCATGGACAGCCTTATATTTGGTGCTATTTGGGAAATTTTGGAGGTAATACGACTCTTACGGGTAATGTGAAGGAAAGTGGTGAGCGCCTTAATAATGCCTTGCTGAACGGCGGAAGCAATTTGTGTGGTATTGGTTCTACTTTGGAGGGATTGGATGTGGTTCAATTTCCTTATGAATATATTTTTGAGAAGGCATGGACTGATTGTCTGACTGATGAACAATGGGTTAATGCTTTAGCAGACAGACATGTGGGAGTGATATCTAAGAAAGCTCGTGAAGCCTGGCAAATCCTCTTCAATGATATTTACGTACAAGTACCAAAGACATTAGGAGTGTTGCCCAATTTGAGGCCAGTCATGGATAAAAAGAACAAGCGGACGGTAATAGAGTATGATAATGACCGTTTGTTTGAGGTCTGGAAGCTATTGGTCTCTGCAAACATCTCTCAAAGGGATGCCTTACAGCTTGATATTATTACTGTGGGTCGACAATGGATGGGGAATTACTTTCTGGAATTAAAAAACAAATTTGATAAGGCCTATCACGCAAAGAATAAAGCAGACTTACAGAAATATATTTTGAAAATGCAAGATTTGTTGACCGATATCGACAAACTTACTTCTTTCCATCCGTTTACTTCTATACACCATTGGTTGAATAAAGCTCGTGAGTATAGTGAAAATGTTGTATTGGCTGATTATTATGAATTGAATGCACGCAACTTGATTACTACTTGGGGTGGAAGTTTGAACGATTATGCGAGTCGTACTTGGTCAGGATTAGTGTCGAATTATTATACTTACCGATGGAATTTATATTTTGATGCGGTAATTGATGCTATAGAACACAATAAGTCTTTTGATCAAGGACAACTTGACAGACAAATAAAAACTTTTGAAGATTCTTGGGTGAAGTCGACTGCATATATTAAAACTAATCAGAAAGGAGATTTACAGGAATTTGTTTCTTTATTGATAAAAAAATATGAGAAATAAATTTCTGTATTGAAATTCAGTATCAGTACTTGGAATAAATATATCGTTGCAATATTATGGTTCATTCTTTCTTTGGGTTTTGTTTTTATAAAAAAGAGGTTTTTCTTTTTGATTCCTTGACTTTTCAGCTACTCTCATAGCACTCCTTGAAAAGTAAATGTTTCGGGGCCAAAAGAGAAAGAGGGGATGATGGCTTCCGGCTCGAAAAGCCCGAACACTGAAGAGCCGGAGCCGCTCATCGACGCATAAACGGCACCCGAGCGGTAAAGTTCCCGTTTGATTTCACCGATGACGGGGTATTGCGGAAATACGCTTGCCTCGAAATCGTTGACCAGTTTCTCTTTCCACTCGCGCACCGGAAGGGAGACCGTTTCTTTCACCGCATACTGCGGGCGGTGCGGGCGGATGGCTGAAAAAGCTTCGCGGGTGGAGACAAAAACATCGGGCTTGACGATTGCTATGCGGTATCCTTTGAGTGAAAGGGATACCGGTGAGAACCGATTGCCGATGCCTTCGGCAAAGGTGGGCCTGTTGCGGATAAAAAAAGCGCAATCGGCACCCAGCATGGCGGCATAGGTTTCCAAACTCTCTTCGGACAGATGGAGCCGGCAATACTCATTAAGGAGCTTGAGCGTAAATGCCGCGTCGGACGACCCGCCGCCCAACCCTGCTCCCGAAGGGATGTGCTTATAGAGACGGATATCGAGCGGAGGGAGGTCGAAATCGTTGTCGAGTAGTTTGCAGGCTTTGATTACCAGATTGTCTTCGGGGTTGCCGGCAATCTTGGTTCCATACTGCGTGAGCCGGAATTTTTCTCCGTTTCGGGATGAAGTGTTGATTTCCAACGCATCTTCCAATGCGACAGGGTAAAAAACAGTTTCGAGGTTGTGGTATCCGTCGGGGCGTTTTTCTGTGACAGACAGTCCTAAATTTATTTTAGCGTTCGGAAAACAGATCATGACAGTTGAAGATTGATTATTGACAGTCGGCTGTTACTGACCGGCATTGCCTGCACGGCATTTATGAACCGAATAATGAACAATGCTTGTGAATGCAAAAATAATAAAAACTTTGATGCCCGCTACTATTCTTCGTTATTATGTTCTATCTTTGTCATCCCTTACGTGGGAGAAGATTTTTATGAGTCTTGCTAATTTAGTGAATCGTATATTGTAAATTGTAAAATCGCAACTGTCTGGATGGCCGAACAAAGAAGAAATACCCGTAGCACAAAATCGACAAAAGTACAACCGGTCAATGATTATGGCCGCCTTCAACCGCAGGCTCCCGAACTGGAGGAAGCGGTATTGGGCGCTTTGATGATTGAGAAAGACGCTTATTCGCTGGTGAGCGAAATCCTGCGTCCGGACTCTTTTTACGAACGCCGGCATCAGTTGATCTACGCTGCTATTACCGATCTGGCGGTAAATCAGAAGCCGGTGGACATTCTCACGGTGAAGGAGCAGCTTAGCAAGCAGGGGGATCTGGAGGAAGTGGGAGGTCCGTTCTACATCACTCAGCTAAGCAGCAAGGTGGCTTCTTCGGCGCACATCGAGTATCATGCCCGGATCATTGCGCAGAAAGCGTTGGCACGCGAACTGATAACGTTTACGAGTCATATTCAGAGCAAGGCATTCGATGAGACGCTGGACGTGGACGATCTGATGCAGGAAGCGGAAGGCAAGCTGTTCGAGATTTCGCAGCAGAACATGAAGAAAGACTATACGCAGATCAATCCGGTGATTGACGAAGCGTATAAGCTGATTCAGAAGGCTGCCGCGCGGACGGATGGGTTGAGCGGTTTGGAGAGCGGTTTTACCAAACTCGACAAGATGACTTCGGGTTGGCAGAATTCCGATCTGATTATCATTGCCGCCCGTCCCGCAATGGGTAAAACGGCTTTCGTGCTTTCCATGGCGAAGAATATCGCCGTGAATTACAGGAATCCGGTAGCTTTATTCTCTCTCGAGATGAGCAATGTTCAGCTGGTGAATCGTCTGATATCGAACGTCTGCGAGATTCCGAGCGAGAAAATCAAGAGCGGACAGTTGGCAAGTTACGAGTGGCAGCAGTTGGACTATAAACTGAAGGATCTGCTGGATGCTCCGCTGTATGTGGACGATACCCCTTCGTTGTCCGTTTTCGAGCTTCGCACGAAGGCGCGTCGGCTGGTACGCGAACACGGTGTGCGTGTGATTATTATCGACTACCTTCAGTTGATGAACGCCAGCGGCATGGCTTTCGGAAGCCGTCAGGAAGAGGTGAGTACGATTTCACGCTCGCTGAAGGGATTGGCGAAGGAACTGAATATCCCCATCATCGCCCTGTCGCAGTTGAACCGTGGGGTGGAGAACCGGGAAGGTATCGACGGGAAGCGTCCGCAGTTGAGCGACCTGCGTGAATCGGGAGCAATAGAGCAGGATGCCGATATGGTTTGTTTCATCCACCGTCCCGAATACTATAAAATTTATCAGGACGACCGTGGAAATGACCTTCGCGGCATGGCGGAGATTATTATTGCCAAGCATCGTAACGGTGCGGTGGGCGATGTGTTGCTTCGATTCAAAGGAGAGTTTACCCGCTTCTCGAATCCGGAGGACGATATGGTGATTCCCATGCCGGGCGATCCTGCGGGAGCCATGCTGGGATCGAAGCTCAATTCGGGTTCTGCGACTCTTCCGCCTTCACCGGATTTTGTTCCGCAGACGGACAATCCGTTCGGAGCGCCGGGCGACGGGCCGTTGCCTTTTTAATAATTTTCTCTGTAAACGTTTCCCGCCAACCGAAAAATCTTATTAACTTTGCAAGTCTTTTGAGAAACAATATAAAATTAATGATGATATGAATATCTCTTATAACTGGCTGAAAGAGTATGTCGATTTTGAGCTGACTCCCGAAGAGACGGCTGCGGCGTTGACCTCTATCGGCTTGGAAACAGGTGGTGTAGAAGAAGTGCAGACCGTGAAAGGCGGTCTGGAGGGACTGGTCATCGGCGAGGTGCTGACTTGCGTGGAGCATCCCAACTCCGATCACCTGCATATTACTACCGTTAATTTGGGAGAGGGTGATCCTGTACAAATCGTATGCGGCGCACCGAACGTGGCTGCCGGTCAGAAAGTGGTTGTCGCCACCTTGGGGACGAAGCTTTACGACGGAGACGAATGCTTTACCATCAAGAAATCGAAAATCCGCGGTGTGGAGTCGATCGGTATGATATGTGCGGAAGATGAAATCGGTATCGGTACGAGCCATGACGGAATCATTGTACTGCCTGCGGATGCCGTGCCCGGTACGCTTGCCAAAGATTACTACAACATAAAAAGCGACTACGTGCTCGAGGTGGATATCACGCCCAACCGTGCCGATGCCTGTTCGCATTACGGGGTAGCGCGCGACCTGTACGCTTACCTTGTTCAGAGCGGAAAAAAGACGACACTGAAACGTCCGTCGGTGGAAGGATTCAAGGTGGAAAACCATGATTTGGATATTGCGGTGAAGGTGGAGAACAGCGAAGCCTGTCCGCATTACGCCGGTGTAACCGTGAAAGGAGTGACGGTGAAGGAGAGTCCCGAATGGTTGCAGAACAAACTGCGTCTGATCGGTATACGCCCTATTAATAATGTGGTGGATATCACGAATTATATCGTTCATGCATTCGGTCAGCCGCTGCATTGCTTCGATGCCGGCAAGATAAAAGGCAACGAAGTGGTTGTGAAAACAATGCCCGAAGGTACCTCGTTCGTCACGCTGGACGGCGTGGAACGCAAACTGAATGAACGCGACCTGATGATTTGCAACAGCGAGGAAGGGATGTGCATTGCCGGTGTGTTCGGCGGCTTGGATTCGGGTTCTACGGAAACCACCACCGATGTATTCATCGAGAGCGCTTATTTCCATCCTACGTGGGTGCGCAAGACTGCCCGCCGCCATGGTTTGAATACGGACGCTTCGTTCCGTTTCGAACGCGGAATCGATCCGAACGGCGTGGTCTATTGCCTGAAACTGGCGGCTCTGATGATTAAAGAGCTGGCGGGCGGTAGCATTTCTTCTGAAATCAAAGACGTATGCGCTGCTCCGGCGGAAGAATTCGTGGTGGAGCTGCCGTACGAAAAGGTGAATACCCTGATCGGCAAAGCGATTCCTGCGGAAACCGTGAAGAACATCGTAACCGCCCTGGAGATGAAGATTATGAATGAGACGCCGGAAGGACTGACGTTGGCGGTTCCCCCTTACCGGGTGGACGTGCAGCGCGACTGCGACGTGATTGAAGATATCCTCCGCATCTACGGATACAACAATGTGGAGATTCCGTCGACACTGAAGTCGAGCCTGACGACGAAGGGCGAGCACGATAAATCGAACAAATTGCAGAACCTGGTTGCCGAGCAGTTGGTGGGATGCGGGTTCAATGAAATACTCAACAATTCGCTGACCCGTGCCGCTTATTACGACGGGCTGGAAGCTTATCCGCCGCAACGGCTGGTGATGCTGATGAACCCGTTGAGCGCCGACCTTAATGCCATGCGTCAGACGTTGTTGTTCGGAGGTCTGGAAAGTATTGCCCACAATGCCAACCGTAAAAATGCCGATTTGAAATTCTTCGAATTCGGTAATTGCTATTATTTCGACGGTGAAAAGAAAAACGCCGAGAAGGTGTTGGCCCCTTACTCCGAGAATTACCATCTGGGACTGTGGGTGACCGGAAAGAATGTTTCCAACTCGTGGGCGCATCCCGACGAAGAGAGTTCGGTGTACGACCTGAAAGCGTATGTGGAGAACATATTGAAGCGTTTGGGTTTGGATTTGCATAATCTGGTAATCGGCAATCTGACGGATGATGTATTTGCCGCCGCGCTGTCGGTCAACACGCGGGGAGGAAAACGCCTGGCCTCGTTCGGCGTGGTGACCCGTAAATTGCTGAAAGCGTTCGATATCGACAATGAGGTGTATTATGCCGATCTCAACTGGAACGAATTGATGAAAGCCGTGCGTTCGGTGAAAATCAGTTATAAGGAGATTTCGAAATTCCCGGCTGTGAAACGCGATTTGGCGTTGTTGATCGACAAAAACGTCCGTTTTGCCGAGATTGAAAAGATTGCTTACGAAACCGAAAAGAAGCTGCTGAAAGAAGTGGAACTTTTCGATGTGTACGAAGGGAAAAACCTCGAAGCGGGAAAAAAATCGTATGCGGTGAGCTTCATGCTTCAGGATGAAACACAGACGCTGAACGATAAGATGATCGATAAAATCATGTCGAAGCTGGTGAAGAATCTGGAAGACAAATTGGGAGCGAAATTGAGATAAATAAAGTTTTAGAATAAATAAATATAAACCAATGGGAAGAGCATTTGAATATAGAAAAGCCGCGAAACTGAAAAGATGGGGTCACATGGCCCGTACGTTTACCAAAATCGGCAAACAGATTGCGATTGCCGTGAAAGCCGGCGGACCGGAACCTGAAAATAACCCTACGCTGCGTGCCATTATCGCGAACGCGAAACGTGAGAACATGCCGAAGGATAATATAGACCGCGCGATTAAAAACGCGATGGGGAAAGACCAGAGCGACTACAAGAGCATGACTTACGAAGGATACGGGCCTCACGGGGTAGCGGTGTTCGTAGACACGTTGACCGACAATCCCACCCGCACGGTGGCCGATGTGCGATCGGTTTTCAATAAGTTCGGCGGGAATCTGGGAACAATGGGATCGTTGGCGTTCCTTTTCGACCACAAATGCATGTTCACTTTCAAAAAGAAAGAGGGCATCGATATGGAAGAACTGATTCTGGATCTGATCGACTATGATGTGGAAGATGAGTTCGAAGAGGACGAGGAAGAGGGAACAATCACCATTTACGGCGATCCGAAGAGCTATGCGGCTATTCAGAAGCATCTGGAAGAGTGCGGGTTCGAGGATGTAGGCGGTGACTTTACGTATATCCCCAACGACCTGAAGGACGTGACTGCGGAACAGCGTGAGACTTTGGACAAGATGGTGGAGCGTCTGGAAGAGTTCGACGACGTGCAAACCGTTTATACCAACATGAAACCCGAAGGCGAAGAGTAACTTTTTAAAAACCGATTTTCGGGACATTCCTTTCGTTGAAAGCAAGAACAGCCTTTGGTGGACCTCGGTTGCCGAAGGCTGTTCTTTTTTGAACAAAACGTTTATCTCTGCCGTTCTATTACGAATACTTTTCAAGAGAAATAATAAAAAGGATAGAATGATAAAAAATATTTTTCAAGACTTAAAAAGAAGAGACCATAAACGTTATCTCGGAGGGTTGGACGTTTTTAAATACATCGGTCCCGGATTATTGGTGACGGTGGGATTTATCGATCCGGGAAACTGGGCTTCCAATTTTGCGGCAGGATCGGAGTTCGGTTATTCGTTGCTGTGGGTGGTGACGCTCTCTACCGTTATGCTGATTATTCTTCAGCACAACGTGGCGCACCTTGGCATTGTCACCGGGCTTTGTCTTTCGGAAGCCGCTACGAAATATACGCCCAAATGGATATCCCGTCCTGTTCTCGGAACCGCCGTGCTGGCTTCCATCTCCACTTCGTTGGCGGAGATACTGGGAGGCGCTATCGCGTTGCAGATGTTGTTCGATATACCCATCATCTGGGGGTCGGTACTCACCGCGCTGTTTGTTTCGATCATGCTGTTTACCAATTCTTATAAAAAGATAGAGCGTTCGATTATCGCTTTTGTTTCGGTCATCGGACTTTCGTTTATTTACGAACTTTTCCTAGTGGAAATCGATTGGCAGGCAGCCACTGCCGGATGGGTGACTCCCTCTATCCCGCAAGGGAGCATGCTCATCATTATGAGCGTGTTGGGAGCGGTGGTAATGCCTCATAACCTGTTTTTGCATTCGGAGGTGATACAAAGCCATGAGTACAACAAGCAAGACGAGGCTTCCATCAGGAAAGTGCTGAAATATGAATTGTTCGACACGCTTTTCTCCATGATTGTGGGATGGGCCATCAACAGCGCCATGATTCTGCTGGCTGCCGCCACTTTCTTCAAGAGCGGCATTCAGGTGGAGGAGCTGCAACAGGCCAAGTCTCTCCTGGAGCCTCTGTTGGGCAATAATGCGGCGATAGTGTTTGCGTTGGCTTTGCTCATGGCGGGCGTTTCGTCTACCATAACGAGCGGGATGGCTGCGGGTTCTATATTTGCCGGTATTTTCGGCGAGTCGTATCATGTAAAAGACAGTCACTCGCAAGTGGGCATTCTTTTGTCGTTGGGTGTAGCCTTGCTGCTCATTTTCTTTATCGGCGATCCCTTTAAGGGACTGATCGTTTCGCAAATGATTTTGAGCGTCCAACTGCCTTTCACGGTGTTTTTGCAAGTGGGGCTCACCTCCTCGCGGAAAGTGATGGGCGACTATGTCAACAGCCGGTGGAGCACCTTCGTGCTATATACCATTGCCGCCATCGTGTCTGCGCTGAATATCATGTTACTGTTTGCTTGAATATAAAAAGAATAGAAAAATGAAAATTATCACATACAACGTAAACGGATTGCGTGCCGCTGTCGGAAAAGGTTTTGCGGAGTGGCTCGAGCGAGAAAATCCGGATGTGGTTTGTCTGCAGGAGACAAAACTCCAGCCCGACCAGTATCCTGAACTAATGTTTGAAGCGCTGGGTTACCACTCTTACCTTCATTGCGCGGAGAAGAAAGGCTATAGCGGAGTGGCTATCTTGACGAAGCGAATGCCCGATCATGTGGAATACGGAATGGGAATCGACGTGTACGATCGTGAAGGACGTTTTATCCGCGCCGATTTCGGAGATTTGTCGGTGGTGAGCGTTTACCATCCTTCGGGAACCAGCGGAGACGAGCGTCAGGCCTTTAAAATGGTTTGGCTCGAAGCGTATCAGGATTATGTGACGAAGTTGCGCGAGTCGCGCCCCAATCTGGCGCTTTGCGGCGACTATAACATCTGTCACGAGCCGATAGACATTCACGATCCGGTACGAAATGCCAAAAACAGCGGATTTCTTCCCGAAGAACGGGAGTGGATGACCCGATTCCTGTCGGCCGGGTTTATCGATACGTTCCGCCTGTTGCATCCCCAAAAGCAGGAGTATACCTGGTGGAGCTACCGTTTTAACTCAAGGGCCAAGAACAAAGGATGGCGGATTGATTATTGCATGACGACAGAATCGGTGCGGCCCATGCTGAAAGCTGCGGCTATTTTGAACGAAGCTGTGCATTCCGACCACTGTCCGATGCTGTTGGAAATAGAACATGAATGAAAAAATGGAAGATAGAGTAGAAAAAGCAGTGGCTCTTTTCAAGAGCGGATACAACTGCTCGCAGTCTGTAGTGGCTGCTTTTGCCGATATGTATGGCTTTACCGAACAGCAAGCCCTACGTATGGGAGCCGCTTTCGGAGGCGGCATAGGTCGTATGCGCGAGACATGCGGAGCGGCATGCGGCATGTTTCTGATTGCCGGTTTGGAAAAGGGAACCATTGAAGCTTCCGACCGCGCGGGAAAAGCTGCCACTTATGCCTTGGTACAGGAGTTGGCGGCGGAGTTTAAGAAACGAAACGGCTCGTTGATTTGCAGAGAGTTGCTCGGACTGAATAAAAAAGAATCGCTATCGTCTCTTCCCGAAGAGCGAACGCCGCACTATTACGCCAAAAGACCTTGCGCTAAAATGGTGGAAGAAGCTGCCCGTATTTGGGCGGAATACCTCGAAAAGCATCCGAAATAAACGAAAAAACATCTTTTTGTTACAATTTTAATAAAAAATTGCTGATTCACGTGTTATATAGCATGAAAATAACTATCTTTGCCTCCGATATAAAATCTGAAAGCTTCGGCCGGATGATTTTTATCGGCATGTCTAACTTAAAACTTCAAAGTAAATGTTGAAAGAAAAAGCAGGTGAAATGGCAGGCAAGATCTGGAACGCGTTGAACGGAACAGAAGGTATGACTGCTAAGCAACTGAAAAAAGCTGCCAAGCTGGTTGACAAAGATTTGTTCCTCGGCCTTGGCTGGCTGTTGAGAGAAGACAAAGTCTCTGTGGCAGAAGTTGAAGGTGAACTCTTCTTCAAATTGGTCTAAGCGAGTAACTCACTTAAGCAATAAAAAAATGCGTTGGTACATGGTATTAAATGTAATCAACGCATTTTTTTATTTTCTTTCATTTACGTATATTTGCGCTCTAAAAAGATAAAAATAACAGAAATATAGAATGAAAAATATCCGCAACTTTTGCATCATTGCCCATATCGACCACGGTAAATCTACATTGGCCGACCGTCTGCTGGAATTTACGCACACTATCCAGGTGACGAACGGACAGATGCTCGACAGTATGGATCTGGAGAAGGAGAGAGGCATCACGATTAAAAGTCATGCCATTCAGATGGAGTACACTTATAAAGGAGAGAAGTATGTGCTCAACCTCATCGACACTCCGGGACATGTCGATTTCTCGTACGAAGTATCCCGTTCCATCGCCGCCTGTGAAGGGGCGTTGCTCATTGTAGACGCGTCGCAGGGGGTGCAGGCCCAGACCATTTCGAACCTCTACATGGCAATCGAGCATGATTTGGAGATTATTCCCATCATCAACAAATGCGACATGGCAAGCGCCATGCCCGAAGAGGTGGAAGACGAGATTGTAGAGTTGCTGGGTTGCAAGCGCGAGGAGATTATTCGCGCTTCGGGAAAGACGGGTATGGGAATCGAAGAGATCCTGGAAGCGGTCATCGAACGTATTCCTCATCCCGAAGGCGATGAAGAAGCTCCGTTGCAGGCGTTGATCTTCGACTCCGTATTTAATTCTTTCCGGGGAATCATCGCTTACTTCAAGGTTGAAAACGGAGTGATCCGCACCGGCGATAAAGTGAAATTCTTCAATACAGGCAAGGAGTATGACGCCGATGAGGTAGGAGTTCTCAAGATGGATATGGTTCCGCGTAAAGAACTCCGCACCGGCGATGTGGGATATATTATTTCGGGCATCAAAACCTCGAAAGAGGTGAAAGTGGGCGACACGATTACGCATATTGCCCGTCCGTGTGCGAAGGCCATTGCCGGATTCGAAGAGGTGAAGCCGATGGTGTTTGCCGGGGTGTATCCCATCGAAGCGGAAGATTTCGAAGACTTGCGCGCCTCCTTGGAAAAGTTGCAACTGAACGACGCTTCGCTGACTTTCCAGCCCGAGTCGTCGTTGGCGTTGGGATTCGGTTTCCGTTGCGGATTCTTGGGATTGCTTCACATGGAGATCGTACAGGAACGTCTCGACCGCGAGTTCGATATGAATGTGATTACCACGGTGCCGAACGTTTCTTACCTGATATACGATAAGCAGGGTGGGGTGAAAGAGGTGCACAACCCCGGTGGCATGCCCGACCCCACGCTGATAGACCATATCGAAGAGCCTTATATTAAAGCGTCTATCATTACCACCACCGACTACATAGGGCCTATCATGACACTCTGTCTCGGCAAGCGGGGAGAGTTGCTCAAACAAGAGTATATATCGGGCAACCGCGTGGAGCTTTTCTATAAGATGCCTTTGGGAGAAATCGTGATCGACTTCTACGACAAGCTGAAGAGCATTTCGAAAGGCTATGCCTCGTTCGACTATCATCCGAGCGGGTTCCATACCTCCAAGCTGGTGAAGCTCGACATCCTTCTGAACGGCGAGCCGGTAGACGCGCTTTCCACACTGACGCATTTCGACAACGCTTACGACATGGGGCGCCGGATGTGCGAGAAACTGAAAGAACTGATTCCCCGCCAGCAATTCGAGATAGCCATTCAGGCAGCCATCGGAGCCAAGATCATCGCCCGCGAGACGATAAAGGCGGTTCGAAAAGATGTCACAGCCAAGTGTTATGGCGGAGATGTGAGCCGTAAGCGCAAGTTGCTCGAAAAACAAAAGAAAGGGAAAAAGAGAATGAAACAGATCGGTAATGTGGAAGTTCCTCAGAAGGCATTCCTCGCCGTGTTGAAACTCGATTAACGATTACAGCAAGAAATTTGTCCGGATTGTCCCGAACAAATTCTCTTGCTGTTTTATTATTTTATAATAGTTGCCTTTTGTCTGCAGAGCTTTCCGTGGCAACTGCTTTATTTAAAACAACAATAATAAGTAAAATATGAGAAAAGTTCTGTCTTTTTCGGGCTTCCTGATGCTGGGGCTCATTATCTCGCAATTTCTTCCTGCAATGGCAGGAGAAGATTATGGAACAGTGAAATCCGTGTTGAATGTACTGCTTTATGTCTGTCTTAGTTTTATAATGATTAATGTGGGGCGGGAGTTCGTACTCGACAAGTCGCGTTGGAAAAGCTATGCCGAAGATTATCTGATCGCCATGGTGACAGCCGCGCTTCCCTGGCTTCTGCTTGCGGTGTATTATGTATTCGTGCTGATGCCTCCCGAGTATTGGAACCATTCGGGCGCATGGAAAGAGAATCTTCTCCTGAGCCGTTTCGCCGCGCCTACTTCGGCAGGTATTCTGTTTACCATGCTCGCTGCCATCGGACTGAAGGCCAGTTGGATCTATAAGAAGATACAGGTATTGGCTATTTTCGACGATTTGGATACGATTCTCCTGATGATTCCGCTTCAGATAATGATGATCGGCATGCGTTGGCAACTTATTATTGTTGTGTTCATCGTATTTTTGCTTTTGTCTTTGGGCTGGAAACAACTCAATAAATACGATCTGCGTCAAGACTGGAAAGCCATTCTTTTTTATTCCGTCTTGATTTTCCTTTCTACCCATCTGCTCTATCTGGGAACTAAAGAATTGTACGGGGCGGAAGGCAGTATTCATATCGAAGTGCTGTTGCCCGCTTTCGTGCTCGGTATGGTCATGAAGCATAAAAACCATGATAGCCCGGCCGAACAAAAGGTCGCTAGCGGCATTTCTTTTCTCTTCATGTTTCTGGTGGGTATGAGCATGCCCTACTTTATGGGTGTTGCCGAGAATCATTCGGGCATACATTCGCTCACTGGTTCGCAGCCTATGATGTCTTGGGAAATGATTCTTTTCCATGTACTCGTTGTTTCCCTTCTGTCGAATATCGGCAAGCTTTGTCCTGTTTTTTTCTATCGTAACAGGAAGTTGAGAGAGCGTTTGGCACTTTCTATCGGCATGTTTACCCGCGGTGAAGTAGGCGCCGGAATTATTTTTATTGCGTTAGGTTATCATTTGGGAGGTCCTGCATTGGTGATTTCAGTGCTTACATTGGTGTTAAATTTGATTTTAACTGGTATATTTGTCGTATGGGTCAAAAAATTAGCATTAATAAGCTATAGAGGTTAAAACAAATGACTATATTTGAGGGCATTATATAAAAATAATTTGTAATATGTCAGTTTTTAGGAATCTTCGGAAATTCTCGTCGTCAGATATTGCGGCGAGTATCCTTCTATTCGTGGCAGCTATTGCCGCTGCTGTTATTGCCAATTCTTCTTTTGCTCCGGCTTATCAAGAATTTTTGAATCACGAACTCAATCTTCAGATCGGACGATTGAACCTGCTCTCACACGGTGGAGAAAATCTTCGGGTTATCGAGTTTATCAATGACGGTTTGATGACCATTTTCTTTTTGATGGTGGGATTGGAAATTAAACGTGAGTTATTGGTAGGCGAGCTTTCTTCTTTCGGTAAAGCAGTTCTTCCTTTCATTGCCGCTTGTGGCGGTATGCTACTCCCGGTACTTATTTATACGTTTATTTGCCCTCCGGGCACTGAAGGAGGTGGAGGAATGGCTATCCCGATGGCAACCGATATCGCTTTCTCTTTGGGCGTATTGAGTTTGCTCGGCAATCGTGTTCCTTTGTCTTTGAAGATATTCCTGACCGCTTTTGCCGTAGTCGACGATATCGGCGGTATTCTGGTGATTGCCATATTCTACAGCTCTCATATTTTAGTAGATTATTTGTTGATTGCCGCCCTTCTGTTTTTAGTACTCTATCTGATTGGTCAACGCGGTACGAACAATAAGATCTTTTTCCTGATTATCGGTGTGCTGATTTGGTATCTCTTCCTTCAATCAGGCATCCACAGCACCATATCGGGAGTTCTTCTGGCCTTTGTGATTCCTGCCAAGCCCCGTCTTGATGTCGGAAGATATATCGAACGTATCCGTCATACGATTTCCGAATTTCCTGAAATGGAGTCGGAAAGTATCGTGTTGACTAACGAGCAGATTGCCAAACTGAAAGAAGTGGAGTCTGCTTCCGACCGCGTGATCAGCCCCCTTCAGTCGTTGGAAGACAACCTGCATGGGGCGGTAAACTATTTCATCCTTCCGCTTTTCGCTTTTGTCAATGCAGGCGTTGTATTCGGTGGCGGAGATAGTTTGATAGGTCATGTCAGCATGGCGGTTACCCTCAGCCTTCTGCTTGGAAAATTCATCGGGATTTATCTGTTTACCGGATTGGCTATCAAGTTACGTGTCACTACCATGCCCGAAGGCATGAACTGGACCAACCTTGCCGGGGTATCTCTGCTGGGAGGTATCGGTTTTACCGTTTCTCTTTTCATAGCCAATCTCTCGTTCGGCGTCGATTATCCGGTATTGCTGAATCAGGCTAAATTCGGAGTCCTCTCCGGTTCCATTCTTTCAGGTGTCTTGGGCTATCTGCTTCTTCGGTCGGTGCTTCACCGCGGGGATTGATTTTTAGTCCTTGGTAACGTCTGTTCAGCTCTTCTTCACCCTCGATTGCCGGCAGCAGCTTTAGGGTGCAATAGCAAAAGAATCTTTTCTGAGAAAGAACTTCATAGCTGTCTAAAAAGGCGGCGGGCTTTGAAAAAAAGTCCGCCGTGTTTGCTTTCAAAGCCCGCCGCCTTTTTTTCAAAGCCCGTGCGTGTTTACTTTCAAAGCCCGCCGCCTTTTTTGGGTCTTTTTACAGTCATATAAATTTTTACTAAAAGAAAGTACGGATTTATCGGATGAATTTTGTTTTTAGCTTTTAAAATATATCTTTGTGTCATTCTTATTTCTGATACTTGATCACATGGATAATCATTGTTTTTACAAACAAATATTCATTCCAACATGGTGGCTGCTGTTATTGTGCAGTACGCTTCCTTCGTTTTCCCAAACGGTCATAACCGGAAGAGTAATCGACAAAGGCAATAAAGGCTTGCCCGACATATCCGTAATGCTGATGCTTCCGGCAGACAGCGCCATAGTGGATTACAGCTTCACGGACGAAAAAGGGAATTACAAACTCTCTTACAAAGGCAACAGTCCGCATCTGCTAATCACCATATCCGCATTTGATATCAAGCGGCAAATCAAGCGCGTGGAAAACAAAAGCCAGACCGTTACTTTTACGACAGAAGAAGGCAGCATTACCCTTCGGGAGGTGGTTGTAAAACCAATCAAAATGTGGGGCGAAAAAGACACCATCAATTATTCCGTTGCGGCTTTCAAAGATAAAAAAGACATTGTCATTGGCGATGTGTTGAAGAAAATGCCCGGTATCGATGTGAAAGAAAGCGGGCAGATCACCTACAAAGGCAAGCCTATCAATAAGTTTTATATTGAGAATCTCGATATGTTGCAAGGTCGCTACGGCATTGCAACCAACAATATTTCGGCCAATGATATAGCGACCGTACAAGTTCTCGAGAATCATCAACCCATAAAAGCATTGGAAAAAACGCAATTTTCCAATGATGCGGCAATCAATCTGAAAATAAAGGAAAGCAAAAAAGGCATTTTCAGTATGATGGCCATGTTGGGATTAGGCACCGATAAAAGCTTTTTGTGGCAGGAAGAACTTACCGGGATGTATTTCGCCAAAGGACGTCAGCACCTGTTTACCTATAAAACCAACAACAACGGTACGGATGTAAACAAAGAATTGCGCTCTTTTACCGCCGACAACCTTATCGGAGGACTGCAAATGACGGGCGTGCAACAGCCTTCGCCTCCATCCATACGTTTTGAGCGGTACAACTTCAATACATCGCATGCAGCTACGGCAAACAACCTGTTCAAGTTGAAAAACGATGCTGAAGTAAACGCCAATCTGATTTATTTCAACAACGAAGACCGGCGCCACAGCTTTGCCCGGACATCATACGTACTGCCGGGAGAAGATGCAAAAATCATCGAAGAAGATATTTCGACCCGAAACAGGACCAATAACATTGAAACGGAACTTCGATACAACTTAAACAAAGACCGCAACTACTTCAATAATTTTCTCAACGTTTCGGGAAGTTGGGACGACGCTTCGGGGGAAGTAAACACTCGGCAAACGATAGGACAACGGTTGGATAACAAAAGTTTTTTCGCCAATAATGTTACCCATTGGATAAAACGCGGAGAAAATGAGAAGGGCGTAGAGTTGATGCTCCGGAACGCCTATCGCACACAGCCGCATCACTTGCGCATTACTCCGGGGCTGTACCCTGACCTCATAAACGCAGGCAATGAATACGCCGCTCTTTCGCAAAACGTGCGATACAACGCTTTCGCGTCGAACAACAGATTTTCGTTTCTATCGGCGGCAGTGATAGGTAATGTGCGGATTAACCCGACGGCAAACGTCAATGTTGAACATCAAACATTGCGTTCCGATATGGAAACAACGGACAATAGCAACGTTATTCATCCGGTTCTGAATGCCGAAATGCGAAATGACATAACTTGGACGCGCATGAATGCCGGTATCTCGCTTGACGCGACATACAACGGAGATAATCTGAAAATCAGCTTTTTTATGCCTGTTACGTATCGGTACACCTCTATGAATGACCGGCAGACGAACGATAAAACGTTGCATGTCGGCAAATTTTATTTTCAACCGTCTCTTTCGGCACGATACAATTTCACCAATCAGCTGGAAGCCAACGGCGGGGCAGGATATTACACCCGGACACCCGGACTCGCGTCGCTTTATACAGGCTATATCCTGCAAAACTATCGCAGCATCAACAGATATGACACACAACTTTTTGATTCAAACAGTTTATTCGCTTCACTCGGTTTATCTTACAAGAACATTTTAGATATGTTTTTTGCGGGCGGCGGCATTTCGTTCAATCGCTACCATAGCGAAGGGATGTACGCTCAAACCTTCGACGGGCTGTTGTCCGTAACTCAAGTCGCCATGCAATCCAACGGCGGTAATTCTTTTTCGGTAAACGGACGGATGAGCAAAGGTTTTGACTGGAAGGCATTGGTCGTTTCGGCAGACGCATCGTGGGGAAAATCCGCAAGCGAACAAATGCGTCAAAGTAAGTTGGTGACCTATAAAAGCCAATGGACAAACGCAAGCGCGTCGGTAAACTTAAAGCCGTTTCGTTGGTTTCTCACAGAATATAAAATATCGTGGGGACGCAGCAAGGGAAAGGTCAGTTCGGGAGAGAGTTTTGAGCCGATACAATCGCTTACGCACCGGGCCGTAATAGACATCTCGCTGCCGTTGGGCATAAGCCTGAACGGTTCGTTGGAACATTATTATAACAGCGCCATTCAGGGCGACAAGAACTTCTCGCTTGCCGATTTGGGCTTGACGTATGTGAACGGAGGCGTGCGTTATTCGCTCGATTGGACAAACATTTTCAATACGGAAAAATACGTTTCGGCATCTTATGGTGCGCTAAACTCGTACTATTCCGAATACGGCATCCGGCCGATGGCGGTAATGCTGAAAGTGAGGTTCAGATTATTATGAGAACAAACCCTATTTTACATTAATATAAAACTTAAACGATAAATTTGATACCCCAATGAGAAAAATATATTTATTCCTTGTAGGATTATGCTGGTTCTTGCCGACCAATGCCCAATTACCTGTTATTCCGGTAAGCATAGATAAATACACGGTTATTGATACTATAAATTATTTTGTTACATACGAATTGACTATTGTTAATAATCCGGAAGAGTCAAAGAAGCCGGCTAAAGACATAGTCGTATTAGAAGTAGGAAATAGAATTTTAAAGTCGTACAGTAAATTACTTTATCAAGCGGATTCAATAAATTCTATTTTGACAAAGAAAGGAACAAGAGCAGTTCCATTGTTTCAAGAGTTAGTTCCACCTGTAATTGTTTACAAAAACTATCCTAAGGGGGAAAATACAGTGGTATATCGTACTTTTATGAGTGGCCCCATTATGGAATATGTGGAAAATATCCCAACTTTTGAATGGAAAGTGTTTACAGAGAAACAAACAATACTGGGATATACTTGCCAAAAAGCTACAACTTCTTTTCGAGGACGAGTCTACGAGGCATGGTTTACTCCGGAAATTCCAATAAAAGAGGGACCGTATAAATTCGCTGGTTTACCCGGCTTAATTCTTCAAATAGCTGATGCGCAGAATCATTACTCATACACTTGTATTGGGATACAGAAACCAAAGAGGAAAACACCGATTGTCTTTTGGGAATGGGATACACAAAAAACAAATCGAGAAAAACTGAACTCAATGATAAAACGGATGCATCAACAACCGGCTGATTTTGCAGTAAGTATTGGCACCAAATTACGTTATCCCGGGAAAAGCGAAGCCGAAGTAAAAAAGATTTCATACCCTTACAACCCCATCGAATTGGAATAAATTGCGATATTAAAGTTAAACCTTATAAATCGCTGAAAACAGTTTGGCTAACCGTAAAATGAAAAAACAAATAACTTAAGGCATGAGACTTCAGCAATTTAAATTGAATAAATTGGCCGGAAACAGTTTGGCTAATCGGGAGATAAAAGAATTGAAAGGAGGAGGCTCTTGGGGTTGCTCATGCTCTTGTGCTTATGTTAAATTAGGTCCGAATGGACACTCTGTAGATGGTTGTAATTATTATATGAAGAAGTTATTAATCATTGGATTTATTATATTTGCTCATTGCTTCCCTGGAGTTTCGCAAAGTATAGGAGGTGGGCGATATTTTGATCCGACAAAGAACACCCAAATCGACTTGGCCAATTATCGCTTCACGTATAGTCTAAAATATATGCCGGACAGCTCCAAGAGACAGCAAGTTGATGAACAGAGACTTATACTGTTGATTGGCGATAAAATATCCAAAAGCTATAATGCCGAATACGAAAAGTCCAAAAGCGATATTTCGGCTCCAGCAGGATCTGCTGTAGGAATGAATATGCAAGGACTTGGAGGAACTGAAGTCTTCAAAGACAAAGCGAATAACAAGATGAATGTAAAAGTAATGGGGATGACAGGTAAATTTGAATATACGGAAGATTATCCTGTTCAAAACTGGGAAATTGGTACCGAAAAGAAAATAATACAAGGTTATTCCTGTCAAAAAGCGACTACCCGATACTTGGGAAGAAATTATACGGCGTGGTTTACCCATCAAATTCCCATACCCAACGGCCCTTGGAAATTTGGCGGACTTCCGGGATTAATTCTTCAAGTTTCGGATACCCGTGAACATTACGTGTTTGAGTGCATCGGAATACAAGAATTGACAAAAAAAGAGCCCATTGTTGTTTATAATTTCAAATACGAAAAAACGACGCGACAAAAGCTCAATAAAATGTTTAAAAATGAACATATAAACCCTGTTGCAATGATAGAAAGTATGGGAGGGATAGTTGTGGCTGTAAAAGGTGGAACAAGAAGTTCGTCTTTTCCTTATAATCCTATAGAATTAGAATGAAAAGGGAATCGGCATTCATTTGAAAAACAAAATATTCAGACAATAAAATATTGAAAAAAGATAAAACTTAGAAAATTTAATTTGAATAAATTGGCCGGAAACAGTTTGGCTAATCGGGAAATGAAAGAAATTAAAGGAGGAAAGTGCTGCAGGTGTTCATGCGCATATGTGAACACTGGAGGTTCAAACCCGAAAGGATAGGACCGTTAACGTAATGCCATGAATAATCAGAATAAATATCAATATTATGAACAAGAAGAAAATTACTATATTGTTTATTGTATTAATCTATAGTATTAAAGGTATTTATGCACAAAGTACAGGAAACATTGCTCCCTTCAACACAAAAGAGAAAGTTGTGATAGATACTGTCAAACTTATGGTTTCTTATGAACTTAGTTTTTTCCCTGACAGCACAAAAAAGAATGTTATACTGACAAATCGATTGACTTTGTCATTGGGGAGTATCTACACCAAACTGATGAATTCTCAGTATTATGATATAGACAATCTGCAGAGGAAGGCTCCAAAAGGGACTGCGTATGGTGTAGAAGGGAAAGGTCTTGCCGCCACCATTATTTATAAAAACAAAAAAACGAACCAAATGGAGGTCAATGTAAAATTGGCCGATCATAACACCTATCGTTATATAGAAAGTATTCCTAAGCAAGTCTGGAAAATTCTTAACCAAAGAAAACAAATACTCGGCTATTCTTGTCAGGCTGCTACCACCACCTATCTGGGCAGAACCTACACAGCTTGGTTTGCGCCAGCTATCCCGATACACGAAGGCCCTTGGAAATTTTCCGGACTTCCGGGGTTAATTCTTGAGGTTTCTGACAGCAGAGGTCATTATGTATTTAAATGCATAGGACTTGAACGGCCGAAGCAGCAAGAATTTATTGAAAAGTACAAAATAAAATTCGTGGATACCAATCGGAAAAAGCTAAACAGTTACATTAGAAATCTACATGAAAATTTCGCAACTGTTTTGGAGGCACAGGGGCGTCATGTAGCATTTTTCACACCGGAAGGGAAAGAAATAGACAATAAAAAATTATCATATCCTTATAATCCCATAGAATTAGAGTAAAATGGAAAAGGTATTCATGCTTTATGTAAAACTAACTTGAGCATTTATTCCCTTGCTAATTGCCGTTTATCTGTATCATTTTATTAGTAAGGGTCGTAACACTTAAATAAATAGTCTGAAACGATACAGCCGAAATATGAAACATTCGAGAATTCTTTAAACTTGCAGCTTTATGAGAAAACAGTCTAAATTTAGATTCATTTTATCGCTTTCTACTTTTCTATATGCACATGTATGTGTTTGCTTGGCTCAAAGTCCGATAGGACGCATTACCCCTTTGGATGTTAGAAAATACACCGTGTTAGATTCCGCCAATTATTTGTTTACATATCAGCTGAATTTCATGAGAGATACGGTGGAAAATAAGAAAGAGACAAATATAATGGCTCTCCTTGTAGGGAATAAGTGTTCTAAATTTTTTAATAATTTCTATTTGGATAACGAAAGTGCACTGAAAGAACTGTATAAGAAAGGAGAGGTTAGGAATATGGATGCCGTTGGATTAGGAGGAACGGAAATCTACAAGCTATATACATCCAAAATGCAGAAAGTAACAGTTATGCTTTTTGGTGTAAGAAATACTGTTTATACCTATGCCGAAAGCCTGCAAGGACAATCATGGCTGATCGGACCAGAGAAAAAGAAAATACATAATTACGTTTGTCAAAAAGCTACGACAACTTATTTGGGACGGAAATATATTGCATGGTTTACACCTGAGATACCCGTCTCTGAGGGCCCTTGGAAATTCTACGGATTGCCTGGGCTTATTTTAGATGTATCTGATGAAAGAAAGGAGTATCATTTTATGTGTATAGGTATTGAAAAAATGAAAAATAAAAAACCGATAGTGGAATACAATGCCAAATATGAAAAAACAGATAGAGAATCAATAAATAAGGTGATTAAAAAGTTACACACTCATTTTTCTCAAATGTTAACCAGCCAAGGTTACGTTGGAGAGATAAACGGTAATGATATAAACAACAGAGAACAACTAACTTTTATTTATAATCCCATTGAATTAGAGTAAAATGAAAAAACTTTTATATAAAACCGACTTGAGCTGTTTTGCCTTTGCCAATTGTAGTTTGTCTGCATCGTTTTATTGGCAAGGACTGTAACGCTTTTGAGAAAGCATTTGAAAACGATGCAATCGAAATATGGAACAATTAAAAACTACGATCTGTTTAAATTATAATTAAAAATGGAACAAATGAAGGTAAAAGCAAATTTACTTATGAGAAAATTTCTCTTTCTGTTCTTCTTGGCATTACTGTGTGTGCACTATTACGCAAAAGCACAAATGCCAGTCGAACCTCAAAGTCATGTGAAATACATGACATTAGATTCTGCAAATTATATCATAACCTATGAAGTGCAGGCTATAAGTGGCACAGCGACTAATGATAGGAATACGGATATACAAATTCTGCAAATAGGTAACGATGTGTCTAAAACGTATAGCAAATACCTGTTTGATAATGATTCGGTATGTACAATGCTAATCCAAAAAGGGACACGAAATATTCCTATATATCAAGGATTGGCATCACCGGAAGATATTTACAAAAATCATCCGAAAGGGAAAATGACCGTCTCGTACAGGACCTTTATGACCGGTCCTGTTTTGAAATACGAAGAACTTATGCCTACATTTAAATGGGAATTGCTTTCCGATCGCAAAACACTTCTTAATTATCAATGTCAGAAAGCTGTATGCACATTTCGAGGCAGAACATACATTGCTTGGTTTACACCGGAAATACCGCTATCTGAAGGACCATGGAAATTCCATGGGCTTCCGGGATTGATATTACAGGTTTCCGATGATAAAAACGAGTTTGAGTATCAATGTATCGGCATACAGAAACTAAAGAAAAAGCAACCTATCAAGTATTGGGAATGGGATTATCAAAGCTCTACAAGAGAGAAAATGCGCCCCTTTATAAAGAATATGCATGAGAGGCCTAATGCCTTTTTTAAAAGCGTGACCGGAAGCGGTATCCATATAAAAGGCGGAGCGAATGCTGATTTGTTGAGCTATCCCTATAATCCTATTGAATTGGAATAAAATGGAAATAGATTTGTCTTTATCTTTATGTGAAATAAACTTGAACTGCAATCAAATATGAAAAAAATATTTTTAAATGTGATTTGTTTAATGGCATCATTATGTGCATGGTCACAAGTAGCCCCTTTTGACAACCAGAAATTCAACGTGTTAGACAGTGCCAATTACCGTTTTACGTATCATCTAAAATTTATTCCGGACAGTTTGCATGGAATGAAAACCTTGGATAGTGAACATGTTTTACTGATAGGCAATAAATATTCAAAGTTTTTCAATTCGCAATACGCAGTAAAAACAGACCGTACAAAATCTTTTCAAAAAAACATTGACAGTAGGGGAATTGGGGATATTGAGATTATAAAAAATACCCAAGCCGGGAAAATGACTGTTGTGTAAATGAATATGACAGGAAAATGGGAATATGAAGAAGCTATTCCGAATATCCAATGGAAAATAACCAATGAAAAGAAAATAATAAAAGGATATCAATGCCAAAAGGCTGTATGTGATTATCTGGGTAGGACTTACGAAGCTTGGTTTACTTTTGCGATACCTGTGAATAATGGCCCTTGGAAATTTGGTAATCTGCCGGGATTTATTTTAGATGTGTCCGACGTCCGGGGACATTATCGTTTTTCGTGTGTTGGAATTGAAAAGTCGACACAGAAGGAACCTATTGTGAAATATTCCGTAAAAAGTGAAAGAACAAGTCGAATAAAACTAAATAAAACGATGAAACGATATCACGATAATCCTGTCGCATTTTTAAAAGCAATGTACGGAAGCAATGTTTCCGTAAGAGGAGGAGACGGGAGCAAAAACGTTTCTTTTCCTTACAATCCGATTGAATTAGAATGAAATTAAACTCCAAGAAAGGTATTTAGTGAACCCTAAATAAAATATTATGAGCAAGAAGAGTATTATATTGTTTATCATATTAGGATATAGTTTTAAAAGCATTTATGCACAAAGTACAGGAGGTATTATTCCCTTCAACACAAAAGAGAAAGTTGTGATAGATACTGTCAAACTTATGGTTTCTTATGAACTTAGTTTTTTGCCTGACAGTACGAAAAAGAATGTTATACTGACCAATCAATTGACTTTGTCATTGGGGAATATCTATACCAAATTGATGAGTTCTCAGTATTATGGCATAGACAATCTGCAAAAGAAAGCTCCCAAAGGTTCTGCATTTAATGTAGAAGGCAGAGGTCTTGCCGCCACCATTATTTATAAAAACAAAAAAACGAACCAAATGGAGGTCAATGTAAAATTGACCGATCATAACACCTATCGTTATATAGAAAGTATTCCTAAGCAAGTCTGGAAAATTCTCAATCAAAGAAAACAAATACTTGGCTATTCTTGTCAGGCTGCCACCACCACCTATCTGGGCAGAACCTACACAGCTTGGTTTGCGCCAGCTATCCCGATACACGAAGGCCCTTGGAAATTTTCCGGACTTCCGGGGTTAATTCTCGAGGTATCTGACAGCAGAGGTCATTATGTATTTAAATGCATAGGACTTGAACGACCGAAGCAGCAAGAATTTATTGAAAAGTACAAAATAAAATTTGCGGACACCAACCGAAAAAAGCTAAACAGTTACATTAAAAATCTACATGAAAATTTCGCAACTGTTCTGGAGGCACAGGGGCGTCATGTAGCATTTTTCACACCGGAAGGGAAAGAAATAGACAATAAAAAATTATCATATCCATATAATCCCATAGAATTAGAGTAAAATGAAAAAACTTTTATATAAAACCGACTTGAGCTGTTTTGCCTTTTGCCAATTGTAGTTTGTCTGCATCGTTTTATTGGCAAGGATTGTAACGTTTTGATATATGGTATTAGATTCTGCCAGCTACATTATTACTTATGAGATGCTGACCGGTCCTGTTTTGAAATACAAAGAACCTATGCCTACATTTAAATGGGAATTACTTTCCAAACGCAAAACGCTTCTTAATTATCAATGTCAGAAATCTGTATGCACATTTCGAGGCAGAACATATCTCATTCTTCCTCCTCCAATGCAAGAAGATTGCGGCTTTCGTCGTGGGGGAGCTCTTCCACTTGGCGGAGCTTCCGTTCGATGGCGCGGGTGCGTTTGCCCATCACTTCCTCCAATTGGTCGCCGGCACTCTGGAGATTCTTTTGTACCCTTTGCAGCAGTCCGCCAAACTTTCCGAACTCGGTTTTGACGGCTCCCAGCACCGTCCACACTTCGCTCGTCCGCTTCTGAATGGCGAGCGTACGGAATCCCATTTGCAAGCTGTTGAGGATGGCTCCTAAAGTGGTCGGTCCGGTCACCACGATTTTATACTCTTTCTGCAATGTTTCTACCAGATGGGTGCGCCGTATGATTTCCGCGTAGATGCTTTCGAAGGGTAGGAACAGGATGGCGAAATCTGTGGTGAAAGGCGGATCGATGTATTTGTCGTGTATGTCTCTGGCCATTCTTCTGATGGTTGCTTCCAACTGCTTGCCCGATGATTCGACGAGCGTTGCGTCGCCCGCTTCGAAAGCGTCGTAATATTGCTCGTACACGTCTTTGGGAAATTTGGCGTCGATGGGCAGATAGACCGTACTGCCGGCGTCATCTTTGCCGGGCAGTTTGATGGCAAATTCGACGAATTCGGTTCCGTTTCTTTTGGTTTTTACATTGGCGTCGTACTGTTCGGGGCTCATCATCTGCTCCAGCAAAGCACCGAGTTGAACTTCACCGAACGTTCCGCGCATCTTCACGTTGCTCAGTACTTTTTTCAGCCCGCCCACGTCTTGCGCCAGTGATTTCATTTCTCCCAGCCCCCGTTGTACATTTTCCAGTTGCGAACGCACCATCTCGAACGATTGCCCGATCCGTTCGTTCAATGTTTTCTGGAGCTTTTCCTCTACCATCAGTCGCATGTCGTCCAGCCTTTTTTCGGTGGACTGCATCAATTGCTGTTGCTGGCGTGTCATTGTCTCGAACTTCTGTCGTTGGAGCTCGCCGTTCGTAATCATGTTTTTATGTAGCGCGTCCTGTATCTGCTGCATGTTCCGGTCGAATGCCTGTGTGATTTCCATGCGCAATTCGCGCATGCTGCGGTTCAGCTCTTCGCGGTTCTCTTGCATTTGTTTCCGCAAATCGGCCTGCAACTGTTCCGTCTCTGCCCGGTTGTTTCCCTTTGTCAGTACGAGAATAAGCAATACAACCAGCAGTACACTGATGGCAATGAGTAAAACGGTCTCCATCAGTAAGTCAGAATTTCGTTTCCCGTTTCGGTAATGAGAATCATGTGCTCCCATTGCGCGGAAGGCAGTCCGTCGTCGGTATAAATCGTCCAGCCGTCGGCATCGTCTACAAACACTTCGTAGCTTCCCATATTAATCATCGGCTCGATGGTGAAAGTCATTCCCGGCAGAATCAGCATTCCCGTTCCGCGACGTCCGAAGTGCTCCACGTCGGGCTCTTCGTGAAACTTGATTCCTACGCCATGCCCGCAAAGATCGCGTACCACACTGAATCCGTTTTTCTCGGCATGCTCCTGAATGGCTGCTCCCACATCTCCCAGACGCGCCCAAGGGCGGGCAGCGGCAATGCCTATTTCCAAACACTCTTTGGTTACCTGTACCAGTTTTCTTTTTTCCTGGCTCACTTCGCCAATCATGAACATGCGTGAAGCATCGGAGAAGTATCCGTTGTAGATGGTCGAAACATCTACGTTGACAATGTCTCCGCTTCTCAGAATATCATTTTTGCTCGGTATCCCGTGGCAAACCACATTGTTAATGCTTGTACATACGCTTTTCGGGAATCCCTCGTAATTGAGAGGGGCGGGGATGGCTCCATGTCCGACGGTGAATTCGTACACCATTTTATCCACTTCTTCGGTCGACATCCCTTCGCGTATATTGTCGGATATATGGTTGAGCAATGCGGTGTTTATCTTGGCGCTTTCGCGGATTCCTTCCAGTTGTTCCGGTGTGCGGAGTACTTTTCTGGGTGGGAGTTTGTAGTGTTGTTTCCTGTATTTCTGGATTTTCTCTTCTATTTCGTCAGGGTAGCATGCCGGAGTGAATCGGATGCCTTTTATAATTTTCTTCATTGATGTAGAATATTTTTTACTTTCTGCAAAGGTAGGGAATAAAATGAAAAGTGAGACTCTTCCTTTGCAATAAAAACTTCCGGAGTCATGATTTGCAAGATGTGAGCGATCGTTTGGCGTACGATATTGAAGTAATGATTCGCAAGTTGTTTATAAAAACGATTCCGCTTCGTTTACAAGCAATTTGTAGCCGATTCCCCGTATGTTTACGATGCGTATTCGGTCGTCTTTGCAGAGCTTGTGGCGCAACTTGGTGATGAAGACGTGCAGGCTCCGGGAATTGAAGAAACTGTCGTCGCCCCAGAGATCGAGCAATACATCTTGCGCATTGACCACTTGGTTGCGGTTTTCGCATAGCTTTCGCAGTATCTCCGACTCTCTGTACGACAACTTCTGCTTCATTTCGCTGTGTTGCAGCATTTGCGCTGTGGGGTCGAACAAGTAATCTCCTATTTCGAAACGGGAAGGAGTTTGTTCGGCGGCGGAGTCGAAAGCTTTTCCTAACAAAGCTTTGATGCGGATAATCAGCTCTTGCATGCCGAACGGTTTTTTCAGATAATCATTGGCTCCGAGCTCGAATCCTTTGACTACGTCATTGATGGCCGAGCGGGCAGTCAGAAACAACACCGGCGTCTTTTTGTCGGTTTGCCTGATGCGGCGTACCATCTCAAAACCATCCATTCGCGGCATCATTACGTCGGTTACTAAAATATCGGGACGAAGTTGGAAGAAATCTCTCAACCCCTTTTCTCCGTCGGGAGCAGCGTGTATGATGAAACCGTTTTCTGTCAGTGTGTCTGTGATGATCATGGCCAATGTCGGCTCATCTTCCACCAATAATACCGTAATCGATTGTTTTCCCATGCTCTTCTGAGTTTTATAGATCAATAATGAATGTCGTTCCTTTACCGGGATCGCTCTTTACCGTGATGTTGCCTCCATGTTTGTCTATCATTGTTTTGACATAGTAAAGCCCTAATCCGTATCCTTTTATATCGTGCACATTCCCCGTCGGAACACGGTAAAACTTATCGAAAATGTGTTTCTGCTTATCGGCGGAAATTCCGATTCCTTTATCCGCAATGCTGATCGTCGTTTTATCATCCTGCCGATAGCATCTGATCGACACTTCTGCCGTTTCTTTCGAATATTTTATCGCATTATCCATCAAATTGCTGATGATGTTTTCGAGGTGGTTTCGGTCTGCCGTAACAGTAAGCGAACCGGGTGTTATATCCAATGCTATATTTGTTTCTTTATCCGCTTTCAGCTTGTGCAAGTCGATTAGCGGCTCAATAAGTTCTTTCAATGCGATTGTTTCCAAATGCAGGCTGAAATTTCTGCGTCGCTCCATGCTCACTGCGAGGATTTGTTCCACCAGTCCGCTTAGTCGTTTCAACTGTTGTTGGCAAATGCGCAGATACGCGTCTCTTTTACTTTTTTCTTCGGCTTGGTTGAAATTGAGTAAAGCGTCGTTTGCGGCATAAGCCACCGCAATAGGTGTTTTTAGCTCGTGTGTTATATTGTTGGTAAAGTCGCTTTTCATTTCTTCCAGTGTTTTCTGCCGGAGAAGCATATATATGAGAAACCAAAATACGAAGCCTACGATAAGAAGAGTAATGAGCGAAGTGATAAGAATACCGGTCATCTGTCTCCAAACGATAGAGTCGACAGGCTCTAATACGAGTTGATAGCGGTAGTTCCTGCGTAAGTCATACGAATAGTCGTATCTTACTGCCTTGCTTGTGGGAATATAGTCGCTGTTGCCTGCCATGCCCAGCGTGTCGGTATGTGTACTGTCTGATTTTGCTGTGTGTATGTTGCGCAGCAATAACGTACGGTGTGGAATGTCGATGTTGTGCTCCGACAGGGCATCGGTCAGTAAGCTGTCATACCGTTGCAGGTTTACCTCATGATATAGATCGATTCCGGAATGTATTCCTTGCTGAATGTAGTCGGACAACTCTTTCAGCGAGTCGTGTTTTTTTAGTAAAAGGCTCAGCCCCTTGTTGGTCTGAATCCCCGCCACAGGTTTTACGCTGTCGGAGATATTCTCTTGCCTATAGGCTATTACTTTGGCTTGTGTACTGTCTGAATTATTATACGCAACCATACTGACTTTCTTTCCTTTTTCATCATATCCTGTCGAAACGGATATGGAGCCGTGCTTTTGATTCTGCGTTTGCATATCTTTTATTCTGAGGATAATCTCGTTGAAGTCGCTGGTGCGCATGGCACCTCTGATGTTGTTTATCATTTCGGACTTCATGGTGCGATACAAACCTATCAGCCAATAGGCCTGATAGCTTAAGATAATCGTCAATGAACCGACAACTGAAATAACGATATGTCTGAGTGGCAGTTTCATACTTGCAAAAGTAAGAAGAAACTCTTTCTTTTCCGCTTTTTGATAAGACTAAATAACAGTAGATAAGGTATTGATAACCCGACGTTTTACTTTTTCTTCCGAATTTTGTGAAAACCAAACTTTTATATTATTATGAAACGAGTTGTTCTGTTATTTTTGATTCTCTGCGGATTTAAGTTCAATTTATCGGCTCAACAGGAGAAAGAGACGGCTGACAGTTTAAACCTTGCTTATACGGACAGTCTGTTTAAAGCATTGCCTGAGGTGATGATAACCGGCCAACGCCCTCTGGTAAGGGCAGACCAAGGGAAACTGGTATACGATTTGCCTCAATTGGTCGCCGGTTTGCCGGTGGAGAATGCTTTTGACGCAATGAAAAATCTTCCGGGGGTAGTGGAACAAAACGGAATGCTGACTTTGGCAGGACAAAAGGTGGCAGTTATTATCAATGGCAAGGTGACGGCTTTATCAGGCGAATATTTGAACCATTTCTTAAAGACCATACCTGTCGGCAGATTAGAAAAGGCCGAAGTGATGTATGCTGCTCCGGCCTCTTATCAGGTGCGCGGCCCGATGATTAACCTTGTTTTAAAATCGAACACGAAACAGAAGGATCTGCTACAGGGGGAATTGGCTTCTTTCTATTATCAAAAACATTATGAATCGTTGGAAGAAAGGGTAAGCGTTCTTTTCTCAAAGAAGAAATTGTTTACCGATCTTCTTTACTCTTATTCTTACGGACGGGGGAGGACGGAGACGGACAAAGAAGCGATACATACCCTTGCCGATGGCTCCGTGCATACCATGGACCTGAAGAACTTATCCACGAACCGCTACAATACGCACCGGATTCGTTGGGGATCGGATTATACCTTCTCCAAGAACCATCAACTCAGCCTGATATATACGGGCTCCTTTACCGACTCCAAAGGCCGGGCCGAGACGTCGGGAGTGCAACGCTCTTCCACAAACAAGGATAGCGACAGCAAACTTCACAATGTGCAATTGGATTATCAGACCCCTTTTGGAATGAAGGCGGGAGGCGCTTTTACCTACTATACTTCGCCGCGGACCCAATTGTTGCACAGCATAATGGGAACGCAAACCCTGTATTTCTTAAGTAAAGATAATCAGCGTATTAATTTATGGAAGCTGTATGCCGGACAGGAGCATTCGTTGGGAAGAGGGTGGAGAGTGAATTACGGGGCTGTTTATACAACGACTCTGGATCGAAGCTACCAGCATTATTATGATCCTGAAACCCTTACTCCTCTGCCGGGCAATCAGATGGAATCGCGCCGGCACGAACGGACGTTGAATATATATGCCGGTTGGAGTAAAAGTTTCGGCAAGAAACTTACGGCGAATATGTCTCTGGCTATGGAAAAATATCATACCGATCGATGGAATGAATGGAGTTTCTATCCTACCGCCAATCTGACTTATATTCCAACGCCCGGGCAGGTGCTTCAACTGTCTGTCAGTAGCGATAAGAAATATCCTGCCTATTGGAGCGTTCAGGAGGCAACATCTTATCTCGATTCGTATTCGGAAATTCAGGGTAACCCGCTGCTGAAATCTGAAGCCACTTATAAGACGAGCTTTAACTATATTCTTAAAAATAAGTATGTTTTTTCTCTCTATTACAGTCATACCAAAGACAAAGCCATGCAAACGCTTTATCAATCGCCCGAACGCTTGGCCGAAATCTATAAATTCGTCAACTTCGACTTTAGCCGGCAGGCAGGCATGGTGGTGGCCGTCCCGGTGAAAATAAAAAAATGGCTCAACTCCCGTTTTACCGCTATCGGTTTGTATTATCGTCAAAAAGATAGTGATTTCTGGGATACTTCTTTCGATCGCAAGCTCTATACTTTTGTTTTGACTATGAACAACACCTTTACGCTTTCTGCACGCCCCGATATAAAGTTTACCTTAAGCGGGTTTTATCAGAACAGAGCGATACAGGGTATATACGACCTTCCTTGCTCGGGATACTTAAACGCTTCCTTGCGATATGCTTTATGCAAAGAGAAGCTGTTGTTGACTTTCAGTTGCGACGATATATTCAACACGAGCACGATTTCTCCCCGCATCCGTTTCGAACGTCAGCACGTAACCAATCACTACTCGCAACGCACACGCAAACTGGGACTCTCGGCAATATATAAGTTCGGCGGATATAAGGAGAAAAAGAGAGAAGAGGTGGACACCTCGCGATTTAAATAATTAGTTGTGCTTGAAACTTTGCGAGGATTTGTTATTTTTGCACTTCATTATTAAATCAAAAACATAATTTTATATGAAGTCGGATATTGAAATTGCTCGCAGCATTGAGCTGAAGAAAATAAAGCAGGTAGCCGAAAACATCGGCATTCCACGTTATGAAGTAGAGAATTACGGCCGTTATGTGGCTAAAATCCCGGAGCATCTCATTGATGAAGAGAAAATTAAAAAGAGCAAGCTGATATTGGTGACTGCCATCACGGCGACAAAGACAGGAATCGGAAAGACCACAGTGTCTATCGGTCTTTCGTTGGGATTGAACAAAATAGGGAAGAAAGCGATTGTGGCTTTACGCGAGCCTTCTCTGGGACCTTGTTTCGGAATGAAAGGCGGCGCTGCGGGAGGAGGTTACGCGCAAGTGTTGCCGATGGAAAAAATAAACCTGCATTTCACGGGAGATTTTCATGCGATCACTTCCGCCCATAATATGATTTCCGCATTGCTGGACAATTATCTGTATCATAATCAGGCGAAAGGATTTGCATTGAAGGAAATTCTCTGGAAGCGTGTGTTGGATGTAAACGACCGATCTTTGCGAAGTACCGTTGTGGGGCTTGGTCCTAAATCGAACGGAATTACGCAAGAGTCGGGGTTTGATATTACTTCTGCTTCGGAGATCATGGCTATTCTATGTCTTGCAAAAGATATTCCCGACCTGCGTCGCCGGATTGAAAATATATTGCTCGGCTTCACGTTCGACGACAAACCGTTTACGGTGAAAGATTTAGGAGTAGCGGGAGCCATAACCGTGTTGCTGAAAGATGCCATTCATCCTAATCTGGTGCAGACAACCGAAGGCACTGCCGCTTTCGTACATGGCGGACCGTTTGCCAATATAGCTCATGGATGCAACTCCATTCTTGCTACCAAAATGTCTATGACTTTTGGCGATTATGTGATTACGGAGGCCGGATTCGGGGCAGATCTGGGAGCTGAGAAATTCTATAACATCAAATGCCGTAAGGGTGGTATTTGTCCGTGCCTGACGGTGATCGTCGCTACGGCCCAGGGGTTGAAAATGCACGGAGGCGTAAGTCTCGATCGCTTGAAAGAGCTGGATATGAAAGGTTTGAAAGAAGGATTGCGCAACTTGGACAAGCATGTTCATAATCTCCGGCAGTTCGGACAGTCGGTTGTGGTGGCATATAATCGTTTTGCTTGTGATACGGATGAGGAAATCGAGTTGGTGCGCCAACATTGCGAGCGACTGGAAGTAGGCTTTGCCGTGAATAATGCTTTTATCGAAGGCGGAGAAGGCGCTGTAGAGCTGGCACATCTGGTAGCGGATACAATAGAAAATCGTCCTTCGGAGCCTTTGCGGTTTACTTATAAGGAAGAAGACAGCGTAGAGCAGAAGATTGAAAAAATAGCGATTGGCATCTATGGCGCAAGTGTAGTGACATATAGTGTCGCGGCACGTAACCGTATCAAGCAAATTGAAAAGATGGGAATCGCCCATTTTCCGGTTTGTATAGCAAAAACCCAGTATTCTTTTTCTGCCGATCCGAAATTATATGGAGTGGTGGAAAATTTTGAGTTCCATATTAAAGACCTTGTTATCAATAATGGTGCCGAAATGATTGTAGCCATTGCAGGAGAAATCGTCCGTATGCCGGGCTTGCCCAAAAATCCGCAAGCATTGCATATGGATATTGTGGATGGTGTTATAGAGGGGTTGAGTTAAAAGTGTTTAAAACTCTGGACAGGGTTTTAGAACAATGAGAAGATTACTATTTGGTTAAAACCTTACCTGTTTATAATAGTTTGATGGATACTGATTTATGGGACTTTGTTCGATTTGTCTTTGATTCAGTATCCATCACTCTTTATTAGAAGTAATATCCCAAGTTGATATAAAAACCGCCTTTTTTACTCCGGTTAGAATATCCCAAAGATACTTCCAATGGGCCAAACATGCTATCTATTCCGTAACCGGCTGTTATACCGTATAATTGTGTTCCTTTCAATATGTCGAAAAAGCTCCTGTCTGCCAGCCCGTAATTACCGCTCAATGTCAGATAATGAATGTTTCCCATCCGTTGACGGAACTTAAGAGAAGATATTAAGATGGTGTTGTCTATTATTTCTAAATTTGTAATTCCGGTAAAAGGCAGTTGTTGGGGAACGTAAAATCCGAAAACTTCCCCTCCGATAGCGTTCTTCACCCAATAGGGAATCTCTCTCCCGATAAGTACACGCCCATAGATGGAAGGTGTGACGGAGAAGCGTCTTGTGACAGGAATGACACTGGTCCATGAAGCCATTAAGGCGGAGAATGGAGTATGGTCGTTGTATTCCACCATATTATCGGTATATACCGAGTAAGTGGCTTTGAAATCGCTTCCTCTTGTGGGAAAATATCCTTTGTCGAATGTATTATAATATATTTGAGCAAAGTAGCTTAAGAAGTGTTCCGATTTCACGTTCTCTTCGTTTAACGCCGGCTCTTTGAATAGGAAATCTTTGTAGTTGTAATACTCGAAACGAAGTCCGAGACCGAAACGCAAATTTTTGTACCAGACATCGGAAAACCCCAATTCTCCTAAATGATAATTATAGGTCGTATTGTAGGCCCGGTCTCCTTTGTTGTATATATTAATATCATTGTATTGATACATATATGAAATGTTTATAGTGCGCTGTTGCATCGGTTCAAGGGTATAATCTATGCGTGCGGCATAGCGTTTTCCCAATCTGCCGGTGAGAGAAAGATGGGATGGGATGGGAGTTTTGAAATCCGCCGTAGCATTCACGAGCAGGGAGGCTATTTCTTCCGAATCGAACCGGATGCCCAGATTGATGCGCTTTTCGTATTTTTCTTCCAGTAAAAACGCAAGATGATAACCGTCGGGTTCTTCGGTCAGTGTATAGCTGACGTTAGAGTACGATTTACTTCCACGCAACAATAGTAAAGCCTGTTTTATTTGGCGGTTGCTAATTCTGCTGTTTTCTTTCAATTTATATTTTTTCAGCAACCATTTTTCATCGCTCTCTTCTATACCGGAAAATGTAATGTCGCTCACATAAAGCGTGCAAGTATCGGAAAGCAAGGAGTAAGGAGGGCGAGGGTTGGGCACATAGGTGTCGGATATGCCGATTTTTTTCTTCAATGCAATAAGCGTCTGCCATTGGGCACGTGCGGCTTCTTCTCCTCTTTTCATCAACGAGTCGATAGCTTCGGGAGTAAAGCTGGCGGATGAATATCCTTCCACATCTACTTGAATATATGCGTCGGTAAGATCTACATGCCTATCGTGATTGGCTTGACAGGCGAGATCGATAATCTGCCCCAAAATGTCGGAAGCACTGTTGAGTTCAGATACCCGTTTCAAGTCTTTTTGCACATCGACTCCTATCACGATATCGGCTCCCATTGCTTTGGCCACGTTTACCGGATAGTTGTTTACCATTCCGCCATCGACAAGTACCATACTGTCTTTCCTTACGGGCGTGAAAACTCCGGGAATCGCCATGCTGGCACGCATAGCAGTAGAAAGCACTCCATCGCGAAACACAACCTGTTCGCCGTTAACCACATTGGCTGCAACGCATGCAAAAGGAATCGGCAACTTGTCGAAACTGATAGAATCGTGATATCCCACGGTGAGTTCCGAAAACAAATTGTCCAGGTTTTTCCCTTTAATAATACCTCCCAATACGGCATCTTTCGGTTTCTTCATAAAGGGAAACGAGAGCACGTATTGCTCCGACCGTTCGCGTTCGGTAAGCGACATAGCGCTTCGTTCTACGCGGTCGCTTAACAAAAATGTCCAATTCTGTTTGCGCACCATGCTGTCCAACTGTTCGGGAGTATAACCTATGGCATAAAGTCCGCCGACAATAGAACCCATACTTGTTCCTACAATATAATCAACCGGAATACCAGCTTCTTCAATTACTTTTAAAGCTTTGATATGGGCAACTCCTTTAGCTCCTCCTCCGCTTAATACCACAGCTACCTTTTTGCGCTTCTCTTGAGCATGTACAGAGCAAGTATTCAAAGTGCAGAGGATAAGAAGAACAATTGGGAGAAAATGTTTTTTCATCGGAATATTTGTTAGTATAGAATTTACAAATACAAAAATAAGAGATAATTTGTTTATTCGGCAAAATTCATCTAAATATAATTAGGATTTCTTAATTGTGTGTATTTTACAAAACACTTATCTCATAGTCAATCGTCAAGCATTTTAATGTTTTTGGGGGACTCAAAAATGCGTTTTTCCTAAAAATAGGGTTCGCGTATTTTCATGAAGCAAAATAAAATCAGGCTTCTCTTTCGTAATTCACGAAAAAATGCGAAATTTGCAACGCTTTTCAATTTAGGCAAGAATCTTACTAACACCTTTAAATAAATTAATAGAGAAAATGACAAAAAGTGCATTGCAAATCGCAAGGGCTGCTTATCAGCCCAAACTTCCGAAAGCTTTGGCTTCAGGAAATGTTAAGGCTGTAGCAGGTGCCGCTACTCAATCTGTTGCCGACCAGGAAGCTATCAAGGCTTTATTTCCTAACACTTACGGAATGCCGTTGATCTCGTTTGAAGCAGGTGAGTCTGCTAAATCGACTGCTATGAATGTCGGTGTCATTCTTTCCGGCGGACAGGCTCCGGGCGGCCATAATGTGATTTCCGGTTTGTTCGACGGTATCAAGAAACTGAATGCAGACAATAAACTATATGGCTTTATTCTCGGTCCCGGTGGTTTGGTAGACCATAATTACATGGAACTGACAGCAGATATTATCGATGAATACCGCAATACGGGAGGTTTTGACATTATCGGTTCGGGGCGCACAAAGTTGGAGACCGTAGAGCAGTTCGAAAAAGGATATGAGATAATCAAGCAACTGGGCATCAAAGCATTGGTGATTATCGGTGGTGATGATTCCAATACGAATGCTTGCGTATTGGCTGAATATTACGCTGCTAAAAAATATGGCGTACAAGTAATCGGCTGTCCGAAAACGATCGACGGCGACTTGAAGAACGATATGATTGAGACTTCATTCGGCTTTGATACGGCTTGTAAAACGTATTCCGAGGTAATCGGCAACATCCAACGCGACTGTAACTCTGCCCGTAAATACTGGCACTTCATCAAGCTGATGGGGCGTTCGGCTTCTCACATTGCCTTGGAATGTGCATTGCAGGTTCAGCCTAATGTGTGCATCATATCCGAAGAAGTGGAACAGAAAGATATGTCATTGGACGATGTGGTGACTTACATTGCTCAGGTTGTAGCCGATCGTGCAGCCCAAGGAAACAACTTCGGTACAGTATTGATTCCGGAAGGTTTGGTAGAATTCATTCCGGCCATGAAACGCTTAATTGCCGAATTGAACGATTTCCTGGCCAAAAATTCAGAGGAATTCTCTCACATCAAACGTTCGCACCAACGTGACTATATTATCAGCAAATTGTCTCCCGAGAATTCGGCCATATATGCCAGTCTGCCGGATGGGGTAGCCCGTCAGCTTACTCTGGATCGCGACCCTCACGGAAACGTTCAGGTATCGCTCATCGAGACGGAAAAACTCTTGTCGGAGATGGTGGCTACCAAGTTGGACTCATGGAAGAAGGCGGGCAAGTATGTAGGCAAGTTTGCTGCCCAACATCACTTCTTCGGGTATGAGGGACGTTGCGCCGCTCCGTCTAATTTCGATGCCGATTACTGCTACTCTCTGGGATATACGGCTTCTATGCTGATTGCCGATGGTAAAACGGGTTATATGTCGTCGGTGCGCAACACAACGGCTCCTGCTGCCGAATGGCTTGCCGGCGGTGTACCTATTACGATGATGATGAATATGGAGCGTCGCCACGGTGAAATGAAGCCGGTTATCCAGAAAGCTCTGGTAAGATTGGATGCAGCCCCTTTCAAGGCTTTTGCCGCACAGCGTGATCGCTGGGCAGCCGAAACGGATTATGTATATCCGGGTCCGATACAGTATTTTGGTCCGACAGAAGTTTGCGACCAACCTACTAAAACTTTGCAGTTGGAGCAAGCTAAATAATAATATAGCATGAATACGAACGGTGAGCAATGAACACATGGGATATTTCCGTGTCGGCTTGTTCGCCGTTCGTCATTTTCCCGATTTAGCTTCATTATCTATGTCCAATTTAACCATTAACCGTTAATCACTTGTCTTCTTCGTCTATTTCCGTTGTTCGGAAGAAAAGAGCCGGTACTGCCAACAAGCGAAAGAGGTACTATAAGTCCGGTCGGTCCTCGAAGAAAAAGAGATCGAATCGTTCCATGCCTGTATGGCAGCGTAATTTGCTGGCTATGCTGATGGTTTTTTGTTTGTCGGTCGTATTTTACTATTTTTTTATTCGTCCTTATGCCTATCGCTGGAAGCCTTGTTACGGACGGAAAGTATATGGAGTTTGCGTGCCTTACGGCTATAGTGTTCATGGAGTGGATATTTCTCATTATCAAGGGAAGATAGATTGGGCAGAGTTTTTGCAGAATCAAAATACGGCAGCTCCTTTGCATTTCGTTTTTATGAAAGCTACGGAAGGCGGTGACTATGGCGATAGTACTTTTGTCGCCAATTTTGTAAATGCCCGCAATTATGGGTTGATACGCGGTGCATATCATTTTTATATTCCCGCTACCGATGCCGTGAAACAAGCCGATTTTTTTATCCGTACCGTCCGTCTCGAACCGGGAGATTTGCCTCCGGTGCTCGATGTCGAAGTAACCGGCAAAAAAGAAAAAAGTGAATTGCAGCAAGGCATAAAGCGTTGGTTGGATCATGTAGAAGCTCACTACGGAGTGAAACCGATACTTTATACTTCTTACAAGTTTAAAAAACGTTATCTTAACGACTCCGTGTTTAATACATACCCTTATTGGATTGCTCACTATTACCAGGATTCGGTGAAATATGAGGGTAAATGGCACTTCTGGCAACACACCGATGTGGCTACCGTACCGGGAATAGAGAAAAAGGTAGACTTGAATGTTTACAACGGTACTCTGGAAGAGTTGGAAACATTGCTTCTTAAATAGAAGCCATAATGAACTTTACTGCTGCCCAGCGATTTTTCTCTTTATGATGAACGAACGAAAGTCCGTGTTTCTCTGCTTCTTTGCGGATAAGCGGAATGTCCTCCACATAAAAACCGCTTATGTATAGCTCGGAGCCTGAACGCATGCAAGCTGTGTAATGCTTTATGTCGCTCAAAAGAATATTTCGGTTGATGTTGGCGATAATAACGTCGAAAGGACCTTTACCCGTCAATGATGAAGCGTCTCCCTGCAAAACGTCGATGGAGTCTATCTTGTTCAACTCTATGTTTTCGAGCGAATTTCTTACGCACCATTCGTCGATGTCGATGGCTGTGCAACATTGTGCGCCACGCATCCGGGCAAGGATGGCAAGGATGGAAGTGCCGCACCCCATGTCCAATACCGATTTCCCTTTCAGTTCGCTCTCCAGCAATTCTCCGATGATGAGGCTTGTCGTTTCATGATGCCCTGTTCCGAAAGCCATTTGCGGATTGATCACAATGTCGTATTCAGCTTTGGGAATATCCTCGTGGAATGTACTGTGAATCACGCAACGGTCGCCGATGACGATGGGACGGAAAAAGTTCTGTTCCCATTCCTCGTTCCAGTTTTTGTCTTCCGCTTCGGTAAAAGTGTATGAAATACGTACGTGGGGGACAGGAAAATCTTTTATCGCCTCTTCGATGGCAGATTCGTTACAGAGTGTTTGTTGGATATATGCGGTCAATCCGTTGTCATTCTCAATAAAGCTTTCGAAGCCTGCATCGCCTAAAACTGCCGCCAACACATCATTCACGGTTTCCGTGCATGGCTCTGTATGGAATATGAATTCAAAGTATTTCATCGTTTCTTTAATTCCGGTAAATAATGTGCAAATATAATTAGAAATAGGGATTCCCCTATTATCCTTTGGGGAAAATCTCCTTAAGGTGGTGAATCTCTTCAGTATCTTTGTAATGTGAATAAAAAGGCTTGCATTAATTATATAAACCGAGATGATATGAAAAAGATTGTTTATTCCTTGCTATTCGCCTTGTGCTTTCCGATAGGCTTGATGGCGCAAAGCGTTGATGACGACCTCTACTTTGTACCTTCCAAGGAGAAAGAAAAGAAAGAAACTCCGGTGAAGAAAGAGGTTAGAGCCAACATCTACACAGCCCCGGGTACTACGGTCGTGATTCGGGACCGGAATGGGAATACGCGGAATGTAGATGAATATAATCGTCGTTATGAATCGCATGACAACGACTTCGCGGTAGAGAACGATACTTTGTATATTAAAGAAAAGAAACGTCCGGAGCTGGAAGGAGAGTGGGTGACCGGCAAATTTGCCGGGACGCGAGACGATTATGAGTACGCTGAACGGATCATTCGCTTTCGCAATCCGCGTTTTGCCATAAGTATCAGTAGTCCGCTTTATTGGGAAGTGGTTTACGGACCTAACTCATGGGACTGGAATGTATATACCGACGGTTTGTATGCTTATGCATTCCCGACCTTTAGGAATCCTCTCTGGTGGGACTGGCGCTACCGCTCTTATAGCTGGAACTGGAATTACGGATGGGGATGGAACTATGGATGGGGTTATCCTTATTACTCATGGAGATATCCTTACTACTCACGGTGGCATTATCCGGGCTATTGGGGTGGCTGGTATGACGGCTACTGGGGGCATCATTATTATGATTACGGTTGGTACGGAGGCAATTACTACAGAGGCCGCAGCGTTTACAATGCGAACAGCCGCTCGCGTTACAGCAACGGCCGGTCTTCATACTATTCCGATCGTAGCGGTGATGTGCGCTCTTCCAGATATCAAGCCACATCTCGCCGGGATGGAACCTTTTCAGGAAGAGTGGTAGGTACTCGCAACGGAAGCAGCAGCCGTGTGTCCGGTTCGGAGGGAACAGGTACTTATAGCCGCTCGGGAATGGAAAGCACGCGCCGGGGTTCTTCTACTTACACCCGTCCGAGCAGTACCCGAGGTTACTCTCCTGTGACGGATGAGGGAAGCAGAACGTCGAGAGGCAGTGTAGGAACGAGTGTCAGAGATAGAGGCCCGTCATACTCACGAGGAAGTTCGAGCTCATACTCGCGAAGCAGATCAAGTTCATATTCGCGCAGTAGCGGAGAAAGCTCCCGCCGTTCTTCGTCATACAACGAAGGTTCTTACAGCAGAAGTTCGGGCAACAGCAGTTATTCAAGCGGTTCTTCGCGCTCGTCGTCTTCTTATGACGGAAGTTCCCGCAGCAGCTACTCAAGCGGAAGCTCGTCGCGTTCGTCCGGCAGCAGTAGCGGAGGCACCTTGAGAAGTACCAGAAGATAGATTCCAAAAATAAGAATAGTTATGAGAAATAAGAATAAAATATTTGTAGCAGGTGCCCTGCTTTTGGGCATCTGTGCGCAGGTAGGCGCGCAGACTACTATCTATGATGCCAATCGCTGGATGGGCCGGGATTTGAATGGAACGGCACGGTTCGTTGGTATGGGAGGAGCTTTAGGCGCCTTAGGAGGAGATATATCGACTGTAGGAACCAACCCCGCAGGCATAGGTATTTATCGCAGTAATGAGGTGATGGCGTCGTTTGGATTTAACAACACCGGAGCCAAGGATGCGGGAGGAGCTAAAGTGGACAAGTTCCACGGTTCTTTTGATAATGCGGGATTTGTGTTCTCCCTGAAGCAGGGAAACTCTACTGCGTTGCGTTATGTAAACTTCGCTTTCAATTACCACCGCATGAAGTCTTTTGATAAGAATGTGGTGATGAACGGAGTGTTCGAACAGTCTCAAACGGATTTTATCGCAGATATATTGACTTTTGATGATATGGAAAAGGTACATCCGCATCCTGTAAAGGATTTGGAGGCCCAAGATGCTTATCTCAATCCAAAGCTACCTTGGATTGGTATTTTAGGTTATAATTCTTATTTGGTGGATCCTGTAGAAGCCAAAGATAAAGAAGGAAATAAGTTTTTGCACCATTATGCTCCTTATAGGCAAGCAGGCGATAAGGTCATACAAGCGTATACGGCCCGTGAAAGGGGAGGATTGCATTCGTACGACTTCAATGTAGCGTTTAACCTGTACGACCGTTTTTATCTGGGCGCCACCATCGGAGCGTATAGCGTGGACTACCGCCGTACGAGCCTTTACAAAGAAGACTTTCTGGCAGCCGACGGCAAAGAACATGGCGGTTATGATCTTGGAAACGAGTTTTGGGTGGATGGAAACGGAGTTGATTTCAAGCTCGGTTTTATCTGGCGCCCTATAGAGTATTCGTCATTCCGCATCGGGGCTTCGGTACATACGCCTACTTTCTTTTCTTTGAAAGAGTATAACAATGCTTACATCGACTACAACCTGAATAAGGATACGCATGGTGTGAAAGAGGTGGTTGACAAGTATGGCAACGGGATGGATGGTGAATATGAGTATCATCTGATTACGCCGTGGAAGTTTAATGTAAATGCAGGCTATACCATAGGCAGTAACGCCGCTATCGGGGTTGAATATGAGTATAGCGATTATTCATCCGCCAAATTGAATGACTCGGATGGCAACAGGCTTCGACAGACAGATGACATACGCAGCATGATGAAGGGAGTTCATACGTTTCGCGCCGGCATGGAATGGAAGGTTGCGCCTGAATTCGCTGTCCGCTTAGGGTATAATCATGTCACTGCCTCCATGAAATCGGGTGTAGAGACGTTTAAAAGACTTCCGAACAACTCCGTACGCACGGATACTGAATTCTCGAATCCCGGCTCTACCAATAATTACACGTTAGGATTCGGATATCGCGGAAAGTCTTTCTATGCCGATATGGCTTACCAGTATAGCAATTACAAGGAAGACTTCTACGCTTTCGATCATAAAGATCTACCGGGCACTTCGATCGCTAACGATAATCATAAGGTAGTTTTTACGCTCGGCATGCGCTTTTAATATCCGGCAGTTTCAATTCAATATAAACTTTTGTGTGTAAGAAAATCCCCGGAAGGCTAAATGTTTATAGCTTCTCCGGGGATTTCTGATTACAGGTATCTTTTACATTTATCGGTTTCTTCTGCGTATAGGCTCGTTGCGCAAGGGGATGCTTCCGTCGATAATAATGTCATTGGTGTATTCGGACAAACGGATGCTTAACATATTGCCCGAGCTTAAAGAGATGTTCTGGTCGACAAAGATGTTCTTCTCTATTCCTCCGTACGCTACCGTACCGATTCGTTGTCCTTTGACAAGTCTTTGCGGAATAAGGTTTGTTATAGGTCCGTCAGAGAACTTGTTGATTTCGATTTCTTCTTTCAGCGCGTTTGGAGCAGCTTGTATCAATCCGGTTCTCAGGTTCTGGACTCCTTCGTTCTGAAGGTGGAGGGTTACTTTAGCGTTACCATTGTATGGTTCGCCGTTTTCAGAGAGTAGAACGACAGGAACGGTCATTCGCTTCATCCTGAGAGCTGCGTTTGAGCTTCCCTGAGCTACTTCTGTGGTTCCGAACAGGTACTCTGCACCTCCTTCGAGGATACGCTCTTCTCTTAACTGTCGGTTATCGACAGCAGGATAGTGGGCGGCGAGCTCTACATTCTGATTGGTTGTTTTCATATTGTTCCACAGGTAATTGTCTTTCCCTATGGTGTACGGGAGGAAGTCCTCGTTGGCTGCGGCGACAGAGAGAACCTCTCCGGCAGAAAAAGCGTTTTTCCCCAGAGAGTAATTCATACCGAGCGAACGGGTGAGTGCGCCTAATTCGTCGTTTTCAACAGTAACAAAGAGCTTGAGGGACTCATTGGTCGTTTCTTGTGGCTCATTTTGTTGACATGCAAACAAAGTTCCTAATGTCAGGAACATTAAAATTTTTTTTGTTTTCATTTAATGAGATATTAATTAGTTAATAATAGGGAGATTATAGAATTTAATATTCTATTTTATTTTCTGTAACCATTCATTTCTGAAAAGCGGTAATGGCTTCGTCGTGCAACAAACTCTCGGATGGAAGTTTCCTGTCGGCGGCACTCACTGCCAGCTCACCGTAGATAAAGGAGTCGTCGAACCCTATGTTCTTGGCATCCTCTTTGGTGTTTCCGTAGTATATCTTATTCAATCTGGCCCAATAGATGGCTCCCAGACACATGGGGCAAGGCTCGCATGAGGTGTAAATTACATGTCCGCTGAGGTTGAAAGTACCTAAGCGTGCGGCTGCGGCACGTATGGCATTTACTTCGGCATGGGCGGTAGGGTCACATAAAGAAGTAACCCGGTTGACCCCCGTAGCGATGATTTCTCCCTCTTTGGTTGCAATTACTGCTCCGAAAGGGCCGCCTCCGTTCGCTACGTTTTCATAGGAAAGCTCAATTGCTTTCCTCATCAATTCTTCTTTGGTCATGGTGCGAAAAAGTATGTTGTTTGCGTCTTTAAGTTTGTTTGTTTTTAAGTGTCGGGATAGGTTATGTTTTGTTTGGAACTTTGTGTTTCCTCATTCCGGACATGATGCGCCCGATAGCCGGCGGGGCTTACAGCTTTCCGAGTATTTTGTCCATCACCCAATTGGTGAGAGTAGCGCTTTCGTTGTCGCAGGAGCAAATCGACTTTCCGAGCAAATGGTCTACTACGGCCTGTATCAGAGGTTGTTGCACATGTTCCGGATTGTCGATGCGTATTTCCTCGCGCCCGCGTTCGGTGTGCAAGGCGATGGGGTCGTAAGTGAAAACCGAGAAGCAGATCATTCCCTTGTCGCCGATCAGTTCGATGCGGTCTTCGCGTGCGGAATCGTGTGCCACGAAACACCATGATCCGCTTCCTACCAGTCCGTTGTCGAACTGGAAACAGCCGCTTAGCGTGTCTTCGGCACTGTATAGTCCGCCGCGGTTGGCTTTATAGCCCCCCGCCTTGAGTATACATCCGAACATGTCTTGCAGCAGATCGATCTGATGCGGAGCGAGGTCGTAGAAGTAACCGCCGCCGGCAATGTCCGCCTGCACACGCCAAGGGAGGTTTTCGCAGTTGTAATCTAAATCGCGCGGAGGCTGGGCAAAACGAATCTGTACGTTGATTACGTTGCCGATAGCTCCGTCTTCCACCAATTCCTTTACTTTCCTGAAGTAGGGAAGATACCGGCGGTAATAGGCTACGAAACAGGGTACTCCCGTTTCGCGCGAGATTCGATTGATGCGGGTGCACTCTTCGTAGGTTTGCGCCATCGGCTTTTCGATGTAAACGGGCTTGCCCGCTTTCATCGACATGATGGCGTAGGTGGCATGCGATGAGGGGGGAGTCGCTATGTATACGGCGTTGACTTCGGGGTCGTCTATCAGTTCTTGCGCGTCGTCATACCATTTGGGAATGCCTCTCTCCTTGGCATAGGCTTTGGCTTTTGCCGCTTTGCGGCTCATCACCGCCACAACTTCCGAGTGCTCTACTTTTTGGAAAGCGGGGCCACTCTTGGTCTTGGTCACCTCTCCGCAACCTATGAATCCCCATTTGATAATCTTCTCGCTCATGTTCTCATTATTTCTAACAAAGTTCAAAGATATAATTATTTTTCTTTTAGAGCAACTTTATTGATTATTTACTGACCGGAAGTATTGCTCCAACAGAGCCTCTGTTTGCCCCCAACGGAGCCTCTGCCAGAGGGCGTCAGAAGCTCTATCCGATTGATTCAGAGGCTCTGTTGGAGCAATCGAAATAATGTTTTACAACAGCTTGTAGATTCTGTAAAATAAGCCGTGTTTTTTTCTTTGTCGCAAGGGCTTATTTATAATAATATTTCCGATAGATACGTTGAAACTCTTTCCCTTTTCTGAATTTGCTCAGCCATGCGTCGAGGCTGTCGCGAAGAACCGGCGATTGCTTGCTGACGGCCCACGAATAGAATTGTGTAAAACCGATGGCCGTGTTTATGTCTATTTGCGGGAGCGAATCGGATAAGGCTTTGGCTATGCTTTCGTCGCAAACAGCATAGTCTATGTCTCCGTGCGCTACGAGCGAAACCAACTGTTCGGGACCGTATTTCTCGATTTCCCTGACATAAATCGTATCGCCTATTTCGTCTCCCAGATTGCGGATGCGAAGGATGGAGGGAGAACCTTCTACCACATGCAGCGTTCGTCCTGCCAGATCCAACTGGCTGCGGATGTATAGCGAGTCGTTTTCGTCTTTCGGTTTGCGCTGTACCAGCACTTGCCTGTTGAGGATTATGGGAGTGGTCAGAAGAAGTGAATCTTTGAGTTCGCTGGTTGCCAATATGCTGCTGGCGATGATGTCGTATTTCCCTTCGCTCAATTCTCTCATGCACCGTTCGAAGCTCATCACGGGGATGATTTCGGCTTTCAGCCCTTTGTCGCGGGCAAACGCCTGTATCAGGTCGTAATAGAATCCGGAGAGGGTGTCGCGGTCGACAAAGAATCCGGTCGAGTTGTATTCGGTTGCCGCGCGTAAGATTCCTTCTTCGGCGATGGCTGCATAATCGCGGGGATGCCCGGCGACGGGCTTTTCGCGTTTGCCGCAATAGCGGAAAACGAAAATGGCGCCTGAGATGAGGATGACAGGCAACAGGTATCTGAATGTCTTTTTAATCATAGAAGTTCCACGATAGTCCGATCTTCAGCAGACGCGGGTTGATGGGATAATGGGGAGCCAGAAAATAATTTTTTCGCCCTGTACCCTGATTTACATGATACATCATTACGTAGAAACGTGTGCGCTTCAGGTGGAAGTTCGCATATACGTTCACCATCGGGTAGCCGCCTATTTCCACCCGGTCGTTCTCCGGTTGCAGATGGAATTGCTGTATGGCGGGCATATAGGCCGGCGCATGATATTTGGTGAAGTACCTCATATCGGCGCCCAACTGAACGCTGAGTACTTTTTTTGCCAGCTTGAACTGCATGTAGAAGTTGTGGTATAGAGAGAGGTCGGGCAGGGGAAGCACATCTCCGTCGCTTGTTTTCTGCCAGATTACCTCGTTGTCGAGATGGAAGATTCCTAATTTGAAATCTTGCTGAAGGGTTGCCGATACCACTTGGATGCTTCCGCTCTTTTGTTCGGGCAGCGCTTGCCGGTTGAAGTACGTAAAGTTTTTAATGTTCTCCACTCCGGCCTTGATGCGGGTTTTCCACCGTTCGCTGCTCAGCTCTCCCTCTATGCGGGTGCGGAATTCCTTATCCATATCATCGTCCCACCAGAAATGTTTCGACTGGTAGTGGCGCATATAAAACGGAGCGATCCGGTTGCTGATTTCCCCACGCGCAATCAGGCTGACGGTATCTTTCCACAGCCGGAAATTGAGGTCGATATCTCCTTTCACGCTGAATTGTCCGATGGCTTTTCCCGCTACTCCCGCTTCGCCAATGGCGTGATAATGCAATACTCGTCCTTCGCGCTTGGAGAGTTCTCCGCCCACATATACTTCATTCTCATTGTATTTATCAGCTTTCTGCGCTTCGATGCCCATCAACGAATATCTGCTCAACTTATGCGAGACGAATGCCGTAAGCCCTGCTTTGGCATACTTGTTGAATCCTTCGAGCAGAGCGATGCCGAAAGTGTTCTTCACACCGACGTAAACCGTACTGTCGTTTACCGCCGTGTTGCCGGGATCGAGATAAGTGTTCCGGAAGTAGTCTTTTACGTTATCGTTCATGTGGAAGCTGTGCCGCGACCGCTCGACTCGTAGTGTGTGAATAAAGCTCGTAACCGGAACAAACTCTTTCTGTGCGGGTGTGGTGTCGTTCTCCGCTTTCGGAAGGTCGCGCTTAAACCCCAGCTTGTAGCGTTGGGTGAGGAAAACGTAAAAAGCATGGTTCCGGTTGGTGGAAGCATTCAGCACGGTAGGTATGTTCACCGATTCATAACTTCTTTTACCTTCGGCCATTTCTTCAGGAGAAGTAATGTATCTGTCGTCCGTAATTCCGCCGTTTTCATTCGTTTTCAGGTAATTGTTGCTGTATATTCCTTGCGCTTCATACCGGTCGCCCATGTAGCTTCCGAACACTGCCCCGTTGAAGTATGCGGTACTCTGATTGTTGTAATATCCTCTTCCGTACAGGTAGTCTATATGGAATCCGAAGGCCAGCCTCTTGTTTGCATTGACCGAAAAATACGCTTTGAATCGTTCTTCGCCATTGACTTTATTTCCCGCCTTGTGATAAGTCAGGTTAGTATACGGCACATTGCTGTTGGTGAAATTGAATTCTTCGGGTCGGACGAAGAAGCCGGAAAACGGCTCGATGAAGATGCCGGGCTGCGGATCGCGCCGTTTGAAAAAGATGCGCGATATGCGTGGAGAGCCTAAATTGGCCAAATAATTGTAGTGCCCCTTGATACCTTCGGTCAGATTCGTGTTCTGGAAGTGATGGTAAACGGTGTCGGCGGGAATCATAACCCGGTCGCCCAGTTCGTTCTTGATGCGCCACATGTATAGTTTGGGGGGCAGACCTTGTATCTCTACATTTGCGCTGTCCAGATTCTCCGGTATTGTGGAAGGGTCTACCTGATTTCCGTATTGATCGCGTCCGTTCCTGTCGATCTGCCTTCGGGCGGGGTTGATCTGAGCGCGGATTGCGGTCGCTCCCATAACGGAAAGTAATGTATATATCAGTAAGATTCGTCTCATAATGGAGACAAAGATACTTACTTAAATTGAAAAGCCAAGAACGGAGAATTGAAAATATGTTGCTTTCGATATTCGCAAGCAAATAATTTTCTCATTCTCCGTTCTCGGCTTTTTATTTATCCCACTTCGCGAATCAGCTCCATCCCCCGTTTGATGGCTTCTTCATTCATCGGAATCAAATGGTGGTGGCGCTCGGGCAAAGTTTTTTTCAATCCTTTGATAACGCTTTCGAGAGTCACTACAGGATGGAGTTTCAACAATCCGCCCAGCACAATCATGTTGAAAGCCTTGGCGTTGTTCATCTCGTTGGCTGCATCCATGGCATCGATACGATATACCTTGATGTCTTTGCGAGTAGGCGGATGGATGATGCCGTATCCGTCGTAAATCAGAATACCGCCCGGCTTCACCTTACTCTCAAATTTCTCCAGCGAGGGTTGGTTCAAGATAATGGCAGCGTCATATCTGCTTAAAATGGGAGAGGAAATCTTATCATCGCTCACGATAACTGTCACATTGGCCGTGCCTCCTCTCTGTTCGGGGCCGTATGCCGGCATCCAAGTCACTTCTTTGCCTTCCATCAGTCCGGAATAAGCCAGAATTTTTCCCATGGACAACACTCCTTGTCCGCCGAAACCTGCAATAATTATTTCTTCTTTCATACTTTTTTTATTTGTTCGTTCTTTGGTTTTCGAGCTGCATCCGTAAACCGGAGCGGGCGGTGAGCGTTCGGATCTCGATTCTTACAGGATTTCAGAACAGCGGGTATGACCCTTGCAATCCCATAAATCTCTGAATACGAGCGGCGAACTCCTTTTGAAATTGCTTCTTTCGCGGGTTTCCGCATCCAAACTCAAAACTCTTCGAAAACTCGAAAACAGATTATTTATCTTTCAAATCTCCCAACGGGTAGAACGGGAACATGTGTTCTTCCATCCATTTGTTGGCTTTTCCGGGCGTCATTTTCCAGCCGGAATTGCATGTGGAGACAATTTCTACCAAGTTGGATCCTTTGCCGTTCATCGAATTTTCAAAAGCCTTGCGAATCGCTTTTTTCGCTTTACGAATGGCGGGAACCGATTGTACCGACTGACGGGTGACATACGCCGTACCTTCCAGTTGGGCGGCAATCTCGGTCATCTTCAGCGGATAGCCGTGGATGCTGGCCTCACGCCCGTAGGGGCAGGTAGAGCTGGGCATTCCCAACAGCGTTGTCGGCGCCATTTGTCCGCCGGTCATTCCGTAGATGGCATTGTTGATGAAGATGATGGTGATGTTGTCGCCCCGGTTCAGCGCATGGATGGTTTCGGCCGTACCGATACACGCCAAGTCGCCGTCTCCCTGATAGGTGAACACAAGATGGTCGGGCCACAGGCGCTTGATGGCAGTAGCCAATGCGGGAGCTCTTCCGTGCGCTGCTTCCTGCCAGTCGATGTCCAGATAGTTGTAAATAAACACCGCGCAACCTACCGGAGATATGCCGACTGCTTTTTCTTCCATTCCCATTTCTTCGATTACTTCGGCAATCAATTTATGTACCACGCCGTGACTGCAACCGGGGCAGTAGTGCATGGGAGTATCGTTCATCAGAGTCGGTTTCTTATAAACCAGATTCTCAGGTTTGATTATTTCTTCTTTAGTCATAACTTTAGTTTTTAGTTGACAAAGTTTCAGCCGGCGATCTCCGGTTGCCAAGCTGGCAGTTTTGCCGTTTGGCTGTTTTTCCGTTTTCGCTTGCCTCAGCCTTATCTGTTGGTGAACCGTATAAAAAACTCCATCAGTTTGATAAATATTGCCGCACCGCATACGTAGATAAACAGTTTGAAGTCGTCTTTTGCGACGAAATAAATGATAACCGCCGCTACAGCCAATATCATAAACACAATGTTCAATACGTTTCTTATTTTATCGGGATCCATTTTTATTTGTAATTTAACGATTGGCGGTTTTGTGATGTAATAAGCAGTGATTCCCGTTTGCGGTATTCTCTACCTTGATATATAATCACTAAATCGTTCATCAAATTAATTTTTCTTCCAAAGCTTTTACTATCTCGTCCGGGTCGGGGACGATACCTCCGAGGCGACCGAAGTGTTCTGCCTTCACTTTTCCGTCTACTGCCAGACGAACGTCTTCGATCATTTGTCCGGCATTCAACTCGGTTACAAGTATTCCTTTCACTTTGCCGACATACGATGCTATCGCTTCTTTGGGGAACGGCCACAGTGTGATGGGGCGGAGGATTCCTACCTTGATGCCTTTTTCGCGGGCTGTTTCCATCGCTTTCTGACCGATGCGCGCCATCGATCCGAATGCTACGATCAGATATTCGGCATCGTCGCAATTGATTTCCTCATAACGGACTTCGTTTTCTTCAATTACACGGTATTTTGCCTGGAAGCGCAGGTTGTTCACTTCCATTGTTTCCGATTTCAATTCCAGCGAAGTGATGATGTTGGGCTTGCGGTTTTTCGTTTTTCCCGTAGTAGCCCATGGGCATTGTTCGATGACTTCGGCGTCTGTCCGGCGCGGCTTTTGAGGAGGAAGAACCACTTTTTCCATCATCTGCCCGATAACGCCGTCGGCGAGAATCATCACCGGATTGCGGTATTTAAAGGCCAAGTCGAAACCCAACGATACGAAATCCGCCATCTCCTGTACCGATGCCGGAGCAAGGGCAATGAGCCGGTAGTCGCCATGACCGCCGCCTTTCACCGTTTGAAAATAGTCTGCCTGACTCGGTTGGATGGTTCCCAAACCGGGACCGCCACGCATGACGTTGACGATCACACAGGGCAATTCCGCGCCGGCGATGTACGAAATACCTTCTTGTTTCAGGCTGATGCCGGGGCTTGAGGAAGAAGTAAGCACTTTTTTGCCGCTTCCCGCACCTCCATATACCATATTAATAGCTGCCACTTCACTTTCAGCCTGAAGAACAACCATGCCGGTAGTTTCCCAAGGTTTCAGTTCCGCCAGTGTTTCCAATATCTCCGACTGCGGAGTAATAGGGTAACCGAAGTAACCGTCCGCACCGCATCGGATGGCTGCATGGGCGATGGCTTCGTTACCTTTCATTAATACAACTTCTTCTGCCATAATATTTAATTTGTTTACTGATCTACTTTTACTTTATATACAGAGATACATCCGTCGGGACAAACGGTCGCGCAGGAAGAGCATCCGTTACAAGTGTCTTCTTTCATTTGAGAGGCATAGTTGTAGCCTTTCATATTTACCTCTTTGTTGAGGGCGATTACATCGAGCGGACAGGCTATTACGCACAGGCTGCATCCTTTGCAGCGTTCCGTGTCGACTACGATTGCTCCTTTAATTTTTGCCATAATCTTTTATTTTATTACGTTATCGTTATCATAAGTATTTATTGATTATACATATCTTTATGGAAGAACTCCAGAATGCTGATCACCATCGCTCTGGCTTGCAAGGCAGGACTTTCGGGATTGAGTTCGATGGCGTACTGGTAATTATCCAAAGCCTGTTTCCAATCTTCTTTCTTCCGGTAGGCGTTTCCCCTCAGATAGTAGAAAACTTCTTTTTCTTTATTGTCGGAGGAATCTTGAAGAAGCAGATCCAGTTGTTCAATCGCTTTATCCACCTCTCCCTGATTGATAAGTTCTTTCAGTTTATTTGTTTGCTCCATTTCATTCGTCTTTCAGGGTTCTCATTCGCAAAGATAGTTTTTATTTGGATAAAGAGGCAAAAGTGCAGGTTTTTTTTGTTGCAACCGGCTTTAAAAAAACATTTTTGCTTTCAAAAAGATATATTTAAAATATTGTTCTACAGCATATTGGGATTTGAATGCTTCTTTGATCACAACCTTATCGGCATTGGGTATTCTGCATTTCATTGGGACAACACAGGATTGAGGCAGTATGCTTCCGAGTGTATCGCAATCCGGAGAGAAAGAGCGGAGATGTTCGCATTTGCTTTTTTATTATCTAATATTTTAAGCTATTTTATTGGAATTAATTACAAATATTGTATTTTTGTACTCAATACAAATTTCTAAATCGGATTTATGAAAAATACGCTGCTTGGTATTTGGAACTTTTATCTGGAAGGATTCCGTGGCATGACATTGGGACGCACGTTGTGGCTTATTATTCTGTTAAAGCTGTTTGTCATGTTTTTCATTCTCAAAATCTTCTTTTTCCCTAATTTTTTGAGTAGTCATCCTACCGATGCCGCTAAAAGCAATCATGTGGGAAACGAACTTATTGAAAGAGCACTTCCGGAATAAGAACACGGATTTTTAACGTTTTAATTACAATAAGATTATGATTGAAAGTATTGACACCTCACTGGTCGATTGGTCGAGGGCCCAATTTGCGATGACGGCCATGTATCATTGGATTTTTGTTCCTCTTACACTCGGACTTGCAGTGGTGATGGGCATCATGGAAACTCTTTATTACAAAACCGGGAATGAGTTCTGGAAGCGAACTGCCAAATTCTGGATGAAACTCTTCGGTATTAACTTTGCCATCGGCGTGGCAACCGGATTGATTCTGGAATTTGAATTCGGGACCAACTGGAGTAATTACTCATGGTTTGTAGGTGATATATTTGGCGCGCCATTGGCCATCGAGGGTATTCTGGCTTTTTTCATGGAAGCGACGTTTATTGCGGTCATGTTCTTCGGATGGGATAAAGTCAGCAAACGTTTCCATCTGGCTTCAACTTGGCTCACAGGGTTGGGAGCGACCATTTCGGCTTGGTGGATATTGGTAGCGAATGCTTGGATGCAACATCCGGTGGGAATGGAATTCAACCCCGACACGGTGCGTAATGAGATGGTTGATTTCTGGGCAGTCGCCACATCTCCGGTAGCGGTCAACAAGTTTTTTCATACCGTGCTTTCCGGCTGGGTGCTGGGAGCCGTATTCGTTGTTGGAGTGAGCTGTTGGTATTTGCTCAAGAAACGCAATCAGGAGTTTGCTCTGGCAAGTATCAAAATAGGCGCTATCTTTGGATTGGCGGCATCGTTGCTGGCGGTATGGACAGGTGATGGTTCGGGTTATCAGATCGCTCAGACACAACCGATGAAACTGGCTGCCGTAGAGGGACTGTATAAGGGTGGAAACAACGCCGGCTTGGTGGCGGTGGGTGTATTGAACCCGGAAAAGAAAACGCACGATGACGGAAAAGAACCGTTTTTATTCCGTATAGAAATTCCGAATATGCTTTCTTATCTGGCCGAGCGGGATGCAAATGCGTTTGTTCCCGGAATCTCGGACATCATCGAGGGAGGATATCAACAAAAAGACGGAACAACGGCAATTCCGGCTACAGAGAAGATACAGCGCGGAAGAACTGCGATCAGCGCGTTGGCAGCATATCGTGCAGCCAAAAAAGCCGGAAATGAAGCAGATGCTCGCACAGCTTATGCCGTGCTGAAAGAAAATATGCCCTATTTCGGCTATGGATATATTAAAGATGTAAATAGCCTGGTTCCGAATGTTCCTTTAAATTTTTATGCCTTTCGTGTGATGGTAATGCTGGGCGGATATTTTATCTTGTTTTTTATCGCAATCTTGTTTTTGGCCTATAAGAGAGATCTGACGAAGATCCGCTGGATGCATTGGATTGCTTTGTTTACTATCCCCTTGGGATATATTGCCGGACAAGCCGGATGGGTGGTGGCAGAATGCGGACGTCAGCCATGGGCTATCCGGGATATGTTGCCTACAACGGCAGCTATATCGAAACTCGACGTAGGGTCTGTGCAGACTACATTCTTTATATTCTTGGGGCTCTTTACGGTAATGTTGATTGCCGGCATCGGTATCATGGTACAGGCTATCAAAAAAGGGCCGGAAGTGGCTAATCATTAATTCTAATTGTTGCAGTTATGTATATATTTTTACAACAATATTGGTGGCTGGTCGTATCCTTGCTCGGCGCCATTCTTGTATTCTTGATGTTTGTGCAAGGAGGAAATTCTTTGTTGTTTTGTTTGGGTAAAACTGAGAAACACCGTAAGATGATGGTCAACTCTACCGGCCGTAAATGGGAATTCACATTTACTACATTGGTAACTTTCGGGGGCGCTTTTTTCGCTTCTTTCCCGTTGTTCTACAGCACCAGCTTCGGCGGCGCATATTGGCTTTGGATGATCATTCTTTTCAGTTTTGTATTGCAGGCTGTCAGCTATGAGTTTCAAAGCAAAGCCGGAAACTTATTGGGCAAAAAAACTTATCAGACATTTTTGGTTCTTAATGGAGTAGTAGGACCCGTATTGTTGGGAGGCGCTGTTGCGACATTCTTTACAGGTTCCAACTTCTTTATCAATAAAGGAAATATGACGGATACGCTGATGCCCGTTATCAGCCAATGGGGAAATGGATGGCATGGACTGGACGCATTGGCCGATATTTGGAACGTGGTCTTAGGTGTAGCTGTTTTCTTTCTGGCTCGTGTGCTGGGCGCTCTTTACTTTATAAACAACATTGCCGACAAGGAATTGACGGATAAATGCCGCCGTGCGGTATTGAACAACGCGTTGTTCTTTCTTGTGTTTTTCCTTGCGTTTGTCATTCGTACTTTAGTTTCAGATGGTTTTGCCGTTAACCCCGATACGCAGGAAATATACATGCAGCCCTATAAATACTTTATCAATTTTATCGAAATGCCTGTTGTGCTGTTATTGTTCCTTGCCGGAGTCGTGCTTGTGCTTTTCGGAATAGGTAAAACAATATTGAAAAAGACGTTCGACAAGGGAATCTGGTTTGCAGGAATCGGTACCGTGTTCACTGTACTTTCTTTATTGTTGGTTGCAGGCTATAACAATACGGCATACTATCCTTCGAACCTCGATTTGCAAAGCTCGCTGACATTGTCTAACAGCTGCTCCAGCGAATTTACGTTAAAGGTAATGGCCTACGTGTCCATTTTGGTTCCTTTTGTTATTGCCTATATTTTCTATGCCTGGCGAAGCATCGATCGTCATAAGATTACTGAGGAAGAGATGGATCAAGGCGGGCATTCGTATTGATCATCCGTATATTTATTCTTAAACAATATGAGGTAGAACTGTTCTTAAAAAAAGAGACCGGTTCTACCTTTATTTATTGAATTTCCATTCTAAGTCTGTTTCTGCCTTCTTTATTCATTTTTAAACACATCGTTTCATTAGTGGGCACTAATGAAATTCTTTAGGTAATAACAAAGTCCCGGCTTGTGAAAGTCTGGGCTTTGTACATACTCATTTTGTTTCTTATACAATAATATTTACTATATTTGCAAACAATCATATAATATTTATGGAAACTGCATGTATCGGCAGAAAATCAAAGTGCAATGCAAAAAGAAATAGCGGCACATATAGGAAAATCAGAACGAACGGTAAAGACCATGCCCGTAAAATTATCTGAACAAGGCATTATTGAACGCAAAAATGGTCGTCGCAATGGTTATTGGGAGATTAAAAACAACTACATTTCCGTTTATGGCAGAACATAAAGAGCAATATAAGAAATCGATTCGCTTCTTCAACGACCGAGAAGTGCGTGCAGTGTGGGATGAGGAACAAAGCCGTTGGTGGTTTTCGGCAACAGACATTGTGCGAGCTATTAATGACGAGCCGGACTATATCAAAGCTGGTAATTATTGGCGTTGGCTAAAACGTAAGTTGAAACAAGACGGCATTGGACTCGTGAGTGCCACTCACGGCTTCAAGTTTGAGGCTCCTGATGGTAAGTTGCGTGTGGCAGATGTTCTTGATAGTGAGGGTGTGGCTTTATTGGCAAAGCACTATCCCAATAATCGAGCTAATGAATTTCTTGATTGGTTTATCTATAGCGATAACACTATCGATGGGCAGAGTAAGAAGAAAGCCTATCAACTCTTTGAGAGTGGGCTATTCAAAACGGCAGAACCTGGAAGCGTTAAGTGTCTGCAACAAATCCATGCCTATCTCTTTGGCGGTTTGTACGACTTTGCAGGGCAAATCCGTACTAAGAATATTTCAAAAGGAGGTTTTACTTTCGCTAATTGTATGCACTTCCCAGCTACACTGCAAACGATTGAAAGAATGCCAGAAACTACCTTTGATGAGATTATGGATAAGTACGTAGAAATGAATGCAGCCCACCCTTTTATGGAAGGCAATGGTCGCAGCACTCGCATTTGGCTTGACCTCATGCTGAAACGTTCGCTCAAGCGTTGTGTTGATTGGAGCAAGATAGATAAAAACGATTACCTAAATGCTATGCGTGAGAGTGTTGCGGATAGTCAATATATCAAAGCATTAGTGAAACCTGCATTGACTTCTAAGATTAACGATCGAGAAATGTTTATGAAGGGTATTGACTATTCTTATTATTATGAACAAAATGATTAATATATATTATGGCAATACTACTCAAATTGAAGAAACATCTTTGTACCATACGAGTATAAATTGTTGATAATCAGTGTAGCGTATTTTTGAAGAAGAAATTTATGCTTGCAGTTACAAGATGAAATAAAATTTGCGAAAGATCACGAACAGTTTGTTCGAAGAAACAACCTTTTGATTTGTGACGTTCAATGACATCTTCCCGCAGCAGAGAAAAAAACAGAGGGGGCGGCGGATGCAGAAAAAGGCGGCGGGCCCTGAAAAAAAGCCCGTGGGCTTTGAAATCAAACACGGCGGGCTTTGAAAAAAAGGCGGCGGGCTTTGGAAACAGACACGGCGGGCTTTGTGATGAAACTCCGCAGGCTTCGGAAGCAGGTACTCTGCCGGTCATGTCCGAAAGCTTACCCGTTATCCGATGTGCGTGTGTGGTTTCACCAAAAGCTTACTCGCTACCCGGTCTGCGTGTATGGTTTCACCAAAAGTTTACCCGTCACATTCGGAGTTCGTTCAAACCGACGAAGAATACATCGTGTGGTTTCACCAAAAGTTTACCCGTCACCCGGAGCTGTGTCCTGTACGGCTTCGATGTTCTGTTCCATCTCTGCAACCGAATTTGTCGCCACACCGGATTTTATTCCCGAGTAGTTTCGACGCTCCGAAACGCTCTGCAAACAGAGCTTCTCCAAACCCGGACGAACGCCGAAGGAGCTTCTTATAAAACGTTTAATTGCATTCTCAAAGTAATAATAAATTACCATTATGGATGGCATTGTTTCAGGCTGATTGAAGAAGCATTCCGGAGATTTTTCAGGTTTTTGAAAACGCCAAAAAGCCAAAAAGCCACTATGTCCCCTTTTTTTTGCCACTTTTCATGGAGGTGATGGGATATATTTCTGATTATCAATTTGTTCGTATGATTTCTCCTTCTTATGTACACACTGTTTCTCAGTCGGTCTGTGCAGCTAATTCGTATACCTTTTGGGTGGTAAAAAAGGATGGATGACGGCTAAAATAATTCCTTCATCTGTCAGGATTATTCAAAGAAATAGCCGGCTTCTCTCGACCTATGAATATGAAAAGGAGTAACAATCGGCGGTGTTCGTAGCAGCGGGCATGGGGTACATCCCATATTCGAAGCTATATCTTATGCTCGAAGCGGCACCTCATGTTCGAAGCTAAATCCCATGTTTGATGTTACATCTCATGTCTGATGCTACATCTCATGTCTGATGCTACATCTCATGTCTGATGCTACATCCCATGTCCGGAGCTACACTCATGTTTAAAACTACACCTCATGTCTGAAGCTATATCTCATGTCTGAAGTAACCTTAGATCTTCTTTTTTTTCACGATACATTCGCCGGTCGATTTGGGAATATTTTCAAACAATTATTCCGAAAAGACAGAGAGTGTATCCCGACCGTATTCTCCTCCCCAATAACCTTCCGACCCGTTTTCATCGTTTGTAAAACAGTCATATAGGCGTTTTGGCGTTTTGGCGTTTTCAAAAATGTGCTTTTAACAGGCAGTTCGTTTGCTCTTTCAGTGATTAACTTATTGATACACAGAAGAAAATTTTGTTTTAACTCGTTCTCCTATAAATCCGCACCGCTAAATCGGGGCAAAAATTCGCGTCAAACGTCTTTTTCAGGATAGCGTCTCAGGCAGGCCTTGAAAGAGGCTTTGAAGAGACCGGAACGAGACCTTTCTTTATCCCTTTGTTTTAAGAAAATATTTTACTATACCTTTCTTTCAAGCCAAACTCTGACATGACAAACTGTACACTTATTTTTCTATATACCAAAGAAATTTTATTCTTTCGTTGAGTCCATATATGAGCGTCTGTCAACAATCAAGATGATAGAGGCAAATACTCAGAGGAAATTATGAAATTAGCCCTGCCAAATTATGATGGATGCGACGAAATCTACTTTACCAACAGAGGCTTGCCCCAAAGCAAATACCCGGTTTTTCGTTTCTGTAGGCAGAGATTTCACGGGGGCGGTTCTTATTGATAGTTTCTGCTAAATCAAGGGTGGTATACCCGATCCAAAATGCTGCGTTTTGTTTCCAGCTTTTCACTAAAATGCCTATTTTGCAAGTATAATAAAAGTTCATGTAGTTGTTTGAACGTCGGACTGGGGCTTTGTCATTGTCCCATGTTTGTGCGTACATATTCATAAAACTAAATTCGTTGGCTAAGTAAACGTAGAGTTCGTCTTCAAACCACCTCCGACATAAGGTTGGATACTAAAGATGAGGTTCTTCTTATAAGGCACTATGTCATAACCGATTTTGAACATAGCACCCATAGGAAGTTCCATATCCGGAATAGGCAGCCCATAAAATTGGAAGCCTAACTCCAATGAGTTCTTTGTTGCACTCTGTGCGCCCCCCTCTAAACACAAGAAAGAAGTGATTAGCAATATGAATATATGTTTCCTCATATACTTAAAATTATAGTTGCAAAGGTAGTGCATTTCTACTAATAAATGCCATTACTAAATTAAAGTGAAATATGATAGGTCAATGAGTATAAATGCAAGCCAATGTTTGTCTTTTATATAAAGAATATATGCTGTAACCTTATTATCCGCACTTTTAGTTTATTGATTGTAAACACTTAAATTTAAGTTATGAGAAACTTTTTGAAGCTTTTGTTGATTAGCATTTTCATGCTTCCTTTATCGGTTGCATTAGCAAAAAACACAGTGCCGGCAACTAATTCCCCGGTTGTTGGTTTGGTGGAACGTCTGCTTCCCGGATATGAGAGTCAGTTTATCTTTGAAGTGATTTCTACCGGAAAAGATAAAGACTATTTCGAACTGAGTTCCTCAGGAAGTAAGATAAAGATTACAGGAAATAATCCAGTGAGTGTTTCTGCTGGCCTGAATTGGTATCTTAAATATTATTGCAATTGCAGTTTCTCTTTTTGCAAAGATCAATTGGAGTTACCGAAGAAACTACCTCTTTTAAAAGAAAAAATACGGAAAGAAACCAAGTTGATTTATAACTTCTACATGAATTATTGCACTTTTGGTTATACTACTCCTTTTTGGGATTGGGAACGCTGGGAGCGCGAGATTGATCTGATGGCCCTGAATGGGATCAATACTCCAATGGCTATGGTAGGGGTGGAAGTTGTATGGCGCAATACTTTGCGTCGGTTTGGCTATACTGATCGAGAAATAAAGGAGTTTTTATGTGGTCCGGTTTATTTCCCTTGGTTTTTGATGGCTAATATGGAAAAGTTAGGAGGTCCTCTTCCGGATGAGTGGTTTGACAGGCAAGTCGTTTTGCAAAGAAAGATTCTGAAACGAATGCGCGAGTTTGGCATGCGCCCGGTTTTTCAAGCTTTTTTCGGTATGGTTCCTAATAGTCTGAAAGAAAAATATCCCGATGCGAAGATTGCCGATCAGGGGTTATGGCAAAGTTTTAAACGTCCCGAGATATTGCTTTCTACAGACTCTTTATTTGCCCGTATGTCAAGAGTCTGGTATCAGGAGTATGAAAAACTTTTCGGACGAACCGACTGTTTTGCCGGTGACTTGTTTCATGAGGGGGGAATATCCGAAGGCCTTGATGTGCCGCAGATAGCCAGGGGAGTGCAGGCTAAGATGATGGAATATGAACCGAATGCCATATGGTTTATTCAAGCTTGGGGAGACAACCCCCAGAATGAATTGCTATCCGGATTAGATAAGAGACATACTATTATTGTGGACTTGTCTGCTGAGTATTGGACACGGTGGAAAGAACGAAAAGGCTTCAACGGCTTCCCTTGGATATGGTCTCATGTGACGGATTACGGTGGGAATATCGGACTTCATGGAAGATTGGATGCTATTGCAAAAGGTTCCCTTGACGGACGTTCAGACCCCGTTGCTTCTGCATCAATGATAGGTATAGGAGCTGTTCCTGAGGGTATTGAGGTTAACCCTATAGCCTTTGATTTAGCTAATGAAATGCGTTGGCGTGAGGAGGCTGTAGATGTGGAGGAATGGGTAGCAAAGTATGCGCGGCGCCGCTATAATACAGAAGATGAAAATATAGAAAAGGCTTGGAACATTTTTTATCGTACGGTTTATGGCACGTACGAGAACCATCGACGGCCTTCCGAATCGGTATTTTGTGCGCAACCATCCTTAAAAGGCGATCTTATTACAGCTTCGGCATGGAATCAATGCAAAATCTACTATGACCCCCAATTATATGCGAAAGGTGTAGCATATCTTTTAGAGTCTTCGGAAGAATTGGAAAGGAAAGAGACTTATCAGTTTGATGTTGTGGATATGGTTCGTCAATATTTGGCGGATTTAGGGAGGGATGCCTATGCCCGGATTGTTCAGGCATATAGAAATAAGGAGCGTAAAATATTGGCAGAACAATCAGAGCGTTTTTTAGAGCTGATGAAAGACCAAGACAAATTACTTTCTTCCTACAATCATTTTTTCGTTGGGAGATGGTTGGATTTGGCCCGTTCGGCATCTCAGATAAAAAAGCATCAAGATTTGTATGAGAAAAATGCCCGGCAATTGATTGGTACATGGTCGGAAGAGAATACGATGTTGCGCGATTATGCTCATAAGGAATGGGGCGGGATGTTGAAAGACTATTATTATCCTCGTTGGAAAGCATATTTGGATTATCTTTCGGCCTCTTTGGATGGGAAAGATCTGCCGGAACCGGATTCTTTTCTCGAAGAACGGAAGTGGATCGAATCTCACAACCGTTATACATTTGTTCAGGTCGATGCTGTGAAGGTAGCTAAAGAATTGTTTGGAAAGTATTATTCAGACTAAAATAAAAAGATTGAAATGTGTATTGGGGATGCAATCGCATATTTAGAGTATTAAAGAATACAGAATATGAGTTTTGGTTTGGAAAGTTTGCATGTGTTGAAATATTTTGCGAATATTGTGTTCAACTAGTCCTGAATAATCTTAATTCGGGTCTTTTATAAACTATTGAATGATGACCCCTGAAGAACAAAATCATATAATAGATTTGTGGATGCAGTTCATCTCTGGAAATGAGGAGGCTTTTTCTCAAATGTATTGTCTCTTTTTCGACGATTTATGGAGATACGGTTGCAGGGTAGGAGGAGATAAGGCGATGGTAGAAGACTTGATTCAAGATTTGTTTTTGAAAATATACCAAAAGAAGATCTTTTTGACAGATGAGCGAAAACTTCGGCCTTTTATGTTTAGGGCTTTAAAGAATATGATTTATAATCAACTTGTCAGAGATGCCCGGTTACAGTTCTTACCAGATGATAGGCTTCCTTTTGACCTTCAATATACGATTGATGAATATAGTCTTTCGGTCTATGATAGAGATTTGTCGGATGAGATTCGCGATATTCTGAACAGACTTACAGACAGACAAAAAGAAATCATTTATCTTCGTTTTATTCATGAAATGAGCTTTGACGAAATTGCTGAAATTATGGATATCAATGTTCAATCAGCACGTAACTTGCTTACACGGTCTTTAAGTAAAATAAGAAAAGATGTGGTGATTGTTTTCTTTTAAGGAAATTCATAACCAACATCGGAGTAGAGTTATGGAAAAATCGTAAAAAAGTTTTTCTAAGGCATGAGTATAAATCGCTCTTTTTATTTGTCTTTTTATAAAAACAAAAATAGATAGACTATGGCTCAATACGCTTTCAAAGATATAGAAGAGTTCTTGCATGATGACGACTTCTTTCAATGGGCAAGGGATGGTGTGTCTGATAATGGTTTTGATATAGATTGTTACAAATGTCAGTATCCCGGTTGTGAGGACCGGATTGATTTGGCTATTGCCGTTATCCGGACTATGAACGTGGTAGAAGATTATAAACCTTTTTCCCGGAGATATAAAGAAAGAAGTTTTGCTAATATGATGAAGAAAGTGCAACAGCAGAAACTTCAAAATATACATTTGGAGAAATTTTCTTTCAAATGGAAGCAAATAGCCGTTTATGCAGCGACCGTTGCCGTATTGTTTTTGTCGACATTGGGAACTTATTATTTCCTTTCTCACTCAAAGGCTCCTTCAATAGATGTTTCTGCAAACAACCTTGATTCGTTACTCAGCGTGAGCCGGATACGGGTGTTATTGGACGGAAAAGAAGCTGTTGCAATAGAACGGAGCAACGCCGAAATCCGTTTGGATGAGAAGGGGACAGTCATTGTAGATGAGAGGCTGATGAGTACTTCCAAAAACGACAGAGTATCTGTTAACCAGGTTGTTGTTCCTTATGGAAAACGCCTGAAACTTATTTTACCCGACGGAACTTCTTTATGGATTAATTCGGGCTCTTCCATTTCTTATGGTTCCGATTTTTCTTCGAATAGGAAACTGAATGTACAGGGGGAGGTTTATTTGGATGTGAAACCGGATAAGACTCATCCATTTGTTGTAACAACATCAAACTTTCGTGTCTTTGTAACAGGAACTGCTTTCAATATAACTGATTATTCTGGAGAGGATGAAAGTTCGGTTGTCCTTGTGCGGGGTAGTGTGAACGTAAGGGTGGGAGACCGGAAGGAGATTTGCTTGAGACCGAGTGAGCGGTTGTCTGTCGAAGATAAAAATATTAGAGTGAGTGAAGTAGATGTTTATAGATATATTTGCTGGAAAGATGATGTGATGAATTTCTGTGGACAGCCGCTTTCTTTCGTTTTGAAATCATTGTCAAGATATTATAATACAAAAATAGAAATAATAGGCAGCCTGACAGAGGAGAGATGCTATGGTAGCCTTGATTTGAATTGTACAATTGATGAAGTGCTGAGATCTATTTCAGAGACAATTCCTATAAGTTTTAGCCGAAAAGGAAATATTATTTATATTTTATCTCGGAAAAATAAAAAAGAATAAGTGGAAATTCTAAAAAAAAATGTATGAATGACAAACCCCCTTAAGTAAGAAATAAAAGCCGGATAATAGCTGTGAAACATTATCCGGCCTGGTTTAGAACTGTAAATAACTCACCAAGTTATCACTAATCTAATATGGCAAAAATATGAAAAATAATTATTCATTTAAGAGTAAGCGTATATTTTTAACCAATTTTGGTGCAAAATTCTTACTTTTATGCATACTTTTGATACCCTGCTGTACAAAAGTCTCTGCTACAGACACTTTTGTACAGCTGCAAACTACATATCTCACGCTTGATCTACCTGATATTTCTTTAGAAGAGTTCTTCAAGGTTTTGGAGAAAGAGAGCGATTATGTTTTCTTTTACAAAGAAGACGTTATTGAGAAGAATGAACGTTTGACAGTAAAAGCCCGGAATGAGTCAGTGGTATCAATCTTAAACCGGCTATTACCTGCTAAACAACTGACATATAAAGTAAAAGGACGCCAAGTCATTATCATTCGGATGCCTCAAAAAGCAGACTTGGATGTCAGTTCTGCAAAGCCTCTTGTTGAAGATCTTATAGTCAGAGGGATTGTTGTCGATTCTAATGGACAGCCTCTGCCAGGTGTAAATATCCAGGTCCAAGGAAGAACTATTGGTGCCATTACCGACCTCTCAGGATCCTTTACCCTTCAGATAAAAGAAGCTAAAAGGGCTTTACTTATAGCTTCTTACGTTGGTTTTGAAACCCAAAAAGTATGGGTATCTACAACGAACTTCCAAGTGAAGATCACCCTTGTGGAGAGTACATCATCGTTGAATGAAATAGTAGTAGTAGGATATGGCACTCAAAAAAAGATAAATTTGACAGGTGCTGTTACTACAGCTTCGGGGGATATCCTGGAAAATCGCCCTATTGGAAATATCGCTCAGGGTGTGCAGGGTATTATTCCCAACTTGAATATTACTTTCAATAGCGGGCAGCCTAACACTACTGCTAAAATCAATATTCGGGGTAATACTTCGCTGAATGGAGGAAATGCATTGATTCTTGTCGATGGAGTAGAAATTTCCGATTTGTCTATGCTTAATCCTCAAGATGTAGAAAGTATATCTGTATTGAAAGATGCTTCTGCCGCAGCGATATACGGTGCCCGCGCAGCTTTCGGTGTAATGTTGGTAAATACTAAAAAGGGAGCAAGAAATCAAAAGACACGAATTAATTACAGTAATAATTTTTCTTGGAGTTCTCCTGCCCGCCTACCTGAGATGCCACGTTCCGACGTATGGGCGCGTACATGGAACAAGGCTTTCGATTATGATAACCCCGGGACATATTATTTTAATGACAAGTTTTTGGCAGCTGTGGACGCCCATATTGCCGATCCTGTGAATAATCCGGCGGTTTTGGTGGACACTGAAGGAATTCAAAGTCCGCAATATACTCCTGGTAACCCTGGCTGGGCTTATGTAGGTAATACGGACTGGTTACGTGAGTTTTACAAAAAAGCTGCATTCATGCAGCAGCATAATCTTGGAATTTCGGGTGGGACAGAGCGTAATAACTACTATGTCTCTATTGGATATAAAGACCAATCAGGAATTTTTCGTTATGGTAATGATTCGTACAGACGCTTTAATTTGGCTTTTAACTTTGATACCAAACTGACTGATTGGCTTGATATGAGTTTTACTACCCGCATAAATCATACAAAGAATAATGAACCATATTTATATCGGAAAGATAGTGCAGAAACTTTATATTATGAGGTTTATCGCATGTATCCTACTTTACCCGTGTTTCTGCCTAATGGGGATTTTGCCGGTTTGTTTTTAAGCAAAGGCAATTTTAATATTATAGGTAAAATGGCTCTTGCCGGACGAAATGTCAGGGAGGTGTGGGATCAGTGGTATACGGGGAAGTTCGACTTGCATCCTTTTAAAGGGCTTTCGGTTAAAGGAGACTATTCGTACAACCGTTATGCTGCCAAGCAAAAGAAGCATGGGAAAGAAATGTCACAAACTTTTCCTGAAGGAGTGCATCCAAAGTTAGTGGAAACTCCTAGCCGTGTGGAAAACTACAACTCCGGAGATGTTTATCAGGCGTTGAACGTATGGGGAGAATACAGGCATAGTTTATGTGATACTCATAATTTTACATTTATGTTAGGGTATAATCAGGAGGAAAAGAAAATTTCTTCTACTTCTTATATTATGACAGACTTGTATGATAACAATTTGCCTGTTTCTGATATGGCTATTAATTATCTAAGCAATGATGAAGTGGATGACGTCTGGAGGGTTCAAGGAGTGTTTTATCGTTTAAACTATGATTATAAATCAAAATACTTATTGGAAGTTAATGGGCGTTATGATGGGTCATCCAAATATGCCAAAGATAACCGTTGGGCCTTTTTCCCCTCAGCTTCGTTAGGCTGGAGGGTTTCGGAAGAGAAGTTCTTTATACCTCTGAAAAGCTTGGTAGACAATCTCAAATTGCGATTTTCAATAGGAGCTTTGGGTAATCAAGTAACATCAGGCCTTCATTCTTATATGTCTACTTTGAAGGCAACTGCAATAAAGAATTATGTGTTTAATGGAAAAGTTGTCAATGGGCTTTCGGCACCCTCCTTACCAAGCTTGGTTACTTGGGAAAAGGTTATTACGAAAAACGTAGGTCTGGATTGGGCTTTGTTCAAAAATCGTTTGAATGGTACATTTGATTTTTATATCCGCGACACGAAAAATATGGTACGCTCTGTAACATTGCCTGCAGTATTGGGTACTACTGGAGGTAAAGAGAATATTGCGGATATGAGAACCAAGGGGTGGGAGCTGGAGCTGAGTTGGAGAGATCGTTCGGGCAAAGTGCTAGGCAGCAGCATTGAATATTCCCTGGGATTAGGTTTATCTGATTATCAAGCAGAGATTACCAAGTATGATAATCCCAATGGCTCTTTAGCATCCGGTATGTATTATAAGGGGCAGATGTTGGGTGAAATATGGGGGTATGTGACGGATGGATTTATTCAGGATGAAAGAGAAGCTTCTAAAATGAATTTCATCCAGAAATATATTTCTTCCAAATGGTTTCCTGGCGATATCCGCTATAAGGATTTGAATGAAGATGGGGTTATCAACCAAGGGGATCGTACATTATCTAATCCCGGAGATCAAAAAGTGATAGGTAATTCTACTCCTCGCTACCGTTTTAATCTACAAGCAGGTATCGGTTGGCAAGGTTTTAATCTGCATTTGCTTTTTGAAGGGGTTTGTAAGCGTGACCTTTGGACGGGTAGCGATATTTTCTGGGGATTTTCAAGAGGGATCTACAATTCTGTTGTTACTCAGTATCATATAGATAATACTTGGACAAAAGAAAATCCAACAGCTTACTATCCACGACTGAGCCAACAAAATATCAAAAGTCATCAGATACAGACTAAATTTTTGCAGAATGCCGCATATATTCGTTTAAAAAACATGTCCTTGAGCTATAGTTTCCCGAAGTCGTGGCTGAGTAAACTAAAGCTGGAACAGGTACGTGTTTACCTGAGCGGTATGAATTTGTGGGAAAAAACCGGTCTGCCTCCGTTCATGACTCCAGATATTGTTGACCAGATATCGGATTCTACTCTTAATGCTGTAAATGCCGGAAAGGAATATGCTTTTATGCGAAGTTATTCTTTGGGAATTAACGTTATATTTTAAAGAATTTTCCTATGAAACAATATATTTATTCATTTTTTTGTTTGTTTATTTTGTTGCTTTCAGGGTGTAATTACTTGAATACGGAACCTGGTGATGTGATTACAGAAGACCGTTTTTGGACAACGGCGAATGCTGTGGCCCTCGAGCAATATTGTAATATGTATTATCCTAAGCTTATAATTGGGCACGGTGATCCGAACGGTTGGGATGCGGGAGAAATGATAAAACAAGAGTATCAGTCGGATAACTTGCTAAGTGGCGGACAAAACTCCTATACCTTCGGGCATAATACGTTGACTACGTCGAATAGAAATTGGAGTTGGGAAACAGTGAGAGGATGCAATGCCTTTTTGAAGAATTACCACCGTTCACCGGCTTCTGATTTAGATAAAAAGAGATATGCTGGTGAGATTTTATTTTTTAAAGCATTGGATTACTTTAATAAAGTGAAGTTGTTCGGAGATGTCCCTTGGTATGATAAGGCTATGGACAAGAATGATCCGGAACTATATAAAGGTAGAGATTCTCGTGAAGTTGTGATCCGTAATATTCTGGAGAATATTAATTTATCTATTGAGTATTTGCCGAAAAAAAGTAATGTGTCTCGGATTAGCAAAGATGCGGCTTTGCTTTTAAAAGCTCGTATCTGTTTGTATGAGGGTACTTGGAGAAGGTATCGTAATTTAGAAGGGGATGTAGAGCTGTTGCAAGAAGCTTATGATGCTGCGGGAAAGCTTATGCAATCCGAATATGGATATTCGCTTTACAAGGCCGGAGGAGCGGAGAATTGTTATTTTGACCTGTTTATTCAGGAGAATTATAGTGATAATCCGGAAATTATCCTTTCTAGAGAATATGATCCTACTGTGAATATGGGTAATGACGTATCTCAGCATATGCCTATGTCTATTCATGGTATGAGTCGCGATTGTTTTGAAGAATATCTTTGCTCAAAGACCGGACTTCCTGTCTCTCTTTGCGGTTGTCATACACCGGATATGGGGTGTGTAGCTGAAATGAAAAATAGAGATTTAAGGTTGGTGCAAACTGTTTGTTTGCCAGAAAAAGGAAGTAAGTTTGCCCATTATCTCTTTAAACAAGATGGTGGTGTGTTGCGTGGAGGGGCTCCTAATATTTACGGACTTTTGTCGGCTTCGGCAGAGCGTCCTTTTTATTCCGACACAAGCACAGGTTATGCTGTTTCCAAATTTTTTAATTCAAAAGAATATCAAATACAAGCGCATAAAGGAAGCATTGATGCGCCGGTTATGAGATATGCGGAAGTGCTGCTGATTCGCGCGGAAGCAGGTGCTGAGCTAGGTAAAGATCCGGAATTGTCGAAAACAGTAAATCTCCTTCGCTCAAGAGTCGGGTTTCCTTTTGAACTTATGGAAAATCCGGTCGAGGATCCGGATTTAGTTGCTAAATACCCTGTTATAAAAGGAGTTAATAAGAATTTGATCCGTGAGATTCGTCGTGAGCGCCGGATTGAATTGTTTGCAGAAGGTTACCGCTGGGATGATGTGTGTCGTTGGAATGCTGGTGAGGTGTTATATAATCGGGAAAGAAGGGGGGCTCATATAGATCCGAAATTATATACTCCAGCGGAGATTAAGTTGATAATCGAGAAAGTGGGTGTTGACAAAGAAGGATTTATTACTCCTTACGCTGTACGCGGAACTTTGAATATGAACTTCACAAATAAGCATTATTTGCTCAATGTCCCTCTGGATGAAATATCTCTGAATCCTAACTTGTTACCTCAAAATCCAGGATGGGAATAATATATGAAGATTGTTATTGATTATAAAAAAAACGAATATGAAACTAAATGATTATACAAATAACAGACGAATTTTATGGTTGTTCTCCTGTGTGTTGATATTGCTTAGTTGTGGCAATGATGATAGCACCTCAAAGAAGAATATAACTGCTACTACTCTTATAATGCAGCGTATAGCAGAGAACTCCCCGCATATTCAAGCAGTTGAAAAAGATGTTTCTTATCAATTGTATGATGGTATACAAATTACAGATGCTGTATTTACTTATTATACCAGACGCACACGGATGTTAATAGCTGAAATTGATCTGACTAAGAATCTGACATTTGCGACTTGCACTCCAGACAATAAGGATGTAATGGGAGAACTCCAACAAATTACAACTCAGGCTTTGAGGGCGGAAGAATCAGGTAAAAAAGTATTTTTAGGCATTAATGGTGATGTGTATGGGTTTTACCAAGGAAAAGATAATGGATACGTGTCTGCCGGTGTTTTCTATAAAGATGGAAAAATAATAAAAGACACTGCTGCTGAAGGGTTTAAAAATGTTTTCTGTGTATTGAAAGACGGTAGTGTCAGACTTTGTTCTTTCGATGAATTCCAGCAGATAAAAGATAAAGCTATGCAGGCTTTGGGAGGATGGGAACGTCTTTTGGAAAATGGGAAACGGGTTGATTGGCCGGTAAATGACAATACCATGTTATTCAATCCTCGTACATTTATAGGGGTTTCGAAAGATAATTTGAAAGTTTATATTTTTGTGATAGATGGCAGGCAACCGGATTATTCAAACGGCATGCGTGTAGAAGATGTGATGTATGTCTGCGAAGGAGCCGGATGTTATCATGCTATGAATCTGGATGGCGGTGGCTCTACGACTATAGTGAAACGGACAGAGCAGGGGGAGAGTGTCCGATTCGAGTTAATGAATCAACCATCTGATAAACCGGCGAGGGCAGTTGCCAATGGTTTGTTGGTAATAGAAAAGAAATAAAACAAGAAAATATGAAAACACGTATATTCTCTTATTTATATTTATTAGAGGGATGTATAGTTCTGATGGCATGCCTCTTTTTCCAGGCGTGTGATGATTCTAAACTTATACGAAGGGCAGACCCCCGGATTAATGTACAAGATGAACTGCTTGTCGAACCTTTGGGCTCACGCCAAGTTGTGAAATTCCGCTCTACTTATCCGTGGTATGCTGAGGCCTCCGATGGATGGATTAAATTATTGAAATATCGTGGGCAAGCTTTACTGCCGGACTCTATTATTGTAATGATTGATGATAATCCTGATATGGAGTCTCGTGAAGGCTGGATTGAAGTACGTTTAATGGACCAATTGTCTCAGCGCATTTTGGTAAAGCAAAGCGGACGGGGTACTTTGATAACCTTGGCGAAGAACTTGATTTATTTTAATGTGAATGGAGGTGAGACAATATTGGATGTCCATACTCATGTCGATTGGGATATAGATGTCCAATCCGTAGACGGATTTACTTTTACTAAAATAGACAAAAACCACTTGAAAGTAAAGGTCGCCAAGAATACTACAGGAGTAGAGCGGAGAAAAAAGGTTACTCTTGTCTCGGCGGTTGATAAGAATGTTAAGGGGCGGTTAGAAGTTGTCCAAACGAATGTTGAGAAGATGCTTTCCATCTCTTCTTCTGACGAAGAGAAAGATATTGTAGTGATTAAAGCTGGTAAAGAAGTGGAGATTCCGGTATCTTTAAATGTACAGTATGAGTGTATTGCTTCTGCTAATTGGATTAAAATAAACGAAACTCCTTCGTTTAGTGGGGATATTGTCCAAGATATTGTGGTAAAAGCCACAATAGAACCCAACACGGCAAAAGAAGAAAGAAACGCTTATATTTTAATAAGAGATCGGATTGATAATAATGTGTCGGATACACTGTATGTTTGTCAACGCGGAGTAAACCGGATAATATATGTGAAAGCAGGCTCTGTAGGCGATGGGAGCAGCTGGGAGAACGCGTTCGGTTCTATTGCTGACGGTATGGCTGCTTGCGATAACGATGGTGATATGGAGTTGTGGGTGGCTGAAGGCAACTATCAACTAACAGCTACTTTAAATAAGAAAGCAGTCAATGCCTATGGGGGATTTAAAGGAAATGAGAAAAAAGTCAAAGATCGCCCTAGTGGAAGTAAAGCAAGAATTATTGGCGGTCCTTTCAAAATGATGACTGCTTGGAATGCTCCCGTACATGGATGGTATTATATGGATGGATTTATTTTGACAGGAATGAATTGTAAGAACACCGATGTGGGCGGTTTGGAAATATATCGCCATCATGCTTTCCGTAATTGTATTATTCATGGGAATGCCTATGGCAAAAATCCGGGAGGATATTTTGAAAATACGAGGCTAGTGAATTGCTTGTTCTATGATAATGTTACTCAAAATGCAGCTCCGGTACAGATTAATAACACCGATTTATATAATGTAACATTTGTAAATAACCGCGGGGAAGGTTGGGCCAGTGCAGGAGGCATTCGCTGCACAGGCAGCAAATGTTCTTTATATAATACAGTGGTATGGGGTAATGTACACACCGGAGTTCCGGGGAATAATTTCACAAGGGTACAAATTCGGTTGGACTCTAATCAAAGCCATTTCATAAATTGTGCTGTACAGGACGGTTATGTCTTTAATGATGGGAAAAAACCAACTTCTGTAACCGGATGTATAACATTGAATCTCGATAACAATGCGTCCAACGGCCCTCTCTTTGTAGATGTGCCTTCTCGCAATTACCAGCTCCGACCTGCTTCTCCATTGATAGATGCAGGTTCTGATCAGGTTATCGAAAATCTCGGCTTGTTTAACGATATCATGTATGGCAGGCGTATTTGGGGAAAGACAGTCGACATAGGAGCATTCGAGTTTGAAAAAAAATGATAAACTGTTTAGGGATGGAGGAATGTGTCGTTTACTGCTTTCCTCCGTCTCATTAATTGAGAAAGAAAATAAGAGCATTTCTAATAGCGCTGATGGCATATTGATGTTACTCTCTACTACGGAATAGTGGTCGGGCGGACTGATTGACGAACACAAAGAGGGGCTCTTTTCTATTTAGGGCTCTAGGATTCGCAAAGGACGTTGGTGCTAGATAACACTTTTAGTTATCCTTCAAAGCATGATCCTGTATTCAGATAAGTTGCTTTTTAAAGTAGGAAGCAGTGGTAAAAAGAGATTGTTGATAAGTAAACTAAATAGGCTGTTTCTTGAAAGTAATGAACTTTATGCCGAAAAATGTTATAGTTTTGCTCTTTGTAAATAAAATAGACTGTTTTTGAGTATTTACCTAGTCGGCTGAGTGCCCAGCCAGGCTCAAAAGAAATAGGATTTATAAATGATAAAATTCTTTTTTAATTTTTGCGTGGGAGTAGGGGTGTTCATAGGGGGAGCTGGCAAAGCACAGCAGATTCTTCCTTATCGTAACCCTACTCTACCAGTTGAGGAGCGTGTAAGCGATTTGTTGGCTAGAATGACATTGGAAGAGAAAGTCGCACAAATCAGCCATTTGCATTCATGGCATATATTCGACGGGCAAAAACTGAATATGAGCAAATTACATGAAATATGTAACGGGAATGCATATGGCTTCTTCGAAGGATTTCCTCTAACAGCTACTAATTGTAGGGAGAATTTCCGTAAAATACAAACTTATCTGGTTGAAAACACCCGTCATGGAATTCCAGCTTTTTCTGTGGCAGAATCGCTTCACGGAGTAGTGCACGAAGGTGCGACGATTTATCCCCAAAATATCGCATTAGGCAGTACGTTTAATCCCGATTTGGCTTACCAAAAAGCGAAGCATATCGCAGGAGAACTGAACACGATGGGAATAAAGCAGGTTTTAGCTCCTTGCATCGATGTGGTTCGGGAATTACGTTGGGGGCGTGTAGAAGAGTCGTTTGGTGAAGATCCTTTTCTTTGTACACAGATGGGAATGGCGGAAGTAAAAGGATATATGGATCATGGAATTTCACCGATGCTGAAACACTATGGACCTCATGGGAACCCCTTAGGAGGATTGAACCTTGCTTCTGTGGAATGTGGCGTTCGGGATTTGTTCGACATTTATTTAAAACCTTTTGAGGAAATATTGACCAAGACACATTTGATGGCTGTCATGTCCAGTTACAATGCTTGGAACCGGATTCCGAATTCAGCATCCCGGTTTATGCTAACTGATATTCTCCGGAATAAATATGGGTTTCGTGGATATGTGTATTCCGATTGGGGGGTAATTGATATGTTGAAAGAATTTCACAAAACGGCCTTTGATGATTTCGAAGCAGCTTCTCAGGCCTTGTTAGCGGGGCTAGATGTAGAGGCTTCCAGTCGGTGTTATGCAGTACTACCGGATAAAATTCGTCAAGGAAAATTCGACGAGGAGAATGTCGACCAAGCTGTCAGGCGAGTATTACGAGCTAAATTTGAGTTGGGATTGTTTGAAGATCCTTATCAGGAGCAAGCTGTCTTCAAGCTTCCACTCCGTGCGAAAGAAAGTGTATTGCTTTCCAAACAAATAGCAGATGAATCAACTGTTTTGCTAAAAAATGAAAAGAGTTTTTTACCTTTGGATATTAATAAATTGAAATCTATCGCGGTGATTGGTCCGAATGCCGACCATGTCCAATTTGGCGATTACACCTGGAGTAAAAGAAAAGAAGATGGGGTGACCCCTCTTGAAGGCATTTGTCGGTTATCGGGCGGTAGGGTAAAAATCAATTATGCCAAGGGTTGCTCTCTGGCTTCATTGGACACTACCGGAATTGCCGAAGCTGTCGAGGCAGCTCGTCGGAGTGATGTTGCAATTGTTTTTGTAGGAAGTTCGAGTACTACATTTGTAAGACATAGCCCAAACCCTTCTACTTCCGGTGAAGGCATTGATTTGCATGACATATCTTTGACGGGTGTTCAAGAGCAACTTATCAAAGCAGTATATGCAGTTGGAAAGCCTGTAGTGGTAGTATTAGTGGCAGGTAAGCCTTTTGCTATTCCATGGGTGAAAAAGCACATTCCGGCTGTGTTGGCTCAATGGTATGCCGGTGAGCAGGAGGGGAATTCTATTGCTGACATCTTATTTGGGAAAGTGAACCCCTCGGGGCGGTTGACTTTCTCTTTCCCAAAAAGTACAGGGCATTTGCCTGCATACTATAATTATTTACCTACGGATAAGGGATATTATAAAGAACCTGGGAGTTATGAAAAGCCTGGAAGAGATTATGTTTTCTCAAGTCCGGAATCTTTATGGGCATTTGGCCATGGACTGAGTTATACTACGTTCGATTATCTACAAGGCTTTTCGGACAAGGATTTTTATCTCTCACATGATACAATAAAGGTGACAGTACGGTTAAAAAACTCAGGTAAACAGGCGGGAAAAGAAGTTGTTCAGATATATGTTCGCGATCTTTTCAGCACAGTGATGACTCCTGTGAAACAATTAAAAGGTTTTAAGAAAGTGGATCTTCAGCCGGGAGAAGTAAAAGAGGTTACGGTCAGTATACCTGTATGCGAACTCTTTTTGAGAAACGAGCAAGGTGAACATTATCTTGAGCCGGGCGATTTTGATATACAAGTGGGCAGCTCTTCCGACTGTATTTTTTTTCATATCCCCATATGTGTAGGCAAACGTTCGGCTTTATCCCGGAGAGTTGTTGAGAGAGAAGAAAGAAAACATCCTCATGGAAGAACTTTTTGGATAGAAGGAAGTGTAAGGGATGTACAGGGCACTCCTGTTTCCGGGGTAAAAATACAAACAGAAAGTAGTTTCGTGAGAGTGTCTACCAATACACATGGTTATTATAAGTTGAAAGTAAAAGCTGGCGATCGACTTATTTTTACAAAGAGTGGGTTTAAAACAAAGAAAGTAAAAGTAGAGAAATCGGGTCATGTCCATGTGCAAATGGTGAAAGGAGACTAAAGTCTTAGATGGTTTCATTATCCTTTGTAATATGTTTACTGAGACGTTTTCTGTATTAGTAGAATTTCTGATGGGACTATAAATATTTATTGTAAATGGAAAATCCGGGATTCCAAATGAGTTCCGTATTTTTTTATTTTATACATTTACACACTAGTGTCCCATTAAAATTGAGACACATTAAAAATTAAAGGTATAGTGTAAAATAAACGGTGTCACGCATTGTTTTTCCGCAAAAACTCATCGGTCGGGGAGCGGCCGGGGACAAGGGGCGAGACCACCCGTCCCGACGAACGTAAAATTATACACTTTTTAGGATAGTATCGTAAGCATTTGATGACACTGTCCAAGATTTTGTGTAAATGGAAACAGGATTCAGTTGTAAGTTTCTTCTTATATCTGGATTCTGTTTTCAAACATAAGTATAAATTGGTTCATAATCAAGCCCCAGTTATGAATAGGCTGTGTCCATTTTTTCTCAATCTCCATAAGTGAAAGATACACGGTCTTTTTTACGGCATTGCATATTCCGGCGGATACCCGTTCAACCTTTCCGGTGATATCCGTTCAGTCCCCAGTTAGTATTCAGTGTCGTTGGCAAAGTTAATACTTCTTTCTTAGACTTTCTCCCGATAGACTAATTTTAATGGCCTTATGCACGATTCTGTCCAGACAGGCTTCTGCAATCAGTTCACTTTGGAACACGTCATACCAGTCCGCAACGTGAAGCTGGCCGGTCAGGATGAGTGCCTTCCTGTTGTACCTGTCATCTATAATCTGTTCAAAGTCATGTTGTATCCGGCCGCCAAGCTTGACCATCCCAAAGTCATCGATAATCAGGAGGTCATGTGCATTCAGCTTGCGGAAGAAGTTGGTTTCAAGTACTTCTAACTTGGTATTGAATTGGGTCTGTTTGCCGTTAATCGTAATACGGGCATGAATGGGTACTAAAATAGAGTATAGACAAATCACGTCAAAAGTAAGCCATTTTCCGACAATCGTACCCCTAATCGTTTTTTGGGGAAGGGGGTACGATTTGGATACTCAACCGTGTCTTTTCGTGACCCTTTTCTGTCTTTCAGGCAAGATGGAAACATAAAAAAAGTCCTACAATACGTTGATATTGTAAGACTTGTCTCTTTATTTGTTTTGCGTTTGTTTTTTGTGATCCGCCTGGGGCTCGAACCCAGGACCCCAACATTAAAAGTGTTGTGCTCTACCTGCTGAGCTAGCGAATCAATCTTATTGCTTTTCTTTCAAAATGCGGGTGCAAAGGTAGGACATTTTCTGAGAATTCCAAAACTTTTCAAACATTTTTCATATCTTTGTGGCATTATCAACAATATACAATTTTAATATATGGCTGACGATAAAAAAATTATCTTCTCAATGGTGGGGGTGAGCAAAGCGTTCCAACCAAATAAAAATGTGTTGAAAGACATTTACTTGTCGTTCTTCTATGGAGCGAAGATCGGTATCATAGGTCTGAATGGATCGGGAAAATCTACATTACTGAAGATTATTGCCGGTTTGGAAAAGTCCTACCAGGGCGAGGTGGTTTTTTCACCGGGATATTCTGTAGGATACCTTGCCCAGGAACCTTATTTGGACGATACGAAAACAATAAAAGAAGTGGTGATGGAAGGCGTGCAACCGATTGTTGACGCGCTTGCGGAATATGAAGAGATAAATCAGAAGTTCGGCTTGCCTGAATATTATGAGGATCAAGATAAAATGGATGCTTTGTTTGCTCGTCAGGCTGAGTTGCAAGATATAATCGATGCCACGGATGCATGGAATCTGGACACTAAGTTGGAACGTGCAATGGATGCGCTTCGCTGTCCTCCTGAAGACCGGTCGGTGAAACATCTTTCGGGTGGAGAACGCCGTCGGGTAGCGCTTTGCCGACTGCTTTTGCAGAAACCGGATATACTGTTGCTGGATGAGCCTACCAACCATTTGGATGCGGAGTCTATCGATTGGCTCGAACAGCATTTGCAGCAGTATGAAGGAACGGTGATTGCCGTGACACACGACCGCTACTTCCTGGATCATGTTGCGGGATGGATTCTTGAACTTGACCGCGGTGAAGGTATCCCATGGAAGGGAAATTATTCTTCGTGGTTGGAGCAAAAGACAAAACGCATGGAGATGGAAGAGAAAACAGCCAGCAAACGCCGGAAGACTTTGGAACGAGAGCTGGAATGGGTGCGTATGGCTCCTAAAGCCCGTCAGGCAAAAGGTAAAGCTCGTTTGAACTCTTATGACAAATTGCTGAACGAGGATGTGAAAGAAAAGGAAGAGAGGCTGGAAATCTTCATTCCTAACGGACCGCGTCTTGGAAATAAGGTTATTGAAGCGAAGAACGTAGCGAAAGCTTATGGCGATAAGCTATTGTTTGACGACTTGAACTTCATGCTTCCCCCCAATGGCATCGTAGGAGTAATCGGTCCGAACGGTGCGGGTAAGACAACGCTTTTCCGTTTAATAATGGGAATGGAAACTGTAGATAAAGGTGAGTTTGAAGTAGGAGAGACAGTTAAGGTAGCCTATGTAGACCAACAGCATAAGGATATCGACCCGAACAAGAGTGTCTATCAGGTAATCTCCGGAGGTAACGAATTGTTGCGTATGGGCGGTCGCGACATCAATGCCCGCGCTTACTTGTCGCGCTTTAATTTTTCCGGAGCTGATCAGGAAAAACTATGCGGAGTACTTTCCGGCGGTGAGCGTAACCGTTTGCATCTGGCGATGGCATTGAAAGAAGAAGGAAACGTTTTGTTGCTTGATGAGCCGACCAATGATATCGACGTAAACACATTGCGTGCTCTCGAAGAGGGTCTGGAAGATTTTGCCGGTTGTGCCGTCGTAATTTCTCACGACCGTTGGTTCCTCGACCGTATTTGTACACATATTCTGGCATTCGAGGGAGATTCGAACGTGTTCTATTTCGAAGGTTCTTACTCGGAATATGAAGAAAACAAGATGAAACGTCTGGGTAATGAAGAACCTAAACGCATGCGTTACAGAAAGCTGATGACAGATTAAGGGTTTGTTTTTTTACTATCTTCGTTATCAAGGAAGAAAACAATGGGGCTGTCTCAAATTTGAAAAATGAGACGGCCCTACTAATATTGAAACAAATAGGCTCAATGAAGATAGGCCCTGTAGAACGTGCGGCGAGGGTTTTGATGAGTTGAAACAAATAGGCTCTTGCTTCGGCCTTAATTTCCAATCACTATAAAGCTAAAACAAGGAGAGTTATCTCGAAGGACTTCAATCTTTTAAGATTCTCGACTTTCAATTTCTATTTTGAGTGAAGCTTTTTCTATTCGTGTCACAAAATGTTTATCTCTCTAAAATAATGTAGCATAAATGCAATGTGATTCTAAATAATATTAATTACTTTTGCGGGAAATTTATTGTCTATTATATAGTATTAACAAACCGATTACATTATGCAAGGAAGAATCCGATCTTTTTTCTTAGTAGCGATGCTAATGCTTTTTGCTACTGCCGGTGCTCAAGTCACAACTTCGAGTATGAGTGGTAAAGTCTCAGCACAGGATGAGTCAATTATTGGGGCAACGATCATCGCCATTCACGAACCGTCGGGAACCCGCTATGGAACTGTGACTAATGCCAGCGGGCAATTCAATCTACAGGGTATGCGTACAGGAGGTCCGTATAAAGTAGAGATTTCCTATGTCGGCTACCAAACAGCTATTTATACAGGAGTTAACCTCTCCTTGGGAGAAAACTATGTGTTGAATATTTCTTTAAAGGAAAGTTCCGAGTTGCTCGACGAGGTTACAGTAACGGCACAAAGAACCGTGGAGAAAATGGGGACGGTGACTAATGTAAGTGAGCGTCAGCTTACTACGCTGCCGACTATTAATCGAAGCATTACCGATTTTACCAAGCTTTCTCCTTATGCCGGAGGGAGTAACTCTTTTGCAGGACGTGACGGGCGATATAATACAATTACTATTGATGGGGCGGCCTTAAATAACAATTTCGGTTTAAGTTCGAGAAATATGCCGGGCGGAGATGCTCAGCCTATTTCTCTTGATGCTATTGACGAAATAAGCGTGAATGTATCTCCTTATAACGTTACATATTCGAATTTTACCGGAGCCTCTATTAATGCGGTTACAAAAAGCGGTACGAATAATATAAAAGGAACCGCTTATACTTATCAGAAGCCTAAAAAATTCATCGGAAAATCTATTAATGGCGTCGATGTGCCTAATGTGAAAAGCTACCGGTCGAGCATGTACGGGTTTACGTTAGGAGCGCCGATCGTGAAAGACAAACTGTTTTTCTTTGTGAACGCCGAATTGGAGAACAGAACCTCTCCGGGTATATTGTGGACTCCAAATAAAGAAAACAATGGCAGCGGCGATAATAAAATGCATATCTCCAGAACTTGGATAGGCGATTTGAAAACAGTCAGCGATTTTGTACGCAACACATATGGCTATGATCCCGGAAATTATGAAAAGTTTGACGACTTTGAAAGTAAGAACTGGAAGATAATGGCCCGTATGGACTGGAACATTAATAAAGCGCACAAATTGTCTTTGCGTTTCAATACCGTGAAGTCTGAGAATGACGCCAGCATCAGTTCGACTTCTTCTGTCATTACAAATACGAATTCGAAACGTTACGGAGTCGATGCTTTTGCATTTGGCAATTCCAACTATGGTTTCAAAAACATTGTTACTTCTCTTTCCGGAGAGTTGAACAGTATTTTGTCTGCCACCGTACAGAACAAGCTGTTGATGACTTATACGCATATTCGTGATACCCGTAATACCAAAGGAGATCCGTTCCCGATGGTGGACATATATAAGGACAATAAGCAATATATGACATTGGGTACGGAATTGTTTACGCCTTTTAATAATGTGGAAAACAATGTGTTTACTATTACTGATAATGTGACTATCAATAAGAGAAACCATTTGATAACAGCCGGAGCCACTTTTGAAAGACAATATTTCATGAACTCTTATTTACGTGCTCCATACGGGTATTACCGTTATGCGTCGATGACGGATTTTATGGAAAACAAACTGCCAACCTTGTATGGCATTACTTATGGATACCACGGAAAGGATGCGCCGGGAGCAGAACTTACATTCGGAATGCTTGGAGCTTACGCTCAGGATGAATATTCGATTATGCCAAACTTTAAGCTGACTTACGGCCTTCGTTTTGATTTGCCTATTTATTTTGACGATATGGCAGAAAACGAAGCAATTAAGAAAGAGTCATTCAATAATACGCATGTGGATGTATCTAAGTGGCCGAAAAGCAGGTTGTTGGTTTCTCCCCGTTTGGGATTCAACTGGGATGTAAAGGGAGACCGTTCCATTGTATTGACCGGAGGAACGGGGCTGTTTACGGGATTGTTGCCTTTTGTATGGTTTACGAATCAGCCTACCAATGCAGGCCAGATGCAAAATATGGTCGAGTTCAAAAAGGCAGAATTACCGTCAGACTTTAGCTTTAATCCGAATTACAAAGAAACTCTTGGCAAATATCCTAATCTGTTCCCGACTTCTCCCGATAAAACCGTGCCCGGTTCTATCGCTTATGTCGATCCGAACTTTAAAATGCCTCAAGTGTGGCGCAGTAACGTAAATGCGGAATTCCAGTTGCCTTACGGGTTTATGCTTTCCGTAGGCGCCATGTATACGCGCGATGTCTATAATGTGGTTCAAAAAAACATAAACGAAAGCAATCATTCGGGGGTATATAACGAACAGCCGGGACGTGTGTATTGGGAAAACAATAAATATTACAGTAATGACAAAACGAAAACTGTTATCCAGCTGACTAATGGAGATGAAAAAGGATACCAGTATTCATTCAATGCGGTGTTGACGAAGAAATTCGATTTCGGTTTTACCGGTTCATTCGGTTATACATATACCATGGCCAAGGATATGACCGCCAATCCGGGCTCCTCTGCCGCTTCTGTATGGCAGAACAATGTGGCTGTCAATTCTTTGAACGATCCGGGCCTTTCTTATTCATTATTCTCTACTCCTCATCGTCTGATTGCCAATGCATCTTATGAGATAGCTTATGCAAATATGAAAACCACTGTATCTTTGTTCTATACCGGATATCAGCAGGGACGTTTTTCGTATACTTATTATAATGACATGAATGGTGACGGAAATTATTCCGATTTGATTTACGTGCCGGCTTCCAAAGATGAAATGAAGTTTGTTGATGTTAAGGATAAAAAGGGAAATGTTACCTATTTGGCAGCCGAACAGCAGGAGGATTTTTGGAATTATGTAACCAATGATTCTTATTTGAAAGAACGTAAAGGGAAATATGTTGAGCGTGCTGCGGCTTTAGAACCGTGGATTCATCGTTTCGACATGAAAATTGCCCAGGATTTCTATGCTAAAATAGGCGGTCGTAAATATGGGCTTCAAGTAAGTCTCGATATGCTGAACGTGGGCAATCTCTTCAATTCAAAATGGGGAGCTTATCGTTCATGCGGCTTGCAGAGCTATAACAATGTTCGACTTCTGAGAACAGCGAGTAAGGTAGGAGAGCCTCTTACTTACCAACTGAACGCTCCTTCGCGCGAAGAGTTTTTGAAGAATTCCAAATGGGATTATACGGCTTCTACAGGAAGTGCATGGCAGATACAACTGGGTGTTAAATTGACATTCTAAATTTGCATAGTATATTGAAAGGCTGTATCGGCAAGGTTGTTAAATTGCACCATTGTCGGTACAGCCTTTTTGTTGCTTCGTATTTCCATAAGACATATCCTGCAGATTGTTTAATCTACGAAAACAGCTTTATTGTATTTCGGGGCTGGCAGGGCGGATGTTATGGAATTTGTTGAACCCGAAAGGGATAGAATTTCGTCTGTTAGCGTTTTTTATCGTTAATATTTTAAGTGATATCTCTTCTCAGTTGTTTGTATAGATTCTTGAAACGATTAATTTGTAAGGTTCTTATCAGCAGGAAAAATAGATGCGGTCCTTATTTATCTTGGAACTTTTTTGTTATAAACGTCTATGAATTCATAGTTGGAGAGATAGTTGATAAGTTTTATTTATTGTTCTTTTTTGATTTTTTATTATTGAAACTTAATTTTAGTCGAAATTTAGTGGAAATAATAATTTATCTATAGCCTGTATTTTTATATTTTTTGTGTTCGCACACGAAGATAATTGTGGAAATATCTCTTTAATTCATGCTTATTTCCTCTCCAATCACATTATTATTTATTACTTTTGCGGGAAAATTATGAAACCATTATTTTATAATAGCACATGGCAAATGTAATAAAGTTACGCAAAGGCCTTGACATAAGCCTGAAAGGTAAAGCCGCTGAAGTGTATATGACTGTAAAAGAGCCGGGGTTTTATGCTCTCGTGCCCGATGATTTTACAGGAATAACGCCGAAAGTGGTGGTAAAAGAGCAGGAATATGTAATGGCCGGTGGACCCTTGTTTATCGACAAGTATCATCCTGAATTGAAATTTGTATCGCCTGTTAGCGGTATAGTGACAAGTGTGGAGCGGGGTGCTCGCCGTAAAGTTTTGAACATTGTGGTGGAGGCCGCAGCCGAACAGGATTATCTGGAGTTCGGTAAGAAAAGAGTGGAAACGATGGATGCCGAAGCTGTGAAAAACACATTGTTGGAAGCCGGTCTTTTCGCCTTTATCAAGCAACGGCCGTATGACGTTATAGCTGATCCCACAATCTCTCCGAAAGCAATTTTTATTTCAGCTTTCGATACCAACCCCTTGGCTCCCGATTTTGAATTTGCACTTCAGGGTGAAGAAAGAAACTTCCAGACAGGACTTGATGCTCTTGCTAAATTGGCTAAAACTTATTTGAGTATTAGTGTAAATCAAAAGGCGACAGCTTTGACCGCAGCAAAGAATGTAACTATTACTTCATTCGAAGGACCTAATCCGGCAGGAAATGTAGGAGTGCAAATTAATCACATCGATCCGATTTCCAAAGGAGAGACGGTATGGACAATAGATCCGCAGGCGGTTATTTTTATCGGACGGGTATTTAATACCGGTCGTGTAGACTTTACCCGTACAGTCGCTGTAACAGGCTCTGAAGTGTTGAAATCTGCTTATTGCAAGCTTCGGGTAGGTGCATTGCTTACTAACGTATTTGCCGGAAACGTAGTGCAAGATAAATGCCTGCGCTATATCAGCGGAAATGTGCTGACAGGGAAACAAGTTTCTTCGAATGGATTTCTTGGAGCATTTCATAGTCAACTCACTGTTATTCCTGAAGGAGACGATACGCACGAAATGTTAGGTTGGATTATGCCCCGCTGTAATCAGTTCAGCGCCAACCATTCTTATTTCAGTTGGCTCACGAGAAAGAAAGAGTATATACTTGATGCTCGTATCAAAGGAGGTGAACGTCACATGATTATGTCCGGCGAATACGATAAAGTACTTCCGATGGATATTCTCCCGGAGTTTCTTATTAAAGCAATTATTGCAGGAGACATTGATCGTATGGAAGCATTGGGTATTTACGAAGTTGCACCCGAAGATTTTGCTGTTTGCGAGTTTGTTTGCTCATCGAAAATGGAGTTGCAACGTATCGTTCGTGTCGGGTTGGATATGCTCAGAGCTGAAATGACATAAACGGAGCAACTTCATGCGACAGATTGTTAATTGTTAATTGTAAAATAGTAATTATATTAATGAAAGCGTTAAGAAAATATCTCGATAAGATAAAGCCGAACTTTGAGGAGGGAGGCAAACTCCACGCATTCCATTCGGTGTTCGACGGCTTCGAAACATTTTTGTTCGTGCCTAATAGGACTGCGAAAGTGGGAACGCATATTCACGACGCGATCGACAGCAAACGTATCATGTCGATTGTAGTCATTTCGTTAATTCCGGCCTTATTGTTCGGTATGTACAACGTAGGTTACCAACATTTCACACATACCGGAATTTCCGGAAACTTTCTGGATATGTTTGGTTACGGGTTCTTGGCAGTATTGCCCAAAATCATTGTTTCTTATGCAGTGGGGCTTGGCATTGAATTTATAGTAGCTCAATGGAAGAAAGAAGAGATACAGGAAGGTTTTCTTGTGTCCGGTATTCTTATTCCCATGATCATTCCGGTAGACTGCCCTTTATGGATGCTTGCCGTAGCGACAGCTTTTTCGGTAATCTTTGCTAAAGAAGTATTCGGTGGTACCGGTATGAATATTTTCAATGTGGCTTTAATTACTCGTGCCTTCCTGTTTTTTGCTTATCCTACTAAAATGTCCGGCGATCTTGTTTGGGTATCAGGCGAACGTATCTTAGGTTTAGGGCAAAGTGTGGACGGTCTTACAGTGGCTACCCCTCTGGGACAAGCTGCAACTACGGGTGCCATTCCTGCATTTAATATGGATATGGTAACCGGATTTATTCCCGGTTCTATCGGAGAAACAAGTGTAATTGCTATCCTGATTGGAGCTGTTATTCTTTTATGGACCGGTATTGCAAGCTGGAAAACAATGTTTTCTGTTTTTGCAGGTGGAGCATTCATGGCTTTAATCTTTAATCTGATTGGCCCGGATACGGCAATGGCACAGATGCCTTGGTATCAGCATCTGGTTTTGGGTGGATTCTGTTTCGGTGCCGTATTTATGGCTACCGATCCTGTTACTTCTGCCCGTACCGAACAAGGTAAGTTTATTTTCGGCTTACTCATCGGTATGATGGCAATTGTCATTCGTGTATTGAATCCGGGTTATCCCGAAGGTATGATGCTTGCTATTTTATTGATGAACATATTCGCTCCTCTAATCGACTATTGCGTAATGCAGAACAATATTAGCCGCCGTGAGAAGCGTGCACTTAAGTCTAACCAATAAAAAATACCGAATAAAATGAATACTAATAGTAATAAGTATACAATCATTTATGCTTCGGTAATGGTAATTATCGTTGCATTCCTTCTGGCGTTCGTCAGCTCTGCGCTGAAATCGCGGCAAGATAAAAATGTCCAGCTGGATACGAAGAAACAGATTCTTGCTGCTTTGAACATCAAGGATGTGAAAGATGCAGATGCGGAATATGACAAATATGTGCAGGCGGATATGTTAATGGGTGAAGATGGTATATTGACTGAAAACACCGGCGAGTTTGCTTCCAACTATGAGAAAGAAGCAAAAGAAGAAGGGCGTTTACACTTGTTTGTATGTAATATCGATGGCCAGACAAAATATGTATTTCCGGTTTATGGGGCCGGTCTTTGGGGAGCCATTTGGGGATATGTTGCTTTGAATGAGGATAAGAACACTGTTTACGGGACTTATTTCTCGCATGCAAGTGAAACTCCGGGATTGGGTGCTGAAATTGCTACAGATTGGTTCCAGAAACAATTTGAAGGAAAGAAAGCCTTAAAGAACGGTGAAATAGCATTGGGTGTAGAGAAGAATGGAAAAGTAGAAAACCCCGAATCTCAAGTAGATGGTATTTCGGGTGGAACCATTACATCAAAAGGAGTAGATGCCATGTTGAAGGACTGTCTGAAAAGTTATGTCAAATTTTTAACTAAAGAATAAGGAGGAAGCAAGAATATGGGACAACTATTTTCAAAGAAAAATAAAGAAGTGTTCGCTACTCCGCTGGGAATGAACAATCCTGTAACCGTACAAGTGTTGGGTATTTGTTCTGCATTAGCCGTTACGGCAAAATTGGAGCCGGCTATTGTGATGGGACTCTCGGTAACAGTGATTACGGCTTTTGCAAATGTGGTTATTTCCTTGTTGCGTAAAACCATCCCCAATCGTATTCGTATTATCGTACAGTTGGTAGTGGTAGCGGCTTTAGTAACTATTGTAAGTGAAATATTGAAAGCTTTTGCTTATGATGTGAGTGTACAGCTTTCGGTTTATGTGGGTTTGATTATCACCAACTGTATCCTGATGGGACGTCTTGAAGCATTTGCTATGCAGAATGCCCCCTGGGAATCTTTCCTCGATGGAGTGGGCAACGGATTGGGATATGCCAAGATTCTGGTGATTGTAGGGTTTTTCCGTGAATTGTTTGGTTCGGGTACACTGTTTGGATTCAACATTTTGAATTATGAACCGATTCGGAATGCCGGATATGTAAACAATGGCTTGATGCTGATGCCCCCGATGGCGCTGGTTATCTGTGCTTGTGTCATCTGGTATCAACGCGCTCGTCATAAAGAATTGCAAGAAAAATAGGACCTATACCCGTAACTTAAAATTCATAACTTATTATTATGGAACATTTATTCAGTTTATTCGTCCGCTCTATTTTTGTGGACAACATGATATTCGCTTACTTCTTAGGTATGTGTTCATATCTGGCTGTATCGAAAAATGTGAAAACTGCCGTGGGGTTAGGTATTGCCGTAACCTTTGTATTGGTAGTAACTCTTCCCGTTAACTATTTTCTGCAAACGAAAGTGTTGGCAGCTAATGCTATTATCGAAGGAGTAGATCTTAGCTTTTTGGGCTTTATTCTTTTCATTGCGGTTATCGCAGGTATGGTGCAATTGGTAGAAATGGTGGTAGAACGTTTTAGTCCATCTCTATATGCTTCGCTCGGTATTTTTTTGCCATTGATTGCAGTAAACTGCGCCATTATGGGGGCCTCGTTATTTATGCAACAACGTATTACTTTAGGTGAAAGTGATCCCAAATTCATAGGCGGTGTTGCCGATGCGATTTCGTATGCGTTAGGCTCGGGCATCGGCTGGTTCCTGGCAATTGTGGGTTTGGCCGCTATTCGTGAAAAAATGGCTTATTCGGATGTGCCCGCTCCGCTGAGAGGATTGGGTATTACGTTTATTATTGTAGGTTTGATGGCCATTGCGTTTATGTGTTTCTCTGGTTTGAACATCTAATAAAGTAAAGTATAAAACAATGAATATGAATTTAATATTGGCGAGCGTTGGAGTATTCCTTGTGGTTATTCTGCTGCTTGTTGTCATCTTGCTGGTAGCCAAGAACTTTCTGGTACCTTCCGGAAACGTGAAACTGACAATTAACGGTGAAGAGGCATTAGATGTAGCTTCCGGATCCACTTTGTTAAATACACTGTCTGTGAATGGCATCTTCCTTTCGTCTGCCTGTGGCGGGAAAGGTTCTTGCGGGCAATGTAAATGTCAGGTAATAGAAGGCGGGGGTGAAATCCTTCCCTCTGAGACTCCTCACTTCAGCCGTAAACAACAGCAACAACATTGGCGCTTGGGTTGTCAGGTAAAAGTGAAGGGTGATATGGGCATTAAAGTTCCTGAAAGTGTGTTAGGCGTGAAAGAGTGGGAGTGTGAGGTTATTTCGAATAAGAATGTGGCAACATTTATCAAAGAATTTATCGTTGCCTTACCTCCGGGTGAGCACATGGACTTTTTGCCGGGTTCTTATGCACAGATCAAGATCCCTAAATACGTGATGGACTATAACAAAGATATTGATAAGAGCCTGATAGGCGATGAATATCTGCCTGCATGGGAGAAATTCGGTCTGTTCGGTCTGAAATGTGTCAATACTGAAGAAACCGTACGTGCTTACTCTATGGCCAATTATCCTGCTGAGGGGGATCGTATCATGCTGACGGTGCGTATTGCTACACCTCCTTTCAAGCCGAAAGAGCAGGGTCCCGGATTTATGGATCTAATGCCCGGTATTGCTTCTTCCTATATCTTTACCTTGAAGCCCGGCGATAAAGTAACGATGAGCGGTCCTTATGGAGATTTCCACCCTATTTTCGATTCGGACCGTGAGATGATGTGGATCGGTGGGGGTGCAGGTATGGCTCCTCTGCGTGCACAGATTATGCACTTAACGAAAACACTGCACGTAACTAATCGTAAGATGTCTTATTTTTATGGAGCGCGCGCATTGAATGAGGTATTCTATCTCCAAGATTTCCTTCAGTTGGAAAAAGACTTCCCGAACTTCTCGTTCCATCTGGCGCTCGACCGTCCCGATCCTCTCGCTGATGCGGCAGGAGTGAAGTATACTCCGGGATTTGTTCATCAGGTGATTCTCGAAACTTACCTGAAAGATCATGAAGCCCCTGAGGACATTGAATACTATATGTGCGGTCCGGGTCCGATGTCGAAAGCTGTTGAAAACATGCTTGACAATCTTGGCGTACCGAGACAGAATTTGATGTTCGACGATTTCGGCGGATAAGAAAAATCTTTGATAGATACAAGATGGAAAAGGGGACAAGTTCCCCTTTTTTCGTATCTTTGCCTCATGTTACAGAAAAACGAACTTATACAGTCCGCGCTTCGAAATCTGAAAATCGAGTCGCTGACTCCGATGCAGGAAGCCGCGCTTGAGCAGGGAACAGGAAAGAATGACCTCATTCTTTTGTCGCCCACCGGTTCGGGAAAGACATTGGCTTTTCTTTTGCCCCTGCTCCTCTCTTTGAAAAAAGACGACGACCGGATACAGGCATTGATTCTGGCTCCTTCCAGAGAGTTGGCTCTGCAAATAGATAACGTGTTCAGAGAGATGGGAACTCCATGGAAAATATGCTGCTGCTACGGAGGACATTCCATTGCCGAAGAAAGAAAAAGTATAGTCGGCAATCACCCGGCTTTGATTGTCGGCACTCCCGGTCGAATAACCGACCATCTTTCCAAGAAGAATTTTGATGTTTCCGGCATTCATACATTGGTCATCGATGAGTTTGATAAATCGCTGGAGTTCGGTTTTCATGATGAAATGACGGAAATCATCACCCGACTTCCGGGAGTAAGAAAACGTATGCTCCTTTCTGCTACGGATGCTGAAGAAATTCCTCAATTTACCGGACTGAATCAAACAATAAAATTGGATTTCCTGCCACAGCTTTCTGAGGAACAAACCTCCCGGCTGACGTTGATGAAAGTGATTTCCCCCTCCAAAGATAAGATCGATGCGCTTTACCGTCTGCTTTGTGTGTTAGGAAATGCTTCCACCATTGTATTTTGCAATCATCGCGAATCGGTGGAACGGACATACTCTTTATTGAAAGAGAGAAAGCTCTTTTCCGAACGCTTCCATGGAGGGATGGAACAACCCGACCGGGAACGGGCTTTATACAAGTTCCGGAATGGAAGTTGCCATGTGCTGATCTCTACCGATCTTGCTGCTCGCGGACTGGATATTGCGGAAGTCAAGCATGTCGTTCATTACCATTTGCCCGTAAACGAAGAAGCGTTTACACACCGCAATGGGCGTACGGCACGGTGGAATGCGTTGGGAACATCGTATGTACTCCTTCATGCAGAAGAAAGGCTCCCTTTATATATTGCGGAAGATATCGCTACATTCGTACTGCCCGAAAATCCCCCGTTACCCTCAAAATCGATTTGGAGTACTATATATATAGGTAAAGGGAAAAAAGATAAAATGAGCAAAACGGACATCGCCGGATTTTTGTACAAGAAAGGACGGCTGAATCGTGATGATGTCGGCTCTATCGATGTGAAAGAGCATTATTCCTTTGTGGCTGTTCGCAAAGCAAAAGTCAACCAGTTGCTTACCTTGATTCGTGGTGAAAAAATCAAGGGAATGAGAACTGTTATAGAAGAAGCCAAGTGAGACTTTGTTTTTCTCTTATTGGCTTTGGATAATAAAAAATTCATCTTCTATATACATAATATACCGGGGCTTTCTTACGTTGAAAAGCCCTTTTCTCTTTTTCTTTTTTTATCCTCAATCTTGTTGTCGGATAAATGATAAAATACTTCTTTATAATCTGCTATTTTACATATTGTCATGTATAGATGCCAATATTGCCTATAAGTATGGACTAAATCTGTGAAAAAGAAAGTTTATTCATTCTTTTATCACGATTTTATAAAGGAACTTTTGTTAAGCGAAAATAAAATTTGTATATTCGCCATGTCGGAAGACATAAGCTAACAGAATTGTTAAACTCAAAAAACAAACTTCAAATGAAAAAGCATAATTTTAATGCAGGCCCTTCCATTCTCCCGCGCGAGGTTATAGAGGATACGGCAAAAGCTGTTTTGGATTTCAATGGTTCCGGTCTCTCTCTGATGGAAATCAGCCATCGTGCTAAAGATTTCCAACCTGTGGTTGACGAAGCTGTAGCACTATTTAAAGAACTGCTCCAAATACCTGAAGGATATTCGGTGCTATTCTTGGGAGGAGGCGCCAGCTTGGAGTTTTGTATGGTTCCTTTCAATTTCCTTGAAAAGAAAGCTGCTTACCTGAATACCGGTACATGGTCGAAAAAAGCCATTAAAGAAGCTAAAGCGTTCGGTGAAGTGATTGAAGTTGCTTCTTCTGCAGACGCTAATTTCTCATTTATTCCCAAAGACTATACGATTCCGTCAGATGCGGATTATTTTCATATAACGACAAACAATACTATTTTCGGAACTGAACTGAAGAAAGATATGGATTCTCCTGTTCCGGTGATAGCGGACATGTCTTCCGATATTTTTTCCCGTCCTGTCGATGTATCCAAATACATATGTATTTATGGTGGGGCGCAGAAGAATCTTGCTCCTGCCGGCGTGACTTTTGTAATCGTGAAGAACGATGCGCTGGGCAAAGTATCGCGCTATATTCCTACCATGCTGAATTATCAGACTCATGTTGATAACGGCTCGATGTTCAATACTCCTCCGGTGTTGCCGATCTATGCCGCATTGCAAACGCTCCGTTGGATCAAAGCACAAGGTGGTGTGAAAGAAATGGAGCGTCGCGCTATTGAAAAGGCCGATATGTTGTATTCCGAAATCGATCGCAACAAACTATTTGTAGGCACTGCCGCCAAAGAAGACCGTTCGCGTATGAATATTTGTTTTGTGATGAAGCCTGAATATAAAGAACTGGAGGCCGATTTCCTGAAATTCGCTACGGAAAGAGGCATGGTCGGTATTAAGGGACATCGCTCTGTAGGCGGTTTCCGTGCATCGTGCTATAATGCCATGCCCAAAGAAAGCGTACAGGCATTGATCGATTGCATGCGCGAATTTGAGAAACTTCATTAATATTATCTTTCACCACCGGTTGCACAACCGCCACAGATCATGCTGTGATGAAAATATACCTGTTACCATTTGTGCAGTCGGTGGTGAGTTCTTATTCTAAACATAGAAAATTATGAAAGTACTTGTCGCTACTGAAAAACCGTTTGCGAAAATCGCAGTAGACGGTATTCGCAAGGAAGTGGAAGCTGCCGGATATGAGCTCGCTTTACTTGAAAAATACACCGAAAAAGCACAGTTGCTGGATGCGGTGAAAGACGCCCATGCCATTATAATCCGTAGTGATATTGTAGACGCCGAGGTGTTTGATGCTGCCAGGGAATTGAAAATTGTAGTACGTGCCGGCGCCGGATATGACAATGTGGATCTTGCTGCCGCCACTGCTCATGGAGTATGTGTAATGAATACGCCGGGACAAAATTCGAATGCCGTAGCCGAATTGGCATTGGGTTTGATGGTGTATGCCGTGCGTAATTTCTATAACGGAACTTCCGGTACGGAGCTTTTGGGCAAGAAGCTGGGAATCCATGCTTACGGAAATGTCGGACGCAATGTAGCACGCATTGCCAAAGGTTTTGGAATGGAAATCTATGCGTACGATGCTTTCTGTCCGAAAGATGTGATTGAGAAAGACGGCGTAAAAGCGTTGGATTCAGTCGAAGAATTGTATAAAACCTGTCAGTTTGTATCTCTTCATATTCCGGCAACTGCTGAAACCAAAAATTCCATCGGTTATACTTTGTTGAAAGATATGCCGAAAGGCGGTTTGTTGGTAAATACTGCCCGTAAGGAAGTGATCAATGAACCGGAACTGATGAGGGTAATGGAAGAGCGTGCCGATTTCAAGTATATTACCGATATTATGCCTGCTGCTCATGCCGAGATGAGTCAAAAGTTTGCAGGACGCTATTTCTCCAACCCCAAGAAGATGGGAGCGCAAACTGCCGAAGCAAATATCAATGCCGGCATTGCAGCAGCCAGACAAATAGTAGGTTTCTTGAAAGACGGATGTGAAAAATTCAGAGTAAACAAGTAAAAACCATCATATTTACCATGGCAAAAATTAAACCTTTCAAGGGGATTCGCCCCCCGAAAGACTTAGTAGAACAAGTGGCCTCCCGTCCTTACGACGTTCTTAATTCGGAAGAAGCGAGAGCAGAAGCTGCCGGAAATGAAAAGTCTTTATATCATATTATAAAACCGGAAATAGATTTTCCCGTCGGTACGGACGAGCATGACGAACGTGTGTATGCCAAAGCTGCCGACAACTTCAAGATGTTTCAGGAAAAAGGCTGGCTGGTGCAAGATGCGAAAGAGAACTATTACATCTATGCGCAGACAATGAACGGTAAGACCCAATACGGGCTGGTAGTGGGGGCATACGTGCCCGATTACATGAACGGTGTGATTAAGAAACACGAACTTACCCGGCGTGATAAGGAAGAAGACCGTATGAAACATGTGCGTGTGAACAATGCCAATATCGAGCCGGTGTTCTTTGCATATCCCGATAACGCGAGGCTGGATGCCGTGATTAAGAAATACACAGCACAGAAGCCCGAATACGATTTCATCGCTCCGGGTGATGGCTTCGGGCATACTTTCTGGGTAATCGACCGGGCGGAGGATATTGCCATCATCACTGAAGAATTTGCGCGAATGCCTGCCTTGTACATTGCCGACGGCCATCATCGCTCTGCCGCCGCTGCATTGGTCGGAGCCGAAAAAGCAAAACAAAATCCGGACCATCGAGGCGATGAAGAGTATAATTACTTCATGGCTGTGTGTTTCCCTGCCAATCAGTTGACCATTATCGATTACAACCGCGTGGTGAAAGATCTGAACGGGCTGACGGCAGAACAATTCCTGACCGCTTTGCAAAAGAATTTTGTGGTGGAAGAGAAGGGAACCGAGGTTTATCATCCGTCGGCTTTGCATAACTTTGCCCTTTATCTGGAAGGAAAATGGTATAGCTTGACAGCTAAAGCGGGCACTTATAACGATCATGATCCTATCGGTGTGCTCGATGTGACTATTTCTTCCAACTTGATTCTGGACGAGATACTGGGCATCAAAGATCTTCGTTCGGACAAGCGTATCGATTTTGTGGGAGGTATCCGCGGATTGGGAGAACTTAAAAAGCGTGTGGACAGCGGAGAAATGAAAGTCGCTCTGGCGCTCTACCCGGTTTCAATGAAGCAATTGATGGATATTGCGGATACAGGCAATATCATGCCCCCAAAAACCACCTGGTTCGAACCGAAGTTGCGGTCGGGACTGGTAATTCATAGACTGGATTAATTTAATATATTATTGAAGATTCATTTACTAAATGAGCATTTTTTAGAAGCCGGTTATAACCTCCCGCTTTCTTTTCCAAAAAAGTCTGTATGGAGATGTAGCCGGCTTCTATGTATGTCCTAATGACCGTCCCGATTGAACCACTCTATTCAATCGGCTTCCTGTTTTTTTGCGTGCGATTTTCGAAAACAGTATCTTTGCATCATGATTGCCGAAGATACTTATAAAACCGTTGCCGGATTGTCAGAAGGCATTTACACCGAGAAGCGCAGTAAGTTTATTGCCATTGCCCTTCCTGTGCGGAATCTTGAGGAAGTGAAACAGCATCTGGATACGTATCAAAAGAAATATTACGATGCCCGTCACGTTTGTTATGCCTATATGTTGGGAGCAGAGCGGAAAAACTATCGGGCGAATGACAACGGCGAGCCTTCGGGTACGGCGGGCAAGCCGATTCTCGGGCAAATTAATTCCAATGAATTGACCGATATTCTGATCATCGTTGTCCGTTATTTCGGAGGAATCAAACTGGGTACAAGCGGATTGATTGTTGCCTATAAGGCGGCTGCGGCCGAAGCGATAGCCTCTGCCACGATTATAGAAAAGACAATCGACGAGGAAGTGACGGTATGGTTCGAATATCCTTTTATGAACGACATTATGCGTATCGTTAAGGAGGAAGAACCGGAAATTTTGAATCAGTCGTATGACATGGATTGCTGCATGACCCTGCGTATCCGCCGTTCGATGATGCCTAAATTGCGTGCCCGGCTGGAGAAAGTGGAAACTGCCCGTATCCCGGCTTCGTAACTTTTTAAATGATAATTAAAAACTCACAATTCACAATGTTTGAAGCAACTAAAAAAGAGTGGTGCGAACTTTATGCTTTTTTCCGTCTCTTAGCCAATGGAACAGTGGCTCTGGGAACGGCCGAAGCAAAGCCGGACGATATGAACCGGCCTGTGGCAATGATTCTGCGAGAAGAGCACGATGGCCCCCGCCGTTACTATATTGAAAAAGAAAGCGTGCGTATGGAAAGTGAAAAAGGCTCCGTGCGCATTCCGCGCGAAGACTTCGGAGCTGTGGCGGATCTGATATTGCAAGCGGTGAAGGCATCCGCAAGCAATGATGTGGTTTCTCCCGAAGGAGTGGAAGAGTTTCTGGATACGGTTTCCATATTCGATCTGGAGGCACGAACCGAAGACCGTACCGATTTTTCCATTTCTTTTTGGCATCCGGAGGCACCGTTGTGCGGTTTCAGTGTCCGCTCGCGTTTAGGTGCGATGAATCCTCTGTTGGATGGCGGACGTGCGGCGAACCTGAAGCTCGAACAGAGCGGGGTGAAGTTTGCTACTCCTACGGTGAATAAAATTAATGCTTTGCCCGAATCGCCGAATGAAGTGGCCGAGCGGATGATGATGATCGAACGTTTGGGAGGAGTGCTCAAGTATGCCGATGTGGCCGACCGCGTTTTTCGGAGCAATCTGCTGATGATCGATTTGCATTTTCCTCGCATTCTTACGGAAATGGTGCGGCTCATGCACTTGGACGGCATTACCCGAGTACACGAACTTACGGAGGTTATCAAACAGGCGAATCCTTTAAAGATAAAAGAGGAGCTAATCAATAAACACGGCTTTTACGAATTTAAGATGAAGCAATTCCTCATGGCATTGGCTTTGGGCATGCGTCCGGCCAAAATATACAATGGTCAGGATTCTGCCGTTGAAGGCATGTTGCTGGTGAATGGAAACGGAGATGTGCTTTGTTACCATCGCTCGGAGAAACAAACGATGGAAGATTTTCTCTTTATGAATACCCGATTCGAAAAAGGTGCTGTGGAAAAAGACAAATACGGCTTTCTGGAGAAAGAAAACGGCGTTTATTATTTCAAACTGAATGCGAAGATAGGACTGGTGAAGCGATAGAAACGGGATGAATGGGTGAAACCTGCTATTGTTGACATAGTTATTTATACGTATAATATGATATAAGCCAATGAAGACAAATGAAGTTTTAGAGAATATAAAGACACGGCGCAGCATCCGTGCCTATACTTCACAGCCGGTAGCTGAGGAGGATTTGCAATTGATTCTGGAAGCGGCTACATACGCACCGAACGGAATGCACTACGAAACGTGGCATTTCACAGCCATTCAGGATGCTGAAAAGTTGAAAGAGCTGAATCGTCGCATTAAAGGGGCATTTGCCAAAAGTGACGACCCGCGTTTGCAAGAGCGCGGACACAATGAAAACTATTGCTGTTATTACCATGCTCCGGCATTGGTTATTGTGTCTAATGAACCTGTCCAATGGTGGGCTTCGATGGATTGTGCCTGTGCCATAGAGAATATGTTTCTGGCCGCTCACTCGTTGGGCATCGGCTCTTGCTGGATCAACCAGCCGGGTACTGTCTGCGATGATTATGAAGTGCGCGAGTTGCTGACTGCTTTGGGCGTACCTACCCATCACCGGGTGTACGGATGTGTTGCTTTGGGATATGCCGACCCGCTTGTTCCGCTGAAAGAAAAGGTTGTGAAAGCAGGCAGTATTACGATCGTGAGATAAACTTTCCCGTTGTTTCCACGTTTTGTTTCCTGCTTTCTCAGCGGTTTGCGGGAAGAAAAGATTGCCGGAAACAGCACCTTGTCGTTTGGAGAAAAGAACAATAAAAAAAGCCTGCCGTCTTTGAAAAAAAGGCGGCGGGCTTTGAAATCAAACACGGCGGGCTTTGAAAAAAACACGGCGGGCTTTTTTTACCACCTCTTCATGTCTTTGACAACCACCTGCGGCAAAGCATTTTTTATGGTTCGGGCGGAAAACGTCCGAACCATAAATTGCGGAATTGCTGTCGAGGTTGCTTCACGATCTTTTAATCGAATGTTCCATAGCGGGTCGGAAGCAATTTTCGGTCTCCCAACGTGTTGTCTACACGCGCCACATTGACCCAGAACTTGTTTTCGCGCACACTATCTATCGGATAAGCGGCTTTTTCACGGGTATAGCCATGTTTCCATTCTTCGCCTACAATTTCGTATTCGGGATGCGGAGCGTTTACCAATACGTTGTCTTCCTTTTCTGCTTCTCCGCTTTTCACCTCCTGAATTTCTTTCCAGATGTTTTGCATGACGTCTATAAAATTGTTCAGTTCGGCCAGACTTTCGCTTTCGGTCGGTTCGATCATCAATGTTCCGTGAACGGGGAAAGAGAGGGTAGGAGCGTGATAACCGTAGTCCATCAACCGCTTGGCGATATCATTCTCCGTGATGCCGGTTTCTTCATGTATCTTTCGGCATTCCAGAATCATCTCATGGCCTACGAAACCATTGGCTCCACGATACACGATGCCGTACGTGTCTTGCAGGCAGGCGGCTAAATAATTGGCATTCAGGATGGCCGTTTGGGTAGCTTGCGTCAGTCCTTCTGTGCCCATCATGCGGATATATCCGTAAGTGATGGCGAGTACTCCCGCACTGCCGAACGGAGCCGACGAGACTTGATTGTGAGTGTCGCCGAATAATGTGTGTCCCGGCAAGAAAGGAACCAGATGTTCGGCCACGCCGATGGGACCTACGCCCGGGCCGCCTCCGCCATGAGGAATAGCGAATGTTTTGTGCAGGTTCAGGTGGCAGACGTCTGCTCCGATAAAGCCGGGGTTCGTGAGTCCCACCTGCGCGTTCATGTTGGCTCCATCCATGTAGACTTGCGCGCCGCAAGCATGAACGATCTCACAGATTTCTTTGATTTCTGTTTCGAAAATACCGTGTGTGGAAGGATATGTGATCATTAAAGCAGCCAATTCGTCTTTATTCTCTTCCACCTTGGCGCGCAGGTCGTTCATGTCTACGTTTCCGTGCTCGTCGCAGGCACAGATTACCGTAGTAAATCCGGCTTGTATGGCGGATGCCGGATTCGTTCCGTGAGCCGACGCCGGAATCAGTATTTTCCTGCGGTGTCCTTGTCCGATGCTTTCGAGGTAACTATGGATTACGCGCAGTCCCGTATATTCGCCGGCCGCTCCCGAATTCGGCTGCAAGCTTACTCCGGCAAATCCGGTAATGGTCTTCAGGTCGTCGCTTAAGTTTCGTATCAGCTCACGGTATCCTTCCGCCTGATCTTCGGGAACCAACGGATGTATGCCCATTAGTTCGGGCATGCTTAGCGGAAGCATTTCCGACGCCGCGTTGAGTTTCATCGTACACGAACCCAGCGAAATCATCGAATGTGCCAGCGAAATATCTTTCCGGTCCAAGCGTTTGATGTAACGCATCATTTCCGTTTCCGTATGGTATTTGCAGAACACTTCGTGCGTCAGGAACGGGCTTGTCCGTCGCAGTTTCGGGTCGATATTGCATAAGGCAGGTATATCGTCGGCTTTCTGATAATCTTTTCCGGCTGCGATGGCAAATACGGAAAGCAGCACGTTGACCGCTTCCAGATCGGTTGTTTCATTGATGCTGAAGCCTACGTCGCCATGATCGTAATAACGGAGATTCACCTCTTTGCTGAGAGCGATGGTGCGAATTTGCTGTGCGGAAACTTGCTCCGGAAGCTCGAAGCGCAAAGTATCGAAGTATTGCGCATTGATTTGTCTATAACCGAATTGCGAAATCTGCTTTTCAAGAAATACGGCTGTACTGTGAATGCGCGAAGCGATGCTTCTGATTCCTTCCTGCCCGTGATAAACGGCATAAAAGCCTGCCATTGTGGCCAATAATGCCTGGGCGGTGCAGATATTGGAAGTCGCCTTTTCGCGTTTGATGTGCTGTTCGCGTGTCTGCAAAGCCATCCGGTAACATGTTTTCCCGTATTTGTCTTTCGATTGCCCGATGATGCGTCCCGGTACGTTCCGTTTGTATTCGTCGCGCGTTGCAAAATAAGCTGCCGAAGGTCCTCCGTAAAACAAAGGTATGCCGAAGCGTTGGGTTGTTCCGAATACGATGTCCGCTCCCCATTCTCCCGGAGGAGTCAATAGAGCCAGGCTCAGCAGATCGGCCGCTACGGCGACTTTGCAATCGGCTGCATGCGCCTTTTGCGTGAACTCTGCATAGTCTTCTGCGTTTCCGTTGGCATTGGGGTATTGCAGGATGCAGGCAAACACGTCTGCCGAAGGTTCGAACTCCTTGTATTTTCCTACACGAAGTTCGATGCCTTGCGGAATGGCGCGCGTGGTCATCACCGCCAATGTTTGCGGGAAAATGTTCTCGTCCACAAAAACTACGTTGGCTTCGGCTTTTTGCTGTGCGCGGGAGCGTAATGTGTACATCATGCTTACAGCTTCGGCCGCGGCGGTTGCTTCATCGAGCAGGGAGCTGTTGGCAAGTGGCATGGCTGTAAGATCGGAAACGGCTGTTTGAAAATTTATCAACGCTTCCAGTCTTCCCTGAGATACTTCGGCCTGATAAGGAGTATACGAGGTGTACCATACGGGATTCTCAAAAACATTCCGTTGGATAACCGCCGGAGTAATCGTGTCATACCAGCCCATTCCGATATAGGTGGCATATTTTTTATTCTTTCTTGCCAATCCCGCGATATGTTTGCGGAATTGGTGCTCCGAAAGCGGCGCAGGCAAAGCCAGAGGTTTCTTCAGCCTGATGTTGGCGGGAATTGTTTTTTCAATCAGTTCGTCCAATGAGCTCACACCGACTTTGCGGAGCATCAGAGAAATGTCTTGATCGTTGATGCCGATATGACGGCCAGATAACAAATCGGTTTTCATATGGGTAATAGAGTTTTTTGTCTTTCCGGTTTTCCTTTCGGACATGGCCGGAGAGATGTTATTGGTTATTTTCTAAAAAAAGGATTTTCCGATTTTTCCATTCCGATAGTCGTGGGTGCGCCGTGTCCGGGATAAACGACCGTTTCGTTGGGAAGGATAAACAGACGGCTGCAAATGTGATCGATCAGCTCGTCGAAGTTACCTCCTGCCAAGTCGGCCCGTCCGATGCTGCCTTGGAATAATACATCGCCGGAGAACATGCAATTCTCTTCTTTGCAATAATACACCAGGCTTCCCGGCGAATGTCCCGGTACATGTATCGCTTCCAATCGCGTGTTCCCGAAAGTAATTATATCTCCGTCGTGCAGATATTTTCCCAACGGCACGGGGGCTTCCTGTAGCTGGAATCCGAACATCCGGCTTTGCTTAGGAGCCTCATCGATCCAGTATTCGTCTGCTTTATTGGCTTCGGCCGATAAGCCGAATTCTTTGAACATAAAAGGATTTCCGAAGATATGGTCGAGATGAAGATGTGTGTTTAGCAGATGTTTTACACTCAATTCATTATCTTGTATGAATCTCTTGAGTTTTTGTTTCTCTTCTTCGTAGAAACAACCGGGGTCGATAACAACTGCCTCTTTAGTTTCATCCCATACTACATAGCAGTTTACGGGAAACATATTGAATTCGAATCTTTTTATTTTCATGGCTTTTACCGGGGTATCGTTTTATATTGGCACATATACTACTTTCTTTGTTTGAAAGAATTCTTCCTTAAAGTCGTTGCTCAGGCTATGAATCACCGTTTTATGCCTGAACGACATCGTTTCATGTTCTAATTCACCTCCTTTCAGGCAAATCAACCCGTTGGGGAGGGAATTCTGCTGTTTGGAAGATATGTTTTTCTGAATAATCTTTACTAAATCCGCCAAGGGCATTACGGCACGGCTGATAACAAAATCGAACTTCCGCTTTTCTTCTTCGGCGCGAGCGTGGCGGAAAGTTGCATTCTTCAACCCGATTGCGTTGGCCACTTCGGTAGCCACCCGTACTTTTTTACCAATGCTGTCTACCAAATGGAATTTCACTTCGGGGAATAAAATAGACAAAGGGATGCCCGGGAAACCGCCTCCCGTGCCTAAATCCATGATTGCGGTTCCGGGACGGAAATTTGCGAATTTTGCAATGCCCAATGAATGAAGTACGTGATGTTCGTACAGGTTTTCTATATCTTTACGAGAGATCACGTTGATTTTTGAATTCCAATCGATGTAAAGGTCGTATAGAGCGGCAAATTGTCTGCGTTGCTCTTCCGTCAGGTCCGGAAAATAATTGAGTATGATTTCCACTTTTTCAGTTATACAAATTACAAATTATTTAATACCTTGCATTCTTAATTGAGGGTTAACATAAATCTTTTAAAATAGGATTATTTCCTAATAAGTGTCTTATGGCGTCAAACGGGAGTGTGACTTCTACCGCACCCATGGAATACGGAGTGATGTCATATACATTGTAATGAAAGGTGATACCTTTTGTGTCTAAATAAAAATTTTCGGTGGGAATGATTTCTCCGGTAGAACCATATCCGAGATCCTCCAATGCTTCACGAGTCGTTACTCGATTGTCAGCCATTAATTGATTCCATATCAACTCTGTCAGCGGTTCCTGGTATCCGGCAATGAAAAGATCTTCGAGGAGGAGAGGTCTTATCAGAGCGAGATCCATGTTTACATACATGGTAGTATACATTCCGTGCGCACCACCCGTATATTCATTGTAGTCTACACGATAAACCAAAAGGTCGTTCCTGTAAAGTTGCACATGGCTTTCTATATTCTTATAATAAGAATACCACGTTCTTATGGATGAATCGTTATTTTTATCCTTTTCATCTTCAAGATACATAGGTTCTAAATCGCGACGGTACTCGTCTATGTAGTTCCGGGTGTATTGATTGATTACGTCTTCCGGTTTTTCTCCGGAAAACTTATCACCGAAGCAGATGGAAATGAAATATTTATTCAGGCTGTCTTTCAATATCGGGTCCGAAGATCTCACTGGATAAGTGAATCCTATTCTTATATTACATGCCGGTTTGCCTGTGTCGTTGAAAAGATGTGCGGTTTCATTTATCCGGATGCTGTCAAAGCGCAGAACACCCGTATTTTTGTTCATCTTGTCGTGGCAAGATGATAAATAAATACTTACCGAAAGTATAAACGCAAACAGGCTGACATATTGTTTGTTCATTATCGTTTTTCTTATAATTACAACTTTTACCGCATTGTTCCTTATCGACAAATATAGATAATAAACGGATACAACGAATAAAAAAAGCAAAAAAATATTCTATGCCGCTAATTTCTCATTATCTTTGTAAATATGAGTAATATAGTAAAAAAAATATTTCCTGTGCTTAACATGCATTGTGCAGGATGCGCCAATAATGTAGAAAAGACTGTAAAGAAACTGTCAGGGGTAATGGATGCTTCTGTCAACTTTGCTACGGGCAGTTTGAATGTCTCTTATGAAAAGGAACAGTTGACACCCGGAGAAATCCGTGCGGCGATATTGGCGGCGGGATACGATTTGATAATCGAAGAAAATCATAAAGAAAAGCGTCGCGAGGAAGAACAACAGAAACGTTATCGCCGGCTGAAACGGAGGGTGATCGGTGCATGGATTCTGGTTGTTCCGTTGCTTCTGTTTTCCATGCTATGGATGGATTTGCCGTATTCCAATGAAATACAAATGCTGTTGACCATTCCCGTAATGATATTTTTCGGCAGTCCTTTTTTTACCGGTGCATGGAAACAGGCTAAATTAAGGCGCAGCAATATGGATACGTTGGTAGCGTTGAGCACCTCCATCGCTTTTCTGTTCAGCATGTTCAACACGTTTTTCCCTGAGTTCTGGTATTCCCGGGGGCTGGAACCTCATGTCTATTACGAGGCCTCTGCAGTGATTATCGCCTTTGTGCTGACAGGCAAATTGATGGAGGAACGCGCCAAAGGAAATACTTCGGCAGCTATCCGTAAACTGATGGGGATGCAGCCTAAGGTTGCCCGCATTGTGAGAAACGGCACGGAGGAAGAAATTTTGATCGAAGAGTTGCAGGTGGGAGATGCGGTAGTCGTGCGTCCGGGCGAGCAGATTCCGGTAGACGGTATCCTTGTCGAGGGCGAATCATATGTGGATGAAAGCATGATTAGCGGCGAACCTGTTCCGGTGGATAAGAAGGCAGGTGACAAAGTATTGGCAGGGACAATCAATCAGCGCGGAGCTTTTGTTATCTCCGCCTCTCAGGTAGGGGAAGAGACGGTATTGGCGCGTATCATCCGTATGGTGCAGGATGCGCAGGGCAGTAAAGCTCCGGTACAACGTATTGTCGATCGTATCACGGGCTTTTTTGTTCCGGTAGTGCTTGGCTTGTCGGTTCTTACTTTTATATTATGGTTGCTCATCGGGGGCAAGGAATATATATCTTACGCCGTACTCTCTGCCGTATCCGTTTTGGTCATAGCCTGTCCCTGCGCTTTGGGTTTGGCTACTCCTACCGCATTGATGGTGGGAATAGGCAAAGCTGCCGGTCGGCACATTCTGATAAAAGATGCCGTAGCTTTGGAACAGATGCGAAAAGTCGATGTGGTAGTTCTCGATAAAACGGGTACTTTGACGGAAGGTCGTCCTACTGCTACGGGATGGTTGTGGGCACAGACTCAGGACGTGCAATTCAAAAACATATTGCTGGCAGCCGAATTGAAGTCGGAACATCCTCTTGCGGGAGCCATTGTCGATGTTCTCCGCGAACAGGAGGGAGTTCGCCCGGCTGTTCTCGAGGGTTTTGAAAGTATAACCGGTAAAGGCGTAAAAGTGGTTTGTGAAGGGACTGTTTATTGGGTGGGAAGCCATAAGTTCCTGAAAGATTTTAATGCCGTTCTGCCCGATGTGATGGCAGAAATGCTGGCCATATACGAAGCTGACGGGCAGGGAATTGTCTATTTCGGTCGTGAAAGTGAACTCCTTGCCATTATTGCCGTCGCAGATCCCGTTAAAGCAACTTCGGCCCAGGCTATAAAAGAACTTCAACGGCAAGGAATCGAAATTTATATGCTTACGGGCGACGGCCAGCGTGTAGGTGCGGCAGTCGCTTCCCGCCTGGGTATTCGTCATTTCATTGCAGATGCTCTGCCCGATGAGAAGGAGCGTTTTGTGCGCCAACTCCAGGAACAAGGGAAAAAAGTGGCGATGGTGGGCGATGGCATCAATGATTCTCAGGCATTGGCGGTGGCGGATGTAAGTATAGCAATGGGGAAAGGAACAGATATTGCAATGGATGTGGCTATGGTTACGCTGATGACTTCCGATTTGTTACTTCTCCCGAAAGCTTTTGAACTGTCGAGACAAACGGTACGCCTCATTCATCAGAATCTGTTTTGGGCTTTCATTTACAACCTCATCGGTATTCCCGTTGCCGCCGGCGTATTGTTTCCCGTAAGCGGGCTGTTGTTGAATCCGATGCTGGCAAGTGCCGCTATGGCTTTCTCGAGTGTGAGTGTGGTACTCAATTCATTGAGTTTGAGTAGAAGGAAGTAGCCCGGGGGCTTTCTTGCGCTCCTGTTCTTGCAGGATATGTAAGGATTATTTTTTATAACTTTTGTTTTTGATGAAAACTGAAATTATTGATTGGGGACTTATCGGGTACGGCGAGGCGTGGAAGCGCCAGTCGGAACGGTTTGACGGGGTGGTTCGCGCCAAAGCTCATGGAGAAACGTATGAGAACGGGATTATATTTTGCGAACATCCGCACGTATATACATTAGGACGTAGCGGAAAGGAAAACAATATGCTGCTCGGTGACGAACAACTGAGAGCTATCGGCGCAACGCTCTATCATATCGACCGGGGAGGGGACATTACATATCACGGTCCCGGACAATTGGTTTGCTATCCGATATTGAATCTTGAAGAGTTCCGGATGGGGCTAAAGGAATATGTCCATTTTCTGGAAGAGGCCGTAATCAATGTTTGCGCTTCTTACGGCATTGAGGCGGGGCGACTGGAGAAAGCTACCGGAGTATGGATCGATGCCGATACTTCACGCGCACGAAAAATCTGCGCTATCGGGGTTCGGAGCAGCCATTACGTTACGATGCACGGATTGGCCTTGAACGTGAATACGGATTTACGTTATTTCAGCTACATAAATCCTTGCGGGTTTATCGATAAAGGCGTTACTTCCCTTCGCCGGGAACTGAAGAATGAAGTTTCCATGGACGAAGTGAAGCAGCGTCTCGGTTGCGAACTCAGAAAACGATTCCCAGGCTGAGTTGCCAAGTGCGGTTCATGAAGCTGTTATTGGCTGCCAAAGCATAAGAGAAGTCTATACATACAGGCCAATAGTGTATGCCTCCTCCCAACGTTGCATAGTTTCCCACCCATTTGTCCTTGTCTCCGAAATTATATCCGGCACGAACGATTCCGTATTTGAGGAAACTGTACTCGGCGCCCAATGCGGTTTCGAAACTGCGGTAATCGGAAGGGAAAAAGTATTTGATGTCGCAAGCTATCTGCAGGCTGTGCTGTATGTTGAACGGGAGGATAATCGCACTTCCTATGCCTAACCGCGAAGGTAAACGCACACCATCTAATTTTCCTCCTAAATTGGCCGCCTGAACACCTATCGACCACGTTGCCATTTGATTCAGTATCGGCAGATACTGATGGTAAGTAGCTCCCAAGTCTACATAAGCCGTGCCTTTGCTTTCGTTGAGAATTGTTTTGGCGCGCAGGTATTGGAGTGTTAACGAAAGCGATAAACTCTCCGTTATCCGGTTGAAATATCCGGCTCCCAAGCTCCATGCCATCGGACGTAAGGGCTTATCACTCCCTTCATAGACGATTTCGGGAGCCCTGACGTGTCGGAAAGCCGCAGTGAAGCCTTGTTTTCCTTGCCTCCCCATCCGGTAAAAGAGAGACGCGCTGTGCAACGGATGATCGTTCTTTATGTCTGCGTAAGAATAAGTGAACCCCATTACTTCTTGTGAGAAAGCGATGGTGGAAGCATTGTGATAAATGGCTATACTCGGATTGTTTGTAACGGCTAATCCGGCGCCTCCCATACTTGTGGATTGCGCGTCCGGAATGATTTCCGGGAAATAGATGCCTGTAATTCCCTGTGCTTTTGGCAGAACAGGAGCGAGGCATGCAACAAAAAGGAATAATTTCAGTCGTTTCATAAGCTGCTTTTTGAAGGTTGAGGTACTCGGACGACACGTATGCCCGTCCACGATTTATTGTCTTCGAACATCTTGCTGACAGGCTTTTCACTCGTTACTACTTTCTTCTGCGTAGAGGAAGCGTGCAGCAAATGCAATTTGCCGCGAATATATTGGGCTATTCCCACATGTGCGATGTCGAGCCCTTTCACAGATGTGGTGAATGCTATGATGTCGCCGTTCATGATCCATGGAAGTCCCTGATCGGGAAGTTTGTTTTTGGGCAACCAGTGTACGCTCTTCCCCGAGAGCGCTTTTTCGTATGCCGCCATTCGCGCCACATTCGCCGGCGAATCGGCCAATTGCTTGTATTTCTGCGGATGGGCGGACATATACGATATCGACAATTCGATGGTGTACGGACTATGTTCTGCCGTTATGTCTTTTATGAGCCCGTGGCGGACACCGTTGTCGATCCAGTCGGATGTGTAGTGCAGCCGTGAGGGGTAACCGTCGATAATGCCGTCGCGGTAGCGTATCTTTTGAAGATTTTCGTCAAAGCACGGGCCCATCGCTTCTGCCGTCACGTATTCGACGAACGTCAGACAGTCGACCGAATCGCGTTGAACCACCAGTTTTTCTTCCGTATTTCGGTCGAGCGTATGGGCTACATACGTTGTTCCGAGATATCTCTTTCCGATTTTGAGCATCGGGTTTGTTTGCCCATTGCTGTCCATTGCCACGTTTGGAGCGGAACCGCCTGCGGAGTGTAAAGCGCTTCCGACGGTTCGCAAGATGCCCTCGGTCTTTTGCTTGCAATACCCGCTTCCGGAGTGCGAAACCGCCCCGGCAGGTTGCTGTGCAAAAGTCATTTCTGTTGCAAGCAGTACGATAACAGCTAAAATCTTTTTCATGTTTATCTCACTTTCATAGATGCTTTGATGAAATATAGAATCAACAGCGCGTATGCTCCCAATGCCAATACTTCCGACCAAGTGTTGTTCAGCCAGGCCTCGTTAACTAAATTGATACCGCCGAAACGCATTGCCGCACTGACTACGCCCATGAGCGCGCCGCCGGCGATGAATCCGGAAGCCAACAGGGTTCCTTTTTCGCCCCGTTGCGTATTCAGTGCCGTTTCTTTACTGCGAGTTGTCACATACCAGTTGACCGCTCCTCCGACAACCAGTGGGACGTTCAGCTCCAACGGGATGAACATTCCGAGGGCGAAGGCTAATGCCGGTATCCTGAAAAGAGTCAGTACGATTGCCAGTATCGCTCCGATGCCATATAGCAGCCAAGGAGCTCCGACTCCGCTCATCAACGGCTCGATCACTGCCGCCATCGCATTGGCTTGCGGCGCTGCCAGAGCGCCGCTTGTGAATCCGTACGTTTTATTCAATATAATCATTACGCCGCCTACGGTTGCCGCCGATACGATAGTGCCCAGAAACTTCCATGCCTCCTGCTTGGCTGGGGTGCTTCCCAGCCAGTATCCTATCTTCAGATCGGTAATGAAACCGCCCGCCATGGAAAGGGCCGTACACACCACGCCGCCCATTACGAGAGCCGCCACCATTCCCGAAGGACCTTTCAGCCCGAATGCAACCATCACCACCGATGCCAGAATCAATGTCATCAGTGTCATGCCCGATACCGGATTGGTTCCTACGATAGCAATTGCGTTGGCTGCCACCGTTGTAAAGAGGAAAGCGATGACCGCCACCAGTAGAATGGCGACCAGGGTGTGCAACATATTCCCGTGCATTACGTCGAAATAGAAGAAGAGCACCACTAAAATCAGCGTCAATATGGAGCCGATGGCGATGACTTTCATCGACAGGTCCCGTTGTGTACGCACAATACTCGTTTTCACATCGCTTTTTCCGCCCATTTCTTTGGCTGCCAGCCCGACGGCGCTTTTGATGATTCCCCACGAGCGGATGATGCCGATGACGCCTGCCATAGCGATGCCGCCTATACCGATGCTTTTGGCATAATGCTTGAATATCTCTTCGGGGCTCATCATGCCTACCGTAGCGGTGATTTCAGGGTTCCATGCGTTCAGTACGCTGTCGCCCCAAAGAGCCGACATGCCCGGAATGATGATCCACCATACCGCCAACGAACCGGCGCATATGATAGAGGCGTATTTTAAGCCGACGATATATCCGAGTCCGAGAACAGCCGCGCCGGTATTTACTTTGAACACCAGCTTGGCCTTTTCTGCCAATGTCTCTCCGATGCCGCATACACGCGTTGTGAAGTTTTCGTTCAACCATCCGAAGGTAGCCACTGCAAAGTCGTATAAACCGCCGATGATTCCCGCCATCAGCAAAGGTTTCGCCTGGTTTCCGCCTTTTTCGCCCGAAACCAATACCTGAGTCGTTGCGGTGGCTTCAGGAAAAGGATACTTACCGTGCATGTCGCTTACGAAGTATTTGCGGAAAGGAATCAGGAATAAAATTCCCAATACGCCGCCCAATAGCGAACTGATGAATACTTGCATGAAAGTCACCGTCATTTCGGGATATTTGGCCTGAAGGATATAGAGTGCCGGGAGGGTGAATATGGCGCCGGCTACAATGACACCGGAGCAAGCTCCGATAGATTGTATGATTACGTTCTCTCCCAATGCGTTTTTTCTTTTTGCTGCTCCCGAAACTCCTACGGCTATGATTGCAATGGGGATGGCGGCTTCGAAAACCTGTCCCACTTTCAGCCCAAGATAGGCGGCCGCGGCAGAGAAGAGGATAGCCATGGCAATTCCCCATGTCACCGACCATAAATTGACTTCCGGATAATTGCCCGAAGGTTTCATCAAGGGTGAGTAAACTTCGCCCGGCTTCAATTCTCTGAACGCGTTCTCGGGCAATCCGGCAACTTTTTCTTCTTCCTGTTTCATACTACTTTTATTGTTTGCTGATTCTGTCAATGTATCCAATGCTGTTTTCGTTCATTGGAGCATCGGTCTGTTAAATGTTTTTTTCAAGCTCCAAAGTAAGCAAAAAAAAAGGAGAATCAAAAGATTCTCCTTTACGATATAGGTTGTTTTTTACATTCTATGCTATTTTGCCTCCATTTCACCTTCGATGTAGAGCCGCACCATTTCTGTTTTCGCATTGGTGCGCAGGGTAATCGACTTCTTGAAGTGTCCCGGATATTTTCCTGTTCCGTTGTAAGTTACCTTAATGTTCCCTTTCTTTCCGGGCATGATCGGCTCTTTGGTGTATTCCGGAACAGCACATCCGCAGGATGCCACTGCCTGATGAATGACAAGAGGAGCGTCTCCGATGTTGGTGAATGTGAATGTGCACGTTACTACCGGACTGTTTTCCGAGAATTTTCCGAAGTTGTGTGTCGTTTTATCGAACTTGATATTCGCATTGGTTTGAGCGAATGTGAAACCGATGCTTATCGCCAATAGGGCGATTAAAGAAACTATCTTTTTCATTGTTCTTTTCTTAATTTATAATTTACAACGTGCAAAGGTAAGGTTTTTTATCTGAAAATAAAGTATATTGATTGTCAAATAGATTTAAACAGGTTTTTCCGGCGTGTTTTTATATAGGAAGAATGAGCTTTTCGGAGAAGATTTGTCGAATGCAATAATTACGTTATATTGCCTGAAAAAAAAGCCGGCCGTGTTTTTTTCAAAGCCGGCCGTGTTTGATTTCAAAGCCCGCCGTGTTTTTTTCAAAGCCGGCGGGCTTTTTTTTAGATCGTCTCGATGTGTTTCGCTCAAGGTTTCCGGGCTATTTTTTCATGCCGAATCCAAGCATCATTCCGTCGTAATTCTTTGCCAGCGAACTACCGCTTCTTATTGCGGTATTGTTCGTGTTGCTCCCGATGAAGGTCATCAGTTTCAACAGTTTATCGGAGTTGAACAGCAGTTCCATAGAGCCGGGTCTGTAGTTTACTTTGGCATACATGTTCAGCAGCTTTAGAAACTTCAGCTGCACTCGTTTGGTTGAAGAGTCGTAAGAGTAGGTACCTTTCATGGTATGGCCTCCTACTTTGCTTACAAATGTGCTGTCGGCATTGAACGTAAAGCTCATTTGTCCGGCTCTGATTCCCACTTTGCCCAGTTGTTCATTCAGTTTGCTTTCCGCCATCGTTGCCGCCGCCATCCCTCCGGCTTTCATCAACAGGTTTTCCGACTTGAATTCAACGGCCGAACTTTCATAGCTCCATGTTCCTGTCAGGTCGACCTTCGTAGACGTTTGTCCCGTCACGGCTTCTACGACTTTCGAAATGTTGTCTTTGCCGAGCAGGTCTTTCCACGATTGGGCATGGCAATTTGCCGACAGCAATGAGAAGAATGCGATAAATGCAAGGCAGGCAGTGTTTTTTTTCATTTTATTTGGTGTTGAGCTCTTTGTTGATATTTTCAATATAGTCTAATATTTCGGTGCGTCCGGTACGGTTTTCCGATGAAGAAATGAAATGGGGGGGGAGGTCTTCCCACTGTTTTCTCATTTCTTGCAGATAAGCGTTGATATTCATCTTCAGCCGCCCTCCTTTCAGTTTGTCGGCTTTGGTAAAGATGATGGAGAAAGGAATGCCGTTTTCGCCCAACCATTCCATAAATTCCAGATCGATGGGCTGGGGAGCGAGCCGGCTGTCTATCAGAACGAAGAGATTCGTCATCTGCTCCCGTTCCAATATGTAATCTTCGATGATTGTGCGTATCTGTTCCTGTCCTTTTTGTCCGCGCCGTGCGTATCCGTAACCGGGCAGGTCGACCAGATACCAGCTTTTGTTGATGAGAAAATGGTTGATCAGCATCGTTTTTCCCGGAGTGGATGAGGTCATGGCCAACCCTTTTCGTCCGGTGAGCATATTGATCAGGCTTGATTTTCCTACATTCGAACGGCCGATGAATGCGTATTCGGGGAAAACTCCTTCAGGACATTTCTTCACGTCCGTATTGCTTATTATAAATTCAGCGTTTGTTATTTCCATATCGATAATTTATGTAATGTATTTTTTTGTTCTCCGGTGTTTCCCGGCATTCTGCCGCTGCTGTTGTTCGTCTTTCTTCTGACCGGAGGCAAGCGGAATAACTGTGCAAAGGTAATACTTTTATTGATAAATAGCTTTCGCAGTAGATAGGTTTTAAAAACAATATCCGTATCTTTGTGCCCCAAAGTAAAGAAAGACCATTCAACGTTTATGAGCCAACAATATCCTTCTGTATTACTCGAAAAGGCGGTAAGCGAATTTTCCAAGCTTCCCGGTGTGGGACGCAAAACGGCGATGCGGCTCGTACTGCATCTGCTCCGTCAGGACGCGTCTGCCGTAGAGGCTTTTGGAAATGCCATCGTTACGCTGAAACGCGAAGTGAAGTATTGCAATGTGTGCCATAACATTTCGGACACGGAAACCTGCCGCATCTGCGCCAATCCCCAGCGCGACGCTTCAACGGTTTGTGTGGTGGAGAACATTCGCGATGTGATGGCGGTGGAAGCTACCCAGCAATACCGCGGGCTCTACCACGTGTTGGGAGGAGTCATTTCGCCGATGGACGGGGTAGGACCGGGCGATTTGCAAATAGACAGCCTTGTGAAACGCGTGGCAGCGGGAGGTGTCGAAGAAGTGATTCTGGCTCTGAGCACGACAATGGAGGGGGATACGACAAACTTTTATATTTACCGCAAACTGGAGAAGATGAACGTCAGGCTGAGTGTCATTGCGCGTGGAATTTCTGTGGGCGATGAACTGGAATATGCCGATGAGGTAACGTTGGGACGTAGCATAGTGAACCGGACTCTCTTTACCGGAACCATATAGATCGCATTAACTATTCAAACGAATCATGAAAAAACAGATAAAACGCGCTGTCAGGAGCTTGAACATCAGTTATATTTTCTTTTGGGTACTTCCGGCTTTTCTGATGGGGGCGGGGGAGTTGGAGCTGATGCCGGTCGGGGGGCTGGCGGATGATGCCGAAGCCGTATATTATTTAGAGACCATCGGCATCCTATTGACGGCAGTCTGTGTACCGCTGTCGTTGAAGCTGTTCAGCATGGTGTTGAAGAACAAGATAAACGAGCTCACCGTTACGCTGGCCTTAAAGCGCTATGTGTTGTGGAGCATCGTTCGTTTGGGAATTCTTGAGGTGGTTGTTTTGTTCAACCTGCTATGCTATTATTTGACGCTCAGCAATACGGGAAATTTATGTATGCTCATCGGGCTGACGGCTTCGCTCTTTTGCCTGCCGGGAGAGAAGAGGCTTCGCAACGAACTGCATATCAATGAAGAATAGAAGAGTATGAAAAAAGCGTTTTTGACGAGCGACAGAATTATCCTTCGCGCCGTGGAACCGGAGGATCTGAACATTATGTATGAAATGGAGAACGATCCTCTTATGTGGGATATAAGTAATTTCACAGTGCCTTATTCCCGCTATGTGTTGCGCCAATACATCGAAAACTCGCAATGCGATGTTTTTGCCGACAAGCAACTGCGTTTGATGATTGTTCGCCGCTCCGACTACCGTGTATTGGGAACAATCGACATTACCGACTTTGTTCCTCTCCACTCGCGTGGCGAAGTGGGGATTGCTTTGTGCCGTCATTTCCGAGGACAGGGATATGCGGCCGATGCGCTGAAGCTGCTTTGCGAATATGCTTTTGAGTTCTTATCGTTAAAGCAACTCTATGCCCATGTCGCTGTTGACAATGAAGACTGTATCGATCTCTTTGTCTCTTGCGGTTTCACCCAAACGGGCACATTGAAAGATTGGTTGCAGATGGGGGGAGTATATAAAGATGTAGCATTTCTTCAGTTTTTGAATCCGAAAAGAAAGGAAAGCGGGAAGTAATCAGTTGAGTGTGGGCACTTGCGGAAAACGAGCCCATGTCTCATACTTGCTCCCTAATTTTTCGAGCGACCTTTTCCACATGTCTTTTATGTCTTCCCTCATGAGATAAGCATTGTCTTCCTTGGATATAAGCCAGGTGTTCTCTTTGATTTCAGAGTCCAATTGATCGCTCTCCCAACCGGAATATCCCAAAAAGAAACGGATTCGGTTGTTTACCTTATTGCCTTGCAGAATGTATTTTTTTATTTCGTCGAAGTCGCCGTTCAGATAGAGTCCTTTGTTTATGGATAGCGATCCGGATATGTCGGGCAAAGTGTGAATGAAAAACAGCGTGTCTGTAGCCACGGGACCTCCTTTATACAATGGTATTTCATCCTCGTACTTCAACTCTTTGATAATGTCGTTCAGGCAAAGAGGCAATTGCTTGTTGATAATAAGTCCCATGCTCCCCTCGTTACTATGGTCTATCAATAATATAACAGACCGCCCGAAGGTGGTGTCTCGCAGGAAGGGTTCGGATATCAGCACCTTCCCTCGTGCAGGAACTACATTGTTGGATTGAATTTTAAATATGTCGGACTCGCTATTCATGCCACTAATTTATGAAAAAAAACGGAAAAAAGAAGATTTTTTCCGTTTTTTATATCATAAATGCTTTATGGAGCTCTTCATTCTTCACAGCGATTGATTGACGGGATGGTTTTCGGCAAAAAGTTTCATACGCTCTTCGAGTTGGGCGTATTGGTGATCTTTGATGAAGGAAGTGCAGGCGCGCAGCCCTTCCTGATGGCTTCCCGTGGTGACCAGTGAGATGGCGCTTACCCCGTAATACATCAATTCTTGGGCGAGTTCTCCGCTGCTCATGCCGGGATAGCCGATGGTGAAATAAAATCCGTCGGCAACCGGGTCGTCCAAGTCTTTGTCATATACCAGATGAAACCCATGGCGGATGAATATCTCTTTTAGTTTCTGTGCTCTTTCACCATATACTCTGACTTCTTCGAGGAAATTGTATCGCCCCTCACCGGCTGCCCTCAGCATGGCCGTCATGGCATATTGTGCCGAATGGCTCGTTCCGGAAGAAAGCGCGTAAAGAATACGGTGGATAAACACTGTCCCGAAACTCCCCCCGCCGTATCGCTTCGTCAGTGCCGGGTATTTACGGTGATAAAGTTTGTCGGAAATGCAGCTTACACCTATTCGTTGTCCGGCATAACTGAAAGCTTTCGAACCGGAGATAAGCAAGATGTAATGATCCGTATAATGAGCTATCGAGGGTTGGAAAGGAGGTTGGTAAGGCTTGCTCAGGTCTTTTCGGAAATCCATGGCAAAATAGGCCAGATCTTCGAGTACGATTACATCATACCGGGTAGCAAGTTCGCCGATAATCCGCAACTCTTCGTCTTTCAGGCAGATCCAGCTCGGATTGTTCGGATTGGAATAGATGACAGCCGATATATTTCCTTTTTTCATATAGCTTTCCAGTTTGTCTTTCAGCCTTTCGCCGCGGTAGTCGTACACATCGAACGTTTCGTACTTTTGCCCCATTACGGTCAGCTGTTGCTTCTGTACAGGAAAGCCGGGGTCGATAAACAAAATCGTGTCTTTCTTTTCATTGCATTGGCTGCAAGCCAGAAAAGAAGCGAATGTTCCCTGCATCGATCCGGTGACAGGTACGCATCCTTCGGGGCTGACTTCTGCATTGATAAAAGCCTTGATAAAATCGGAAGCCGCCTTCTTCAGTTCCGGTACTCCGTTGATATCCGGATAAAGGCTTGCCACTCCTCTTTGCAAGGCTTCGATTTCCGCTTTTACTCCTACGGATGAAGGGGGCAGTCCGGGCACTCCCATCTCCATTTTTATAAATTCTACGCCCGATTCGGTTTCGGCTTTTGAAGCAATTGCCTTTACTTCCCGGATGGTAGCTTTGGAGAAGTCTGCAATTTGAAGTTCATCAATGGCATTATCAATGATGTTTCGTTCGATAGGTGTATTTTTCATTGCATATTGATTTATTGCATTCACTGCAAATGTACATGATAAATTTTAATATATGCACTTTTTATGAAAAAAGAGATATGGGCTATTGCAGGATTCGAAAAAATAGCTACCTTTGCACTCGCAATTGAGAGAAGTTGCAGGTTGACAAAGATTTTTTTGAGGTGCGTTAGTTCAGTTGGTTAGAATACATGCCTGTCACGCATGGGGTCACGGGTTCGAGTCCCGTACGCACCGCTTTTGAAATGAAGGTTCAAAAAACATTCGGAAAGTTTCATTAAAACTATTCCGGTGCGTTAGTTCAGTTGGTTAGAATACATGCCTGTCACGCATGGGGTCACGGGTTCGAGTCCCGTACGCACCGCACTCTTATTAAAATAAAATTAGGCTGCTCCTGAAGTTTAAATCACCGGAGCAGCCTAATTTTATTTCTTCCCATTTGTATTTCACCAACTATCAATCGATTGTTGATAATAAAATAATGTTTATTTAACTTTTAGATAATCAATTGATAAATAGATTCTTATAATCTACTTATCGTTTTAATTAAAAATATTCCTTTAGAAATTAATATTCCAAGAAAACATATATTGTCTTTGCAACGTTTTCTAATTGAGACTTATTCCTTTGGAATTTAATTTTATACTTTTTGATACAATATATGAAAGAAAGTTTTTTGAGCAAATATGGACTTACGATAGTAGGAGTCATCATTGGCAGCATAGGCGGGTATTTTTATTGGAGATTTGTCGGATGTTCCGGAGGATCTTGTCCGATAACCTCATCGCCTGTAAGCAGTTCGATATGGGGAGCAGTAATGGGAGGTTTACTATTTAATGTATTTCAAACAGAAAAGAAAGATGAATAATGTATTGAGACAATGGAATGCGGCGCGTATCATTCGCTTGGTCGCAGGTATTGGATTGGGAGTTTACGCAATAGCGTCAAAAGAATATCCGTTTCTCTTTTTGGCGATTTTCTTCCTGGCGCAAGCCATTTTGAACATTCCATGTTGCGCGTCCGGTGCTTGTGCTTCGGATTCTTCGGAGAATCAGGTATATAAAGATATTATCAAGCCGTACGATCCTGAAAAAGAATCATAGGCAGAATATCCGGCCCTTGTATGTAATAGAATATTTTGTCTGTAAGTTTCAGATAAACGATACTAAGAAAACAATTAATTGAGTGATAAATAATAAAAAACAGAAGAATATGAAAACAATCCAATTGACTAAGAGTGAATTTTTAAAGCGAGTTGCCGATTATGAAACGAGTCCGAATGAATGGAAATACCTGGGTGATAAACCTGCCATCATCGATTTTTATGCCTCTTGGTGCGGTCCTTGCAAAATGATAGCGCCGATTTTGGAAGAATTGGCGGCGGAATATGCCGATGAGTTGTACATCTATAAGGTAAATACAGAAGAGGAGAGAGAATTGTCTTCCGTATTCGGTATCCGCTCCATCCCGTCTTTGTTGTTTGTTCCAATGGAAGGACAACCGCAAATGGCAATGGGAGCGATGTCGAAAGCAGATTTTAAGAAAGCCATACAAAGTGTGCTGTTGAACAAATAATCCTTTTTTTTATTTATGTAATTTCCTTAGGAAAATAAGTAAGGAGGCAAGAAGATAATATAAATGTTTTTCAGTAACTTATAATGGAGTTCAGATTTTTAAATATGAATAGAAAAAGAAAAATGCTGTTAGTGGCGTGTTGCATATTCGCTGTTACGGCGAATGCCCAACAAAGTAACCGCCTGACAATGGGTGAAGCGGTAAATATTGCGGTGGGGAATAATGCCAATATAAAGCTGTCTAAATTGGATCGTAAAATATCAAACGCAAACTATCATCAGACCGACGCAATATTCTTACCCCAAGTTTCGGTAAGCTACAATGCGATGGTTACAAACAATCCGTTGAATGCTTTCGGTTTTTTATTGCAGCAAAGCCGAGTTACAGCACAGGACTTCGATCCCTCGCGGTTGAACCATCCCGGAGCCTCTCGAAATTACAACGCCGGCGTGGAGGTTAAGATGCCTTTGTTGAATGTCGACCGCATATTCGCCCGCAAAGGCGCAAAGCTGCAAGAAGAGGTATATAAAAACAAAGAGCAATATACGAAAGATTATATCAGGTTTGAGGTACAAAAAGCCTATACGCAGCTTCAGTTCGCTTATCAAGCCCGTGATATATTGACCCATACTTTGGAGGATGTCCGCCGGATTTATCAGTCGGTCAAGAACTTTTACGATCAGGGGTTAGTGCAGAAATCGGATGTTTTAAATGCTCAGGTACAAGTAAATACGGTAGAAAGCGCATTGGCAAAAGCGGAGAGCAGCGTCATCAATGCATCGGATGGATTGAAACTGCTGATGGGCGGCTCATCGTCCGAAACGAACGTATATATTCCCGATTCCTTAATTCAGAAAACCCCGACGATATCGGCGCCGGCATTCTCTGAGACGCGATCGGACGTCGTGGCGATGCAAAAAGCATTGGAAGCGTCTAAAATGATGGTGAAGTCGTCTTATACCACTTTTCTGCCTACGATTAACGCTTTCGGTACCTATCAGTTTAACGATACCCAAATCTTCAAATTTAAAGAAGACTCTTACCTGGCAGGAATCAGTCTGAGCTGGAATCTGTTTTCGGGCAACCGGAACCGAAGCAAACTGAGATCGGCTTTGATGCAACGGGATAAAATGCAGAAAGAACTCGAGCTGCATATCGATAAGAGCCGCATAGAGGTAGATAAAACTGCGCGCGATTTGCTCGACTTGCAGTTCGAAATCAGGAAACAGGAGGCAAGTGTGGAGCAGGCTACCGAGGCGCTTCGGATACTCACCGACAGGCATAAGGAAGGGTTGGCCAGTACCACGGACCTTCTTCTGTCTCAGGTGCAACTGTCGCAACAGCGTCTTACGCACGCTCAAGCGGTGATGGCTTATAACATTGCCGGGTATTATCAAGAATTACTTACAACAAACAAATAATGCATAAACAGTTATGAAAACGATTCGAACAATGATATTGGGGATGGCGGCTGTTTCCTTTTTTTCTGCTTGCTCGTCCGATGCGACAAAGAAAAAAGAAGAAGCACCCGTAGGAGTAAAAGTGTATTCACCTGCAAAGTTAACCGCTGACGGTCTTTTTGTCAGTGGAATGGTGTCCGCCAGGCAAACAGCCATCATCAGCACCCGAAACATGGGATTTGTAGATAAAATATATGTAAAGCAGGGCGACAGGGTGACTGCCGGACAATTGTTGATAATTGTCAACAGCGACGATTTGAAAGCGAAGAAATCCCAAGCCGAAGCCATGGTGATCGAAGCTGAAGCCGCGGCTAAGAATGCGGCACGCGATTATGAAAGGTTTAAAAAACTGCACAGTCAGAAAAGCGTATCGGATAAAGAGCTGGAAAATATAGAGCTGAATAAAACATCTATAGATGCAAAAAAACAAATGGCTCTTCAATCGCTCAACGAAGTGAAATCGATGCTTGCTTATACGCATATAAAAGCTCCTTTTTCGGGCGTGGTTACCCAAAAGAAGATAGACGAAGGAAGCATGGCAAGCCCCGGTATGCCGCTTCTGGTCGTTGAACAGTCGGGAGAAATGGACGTTCAGGCCACTGTTCCCGAGAATTATGTGCAATATCTCAATGTCGGTGATTCTGTAAAGGTAGATATCAAATCTTTAGGCCGTCGCATTGAAGGAAAAATCAGCGAATTGAGCCCTTCCGCTTCTTTGACCGGCGGACAGTATGCGATGAAAGTCGCTATTTCCGCAAAAGATAAGGCAAACCTTCGCTCGGGAATGTATGCAGGTATTTTTATTCCCGGCAAAGGCAACGGAGAAAGTCTGCGGAATATTTTAATCAATGAGTCTTCCGTTATCCGCCGCGAACAGCTCACCGGAGTATATGTGGTCGGTTCCGGCAATCATGCCGTGCTTCGTTGGGTGAGATTGGGTAAAAAAATGGGTGAACAGATCGAAGTCTTGTCCGGATTGGATGAAAACGACCGAATCATTGAAAACGTCACCGGAGAACTTTATAATGGTAAAAGCATAACCGTATTAAAATAACAGCACGATTATGGAACAAGGAATATCAGGAAAAATTGCCAAAGCCTTTATTACATCAAAGCTAAGCATTCTGTTGATGGTTGCTTTCTTGATGTTGGGGGCGTTCAGTATATATTTTATTCCGCGCGAGGAAGAGCCTCAAATAGAGGTTCCCATGGCGGACATCATGATCGGTTATCCCGGAGCTACCCCGCAAGAGGTGGAAAGCAGCGTGGTGCAACCGATTGAAAAAATCATTTCGAATATCAAAGGGGTGGAAGACGTATATTCCACTTCGATGAACGGTATGGCCATGATTACCGTGCAGTTCTATGTCGGAGAGGATGTGGAACGCTCGCTGGTGAAGCTGTACAATGAGTTGATGAAGAATATGGACCGCATACCTCAAGGCGCCACAATGCCTCTGGTAAAGACAAGATCGATCGATGACGTACCGGCTCTGTCGTTTACGCTTTGGAGCGATAAAATGGGAGACTACCGGATTCGCCAAGTCTCCGAAGTGGTAGCGAATGAAATCAAGAAGATTCCCGATGTGGCACAGGTCAATGTGATAGGCGGACAAAGCCGGCAAGTGAGAATCTTGCCGGATAAAGACAAAATGGCCGGAAGCAAAATAGATTTCGGTACGGTCGTACAAGCTTTGCAGGCCAATAACGCCCAAATGCACAGCGGTAATATATTGAGCGGCGACAAGGTTTACTCCGTTCGCACAGGAAACTTCTTTTCAAGTGTGGAAGAGGTTAAAAATACGATTGTGGGAGTGACCGACGGTCACCCGGTCTATTTGCATCAAATAGCGTCGGTGGAAGACGGTCCCGAAGTCCCTCGCAACTATGTTTCGTTCGGCTTCGGATCGGCCAATCCCGAACTCCGTGCCAAGCATCCTTCTGATTATGCCGCCGTCACTATATCAGTGGCGAAGAAAAAAGGCGCCGATGCGATGAAGCTTGCCGATGTCGCCATCGATAAAATGGAACAACTGAAAAAAGATTTGATCACCGAAGATCTGAATGTGGAGGTAACCCGGAATTATGGCCTCACCGCTTCGCACAAAGTTTCCGAACTTTTATGGCATTTGTCCATAGCGATTATTATCGTCACCTTGTTTGTGATGCTGGCTATGGGATGGCGTGGCGGATTGGTGGTGTTTATTTCCGTTCCCATCACCTTTGCGCTCACATTGTTCGCCTACTATTTCCTGGGATATACGTTGAATCGCATCACTCTCTTCGCTTTGGTGTTTGTGACGGGTATCGTTACCGACGACTCCATTATTATTGCGGAAAATATGTACCGGCATTTCAAAATGAAGAAGCTGCCTCCCATGCAGGCTGCGCTGTATGCCATCAATGAAGTGGGCAACCCCACTATTCTGGCTACGCTTACAGTCATTGCGTCCGTTCTGCCGATGGCTTTTGTCTCCGGCATGATGGGGCCATACATGAGCCCGATGCCTATCGGTTCTTCTATCGCCATGATATTTTCTTTGCTGGTGGCTCTTACACTGACACCCTATTTCGGCTTTTTGTTTCTTCAATATAAGGGAAAACATGCCGACGAATCCGCAACCAACGAAGAGGAGGAAAATGGTGAGGAACTGCATCAGAGCCGCATATACAAAGTTTATTCTGCCATAACGACGCCTTTCCTCGAAAGCAGAAAGAAACGGTGGGCGTTTATGCTTGGCCTGACGGTGGTTTTGCTCAGTTCGTTCGTACTGTTCTATACCAAATCCGTATCCGTCAAGATGCTTCCGTTCGACAATAAGAATGAATTTCAGGTAGTCATCGATATGCCCGAAGGGACTACGCTCGAACGTACGGCAGCTGTGGCAAAAGAGCTGGGCATATACATCGGCAAAAATGAGAAGGTAACCAACTATCAGACGTATGTAGGCACTTCCGCGCCTATCAGCTTTAATGGCTTGGTGCGTCATTACGACTTGCGCTCGGGAGACAATGTGGGAGATATACAGGTGAACCTTGTAGATAAAGGAGAACGCAGCGAGCAGAGCCACGACATTGCCAAATCCATGCGCGACGGCCTGCAGGAGATAGGCAAACGTTTCGGTGCGAACGTGAAGATTGTGGAAGTGCCGCCCGGGCCTCCCGTGATGTCGACCGTTGTGGCCGAAGTATATGGACCCGATTACGAAAAACAAATCGAGATAGCCGACCGGATTAAAGAAATTCTTGCGCGTACGCCCAACGTGGTCGACGTAGACTGGACGGTAGAGAGCGACCAGCCCGAATATCGGTTCGAAGTGGATAAAGATAAGGCCATGAAGCGCGGCATCCCTGCCGGGCAGATTGTGGAAAATATGCGTGGCGCCTTGTCCGGCATGACTGTGGGAATACTGCATCAGCCATCGACTGTGAACCAAGTGGGTATTATGCTTCAACTGCCCGAACAAGACAAATCGAATATGGAAGAGGTGATGAGTATGAAAGTGGTGAGCCGGCAGGGCGCAGTCGAGCCGATCGGGAATCTGGTGAGTGTGACAAAAGGTGAAAAGGCGAAGAGCATTTACAGAAAGAATCAGAAACGGGTAGTCTATGTATTGGCCGAAGTGGCGGGAGACTTGGAAAGTCCGGTTTATGCCATGGCCGATGTTTCGTCAGAGCTGTCGAAGATACAGCTTCCCGCAGGCTACAGTATCCGCGAAGAATACAGCCGGCAACCCGAACGGGAAGACGACTTCTCGCTGAAATGGGACGGAGAGTGGAAAATCACTTATGAAGTATTCCGCGACTTGGGACTTGCCTTCCTCTTTGTGCTCGTCATCATATACATGCTCATTGTCGGCTGGTTCCAGAACTTCATCACTCCGTTGGTGCAACTGGCGGCTATTCCCTTGTCGCTGATAGGAATCATTTTGGGACATTGGGTGATGGGAGCTTACTTCAGCGCTCCGTCGATGATCGGTTTCATCGCTCTCGCAGGCATCATGGTGCGCAACTCCGTACTGCTCATCGATTTTATCGATATCCGGCTGAAAGACGGCATTCCTCTCAAACAAGCGGTTATCGAAGCCGGAGCCGTGCGTACGACACCTATTATACTCACGGCGGGCGGTGTGGTGCTGGGTGCCATTGTGATGTTGTTCGACCCCATTTTCCAAGGTCTTGCCATATCACTGATGGGAGGAACCATTACTTCCACCATGCTCACCCTCGTGGTAGTGCCGTTATTGTATTTCAAAATGTTGAAGAACAAAGTAAAATAAACAGCTATGAAACTTATAGTCGTATTAAGTATCGCCGAATATCAGGAGCGTGTAGCACGTTTGCTGCACGAAGCGGGGATTGTCCGTTTCAGCACGGTAAACATTACCGGATATAAGAAAGGTAAAGAGAGGGCTTCTTTGAATTGGTTCGGAAGAGGAGCCTCGGGAGCCAAGACCAATTCGCTCATGCTCTTCAGTTTCGCTCCCGAAGAGATTGTCAACGATGCGATCCGCCACATCGAGCATTGCAATGCGGAATGCGGAGATTTATTTCCCGTTCATGGATTCGTGTTGGAAGTAGAAAACTTTTCAAAATTCATATAATATAATGAAAAAAGAATATATCATCCGTTTGGTAGTCGGCAGCATGGTGCTTGCCGGCACCTCACTCGCTTATTTCGTATCCTCTGCATGGTTGCTTTTGCCCTTGTTCGTAGGAGCCAATCTCGTGCAGTCTTCTTTTACCGGATTTTGTCCGCTCGAATATTTTCTGGATAAATCAGGCGTTAAATAATAACAACGAAATATCCGTTTTCCGAAGGATACTTGTTACATGGACAAATAAAACGTATATTTGTCAATCTATTTATTTCGGAAAATAAATCAGTAGAAACAGATATGGAAACATTGTGCAGAATAAGAGATGTCTATCGTGCCATCATAGCATTTGAGTTGGAGATGGAAAAGAAGCACCATCTTTGTTTAAACGAGGGCATGTTGCTATGCAGCCTTTCCAAAGTAGACCGGCTTTCTTCGGGCGAGATAGCCGAAACATTGGGACTGACGAATTCCAATGCTTCCAAGGTTATCCGGTCTGTTGAAGACAAAGGGTTGGTAGAACGCGTGATGGGAGTTGTGGACAAGAGACAGATGTATTTTTCGCTTACGAGGAAAGGCAAAAAGGCTTTGTCGGAAATCGTATGCGAAGAATTGGAAATGTCCGATTTGCTTCAGAGAGTTTTGCAAAGTAATGCGTTTTAGCATCAGTTAGGGTTTGGTTTGTTTGATAAGAGGCTGTCGCGCTAAACTGTACTGTTTCGAGGTACAATGATGACGACCGAAACAATCATTGGGAAGTTTCAAAAGTTTCCTGCCGTTCAGGTATGCTATCAAATCTCTGTCTGAAAATCCTGTGTAGGATTTAAGAACCATTAAAGCGATCCTGCCTTCAGCAGAAAAGTAGTTCTTACGCCTATAATCAGACTCTTTCAGACCCATCCTATATGCCAACTCTTGGAAAGGAAAAACAGAATGCACATGCCTCGGCTCACTGCATGCAAAACTCCGGTGATATCTTTCTGAGTATCGAACCCGATAAAACCTGAAGCAGGTTGGATTTCGCAGATTTTATGTATCTTTGCCATATGTGTTTTAGCAAGTTTTCCCTGTTTTGGCGCCAAACCACTTTTGCGGGGAATGCTTAAAGATACAAAAAAGCCAACTGACTCGCAATGAATTAGTTGGCTTTGATATTAATATATGTGGATATCCCTAATTAAAGCAAATGCTTTGGTTTTCCACCCTATCATGCCGACAGACAACCGGCTTTTATTCCCTGATTTTAATGCAGCAATTCGACAAATCTTCGATGATAGCCAGACTTTCTACACGTACGCCCTGCTCTTCCAGAATCCTTCGTCCGTCTTGGAAAGATTTCTCAATGATGAACCCCATACCGACAAGATTGGCGCCCGCCTGTTTCACTAAATCGATGACTCCTAAGGCGGCATTACCATAAGCCAGAAAATCGTCTACAAAAAGAATGTTGTCGTCCGGAGTCAAAAAGTCGGCGCTGATAACGACTTCATAATCTCTGTCCTTCGTGAAAGAGTGTACAGTCGTACTCAGTACATTCTGTATTGTTTTAGGAGATTTCTTTTTCGCAAAAACAACCGGCAGGTCCATCAAATAGCCCGTCATGATAGCCGGAGCGATTCCGCTCGCTTCGATAGTCATAATCTTGTTGACATTGGTTGCTGCAAAACGACGGACAAACTCTACACCTATCGATTTCATTAAGACCGGATCCATCTGGTGATTAATAAAACTGTCCACTTTCAGGATTCCTCCTTCGTAGCATTTCCCGTCTTGCAGAATTCTCTTTTTTAATAATTGCATCTTATATGTTATTTATTTGTGGTTATTGATTCTCCCTTATGTCTTTTACTCGCACGGCTTTTCCTTCGCTCTGCGGTAAAGAGCCTTTCTTTACCAGTTTTACTTTGGGAGTAACGAGGATTTCATCTTTCAACCGGCGGGCGATTTCTTTGCGTGTTTTTTCCAACTCTATATAATTGTCGGTACAAAGGTCGCTCAACTCCACTTCCACCACCATTTCGTCTTGATGGTTCACCGTTTGCAACGTGATAAGGTAGTTGCTCCCCAATGCGGGAAAACGTACCAGAATTTTCTCTACCTGCATGGGGAAGATGTTCGCTCCTTTAATGATAATCTTCTTCCCAGTATTTTCTATCCATCGTTGTTATTTATTACATCAGCTTTTCTGCCATTTCTTTACCGGCAGCCAATGCTTTCAGGTTCATTTCAACGATTTCTTCCCCTTTCCGTTGGAAGATTTCACGAATGCTTTCTTGCACTTTCCGGTAGTCGATACCGAGGAAAGGAATGGTGGCTCCCAATAGTACGATGTTCGCCACTCGTGCAGAACCGGTTTCCTTGGCTATTTTGTCTACACTCAGCACAATTTTATGCGGAAGCTTGTCGATTTCCGCCATCAACATATGCTCTTCGGGATAGTGGGGGATGTTGATAAACGGAGTATCGTTGGTCACCAGCCATCCTTCGGGGCTGAGGTAGGGGAGATAGCGTAGCCCCTCCATGGGTTCGAGCGAGATAATGAGGTCACATTTGCCCAATGGAATCAAATCGGAGGCGATGGGGCGGTCGCTGATGCGGAGATTCGATTGTACGTCTCCGCCGCGTTGACTCATTCCGTGCACTTCGGCCTGCTTCATATACAGACCTTCTTTCAGAGCTGCTTTACCGATCACTGTGGCGATGGATAAAATTCCCTGTCCGCCTACTCCTGCCAATATAATATCTTTTTTCATGATTTACTTGCTCCTTTTTTTACGTGATAATGTTTGGATACATTCTCTGCGCGGGATGATGACAGATACGCCACGGTATTCGATTTCTTCGCGTATGATCTGCTTCATTTCTTCGTAATTCTTTTTCAGCGGAACCACTACGCGAATGTGTGAAGGAGATACTCCCAAGCCTTCGCAGATAGCTTCTATTCGCCCCGTCCCGGCAGAGTCTTGTCCGCCAGTCATTGCTGTTGTTTCGTTGTCGGATATGATGACGGTGACATTGGCGTTCGCATTCACGCAATCGAGCAGGCCAGTCATTCCAGAATGGGTAAAGGTGGAATCTCCGATCACGGCTATCGCTGGATGAAGTCCTCCGTCGGCCGCTCCCTTCGCCATGGTGATGGAAGCTCCCATGTCCACACAAGAGTCGATGGCATTGAAAGGTGCATTGGAGCCTAATGTATAGCATCCGATGTCGCTGAATACTTTGTGGGTAGGATACTCTTCTCTGAGCACTTCGGTCAGGGTGGTATACATGTCGCGATGGCCGCATCCCTGACAGAGAGCGGGCGGACGCATTTCGACAAGGGCAGGCACGCCGAACATCGACTTGTTTTCTTTGCCTACGGCACGCGCAACAGAGTCCGGATTCAATTCTCCGTCCTGTGAAAGGGTTCCGTCTAAACGTCCTTTTACGTTGATGCCCAGTCCTAAATAACCTTTCAGCTGCTTTTCTACAAAGGGTTGTCCGTCTTCCAGCACCAGTATCTCTTCGCAGGATTCTACCAACCGGAGAAGTTGTTTCCTGGGCAACGGATACTGTCCGATCTTAAGTACCGGATATTCGCATCCCTCAGAATAGTTCTCCATCAGATAATTGTAGCCGATACCGCAAGCAACAATGCCCACTTTTTTATTAGGACCGTCAATGTATTTATTGTAGGGTGACTCTTCGGAAGCTTTAATGAAATTTTCTTGACGGGTAAGCAATGCTTTGTAGCGCTTGCGCGCAATACCCGGAAGCAAGATAAACTGTCGGGGATCATCGCTGAAAGAAAGTTCATTCTGAGGCTTTTGCTCTTTGGGTTCCACTCCCGATCGGGAATGTGCGAGACGGGTTACGATACGTAGTAATAAGGGTTCTCCTGTCTTTTCGGAAAAATCGAATCCGTGGTATACCATGTCGTAAGCCTCCTGCTGGCTGCTCGGCTCATACATGGGAATGAGCGAAAAGTCTCCATAGAACCGACTGTCTTGTTCGTTCTGCGAAGAGTGCATACCGGGGTCGTCAGCGGCTACCACGATCAATCCTCCTTTCACCCCCGTGACAGCTGAATTAACAAAACAGTCTGCAGCCACGTTCAGGCCTACGTGCTTCATGCAGACTAAAGCTCTTTTCCCGACAAACGACATTCCGAGTGCTGCTTCCATCGCTGTCTTCTCATTCGCACACCAACGGCTGTGTATTTGCCGTTCGGTGCTGACGAGAGCTGCCTGAATGTACTCTGTAATCTCTGTAGAAGGGGTTCCGGGATAAGCATATACACCCGAAAGTCCGGCATCTAATGCCGCCTGCGCAATGGCTTCGTCGCCAAGTAAGAGTTTTTTGCTCATTTCTTCTAAGTTTTTTAGTGTTATTCATAGTTTATTCTTTATCGGGTAAAGATAAAACTTTCTACTCTCTTTATTATAAGGTTATTTGAAAATCTTCCTCTCATTCAACGCTTTCCAATACTTCCTTGCATTTGTCATGTGATCGGCATAATTGGATGCAAAGTTGTGTGTGCCCGAAAAGTCTTCTTTAGCACACATATAAATATAGTCATGCTTTGTATAGTTGAGCACACTCTCAATGCCTTTCTTGGTAGGAATGCGGATGGGTCCGGGTGGTAGCCCTGTATTTATATAAGTATTATAAGGAGAGTTTATCTGAAGATTTTCGTTGCTGATGCGTCGCAAAGCAAAGTCCTGCAAAGCAAATTTGACAGTCGGATCGGCCTGTAAGGGCATATTCATGTACAGACGGTTCATATATAATCCTGCTACCACCGGCTTTTCTTCATTATTGTTCGTTTCTTCTTCGACTATGGAAGCCAATGTGCAAACTTCTGTGGGGGTCATCCCAAGAATAGAGGCCTGAGCCATTCGTTTGTCATTCCAAAATAGTTCATGTTCTTTTTGCATCCGCTTGAAAAAATCCTCTACGCTCATGTTCCAATATACTTGATAGGTCTCAGGAATGAAGAGACAAGGCAAAGTTGCGTTATTATATCCTATCTGGAGTTGAAAAGTGGAATCGAACATTTGTCGGGCAATTTCGGCAGAGTCTATCATCAATTGCTTGCCTATATTCCGAGCCAATCTGTCCAAGGTTCTGACACTTCCGATAGTCAGATTCACAGGTTCCTGATGTCCTCGATATAAGCGGCTGAAGACATGATATGCATTATCTTGTGGACGAATTGCATAGCGTCCGGTACGCACTTGGAAAGGAGGGCTTTTGTATCGGACCAACCATTTGAGGCCTATAAGGTTGGCGGCAGAGCCATTTTTTTCTATCTTATTATATATGGAATCCGCCGTATCGTCACGGTCTACATAGACATATACGGTTTTGGACGGATGAAGTTGAGGATAGAATAAATAATAATATACTATTCCTCCACTCACGATGCCAAGTAAAATAATTCCAGTGAAAACCCATTGCAGAATTCTTTTCTTCCTTACCATAATCATTGTATAATAGATGCGTTACTCTTTTCTCGGGTTCAAAGATAAGAAGAATTTAATAGAAAATAGTCCGTGAAAAATGTATTTTTTGTTCTATCTTTAGTTGACAGGTGCAATGTCTATAAAAGCTATATATAGCTGTTCTTACATTTGTTTTGCTTTCTTCTTTTTAGGATAAACAGACTGAAAATGATGAGTTTTTGGTATTTATTTTGTAATTACATGTTTTTTTTGTATCTTTGTCCCCGATATTGGACTACTCCAATTGCTGTTCAGCTTAATAGATTAAGTTGATAAATTAATTTATGAACAATCATTGATAATAATAATGAGAAAAACTCTTTTTTGTGGAGTACTATTAACCTCTTTCCTTAACATGAATATAAATAAGATTATGGAAACAGTTTTAGAACTGTGATTTCTGTAATTAAACCTACATTTTCCCATCAGTTATTTTACAGTCAACCGATTTTGTGGATGTGAGCCGAGAAGAAAGAGTAACTTTTTGTAAATCTAATAGATATGCAGAAGTAAAACCTTTCATACGATTTTAGATTGTATGTAAGCGTAAGAAACGGTCCACTATCTTCACAGACCGTATGACCGTATGAAAAGTTTAAGCTCTTCTTTTAAAACATTTATGCATGTAGATTGTTCGTTTGTATTTGAAACTTAAGTGCTATATAACAAAACTTTTTTTCTATTTTATTGTTGAATATAATGTAACTTTTAAAAAGAATTTTTATGAAGAAGATTTTTATTTTTGCTATGTTTGGCTTTTTGGCTGTTTCTGCTTCAAGCCAGAATTTATTGCAAGGTAGTAAGGTTTTTGATAATTGGTCTATGGGTATAAACGTTGGCGGAGTGACACCCCTTACTCACAGTGCATTTTTTAAAAACATGCGCCCTGCAGTAGGAGTTGAAATCGGTAAGCAATTGACGCCGATTGTCGGTTTTACTATCGAAGGTATGGGATATATCAATACCACTGAAAGCCATACGGCATTCGACAATTCAAATGTGAGTTTATTAGGTAGAGTGAATTTAAATAATCTGTTTGGTTCATATCAAGGTGCTCCTCGTTGTTTTGAAATGGAAGCTGTAGCTGGTGCTGGTTGGTTGCATTTTTATGGAAATGTTTTAGAAAGCCGTAACTTTTTGAGTTCCAAAGTTGGTTTGAACTTCAACTTTAATCTGGGTGAAAGAAAAGCTTGGACTCTGGCTTTGAAACCTGCATTGGTATATGCTCTGGGAGGCAATCAGGCAATGCCTAGTCTGAAGTTCAACGCTAACAATGCTACTGTTGAAGTTTTGGCAGGATTAACTTATCATTTCAGAGGCAGTAATGGTGAACATCATATGTCATTCGGAAGAGCTTACGATCAGGCAGAAGTGGATATATTGAACGCAAGAGTAAATGAATTGCGTGGTCAGGCCCAAGACACAGAAGCTTCATTGATGGAAGCTAATCGCAGGGTAGGCGAGTTGCAACAGCAATTGGAGGAATGCCGTAATAAAAAACCGATAGTTCAGACCGTTACTGAAAAATCTCAGATGTTGGAATCTGTAGTAACTTTCCGTCAGGGAAGAACTACAATTGATGCTTCTCAGCTTCCTAATGTGGAGCGTATTGCTGTGTATTTGAATAAATATCCGGAATCTACAGTGGTTATTAAGGGGTATGCCTCTCCGGAAGGCAGCCAAGAGGTGAACGATAGAATTGCCAGACAGCGTGCCGAAGTTGTTAAGAATACTTTGATCAAGAGATATAAAATTTCTGCTGCTCGTATTTCGACCGAAGGACAAGGCGTTGGCGATATGTTTTCTGAGCCTGATTGGAATCGCGTAAGTATCTGTACTATTAAGGAAGCCCAAAAATAAATAGTTTTTTAGCCGACAATCATTTTTCTTTGTATTTAAAAAACTTGTGATTAATGATAGAAAAGGAGACTGTCTTTCGGGATAGTCTCTTTTGTTTTGTATAGAATTCGATTTGTATCCTGCAGATATCGGTTCAACAAAAAAGAAGAGATAAGAAACAAAAGTTCATTCCACCTCGCTTCTTATCTCTTTTTTTGAGCCGATAACCAGACTTGAACTGGTGACCTACGCGTTACGAATGCGTTGCTCTACCAACTGAGCTATATCGGCATTTCCTTTTATTACGGCGTGCAAAATTACAGCTTTATTTGAAAAAACAAAAGGATTTTGAATCTTTTTGCATGCAAAAACTAAAATAATATTGTTTGCTTTTCCGTATTCTCTCTTTTGGATAATAAAGAGAAGTAAGCACTCTGGAGGATATATTTCAGCTTTCAAACATTCTGCTACGCGCCAACATGCATGCGCCAATAATGCCCGCTCTGTCTTTTAATTTAGACGTAAGGATGGCCGAGTCTTTGTTTACTAAATTGAGCGAATATTTGCGAACCGCTGTTTTGATAGGTTGGGTTAAATAATCTCCTGTCATTGAGAGGGTCCCTCCGATTACAACCAGTTCTGGATTGAATATATTGATTAGTCCCGCAATCTGTTTGCCTAATTTTTGCCCTATTTCTTCTATTATTTCGATACAGAGCACATCTTCTTTGTTTACTGCTGAGATTATCTCGTCAAGAGTAAGCGGATTATCTTTCATTGCAATTCGTTCGGATAGAATAGAGTTTTCACCCTTTTGAACTCGTTCAATCAATATGCGGTGCAAGGCAGAGCCGGAGGTTTCCGTCTCCAGACATCCTTTTTTTCCGCAATGACAGATGATTTCGTTGTCGAAAACATTTGTATGTCCGAACTCTCCGGAGAACCCGGATTTGCCAGTATATATTTTTCCATCAATAATAATCCCGATTCCAACTCCCCAACTTACATTGACAAATATGATATCTTTTTCTCCTTTTACACACCCTTTTAGAAATTCTCCGTATGTCATTGCTCGTGTATCGTTATCAATACTTACACTATGACCTATTTTTTCAGTCAGAATCTCTGCTAATGGACGTTCCTCAAAATTGAACAAACTGAAACTATATCCTGATTCAGGATTTACTCTTCCGGATATATTTATATTAATGTTGAGTATCTTTTCCGGATTGATATTGATTTTCTCTATAAAAGAGGTTACATGTTTGCAAAGTATATCAAGAGCATCCGGTGTGTTTTCAAACTTATGAGGAATATTCATTTTAAGTTCGACTATATCTCCTTTAAAGTTCATTAATCCGATGTTTATGGAAAATTGTTTGATATCCACACCAATGAAATAGCCTGATTCCGGATTGAGTCCATATAAGCTTGGATGTCTGCCTCCGCTTGTTTCTAATTTCCCATAATCGTTGATATACCCTTCTTCACACATTTCGCTGATGAATTTGGTAACCGTCGGAACACTTAAATCCATTTCCCGTGCCAAGTCTGTAAGGGTAGAGCTTCCGTTGTATATATAATGCTTGATGATCTTCTTCTTCTGGAGGGCATTCTTGGTGCCAAGCTCTATTTCTTTTAGCAGGTGCTGTTTCATATTTTCAGTATTCTTCTTATATTAATAAACGCAAATATACTAATTTTATCTTCTATTCTACTGTAAATAAAATAATTTTCTATTTAGGTTTTCTTTTGCATTCGTTTAATGTTTCATAGCAGGTGTTTCTATATTCAATGAATATTGTTGCATTCTTCCATTGTGTTAGTTTATAAATACTTTACTTCGAGAAATGAAGATAATCCCGGTTGATTTTTATTTCAGTTGACTTGGGATCTTCTTTTGCATGTTTTTTCTTCTATGTTGTGTCGATTACTTTTCTTTTTAATTAAAAGGGCGGCATATATACAAGTATTTTATTAAATTCTTGTGTGTAGATGAAAAAAGTTTTATGTTTGCAAAACTTTATTATTTGCATAACATAAAACGTTCTTTTTTATGAAAGATAAAAACATTTATCCCTGGGTTTTAGTTGGCTTATTATGGGGAGTGGCATTGCTTAATTATATGGATCGTCAGATGCTTTCTACCATGCAAGAGGCTATGAAGATTGATATTGTCGAACTAAATAAGGCTGAGGCTTTCGGAGCCTTAATGGCTGTTTTTCTATGGATTTATGGATTTATGAGTCCTGTTGCAGGAATGATTGCCGATCGGGTTAGTCGTAAATGGCTGGTAATAGGTAGTTTGTTTGTGTGGTCGGCTGTTACTTTTTTAATGGGATATGCCGAGAGTTTCCGCCAACTTTATTGGCTTCGCGCCATAATGGGAGTAAGTGAAGCATTATATATTCCGGCAGGTTTATCGTTGATTGCGGATTGGCATCAAGGAAAGTCTCGCTCTTTGGCGGTAGGAGTGCATATGACGGGGCTTTATGCCGGGCAAGCCATCGGAGGTTTTGGAGCAACGGCCGCCGCTGCTTTTTCGTGGCAGGCTACTTTTCATTGGTTTGGTATAGTAGGGGTCTTTTATTCTCTTGTTTTGATATTCTTTCTACATGAGAACCGGATACATAATACGGCCCAAAAGCAGTCTGATATACCGGGTAAGAAAAAAGCTTCTTTATTCGGAGGACTGTCTCTTCTCTTCTCTAATTGGGCATTCTGGATCATTCTGTTTTATTTTGCAGCTCCGAGTCTGCCGGGATGGGCCACTAAGAACTGGCTTCCTACACTATTCTCCAGCAGCTTAGGAATCCCGATGTCTGAGGCCGGACCTATCTCTACGATTACCATTGCACTTTCTTGTTTTATCGGTGTGATATCAGGAGGTATTCTTTCCGACCGCTGGGTGCAAAGAAATATTCGTGGACGTGTTTATACCGGCGCTATCGGCTTGGGTATGACGATACCGGCTTTACTCCTACTCGGTTTTGGACATAGTTTTGTCAGTGTGATCGGTGCAGGTTTGCTCTTTGGCATTGGCTTTGGTATTTTTGATGCTAACAATATGCCTATTCTTTGTCAGTTTGTATCGACCAAGCATCGGGCAACCGCTTATGGAATTATGAATATGACGGGTGTCTTTGCCGGGGCTGCGGTGACAGAAGTATTGGGCAAATGGACAGATGGAGGTAACTTAGGTTTGGGATTTGCCCTGTTGAGTGTAGTGGTAGCTGTAGCTTTGGCATTGCAAATTTATTTTTTACGTCCCACTACGGATAATATGGAAGATTGAATACTTATAATAACGTTAAAAAATAGTATGGTTATGGAACGAATTATTGGACTTATCGATGCACCGTTCACACCTTTTTACGAGAATGGTGAAGTGAATCTTGAACCGATTGAAAGATATGCTAAAATGTTAGTAAAGAACGGACTGCAAGGAGTTTTCATCAATGGTTCGTCGGGTGAAGGGTATATGTTGGCAGAAGAAGAGAGAATGAAGTTGGCCGAACGCTGGATCTCTGTTGCTCCCGAGGGTTTTAAAGTAATAGTGCATGTGGGAAGCTGTTGTGTGAAAGCAAGTCGGATGTTGGCAGAACACGCGCAAAAAATCGGCGCTTGGGGCATTGGTGCCATGGCTCCTCCATTCCCTAAAATCGGACGTGTTGAAGAGCTGGTGAAATATATTGAAGAAATAGCTTCGGGTGCTCCGAATCTTCCTTTTTATTATTATCATATACCAGCTTTCAACGGCGCTTTCTTGCCGATGGTGAAATTGCTTGAAGCGGTAGACGGGCGTGTACCGAACTTTGCAGGTATTAAATATACATTCGAAAGCATGTATGAGTATAACCAGTGCCGTTTGTATAAGGGGGGGAAATATGATATGCTGCACGGGCAGGACGAAACAATCCTTCCATGTCTCGCTATGGGTGGAGCTCGTGGAGGCATCGGCGGAACAACCAATTACAATGGTCGCGAGCTGGTAGGCATTATCGAAGCGTGGGAGAAAGGGGATTTGGAATTGGCCCGCGAACGTCAGAATTTCTCTCAGGAAGTGATTAATGTGATCTGCCATTTCCGGGGAAATATTGTGGGCGGAAAACGCATTATGAAATTAATAGGTTTAGATTTGGGCAAAAACCGTACTCCTTTCCAGAATATGACCGACGAAGAAGAGCGACAAATGAAATTGGAGTTGGAGGCTATCGGATTTTTCGACCGATGCAATAAATTTTAAGTATCAAGTGTATGAACGTGACTGAATACTTGACATCATGGTCTGCATCTTATAAAGATGACTTGGAAAATAACATTATGCCGTTCTGGCTTAAGAACGGTCTCGACCGTAAACATGGCGGTGTGTATACTTGTGTCGATAGAGACGGAACTTTGATGGATACTACCAAATCTGTATGGTTCCAAGGTCGTTTCGGCTTTATATCGGCTTATGCTTACAATCATATTGAGAAGAACCCCGAATGGCTGGAGGCGTCGAAGAGTTGTATCGACTTTCTTGAAGCCCATTGTTTTGACAAAGACAGGCACATGTTTTTCGAAGTGACCGAAGACGGACGCCCGTTGCGTAAACGCCGCTATGTCTTTTCCGAAGGATTTGCCGCCATTGCCCTGGCAGAATACGCCGCGGCGACGGGAGAGAAAAAATATGCGGAGAGAGCTTTGGAAATATTTAAGCGTACACAATACTTTCTGAATACTCCGGGACTCCTGGAACCTAAATATCTTCCGGCATTAGAGGCTCGCGGACATTCTATTACCATGATTCTGATCAATACGGCTGCCCGTATTCGTGAAGTTATTAGCGACCCGGTGTTGGATAGGCAGATCGATGAATCGATTGCGGCATTGAGGAAATATTTCATTCATCCGGAGTTTAAAGCCTTACTTGAGATGGTCGGACCGCAGGGCGAACTTATCGATACTTGCAACGGACGTGTGATCAATCCGGGGCACTGCATTGAAACAGCATGGTTTATTATGGAAGAAGCGCGTTATCGGAACGATGACAACGAGCTTATGCAGTTGGCTCTCCAAATTCTCGACTGGTCATGGGAGTGGGGATGGGACAAAGAGTTTGGCGGAATCATTAATTTCCGCGATTGCCGCAACTTTCCTCCGCAAGACTATTCGCAGGATATGAAATTTTGGTGGCCGCAAACCGAAGCTATCATCGCTACTCTTTACGCCTACAAAATGACCCGCGATGAGAAGTACCTTGAAATGCATAAACAAATTAGTGAATGGACTTATGCGCATTTCCCCGATAAGGAATATGGAGAGTGGTATGGTTATCTTCGTCGCGACGGTTCGGTAGCGCAACCTGCTAAAGGAAATATTTTCAAAGGGCCTTTTCACATCCCTCGAATGATGATCCGCAGTCACTTGCTTTGTGAGGAGATTCTTAAAAGCAGGTAATAGCAAGTTCTATCTATCCATCCATTTTTTAACTTTCTTCTTTTTCGCCTTTCTGAGAAAAAGAAGAAAGTTTTTTTATTTCGTTTCCTCACACCGCAAGATAATATTTTTAGATATCCGCCGAAACAGGGAGAATAGGAGAGAAGAAGATTCTTCATCATGCCGGTAATATATTACCGTCATGATGGCTATATATTACCGGCATGGTGGCTATATATTGCCAGCGTGGTAGCCATATATTGCCAGCGTGGTAGCCATATATTGTCAGCGTGGTAGCCATATATATCCACCGTGGTGACTATATATGGAATAGAAGTTCATTATATTTTGATTAAGGTATGGGAAAAAATAATAATATTCTAGCTATCCGGAGGCAAAGAGATACCTGAAAAAGAAGCTTTTTGAAGTTAATGGCGCTTTTGGAGATATCTTTTTATGAATAACAAACCTTTTACACGTATGATATTCCACTAAGAATTTCACTTGAGATTTATGAATATTTTTGTCTTATTCTGTTTAAAACAAAATCTTTTTAGTTTATCTCATTTTTGTAGCTTTTGGATGATATTAATAATATTTGCGGATTTTAATTTGTAGTTTTTGATTATAGGTAATTTTATTTAGTGATTTTATATGTTGTATATCACTTTTAATAATAATTTTTTTTATTATAATTTGTTTTTATTATAAATATAGCTATGTTTGTAGCAGAGTTTTAGCCAAAAAGAATGTTAACCTATTATTGTAAGCATGAAAAACCTATATTTCCTTTTTTGCATTCTTATTTTTGTCTTGATTTTTACATCTTGCAAGCGTTCGGATGTAAACCGGACAGATGTCTTGGTTGTAGGCGGCGGCGCCAGTGGCATGACATCAGGTATACAAGCTGCCCGAATGGGGGTGAATGTATTGATAATCGAAGAAACGGCTTGGTTGGGTGGCATGTTGACCTCGGCAGGGGTCAGCGCTGTGGACGGTAACTATAATTTACCGGCAGGATTATGGGGCGAATTTAAAGACAGGTTATCCGATTATTATGGAGGAATAGACTCTCTCAAGACGGGATGGGTAAGCCATGTCCTTTTCGAGCCTTCGGTCGGCAATAATATTTTTCATGAAATGGCTGCTGCGGAAAAGAACCTGCGCATATGGAAAAACACCTTTTTGAAGACTGTGAAAAAAGAGCAGAACGAATGGATTGTTGAAGTACTGACAGAGGATCAGAAAACGAAGACTATCCGTGCAGAGATATTGATTGATGCAACCGAATTAGGAGATATTGCCAAGATGTGTGGAGTGAAATACGACATTGGGATGGAGAGCCGTAGCGACACACAAGAAGATGTGGCTCCTGAAAAATCGAATGATATCGTGCAGGATATGACTTATGTAGCCATACTGAAAGATTATGGGAAAGATGTAACGATTCCCCGCCCTGAAGGATATGATCCCGCAGTGTTTGCCTGCGCCTGTGATAACTCGCTGTGTTTGTCACCGAAAGAACCCGACCGCTTGTGGTCTAAGGAGATGATGATTACTTATGGGAAACTTCCCAACCATAAATATATGATTAATTGGCCCATAGAGGGGAATGATTATTACGTCAATCTGATAGAAAAAACACCGGAAGAGCGTGCCAAGGCATTGGAGCTTGCAAAGCATCACACAATGTGCTTTGTCTACTTCCTCCAACACGAGCTGGGGTATAACACGTTGGGGCTGGCGGATGACGAATATCCTACGGCAGACCGTTTACCTTTTATTCCTTATCACAGGGAATCACGCAGGATTCATGGGCTCGTCAGGTTTACCCTGAATGACGTGACAGCCCCTTATGAGCAAAAACAAAAATTATACCGTACTGCCATTGCAGTAGGCGATTATCCGGTAGACCACCATCACACCCGCTATCATGGTCATGAGGAATTGCCGAATCTTTATTTTCATCCGATACCTTCGTACGGTCTTCCGTTAGGAGTATTGATTCCCCTTAACGTAGAAGGACTCATCGTTGCGGAAAAATCTATATCTGTTTCTAATATAATTAACGGAACCACACGTTTGCAACCGGTTGTCCTGCAGATCGGACAGGCAGCCGGAGCATTGGCGGCTTTGAGCGTGAAGAAAAAATGCGCAATCGGACAAGTTCCTGTCCGCGAAGTCCAAAATGCAGTTTTACATGCGAAAGGTTACCTGCTTCCTTATTTGGATGTTCCCGTTTCGGATGTGAAGTTCATTCCTTATCAGCGTATCGGGGCTACAGGAATACTCAAAGGAGTAGGGAAAAATGTAGGATGGAGCAATCAGACTTGGCTAAGAGCGGATACACTTTTATTAATTTCCGAGTTGGATGGTTTGTTTGAAATATACCCGAAATCAAAAGAAATATTTGAGAAAAAGAGCGCAGAAACCTTAAGCATCCAAGAAGCCGTTTCACTTGTCAGGAACATCTCCGAAACGGAAGGTTTGGATGCAACCGTCGACTTGGATGAAATATGGCGGAATTATGGTTTACAGAATCTTAACCCTAAACGAGATATTCTAAGAGGAGAGATGGCACTGCTTATCGATCAGGTTTTAGATCCTTTCAATAGAAAGCAGGTGAATATAACCGGAGAATATATCGAATGAGATTGCTTAGTAGTAATATCGCTGATATAATAAAAAAGAGGAAACAATGAGAGAAAATAATCGCAGAGACTTTTTAAAGAGTGCAGCTTTGGCGGGAGCTTCGGCTTTCATCGCCCCTTCGTTGCTGGCTAAAGAGAGTAATAAAACCGGAATTCCTTCTCCGGAGCAGATGCCGGAAGAATGGATGGGAGATGGTCGTTTGATTGTTCCAAAGAAGAACGGTTTAAACATTACGGGGACCTTTTTGGATGAGATTTCCCACGATATTCCTCATCAGAATTGGGGAGAGAAGGAATGGGACCTCGATTTTCAATACATGAAGCGAATCGGAATCGATACGGTAATCATGATTCGCTCCGGATATCGTAAATTTATAACTTATCCTTCTCCTTATTTATTGAATAAAGGTTGTTATATGCCATCAGTCGACTTGTTGGATATGTTTTTGCGATTGGCGGAGAAGTATAAAATGAAGTTTTATTTTGGTCTGTACGACTCCGGCCGTTATTGGGATACAAAGGATTTAAGCTGGGAAATCGAGGATAATAAGTATGTGATTGACGAGGTATGGAAAATGTACGGCGAAAAATACAAGAGCTTCGGAGGCTGGTATATCAGTGGAGAAATCAGCCGGCAGACTAAAGGGGCTATAGATGCTTTTCATGCCATGGGGAAACAGTGTAAGGATGTTTCGAACGGACTGCCTACATTCATTTCTCCTTGGATTGATGGGAAAAAGGCCATTATGGGTACTAATAAACTGACGAATGAAGATGCTGTTTCTGTGCAGCAACACGAGAAAGAGTGGAATGAGATATTCGATGGGATTCATGATGTGGTAGATGCGTGCGCTTTTCAAGACGGACATATCGATTATGATGAATTAGATGCTTTTTTCTCGGTAAATAAAAAACTGGCGGATAAGTATGGCATGCAATGCTGGACTAATGCGGAATCTTTCGATCGCGATATGCCTATTAATTTTCTTCCTATTAAGTTTGATAAGCTCCGGATGAAACTGGAAGCTGCCAAACGGGCGGGATATGATAAAGCGATAACGTTCGAGTTCTCTCACTTTATGAGTCCCCAATCGGCATATTTGCAGGCAGGACATTTATATGACAGATACAGAGAATATTTCGAAATAAAGTAAGGCTATGAAGACTGATGTTAATTTCGGCTATCTTATCTTCCTTTCGGTCGTTGCCGCGTTAGGGGGATTTCTGTTCGGGTATGATACGGCTGTCATATCAGGAACGATTGCTCAGGTTACGAATCTCTTTCATCTGGATGCTTTACAACAGGGATGGTATGTGGGGTGTGCATTGGTCGGGTCTATTGTAGGTGTTCTGTTTGCTGGAATTTTAAGTGACAAGCTGGGACGTAAACTCACTATGATTATTTCTGCCGTTTTATTCTCCACTTCTGCCTTGGGCTGCGCTCTTTGCGTTGATTTTACTCAGTTGGTGATTTATCGCATTATCGGAGGAATAGGAATTGGTATTGTATCTATTGTTTCACCCCTTTATATTTCTGAGGTTTCCGTTGCGGAATATAGAGGGCGATTGGTTTCTTTGTATCAGTTGGCTGTGACTGTTGGTTTTTTAGGTGCGTATTTGGTCAATTATCAATTGTTGGCTTGGTCCGAAAGCGGCGTTCGGTTGAGCATGGCTTGGTTGCAGAAGATATTTGTCTCCGAAGTATGGCGAGGTATGCTTGGCATGGAGACACTTCCGGCGGTATTATTCTTTATCATCATCTTTTTTATTCCCGAAAGTCCCCGCTGGTTGATAGTAAAAGGGCAAGAGTCCAAAGCTTTGAATATTCTAGATAGAATATACCATTCATTGTCTCTTGCAAAACACCAGCTATCCGAAACAAAGTCAGTTTTAACTTCGGAGAGTAGATCCGAGTGGTCTCTTCTTCTGAGACCCGGAATCTTCAAGGCTGTTATAATTGGCGTATGTATTGCTATTTTGGGGCAGTTCATGGGAGTAAATGCCGTATTGTATTACGGTCCTTCTATTTTTGAAAATGCAGGTCTTTCGGGCGGAGACTCTCTGTTTTATCAAGTACTTGTGGGGCTCGTGAATATGCTGACTACTATTCTGGCTTTGGTTATAATAGATAAGGTCGGGCGTAAACAACTTGTGTATTATGGAGTATCGGGAATGATCGCTTCCCTTATTCTGATAGGACTTTATTTCCTTTTTGGCGATTCATGGGGAGTTTCGAGCCTCTTTCTGCTCTCCTTCTTTTTGTTTTATGTATTTTGCTGTGCAGTCTCTATCTGCGCTGTGATCTTCGTGCTGTTGTCCGAGATGTATCCCACTAAAGTGCGTGGATTGGCAATGTCTATCGCAGGATTTGCTCTTTGGGTCGGAACGTATCTTATCGGACAACTCACTCCTTGGTTGCTTCAGAATCTCACTCCCGCCGGGACATTTTTCCTGTTTGCTGTTATGTGTGTCCCTTACATGCTTATAGTATGGAAGCTGATACCCGAAACTGCCGGAAAGTCACTTGAAGAGATAGAACGCTATTGGACACGTTCGAAGCAGGAGAATATAAGGCTTTAACCAAGTTGTAGACAATATGCTTCTCTGTCTCCATATAGCGGTAAAAGTAGGGAAGAGAAGGGATGGGAGGGTATGATGTTTTTCAGGAAACAGAGTTCTTAAGGTGTTTACTGTGTAATTATTGAATAATGAAATTATGGTAGGACGTCGTAATTTTCTTAAAACAGCAGCAACAGCATGTTCATTGGTTGTCGGAAGCAGGTTTCTGACAGCTTGTTCCTCTTTTAATAATAAGAGGAGAGTAAAGAGCGATGAATCTTTAGATTCGTTTGCGACACCTCATGTGATGAAAGGTATGCCCATAACAGCTACTTTTTTAGATGAAATAAGTTGGGATATTCCCCATCAGAACTGGGGAGCAAAAGAGTGGGACACGGATTTCAGGGCAATGAAAAAGATGGGGATTAACACAGTTGTTCTGATTCGTGCCGGATTGGGGAAATGGATTGCTTCTCCTTTCAAATCGCTGTTGGAGAAAGAGGCCGTATATTATCCGCCTGTCGATTTGGTCGAAATGTTTCTGACGCTATCTGATAAATATGATATGGCATTTTACTTTGGAATGTATGATTCTGGAAAGTATTGGCAAGAGGGGTTGTTTCAGAAAGAAATAGATCTGAATATGTATCTCATCGATGAGGTCTGGAAGAAATACGGTCACCATAAATCATTTAAGGGGTGGTACTTGTCGCAGGAGATAAGTCGGCGCACTAAAAACATGTCAAAAATATATGCGGAGGTTGGTAAACATGCCAAAGCGGTATCCGGTAATCTGACCACGTTGGTTTCTCCTTATATTCATGGAATAAAAACGGATCAAGTCATGGCAGGTGACAAAGCATTGTCTGTAAAAGAACATGAGGAAGAATGGGATGAAATTTTGCATAATGTAAAAGGAGCTGTTGATATTCTTGCATTTCAAGACGGCCAAGTTGACTACCATGAATTATATGACTATTTGCTTGTCAATAAAAAACTGGCTGATAAATATGGCATGAGGTGCTGGACCAATATTGAATCTTTCGACCGAGATATGCCAATTCGCTTTTTACCCATCAAATGGGAAAAACTACTTTTGAAATTGGAGGCCGCAAGAAAAGCAGGAATGGAAAATGCAATAACGTTTGAGTTTTCTCACTTTATGAGTCCAAATTCTGCATATTTACAAGCGGGGCATCTATACAACAGATATTGTGAACATTTTATACAATAAACCTATCTAATATTATAATGCAATGAAAAAAAGAATCAGATGGAATGCGAGGTTTATAACCTCATTGATTATCGCATTTATGTGTAGCATTAATATCTCTGCACAAAATGTGATAAAAGGGACTGTAACCGATGGTAATGATGAACCGTTGCCCGGAGTTTCTGTGGCTGTGAAAGGTACTACGATAGGTACTGTTACAGATATTAATGGTAAGTACAGTATTAACGCTAAAGATAAAGATATATTAATCTTTTCTTACATTGGAATGACTACCCAAGAAGTTAGAGTAAATGGGCGTAGTTCCGTTTCGGTTAAAATGAAAGATGATGTGGCTTCTTTGGATGAGATTGTAGTTGTGGGATACGGAACACAAAAACGAGGCAGTATTACCGGAGCTGTATCTACCGTGTCTGATAAAGAATTACTGAAAGCTCCGACAATGAGTATCAGTAATATTGTAGGATCGCGCATTGCGGGAGTAGCTGCCGTGCAGTCCAGCGGACAGCCCGGATCGGATAATGCTGCTTTAACCATGCGTGGACAAGACGGTATAATTTATGTAATTGACGGAATCCGGCGCACTTCTGCCGACTTTAATGGATTAGACCCGAATGTAATAGAATCTGTTTCTATTCTAAAGGATGCTTCTGCCGTGGCAGTATACGGCCTTGATGCAAGTGGGGCGTTTATCGTGACCACCAAGAAAGGACAAGTAGATAAAATGTCTATCACATATACCGGAACCGTAGGTATCAGTCAAAATGCTGCTCAACAACAATGGTTGGACGGACCGGGATATGCTTATTGGTATAATAAGGCCCGTGAATTGCAGGGCGATCCTATTGTTTTTACTAATAAGATGGTACAAAAAATGAGAGAAGGCAAAGACGGTTGGGGAAACACTAACTGGTATGATAAGATTTATGGGACAGGTACCCGGACTCACCATAATATATCAGCTACCGGTGGTAGTGAAAGGATTAAGTTTTTCGCTTCCATAGGTTATTTAAAAGAAAACGGAAATATCGACAACTATAATTATGAGCGATTGAATCTTCGCTCTAATATTGATGCTAAGTTGACTAAGAGTTTGACTTTTCAGTTAGGTGTCTCCGGACGTGTTGAAAAAAGAAATGCTCCGCGCTATTCTGCTAATCCGAACGATTGGCATAATGTGCCGCAGCAAATCATTAGAGCTTTGCCTTATGTGCCTGACACTTACGAATATCAAGGGAAACGTTATAATGTCTCTACACCAACAGCTTCTTCTCCGGTAGCACCATTGGCGTCTATTAATGAATCAGGATATAGTAGATCTAATTATTCTTATTTTCAATCCAACTTTGTTCTGCAATATGATGCTCCTTGGTTAAAAGGTTTGAGTTTTAAGTTTCAAGGTGCTTATGATCTGACCTTTACTTTTAGTAAGATATTAAATAATCCTTATGACGTGATGATAATGAATCTTCCTACGGCAGACTCTTCGGAGTTAACTTATCATAAAGGCTATGATGCCGTAGGCAACACTATAAGCTTGAGTGAGGCTGCTTCTCGCGGGTATGCATTTACTACACAAACAAGTATTGTCTATAATAATAAGTTCGACAAACATTCAGTTGGAGGCTTGTTATTGGCAGAGACTCGTGAGAACAAGAGTAATGCTTTGAGTGCAACCGGATATGGATTAGACTTTATTCAATTGGATGAACTTAATAAAATAACAAATCGGACGGGAGACGGATCTGAAAAATATCCGGGCATAGGTGGTTATAGTGGCCATAGGCGTGTCGCAGGTTTTGTGGGACGTTTGAATTATAATTATGATGATAAATATTATTTGGAAGCATCCTTGCGTTACGATGGTAGTTATTTGTTCGGTGGAATGAATAAACGTTGGATAACATTACCGGGTATATCTGTTGGTTGGAGAATTAATAAAGAAGATTGGTTTAACGTCTCTTCGGTTATAAATAATCTTAAGTTTAGAATCGGTGCAGGAAAAACGGCAACAAGTAATTTAAAGCCTTTTCAATGGAGAAATTTGATGAATTTATCAAAAAATGCGATTATATTGGGAGGAAGTAGCCAGTCAATGCTGTACGCTTCTGTTTTAGGAAATCCATACTTGAAATGGTCTGAATGCTTAAATTACAACTTGGGAGTTGACGCAACTTTGTGGAATGGTTTATTAGGAGCAGAAATAGATGTTTTTTATAAATATGAATTCGATAAGTTGTCAGGAGTAACCGGTTCATTTTCTCCGTCAAGAGGAGGATATTATTATCAATATGCAAATTCGAACAAATGTGACTATAAAGGCTATGAAATTACTTTAACTCACCATAATAATATTAGAGATTTTAATTATGGAGCTAAATTGATTTGGTCGTATGCGTATGGTCGCTGGCTCAAGTATGCCGGTGATTCTGACAATTCTCCGGAATATCAAAGGGCTACGGGTAAACAGATCGGAGCAAAATATGGGTTTATTGCTGATGGATTGTTTCAGTCAGATGAAGAAATAGCAAATTCTGCCACAGTTAGAGGTTATAAAGCCCTTCCCGGCTATATTAAATATGTCGATAGAAATGGTGACGGTATCATAACAGCAGCTCAAGATCAGGGATATGTAGGCAAAAGTTCTACTCCCACCCACACTGGCTCATTGAATCTTTTTGGTAATTGGAGAGGATTCGATTTGGACTTACTTTTTTCTTGGGGGTTGAATAGTGTTGTAGCATTGACGGGACAATATACCGCTACAGGTTCTGAAGGAGTGCAAGATAATACATCTTTCACAAAGCCATTTTATCATGGCGGAAATTCTCCGACTTTTCTAGTGGAGAACTCATGGACTCCGGAAAATCGTAATGCAGAATTCCCTCGTTTAGAGATTGCCGGACCAAGTAATAATAATGGTTTTTCCTCTACTTTCTGGTATAGGAAAGGTGATTATTTACGCTTGAAAACAGCGCAGTTAGGATATAATTTCCCTAAAAAATGGTTATATTCAACAGGCATACAAGCATTGAGGTTGTATGTGGAAGGATACAATTTGTTTACTCTGAGCAGCCTAATCAAGTATAATATTGATCCGGAATCACCCGCAGTAAACAACGGATACTATCCCCAGCAAAGAACTTATACGATGGGGGTAAAGTTAACATTCTAAAACGAAAAAATATGAAAAAGATTATATCATTGTTCGTATTGAGCTTTATGATAAGTTCATGTAATAATTGGCTGGATGGTGTAGAACAAACAGAGAATATAAGTGATGAAATCGTCTGGCAAGATGAAGAGTATGTGAATAAAAACGTGAATGCTTTTTATACTTATCTGCATAAATATGGCCCTTTTGGAGACGCTCAATTTAGTGGTAGTTTAACAGAAAGTTTGACAGAAACATTTAAATATGGCTCTGTGGCATTGGGAGACCGGGCAGGGCATCCTAATAATTATGTTACTAATCCGGATGTAATCAGTCCTGATGGCTGTCGTTATAATATATGGACAGAAAGTTTGGCTTATGGAAGTATTCGCCAGATTAATCAGTTTTTGGAGATGCAGAAGAAATATTCCGCATTTCCCGAAGAAAAGAATGTAAGATGGGAAGCACAAGCCCGCTTTTTTCGTGCCTTTTTATATTTCCAACTGGCGAAGCGGCATGGAGGAGTAATACTATATGATAAATTACCTACGTCTAATGATAAGGAAAGAAGTTCAGCAAATGATACTTGGAATTTTATTGCTGATGATTTAGATTTTGCTGCACAAAATTTACCTAAAGAGTGGGGAGCGCAAGAAAAAGGTCGTGTGACAAAAGGTGCTGCATATGCACTGAAATCACGGGCTATGTTATATGCAGAACGCTGGCAAGATGCATATGATGCTGCGAGTGAAGTAGAAAAGCTGGAGTTGTATGATTTGGTGGAAGGCTACGCTAATGCATGGAAGGGAAACAATAAAGAGGCGATACTGGAATTCGACTACAACAAAGACAGTGGGCCGAATCATACTTTCGATCAATTCTATGTACCGCAATGTGATGGCTATGATTTTGGGGCTTTGGGAACGCCGACTCAAGAAATGGTGGAATCGTATGAAACGAAAGACGGAAAGAAAGTGGATTGGAGCAAGTGGCATGGCATAACCACAGAGGTCCCACCGTATGATGAATTGGAACCTCGCTTTGCGGCTACGGTTATTTATGCTGGAAGCACTTGGAAAGGAAAAAAGATGGATTGCAGCGTAGGAGGCACAAATGGAGCTTTTATGCCTTATAGAGAACAGTCGTATTCTTACGGAAAAACAACTACCGGCTATTTTTTACGGAAATTATTAGATGAAAAACTCATAGATATAAAAGGTACAAAGAGCTCTCAACCTTGGGTAGAAATTCGTTTTGCAGAGGTTTTGCTAAATAAAGCAGAAGCTGCCTATCGGCTCAATAAAGGCGGAGAAGCACAAAGTTTAATGAACCGTGTTCGTGGACGTAAGGGAGTTGATTTACCTGCTAAATTATCTACTGGAGAAGCTTGGTTCAAAGATTATCGGAACGAACGTAAAATAGAGTTGGCATATGAAGGACATTTATTTTGGGATATGCGACGTTGGAAGCTGGCTCATATAGAATATAATAATTATCGTTGTCACGGTATTAAAATAACAAATGGGACATACGAATATATTGATTGCGATGGTCAGGACCGCAAATTCCCTAAAAAACTTTACGTTCTTCCTGTACCAACTTCTGAGCTGAAGAATAACTCGCTAATTGAGCAATATGATGAATGGAAATAATTTAAAAAATCACGCAATGAAAAATAAAATATTATCAGTCACTTCTGTCATTGCGCTACTCATAGGAATGAGCGCATGCCATAGTCCGGAAGAATTTAAACCGAATGTGGAAAGGAACGGAATTAATAACCTGATTGCATCTTTCCCTGATGATGATAGAGATGAGAATCGTTTTACAAGCGAAATCGATTATCAGAATCATGTAATTACAGTTGTATTTCCGTACAATTATCCTCGTTTTTCAGATAATGTGTTGGAAAAGTCTGCATTGAAAAAAATGAGAGTAATCGCTGATTTAGATAATAACGTATACATCTCTCCTTCTTTACTCTTTTTAGATTTCACGAAAGATAATTTTATTACTGTAAAAGAGCAAAGCGGAAAGGTAGCTGAATATAAAATAATCGCAGAAATTCGTAAAAGCGATCAGTGTGCAATTACCAGATTTGAGTTGAAAGCACTAAACCTGTCCGGTATCATTAATGAAGAGACAAAAACCATATCTTTAATCTCAGCGGATAATATAGGGGAAAACATAGCAGATGTCGCAATTTCACATGGAGCTACTATTACTCCTGATCCGGCAAAACAGGCGCTGAATTATGATCAGGAACAAAAGTTAACTGTGACCGCTCAAAACGGTACGGATAAGGCAGTATATACTGTTAAAAAAGAGGTTCCGAAAAAGCTTGCTGCGGGATTGCGCACCAATAGTGCCAAATTGTTATGGGCCAAAAAGCTTACTGATATAGGAATTACAAGCTCGAACATGGCTACAGGATTTGCAGTGACAAGAGAGCATGTAGTAATTAATGATCGTGGTAATAGTAAAGCTATTTATTTGAATGGTGAAACTGGAGAGAATGTCGGACATATTGATATCAGTTTATTTGCTGGAAGTTTGACAAACTTCTATATAACAGCCGATGATGAGGATAATATTCTGTTTACAAACTTGGCTCCTAATGCGGGTCCTAAAGAGAAACCTACATTCATCGTATGGAGAGTAAACGGTGTGAACGGAATACCCGAAAAGTATATCGAATACGAAACAGGAATTGCCATGGGGCGTAAATTGTCAGTAGTAGGAAGCTTAAATGAGAATGCTATTATTACAGCTCCACATTATAATACTCAGGGTGAGTTTTCACGCTGGCAGGTGGTTGGAGGTGCTTTGCGATCACAAACTCCGGAAAAGGTTGCAGCTCAAGGTTTGGGTAATTGGAAAATTAATGCTGATGTAATTTATTCTGATCCAACCGATCCTACAAGCGATTATTATGCGGCATTCTATACGACACCACGAAATTTCTGTTGGTTCGATGGGAAAACAAATACGATTAAGTATAAAGGACCTGATATTAGTTCAAATTGGATTCAAAATGCGGTAGATTATACTGTATTTAATAAATCTCGATTCGCTGTTTCAAACTCTATAAATAGTTTTACATGGGGTAAAGACGACTCTATTTACTTATTTGATTTATCTGGTAACTCTTTGACTAATCAACCAATTAATTTCGGTGATGATGGATTAGGTATCAATGGAAATTACGGTGCTAAAGCATTAGGTAACGTGAATGGTAATGGAACGGGTGATGTAGCATTCAAGGTTTCCGATAACGGCTACTATCTGTATATTTATTTCATGTTTACAAATGGGTATGTAGGCTGTGTGCGTTGCGACTGTATTGATATGTGATTCGAATAATTGTTTTTAAATATAGGGCCCATGCCTTATTTCGGTCATGGGCTCTATCTGTCATCTTAAAATGATAAAAGAGAGGGATGTTACGATGAAACTTAGATTTGGGATATTCATATTCATTTGTTTTTTTATAGGATGTGGAAAAGGGAATCCAAAAGATTATTGGGGAAATACGAATGGAGGGAGTTCAGGAAACCCCTCGGAAAATCCAAATGTTGCAAAACCACGTTATATTTGGATAGATGCAGCTGCTAACTTCCCTGACTTTGCCGACAATAAAGAGAATATAGCCCGTGATTTGGCATTAGCCAAAGATGCCGGGTTCACAGATGTTGTCGTTGATGTACGCCCTACTACCGGAGATGTACTTTTCAAAACAAGCATAGTAGATCAAGTAAGATTCCTTTATGCATGGGTCAACGGACGCTATACGAAGATAGAAAGGAATGCCACATGGGATTATTTGCAGGCATTTATCGACGAAGCGCGTAAGCAGAAACTTCGTGTACATGCAGCTATCAATACGTTTATCGGAGGAAATTCCATAGATGGCGGAACCGGATTACTTCATAGAGATCCATCTAAAAAAGGTTGGGCTACACAACTTAATACTGGGACAGGCATTATAAACATAATGGATACGGGAGAAAAGGATAAGTTTTTTAATCCTGCACACCCCGATGTGCAGCAGTTTTTATGTAATCTGCTCAGAGATCTTGCTAAATATGATTTAGATGGCATTTTTCTGGATAGAGGGCGTTATCTGAATTTGCAATCCGACTTTTCCGATTATTCTCGTAAGCAATTTGAGGCCTATATGGGAGGCATCCGGATTCAAAACTATCCGGATGAGATATTGCTACCGGGAACTAAGAGATTGCCTGCTCAATATCCCAAGTATCTTACCAAATGGTTGGAATTTCGAACTAAAGTGATTTACGACTTCATGCAAAAAGCATCCAATGCAGTGAAGAGTGTGAATTCAAAAATCAAATTTGGAGTCTATGTCGGTGGTTGGTACAGCACCTATTATGAAGTTGGAGTTAATTGGGCAGCTTCTACTTATGATACTTCTCAGTTTTATAATTGGGCAACATCTAAATATAAGAATTACGGTTATGCTGCAATCATGGATCAGATTTTAATAGGCGCTTATGCTTCTCCACTGAGAGTTTACGGAACTACCGAATGGACTATGCAAGGCTTCTGCTCACTTGCAAAAGCTAAAATAAAGAGTGAATGCTCTATTGTAGCGGGAGGGCCTGATGTCGGTAATTGGGATCCTGAAAATAAAGCGACTCAAGAACAAGAGAATCAGGCGATTGTTGAATCTGTCAAAGCTTGTATGGATGCTTGTGACGGTTATTTTCTGTTTGATATGATTCATCTGAAAAAACAGCTACAATGGCAATATGCCAAAAAAGGAATCGAACTTGCTATAAAGTGAGTTTTGATATACGATAGGAGTACTGAAAATATTTAGACGTCGTTATAAGAATGGTTTTTAAGAAAGTTCAATGCGAAATATGAGAAAAATAACATTACCACTTTTATTAATAACAATGCTTGTTTTTGTTTTAAGTGCATGCAAAACGAGAGGAAAACAAATAGTTGGTGAAACGAATAAGCCGGCTCTGATGTGGTTTGACGCGGAAGCAAACTTCGAAAGATTCAGCAATCCTGACTCGATCGATTATTATTTGACCAAGGTGAAGTCTTTAGGCTTTACTCATGCTGTTGTTGATGTGCGTCCTATTACGGGAGAAGTTTTATTTGAAACAGAGACTGCACCTAAAATGCGTGAATGGGAAGGATTCGAACGTCCGGATTTTGATTACTTGGGACATTTTCTTAGAAAAGCCCATGAGTTAGGCCTGCAGGTTTATGCTTCACTCAACGTCTTTGTAGCAGGACATAATTATTTTGATCGCGGGTTAGTGTATTCTACCCATCCCGAATGGAGTTCCACGCTCTATACTCCTGAAGGTATTGTTGCTATTACGACTCAGAAGAAAAAGTATTCGGCAATGGTAAATCCTATTAATGAAGAATTTCAAACACATATTTTGAACGTTTTGAAAGATTTGGTCAAAAAATATCCAAGTCTGGACGGGTTAATGTTGGATAGAGTTCGTTATGACGGAATTTCTGCCGATTTTTCTTTTCTTTCTCGTAAAAAGTTTGAAGAATATATAGGGCAGAGGGTTGAAAAATATCCGGAAGATATCTTTGAGTGGAGGCAGGATGAAAATAAAAAATATTATCCTGAGAGAGGGAAACTCTTTCTGAAGTGGATTGAATGGCGAACAAAGAATATTTATGATTTTATGGTTCGCGCACGTAAAGAGGTGAAGTCCATTAACCCGAACATTGCATTTGGAACTTATACCGGTGCTTGGTATCCTTCTTATTATGAAGTCGGTGTTAATTTTGCAAGCAATCAATACGATCCGAACAAAGATTTTGATTGGGCTACTCCCGAATATAAGAGGTATGGTTATGCTGAATTGATAGATTTATATGTTACGGGAAACTATTATACAGATATAACAATTGAGGAGTACAAGAAAACGAAAAGAACGGTTTGGAACGAAACAGATTCAAAGGCGCAATCTGGAATTTGGTATTGTGTCGAAGGCTCTTGTCTGCACTTACGTGAAATATTGGGAGAGAATAAATTTATTGGAGGAATTCTAGTAGATCAATTTTATGATGATCCCCCGAAACTCTCAAAAACAATAGAAATGAACTTGAAAGCCTCGGATGGATTGATGGTATTTGATATAGTACATATTATCCGCAAGGGATTATGGAAAGAAGTGGAACATGGAATGAGGGCCGGAGGAGCTTTGAGGTAGAATTAACTAAGAAATAATTAGTAAGAATACAAGTATGAAAAAGAGTTTAGTTTTGTTTCTTTGGTACTGCATCGGAATTTCTGCATTTGCCGCAGGGAAACCCAAAATCATGTGGTTGGACTGCTCGGCGAACTTCGAAAGGTTCAGTTATCCCGATTCTATTCGCTACTATGTGGAAAAATGCCATGATGTGGGTATCACCCATCTTGTTCTGGATATTAAGGGGAATACAGGAGAAGTATTATATCCCAGCAAGTATGCCGCACAAAAAAAGGAATGGAAAAACTTCAAACGGCCTGATTTTGATTTTATAAACACTTTTATACAAGTGGCCCATGAATATAAGATGGTTATTTTTGCAGGCATGAATATTTTTGCTGACGGACAGAATATCCTCAAGCGAGGCGCTATTTACGATAAACATAAAAAGTGGCAGTCTGTCAATTATATTGCCAAAAGAGGATTAATTCCGGTTACCGAAATAAAAGAGAAAGCAACTATGTTTTTAAATCCGGCACTGAAAGAAGTACAGCAATATGAAATCGATATAATTAAAGAGGTTGTCCGCAATTATGCTTTCAATGGCATTATGCTCGATCGTACTCGTTACGATTGTATCGAGTCTGATTTTTCTCCTGAGTCGAGAAAGATGTTTGAGAAGTTTATAGGAAAGAAATTAGAACGATTTCCGGAGGATATCTTTGAATGGAAGGTTGATGATAAAGGAGAAGTATATAGAAAAGAAGGTGTTTATTACCGTCAATGGCTGGCTTGGCGGGCCTCGATCATTTATAATTTTGTAAAAAATGTTCGTGCTTCCATAAAGAAAATAAGACCCGACTGTATGCTGGGCTCATATACGGGTGCTTGGTATCCCACTTATTTTGAAGTAGGGGTTAATTGGGCAAGCCGGAATTATGATGCCAGCCAAGATTTTGATTGGGCCACTCCTGAATATAAGAATTACGGCTATGCTGAACTGATAGATTTCTATACTAATGGCAATTATTACTGGAACGTTACGTTGGATGAGTATTACAAATCTTCCGGAAAGCATAAGAATGAAACAGATAGCGGCTTTTCCAGCGGAGATTATCTTTGTGTAGAGGGAGGATGCAGGTACTCCAAATATTTGTTGAAAGATGCCACACCTGTATATGGAGGCCTTTATGTGGAAGATTATAAAATGGACGCGGCTCAGTTTCAGAAAGCTGTACGCATGAACTTGAAAGAGTCGGATGGGGTAATGATTTTTGATATTGTTCATATCATACGAAATAATTGGTGGAATGAACTGAAAGAAGCATTGAATAGGGAAAACCAAGATGAGGTTCGAATACTTAAAGGTACGGTTACATGTGATGGAAAAGGAATTTCTAATGTTGTTGTGACAGATGGTCTGCGTTGTGTAACAACGGACCGGAATGGTTTTTTTCAACTTCCGAATTTAGGAGATACCCGCTTTGTGTATATTTCCACTCCTGCCGGTTATTTGACAGAATGCAGTCAAACTATTCCGAGATTTTATGAAGAGATTAATGTGAATAAATCCACTGAATATAATTTTCGATTGAAAAAAAATCCGTTGAATGATGATAGGCATTTGTTCGTTGTGGAGGCCGATGTACAGGCCGGATTAAAAGAACACTGGGATTTGTATACTCCGATTTTGGAAGACTATAAATCTTTGATCGATGGTTGTTCGAATCAGGATGTCTTTGGGCTTAATTGCGGAGATCTCTTTTGGGATACTCCCGAAGCATTTTTCTCGAGTTATATTGAAAGGGTAGAGAAACTGCGATTACCTATATATAGAGCTATAGGCAATCATGATATGAATTATGGAGGCCGAAGCCATGAGACGTCTTATCATACTTTTGAAGGCTACTTCGGCCCGACTCGCTATTCTTTTAATAAAGGAAGAGCGCATTATATTGTAATCAATAATAGCTTTTATGTCGGGCGTGATCACTTTTATATCGGGTATATAGATGAAAAGACTTTGAAGTGGATCAAAGAAGATTTATCATATGTTCCCAAAGGCACGCTGATTTTTTTGGTTACGCATATTCCAATTCGTATCACTGAGAAAGAAAGACCTTTTAATTATGATTATGCTTTGCTCGCCGGTGAGACTATCAATGCGAAACCTTTATTCAAATTGCTGGAGGGTTATGAAACACATTTTCTTACCGGACATCTGCATTCTAATTCCAATGTTGTATTTAATGACCGCCATATGGAGCACAATACGGGAGCTGTATGCGGAATTTGGTGGCATGCTGATGTGTGTATAGACGGAACTCCTCAAGGATATGGAGTGTATGAAGTAAATGGGAACAAGGTACAATGGTATTATAAAAGTGCAGGTCATCCGAAAGAATATCAGTTTCGCGCTTATCCGATGGGTTCTTCCAAAGAGTTTCCTAAGGATATTATAGTCAATGTTTGGAATTGGGATAAGGATTGGAAAGTGGAATGGCTGGAAAATGGGCAGTTGATGGGAGAGATGCATCAGTACAAAGGCGTTGACCCATATGCTCAGAAGGTGTGCCAGGATAAAAAGGGAATCATGCAAAGTTGGATTTCGGCAGTTCCTACACACCACATGTTTCGTGTAACTCCTCGAAATCTGCGGGCCGAGATTGAAGTTCGAGTAACAGATCGCTTCGGTAATGTGTATCGACAAACCATTTTAAATACGAAATAATGAAAGCTGTTTTATGTAAATTATGGATTATTTGCCTTTTTCTTCCTTTAATAGAAGTCCAGGCCAAGGTTTATCTGCCTTCCATTTGGGGAGATAATATGGTATTGCAACAACAATCAGAGGTCCTTTTTCAAGGAAAGGCCATGCCCAATAAAGAAATTACGATTGAAGTTTCTTGGGACAGGCATAAGATTTCGACTATAAGTGACGAATATGGCAATTGGAAGGCAAAGGTGTTTACTCCTACAGCTGGTGGCCCATACTCTATTCGTTTTTTTGATGGAGAAGAGTTCATTCTTAATAATATTCTGATAGGAGAGGTCTGGTTCTGTTCCGGTCAGTCGAATATGGAAATGCCGGTCAGAGGGTTTCGCGGTCAACCCGTTTACGGTTCTCAATCTCACATTGTTTCTGCCGATCGAACAAGACATTTGCGTCTGTTCACGGTTAAGCGCGATTTGAGTACTTCTGCGAAAGAAGATGTAACAGGTTCTTGGACAGAATTATCTCCAAAAGAAGTTGGAGATTTTAGTGCAGTTGCTTATTTCTTTGGCGATTTACTGCAACGTTCGCTTAACGTTCCTGTGGGGTTGATTCATTCTTCCTGGAGCGCTTCAAAGATAGAAGCTTGGATGGACCGGAATACTTTACTGCATTTTTCAGAAGTAAGACTTCCCGACCAAACGCAAACTGAATTTGAATGGCCGGCAGGAACACCTACTTTGTTATGGAATGCGATGGTTCATCCTTGGAAGGGTTTTTCTGTTAAAGGTGTTATCTGGTATCAGGGAGAAGCTAATTCCTCTGCTCCTGAACTGTACAGAAAACTTTTCCCCGCTATGGTCAATCAATGGAGGCGATTCTTTCAGAATCCGGATATGCCTTTCTATTATGTGCAAATTGCTCCTTGGCAGTCTGACGGGAAAGACAACTTCGGGTGGGCCTGGTTTCGCCAATGTCAGTTGGAGTTGATGGCCGAAGTTTCTAATGTAGGAATGGTTACGACTACGGATGCCGGCAGTGAGAAGTTTATACACCCTCCTCATAAGATTAAAGTCGGAGAACGTTTGGCTTATTGGGCCTTGGCTAAGACCTACGGGCACGAGGGGTTTCTGTATTCGGGACCTTTATATAAGAGTCACATATTGAAAGGAAATGTGGTAGAAATCACTTTTGAGCACGGAAGCCAGGGACTTATTCCGGAGAATCAATGTTTAAAAGGATTTGAGATAGTAGATAATTACGGAAAGATTTTGCCGGCAAAAGCGGAGGTGATTAACGGCTCTGCGCGTGTAAAAGTCTGGAACGACTCAGTTTCTCAGCCAACTGAAGTACGTTATTGTTTTCGAAACTATATGGAAGGAAATCTTTGTAATAATGCAGAGCTTCCTGCCTCTCCTTTTCGAATTGTAGTACAGTCAAAGAAATAGATTATGAATCGTCTGCGTGCTTCTTCTTTGGATGCCTTCCGGGGATACGCTATTCTGACAATGGTGCTTTCGGCCAATATAGCTTGGGGAATACTTCCCGGTTGGATGTATCATGCCCAGGTAGGCCCTCGTTCCAACTTTGTGTTCGATGGGTCTGTATATGGAATCACCTGGGTCGATTTGGTGTTCCCTTTCTTTTTGTTTGCTATGGGAGCCGCTTTCCCGTTTTCAATAGGTAATAAATACAAGAACGGTATTTCAAGATGGAAGATAGCATATGACTGTATTGTAAGAGGTTTTCGCTTAACCTTTTTTGCTGTTTTTATCCAACACATATATCCTTATGTCTTGTCTTCTCCTCAGGATGCGCGTTCTTGGTGCATCGCCTTGTTCGGATTTTCTCTGATGTTTCCGATGTTTATGAGATTTCCTTTTCAGATGCCGGAATATGTGAGAAAGCTGATAAAAGTATCGGCTTATTGTATAGGTATTGCATTGTTGCTGAACGTTACTTATGCCAATGGGAGAGAATTTAGTCTTAGCTACAGCAATATAATCATTCTGGTATTAGCGAATATGGCTGTTTTTGGTTCTCTTCTTTATCTTACCACTATCAATAAAGTTTGGTTTCGTATAGCTATACTTCCATTTATCATGGGTGTTTTTCTGGGAAGTGAAAATGAACAATCATGGAATTTTAGTATAATGAATTTTTCTCCTTTGCCATGGATGTATCAATTTACCTACTTGAAATACTTGTTTATTGTGATTCCCGGGACAATCGCAGGCGAATATCTTTATGAATGGTTAAAAAGCAGTCCGGAAATAGTGAAGACTGCCATGAGTAAGGATGAACATAAAAGAATGCCTTGGATTCTTTTATGTTCTGCAGGAATTATCCTATTAAATTTATACGGGCTTTATACTCGTCATTTGCTGTTTAATCTGTTGTTTACATCTATATTGCTGTACATATTATATATCTTATTGCAAATCGAAGGGAAGAATGCTGATTATTGGTATAAGCTGTGGAGAGTGGGTGCCTATTTGTTATTGTTAGGACTTTTCTGGGAAGCTTATGAAGGGGGAGTTCGTAAAGATCCTTCCACATATAGCTACTATTTCTTAACGTCAGGACTCTCTTTTATGGCAATGATTGCTTTCTCCATCATGTGTGATATATATTCATGGAGTAAAATAACACATCCATTGGAATATGCCGGACAAAATCCAATGATTGCGTATGTTGCTACACAATTGGTTGTTATGCCGATACTTAATCTTTCAGGATTAGGAAAATATTTGTCTTATTTGGAGCATGATGCATGGTTAGGCTTTTTACGAGGAGTAATCGTGACTTCTTTGGCTCTGTTGATAACAATATTGTTTACTAAATTAAAATGTTTTTGGAGGACTTGATTTATGATGACCAGACGATTCTTAATGATGCTATTGTTTGCTCTTCCTTTTTGTTCATGCAGTGAAAGCTATCCTGAACACCCTTGGGAGTGGGAAGAAGAGCAGGAAGAAAATCCTTCGATTGTACAGCAAGGATGGGTAGTTGTTGATAATCTTGGGGAGCTTCCGGATTATATCAAGGTATATAAATCGCCAGATAAATTATCGGGAAAGAAAGCAATTGCATATATAGCTGTTGCCGATATGTCGAAAGCTAAGTTTGAGGTATTGGGAGATATTGCGTATTCCGAGAAAGCCAAAGGATATGGGGGGAGTTCGGTACATACTCCGTCGGAATTCTATATGTCTTCAAAAGCTCCTGTAATTATAAACGGCGGGCTCTTTTTCTATTCCAAAGGCTTCTATTATACACAGAACATGGTTATTCGTGATGGAAAAATGTCAGCTCCTAACCAAAATTACTATTCTAAAGATTGGGTGAAGTTTTGGCATCCTACGATCGGAGCTTTTTGTCAGATGAAAGACGGCACATTCAAAACCACTTGGACCTATTTCACTTCCGATAAAATTAACTATTGTTATCCCGCACCCGCCGAAAACGATATAAAGAAAGAACCTCTGCCCGTACCTTCCGCCTCTTTTCCGGCCGATGCCGAGGTTTTGGAAGCGACAACAGCTATCGGCGGAATCATTGTATTGCTGAATAAAGGGGAAATTAAAAATACTTATGTGCAAGAGATGCTGGAAGTAGGCGCTACAGCCAATCACCCCCGTACAGCAATTGGTATCACGCCGCACAAAAAGATGATTCTCTTCGTATGCGAAGGACGCAACCAGACAGAAGCAGTAGCGGGGTTGACAACTGCGGATGTGGCGCTCGTCATGAAGAATCTGGGTTGTATAGAAGCGTTGAATTTGGATGGAGGCGGTTCTTCTTGTATGTTGGTCAACGGAAAGGAAACCATTAAAGGAAGTGACGGAAAGCAACGGAAGGTATTAACGGCTGTTGGACTCAGATGATGAAAAGGATATTTGCTTTCAGTATATTGTGCTTGTTTTTATGTACGTTACAGGCACAACTCGTTTACTATGACGCGGCTCCATTCCCGCTGTTAGGGAAAGCGACGCAAGCTACTCATATGCGATATGCGCGGTTGCCGGATTCGCTGGAGCAGACTTCCCGTCCGAAGTTGTGGAAATTAAGTCGTCATTCGGCGGGAATGTCTTTGCGCTTTCGCACTAATTCTACAAAAATAGCTGTAAGGTGGGAAGTGCTTCAAAATTATGGCATGGCCCATATGACTTCTATCGGTATAAAGGGAGTGGACCTTTATTGCCTGGAGAAAAACGCCGAGTGGCGTTTTGTCAATGCAGGATGGCCCACAGGTAAAAAGAACGAAGCCACCATTATTTCCAATATGTCTGTCGAAGACAGAGAGTTTATGCTTTATTTGCCGCTTTACGATGGTGTCTGTTCTCTCTCCATCGGAATCGATTCTTTGTCTTTTTTAGAACAACCTGCGGTAAACCTTCCCGTTCGCAGAAAACCGATAGTGTTTTACGGAACCAGCATCTTGCAGGGCGGTTGTGCTTCCCGTCCGGGGATGGCACATACCAATATTATATCACGCAGATTGAATCGCGAATGTATCAATCTCGGCTTCAGTGGAAACGCTTTTCTGGATTTAGAGGTTGCAGAAGTGATTGCTCAAGTAGATGCGTCTGCAATTATTCTGGATTTTGCTCCCAATGCTTCGGTTGATCAGATGAAGGAGCGGATGGAGGCTTTTTATAAGGTTATCCGCGATAAACAACCGCTTACTCCTGTCATTTTTGTAGAAGATCCAATCTTTACCCACACTTTGTATGATAACCGGATAGCTGAAGAGGTGAAGTCGAAGAATCAAGTGTTGAATATGCTTTTCAATGAGCTGAAACAGAAAAACGAACAAAATATCATTCTGGTTTCATCGAAAGACATGCTCGGAACAGATGGTGAGGCCACGGTCGACGGTATTCATTTTACGGATTTAGGCATGATGCGGTATGCGGATTTATTGACACCGGTTATACGAAACCTGATAGAATAAGATGCAAAAAAGCAGATAAACGTTTGGGGCTTCTCACTTGTACATGTTGAAACATCATTTCAGGTGAAAGAGGAAAAATGCCAAAAATAAGGTTGTTCTTGTTGCGATGATTCATTTTAGCAAAAAAAGTCTTATCTTTGGTCGCATTAATAAATAAATTTCCTTATCATGAAGAAAAAACGTTATTTGCTTTTTTTTATTCTGTTGATTAGTGCTTTCTGTGCGAAAGCAGCAGATACTGTATTTGTGCACGAGACGCAAATACCGGTTCTGATAGAGCGACAAGACAATGTGCTGCTTTATTTACGGTTGGATGCAAAAGAGAGCCGGGTGTTGGATGAGGTTGTGTTGGACTTCGGTAAAAACGCTTCGGCAAGCGATATACAAGCTGTCAAGCTATATTATGGAGGAACGGAAGCTTTGCAAGACCGCGACAAAAAGCGTTTTGCACCGGTGGAATATATCTCGAGCCATCGCGGTACGGCAGGTACTTTGCAAGCAAATCCGTCTTATTCCGTCAAATGCGCAGAGGTTGTCCGCCCCTCCGGAAAGGTACGACTGAAAGCCGATCGCAAATTGTTTCCCGGTGTCAACTTTTTCTGGATCAGCTTGCAGATGAAGCCGGAAACCTCCTTAACTACCCGAATAACTTCCCAACTGTGTTCCGTGAAAATAGATGGAAAGGAAGCGCAATGGCATGCGTCATCGCCCGAGCAGATCGTGCATCGGATGGGAGTCGGCGTTCGCCATGCGGGCGACGACGGTTCGGCAGCGTTCCGTATTCCGGGTTTGGTCACTACGAACAAAGGAACTTTACTGGGGGTGTACGATGTCCGTTACAACTCCAGCGTCGATTTGCAGGAGCATGTGGATGTGGGCTTAAGCCGCAGTACCGATGGCGGAAAAACATGGGAGAAAATGCGTCTTCCTCTTGCTTTCGGTGAGTATGACGGACTCCCCGCCGCGCAAAACGGAGTGGGCGATCCTTCCATTTTAGTGGATACGAAGACGAATACCGTTTGGATTGTTGCCGCATGGACGCACGGCATGGGTAACCAACGCGCCTGGTGGAGCTCGCATCCCGGCATGGATTTGAATCATACCGCCCAGTTGGTGATGGCAAAGAGCACGGACGACGGTAAGACATGGTCGGAGCCGATTAATGTTACGGAGCAGGTGAAAGATCCGTCATGGTATTTCCTACTTCAAGGTCCCGGTCGCGGAATAACGATGAGCGACGGCACATTGGTATTCCCCACCCAGTTTATCGATTCCACCCGCGTGCCGAATGCGGCTATCATGTACAGCAAAGACCGCGGAGAGACGTGGAAGATGCACAACCTTGCGCGTACCAATACCACCGAAGCGCAAGTAGCGGAGATAGAACCGGGCGTTTTGATGCTCAATATGCGCGACAATCGAGGCGGAAGCCGTGCCGTATCCATAACGAAAGATTTGGGAAAGACATGGACCGAACATGTTTCTTCACGCAAGAGCTTGCCCGAGTCGGTATGTATGGCGAGCCTCATCAACGTAAAGGCGAACGAGAACGTACTCGGCCGTGACGTGCTGCTGTTCTCCAATCCCAATACGACAAAGGGACGTCATCATATCACCATCAAAGCAAGCTTGGACGGAGGAGTGACCTGGTTGCCCGAAAACCAGCTGTTGCTGGACGAAGGACACGGCTGGGGGTATACTTGTCTGACCATGATCGACAAGGAAACCGTAGGCATCTTGTATGAAAGCAGCGTGGCGCACATGACCTTCCAAGCGGTGAAATTGAAAGACATTGTAAAGTCCGCCAAGTAGTCATGAAGCGTCTTTATCCGTTGTTTTTCCTTTGCGGTTTTTTCTGCGTCGCGTTTGCGGTAAAGGTAGAGGCATGCGGCAACACTTTATGCCGGAATCTGCCCGAAGTCCGCGCGGCAAACCCCGAACACCCGTCAGGAGATTCATATTTACTGCCGAAGTATAAAGAAGCGTATATCCCGCATTCACGCTTTCGGCTGTCAGGAGATTCATATTTGCTGCCGAAACCACAGATTTTTCAGCCGGGAGAGGGGAGTTTCCTCTTGGGCAGAGTCGCTCTCAAAACTCCTGTCATGCAATCCGAATGGGAGGAGTGGATCAGGCAAAAAGGCGGTTCTACGGATCATCGCGCGTCATCGCTGATAGAAGTGGTTATTGTTCCCGCCGTCGATGAAGCGCCGCTCAATCAGCAGGAGGCTTACCGGTTGCGTATAGAGAAGCGTCGCATCCGCATAGAAGCGGTGACCGATTGCGGGGTTTACCGTGCCATGCAGACATTGTCGCAGTGGGGCGAAACCGAAGGTAAGCGGACATCGCTCCGGTGTTGCGAGATAACGGACTGGCCTGCCTTCCGGATGCGAGGGTTCATGCACGACGTGGGGCGGGGGTATCTTCCGTTGGAGGAATTGAAGCGGGAGATCGACGCATTGGCGGCATTCAAGATCAACGTCTTCCACTGGCATCTCACCGAGAATCAGGCTTGGCGTCTCGAAAGCAAGATTTTCCCGATGCTAAACGACAGCGCCAACATGACGAGGCTTCCGGGCAAGTATTATACTTTGGAGGAAGCGAAAGAACTGGTCGCCTTCTGCAAAGCCCGCCACGTGCTGTTGATTCCCGAAATAGATATGCCGGGACATAGCGAAGCCTTCGTGCGCACCTTCCGCCACGATATGCAAAGCCCGGAAGGAATGAGAATTCTGAAACTTTTGACGGATGAAGTCTGCGAAACCTTCGATGTACCTTACCTGCATATCGGAACCGATGAGGTGGAATTCACCAATCCCCGCTTCGTGCCGGAGATGGTATCCTACGTCCGCGCCAAAGGAAAAAAAGTCATTTCATGGAATCCGGGATGGAAATACCAACCGGGAGAAATAGACATGACGCAGTTGTGGAGTTACCGGGGCAAGGCTCAGAAAGGCATTCCCGCCATCGACTCCCGTTTCCACTACATCAACCATTTCGATACGTTCGGCGATTTGGTGGCGCTTTACAACAGCCGCATTTACAACGCCGAAACGGGGAGCGACGATATCGCAGGGGTGATTGTGGGTGTATGGAACGACCGTCAACTGTCGGCGGAGCAAAACATGCTGCTCGAAAACAACTTTTACCCCGCCATGCTTGCCATTGCCGAACGTGCGTGGCTGGGCGGGGGAAGCGAGTATTTCGACGGGCGGGGAACGATTCTTCCTGTCGACGGGCAGTCGGAAACATTTCTCGAATTTGCCGATTTCGAGCGACGGATGCTGTGGTACAAACAGACGAAATTCGCGGGTTATCCGTTCGCTTATGTAAAGCAGACAAACGTAAAGTGGAGGATAACCGACGCTTTTCCCAACCATGGAGACCTCGCGATGCGGTTCCCGCCGGAAGAAAAACAGGAAGAAAGCTACGTTTACGAAGGCAAAACCTACGGAACCGCTCCGGCGGTGGGAGCGGGCATCTACTTGCGTCACGTATGGGGCACGCTGGTTCCCGCGTTCTATAAGTCGCCCCGGGAGAATCATACCGCTTATGCTTATACTTATGTTTATTCTCCCCGCAATCAGGAAGTCGGCTTATGGGCGGAGTTCCAGAACTACGGACGGTCGGAAAGCGACCTTCCTCCGCCTCAGGGACAGTGGGATTATAAGGGAAGCCGCATCTGGATCAACGACCGGGAGATTCTTCCTCCCGTGTGGACGGCGACCCACCGGACGCGCAGCAACGAGATACCGTTGGGTAACGAGAACTGCGTCGCACGTCCGCCTCTCCGTGTCAACCTGCGCGAAGGATGGAACAAAGTGCTGCTGAAACTGCCCGTCGGACGGTTTCAAACCCCCGAAGTGCGGCTCGTGAAGTGGATGTTTACCTGCGTCTTTGTCACCCCCGACGGGGAGAGAGCGGCGGACGGGCTGGTCTATTCGCCGGAGCGGGAGTTGCCTGCGCCTTAAAACGCGGCGGCTGTCGTGAGGGCGGAAAAGCGTGTTCCGCTATTTCTATTCGTTATATAACCTATCTTTATTGTTTTCATCATCATGAAAAGACTTTTTCTCTTCGCCCTTCTATGTTGGGCATTCGCGTCGGGATATGCGCAGGAAAAGAAATATTCCACTTTTTACTATCAGCGAGCTACGCTCTTCGAAGCCTTGCCGGTATCGTCCAAAGATATCGTTTTCTTGGGCAACAGCATCACGAACGGCGCCGAATGGGCGGAATTGCTGCGTAACAAACGGGTGAAGAACCGCGGCATCAGCGGGGATGTCTGCATGGGAGTTTACGACCGGCTGGCTCCGATTCTGAAAGGAAAGCCCGCCAAAATATTCCTGCTCATAGGCATCAACGACGTGAACAAAGGCGCTTCTGCCGATACCATTGCGAATCATATCGGGCAAATCGTGCGGAAAATCAAAAGCGATTCCCCCCGCACCAAGCTCTATCTGCAAAGCGTTTTGCCGGTGACGGACGAGTTCGGGATGTTTAAGGGACACACTTCCCGGTGGCGGATGGTGCCCGAAATCAACCGCCAGTTGCAGGAGCTTGCCCGGAGGGAAGGGGCGACGTATATCGACCTTTATTCGCATTTCGTGGACGGAGCGACCGGAAAGATGAAAGCCGAATATACCAACGATGGGCTCCATCTGCTCGGAAAAGGCTATTTGAAGTGGGTGGAGATCGTTAAACCTTACGTGAACAAGCGATGAAAAGATACCTGTTTGCCGTTTTTTGCCTATTGGTTTGTCTGGTTGCCGCTGCCCGGCAACGTATAAAAATTGCTTGTGTGGGAAACAGTATCACCTACGGATACGGTTTGCCCGACCGGGAGGTTCAGGCATATCCAGCCCGGCTCCAAAAGATGTTGGGCGACGGATACGAAGTGGGCAACTTCGGGAAATCGGGAGCTACGCTCCTGAGTAGCGGGCATCGACCCTATATCCGGCAGGAAGAGTACCGGAAAGCGATTGAATTCGCACCCGACATTGCAGTCATTCATCTGGGTATCAATGATACCGACCCGCGCGACTGGCCTCACTTTCGCGACTCGTTCGTCAAAGACTACATAGCCCTGATAGACGCCTTCCGTCAGGCAAATCCGGATGTCCGCATCTTGATTGCCCGTATGACGCCGATAGCCGACAGACACCCGCGCTTCTTGTCCGGCACGCGCGATTGGCACGGAGAGATACAGGCAGCCATCGAAACGGTTGGCCGCTGCGCCTCCGTCCGGCTCATCGATTTCCACGCTCCACTCTATCCTTATCCGTTTTTACTGCCCGATGCCGTTCATCCTACGGCCGAAGGGGCTGCGCTTCTTGCGAAAACGGTTTATTCCGCCGTTACGGGCGATTACGGCGGACTGAAACTCTCGCCGCTCTATACCGACAATATGGTGCTTCAGCGGGATGTTCCGCTCAGTATCTGCGGCACTGCCGATGCGGGCGAAAGAGTTACGGTAACTGTGGGCGGACAGCAGCGGAATGTACGTGCCGGAACAGACGGGAAATGGAAGGCGGACTTGCTGCCGATGCGGGCGGGCGGTCCTTTTGTCCTTAAGATTGCCGGTTCCCGCCGCTCGTTTGAGTTCCGCAACGTGTGGGTGGGGGAGGTATGGCTTTGCTCCGGACAGTCGAACATGGAGTTTATGCTCAAAGAAGCGGCTTCCGCCGGAGAAGATATTCCGCAGGCTGCGGACGAGCAGCTGATGTTTTACGACATGAAAGCCCGTTGGCGCACCGACGCGGTGGAGTGGGAGCCGGCCGTGCTCGACTCGCTCAACCGCCTTCGCTATTATGCCGATACCCGCTGGCAGCCATGTACTCCTTCCACTGCCGCCGCTTTTTCCGCCGTTGCTTACCATTTCGGGCGGATGCTGCGCGACAGCCTGCAAGTTCCCGTAGGACTGATTTGCAATGCCGTGGGCGGTTCGCCCACGGAGGCGTGGATAGACCGCCGCACGCTGGAATATGAATTCCCGGCGATACTGAAAGACTGGATGCAAAACGATTATATTCAGGATTGGGTACGCGGAAGGGCTGCGCTCAACCTGAAAAAAAGCGCGGGCAAGTACGCGCGGCATCCTTACGAGCCGTGTTACCTGTTCGAGTCGGGCATTCTTCCGCTGCAACGATACCCGCTGAGAGGAGTCATCTGGTATCAGGGAGAATCGAATGCCCACAACGAAACAACGCATGAAAAGCTTTTCCGGTTGCTGGTCCGCAGTTGGCGTGAAAACTGGAAAAATGAAAGCATGCCTTTCTATTACGTGCAGCTTTCGAGCCTCCACCGTCCTTCGTGGCCTTGGTTCCGCGACAGTCAGCGGAGGCTGATGGCTTCCGTTCCATATACGGGCATGGCGGTATGCACCGATCGGGGCGATTCGCTGAACGTTCATCCCGCCGACAAGAAACCGGTAGGCGAGCGGTTGGCGCGTTGGGCGTTGCACAGTACTTACGGGAAAGAAACGGTAGTGCCTTCCGGTCCTTTGTTCCGTAGCGCCGATTTTCGTGAAGGAGCCGTCCGGCTGACATTCGATTACGGCGAGGCGATGGGCAGTGCCGACGGCATGCCTTTGCGCTCCTTCGAGTTGGCGGAGACGGAAGGGCTTTACTATCCCGCAAAGGCGGAAGTGGCGGGCGGCAAAGTAAAAGTATATGCCGACAAAGTGGCGCGTCCCCGTTACGTGCGTTATGCGTGGGAACCTTTCACCCGTGCCAATCTGGTGAACGGAGCGGGACTTCCCGCTTCCGGTTTCCGTGCCGAAGTCCGGCAGACTCCTGCAAGCGATATCCGGATGCAGGCGATGAAGGGATTCCCGAAAGGGGAGAAAGGTTTCGACAAGGGGGTATCCGCTTGCTATGCCGGCATCCTTAGCGGGCGGTTGCTGATAGCGGGAGGTTGCAACTTCCCCGGCGTCCCGGCCGCTCAGGGCGGGAAGAAGAAGTATTACCGCCATGTATATGCGGCGGACTTCGATGCCGACTCTGTTTTCGTGTGGAGAAAGGTGGGCGAGCTGCCTGCTCCTGCCGCATACGGGGCGGCGGTAACCGCTGCCGACGGAGTGGTTTGCATCGGAGGAACGAATCAAAAAGGCGCGATGAACGGTGTGTACCGCCTTCGGTGGGACGAGTCGCGGCGGCGGACGTTCGCAGAGCCGTTGCCCTCGCTGCCTTTTGCCTTGGACAACTTCACCGCTTCGCTTTCGGGAGAGCGGATTTTCGTGGCGGGAGGCAACCGTGACGGAAAGCCTTCGAACACGTTCTTATGCCTCGACTTGCAACGTTTGTCCGAAGGGTGGCAGTCGCTTCCCGATTTTCCCGGTCCGCCGCGCATACAGCCCGTTTCGGCGGTCGGACACAACGGGAAGGAATCTTGTTTCTACCTTTGGGGCGGTTTCGCGCCTGCGGCGGACGGGAAAGAACCGACCCTCTCCGTCGACGGCTATGCGTATGTCCCCTCTTCGGGACGGTGGATTCCCGTTGCCGCACCTGCGGGCGACGACGGAGAGAGCGTGTCGTTGGGCGGCGGCGTGGCGGCGGCGATGAACGACAGCCTTATCCTTTGCATGGGAGGGGTGAATAAAGATATCTTTCTGTCGGCTCTCCGCGCCCCGGCAAAAGATTATTTGCTGCACCCCGCCGAGTGGTACCGTTTCAACCGCAAGGTACTGGTGTACAATGTACGGAGCGATGAATGGCAAGAGATAACGGAGACTTCTTCGACCGCCCGCGCGGGAGCGGCATTGGTTGGAATCGGCAACCGGTTCTTCTCAATCAACGGCGAATTGAAACCGGGAATCCGGACTCCGGAAATCATCAAAATCAGTTTTCCGTAAACCATACTTTGCTAAAAACGAACAGAGCCTCTGATCGGACGGATCGGAGGCTCTGTTTGTTTCAGTCGGAGGCTCTGTTTGTTTGTAAGCCTCCGGTAAACCACGTATTTTCTGCAATCTCTTCGACCAGTATCTTTGTGCCCAAAAATAAAACTTATGATGACACGAGAAGAAGTTGC
>NZ_JACIDI010000004.1:237643-242523 GCF_014196225.1 Bacteroides pyogenes | reverse complement strand
AGCGGGTGCAAAAGTAGAAACTTTTAAAACAACATCCAAATATAAAAAAGAGTTTTTCAAAAGAAAATGCAGAAGAAAAACATAAGAGACTAAGGAGCAGGAAGATGAGAAAGGACATGAAAGAAAGCCAAGCGGGGGACTGTTGGGATGATTCGGAAAAACAAAGATACGCATCAGGAAGGAAATGAAAGTTTGAATCGGGATACTCGTTCTCAATCTGCAGTTCAGGCACTAAGTTTCTTTCCGGGGTGACCAATACCTTCTTATACGAGCGGCAATGGTAGCTCCTCTCGCAGTTCAGGCACTAAGTTTCTTTCCGGAGTGACCAATACCTTCTGATGCGGGCGGCAGTGGTAGCTCCTCTCGCAGTTCAGGCACTAAGTTTCCTTCCGGAGTGACCAATACCTTCTTATACGAGCGGCAGTGGTAACTCCTCTCGCAGTTCAGGCACTAAGTTTCCTTCCGGGGTGACCAATACCGCTTTACAGCAAAGTCCTCTATAAACGGTTGTGCGATTTATAGAGAGCTTATGTTTTTGATATGCTTTATTGCCTGACAAGGGTTCACGCCATAAGGCGGCATATAGTTGCTTTCCCTGAACCCGCACCTTTCCTATGCCCATAAATAAAGCTTTCAAATCACATAAACGGAAACACTTACTACAGATGCCTACCGCCAACTTGGACATAAATGAAGTCTCCAAATCACATAAACGGGAACTCTGATTTGCATAAATGAAGCCTCTAAACCGCATAAGCCGAGCCTCTGATTTGTATCAGGCTATCGAAAATTTTAGAAAAGGAGAGCAATAAGTCAAACTTCCAAATGACGGAACCAATGATTCATTCCGAGGGGAAAAACGGTCTTTCTTAAAAACGATTTTCTCCATCGGAATAAGCAAAACAACCTCGCCATACTTGACAATATGACTTTTGTTGGCATCGACATGGCGTTTCACATGGACCAAAGCAAGCTCGCCATCATGCCGTAGAAGATGGTGCAGGGGTGCCTATATGTTTGACATACGGCAAAACAACCGCATAACGATTGACAATCTGACTTACGGTAGCACCGGCAAGAGGTTTCACAGACAGCAAAGAAACCCTGCCATACGGCCTGCAAACATCTCAGACATTCCATCCCTATTGAAGGAAAGCAAGCGGCATACGATTGACGATGTCCGGCGCAAAAGAGAATCGGTGACGCATACAAAAGAAAAGCAAGTATATCACACACATGATTGTTACACGGAAAAGCTTTTACTCGAAGAAGAAAAGAGACGAAAAGCAAGTACATCACACACATGATTGGCTCTGCGAAAAGCAGGCATAGCACATACCGAATATGCGTGAAGGCATTACACCTTTTTCATTCCAACCGCAAGCTTTTCCTTTTAACCGCCAATACGTCTGACGGACGTGCACCATTCGTCTTTCGTCTGCGTTTTATTCGTCTCCCGTTCGACAGACGAATAAAACACAGACGAAAGACGAATTAGTTCTACTGCAAAAACTCTTGACGATTACCACACAAAAGGTTAGCAATGCAGCTTTGAAGTATTCGCAAAATAGTTTACCTTTGTCTCCTATATAATCAATTGAATAAAAGTATGAACATCGAATTAGGAAGGTTCAATGAACTGGAGGTCGTGAAGCAGGTAGACTTCGGCATGTACCTCGACGGCGGAGAAGAGGGGGAGATACTGCTGCCTGCACGCTACGTGCCCGAAGGCTGCAAGGTGGGAGATCGGTTAAACGTATTCTTATATCTCGACATGGACGAACGGCTGGTCGCAACCACGCTCACGCCGCTGGTGCAAGTGGGGCAGTTCGCTTATCTGGAAGTAGCGTGGGTGAACCAGTTCGGCGCATTCCTGAATTGGGGACTGATGAAAGACCTGTTCGTACCCTTCGGCGAGCAGAAGATGAAAATGCAGGTGGGACGGAAGTACATGATCCACGCCCACTTGGACGAAGAAAGCTACCGCATCGTGGCTTCCGCCAAGGTAGAGCGATACCTCTCGAAAGAGATGCCGGAGTATCAGCCGGGCGAAGAGGTGGAGATACTCATCTGGCAAAAGACCGATCTGGGATACAAAGCCATCATCGAACACAAGCACAGCGGGCTGCTATACGAGAACGAGGTATTCACCACGCTCGAGGCGGGGAGGAAGATGAGGGCTTTCGTGAAGCAAGTACGCGACGACGGCAAAATAGACCTGATGCTCCAAAAACCCGGCTTGGGGAAAGTAGACGACTTCGCAAAAACGCTGCTGGAGTACATCAGGGAGAACGGCGGGCGGGTAGCGCTGAATGACAAAAGCCCGGCAGACGAGATATACGAAACGTTCGGCGTGAGCAAGAAAACCTTTAAAAAAGGAGTAGGCGATTTGTACAAGAAGCGGCTGATCAGCCTGCAGGAAGACGGCATCACATTAGCGGAACCCTAAACGGAATAGGGAAATCCCTACGGACGAATAGAGAGAATCATTGGGGTGGGGAGTTTCCTCACCCTATTTTTGTGATGTAAATTATAAACAACTTCATTAAAACTCAATATATTATGCGCAGACTTATTCTAAATCTCATTTTCCTGCTGGCTGCCATCTCGCTGAAAGCGCAGCCGCTGAACGGGATACGCATCAACGGAGGAGAAACGCCCATACTCGTTTACTTCGGAGGAAACCAGATGTGCATGCCTACCACAACCTGCTTTGTCACCAACCTGAAAAGAGGATACTACACCGTAGAGGTCTTCTCCACCCGCTACACCCGTACGGGCGAACGAGTATGGAAAGGGAGAAAGCTGTTTCACGAACGCATCTATTTCAATGGCATGGAAGTAAAAGATATTTTTGTGGGAAGCGACCCGAATCCCTATCCGGATTTTCCCCGCCAACGGGAAGAATACGACCGAAGCGACTACGACATCGGCTATGAACCGTATTACGGGCGAATCATGAGTCCGAAGCTGTTCGATACCTTTTATAATAAGGTAAAGAGCGAACCTTTCGATTCGGACCGGATGACGATGATTCAAACCGCCATAACCTCGTCTTACTTCACATCCGCCCAATGCTTGCGCCTGACGAAGCTCTACACCTTCGACGACGAGAGAATGAAAATCATGAAGATAATGTATCCCCGCATCGTGGACAAAGAGGCTTTCTTCACTGTAATCAGCACATTGACCTTTTCTTCCAACAAAGATGAAATGAACAGTTTCGTAAGAACGTACCGGGAAAACCGACGTTAACCCATATAATTAGAAATGATGAAAAAGTTATCTTTCGCCTTGCTTCTGGCACTCATGTTATCGAACAGCGCCTGCTCCGTGTCCCAATACTTGTCGGGACAGATGATTTCGGGCGTTCAGCAGGGAATGACCCCTGCCGAAGTACGCAGCATATTCAAATCGGAACCCCACTTCCGCCGTTTCGACGGTAATATGGAAGAGTGGGAGTACCGCAAATTTTCGCCGCTCAGCGATGTGGGATGGTCTATCATACTCATCCAGTTTACAGACGGACGCGTATCGGGGATGGACTCGTTCAAAGACAGAAGCATGAATCTCGATAATGCCACGCTCACAAGACCTTCGCCCACAGTCATAAGTACCATCGACAACTTCCCGCCGGTGAGACACTCTTTCGACCGCGAAAGGACAATGGATGGTTTCGAGTTCCGGAAGTTGCTCGACAACGTCAAATACTCTTCCACGAACGAGAAAAAAAGACTCATAGAAACGGCCTTGCAACAGTATGACTTCACCTCGAAGCAAGCCAAAGAGTTAGTCGAACAAATCTCTTTCACTTCCGACCAAAAGGAAATGATGATAAAGATATATCCTTATATAACAGATAAACAAAACTTCGAAGCGGTGATCGGCATCTTGAGCTTCGGCTCCGACAGAGAAGAAGTACGCAAAGCACTCAGACTTCGATAACAAAGTTAAACCTAAACACACATAGGAGAGCAACGCTATGAAACGAATACTAATTTTATTCATTGCCATCGGGCTGACGGCCGGAACAACCGCCATGGCCTCGATGAGCGTTGGCAAGGTACGCAAAGAAACGCGCTTCCTTACCGACAAGATGGCCTACGAATTGCACCTGAGCACTTCGCAGTACAACGACGTGTATGAAATCAACTACGACTTCATATACTCCCTGCGCAACATCATGAAATACGTATCCGACGGTTCCGAATGGGCATTGGACGATTACTACGAAGCGCTGGATATCCGCAACGACGACCTCCGCTGGGTATTGAGCGAATCGCAGTACCGCCGGTTCCTGAGTGCCGAGTACTTTTACCGCCCGGTCTATTTTTCAGGCAGGAGATGGAGTTTCCGCGTGTATGCCAACTACCCCGACCGCTCTTTATTTTATTACGGCGAACCTTACCATTACCGTACTTATTGCGGCGCCCACTACCGCCCTTACTTTCACCATGCAAGCTACTACCGGGGCAGGTACGATTTGAAACACTACCCCACCCCCTACCGTATCCGCGAGCAACGCGTGTTCCATTCGTACCGCCATTCGGACTTCGGATCAATACGCTTCCGCTCGAACACCTCCATCCGCCCGCACAACGCACCGACGAGACGAAGTGTCTACGTGCGGTCAGACAGATCGGACAGGGATGAAAGGTCGTACAGCCGTTCGCGCGGGAATCAAGACTATAACGACTTCACTCCCCACAGGAGGAGGATCGGCAGGAGCGAGAACGATTTCAGACAGCACTCCGTCGAACGATCGGAACGGTCGAGAACAGAAAGCAGCCGTAGCAACTCCACAGAGCGAGCAACGGAAGACAGGAACGGCAGACACGCCTCACGCAGGGAAAGTACCCGAAGAAGCGTGGAAAGCGATG